>CP064992.1 GCA_016699935.1 Candidatus Saccharimonadota bacterium
GTAACTCGCGTGGCAGCTTATCGAAGCCATACAGACGTCCCACTTCCTCGACGATATCTTCGGGGAGGTCAATGTCAGTCCTCCAAAATGGCGGCTGAATCTTGATAGATGTATCATGAATCGTGCAGGTAAATTCAACGTTTTCGAGCAGCATTTGTATCTGCTGAACATCCAGCGCCAAACCAAGTCGGTCGTTTATAAACTGACTCGACACTTCGACTTCTTGATTCTTGATTCTTGATTCTAGATTCCACTCGTCAAAGACATTCGATGCCTGTGAGCCACCTGCGACGTCAAAAACTGACTGCATGAGCAGGGCGATGATTCGGTCATTCTGCAGTGGTGACTGGCCTTTATTGAAACGAGTCAATGCATCGGTGAAAAGGCCGTGTCGCATGCTACTTTTGCGCACGGTGTACATATCGAAATTGGCGACTTCGAGCACGATATTTTTGGTACTCGCCGAGACTTCACTATTGCCACCACCCATGATGCCACCCAGACCAACGGGACCTTCGCCGTCGACGATGACGATATCATCTGCCTCGAGCGTATATGTTTTGCCGTTTAAGAGCGGGAGTTGTTCACCCTGTTTAGCCATCCGTGCGCCAATCTTATGACCGCGGAGCTTGTCGTAGTCATAGGCGTGAGTCGGTTGGGCAGTGAGAAGCATGACGTAGTTTGTGACATCGACGATGTTGTTGATGGGTTTGCCGCCCATAGCGACGAGTGCGCATTGCAACCAAAGTGGGCTGGGTTTAATCTCGATGTCTTTGATAGCGACCGCCATAAAGCGTGGAACTTTGTCTCCTGCGTCATTACTGACCGTTAACTCCAGTTGCTTGTCATTCTGAGCGGAGCCGCTACCAAGCGGCGAAGCCGAAGAATCTTCCGCTGCGTTAGGAGAAG
Organism: Candidatus Saccharimonadota bacterium; assembly: GCA_016699935.1. Taxonomy (GTDB): domain Bacteria; phylum Patescibacteriota; class Saccharimonadia; order Saccharimonadales; family UBA4665; genus JAGXIT01. Next base: position 910 of record CP064992.1, read on the forward strand.
ATTCCTCCGCTACGGTCGGAATGACAGGATGCAGGTACCATTCTGGGCTGACGAATGGCTGCTGTTGTATGCCTGCAATCTCGCGCGCTACACCGAGCTGACCAAAGAGGTCAGGACGATGGGTAAACATTTTGTTTTCTATGTCGATAATTGTGTCATCCAGCCCATACGCACGGGCAAAGTCCACCCCGGGTGCAATTTCTACCCCTGTCGGCTTCCACTCCGTTGTATCAATTTCCACTATGCCGTCGTGGTTGTCACCTATAGCGAGTTCGGCTGAGCTAGCCAGCATGCCGTTACTTTCGACGCCACGGATTTTGCGCACATCGAGCACAAACGGCTCTTTGTCGAAACTAGCCGGTACGGTGGCGCCGGGTGGCAGCCAGGCGACGAACATATCGGCGTGGACGTTTGGAGCGCCGCAGACGACCTGGATGAGGTTTGACGGTAGGCGTTCGACGGTAGGGGGTAAGGGGTAATCACCGATGTCGATTTCACAGACATGCAAATGGTCACTATCCGGGTGTGGTTCGCACTTGACCACTTTTGCGATAACAATGCCCTTGTATTTTGCGCCAATATCTACGACTTCCTCGACGCCGCCCAACTGTTCGTTAATACGAGCAACTAGCTCATCTACGGGTGGTAGCTCGAAATTAACGTACTGGCGTATAGTATTGAGTGAAACTTTCATGAGTAGACTCCGTAAGAAGAACGCGGAACGGAGAATGAAGAATGTAGATTCATAATCGCTCCTTTGATGCCCTTATTAAGCCAGTTAGTAGCTTATCTGCTCGCTCGCATAACGACATAAGGTCATCGTAACTTCGATCATCAATAAATTGCAGATCGAGCGAAAGGATAATTTGGTTTTGTAACTCGATCAATGAGCCATGTGCCATAACATAAAAGTGCACTTTGTCTTTCATGGTGTCACGTTTAAAACCTTCGGCAATATTTGAAGCAACCGACACCGAAGACCGTTTCATTTGGCTCACAAGGCCATACTGCTCTTCTTTTGGATAGAGGTAGCATGCGCGGTATACGTTTTTTACAAGCACCCTGCTCGATTTCCACGCTTCAAGGTCAGTAAACTGTCTTATTTTTGTTTTAGGTTCCTCGTTCTTCATTCTTCGTTCCTCATTCTCTTCATGCGAATTGCTCCAGGAAGTCTAGTTTGGCGCTTTCGAGATGACGGATGTCTTCGATAGCGTATTTCATCATGACCAGACGGTCTATTCCGCACCCAAAGGCAAAGCCAGTGTACTCGGCCGGGTCAATATCTGCTGCTCTGAGCACATTTGGATGAATCATGCCGCAACCAAGTAGTTCTATCCAGCCTTCGCCAGAACATACTTTGCAGCCGGCGTCCTTGCCCTTGCAAAATGGACAGCTCAGGGCAAATTCGAAACTTGGTTCGGTAAATGGGAAATAAAATGGATTCACCCGCACGTCGAGCTGCTGGCCATAGTATTCTTGCAAAAACTCTTGCAAGGTGGCAATGAGCATACCGGCATGCACACCCTTTGCCACGTAGACGCCCTCAACCTGATAGAACGTATGCTCGTGGCGGGCGTCGAGATCCTCATTGCGGAAACAGCGGTCAGGCACAATTGCCGCGATGGCTTCGCCTTTCGCCAGGTCGTCTCGATATTTACGCAGCGTGCGGTTTTGCATAGTACTAGTATGTGCTGGCGCAATGAAAGGGTCGCCGTCTGCGTCGGTTTCGACCGTCATAAAGGTGTCGTAATCGTCGCGGGCGGGGTGGCCTTTCGGAAAGTTTAGCGATTCAAACATGTGGTACTGGTCGTCGATTTCGCGTGATTCTTCGGTGACAAAACCCATGCGACTAAAGATGTCACTGATGTGGTTCGTCTCTTGGCTTAACGGATGCAGGCTACCTGCTTCAGCAGCGAGCAAGCCTGGGAGCGAGGCATTTACATCCATAGGGGCAGTAACGTCTATGGACGGTAGCTCAACTTCGGCGTCGGCCATGGCATCTACTTTTGCCTGAAGCTCATTTTTCAGCTCATTAAGCTCTTTACCGAAGGACGATTTCACTTCGTTTGGCAATGTACGGATTTGCGCATAGAGCGCACCGAGTTCTGGAGCGCGCATGATGGCGGCTTTATCATCGAGCGTCTCAAACTGCGCCTGAAGTGTTTCGGCGGCCGATGCGATGTCTGCGTGTTGGTAGTTCATTGGTACATAGTATACAGAGTTAAGAGTGAAGAGTTAAGAGTTACAAAACGAGAACCGCCAGAAAGCGGTTCTCATAGGAAACAAAATCCCAAATGTCTATAGCATGGCGTCGATGTCTTGGTCGAGCGCCGTTGTATCGAGACCTGTTTCAAGTTCGTTATTTGCGTCGCTCAGTGTCGCATCGGCTTGCTTTAGTTCTGGCACCGCCTCGACTTTTTGCTGTGTGGACACCGTATTGTCTTTATTGTCCTGGGAGTTCATCACCGTATAACCTACAAAACCAACTACGGCAACTACGACCACAAGCAAAAAGGCAACAATATGCCCAGTACCACGCTCAGAGAGTGAATATTTCATTAGTTCGTTCCTCCTGTCATATCTGTTGTGGAGCCATCTCGAGAATCGTTCATCCCATCGCTAGCGGAATTATCACCGTTTTCAGCATCGTCCTTGGACTGCGCAAGCGCTACCACCATGTCTTTGAGCGCTTTTCGATAGTCATGGAGAGCCGAGCGCGTTGCTTTAGCTGCTTCCCTCACCTCGGTCAGTTTTACGACTGTTTCTGGGTCGCTACAGTCTACACCCGTTGCAACTTCCTTAAGCGCAGCAACAGCAGCCGTGGCTGCTTCTTGCTTCGCGGTTGCAGCGGCTACGAGCTCATCATAACCAGCAAGCTGAGGATCCTCGACGGCTTTGTAAGATTGAATACGTGTGTTTGCGTCGTTCAGTTTGGTAAGGTGCTTACTTGCCGCCTGATTGAAAGCCGTGAGCTTGTTTTCGATTGCCTTCTGCCTGTTTTCGCACACGAGTTTACGCTTGTCTTCGGCCATTTCCTTGCGGCCTTCACGCTTTTTTTCTAACTCTTTTTTAGCATCTTCGCGGAGCTGATTAATCCTTAGTTCAGCCTGTTTTCGGCGATTGCTATCATCGGGCACACCTGATTGCGCCCCAGGTCCGTCTTCGACTTTCTGTTCGGTACTGTCTTGCGTCATAGTTGCGTCATCCGCTCCTTGGCGAGCACTGACTAGTTGCGTTGCTGCGAGGGCAAACACGGCCACAAAGCCAAAAGCAGCGAGTGCAAACACAAGTCGCTTTGATACAATTGTTGTTTGGTGCATCTACTTTATTCCCCAAATTATATTTTGTTAGGTAATTGTAGTATAGCAAAAAGCTTGTGCTTATAATAGGTTAGGCTGACCCACATCCACCCTTTGAGCTGTCATCTTGAGCGCAGTCGAAAGATCTCCATGATATTGACACCTAAGAGATCCCTCCACGAAGCCTGCCCCGCACTTGATGCGGGGGTCGGGATGACAACGAGAAAAAAGTGGATGTGAGTTAGGGTGTAGCCAATCAGTACTGACAGATATGATACAGTATACGTGATGCGGTGACCGAGAATAGGTGATTGCCTGCAGGGCAATAACGGTAGCGTCATGACTACCCCGCATCTCCATACATATGACCGCACAAGAATACATAGAATCATTATTTACACGTATAACTTTGCCATCAGAGGTGGAAAAACCTGCCAGTCGTGCAGAATTAACACATGTTTTGTATAGACTGCTCACGACCAAAAAGTTTCGTAAGTATACTCTTAACGACGAATATGTAGCTCACATACAAAAATCCATAGCCGCTAGTGTCGCAGCGAATGAGCACGTGTTTGCCCTCAACGGAGTGAGTAAGGTCGCTAATTTTCTTTACTTCACCACTTGAATCCGTGCCGTGATAGCTGGCAAGATGAATCGTATCAGATGTCATCACAAACCCAAGGTCAGGATTTGCTTTTGCAATCGCAAACCTCAGCGCCGAAGCAAAGTGCAGTGCTCCATTCAAGACAGTTATGGTATGCAGCCCGCTTCGTGGTACATAGTCTTTCGCAATTTCTTGAGCCAGCGAATCTACACGCTCAAGTATTTGAACCTCGCGAAATAGCACCGTGGCTATCATTTTCGTCTCCCCACCATCACCCCATCATCAAACCCGTTCATGCTGGCTCCTCTTAACTCTTAACTCTTAACTCTTAACTCTTAACTCTTAACTCTTAAAGCAGTATACTAGAAACTATGGGAAACTTCTCTTTCGATATCGTGAGTGAATATGACAAGGCCGAAATGAATAATGTATTCGACCAAGCTTTGCGTGAAATGGCAAGCCGCTATGACTTTAAGGGCACGCCAGCCGAACTGGACTGGCTGGAAGACAAAAAGGTTTCAAAGTGGTGGGTAGTGGCGAGTGGCAGGTGGAGGCCATCCTAGAAATAATACGTAAGAAACTCGCTGCCCGTGGTCAAAGTCAAAAGGTCCTTGACGTTTCAAAGAAATAGCCGAATCAAACCTAAAAGCCACCAAAGAAGTGCCGTTCAAGGCTGGACTCGACCAAGACAAAGCCAAAACCCTCACCAAACTCATTCGCGATACCTATCCCAAAGTGAAAACCCAAATCCAAGGCGACGCCGTGCGTGTCATGAGCAGCAGCAAAGACGACCTCCAAGCTGTCATGCAACTACTGAAAGCTCGCGAAGACCTGACTTCCCCCTAAGCTTCACCAACTACCGCTAAGCTTCCTCGTGGTGAGTAAGCTGCATTGTCTTGAGCATAAATCCGCAAGCACCTACGCAAAAAAGTGGCTCAAAAATACCCCACAACGGGCTTGGGGTGCGTAATAAGAACATAAAACAGCCGACGCCTATCAAGAACCCTACGAATTGTAACGAGACAAATGGCCAAAGATTTCTACCGGTTTGCTGCCTTGCAATAGAAATACTTACGGTCAAAAATATAACCGCCATCACTGCCGCAAGAGAATTGTGAAAATTGCGGATAATTGGACCAGCCGTGTAAGGCAGTAAAATGAGTGCGACAACTATGACCGCACAAACCCGTAGAGCGGCCGCCTTCCCTAAACTCTTTAGGTGCACCCTAACAAATAATCCAAAAACCCATAAAGTAACTGCCACAGCCATCATGCTTGCGGCGAAAAGAGGAAATGTCTCTTCCAAAGTGCCATAGCGGCTAAATGTCGTCCAGCGCGGCTCTAGCGCGAAACAGCTTGCCATGCAGACGCTAAACACCAGCATACTGAGCCAAACTATCTTCCTCGTCCGTTCCATACAGAACATAATACTACCTATAGGAATATGCAGTATACTTTAAGAAGCATGAGCGAAAACGAGCTAGATGAATTAAAAGTTGAAGAGGTGCTGACTGAGCAAGAAGTTGCAGACGTAGAGCAGCATGCTCAGCTGCCACTTGACGAGCAAGCTCGACTAATCCTGCGTGCAAACGACAGAGGTAATTACACCATCCCAGCCGAAAACCTGTACCCGCACCAATGGTTATGGGATAGCTGTTTTCGTAGCGATTGGCCTGCGCCATATTGATGTCGACCGCGCCCAAACCGAACTGCTTGAGCCTCGTAAAGGCCAGTGGAGTAATGGCATGCTGCCAAACATGATTTTCAGTAACGAACCAGAATACCGCCGCGATAGAGAGTTCTGGCGAAGCTGGATAAGCCCCTACTCGCCCGATGGTATCGCCACCAGTGGTATCACACAGCCACCCATGCTTGCCGAAGCGGTCTGGCAGGTCGGCCAGAAATTGTCGCTTGCAGAGCGACGAGGATGGTACCAGCAGCTGATGCTGCCACACATCGTTTCGTATCATGAATGGCTCTACCGCGAACGCGACCCGCACGATGAAGGGCTTGTTCTGTTGTTGCACCCATGGGAGTGCGGCCTCGATAATACTCCCCCTGGACATCCGAGCTCCACGAACACATTATGCCGGCTTGGATTCGGTTTATCCGCTGGACTCGACTGGATGGAGTCATCGGTTTCTTCCGACGCGATCGACACTATATACCGCCTGGCCAACGCCTTTCCACACTCGAGACACTGAGCTATTTTGATGCACAGCGCCGCTTGCGTCGGAAAGCGTACGATTCTCTCAAAATTCTTGACCACGGGCTGTTTAGTATAGAAGACCTCACCTTTAACTGCATCTTCATCCGTGCCAATGAACGACTGCGTGATATTGCTCGCACCCTGCATCATGAACTGCCTGACGACCTGCAGCAACACATGGAAAAAAGCGAACGCGCCCTGCATGAGCTGTATGACCCATATAGCAAAACTTACTGGTCACGTGACTTTATCACCCACCGCCTCCTAAAGCAACCGAGCATTGCCGCCCTCATGCCGCTCTACGCCGGAGTGCTCACAAAAGAACAAGCTGAACACCTAGTAAAACAGCTCGAAAATGAACACATCTTTGGCCCAGCTTTTCCGGTACCAAGCGTGCCGCTTGACAGCCCCAGTTTAACCCCGATCTGTACTGGCAAGGTCCAACCTGGGTCAACACCAACTGGCTCATCATCGATGGTTTGCGGCGAGCTGGCTACAAAGACCACGCCGATGCACTCACCGAAACCACTCTCGACATGGTGCGCCGCAGCGGCTTCGCCGAATATTTTGACCCCGTCACTGGCGAACCCCTCGGTGCCCAAAACTTCTCCTGGACCGCCGCTTTAGTTATTGATTTAATTAAGTAGTTATTATATAGTTTCCTAAACATGGACGAAGCTCAATACGGTCGCTGGTTAGCATTTCGTAGCCAGACTAATGTTAGCGCTGATCATCACATAGGCGCTCTTTGTGCCATGGCAGCATATAGCATAGGTATGCGCCCTGTAGTTGCCGCAATAGATCCGACCTTGGCGGGTGAGGCTGCCGCAAAAGCCGGCTTACGTCTAGCTCAACTTGATCCAAATAATCCAGACATCGCTTCGTGGTTTAACCGCTCATATGATGCGCTCAATATGGATGACCCTCGGCATCAGCGAGAGCGTATCGCAACAGGGTTGCTAGATGGTCGTACTTTTTCCCTAATTGCACTTCGTTCCAGTGTTCCATCGATAAAAGCCGAGCGCGAAGAACGCGCATCCACGGCTTTTTGTGCCGCATATTCACTAGCAAAAACACTGCGCCACGGCCTACTGCGTGATCCTTACGAAACAATGCTCAGCAGACACTGGGCTACACATGAATCGATGCGAACAGAAGGCAGCGTTGTAAAAGCATCAATCATTGCTTTACGTGGTATCACACAAGCATTAGCAAGCAGACCCAAACAGACAAACTTCAAATCTGGCACAAGAGCCTCAGCACTCAAAGAGCACGCTTCATTCGTCGTGAAGCAGTCTACAATGAACGGAGCAGCGTTAGTACTTGGCCTAACCCGTCCAGGAAAAAGTATTCAACGACTTAACCGCGCTCGAAAGCGTCTTGCAGATCATATGCTTTGCTAGTTCGCATGCTACACTAATATGCGTGATTCAAATCTTACAGGCGTTGCTGCTGGGTATTGTTGAAGGCATAACGGAGTTTTGCCTATTTCTAGTACGGGGCACTTGATCTTGACGCAAAAACTGATTGGGTTTAAAGATACGCACGAGCTCTTTTACGGTCGTTATACAGGTAGGGCAATCGCCGCGGTTGTGTGGTATTATCGTCACGATTTGTGGCAGAAAAGCTTGGGACTTTTGCGGCGAGAAGCTGCGGCGCTCAACTTTTGGAAAATACTGGCGCTCGGCACCTTACCTGCTGGCGTCATCGGGCTGGCATTCGACAAAGTGTCATCGGCAATATCGGTGCCGGTGGTGATTGCTCTGGCACTTATCATCGGCGGCGTCATTTTGTGGCTGGTCGATAACAAACCGGTTCATAGCAAAGACGATCCAGTGACATTAGATTCCATCACCACAAAACAGGCTTTGCTCATCGGCCTTGGGCAATGTGTCGCCATGATACCTGGCGTGTCGCGCAGCGGTGCAACCATCGTGAGTGGACTGGCTGTCAAGCTGAACCGCCCAACTGCAACCGCATTTTCGTTTTACCTGAGCATACCCGTGCTTGTTCTCGCTAGTGCCTACAAGCTGGCAAAATACTCAAGCGACGTGCCGACCATATCGGGAGGCTGGGTCGGAATCATTATCGGTTTAGTGGCAGCCTTCTTCACTGCGCTACTGGCGGTTAGCTGGCTCATCCGCTACATCGCTCACCACAACTTCAAACCGTTTGCCGTTTACCGAATAGCCCTTGGAGCTATACTGCTGCTAGCCCTCTCGGTTGGCTGGATATAAGCCGCGAAGTTACACTCCTCTCTGTCAATGACCCATCCCAGATGAAATATCAACCAACAGTATAGGTTTTCAGTTGTTCGCGCATGGCAAGAGCAAGGCCAACCAGCCGCGGTGGCAGTTTGCGGCCTTTCAGAGTCACGACATGCAGACGGCGCCGAACAGCATATGGTTTTCCCTGTACGTTTACACGAACCAGCACACCACTTTCTAAGCCCCTTTTTACTAGTATTTCTGGCAAAATAGCTACGCCACGGCCTCTCGATGCCATAGCGAGCATACTATCTGGACTGGTAGAGTAAACTATAGGGTTAACTTTTATCCCAGATGGTCTCAAAGAACGCTCTATGACAGTAAATGTCATCGATTCTGGTACATACGAAAGGAAGGCAACAGGTATGCCCTGTACTATAGCTACTTCAAATTGTTCGACCTCCGACGGCGAACAAACCATAAAAAGATTATCTGAAGCGACAGCAGCTACTTCTAGCTTGTCATCCTGGGCGTCATCTGCCACGATTATCGCAACATCTAGTTCACTCCGTCGGACTGCTTGCCGAAGAGCCGTCGAATTTTCGACATACAAACTCAACTGGGCCCGAGATTCAAGCGTTTTTAGGGGCTCATCGGTCGTCGTAAGCAAGGCTGCAACACTATCGATAAGCCCAATCCTCAGTGGCACTTTCTCGCCACCAATCGAAGTTAATTGGGACTGCAGATTATGTTCGATTCGCCGTTGCTCGAGTCCAGCATTGTACATGTACTCGCCAGCCGGCGTTAGCTGTACACCACTACGCCCAGTACTCTCAAACAGGACAACACCATACTTTTTCGCGAGCTTGCTCATAGCCACACTTAGTGCTGGCTGAGATATGTGCAGCGTTTCGGCAGCACGCGTAAATGTACCGGCTTCGACAACTGCAACAAACTTTTTTAAACTATCATCCATAAGTTTTTATTATATCAAATGTAAATACTATGTATTGGATTTATACATTTGTGAACCGTAAACTTGATAAAAGGAGTTATTTTTATGGTCAAGAAAAGTTCTATCAAGGTTGCAGTGGTGGGTGTGGGAAACTGTTTTTCTTCGCTGTACCAAGGGTTTGAATATTACCGGGAGCACAAGGAAGATAACATACCGGGTATCATGTACGCTGATATCGGGGGCTACCGGACGAGTGACATAGATGTGGTTGCGGCTTTTGATGTCGACCCACGAAAAGTTGGCAAACCAGTTGGCAAGGCGATTTTTGCCAAGCCAAACTGCGCTAGAGTGTTTCAAGCAAAGGTTCCGGCTGGACCGGTGGTACAAATGGGCAATCCACTCGACGGCGTGTCTGACTATATGAAAGAGCAGCCCGAAGAACTCGGCTTTCGCGTCGCCAAGCTCAAGACTGTTGATGTCGTAAAAGTGCTGAAAGATACCAAAGCCGACATACTTATCAACTACCTTCCGGTAGGCTCACAGGAAGCAACTGAGTTTATGCCCAGTGCGCGATAGATGCTGGCATAGCGTTTCTAAACTGCATCCCAGTTTTCATCGCCAGCGACCCGAAGTGGGAGAAAAATTCATCGATGCTGGCCTACCAATTATCGGCGATGACATGCGCAGCCAAATTGGTGCCAGTGTCGTTAGCCAGGTCTTGCAAGAGCTTGCCTTTGACCGTGGTGCCGAAGTCGAGTTTCACCAGCAACTCAACATTGGTGGCAATACCGACTTCAACAACATGATGGTGCAGTCGCGCCTCGCTAGCAAAAAATTAGCAAAGAAAATGTCATCCGCGCCCAAACCGCCATCCGTGGTATAGCCGTGCCAGAGCACAGCCTATTTGCTGGTCCTAGCACTTACCTGCCCTACCTGAAGGATAACAAGGTTGCGTACTTCAATATCCGCCTCCGTGGCTTTGGTGGTGCACCGATAACGATGGACTTGAAACTCTCTGTCCAAGACAGCGAAAACAGTGCCGGTGTAGTGATAGACGCTATCCGCTACTTGAAAGTTGCCCGCGAGCTAGGTGTCGTTGGTGCCCTGCGTGGTCCAAGTGCCTGGACCCAAAAAACTCCGCCAGAACAAATGATGTACACCGACGCCAAACGCGAGTGCGAAGCCCTCGCCAAACGCCAACTGACTTCTAGCGTAAAGAAGCAAGTAAAGAAATAAAGAATTTTCAAAGTTTCAATTCACGAATTTACAGAAAATTTTCAAAGTTAAAGATTACAAACACCCAACACGCAGTCGGAGGCCGCTGGGAGTAAGCGTCATAAGGCAAGATAGAGATAAGAGATAAGAGCGCGGCCGTGAGGCCGCAAGTAAACCGTCGCGCGAGTGACATAGCTAAGACGAGCATGCGGAGTCACCCGGCTACCATGTTGCCCAGGCTTTGCAACTTCCGTCAGGCGGCAAAACTTGTTTGAGTGAAAGGTAGGTTGCCAGTGGCAACCTACCTGGAGCGAGTTGTTTTGTCGGTTGCAAAACTGACAACCTGGTACCGATTGACGGAGCTCTGCTCTTGATCTTTGCCCAGCTTTGCATCAAGGCAAAGCTGGTCGGCTAACAGTCCGAGAACTGCCGAGTGAGTAAGGCTAAGTGAGACTGTCAGGTGTAGTGAGTGTACAGAAACTAGAGCAAGCGTATGGATTCCCGCCGGAGTTTATCTCAACTCGGTTGGGGACGGGAATGACAAGCTCGAGGAAGGTTCTTCACTTCGTTCAGAATGACAAGATGGTAGTGAGTGGTGACGTATGGATACTGAAATGAATACAGGATGGTGGAAAGTAGGGCTTCGATTCCCGCCGGGTTTATCCTCAACTCGGTTGGGGACGGGAACGACAGACTAAAGATGTGACTTCAATCGAGATGGCATAAGGCTTAGTCTTCGGTTTGCGGCTTGTCGAGGAGGAGCGGTTCGACGGTGGCTGTTGTGTCGGCAATCTTCACGACATCTTTATCCATTCGTTGCAGTGATTTATGAGCGCCGTTGAAATGATTGACCGTTGTACTCAGTGAATTACCAAGCTTTTGCATAAAGCTATCGTGAGCCGCGATGTGCTTGCCCAACTCACCGACCCGCTTTTGGATGTCTTTAGCCTGCTCTTCTATTTGCAGCGACTTCAGCCCCTGCATGACAGTCTGCAGGTAAGCCAGCAGCGTCGTAGGGCTGACAATGATGACTTTTTATCTATAAAGGCGTACTCGATAAGATCGCGCGAATTCGTACCAGTCGCCCCAACATTATTGATAAGCAGATCATAGTAAATGGCTTCACTCGGGATAAACATAAAGGCGTAGTCCAGCGTGTTTTCACTAGGGGCGAATGTATTTGCTCGTCTCGTCGATACGAAGTTTGAGATCGGCTTTAAACGTTTTGGCGATGATATCGCGCTGCGTTTTATCCTTTTCCTCAATCAAACGGTTGTAGTTTTCCAGGCTAAATTTGCTATCGATTGGTAGCAAGCGGCCGCGATCTAGCTTTATGACGGCATCGACGATTTCACCGTCTTTGAACTTGTACTGCATTTCATAAATATGCGGCGGCAAAACATTGCCAAGCACGGTGTCGAGATAATATTCTCCCAGACCACCACGCTGTTTCGGGTTTTGCAGCACATTTTGCAGCGTTTTCAGCTCATCAGCGACATCTACCACCCGCTTATTGGACTCTTTTAGCTCAGTGAGATTACGAGTGATTTCAGTAATAATTTTATTGCTTTCACTCGACTGTTTTTGTAGAGCGCCGAACATTGCTGACTGCGATTTATCTAGCCGGTCGCTTATTTGCGTCTGCACGCCGTCTTTAAGCTTCGTGATGTCCTCACTGAGCGCCCGCAAATCTTCTTTGAGCAGTAACGCGCTCTCATTTGATGGTTTTTTTAAGAGCACGTACATAAGCACTCCGCCTAACACAACGACAACTAATCCCAATACTCCGACTGCTATTTCCATAGTGCTAGTGTAGCAGATTAATCGTGGTTTTCGTGGTCATTGTCAGCATGATCGCCAACAGTACTATGCTGAGCATGCTCGCTTGCCGTCTCTTCATGAACGTGGCCAGCGTCAATATACTTATGCGCTATCTGAACCGCAAACAGCACAGTAACGATGCCGCCTATCAGTAGTAGTGGCTGCCAGTCAACAAATTTACCGCCTTTATCGTGTTTGTGCAGTTCTGGGATTATGTCGCTCATTGCAATGTAAAGCAGAAAACCTGCACTCAGACCGATGAGTATGCCCATGGGCAACTTTTCTGTGCTACCGATAGCAAACGTCAGCACCGCCATAACTGTCGTTGCGAGAGCGCTAAGCGCGTTCACTAGAAGTGCTCGTCCACGTGACAACCCTTTGTGAAGCATCAGTCCAAAGTCCCCAATCTCTTGAGGAATCTCGTGTGCCGCGACTGCAATAGTCGTCACAATACCGGTTGGCACACTTATGAGAAAAGAAGCGGCGATCGCTACACCGTCAAGTGCATTATGTACAGTATCACCCGCTATGATGAGTGGCAGTGAACTATCGTGATGCTTGGATACGTGCTTACCTTCATCTTCTCGGTGGTGATGGTGAAACCAGTGTATGAATCGTTCCATAAGGTAAAACAGTACAATTCCAACGACGGTCGAGACCATGAGTGTTCGCACTGGTGATTCTTCAACCCCTTCCGAAAGAAGATCGAAAAAAACTGCCCCTATGAGTGCTCCTGCCGCAAATGGTGTCGCATACTTGGCTAAGGCTAGCGCAGTGCGCTCCCGGCTTACCAGCAAGGCGCCCACGAGCAGCGAAAACAGCCCTCCAATAAGTGAGAAAAATATAATGTGTCCATAATTTGCCATAATTTGCATCCTTTACTTCTTAACCTTAGTGTAATTTTTGCGTGATAATACTGCAAATCTGTCGCAAATCCTCTATTTCTTGCGACATCTGCGACCCGCCATGCAGTCTTTACAGCTTTTTACATCATGCGTTTCATGCTTGTCGTGATCATGCCCGTCGTCTTTGATGTGGTCACTTTCTCCAAGTAACAACTGCCCTACTTCATTTGCAAGACCTTGCATGTGGTTATGGTTACAGGCCATCGCCCCAAGCGTCATGGCCATCTGTATAGCCTGCTCGACATAGCCACGCGATTGTACTTCGCCCACGAGTGATTTGATAGCGGTAAAGGCCTCCTCGTCAGAGGGCCCTTCGGCTACACGAGCCGCTAGTTCGTCAAAAGTAGCATCAAACATATCGACAATTTCATCATCACTGAAGCTTAGTGTGTCCGAAAAAAACTTCTCCCAGTCATTCTGTAAACCAAGACCTACTAATTCCACGGGCAGATCGGCTTCTTGTAACGTTTCGGCCTGCATAAACTATCTGCTCATTTCTGCAAATGCACGTCCCAGATCGACACTTCCAGCATCGGGGTTTGACATTGTCGCAGCCAAGGTCAATGCTACATTTCCAGCCTCACCACTCAGACCACTGCCAAACATGTCCCCCGTAGGCGGTTGATAATGGCTCGCAACCTCAAGCCCTACGCGATTTAGCGCAAGTACTCCTGCGCGCACCCGAACTGTCTGTTGACCAATATGTATGTCTTGTAAGCCTTGGCGTGTAACTTCTGTACCAAAACTCCGCGTATTGAATTTGTGTACTACGCTGTGTACATCCCAACGGCTTGCAAGTGCCGAAGCGGCGATTACCGCATGTCCACCAAACCCAGCAAGCTTATTTCCGTTCGGATGATCAAGTACATTTGCGCGGTTATTCAGATACACCGTCGAGAGCAGTGATTGCGCCAAAGACGAGACAGTTTCGTGCCCCGCAAGAACTCCAACTCTCATGCTATCTTCAAGGACTATTCCGGGAATTCTCGCTGGCCTCTGCCCCTGACGCGGCACAAGTACAATTGCCATGAGCCCCGCGAAACCGGGTAGCGATGGTACCGGTGGAACAAAATACTACTACCGCTAACTGTAGTGTAGCGATTGGTAATCGCCCACTCTTGAAACTTCTGAAATGATGGCTTGGGTACCTCTGCTTGAACGAGTCCTCCAAATGGCATGGCGGCCTCCACAAAAAAATACTGTGGGCTTCCTGTAGGTGATCGGGTGAAATAGATGTCATGCTTAGTAGTACATCATAGGCGTAATGTTTTTGCAATTTTGTCGCATTCTGATTGTTCAACATTTCTTTTGCGACTTTATTGCATTTTATGTTATACTTGCGACTGTGACTAGCCAATCTATATTTGAAAAGGCGCTAAAAGATAACCACTTAAGTCTCAAAACCACGCCAAGCAGTTTTTGACGCCCTACAGCACCACAAAAGCCTCACCATGGCAGAGCTGGTTGCCGCTTGTCCAGAGGTGGACAGAGCAAGCGTTTACCGCACCAGCGAGCTGTTTGAAAAACTTGGCATTATTGTACGCATACCGACTGGCTGGAAATATCGGCTCGAACTAGGCGAGGCTTTTCACGAACATCACCACCACGCCACCTGTGCAAACTGCGGTGCCTCCATAGCTCTGCCGGAAGACCCAGCGCTAGAGAAAGCGACTCCATGAACTCGCCGCCCGCCGCAACTTTACTCTCCCTTCTCACCAGATAGAACTCACCGGCACCTGCGAATCTTGCCAAGCTGCAAAAAGCTAGGTCACTCACCTACACACATAACTACGTTTTCGAAAGCCAGGTTTTTAGAGCTTCAAGGTCTGTAAACATTTCGTCGAATATACCATGCAGAGGTCTCCGTTTTTCAGGTTTTCCAACAGCATAGCAAAACTCAGCCTAGACCGTAAGACACGCCAGCTTCCATGTGCGCTGCAAGCCCAGCTGGAAAACGAGCAACGATACTGCGAACTTTTCTGTGCTGTCATATCTTTTCAAATACACTGCGCAAAAATGGGTCGTCTAATGCCATAACCTCAGTGGCTAGCATTTCTTTCTTCTATACTAAGATCTTGTCTAAACTCAACTATCTCACCTTCGTGTGTGTTCTCAATAAAACAATACGCTGTATTGCCTGCGGCGCGCACGGCATCAAGTACTTCTTTGATAGCAGCATGGTTTCGCCACCGCCCCGCGATAAAAAATCGTATTTCATATTTCTGCTTATTATATGATTATCAAAGCATTTTAAAAAGGCCGGTACTTTCGGCCTTTTTCGTGGAAAATCAATTTCCATGAGTTACTATAGAGAAACGAAACGAAAAGTATGTGATAAAAAGTACTGACAGATGAAAGGCACATTTTACATCGTTTGTATTCCGCGTTATGCTGAATAGATGTTTGATTACCTTATACACGGTGTGCTCGGCAGACCTTATCGGTTGCACGTTAGGCACAGTGGCGACAAAAAGTAAACCAACAGTTATCTTGCTGCATGGTATCGCGGCCAGTGGTGACGACTGGCGAAAAGTACTCCCCATCTTGAGCCTAATTATCACTGCATAACCATTGACCTGCTCGGTTTTGGTCGCTCACCCAAACCAGAATGGTCAAACTACACCATGGACGAACACATGCGCTCTTTGTACCACACTATGAATAAACTTCACCTGAGAGAGCAGTTTATACTGATTGGACATTCACTTGGTTCGCTTCTGGCAGCACGGTACGCCACCGAGCATGAAGTGAACCTCAACAGGCTACTGCTCTTAAGCCCACCCGTTTATCCACCACTGTCGCAAATAAAGAACACTGCAGCACGAAAGCTGACCGGCATGCTCCTCAACACATACAAATTCCTTAGGGATGATCCGCGCATAAATCCCGAATCGTTTCGGAAGCTTATGTACCTAGCCCCGCTCCCCCGCAGCGTTGTCAAGCAGCCAGAAACAGGGGTGCCTGTTATGCGTACCCTGAAAGAATGCGTAGAAAAGCAAACCATTCTGACTGATGTAAAGCGGCTCACGCTCCCCATAGATATCTGTTACGGTAGCCTAGACCAAGTGGTTGTAGGTAGCAACGTGGAGCTCCTAGCCCGCAACAAAAATGTCCGCCTCCACACTTTCCTAAACACTCACGACCTCACCACCCGCTACGGCAAACTCGTCGCGAAAATTCTGAAATAATATACTACTTATCAAACCGAATCTCGAACTCAGCTGTCCCTGGATCAAAGTCTGGGATGATATCAACTAGCCGGAACATTACAGTTCATTTGCTGTTTTGGGTAATATACCACACTGTCGATTTTACATATACGCAAGATTCATTCTAGTCCACGGCGCGGCGTATTTCCTCGGCTATGGCAGCGTTTATGACAGCGAGCAACAGAAGATTAAACACAAAACCAGGCAGTGCACCGAATTCTACGCGGCTGAATTCGAAAAATTGTGTGAGTAACAGGTTTATGAGCGTCGCGTCGGAACCATTCAAAGGCACGTAAGCGTGAGCGACTGAACCAGAAAAGACCCATTGCTGTGCAGATTGCTGAAACGACTGTGGTTGCAAACTGACCCATTACGAGGCTGTGCCCATAATCAGCCTGCCCTGCAAAAAATCTCGAACATCGTCAATGTTTGTGTAAACAGCCCATAGTACAGCGCTGACAAACACCAACGTTTGCAATATAAAAACAACCGCACTAGCGCGGAAGAACCCCGGCGATTCCACAGACGTGTATACATGGCGCCAAAACGCTCTCGCAATCGTCTGTATGGCCCTTTTGGCCGCGATGGGGCCACCGGTAGTTTTTTTCACAACTTTCAAGTTCCTTTGTAAGATGAGATTGCTGGCTGGCACGACTAAGCAGCTGCAGCGTCACGGCACGCTCATGCACGTCCATATCTTGATGTACGGCCTCTTCAAGCTGCCGCAGTGCATTGTTGGTACTCTTCACTAGTCAGCCTTTGCTGACGTGTTAAGAAAGATACGAGTAAAATAATCCAACAAAAATTGCATAAATTATTCCTATAGCTGGTCGGTAAAAATAGTTGTTGTCACGGGTTATTAACTTCCCAATCTCGTCTATAAATACGCCAAATCCCACGCCACCTAGGAATGCAACCACCCTTTGCATGCTGCGTCCCAAAACGCAAAATTTAGCACAAATGCAGTCATCATAATAATACCGCCCCACAATACGTGTGCAATATGGTATTTGGTGCCACCGATACTTGGGTAACCAGTCACATGCAAATAAAATCGAAGTAACAATATGCTCGCAACCGCCGAAACAAGAAACAAATCAAAAAGTCCGCGCGAGGAGCTGCTACGAATAAATACTCTTTGCCACTGCATGCTCGTAGTATAGCAGCCACGGCGTAAACGAAAACACCCGGCTTCAGCCGAATACTCCAGCGTTAAATCACTAAAATTCTACATATTTGTCCCAGCTGGGACAAATATGTAGGAAAAAGCTGTGCGCACATAAAAACGCTCACGTGCTCGGTTCCTGTTGCGCGAGGCGTAAGCAGTATGGGAGAATGAACTGTAATGGAATCAACTATCTTTCTGCAACTGGCTGCCGTGCTCGCCGTGGCGGCAGGCGTTTCTATTATCATGCGCCTGCTTCGCCAGCCACTTATCATCGGCTACATCCTCTCTGGCATCATTTGCGGACCGGCCGCGCTCGACCTCATCCAGAACCATGAGGCATTTGAATCGTTTAGCCAAATTGGCATAGCGTTACTGCTGTTCATCGTCGGACTCGGGCTCAACGTTGGGGTCATAAAAATACCGGTAAACCAGTGTTCCTAATATTCCTACTCAATACGCTTCTCGTCGGCGGCCTCACTTACGGCGTTGGCAATCTCCTCGACTTGCCACGAAACGAAGCGCTTGTCTTAGCTGTCGCCATGCTGTTTAGCAGTACTATTGTGGTCGTTAAAAATCTCGTCGACAAACGCGAGCAGCACCGGCCTCTACGGCCAAATTGCCATAGGTGTGTTACTGGTCGAAGACTTGGCCGCGACCATCGCACTCGTTTTTCTGGCGACCGCAAAAGACGGTGGAGGTGTCGACCAACTTTACGGGCTCATCGGCAAAGGTTTACTCCTAGGCGGTACGCTCACGTTTATCGGCTGGTTTGTCATGGATAAACTGGCGAAGTTTTTTGCGGCAAACCAAGAGTTTCTTTTCACCTTTGCCCTCGCGTGGGCATTTAGCGTTGCAGCGGTGTTTGATGTGAGCGGTTTTTCACTGGAAGTGGGCGCCCTGTTCGCGGGTGTATCGCTCGCCTCGCTGCCGTACGCACAAGAAATCAGTACGCGCTTGAAGCCACTACGTGATTTCTTTTTGGTTCTCTTTTTCATCAGTCTCGGCAGTACCATGACGCTAGGGGGTATGTCTGAGGCACTCGTTCCCGCCCTGCTTCTATCTGCTATTGCGCTTTTTGTGAAGCCGTTTAGCGTGTCAACCGGCATGGGGCTGCTCGGGTTCACCAAACAAACCGGTTTCAAGACGGCCGCACATTTATCTCAAGTAAGCGAATTCTCTATCATCGTCATTGCACTCGCAGTCAGTGAGGGAATGGCCAGTGGCCGTATGCTCAACGCGTTGACACTCACAGCGCTTATCACCATCGACGCGTCAAGCTACCTTATGAAATACAATGACGAGCTGTTTCGCTATTTTGCCCGTTGGCTATCAATGTTCGAGCGACGCAACGCATACGCGGATCATGGTAAAAGTCCCGACTACAAACTGTTTCTTTTTGGGTATAAAAAGGGCGGCCACGAATTTGTAAATACGTTTCGAGATATGAAGAAAAATACATTGTAGTCGACTACAACCCAGATGTTATCGAGACACTTGAGCGCCAGCACATTCACCACGTGTATGGTGATGCGCGACAGACTATGAGCTGCTTGAAGAACTGGCTATCGGCAAGGCTGAGATGATTGTCAGTATACTGCCAGGACAAACTACCAACAGAGAGTTACTGAAGTACTACCTTAGTAAAAATGCAAACGGGATATTCATCTGCCACGCTACCAGCTATGACCATGCCGCCGAACTCTATGAACTCGGCGCCTCATATATCATGCTACCTCACTTCATAGGCGGCGAAAAATGAGCGCTTTCATCCGCGCTCACGGCAACGACAAAGCCGCTTTCGACACCTACCGCAAAAACACATCATCACTCTCGGCCAAGCCGCGATAACCTAGTTTTATTTTCAGGCGGGAGACATCAAACGATTAAACGTTCAATGTTCAAGTTGTCAAGAAACTATCATCACTCAACTTTCAACGCGCAGCCATGAGGTCCGCTAGAAATCATCGCGAAGCGATATAGCCAGAATAGAGGGTGATGCGCCGTGAGTGCTTTCCTCGACGCTGTAAGGGGTCGCCTCTTGGGGTACCGGGTGCATAACGACTGATTTGAAATTTCTTTTGGACTGCTTGCGTGACGAGAATGTTTGACCCTCGCTTAAAGGCGGGGAGTTTCGAGAGGAACCAAACAGGTCAAAAGAAATTTCAAGTAAGCCGGTCGTTTGCATTCTCCACGGCGGTTTACTCTCATTTTGTCCGTACAAATGAGCCGCCCAGCAGGTGCGGGAACCTGCGGAGGAATAAGAAGGTTAGTGAGAGTGTTATGTATTGTTTATACACAAACGTCGAAAAAGCACATGGATTCCCGCCTGCGCGGGAATGACAAGCGCGTGGAAGATTCTTCGATGCGTTCTTAATGAAAATAATAGGATTTTCTAACGCTTGAAATATGATACAATCTGAGTAATTACGAAAGCTTGTCGGGCATGCTTTATGCCGAGCGAGGATGTGGCACACAGTATAAAAATAACACCCTAACTTGAGGATTATATTGTATGCCTAAAACGAAAAATTACCGCTACTATGACCTGGCGGTGGCGGCTAGTGTCGCGACGCTTATTATTTCCAACCTGGGTGCCATGAAACTTATCGCTATCGGCCCGATTATTTCTGATGGCGGGGCGCTGCTCTTCCGCTCGCTTACATACTGGGCGATGTTATGACGGAAGTGTACGGCTACAAATACACACGCCGCGCCATTTGGGTGAGTTTTTCTGGCTTCTCGCTTATGATAGCCGTACTCACCGCAGTGCAAAGCGCTGCCCTCTGTCGCGGGCGCACCGAATGTAAGTGAGTTCAACACCGTCTTTGGTTTTGTGCCTCGTATAGTGGCTGCAAGCCTTGTGGCGTACCTAGTGGGCGAATTTGTAAATTCGTTTGTCCTTGCAAAATGAAAGTTCGCAGTCAAGGTAAGCGGCTTTGGCAGCGACTTGTTGCATCGACACTGCTCGGTGAGGCCATAGACACAACCATCTTCTGCATGGTGGCTTTTATGGGCTTATTACAGGCAGCCAGATGGTAAATTACATATTGGTTGGCATCGTTTTTAAAGTAACCGTTGAATCCATAATGCTCCCCGTGACCTACCGCGTTATAGCCTGGCTAAAGCACAAAGAAAACGAAGACCACTACGACAAAAAGACGAATTTCAACCCGCTCTCAGTTCAGTTAGACGACTAGCTGAGCTGGAATCATGAACTTTCGAATCATGAAATGCGGCCGCAGGCCGCAAGAAAACCGTCGCGCCAGCGATATAGCTAAGACGAATGGCATGCGGAGTCACCTGGCTCCATGTCAGTCTGCACACCCTGTCGTGCTTCTGCAACTTCCGTGGCGATTGGCAAAACTTGTTTGAGATGATGGAAGCGTGCCAGTGGCAACCTACCTTGGAGCGAAAGAAAAGTTTTGTCGGTTGCGAAACCCTGACAACCTGGTACCGATTGAGCGGGTTTCCTTTTTTGAGGCTCGCCCCCCTCTTTGCATCAAAGCAAGCTGGTCGGCTTAGCAGCCCTGAACTGCCGATGAATTAAATTGAGTGAGGCTTTCAACTGCGCACAGTTACAAGCACAGCTTGGATTCCGGCAGCGCGGGAATGACAAGCCATGGCGGATTCTGCGCTTCGTTCGAACCGGCGGGTCGCCGCCGCTTCGCAGCGGTGCCTGCGGCAACAGTGAGTTTATGTACGTCCGTGGTAGTACCGTGAGAGCCAGACGTCGCGGAAGGCGTAGAACGTGCCGTCTTCTATACTGGCGCGCATTTGATCAACAAGCCCCACAATGAAATGCTCATTGTGGATAGACATGAGTGTATTTGCCAGTAGCTCCTTGGCGCGGAACAGGTGCTGCACGTACGCCCGGGTGTAATTTTGGCACGTATAACAGAGGCAGTCTTCGAGCAACGGGGTGAAATCTTCTTTGTACATGGCGCCGCGAATGTTCTTACGTCCTTCAAAAGTATAGAACGCACCGTTACGCCCAACGCGGGTCGGTGACACGCAGTCAAGCGTATCGACACCATTTTCAACCGCCGCAAACATGTCGTCCGGCTCGCTTATACCTAGCATGTGCTTTGGCCGGTCTTCCGGCAGTATCTCGTTGCACCACCGCACAATTTCACCCAGCCGTTGTTTTTCTATAGCCCCACCTATGCCATAGCCATCAAAATCCCGCTCGGCCATCCAGGCAGCGGTTTCGCGCCGTAAATCCTCGTAGTTTGCCCCCTGCAAAACTCCAAAAACGGCCTGGTAAGGTCTTTCTGGGTGCAGTGCGCGTAACCTTTGCATTTCTTTTAGGCAACGTTCTGCCCACGGCTGCGTTCGAATGCGCATGGATTCGCATTGATATTCATAGCCGTCAAATAGTGATGTCAGCTCATCGAACGCAAAACACATATCGGCACCAATCCCGTGCTGTACCTGCATGCTATGCTCTGGTGTAAAACGGCGCATGGAACCGTCGAGGTATGACTTAAAGTTCACCCCGTCGTCATCTACCCAAGCCTGTCGCTCCTTGCGCGGCGCGATAACATCGTCGGCGACAATACCTTCCACTTCCATGCTGAGCGTTTTTTTGAAACCGCTGCCAAGTGAAAGCACCTGAAATCCACCGCTGTCGGTGTACGTCGGACAATTCCAGTTCGCAAACTTCGCCAGCCCACCCGCCTTCTCGATCAGTTCTTGTCCTGGCTGTAAATACAGGTGATAGGCGTTTGCCAGCATGACCTGGGCACCCGTCGCATGAACTTGCTCTGGAGTCATAGCTTTCACACTTGCCTTGGTGCCAACCACAACAAACGCCGGCGTTTGTATGTCGCCATGCGGGGTATGAATCACACCCGTCCGAGCAAGAGTACCACTCAGCCGAGCTCGAACCTCGTAGTAAAATGGTTTTTTCATTTTCAATTCGCCAGAATCAAGCTTCTGCCGGACGCGAACTGATGCTGCCATAGAAGCCCCGATTATACCTATACCTGCTAACCCTGGCACCAGCTCCGGCACATGCCAAAGCGCGCTAAAGAGCATGATTAAAGCTAGAACAAACACCGTATAGTGAGCCCCGTGCTCTAGATAGACAAAGTTTTTCAGCGTCCCACGCCGCACCATAAAGACCGTCATGGAACGAACCCAAATAGCGCCTATGCCAAGTCCGGCTGCAATGAGGACAACGTTACTCGTAATAGCAAAAGCGCCGATCACGCCGTCAAAACTAAAGCTGGCGTCGAGTATTTCAAGATACACAAAACTCATAAACGCAGCCAGGCCTACCTGTTTTACGGCTGATTTTTTGCATCAATTCCTTGATATTTTTCTATAAACAATATTGCGCCGTGTATAAGCAGGTATGTAAGAGTTCCGAAGCCACCCGCCAGAAGCGTAGTTCTCGTGTGGGTGTTTACGGGCAAGGCAGCGACTGAAAATAGCACTGCGGTCGTAACTGCAGACGGCCACGCCCAATGCGTTAGTTTTTTCATATGTTTTTCTATGTGTTTGATCCACATAGTGTCACGCTCGTCGCTAAAGAAAAAGTGAAAAGCAAGCATCAGCAAAAATGCACCACCGTATGCCGAAATAGTTGGATGCGCTTCTTCTAGGTGATGAGCGTATTCCTTGGGGTTATTGAGCGCTAGATCAAGCACTGTTTTCCAGCCTAGGTCTGCCGTTATTGAAACAATGAGTATGGGAAAAATAACCCGCATACCAAAAATTGCAATAAAAATACCGACTGTCAGAAAAAGCATTTGCCAAAACGGACTCATTCGCTCGAGTATTTTGGCGTTAATGATGGCGTTGTCGAAGCTAAAGGTTAGCTCAACAATCATCAGTATAATAGTCACAAACAGGGCACCCCAGCCTAACCCCCAGACTATTCCTATCAGTGTCGCAATGGTTGCAGAAACTGAAAAAGCAAATATACGGAACGCTGAGTGTGGGTGGAAAATATGTTTCATTCTGGGTAGTATACAGATTTATGAGCCAAGAGTTAAGAGCTGAGGAAAATTATGCTGGATACTACAGCCATTTGTTTTTACGAAAGATGAGTACTGCGAGCGCTGAGAGCCCGAGCACTATGGCGAGCACGAACGCAAAAGCATACTGGTTATTCGCAAACGGTACCGCCACATTCATACCCCACAGCCCACCTACGATAGTTGGTATAGTAAGAAATATTGCGATTGATGTCAGCCGCTTGAAGGTCGCGTTCAGGTTCGTTGTGGCGATGGCATCGTAGGCCTGACGCATATTCACAAGCGTCCGTAGTCTTCCCTGCACCTGGCCGATAAGCTCGCCAGTACTGCGTTCGATATCTTCTATCATGTCGCGGTCGTCTTCGTACAGTCGCAAATACTTGCCGCCGAGCAGCGCATTGAAGAGCAGCGACTGAGGCTGAAGCGCAGAAAGAAATTCGTTTAGGTCCTCTTCGAGCTCAATGATTCGCACAAACTCTTTCGCACTCAGACGCGACTGGCGCAATTCGGCCCGAAGCTGCAAGACTCGACGAGCCACTTTGGTGAGGTGTTTTTCATAGGATTTGTTGATTTCGTCGAGCATCCATAGTACTGTTTTGGTTTTTTGGGTCGTGACGAACTCGAGCTGGTCGTGAATAAGCCGGTCGAGAATGGTCGTATCTATCCGCGACAGCGTAAAAATGTAGTCGTTTGTATAGACAATCAGGAGTGGTTCGGTCGCAATCTCGACGCCTTCTGGGTGGCAATAACGTGTAAAAAGGTAAACTGCACCCTGATACGTTTCTATACGAGGCGCTTCATATATATCTATGGCGTCTTCCAGCGTATCACGGTCGAGTCCGTACGTATCGCTCAGCATATCCAGCTCTTTCTCGGATGGATTCGTCACCGCAATCCAGGAACCGACGCGAGGCGTATCGAGTATTTGCAGCGCTCGTTCGCGCGCACGACTGTAATAAATCTGTACCATGCAAAATATTCCCTGAGCTCAAAAGCTCATTTAGTACCTATTACCGTAAGTGTAGCACACCGGTTTCATAAATGAAACCATAATATTGCTTTTTTTTGTATTTATTTGCTATAATATACTTTACTCGTGAATCTGTCGCGAGCAGAAGGAGTTTTTCGGGAATGTTTTATGGAAAATACCGCCATGCATATGGTGGGCGACGTCATCGTTCTGCATCATATACACCTGCGCAGCACCACGCCTCCCTGTTCGTTTTTGTGCTGTTTCTGCTCGTATACGGCAATCTCTTCCGCGTCACCGGACAATTATTCCCAGCAGCCAGTATTGCACCAACGGCCTATGCGGCAAACACGCCCGCCAAGCCACTAAGTCAGTCCCCCGTGACTCCACAAACACTCAGTACCGCAACCGCGGCCGGAGAGGCAAACACGCCCGCCGCAGCGACGACAATTGAAGTACCTCGCAGCTGTACGAGTAGTGGTTATACTCTTCCTAGTGCTCTCAGTCTCACTGCAGCCGCCCCCGGCCTCACCACTGTCATAGACACACCGACACACTATGAAGTTTACGGTTCAAGTCTACCTGCACTTCGCACTGCCATAGTCAATTGCCCTGCTCGCCGAGCCGCCGGGTCATACCACGCGCTCACCGCGTATCAGCTGAACTGGGCCTATACACCGGTTGCCACAAGCGGCGTCTGCCGTCTAGATAACGTCCGGATCGGGTTACGCGTCAACCAATTCCTACCCGTTTTTTCACCCGGGAGCACTACACCAACATCGGTCGCTTCCACCTGGGACGCCTACAGCCGTGCTCTCAAAACTCACGAAGACGGCCACACCGCGCTGGATGTCGAGTACGCCACCAAGCTCACAACCGCACTGCAAAACGTGGGCGAAATGAACTGCGCCACTCTCACTCGCCAGACTCAAAGCATCATAGACAGCCACGTCGCCATGCTCAACACCGCCAATGAACTATACGATAGTCAAACCAACCACGGCGCCACCCAGGGCGCGGTATTATAACAATATGCCATCGATTAAAACCCTTGATGAATACCAGCAACGGGCAGTTGGACTTAGACGCAACGATACCACTGAAGGCTGGGAGCAACTAAATGAATTGATTATTGGCGATGAAGGCACCGAAGTTTTCACTCAGCACGGTGATTCATTTGCATTACTTGCTCCGAAAGGATTATGGAAACCCTACCAGATACTGATAGCTAGGCCAGCGACACGTTTTGGCATGGCAGAAGAAGTGGGTGATGTGCTGTGGGTTGCAGCAGATTCGTTAGCTCGAAAAGAAACAACTCTATCGTCGGCGGTGCGAACAGCTATGGAAAAACATAGCCTCGATCCCACGGAGTGTGAAACGATGGAACAGCTTGGAGCGGTGGCTTTGGCTGGCGCTGACAGAATTTCCGTTCCTACAAAAGACGCGTTAACCGATAGCAAATTTCGGGGTCCAAAAGAAATATCCCTGGCAGATAACCCATTCAGTGTATATCTTAGAACAGTCTTGCGTGTCATGAAAAGCCTCAATCCTGATAATGTCAGTGAAGGACAACCGACAGCAATTGATTTTGAAGCCGCTCAGCCACTTGCTTTGTCGGTTGGCGAATTAGTACTAGCGACTGCATATATTTTCGAAGCACGGCTTAAAAATACCAACTGCACTGGTAGCAGATTTTAATATCGTCAAGTTAGCCCATCGCAGAGAGTATGGCAAAGAACATGATATAAAAAAGCAGTAGTTTGGTTCCAGAATGCCCTGCGGTCGTTGCGCGCCGTGTAAAACCCTTACTTCATCCTTTTGCGTTTGGTGGGGTCGAGTTCTTTTTGCGGAGACGAAGGCTCTTTGGAGTGACTTCTAGCAGTTCATCGTTTTCGATGAAATCGAGACATTGTTCTAGGCTAAATATGGTCGGCGGGGTCAGTTGCACGACACCGTCTGATGAGCTTGAACGCATGTTGGTTAGGTGCTTTGCTTTGCAAATGTTTATTTCCATGTCTTCTTGGCGGGTATTGAGGCCTATGATTTGCCCAGCATATACTTGCTCGGCGGGGCCAATGAATGTCGTGCCGCGGGCTTCGGCATTTTGTAGTGAATATGGTGTTGAGATACCTGTTTCAAAAGAAATTAGCACGCCATTACGCAGCTGTTCCAAAGCAGCCCCAATTGGCGCATACCCGGTTACCAAAGTGTTCATGACAATGGTGCCTTTGGTATTTGTCAGCAAAATGTTCCGCATACCCAGTAGTGTTCGGGTAGGCATTTCATACACAAGCTTCGTAACGCCTTTGCTTGGACTAGCAAATTGCTCTTTTAGGGTGGCCCGGCGCTGGCCAAGTTCCATCTGGACGGTTCCAACATGTTCGGCTGGCACTTCTATAATGACTTCCTCGACCGGCTCAACTTCCACGCCATTTTCAATGTGCGTGACGACTTGCGGCCGACCAACTTCAAATTCGTAGCCTTCCCGGCGCATGGTTTCTATGAGCACACCGAGGTGAAGCTCACCCCGGCCTGCGACAGTAAAGCCAATGCCATCATCAGTTACTTGCAAACCGACATTTGTTTCCAGCTCTTTTTGCAAACGTGAGCTTATTTGGCGAGAAGTATTAAACTCTCCTTCAAGACCTTTGAATGGTGAGGTGTTCGGGCCGAGATATATCCGGAGGGTCGGCGCTTCGACTTCTATGGTCGGCAGGGCTTCTGGCTCGTTGACATCGGCAATTGTTTCACCGATCTGAGCCGTACCGACGCCAGTCAACTGCACAATATCGCCGGCTACTCCTTCCGGCACTTCGTACTTGCTAACGCCTTGACTCATAAAAACTAGCTCGACTTTGGCTTTGACCTGCGAGCCATCTTTTTTACACAGCACAACCTGTTCGCCGGCTTTGACCCGCCCGCGCGAAATTCGACCAATGGCGTATTTACCCTTGAAGTTATCCCACGCAAGCGCTGTCACGAGCATCTGGAATGGCTTGTCGGCTTCGACTGCTGGTGCGGGGATCTTCTCGATGATAGCATCGAACAATGGGGTTAAATCCGCCTCTGTTAAAGCGTCATCCGGGACGGAAGCCCAGGCTTTGCCCTCTCGCCCGATTGCGTAGTACACCGGGTAGTGCAACTGGTCTTCGTGAACGGCGAGCTCCAAAAACAAATCGGCCAGTTCGTCTTCGACTTCAGCGATCCGCGAACCAGATTTGTCGATTTTGTTTATGACGACGATGGGTTTGAGTTCGGCTTCGAGCGCCCGCTCTAAAACAAACTTGGTCTGCGGCATGGGGCCTTCCTGCGCATCGACTATGAGCAAACAGCCATCGGCCATATTGAGCGTGCGCTCAACCTCGCCCGAAAAGTCGGCGTGTCCAGGCGTGTCGACGATGTTAATGCGGTAATCGCCGTGCTGCACCGCCGTGACCTTTGCGGTAATAGTGATACCACGCTCGCGTTCCTGGTCGCCGCTATCCATAATGAGATCTTGGCTCATTTCTGCCTGGTTCTCGCGAAACGTGTGACTCTGCTTCAGCAGACCATCCACCAGAGTGGTCTTGCCATGGTCAACATGTGCAATAATTGCGATGTTTCGGATTTTAGTTGGGTCTTGGGCGCTCATGATAGCCCCCGACCGGGAAGAGCAGCCCGACAAAAAGTCACGTCTTTTTGCCGGCGCGATGAGAAACCTGCATGCAGGTGTCTCATACGCTCAACGCGCGCAACAATTGCGATATTACGAATTTTAGTTGGGTCTTGTGTAGTCATAAAATAAAGCGCCGTGTGGGCGCCCCTTCTTGTTCATCATTTTAGCACATCTGTGGTTAAATGGCAAAAGCACTTTGCCACAGGGGTAGCGATACTGTATACTGGGTACGATTGTGGAAGTCATTATTCTCATAGTTCAAGTCGTGCTGCTCGTTGGAGTCGCCGCTATCTGTTCGGGACTCAATGTTGCGTTTATGTCCCTGAATCTTGCTGACTTGCGAAGGAAGGCGAAGCTGGGCAATAGTTATGCCAAATGGCTGATGCCACTGCGTAAAAACGCGCACCTTACTCTCGCCGCAATACTACTGACAAATGTCGCCGCGGCTTCACTAACACCGCTCGTGATCGATACACGTCTGAGCGGCCTGTGGGCTGTGGTCATTAGCACGCTTGCACTCACAATATTCGCCGAGATTATGCCGCAAGCACTTTTCGCGCAAAACGCCATACTATGGACCGGACGACTGGTGTGGCTGATTCGCCTCATGATTATCGTCACCTATCCCTTAGCAAAGCCCCTGCAGCTCATGCTCGACCGCATGTTTCGGCATGCTACCCACAGCTTACACACCCGCCACGAACTTGGGCTTTTGGTTGCCGAACACATTGGCGCAAAAGAAAGCGAGCTTGATGAAGACGAAGTAGAGATTATTAAAGGGGCGCTGCAACTGAGCGAGAAAAAAGTTGGCAGTATTATGACGCCAATTGAGAGAGTCTTTTCACTCAGGCCATTCAGCCTTATTGATGATAAGCTCATAGATGAAATAAAAGCGACCGGCCATAGCCGCATCCCAGTCTTTAACACGCAAAAAACCATATGCTTTGGGGTTATACTCGTCAAAGAACTTGTTGACATAGACTTCGACGAAGACCCACCCCGCGTTGACGAGTTGGCTCTACACCCAACGCAGCTTGTCGGTGCCGGTACCGCGCTCGATACCATGTTTCGTAAATTTATTTCCGCCCAAACCCATCTTATCCCGGTTGAGCGCGACGATGTTATTGTAGGCATTGTCACTATTGAAGATTTACTTGAAGAAATCCTCGGCCACGAAATAGAAGACGAGTCAGATCGAGCTGTCGCGCTCGCAAATCGGCTCAAGAGAAAGAGAAGCTAAATTATCATTGTCGTTGTGATAAATATCACAAATTGTTGTAAATAAAGTAACGTGCTTTTGGCCTCTGGAATTATTGTATAATATCATTCGTTTTGCTTGACTTGCGAAATGCTTATGAACTAGCCTAATCGCTACGTGCCGATAACTTTATGGTGGAGTTATGACGCACTAGCGGTCCTCCCTGGCTTTCAATACTATTCGCCGGGATTGTACTTGGACTGCGCTTAAGGAGGGTATTATGAGAAAAACCGTACTATCAGCGGTCGCCTTTGCGACCGTACTATGTGGCGTCACCATGCCACGCGTATCAGCTCAATCGTTGGGCTCTTACCAGGAAAAAGATTTCGTCAAAACGGTCATATTGGCCAGCAACGATGAGAAAAATCCAAATGAGGTGAAGCAAACAGAAGAGAAAAAGGCAGATGAAGTTAAACCTGCCGTAGCGTCCGAACCAGCAGCACCGGCGCCTGTCGTCGTGACAGTGCAGCCAGGTGACAGCCTGAGCAAAATCGCGGAAGCTCATGGCACAACTTGGACTCGTCTGTACTTTGCGAATACCGCCATCGGTAATCCAAACATCATCAATCCAGGCGAGCAGATTCGGGTGCCAAGTGCGGATGAGGTGTTGGCTGAACGCCCACTGCCACAGCCCGTCGTCGTTGCCGCTCCAGTAGCGACAGCATACCGCGCAACCACCTACCGCGCAGCTGCCGCACCTGCCACGAGCTATCCGGTCAGTGCAAATGCCGCAAAGGCCTACATCTATTCACGCGAAAGCGGCAATAACCCAAATGCTACTAACCCGGGAGGCTGCTACGGCATCGGCCAGGACTGCAATGGTGTATTGCGCAGTTCTTGCGGTGCTGACTACGCCTGCCAAGACGCCTACTTTGAGGGCTACGCTGCCCGCCGCTACGGCAGCTGGGAAGCCGCCTATGCTTTTGGCAAGCCAACCACTGGTGGTAGGATATGGGAGAAACATGCGCGGCCCTATCCGCTTTGAGCGGACAGGGAACCTCCGGCTTGTTTTTCCCACTCTCCGCCCTAACGGCGAATCACTTCCCTTTTCAACAATTTTGTAAATATATTTCCGGAATAAATCCGGAAATATATTTCGTTTATTGAACTGTCGCTTTCAGCGACAAAACTTGGAAAGAGGCTGGTATGCAGTGAGTGCTCACTGCGATGCTGCATAAGGTTATCCCTGGGTACCGGGGATGCATAACGACTGATTTGAAATTTCAAGTAAGCCGGTCGTTTGCACTCTCCCCGGCAGCTTTGTCCAACTTTGGCTGCCCAAAGTTGGTCGACACGGCAGTCCGAGAACTGCCGATGTTAAAACCTCTTGCAGAATAATCCGTATACCCAGAACGTGATGATTTTTGTTTCAAATTGGCAATAGCCGACAAATCGTAACTGCTGTTACGATGCGAAGGTTATTGCTCTGTTTGGGACAAAAAGGGCGCGTTATGGACTACGGAGTTATTATGCGGGGAGGTCTTAAGTAGATAGGTTAGGATCATCTTGTGGCGCATAGACGGCGTCTTGTGGCGCATTGACGGCGTCTTGTGGCGTACCGACAACTTTTCTTGCATGTCCAACGATGACCCACAAGGCACTAACAGCACTGCTATGGTTCGTGCGTCGTTCGTCCGTAAACACGAGGCTGTTTGGCATATCTTCTTTCGGTACAATATCCGAACGACCAAGGTCAAACTTTGCTCTGCCAGGTTGCTGTGTAATCGTAAAAAGACCAACTAAGCGTAAACTTCTTTCTTGCTTCCAGGGCAACAAGCGACGACGAGACACCGTCTCAACAAAATCGCCAAATTGGGCAGTGAACCCATAGTCACCTCTGGCCTCAAGTGTATCTGATCCCCTTTGCGTTAGTATATTGATCAAAAAGACCGCAAGCGCTTTTGTGCGTTCTGGTGATTGATCATTATCCACCAGTTGCGTTCCGATCTCAGAAAACAGACCGGGGCAGTCTGATACCGTATCGCCACTATGAAGTAGCCTAAAACAATCCCACCACCTCTTATAGCATCATGCCGATACCTTCTTGATAATTTTGGGGTCACATACTTTGAGTAAGCCACAAATAGTACTATACCATCTTTTTATCATATGGTACGTTTTGTTATACTTATACCTACGGACACACGGTCGTAACGGCGTTTTGGAAGGCGCCTACTCCTTCTGGCAAGCCAACCACTGGTGGTAAAAATAATATGAGAACCGAGATAGGTTCTCTCACCGCGCAGAGTCTCGCATCTCGCTTCACTCGTTCATTCGACTCTGGCTGCTCTTTCCTCATAATTAATTCTCAGGATAAATGGACTCTTTCTATTATTGTATGATGAGCTATACTGAAACTATCATTAGTATAAGCGAGACAAACATGAATACTGAAAAACAAGATCAATATAAACCCGAAGAGCCAGTAGTGTCACCAACGCCTCTCGTTCCAGAGAGTTCCAGCGTAGCTGTTGCAGCCAGCGAATCACCAAGCCCAGCTGTTGTCAGCAGCCCTGTGGCTTCCAGTGGGAATTATGCTTCGATAATGAGCATAGAAGAAATACCCGAAAAGCGTAGCTGGCTTAAATCGTATGCGTATCTGCCTGAGTATTTTGTTATGCTCGTAATGCTTACGACCCTCCTTTTTGCGCTTACGAACCTACTCAACATTGGTTTGGATAGCATCATCAATGCAGAAAAATCAACTGGCGACGGTTACAGTCCATATGATTTTAGCAATTTTGAACTTGTTTCTTCGCTTTCAGCAGTTATTGTGAGCCTGCCTGTTTTTGTGGTGCTGTATCTCAGGACGAAGGCTACCGAAAAGGTAACTCCAGGAATTGTGACTCATCGCTGGCGTAAAGCTTTTCTAGGCGTATTCATAGTTGTACAGCTCATGACTATCATCGGTAATTTGTCGGGACTGGTTTACCAAATAGTATCCCGCATAGTAGATGGCAAAGATACTTTGTCGCTTCTAACCAGTTCAACCCAGGGCGATCCGATATGGCAGCTTATGATTGCATCAACGCTCAATGTGGCGCTTATTGGCTTTGCCGTCTACGTAATAGGCAAAGAATATCAAAGGAAGGAGAACTCCTAATATGCTTTCCTCCCAGCAAAAGTTGCTGGTACTCGTTTTAGCTATTGCGAGTGCCATTGCAATTGGACTTCAGGTGCCCACTCTTAGTCTGCAAAAGTCCAAAGCATCAGATGAACAGAAAAGCCAAGACATCTCATCATTGAGTTACGAGATTAAGTCCTATAACTCGAATGAAGGCGAGCTGCCGACACGACTGACTGAGCTACAAAAATTAGATGATGAAGTGAAAAATCGCTTAGATGATTACCGCTATGAGCCAAGCGAAGACTCATTTAAACTATGTGCAACATTTAAAACTGACACAGCGCCAGATAAATCCGAGCTAAAAAGCAGTTCGTACTCCAGCAGTTACATTGATTCGTCCCGTCACAAGAAGGGCAATGTATGCTTCACATACGAAGTCTACTCCTACGGTAGCAGGTTCGACTATCCATCATCCAGTAACTACCAGTATGATAATTATTCATCGAGTGACTCAGTGTCCTCAAACTCAACGAGCGTCCAATACAAATCAAATGATAATGAGCGACAAACAGACA
This sequence comes from Candidatus Saccharimonadota bacterium, assembly GCA_016699935.1. Lineage (GTDB taxonomy): Bacteria > Patescibacteriota > Saccharimonadia > Saccharimonadales > UBA4665 > JAGXIT01. The sequence goes on from CP064992.1 coordinate 34,008, forward strand.
TAAATATACTTCGATCACATCTTGAGGCTTACTATGCACAGTACGGTAATTATCCAACACTGGTCCAGGTAAACAACGAGACCTGGAGGGCAACTAATATGAAAGGGCTAGATGCTGAGTCGCTAAGCGACCCCGAAAACCAAACCAACCAAATACTTGCCGACCGCCCAATAGCCAAGCGATATTCATACGCCCCTAAAACAAAAGGGAACGTGAGATGCGTGGTTGAAACGGAATGCAATTCTTATGTTGTTACGGCTACGCTCTCTGACGGAGATGAGTATTCGCAGTCATCTTATTAGTTCAATAGACTATTTGCATGTATGGACTTTTCGCAAAATCATATGAATACACCGATGGCCGCTGCTATGTTGACGGTATTGAGCTAGCAGATGCTTCGGCATGCACTGCCCCGATATCAATTGCTTTTGGTGTTCTTATTGCTGTGTTAATAATTGGTTTGTTATGTGCTGTTCTATGGGTATTTACACTACGCCACCTGTTACGGAATGCTGATGTGTCAGACCGTACAGCCTGGCTAGCCTTTCATATTGTCGCTCCACCTTTTGCAGCCGTGCTATATTTTTCACTGACATGCGCGCACACAAAAGAAAAAGTCACAACAAGCTGGCCCTATTGTTCGCTACTAAGTCGCGTACAATGTAAGGATGGATACGAGGCCGCTAGCGGAGAGGATGAGACCGGGAAGCTTGACGATGTTATCGGGCAAGAGCATTTGGTGGGTGCTCAGAAAATCATACGGCAAATTATTGAGCGCAAAGAACCGACGAGTTTGATACTATGGGGCCGCCAGGTACTGGCAAAACTACTCTAGCTCGGATTATTGCCGCCGAAACAGGTGCCGAGTTCGTCGAAATCAGTGCCGTCACTAGCGGCAAAGCAGACGTCACAAAAGTCATCGAACTGGCCAAGCAAAATCAGCGGCTTGGGATGCAAACGATACTTTTCGTCGATGAAATCCATCGTTTCAATAAAGCTCAGCAAGATGCCTTTCTTCCTCATGTCGAGTCTGGCGTCATCACACTAATAGGTGCGACCACTGAAAACCCGAGCTTCGAGATCATCAACCCCCTGCTCTCCCGCAGCCGGGTTCTGGTACTCGAACCATTGCAACGAAGTGAAATTATCGCGATTTTACAGAGAGCTGCAAAGCAAATGAAGTTAACTGCCAAAATTTTGCCGAAAAAATCCGTAGAGCTCTTGGCCGATCTGAGTGGCGGGGACGCCCGCGTGGCACTGGGAAATCTAGAGCTCGCCCAGCGCCTTGCCCTTGGCAAAACCATCACACCCGATTTGGTCGAAACGGCTGCCCAAACAAAGTTGCCTGGCTACGACAAAAAGGGTGAAACACACTACAATATTATCTCTGCATTTATTAAGTCCATGCGTGGCAGCGACCCTACAGCCACACTCTACTACATGGCGCGCATGTTGCAGGCTGGAGAAGACCCAAAGTTTATCGCCCGGCGAATGGTAGTTTTTGCTAGTGAAGATATAGGCCTGGCAGCACCAGCTGCGCTCAACCTTGCGGTGTCAACTTTCCTGGCGGTCGAACGAATTGGTTTGCCGGAAGCAGAAATAAATCTCAGCCACTGCGCGGTGGTTCTTGCGAAATCACTGAAGAGCCGCGAAAGCTACGATGCCTGGGGCAAAGCTAAGACACTCGCTGCACAGTACCCCGACCTCCCCGTCCCCTTGGTCTGCGAAACGCTCCCACCAGCCTCATGAAAGACCTTGGCTACGGCAAAGGTGCAAAATGGGAAGCCGGCCACAAACACCCCGACGGATTTCTTCCGCCAGAACTGACAATCTACGACTTTTTCAAATAACACATTTCACAGATGAACAAGGTAATCCTTTTTATCTGGCCTAATTTTATTGCGCAGAAAGCCTATTGGCAGTATGGACCATGAGCCAACCAAAACTAAATGTTGTGAGGATTTCGGCCACAAACAGCACATGCAGTACGCCAAAGTATGTTAGGGCTGCAAGCGCAAAGCCGAACAGGAATACCCACAAAAGACGTTTTGCAATTGCCGTGCGCGCAAGCTGCAAAGCGTACCAAAATGCCAGCGGAAATTCCGCAATGAAAATCGCGACTGTACTGTATACATGAAGCTTGTCAAAAAATCGTTTATCTTATAGGTATACGTCGTTATGGCAACCAATAGGCAGAGGACTCCAATAAGCATAAGAGTCGCCCGAAAACTCGAAGCGTGGGGCAAGTCTTTGGTAATGGCACGAGCGCCGAGTATGACAAGCAACCCGCAACCGATGAAACCGATACTAAACGGCCAGAGTGTTTCCGCATTTACCCCGTAGTTACTCACACCGCCCTGATCCGTGCTGAACAAAAATTTTGGCAATATAATGGTACAAATTACGAGTGCAACTGCCAGCACAAGCTGGCTGGCGAGAAGTAGTTTTGCTGCTTTTGTCACTGTGTTACGATAGCACGAGTATAGCGCTTTTGCTATAGTTGTGTCGAGCCGTCACTCACAAAATATCGTCTAACAAATGAGCCTTGCGGAGATATCTGTTATACACTGGACGATCCGAAATATTCCAAGATGCGATATCGGTGACGACTCTGTTGCGGCCACAAAGTAGTTATTGTTTACATGAACCCGGATGCAGATGCGGTTGAAATACTGGAGTAATGACTTAAGACCTCTTGCAGAATAATCCGTATACCCAGAACGTGATGATTTTTGTTTCAAATTGGCAATAGCCGACAAATCGTAACCGCTGTTACGATGCGAAGGTTATTGCTCTATTTGGGACAAAAAGGGCGTGTTATGGACTACGGAGTTATTTTGTGGGGGAGGTCTTAATTACCGAACGGTAGCAATAAGTTTTTCAAGAGTTGTATAGGGAGGCCGAGGATGGTGTCTTCGGAACCTTCTATGTGATCGAGTAGCGAACCAATGTGCTGAATGGCGTAGGCACCGGCTTTATCTGCATAGTCGCCTGTTGCCAAATAGGCTTCGACACTAACTTCGTCGTATGGCTTGAGGTAGACCCAGGCATTATCAAAGGTGACCTGTTCGTAGTTTTCGGAATTGCAGATAACCGCAAGTGACGAGGTAACTTTGTTCGGTGCGGTAGTAATCAGCCACCACATGCGACGAGCATCGTCGATATCTAAAGCCTTGCCGAGCTGTGTGTTACCGACGGTCACTATGGTGTCACTGCCGATGACAATCGCCTCTGGGTACTGCTCGGCGACAGCGAGCGCCTTCCCCGACCTAGTTCCATGGCAATCTCTTCAACCGGCCGTGATTCATCGAGGTACTCGTCAAAGTCACTCGGCACAACCGTAAACTCAAGCCCCATTTTCTCGAGCAGCTCTTTCCGCCGCGGTGACGTACTTGCCAGAATGATCTGTCTCATAGAACGTAGTATACTAGATGTTAATGAGTGTCAGTATAGACATAGAAAAGTTATCGAAACAGTACGCTGGCGCGACAACCCCTGCACTTGATAGCTTGACGTTGCGGGTACTGCCCGGGAGGTGTATGGGTTTTTGGGAGCAAACGGTGCCGGCAAAACCACGACCATACGGCTGCTGCTCAACTTCATCCAGCCTTCCAGTGGCACGGCCAGTATTATGGGCAAAGACATAGTCAAAGATACTGTAGAAGTTAAAAAACATGTCGGGTACCTCTCTGGCGAGATTGCACTATGGCCAAAGGTTACTGGAAATGAAATGTTTGCCTATCTGAGCAAATTGCAATCCGGGGTGAAAAAGGACTACTTGGCAGAGCTCATAAGTCGGTTTGAAGCTGAGCCAGACAAGCTCATCGGCGAACTCAGCAAGGGCAACCGCCAAAAGATTGGCATCATTCAGGCACTCATGCACCAGCCAGATGTACTCATACTGGACGAACCGACCAGCGGGCTCGACCCACTTATGCAGGAAGTGTTTTACGCAACTATTCGTGAAGCCAGTGCCCGAGGTGCCGCCGTATTTGTCAGTAGTCACAACCTAGCTGAGGCGCAGCGGATGTGCGACCGTGTGGGCATCATCAAACATGGCAGACTTATACATGAACAGGCTGTAAAAAGCGATGAAAACCTGGCAGGTACAACCTTTCGTGTCGTCCTCGCTCACCCCAAAGACGCCGAAAAACTCCGCGCTAACCGCGCCCTGAAATTCATTTCGCACGAAGGTCACACCGTAGTTGTGCAGCCCAAAAGACCATCGCCGAGGCTCTCGCCGTCTTAAGCACCTGTACCATCACGACACTTACTACTGAACAGCTCAATCTAGAGGATGAATTCCTTGAGTATTATGGAGACGGTGCATGATTGATTTAGAGTTAAGAGATAAGAGTCATGAGTTAAGGGTTTGGAAGCTATGAAAGATGTCGTTCTGTGGGAGCTGAAGAGACGAAGAACTGCATTATTATGGTGGAGCATAGGTAGTGTTGTGCTGGCAGTTTTTATCATGGCGTTATTTCCATCCATAAGCGACCAAGCTGCCCAGCTCAATAAAGTACTGAACACACTTCCGCCAGAACTACGAGGGCTCAAAACAGGCGGGGCGAAGAGTGTAGACGTAGGTGACCCTGTTGAGTTTCTTAACGCGCAGGTCTTCTACGCTACCCTACCGATACTTTGGATTATCCTATCGGTGACGCGCGGCGCGGGTATACTCGGACGCGAAGAACAAAGCCATACGCTTGAGCTGCTACTAGCGCGGCCAATCAGCCGCGTACGACTGCTCGCTGCAAAGGCCTTGGCTTATACGGGAGAATTTGCCGTTGTTTGCGGCGCAACGCTACTAGCTATAGTGGTATGCGCACCACTTTTTGAACTTCACGTTGGTAGCGACAAGCTGGCCATCACCACATTGTACACCGCGCTATTTTCCATGAGCTTTGGCTATATTGCATTTGCGCTGCAAGCAGCAAGTCGGTTTACGAAACGAAGTGCTACCGCGGTCGCCGTGGCAATCGGTTTCGGCGGATATATTGTCGCCAGCCTCAGCAGTCTGACCGACTGGCTCAAATGGCCAGTAAAATTCATGCCGTACCACTACTTTGTGCCCCTCGACCCGCTTCAGGGCAAATCGCCGCGTGGTTTACTGGTTTACCTGGTAGCTGTATTCGTCATCGGTACCACCATTGCCCTCCTCGGTTTCCGTCACCGCGATATTGATTAGTACCGTCTACTGGTTTGTACGGTCGGCCAAGTCGGCCGCTGCTTGGTACGTCTGTTGAAGCCCGCTTAGTTGTGGCAAAACGAGGCTATCGAAAGCCCAAACAGGTAGATATGCAAATGTTCCAACTATGGCAGTTACGACTAGGAATCTCATAGCACTAGATGATACCATGATGTGATTCCTAAGAAAATTGCTCATGCTTCAGCACATCACTACCTGAGTCTAAAAGCATTCTCCTCTAGTACTTTTGTCATTCCCGCCTTCGCGGGAATGACATCCTTAGGTTCTTAAGACTCAGGTCTCACTAGCTTGAGCAATTCTCAAAAAGTTGCTATACTCATCCCTGTTGATTGGGGATTGGCCAAGCGTGAGAGCCGCCAGTGGCGGGTCGCAAGGAAGTCCACTCACGCAAACTGGTTTGCAAATGTGGGGACTGGCCTGCCGAAGGTAGGTCGAGTCCGATTTGTTCCCCGCAGTACGTTTTAAGTCAAATATGCCAATGGGGATTGGCCAAGCGGTAAGGCACTGGGTTCTGGTCCCAGGATCGGGGTTCGAATCCCTCATCCCCAGCCATACAAAAAGACTCGGGTTTACTCGGGTCTTTTTGTATGTTTGAGAGGGGGACTATAGAACGAGGTTCGGCGTATGTGAGCGAAGCGAACGGAGAAGCCCATCAAAGATGGGCGCTATCCCTCATCCCCAGCCAATTTTGGAGTATAATAGTTATTATGGAACAATGGATTTTTGGATTTATTATAGGTCTTTGTGTCGGCGTTGGATCAATGGCTGCATACAAATCTAAAGAATAGTCCAGAGCACTGTTTGGGTATTAGACCCATACGCTCAGCCATGCATGTTAGGATAGATATATGTTTAAGTCAGATAAAAGATCATTCATCCAAAAGAAAAAGGAAGTGATAATTGCGGTAATTTCCGCAGTCTTCGGCTTTTTGATAGGATCGTCAATCCACTAAATCTGGTCGCGTTCTATCCCCATTCGGTCATCCTTATAAAAAAGCTCGAGATTACTCGAGAATATTTGCAGGATTGAGCTTTGTGGATTATAGAACGAGGATAGGCGTATGAGAGCAAAGCGAACGGAAAAGCCCATCAAAGATGGGCGCTATCCCTCATCCCCAGCCAGATGCGACAGTTCAGTTTCAGGCTCATAGCACCTGTTATACTATTGCATGTTTAGGATGAGTCGTTGAAAGTAAGTGAACGAAAAATTGGGTTACTGTAAAGCTAATAGTATAATTACAGTTAATGATGAATCTAAAAAATACTCGAAACTTGCTCGTATTTATACTATCTCGTCTATTTTTATCGGACCATTCATTATTCTGCTTGGCACTGGATTTACTCGGGGTGGCGGTGATTATTGTGATTCAGTTTACTATTTATCTGATGGCACAATTGATCCACGACGTATCACTGAATTTAATAACGCACAAATATTTCAGGTTTCTGGTGCAAGCCTAATGCTGGTTTTGGGGCTTGGTATTATTATATATACAATATTTAGCATCAAAAAAGCATCAAAAATCAATATCTGGCCATTGCTAGGCGTAATCATTATGATGTTTGGGTATATTTTAGTTATCTTATCATCTGGCAAGGGAACCCAAAGCTGTTAGATCGCACTACAAAAATAGGTTAAACGAAAGCCCGTATAATTATTTAAACCTGTATGCTCAGCCATGAAAATTGCTTTAGACTTTAAAGCCTGGAGCATTTTTCATTGTGGAGCTGCTAACGATTCGAACACCCGAATACGAAGCATGAGTGGTGAACACTGCTAATGGCAGTCTGTAAGGAAATCTTCCGACGAAAGCTGTGCTTTCTGCGCGCAGTTTCGGGCCGGCGGAACGTCGGTCGAATCCCTCACCCCCAGCTAAATATTTTTCAGCAATTTTGTATCTGTTATCTCGGTATGGTTTTCTAGTCTATTATAAAAAATTCACTCATTTGAAAAATCTTTATCTACCTGAATCTCAAAACTGTCTCCCCTGTAATTTTGTCATTCCCGCGAAGGCGGGAATCCATTTCATATATCTGGATCCCAGCCTTCGTTGGGATGACATCCTAGGGGTTTTGAGATTCAGGTTCAAACTATGCAAGTGACTGACTGGGGTGTTTCCAGTACCGCTTCACTCACAGGTGACACTGACGATCCAAATGTACACAGAGTTTTTCTGACCAATGGCCAGTATAACAAACTCAAAAAAAACTTATTTGGACGATAGATTATATTTAATTCACCAATTTAGATACTTTATCTTTAACAATTTCAACATTTAGCCGATAATAAAGATAGATTTGAGAATCAATTGACAACTTTTATTGAAGGTAGAATTATCTGCAGATCATCTTTGAAGTTACGTAAATCGAGCTCAGAGTCTCTTGATAACTTATCCGTCAATTCTTTTACTTCGTCAGCATCAGTTGGAGGATTGTCGAAAGCCTTAATATACTGAACCAATAAGACCAGGTACTTATTGCCCCCGCTCTTGAATTCGTACATATATAGATATTCCTTTTGATTACCCGGCAACAAGTGGCATATTACATCCGATTGACCATCGCCAACTTGCTTTAGTTTGAATGCCGGTTTAGCGCATAACGCGTTGTTGGCGTAGAGTGAATCACCATTGTTAAGATTGATTTGTATTGCTAATGGGTACTTCCCACTCGACGCAACCAAAAAATCTGAACCACGGAATTGAAAATCATTTTCTGAGTGAACAAAATCCGATGCAGGTTTTAACGTAGCACCCTTGAAATATTTCATACTAAAGATTGTGCCTGTTTTTCTTTATACGTGACTGTTTGGAAGCTTGATAGATACCTGCCTACGGCAAGTGCAAAGAGAGCAACTAGCACAATTGCTACGCCTAGTATCATCTTTAGCCAGCGCGGTATACGACGTTTAGGATTGGAGGCGTTTATCGTATTGTAACTGTAGGCCATTGTATTTGTGGACTGAATTGATGATTGAGCTTCAGAGGATGGTTGAACCTCTTGCGGGTATTCACTATTTTTCTGTGGCGACATTGATATGCTTGTAGGCTGACTCGGTACTATTAACTGGGCAGCTGGCTGGGGTTGATATGCGTTTGCGGGGTTGCTAATCGGTTGAGGTTCTGAAGTTAAATGATTTGTAGCGTCTGGTGTTAAATTTTTGTCTGGATCCATTTTTTAAATATAGCATAAACTGGAAATTATCGTGACGGTTAGGTTTTGTTGTAGCTGCCAGTGGTTTGCTCTGGCGAAATGGTTTGAGAAGGTCATACGTTGGTAATATCCCATATGCAGCCGAGGTTCGCACTACCGCCAGTCGAAACAATCTCGGCTGAATCTACTGTACCTTGAGAATAACCGGTGGTCGGCAATAAGTTCAAGTCTTTCGCAGTACACCCTGTTTCAGGAGCTACGCCGGCACCCGTAGCGGTAAGCTTATATGCCCACGTGATAAATCAGCCTTCGTCGTTTTCAACAACAAAAACCAGCACTAAGCTGGTTTCGCTACACATCCCAAAACTTCACATCACAATTGACCGCAGATTGAGCTGTCTCGCAAGCTTCACCTCAAACTGCTAGTCTTTATTATATCATACATTTTTCTGTGCAATCAATCTATGCAATATTGCCGTTGTGATTTATATAACACTAAATCTTACCCCTGTTGTTTTACAGAAAAACATATTGTATAGTAAGTATTTTGAATAAAAAAGAGGCGTTACGGTAACGCCTCGGTTTCCTATTTGATGAATATAGCTTACTGTGGAGCCTCGTGAAATGGCACGTCGGCAAGAGTAGCGCCAGTGGGAGGTGTTTCGGTCGTAACAGGCTCAGGTTGCATATCTGGACGTAGGATGCCATTGACAATCCTGTCTACCGTATCTTCTGTCATCATTGCCTTCACCGAATAACCAGAGATTCCCAGATCCCGCAGGTCTTTTGGCGCCTCTGTCTCATTTAAATTTGAAATGACATATACTGGAATGTTCTTGCCCCAATCGGTTGCTCGCATTGTTGAAAGCAGCTGGCCGCCCGATATATCTGGAATCATGAGGTCAAGCAGAACAAGGTCGGGAATTTCCTTCTGGATGAAATACAGCCCAGTTATGCCATTGTAGGCAACAAAACAAGTGTAACCAAGCAGCTCCAGGCGTGTTTTGTATATTTCAGCAAGAGCAGTGTTATCTTCAACGATGATGATTTTCTGGGAGTAATTTTGAGGATTCATATGGTTGATTGTATTACACCGAATACGCTTTTGCTAGATTAAAATGAATGTCATATACTGAGGCTACGGCTAAGGAGGATAAATATGCCTGAGGTAAACGTTAAATCATGGGGTTTGATTGGTCGAGGTAACATTGGTCGCGAGCTTGAGCGACAGATCGGGCAAGAACGCGTTGCTAACCGGCTCGGGCTAGAGCCAAAGCCCCGCATGGTAGTAGATATCAACGGTATTACTGATGCTGACGGCAATGTTGATTCCACAACACAATTTGCGGATGCAGACATTCCTGATGTCATGTTTCTTGCCATCCCCTCCGGTGGAGATGGCACACTGGCTTACGGCTATGTTTCGACCATCCTTGCGAAAGGTAAAATGGCCGTCACGGCCGAGAAGGGCGCACTGTCGCATTTCTTCCAGGATCTTAAATCTGCCTCTGATAACTTCACCCGGTTTGGTATAACTGCGACCGTAGGTGGAGGTACCCGCTTGCTCCGCGTAGCCGAGCAGTACAACATAGACCAAGAAAACATAACCGAAATGCATGCCGTATTGAATGGCACCATGACGGCCATCATGAGCGAAGTTGCGCCTGCCAGTGGTAGCGGAATCTCACTTGAAAGTGCCGTCGAGCATGCTGTTAAAGCTGGCTACGCTGAACCTGGCGCCGACTCCCCACAGGCTGTACTACGCGGCGAAGCCGAGGGTGACATTCCAAAGAAAAATGTCTATCATATACAACATTTTGGGCTTAGGCAAAACGATTGTTACCCCTGAGATGCTTGCCTTTTCTCTGTCCGATGATGATATCAACACCGCAGTCAGCGCCACGGAGCCACACCGCTTTATCGTCTCTTTCTATCCTGCCGCTAGTGAAAGTGATCCAGGGTCACGCCTAGGTGGGTTCGACATATCCGTTGATGGATGGCGACTCGTAGCCGGCTTCCGACCACTCAAAGGAAATCCGCAATTCGCCAGCTTTGCCCCGCTGACCGCCGCTGGGAATGGGCTCGTTGTTGGGCTCGGGCCGAACCTTAGCGACGGCGTTTACACCGTGACGGGGCCAGGAGCCGGTGTCGAGCCGACCGTAAATGCCATGATAGACGATTACGTCCGCCTCTCACGGCTGGAGACAGCCCGATGATAGTCATGAAATTTGGTGGTACTTCCGTGGGAAGCGCCGAGCGCATGACTGATGTTGCCAGGCTAGTCTCAAGCGAGATCAAAAGACATCCTGTGGTGGTCACTTCGGCCATGACGCAGGTCACCAATCAGTTGGAGGAAATGGCCCGTCTAGCTACCACTTGGCAACAGAAAGCGCGCTATAGCAGCTAAACTTGACACTCTCAAAACCGTCCATCACGACGCTATACGAGGGCTGAAGCTCGAACCTAGCGCCGAAGCAGCCCTGCGTGAGCTAATTGATTCCAAAATAACCATTTTGAAAAGCATTTTGAAAAGTGTTACTGCTCTTGGCGAGCTCACGCCACGTGGCCGCGACCTAATTTTGTCTTTTGGAGAACGTCTTTCAATCCACCTGGTAGCTGCCGCACTCAACAACCAAGGTGTACCTGCAGTGGCCGTCAACGCGACTGACTTTCTCGTCACCGACGACAACTTCAACGATGCCCAGCCGCTGCTAGCAGCCTCCAAAAAGAAGGCCGCCCATGTTCTTCTGCCACTTATTTCAAATGGCACTGTGCCAGTCGTGACAGGATTTATAGGTGCTACCCGCGATGGGGTTACAGCTACACTCGGACGCGGTGGTTCTGACTTTTCGGCCACTATACTCGGCTATTGTTTAGACGCTGACGAAGTCTGGATTTGGACAGATGTTGACGGTGTTATGACTAGTGACCCACGCAGCGTACACGGTGTTTCGTCTATTGCCCGCATGTCGTACGAAGAAGCTTCGGAGCTTTCCTATTTCGGCGCAAAAGTTATTCATCCGCGCACCATGATACCAACTGCCGAGCTAGGTATCCCCATTGTTATAAAAAACACTATGAACCCAGGTCATCCTGGTACCCGTATAACCCCCGAGGGCGATACTTCGAAAAATGGCGCAAAAGCTTTAACCATTTTAAAAAACCTAGCCATGATAACCATCCAAGGCAAAGGAATGCGCGGAGTTTATGGTATTGCCGCTCGAGTATTCGATACCCTTGCTGCCGCCAAAGTAAGCGTCCTCTTTATTTCACAAGCTTCGTCGGAAAATAACATAACTCTAGTGGTTGAGAAAACTGCCGGTCAAACCGCTACTAAGGCCCTGAGACAAACTTTTGCCACGGAAGTTCGCGCCAAAAGGATTGATCTAGTCGAATATCAGACTGGCGTGTCACTCATTGCCGTCGTCGGAACCGGCATGCGCCATCACGTCGGAGTTGCTGGCCGCATTTTTAGTGCTCTTGGCAAAGGCAATGTAAATGTAATCGCCATCGCACAGGGTTCGTCCGAGCTAAATATTACTATGGTGGTCGCCGAAGCAGATGACACAAAAGCCTTGCAGTGTATCCATGACGAACTATATGGAAAAGAGAAAGGAACTCATTCATGACAACCTACAAAACAGCCGTCCTTGGTGCCACCGGCATGGTTGGCCAGCGTTTTATAAGCTTGCTCGAAAACCACCCTTGGTTTGAAGTAACGACTGTTGCTGCCTCACCTCGTTCGGCTGGCAAACCTTACAGCGAAGCGGTTGGCAACCGTTGGGCCATGAGTACTCCTATACCCAAGAACATCGCTTCGCTCAATGTCTTAGCCGTAGAAGACGATCTAAATACCATTGTGAGCAGTGTTGATGTAGTTTTCTGCGCGCTAGACATGGAAAAAGATGACATTCGTCGCATCGAGGAAGCCTATGCTGCCGCTGGTGTCGCAGTCATATCTAACAACTCTGCCCACCGCTGGACAGCTGACGTGCCGATGATTATGCCAGAGGTCAATCCCGAACACGCCACTCTTATCGAGACGCAGCGCAAAAACCGTGGCTGGAGCACTGGCCTGATAGCAGTTAAGCCAAACTGTTCGATCCAGTCATATGTGTCAGTACTGACGGCCTTGACTGGCTTCAACCCGGTTGATGTACGCGTTACGAGCCTACAAGCCATCTCTGGAGCGGGCAAAACCTTTGCCACCTGGCCGGAAATGGTTGATAATGTCATCCCCTTCATCGGCGGCGAAGAGGAAAAATCTGAACGTGAACCGATGAAAATCTGGGGGAAACTTGCCAAAGATACTGTCACACTCGCCACCAGCCCCACTATACATGCCACATGTATTCGTGTGCCCGCCAGCGATGGCCATATGGCCTCGGTATCTGTTACAGTTGCGTCGACACCTAGCAAAGAAGACATTCTCACAGCCGTAACAAACTTCGTTAATCCACTTGCCGAGATGGCTTTACCGAGTGCGCCCAAACAACTCATCGAATATTTCGAAGCTGAGGACAGACCACAAACCAGGCTCGACCGTGACCGAGAAAACGGTATGGGTGTAAGCATGGGTCGACTGCGTCAGGTCGGTGAGCAGGAGTGGCAATTCATCGCCCTAGCACACAACACCGTCCGTGGTGCCGCTGGTGGCGCCATCCTGATGGCCGAACTTCTAGCTGCTAAGGACTATATCCACCATACACGTTAAGTACTCAGAATAAACTTTTCGATTGCCTCTGCAACGCCATCTTCTTCGAGTACACTAGTAACGTAATCGGCCACAGAGCGCACTTCGGGCGGCGCTTGCCCCATGGCCACTTTTAGTCCAGCCGCTTCTAGCATCGGCATGTCATTATAACCATCGCCAATCGCCATTACATTTCGTTTCTTCACACCAAGTAACTGGATTAATTTTTCGACACCATAGCGTTTTGTGCCGTGTAGGTTAGTAACATGAATGTCCATGACATCGCCATCTTTCCACGAACTGGCGAGTTGAGCTGAGACGCCGTCAACACTATTAAACGCTTCCACCATGTGCACCGCACTTTTTGTGTCTACCGCTTCGATAAAAAACTGTTCGGCTTCAGCAGTAATTTTATCTCTTGAGTCTATTTGGGTTGAATACTGGTCAGCGTCAGTGTATATCGGGTATCAAACGGAAGCGCTAACTCTACCAACTCTTGTAGCCGCGGAACAGAAATGGTTTGGCGGTGAATAACTCTGCCACTCGGCAAGTCAATAACTACCGGGCCACCATTAAACACACTTGGCCCAACCAAGCCTAGTGAATCTACAACATCTCTTGCAAAATAAATAGCTCGTCCTGTTACGACCGCGACATGGACGCCAAAACTCTGAGCCGCTTTAACAGTCTGCACAACACGTTTAGTTGGTAAAGCATTTGGTTTTGATGCGACCAGTGTGCCATCAATATCAAGTAAAAGCAGTTTGTATTGGTTGCTCATATCTACATGATACTATACGCTTAGTAACAACTATGACATATTCGGGTATTGTGCAAAAAGGTGATCAGTATGGGCGGACGCTGGGATTTCCGACGGCGAATCTGGACGCTGGTATATTGAAAGATGTCGAAAAAGAGGGGTATATAGCTGCACGGTTCGTCTGGGAAACGAAATTTACAGAGGCGCACTCTACTTGGGGCCGCGTTTGGTCCTGCACGAAACCAAACGCGTACTTGAGGTTCACATAATTGACTTTGACCAAGAAATCTACGGCCAGACCCTGTCTTTCGAACTCGGCCCCTTCATCCGCCCCCAATGGATTTCGAAAACATCGAGGCGCTCAAAGCTCAATTCGCGGCAGACATAGCAGATGTGACATCCCAAGCAACAAATACCAGATAAATCAGAACTCCGCAACACTAAACAAATCCTAAATACGAATGTTCAAATGTCTTAAACTGCGGCCGTTTCGGCCTCATGAAAATTATCGCGTTAGCGATATAACTAGAGACGGCCATGCGGAGGCTCACGGCTCCAATGTTGTCATGTTTTACAACTTCCGAAAGGCGGCGCGACTTGTTTGAATGGAGGCTAGTATTGCCGGTGGCAATACTAGCCGGAGTGAGTTGTCGCGTCGGTTGTAAAACTGGACAACATTTGACCGAAGATGGAGCTTGTGGCCTGGTTTTTGGTCCAGGCCTTTTTGGCAGCAAAAGGCATGGTCGCCTGGCCGGGGCGAAACCCGGCATGACAACTGAAATATGAAACAACGTCAGAAATGCCGTTTGGATTCCCGCCTGCGCGGGAATGACAAGGGTAGATTCTTCACTTCGTTCAGAATGACACGATGTGGACATATAGATGCTGAAATAGATTCAGCATGACAGCCCACGGGTATGACGGCGGTGATGAATACATCTTTCCCATACATCATTCTTCTCCCAATGCTATAGTGTAAGCATGATTGATACACTTGACCCTTCACAAACAGTCGCTTGGCAAATGCTAGAGGAGCACAAAAGTTATTTTCAAGACAATCTAAGTGATCTTTTTGCGGCCGATAGCGAAAGAGGTACTAGATTCGCCAGAAAAACAGGTGATATTTATGTAGACTTTTCAAAAAATATTGTGACCGATGAAACGCTCGGGCTGCTCTACGATCTCGCCCGCGAATGCCATGTCGAAGATTTGCGCGACGCCATGTTCGCCGGCGAAAAGATAAATACCACTGAAAACCGCGCGGTACTGCACACTGCCCTGCGCAACCAATCCGAAAACCCCGTATACGTTGACGGCCAAGACGTCATGCCCATCGTCCATGAGGTGCTGCAGCATATGCGTGAGTTCAGTAGTAGTGTTCGTAGCGGTGAGTGGAAAGGCCACACTGGCCAGCCCATACGAAATATTGTAAATATCGGCATCGGCGGTTCAGACCTCGGACCTGTCATGGTAACAGAAGCACTCAAGCACTACAGTGACCGCAACATCCAAGTTAAATTTGTCAGTAATATCGACGGCACACATCTGTCAGAAACACTTCGCAGCTGCCAACCAAGTGAAACGCTATTCATCATAGCTAGCAAAACTTTCACTACTGACGAAACCATGGCAAATGCTGCAACTGCCAAAAAATGGTTACTAGGTGCCATGCAAGATGAAGCCGCTGTCGCCAAGCATTTCGTGGCTCTCAGCACAAATACCGAGGCGGTCCGCGACTTCGGTATAGACCCAGTCAATATTTTTCAGTTTTGGGATTGGGTCGGTGGGCGGTATAGTCTGACGAGTGCCATTGGTCTTTCGATAATGCTGTCCATCGGCTCCGATAATTTCGACGAACTGCTACACGGCTTTTTCGAAATGGATGAGCATTTCCGCACAGCACCGCTAGAAGAAAATCTGCCAGTTATCTTGGCTCTACTAGGCGTATGGAATACAAACATTCTCGGCGCCGAAACAGAGGCAATTCTACCCTACGACCAGTACCTCCACCGCTTCCCGCCTATTTCCAGCAGGGCAATATGGAAAGCAATGGCAAGCGTGTCCGCAAAGATGGCCAAGCGGTCAGCTATCAAACTGGACCAATTATATGGGGAGAACCAGGCACGAACGGCCAGCACGCCTTTTACCAACTTATACACCAAGGCACGCGGCTGATACCGTGTGATTTCATCGGTTTTGCCCGGTCGCTAAACGATCCAGACGGCCAGGGTACGCACCACCGCAAACTTATGGCTAATATGTTTGCCCAGAGTCAAGCTCTAGCTTTCGGTAAAATGCCGAGGCAGTCCGTGCCGAAGGGGTACCAGAAGAACTAGTACCTCACAAAACTTTCCCAGGAAATCGCCCCAGCAACACCATTTTGCTACCACAACTTACACCGAATACGCTTGGCCAACTGATTGCCCTATACGAACACAAAATCTTCGTCCAGGGAGCCATATGGGGTCTAAATAGTTTCGACCAATGGGGCGTTGAACTCGGCAAAGTCCTTGCTAGAGACATCCAATCGCGTCTAAAAGAAGGCGACACAGCTGGCTATGACTCATCGACAGCAAGTCTAATCGAGCGCTGGCGACAACTGTAATAGGGGTTAGGGAGTGGATGGTGGATGGTGGATGGATGGTCATAACATCACCGCTTCGCTAGCCTGAAGAGCCAAGCTGTTTTGTCCGAAAGCCTACACCCTACCGTCTACCGTCCTCGAGAATCAATACTGGGATATCATGAGATTCACGAGGTATATATTCAACCCCAGCCCAAGCGTAAGCGAGGCCGATTTTGAGAGCGTGGGGCTGAGTGGTGAGCCAGCGGTCGTACCAGCCACCACCCATTCCTAGGCGGTTGCCACCCCTGTCAAAACCGACCACTGGGACGAAAATGACGTCAAACTGGCCAGATGGAAAGACCACATTTGGTTCTGACTGGCCAATAGTGACCTGTATCTCTGGGTGTGATGCCGCTAGCCAGTCGATGATAGGCTGTGTATCTACCTCACCGAGTGATGCTAGCGAGCGGTAGACGTGTACGATCCGAACGTGCTGCCAATCTGTAGCGCCCGGTACCTTTCGCGCTATCTCTTGACTGGCCACCGCAATCTCATCCGATCCAAGCCCCATCCTACGAGCAAGCAGGTTTCGGCGGATTTCAGCTTTTTCATCTTGCATAGCACCATTGTCGCACCTCAGCAACAAAAGAAAAACCCCGGGCGAACCCAGGGCTTTCTCCTGCTAGACAATTTTGCGTTTCTTAGCTGTCAACCTCTACAACTTCGGCGTCGGCAGCAGCACGGGCGACTGCTTCGCAGCCACGAACTGCACCGTCTTTAGTGGTGTATTCTTCACCAGTGGCAACAACTTCACCGTTACCTGCCTTTAGGCGCCATCGGTAACCACTTTTGCTTTGATAAACTTCAAACTTTGCCATTTAATATCCTCCTTTAACTAGTATTTATATGATGCACCTAGCTGTTTAAAACTACAATAGCGAGCCAGAAAATTGTCGCTGCAAACTACAAGCGTATACTATAGTGGTATGATCTCTTTTTTGTCACATACCACCACCCTACTCTACCAGCGCGCTATCAAGCCAATTCTTTTTCGATCTACTCCCGACGCTGTTCACTCGCGGCTGATTCGGCTGAGCGCTTTGCGACAAAAATTTCCACTCAGCGATAGCTTGGTGAGCCTAATGTGGGCGTATCACAACCAAGCCGCATTGGGGCAAAAAATCGACGGTGTATATTTCCCTAACCCAGTTGGTTTATCGGCTGGATTTGATAAAAGCATCGAGCTGTTACCAACCATCAAAGCAGTTGGCTTTGGCTACGAAACCGGTGGTTCGGTTACCTTTTTGCCCTGTGAGGGCAATCCGCGTCCTTGGTTTTACCGATTACCAACAAGTAAGTCCCTGGTGGTAAATGTCGGTCTTGCCAATGATGGTACGACTACGGCTTTGCAGCGAATCAAGCGATATCGCCAGAAAGTGCTGACGGATTTTCCATTGGTAATGTCCGTCGCGAAAACAAATAACCCCCAGAACTGCAGCGATTCAGAGGCGATTGAAGATTATCTGGGTAGTTTACAGCAGCTCAAAGACGAGCCAAGGGTCACGATAGTTGAAATCAACATATCCTGCCCAAATGCTTACGGTGGTGAGCCATTTACCGACCCCCCGCGACTTGCCGCACTTATGAAAGCTATAGATGGTCTAAAAATAGCTAAACCTATTTGGGTGAAAATGCCAATCAATCTTGCCTGGCCTGAGTTCGACGCCCTACTAAAAATTATTACCGCGCACAACGTCCAGGGGGTAACCATTGGAAACCTTAGTAAAGACCGACGAAGTGAAACTGTATCTGTAGAATTGCCAAATGAAGTGAAGGGCAACCTCAGCGGTCTTCCAACCCAAAAGCTTAGTGACGATCTTATCGAGAAAACATATCGAGAATATGGTGATCGCTTAACTATCATCGGGGTTGGTGGTATCTTCACAGCTGAAGATGCTTACCGCAAAATCTGTCTAGGAGCCAACCTGGTCGGGCTAATAACTGGCATGATTTTTGAAGGCCCCCAGCTTGTCGGGCAGGTAAACCGTAAACTCGTCGAGCTACTGAAACGTGACAACTTTTCGACAATAGGTGAGGCCGTGGGGTCAGCCCACAGAACCCCGCAGGTTTAGGATACAACTACAAGAGCCTCGGTTGCCGAGGCTCTCTACGTTTTCTTGCCGGTATATACCATATGCAAACTGTCCACGCCTAGAGCGCAAACCCCGCGATACGATGTGCCCTCCGGCGACGTTGCCATTTCGCCTCAAAGCGTCGAATGACTGCTTGAAGCTCGGCCTCGCTACGCGGCTGCAAGTTAAACGTTTGTGTAAAAATGTTGTTCATACGTTTTCCTCCCGTATGCTACTAAATATACTACCCGGAAAACTCGCTGATGGCAGTAATACAATTCACACATTTAGTGTGATAAATAATACAACTACGCTACAGGCTGAAAAATATTACGCTTGGCCACCTTTGCGACCCGCTTCGCGGGCTCGCTCTGGGTTGTTTTTGAAGTTTCCGGGACTGACCGCACCACCGACCTTGCCCGCAGATGAAGCACGTTCGTGGTTGTTTTTGAAATTACCTGAACTGATTTTGCCACCTTTGCGACCAGCGCGAGCATGCCCCGCCGGGTCGCCGTGCCAACCTTTGCCCTTATTTTCTTTTGCCATAAAAACACTCCTCCACTATCGTACGCTTCACCGCTTATTCGTAGCTATAAAAAATCTTACAGGAAGGCAATTTCATTCAACGCTACACTCTTGGCCAAATAACCTTACCCATAATATCTTCGTGTCGAACAAGCCCAAAATGACGACTGTCGGTACTCTGGGCAGGGTTATCGCCCCGCACATCATACTTCTTACCCTCTACCGTTCTGATGCGTTTGATCTTTTCTTTGCCGTTGTGCAGCATAATAACCACGTCTTCGGCAACGTATCGTCGTTTTCGAAGCACAATCACAAACTGGTCGGGGTCAAGAACTGGCCACATGCTCTTGCCTAATACTTGCCTGAAATAAATAATTTTGAGTTGCATTCTTGACTCTTAACTCATACCTGATAACTCTACTGCTTGGTTTCCCAGAAGATTTTCGCTATTTCATCTATCATCTCCAGAAGCTTATCGGCTTCTGCTACGTCCATATGGTGTTTGCACTCACCAGCTTGCTTGGTCGCTAGCCAAAACTTTTCGTGCAAATCTGGGTACTTTTCTAGATGCACTGGCTTGAAATAATCTGTCCATAGCACCCACAGGTGGTGTTTTACCAGCTCGGCTCGCTGCTCGATGAGTATGACAGCACGAAGTTTATTGTGCTCGTCCAGCCCCTCGTACTTCGCCATCATAGCCTTGACACTCTCGGCCTCAATCCGTGCCTGCGCCGGGTCATAAACCCCACACGGCAAATCACAATGCGCATACACCGGCTTAATTCGAAATAGTTTCATACTGACTCTCCTTGCTCTTAATATTCTAACGTAAAATGCGCTAAACCGCTAAATATGGTATCTTGGTACCTGTGATAAAGTACAAGATATTCGAGTCGGATGGAAAATCCGAAATTGGTATAATTGTTGGGAATGTATTTGGCGATACGTTAGACCTACCCTTTGGCAGTGAAGCCCATAAGAGTGAGCAGACAAATCGTGCCCAACAGCTTGCCCTAGCTACTGGTTGCACCGTATTGGCATTTGAACGACCTAGCACTGGTCATACCCGGAGTATCATTCCGCTAGGTATCAGACGCATGGATCGTGTGGACAGTTTTGTGAGTGAAGCTGCAATGGTTGCAAAGGAACTTGCTGATATCAGTGAAAAGCAAATGGAAACTAAAAAAATACTACTAATAGGGGCTTCTGCTGCTGGCTCCTATGCTATTACTATGACCCATTCACAAAATATTATGCCCAACGGCTTAGGGGTTTTTGACCCTGTTGGGCTTATTCCTCTTACACGATTTGCATTTGCGAAAACGTGGCTAGACCACCAATTAGTTGAAGCAGCCCGTCCCGCAGAGCACCGAAATCACAATCGAGCGCCAGCGCACGGCGGCGCGAGGGGGGTACTCACTTCGGCCGACTACATAAGAAGATTGATTCCAGAGGTGGCACACAATCTGGGATTTTGGAGTAGTGGCATAGTTGGCAAACAGCTAATCGAGATTGCTAATGATAAAAGATACGAGTCCATCAGACTACATGTGACGATTCCACAGCACACTTTCACTCACCGAGACGAATCACCCGAACAATTAGCTTCTTCAGGTAGATTAACGTTTGAGCAGCCACCAGGAACGTACCATTCCTGGACTGATGATGCTGCTAATTTTGCAAACTTTGCGAATAGAGTACTTTTATCAATGCAAAATAGCTAGAACTAGGCATAATGTCTATGAGCTTCTGCGCCAGTGGGCGATGGCGGCGTGGTTGCCGTTCTGGAGGACTTCGGGGACTTGAAGGCCACGGAAG
The DNA here is from genome assembly GCA_016699935.1 of Candidatus Saccharimonadota bacterium. Taxonomy (GTDB): domain Bacteria; phylum Patescibacteriota; class Saccharimonadia; order Saccharimonadales; family UBA4665; genus JAGXIT01. The sequence continues at coordinate 54,864 of CP064992.1, forward strand.
TCGGCTGGACGGGTGTATTGGGGATATTCTATGGTCTCGTCATCGTCTTGGAAAGATTCTATCTCGGCGCTCGTTTCACCTCCCAGAACGCCTGGTAAGAGGCGAACTACACTATCTATGACGATCATGGCTGGCAGCTCGCCACCGGTTAAAACATACTGTCCTATGCAAAACTGTTCATCGATCCACTGCGTAATGCGCTCGTCATAGCCTTCGTAGCGAGGACAAACGATGATCAACTCGTCGACCTCCGCCGCCAAACGCTTAGCATCTGATTGTTTATAGATTTTACCCCTCGGTGTTGGCAGTACAATCTTGACTCTTGACTCATGACTCATGACTCTGCTCTTAGCATGTTCTATCGCCGCGACCAGTGGTTCAACCATCAGCAACATGCCATCGCCACCGCCATATGGCGTATCGTCCACCTGCTGGCGTGGACCGAGTCCAAACTCGCGTAAGTTTATACATTCATAGGTCGCAATTCCCCGATCGACCGCTTTCCACAGCATGCTGTTACCGAGCACCCCCGTGAACATTTCTGGAAACAAGGTAATAATTTGTACTTTCACTTCGAACAGTGTAAACCAAAATCACCTCTGATACCAGAGGTGATTTAGTCACATAAAGCTCCCAACGTTTTTGAATTCGTTGGCTCGCACGAGCTACTAGATGTTTTTGTTTTAACAGTTTGTCTTTTTGTAAGACTCCCACTACCCTATCATACCGAAGTAAAAAACACAAGCACGATATGATATTAGAGATAAGAGGTAAGAGATATGAGATAAGAATTATGAGTTATGAATTGAGAATGCGGCCGCAGGCTGCTAATTATTTATCGCGTCAGCGATGTAACTAGTGGTGGCCATGCGTAAGCTCCTGGCCAGAATGTTGTCTGTTTCTACAACTTCCGACAGGCGGCGCGAGCTGTTTGACGAATAGCTGATATGCCAGTGGCATATCAGCTATGAGGAGTTCTCGCGTCGGTTGTAGAAACGAACAACACTTCTGCCAAGAGCTGGAGCCATTGGCCGAGTTTTTCTGCTTCTCTTTTGTCGGTACAAAAGAGAAGTCGGCTGGCAGGCCGAGAACTGCCTTACTACAGAAGCTATCGTGAGAATATGATTTATAGATAACAAAAGGAAAATGATCCTAAAAGGCATGAATTATGGATCGAGTCCGGAATGACAAATCAGTAGTTTTTAGATATCTAAGTCGTCGAGGTCGGCCAGTTCGGCGCGAGTACGAGCTACTGAGTCACTTGGTTTTGGCGCTTCTACGGCATCTAGATCGTCATCGTCATCATTTGTCATGGTAGTAGGTGCTACTGCAGCTACAGTGGCTGGTGCGGCCACCGCTGCAACGCCAGCGCCATCTACAGCATCGCTGGTAGACTGATTGTCATCACGACGCGGTGCAAAAGAACGATCTTCTCGCTCCGGCCGAGGCAGCGGATTGCCGTTTTCGTCCAGGCGGTCGACATCGACAATCTTAAGGTTATAGCGAGCTTCTTGTTTGGTGCCTAGTGCGCGTAGTAGGGTGCGAATGCTCTGGGCTGTTGCACCGCGCTTGCCAAATGACACGGCCAAGATCTTCGGCATCGACGGTGAGCTCTAGCAAAACGCCCTTTTCGTCGACACTTCTTTTATACTGACTGCTTCTGGTTTACCCACCAGTGATTTGACGACGTACTCGACAAATTGTTCATCTATAGTTGCTGACATATTCTGCCTCCTCGGGTTATTTACAGGTACCATTTATTATAGCGTATAACGGATTTTGGGGAAACAATATCCTGACCCACGCTCACTTTTTCTCGTTGTCATCCCGACCCCGCATCAAGTGCGGGGCAGGCTTCGTGGAGGGATCTTTTCGGTGTCAATATCATGGAGATCTTTCGACTGCGCTCAAGATGACAGCTCAAAAGTGGGTGTGGGTCAGAACAATAACAGATCCAAATAGCTGGGTAATGACCAATGACCAAGGGCCAATCATTGCTTAACCCTTGGTGCGTGGTGCTTGAGGGTCCAAAGAATCTACTGGGCTGGTTGATCTTCAGCGACTTCAGCAGGTGCCTCAGCGGCTTCAGCCTCTGGGGCTGGTGTTTCAGGGCCTCAGCAGTTTCCTCCGCTGGAGCTTCTTCTGCTTTTACTTCTTCTTTGGGCTCAGCTTTGGGTTCAGCTGGACGGTTGCGGCGAAGCTTCTCTGGAAAATGGCGTATGGTGCCTTTGACCTTTTTGTCAGCCAATTTGACCCAAGCTGGTAACTTTACGCCTTCGGCTTTCAAAAGCAGCGCCACGCGCGGACTTGGTTGCGCACCGTGCTCTAGGTAATGAGTCGCTTTTTCTTTGCTCAAAATTACGTTTTTACTATGTGGATCATATGTGCCCAACTGGGCAACAATCTTGCCACTCGTAGGGGTCCGGCGACTGTCTTGGACGACGACGCGGAATTGTGCATGACCTTTGCGGCCAACGCGCTGCAAACGAATAACTAACATTCGTTACTTCCTTCCTTTAATTATTACTCCGCGCATTTTATCATCAAACCACCCCTGGGGTCAACAACCGACTGTCGCTCATCGGAGCAATAACCTGCCCGACTGGCTCTCTGGTGAAGTCTTGCATTAGGATATGTGTCAAGCCCTTCTCTTTCCAGAGAGAATAATTAGGAAGTGGGGTGGCATTCCTGGATATTTAAAAGCACCCGTCAGATTTAATATATCTTTTACAAACGGAAGTATCAGCGATGTATTCTTTTGCAGCCCATTGAACAATTGCTTTGCTTCATCTATACCAAGTACGCATGCTACTACAGTGCTAAGGACATGACGGCCAGTCGAGTCAAGATGCGTTTTTTGCTGTTCCGGATTGCCATAACCTGTCAGTGTACTATAGGTAATTGCGTATGCAAGGTCTTCAGGGTCTTGAATATCTGAGCCATTAAAGTCACCGAGACGGCAACATACTTGACCAACAACGGTGGGTTCATGAACATTTTTTTCCTGAAAGATAGTCTGCTAGGTTTTTTTGGAGTGGCTTGAACAACCTTCAAAGTTAAAGGTGACAAAGTCAATCGCTCTCCTACGCCATCCTCGACCAAAGCAACTGATTCTTCGACAGGTAGTAGAGTTGCAATAATCGATGCCCACGGCGGTGGTACACCATTGCCTATTGTATCGCCATCATTTTTTGCGAGATCTGGGTAATGCAACCAGTTACGCACACTACCATCGCGGTGTAAAATTACAGACGCGCAGGGCGTTCCGACAGGAAGTGATAGCTCACTCATGAATAATATTTTATACTATTATATTATTTTTGCAAAAACTTTTTCAGGGCGGTGGCGGCGGCGGAGACTTGGGCGGTTTGTTTGCTGGGGCCGGTGCCTTTGCCTATGAGTTTGTCGTCAACGTAGACGCCAACGGTGAATTCTTTCTCGTGGTCTGGACCTTCTTCGCTGAGTACGCGATATGACGGTGTTGCGCCCACCTGCCCCTGGACGATTTCCTGTAGCCGAGATTTCGGATCCATCCATGAACCGGTTTTGAGGATATCGTCAAAGGTGCTGAGGATGTTTGTGGTGATAAATGTCTTGCACGCGTCGTAGCCACGCTCCAAGTAGAGCGCACCGATGATTGCCTCAAAAGCATTCGCCAGTATCTGCGCCCGTGCCCGTTCCGTACCGTGCTTTTCACCGCGACTAAGACGGAGTAGTGGTTCCACACCAAGCCGCGCACCAGCAGCACCGATACTTTCTGTTCGCACCAGCGAGCTCCGCCAGTTTGTCAGTATACCCTCTGGGTCAGCATGGTTGGTATACAGAAATTCTGTCACCACCAGTTCTAGCACGGCGTCACCCAAAAACTCAAGCCGCTCATTGTGCTCACTGGCCGATTTCTTGTGTTCGTTCAGGTACGAACGGTGCGTAAACGCCATGATAAGCACCTCGAGGTTCTTGAATGCACCGCCTAAAAACTGTTTTGCAAACTCTTGGTATAGTGTTGTGTCCATAATGCCAGTTTATAGTGAGTAGTTTATAGTTTTTAGGTGTATAACCTACAAACTATAAACTAAAAACTATCAACTATCCTTTCCTTTCCCTAACTTTACTCATACCGGCTAGCATGAGCTTACCGATATCTTCATATGCTATAGCGTCAACTGCTTCTGTTGCCGGCAACCACTGAATATCACTCAGCCAATCTTCTGGGTGTAGTCGGTTCGTATTGCCTAGTCCTTCGACAAGGTAGATATGCATGGTCATTAGTACTAGGGTGTGATTGCGGCGATAGCGAAAGTTAACTTTGCCGAGCCACTGCATAACCCGCATATCTTGCAGCCCAGTTTCTTCACGAATTTCCCGTTCAGCCGTCTGTTTTGGCTCTTCGCCCTCTTCAACGTGCCCCTTTGGTATGGTCCAGCGATTTTTTGCATCTTTTATAAGGAGGATTTCAACCGCTTGAGTCTTCTCGTTATGTCGAAAAACGATTCCACCTGAGGTCGTCTCACGGACAACTTCCTGAATAGCAGGGCGACGTGTTACGAAATTTCGAAAACCTTCTATGGGCTTCTTTGATCCCCTCCATGGCTGCGAGCCGTTTTCGCTTTGCTTCACCCATGGCCTAGGCTGCCTTCTTTTTCGTGGTTTTGGGCTTTACAGACGGCGCTTTTTTTTGACTGGCTTAGAAGTCTTTTTTTCACCTGAGATGCGGGTTTTTCCGTCGTTGCCTTTACTTCATTCTCGCCAACTTTGTTTTTAAGCGCTGTACCAAGGACACCATTGATGAACTTGCTGCTGTTGTCGCCTCCAAAGGCTTTAGCGAGCTCGACGGCTTCGTTTATGACGACCTTAGGTGGTACATCTGGCTCATGATGCAGCTCGTACAAGCCCCATCCGCAGCACGACTCGGTCCATGCGTGCAATTTGCTCTAGTGGCCACTCTGGGGCAAGTGGGCGTAGTTCGTCGTCAAGTTCTTTTTCATACTTCTCGACACCCTTAACGAGTTCCTCTATAAAAAATACGTCGTCTACGGTAGATTCGTACCGCGAAATATTGCGCTTGAGAACTAAGCCAAGGTCAAAGGTCTCATCGCCAGCTTCACGGCGAAAATCTAGTTCATAAAGCGTTTGCAGTGCAACAATACGCCCGAGGTGACGGTTACTTGCCATCGCATACCCCTGCGATGTAGATGGTAGATGGTAGATGGTAGATGGTAATTATCATCATGAAAGTCCTAGCAGTATTTCGACTGCTCGCTAAGGCTAAAGACTACTTGCCACTCACTGCAGCCTTGAGCGCTTTGCCGCTCTCGCGGGTAGTCGTATAGGCTTTGACTGGAGATTTTTTATTGACAGCTCGTGCGAGCTTCAGTATGAGGTGGCTACGACGCGCACCGGTAGCTCGTGGACTAGTTCGTTTCTTTGGTTTACCCATAGATGTGCTAACTCCTTCTCGAAGTTCTTCGTTACTATTTAGCTTGATTATACGCTATTTCACCCCTTTTCTCAACCCAAAAAACTTCCGAAAACAGAGATATTGACACTTAAGTATATAATGTGGTATAATATTAACGATTATGAGTAGCCTGAGGGTAGATATTTACAGTGGAAAAGAACATTTAGATGCTACTGCAAAAGAGGCAATTATTAGCGGTCTCGCAGAATTTGGCAGCGTGGCCCGTCTAGACTTATTACTCCGGCATATCCCAGGCTGCGGCAAGCTTGATCAACGCAAAATAGTTGTAGACAAGTTGCCTCTTGAAGAGCTTTTAGGCGGCAAGCTCAACATACTTGTCGGGAATTTTGCATTACACAATAACCTTGCAGGTAGTTATTTTGGCGAAGGATTTGTATTTCTGAATCCTACCACTCTAGCCAGTAAGAGCTTGGCGGTAGTCTCGAGACCAGCGACGGCGCTACGTATTGCCACAGCCCACGAAACAGCTCATGCATTAGGCTTCGTCACCCCTGAGAGAAGCCAAACGGCTCACTGTCGCTCTGAGGGCTGCATAATGCAATCAAGCCTTGGGTCACTTAGCCTAAAACCAGACTCAGGATACAGTGACGTATGGTCAGGCGTTGTACCTATTCATGATGGACGCCGCGCCATCGTTCCTGATAATGCGACATTTTGCGAACCCTGTGTTAATGAGATTAGCGAACACACAGAGCAGCATATACAAGCCTTGTAGTTCAGCAACATTTATACTAACGGCTACTTTACTACGAAACTAATGAGCTTGTTGGGGACGTATATGGTTTTTATGATTTCTTTGCCGTCTAGGTAGCTGGCGACTTTTTCGTCACGTTTAGCACAATCCACGATGTCGGCTTCACTTGATTCGGCTGCAACCTCTATGGTACTGCGTAATTTTCCATTTATTTGGATAGCTATGGTCATGTTGTCGGTCACCAAATACTGTTCGTCGACACTAGGCCAACAACCACGCTGCACACTCGTCAAATTACCTAGATCATGCCACAGCTCATCGGCCACATGAGGGGCAAATGGGGCGACGAGGGCGACTAGACTTTCCAGTGCAAATTGCCATGAGGCGTTATCGGCAAATCCGTCCTTTGCCTTCAGACTGTACAGTGTATTTGTCACTTCCATCATAGCGGCTATGGCGGTATTGTAACGCTGCGCTTCCAGGTCGGCCGTAACCTTCTGTATGGCCGGGTGAATCGCTCGCAAAACAGCGAGACTCGCTGGTGTGTCATCTTGAGCGGATCCGACCTCTCGCAGAGAAGCCGGAGGAGTCGAAAGATCTTTTTGGTCCCGAACAGAAGTTTCTTCGCTTTCGCTCAGAATGACAGCAGGCGAAATCTGCTCTTGACTCTGCAAGAATTCACAGAACTCTTGGACAATGTTCCACACCCGGTTCAGGAATCGGTACGTACCCGGCACGCCCTGCGGATCCCAGCGCATCCAGAGGTCCAGTGGCGCCGCAAACATCAGATACGTACGCAGCGCGTCGGCGCCGTAACCCTGGGCGATGATTTCCAACGGGTCAACACCATTGCCTTTGCTTTTGCTAAACATCGTACCGTCGCTGGCCGTAACTTTGCCGTTGAAAAGGAACTTTTTGAACGGTTCTGGATTATCTATAAGCCCAAGTTTATGGAAAAAGCGAGTCACAAAACGGGCATAGATGATCATGCGCCGTGGCGTGATCGCCACCATTGTAAAAGTCTATCGGCATCCATTTGTCGGCTATAGCACTGTCAAATGGCGCCTTTCGGCATTGGCTGGGTCAAATAGCGCAAAAGTACCAGCTACTACAGATGTAGGTGTCGAGCGTGTCGGTTTCTCGCTCGGCCGGACCACCGCAAGTCGGACAGGTCGTCTCGAGCCAGTCAGTTGCGCGCCAGTGCACTTCGGCCATCACCACTCGGCGCAAAATCTTCTCAGCTCTGGCAAAACGACAGGCAAGTTTTCGTCGAGCACAATGCCGTCTTTGGGACAGTGAATAATCGGAATCGGCGCCCCCCAATACCGCTGCCGACTAACACTCCAGTCCCGGATTTTGTAATTCGTTTTAGCCTCCGCAAGGCCTTTGGTGGTGAGATCTGACACGATTTTCTCACGCGCATCTGAACTCGCCATACCATCGTATTCACCCGAATTCATCATGATTCCTTCGTCGTGGCTGCATTCTTCATCTGGAGTATCGTTTTTCACGACTCGTAGCACTGGCAAGTCAAACTTTTCGGCAAACTCATGGTCTCGCTCATCGTGTGCGGGTACAGCCATAATGGCACCAGTTCCATATCCCATTAGCACATAGTCAGCAACCCAAATGGGGATCGTGGCACCGTTGATTGGGTTCACTGCGTAAGCTCCCGTAAAAACTCCTGTTTTTTCTTTGTTTTCCTGGCGTGTCACTTCATCTTTTTTGGCTGCCTCTGTTGTGTAGGCTTCAATTTCACTTCGTTGCTCGTCTGAAGTGATCATAGGTACAAGCGGATGTTCAGGTGCCATCACCATAAATGTCGCCCCGAACAATGTATCTGGCCTGGTTGTAAACACTCTTAACTCTTGTCTCTTGTCTCTTGTCTCTGTTTCTTTTGCCATTGCAAAAGAAACCTCGGCGCCTTCGCTTTTGCCAATCCAGTTTATCTGGGCGGTTTTGACAACTTCGGACCAGTCAAGATCGTAGGTCGCCTCGAGTAGTTCGTCGGCGTAGTCAGTAATCTTGAAAAACCACTGCTTGACTTCTTTTTTGTTGACCTCAGGGTCATCTGCACTGTCATGGCGCCAGCATTTGCCGTCAATCACCTGCTCGTTAGCAAGCACGGTTTGGCATTTGGTACACCACCATTGCATACGGCTGTCTTGGTAGGCTAAGCCTTTTTTGTACATTTCGGCGAAAATCCACTGTGTCCAGCGGTAATATTCGGGCAGATGGGTGCTGATTTCTTTGGACCAATCATTGCTCCAGCCCATGGCTTTGTACTGGGTATGGTAGCTTGGGATAATCTTTGCCATACTCTGCTGCGGCGAGACACCGGCTTTGATAGCATAGTTTTCAGCTGGCAGCCCAAAGGCGTCCCAGCCGACCGGATGGTAGCTCTCAAAGCCTTGCTGCCGTTTGAACCTCGCCATGACGTCGCTGATGGTGTAGTTCATGGCGTGACCAATGTGTATACCCGCCCCACTGGGGTAGTTAAACATGCTCATGGCGATATATTTGGGTTTGTCTGAGGTGAGGTCAGCCTTGTAGACCTGCTCCTCATCCCAAACCGCCTGCCACTTGGGCTCAATTTCTTCGGATTCAAACGTTTCATAGACTTCTAGTATAGCCAACAGGGGCGAAAAATTCCAGCATAGCCTTAACTATTCTCTAGCATCAGACCGCGCACGAGAACTAATCGGAGCCATATTAAGCACCTAATGCGTGAGGCAATAAATATTTACCTTAGGCATAATGCTTGTGTTAGGATGTCGTTATGGAAGCTAATGACGTGCCTTTGAGACGTACCATACAAGTAACGCGGAGCATTACATTCTTATTCTACTACTTGGAATCTTTACTTTTACAATGCCCGGTTTTCTTGATATGATGGTGTGGCTTTGCCATGGTCCGAGTTAACCAACGAGCAATATGTTAAATTACTGGTTTATTTTGGACCCCTCCTGGCCGTAGTTACTCTGTCTTTAAAGATACAATCTCTATACCTTTCGCAAGGCTACGCAAAGGTTACAAATATCCCCATACGCATCGGGCTTGGATTGTACGTCTGGACTTTATTTGTTGTATTAGGTGATTTATTTTCAGCCCCTAGCGATGGTTTGAGCGATTCGCTAATCGTGATATTTACACTGCCTCTTGGGAATAGTGCGATGTTCTTGGGTTTACTCTTAAAACACTTTGAAGATTGGGCAAATAGGGCCTAGCGTACAAATTAGCCATCCATCTGTGACACGCGGTAACTTTTTCATGTCGTATGGCTAGAATTGTTTTAGGAAGTTCGTTGTGAATGTCGTGGCGTGTTTGGCTCGGTCAGCGTGGCGGGCGAGCGCAAAGGTGATGAGTTTTTCTACCAGGTCTACGCGGCTTACCCCAGATTGTTGCCAGTTGTGAGCGTAGAGGCTGCCAGGCAGCGGATTTACCTCGTTGAAATACACCTTTTTAGCTTTTGTATCAACCAGCATGTCCACCCTGGCGATACCGTCGCATCCAAGCGCGCGGTACACCCGCACGCCCAGTTGCACGGCAGCGTCAGACAAGTCTTTTGGCAGATTCGCAGGAATCTGGCTATAGCCTTGAGAACCTTTTTACGCTCACCTTACCACTCGCTTTTGCACCCATTTTGCCACCTTTTTCCCACCGTGCATATATTTGGTTTCAAAATCAAAGAAATCCTCACTATGGGTAAGCGGCTGCTCGAGAAGTGCTGGCTGAGAGGCGGTGCTTGGGCCCATAATTGGGAGCGTCACTTCCACGAGGTTGACAACCGCTTCTTCAACGATAATTTTAGTATCATAATGAGCGGCAACCTCGAGTGCATTTTTCAGCTCTTTTTCGTTCGTGACACGGCTAACACCAATGCTTGATCCAAGATGAGCGGGTTTTACAAACAGCGGATAGCGAAGCCCCTTGCACATGGTTTTAAGCGCAGCAGGATTTGACGCTACGAGTTCTGCGTCTGCATAAACGCCACGTGGCGTCGAGATTCCATCGGCCGTGGCAACCTGTTTGGCGAGCGCTTTATCCATAGCAACCGCGCTTGCCGCCACGCCACAACCAACATATGGTATGCTTGCCATTTCAAACAAGCCCATAAGCTCACCGTCTTCACCGTGGGTACCGTGCATGGCCGGGAATGCAATATCAATAGTGACTTCTTTGCGCTTCCCGAAGCCGCTCGGAATGAGTAGTTTCATCCCATTACCGCAAACGACCCCTGTTGGTTTCACCCGGGATATTATGTCCTTGATTGCGCCCCCCTGGTAGGTTGTGATGTCTTTGAGCTTCTCATGCACGAACCAGCGACCATCCTTTGCGATATAGACCGGTACCACTTTGTACTTCTTGGTGAGTTCTAGTGGCGCGATCACACTCGTCAGCGCCGTGATGATAGACACATCATGTTCGGCCGATTGACCCCCAAAAAATACTGCGACTGTTTGCATACTACGTATTATACCCCGTCATCACGAATAATTATCCGGCCAATCGTTTTGCATGAGGACGAGGTCGCCCTTAGCCGTAAAACTGGAGAGGTTTAGGTAGAACTCGAGCGGATCATCCACTATGCGTACTTCACCGCTGTAATCAGTGTCGCTCAGGCCAGCTGCAATGTGCTGTGTTACCGAATTTTTCATAAGTACAATCATATCTGGCCGAGCCATGGCTATCATACGGCCTATGCCGCGGTGAATCGCCGGCGAATCTTGACCCTGGTCGACAAGACCTGGTGTCACGTAAATTTTGCGGTTCGCTGGTAGCATCTTGAGAAGCTCTGTCCCAGCTCGTACACCCTCTACATTGCCATTATACGTGTCGTCTATAATGATAGCGCCACCGAGCGCGTACGGCTGCATGCGATGTTCAAACGGTTTTGTCTTGGCTATACCACTTGCGACTTGCTTTTCGGTAAGTCCAAGCTGCAAAGCAAACGCCGCCGCAAATGCAAGTGGACCAACCATGTGCAAGCCAACCAAACCACTTTTCAGCTTCAGCCGCTTCTTGCCCTTTACCAGCTCGAACGTCGTCCCGTCTAGATTGGTTGCCACCTTTTGGATGCGCCAGCCAAGTGTCGTGCTACGGCTATATATGCGAAAATCTGGCTGCAAAAAGCCCTGCACCGCATCGGACTCGGCATTGACATAAACCTGCTCTTTCGAAACGAAATTGGCAACAGAAAAAATGTCCTCCGCGGCAGCTTGCAGCGTTTTGTACTGGTCGAGATGAGCCGGTGCTAATCCGGTAATTACTGCGTGCGTTGGACGAACGACGCGGCTGAACAGCGCAACATCTCCAGGACGTCCTTCACCGAACTCGATAATAACCACGTCTTCGTCGCCACTCAGGCTGCGCGCAAACCGAGCATGAGCTTACGACGTTCATGTTGCCCGGTGTTGCGGCTACGTTTTTAGCTTCGCCAAGCACTGTCGCAAGTAATTCTTTCATGGTGGTCTTTCCGTAGCTGCCAGCAATGGCAATCCGCAAACCGGGGTGATTGTGAAATATCTGTTGCGCTGTGAAGGCATTTTTCTCGCGAGGGCGATTGTCAGCACCTGTCCTATCACCAATGCCTAGCGCCAGCAAATGCGCCCCAACGACTGGATACGCCACCATCACCGCCGCACCATACCAAAACTACACCTGGATTGTTAGTGCTCTCAGCTGCAATCATGCACAGTAGCAGCAAACGTAATAAAACTGAGAACGCCAAGCGACACGAATAATTGTATACTCCACGGGCAATCCGCGTATTTTCGAGCGTGCGACGGTGCATAACGCGCGAAAATCTTGCGTACGCCAAAACCAGCGCAAAACGGCAATGGCTGGTATTCAACGTTCTGGAGCATGTATGCCAGTGTGGTACTCGTTGTCGCAATGAATACAGCGCCACCGCACCGCCACACCAGTTACGCACAAGAAAATCCTGGACAATCTGAAGCGTATCTTTGGGGCATCGATGTGGATAAAATGCCCTGCGTTTGGTATGACGTGCAGATGGGAACCTTCTATAACGTGTTCGAGTTGTCGGGCGACCGTGAGGGGGGTGTCTGGTCGTCTTTGTCCCCATACACAAGCAGCGTTGGGGTGCTGATATAGGCAGCGTCTACCTGACATCGTCGCGAACTATCCGCTTGAAGGTTTCCTGCATGTGTTCGGCGACTAACAAGTCTGAACCGGCCTTTGCGTAGAGCTTGGCGCCGCAGCCGACTACGAACCTTTTTTAGGCAGTGGGACACAACCATTTTCCCAACTTTGGCCATGACTTTCAAACCTTGATTAGCGCGAGGATTACGCACACCAGCGCTGGCGAGGAGAACGAGTTTATCGGCAACGAACTGACCTTGACCGATTCCCCGCACGGCAATGGCGCCGCCATTTGAGTGACCGATGACTGCGTATGGCGATACTTCGATTTTTGCAAAAATCTCGTACAAACTGCGTACTCGCTGAGACTCCAGGCCTCAGCTGGCTGGCCTGTCTCGCCAAAACCTGGCAAATCCGGGACAATCACATCGTAGTTTTTGCGAGCAACTGCATTGCCGAGCTCCAGCTGGCCCTGGTATCTCCCCAGCCGTGAAGCAGCAGCACCGACTTGCCTTTTCCGCTGCGACGGTACTGCGTTACGATATCCTGAACAACAACCTGCATATGCTTCTTGTGTAGCAGGCTTACGCTTACAGTTGTCTTGCTTTTTGCGCAGCCACGCCGGGACTCTGCGCGCTTAAGTTTTCTGGCGTCTTTGGGGTGAGCCAAAAGCTGCTTCACGACTTCTTCGGCAAAACACCATTCTGCAAACCCTTTACAAGAATCACCGCATTTTCCTGCAGGTTTTTCGAACAAACACCGCACGCATCAGCATGAGCAAAGCTACGCACCTGGCAGCCCTTAGCTTTGCGCCGGAGCTACCCAGCGTTCTGCGTCGAGTCCAAGAGTCAGAACATAGTCGAGCTTACTTTGCGTCACAGTATTCGCCTACTTCCTCGTGGGCCTCTTTGGGCATATGCACCCATTTCATTCATGCTCCCAAGATAGCAATGCGCTGTTCGCGCGTGCGCTGTCATACAGAACATCGAGTGCTGCCTTAACCGCGACGGGCGAGGCATTGTACGTATCATCGATAATCTTTGTGTTCTTTGACGCCGTCGAGGACCTGCATGCGCCCAGCAAACGGCTCCAACTGGGCGAGCCCTTCCGTATCGCAACCCTGTCAAACCCTAACATTGACGCGACGGTCAGCAGCAGCGAGCGCACACGTGCTCCCTGCACGCCAAGATACTGTACATGCGCTGTCAGATTGCCAGATGGGAGCGTGATAGAAAGCTCCTGCCCCGCCAAACTCGATTTTGTAATATGTGCATAGCTTTCAGCCGTGTTATCGCTAAGACTATAGCGCGTGTAATTTTCGCGCTCCACGACAGCTTGTTCGGCGTATCGTCGATATTGACTAGCACCTGTTTGCTATAGTCAAAAACCTGTTTTCTTCCGTCGCAACTGCCTGGAGCGAGCGGAAATTTTCCATGTGTTCGGGTGTGATCGCGGTAAGAACGCATACATCTGGCCGGAGATACGCGAACTGCCGCATTTGGCCCGGGCCGTCTGTGCCGATCTCTACCACAACGACATCGTACGGATACGGCTGCGTAAGCTGAGCGGCATTTTCGCCAAATAGCTTCATCCAGGCAAAGACGTTAAACAGAGAGGGGTTGTGTTTGCCCAAAAACACGAGCGGCACAGTCACACGGTCGTTGTAATTGCCCTTTTGGTAGCGAACCCTGGCGCTCGTTCCCAGTAGCTCAGCAATCGCCAAGCTTGGTTCCCGTCTTTCCAACCGAACCGGCAACCGCAATAACTTTAAAGTTATGCTTCCTGCGCAGTTGCTTGACCTGCCCTTCGAGTATTCGTCCGACAATACTTTTTACCTAATCGCTTTGGCGACAGAATGTATGCAACAGCGCGCCATAGCCCAACCAAAGCCGCAAAGCCATAAGCCGTCACAACAGGGTAAGCAAGTAGGATCGCTGCACCAAACGCCCACCAATCCGGCACTCCCTTGCGCCAGCCAGTCTGTCAAGAGCCAGACACCTCCTGCGATTTGCGCAACCATCACGAACAATAGAGCAGTCACGAGCGACAAATCACGTCTGTCAATCCCTTTGAGTCGATATGTCTTTTTGTTTGAAAACCATTTGACGCCGCCAGCCAAGCGAATCATCGTGAATACGAAGCGATGCTACAAGCTCCCGAGCAAGCCCAAGGCTATAGAATCCTCTCAACTGTCTTACCATACGTAACCCCCTTCACGTGACCACCCTATTCTGTCAGTTTACTAAAGCGATGAACCGGTAAAATCCGGCAGGAAGGTTTGCGCACCCAGAACGCTCTGATCGAGCCCAAGCTGTTTCATGACATCGGTAAAAGGTTTGCTCCAGTTGGGGCGGTAATGTTTACCTTCTTGTCGCTTGGCGTTACTTTAAGATCCATCTTTGCTGTTGTTCCGGTCATGTCAACGTCAAGATTCACTGTGAGTTCATTCGTTTTTGTGTTAACGCTCAGGCCAATCATAGCCATACCCTTATCGGCGCTGTCCTTCGATTCAAGCATGAACTCTAACGGGTAAACATCTCCACCGGTGTAGTTTTGCGCTATCGTCAACGCCTGGTTTTATCTTCTTTCATGGTGAACACCAAACTCTGAACCAGCTTTGTCTTCACATCGACATACATGTCAAACGTATCATCGGCCTTCATTTTATCTATAGAACTCGTCAGCTCACTAACGTTTAGCATTTCGCTTATTTTTTTGCCACCATCTTGTTGTTTTGCCCAATCATTGAGCTTGCTTTCGTCAAGCGCCTTAGCGACCGCTTCTACATACGCCTTGAAGTGCGCTTTGTCGTAACCAGCAGTATAGTGCTTCACATCACGCCCATTTTTGGTCTCTTTTCCTACGTATTTCTTGTACGTTACGACCGCCTTGTCTTTATCACCGCTAAACAGATACTGCTTGTTGACCGCCTGCATTTTGGTGAGCGCATCTTTGAGTTGCTCATTTGTCGGTGTTGTTGGCATGCTAGAATTTGTTCCTAATTGTTCTTCTTGCATATTGAGGTACGAATCTAGCAACGTATGATCAATCCCTATCCATTGCCCATCAAGCGCTGCGAGCTGTGCGCCTCCGGCTTCTTCAAGCATGCTCTTCACGCCGCCTACCTTCATATACATGTCAGGCATATCTGATTGAGCAGCATCCACCATAACCATATCGGCTGTAAATTTCTGGCCAGCAACATTCGCGTCCATAGTCAGTTTCGCGTTCTCTTGATCACCCTCACCCTTGATTGTCGCGTCTAGGCTAACTCCACTACTTTGCAACGCAACAGTGCCATTGTAAGTTTCTGACGCCGAAGTGTCAGCAGTTTTCATATAATCGACAAGTTTATCGGCTGCTTGACCACTCCGCTGAAGGCTAGAGCTAAACAAAGATTCCGGTCGATTCGGAAGATACATACCAAAGACATAGCCGCCCGCTAATAGCAAGACCGCTGCTGAACCGACTAGTGCAGGTACAAACCATTTTTCTTACCGCCGCCAGTAGGCGTCCCACCAGACACTGGGCTGGACTCTACGCTACCCACGATAGGATTTCCATTCACGACTGGCGCAGAAACTTGCGGCGTCGAAACTGATGATGATGCTTCGGGACCTACTGCAGGATTTGACACTGTTTGCTGCTGCGGTGATGGTGCATCATCAGACGTAGTTACCGTTGCTGGGACCGCCGGTTCCGTACCATTTGTAGAATTTGTTAATTGAGAAGGGTTTGTTGGCTCCATAGAAGTATAACTCCGTACCGCTTATGTGATAATAGTGGTAGTATACGCTTGTTTCTCAGCAGACGTAAAGAAAAAAACGCGCAGCAAAAAGACCAGTTTGCGCTGGTCTTTTTTGCTTGGTGGAGCTACAGGGACTCGAACCCTGGACCTCTTCCATGCCATGGAAGCGCTCTAGCCAACTGAGCTACAGCCCCGATATGAAACAAACCAGGCGGTTTCTCTCATCGCGCGGGGTCGCGGAATGTATCTATCGACTCCGGCTGCTCTTTTCCCCTTTCGAAGAGTATAGGTCAATAGAACGGGGGTATTGTATCTCAGTTGTGACAAAAATCTAGGCTGCTACGGGCTGTTCTGATCGATCCGAATGCTTCTCTTTATGCTTGGCGCTTTCGAAGCCGTGGTGGCGCTCGTAATGGACGTGGTTGACGACGGAGCTGATCTTGTGACCGTCGTATTTGTGCAGCAGACTTCTTGCGCGGCTAATTCCTTTACGTTTATGACCTCGTGCTTTTTCTCGTAATGACATGGTTTCCTCCTTTAGTTAGACAAATCTAAAAAGCGCTGCTACTGGAGCACAGCGATCATCTTGCGAGGTAACTCGGCAGTGATGTCGTCTACCGACTCGCGGTCAAAAAGCTCGCAAATTGCTTGCCACGCGGCCTGTAGATAGTGGCGTGCTCGATGCTCATCGACGTCCTCAAGATCCATGTATTGCTCGATAATGTCATCCTCAATAGCGCCCGCGGTCGGCACCATCATGGCGGCCGCCTGAAGTTCTTGGGGTAGTTTGGCGGCAAACCCTCGGCGAGTACGGTCAGTTAGATGTACTGCAACATTTTCCACTACAAGCTCGAGTGCATCTTGCGACTCGTCGGCACGCGCCCCTGCCATGGAGTGAATTTTCTTGATTAGTAAGTGATATTTCATTATGATTACCCCTTTCCATATACCACTATGCGCTATTCTGCTGAGAAATAACTATGAGTTATATTACAAATCTTGAAAAACACGTATTTCGCACTTTGAGCTCATGTGCATGTTCTCCTCGAAGCACGTAAGGAGCTGTACTGAGGGACAGCGACTGGTGTCGTGAGCTGCACAGGAAAAGAAAAGTTTTACATTTTCTTTTCTGAGCAGCGAGAAAAGAGGCAAAGCCGATGTACTGAAGAGGAAACATGTGGAGGAGTTTGGAGAAGCAAGCAGAGTTCTGGCTTTGTCGGAAGCGGGCTGGCTGGTGAGATAGGCGTGAAGAAGAAAAAAATTCACCCCTCATCCCCGAGGAGATACAATGAGGGCGGTATTTACTGTGAGATGGTACTTGAACCTTCGACAGATGTTTGCCAATGAAGTGATCATTTGGTGATTCTTACTGTGATATAGCGAATATAGTCTTTGCGCCAGCCGTTTAGAGCAATGTGTGCTATGAGAGTATTGGGATGCGCATGCTCTTTACCAAGCAACTTCAATAAATGGTAGGGTATCCATGATATTGCATAAAAAAGCTTAATTACGGGCAATACTGAGGTACCTTCATTCGCAATATTAAAGCTAGAGACGCCAAGTTTTGGCAGCAACTTATCATAATAATCATGAGTGATGGTATCGAAACCTGGGCAATTTGTCTTCTCGGCAATAGTATGGATTGCTCGGGCAATATCTGGAGGCACTTGGTCAAGTGGTGCGATTGAGTAGTCAAATATTGCAATTCGACCACCGGGCTTTAGGACGCGCAAGAATTCTCTGATAGTCGCCTCGGGGTTAGAGCTATGGGTAAACGTTTCTCGCATGCAAGTGAATACGACATCGAATGTTTCATCTTCGAAAGGTAGCGAGTTGTAGTCTGCTATCTGAAAGTCTACATTCTTGTTTCTGCCCAGTCTTTTTGCTAAAGCGATACTACGTGGCACTAGATCGATTCCGCTTATTCTCGCATGATGCTTTTCTGCAAGCCGAAGTGAAGCTCGCCCCTGACCGCAACCTGCATCTAGAACACGGTTGCCGCTACGTATATTTCCGCAACCTTGGCCAAGTGGTTTATCGTCGCTTCTGCCGCGCGTGTCATGTTTAAGTACTTCTTATCTTTGTACCACCCGAAATGCCTGTGACCACCAAGAAGTGCTCGGTAGCCCAACCGTGAAGCCAACCGCTCGTAATATCTAATCGTCAAATCTTTGACATACTCTATAGCAGATATTATCAGATATAAAATAAAAAGACCCAATGCCGCTAGGTCTCATGACTTGATTTGATAGAGTCGGTGAGTACAGATTATAGATTAATAGCATGGCAACATACGAGTGCAGCGAACGCTCGCGGATAAGCAAAGAATTTTTCGAATTTCCCGAGCTATTCTAATCCTCTAGGGCGGAAAATCTCCTCATTCGAGCTTCGTGAAAACCCGACATAATTTGGTCGGGTGCTTTCTGTGGTGGAGACGCCGGATACCCGTTCTGCTCTTTAAGCTCACTTGTCCAGAACGTTCACGATTGCAAAACCAGTTTGCATCGGATCCTTCTTTGCGACCCGCCACCGGCGGGTCTCACTCTCAAGGCGATATCCTCAATCTTCTATAAGAAGATAAACACCCCATCAAACGATGAGGTGTTTATCATGGTGGAGCTGCCGGATACTGCCTCCGGTCCGCTAGATTTTCAGTCAGAATACTACAGGTATAGTCTATTTTAATGTCTTAACATTCGGGTTTAAAAACAGACAAACAAACCGAATGAGCAATCCTAGTCTTAGCACCTGAGCTGGATAAACTCAAGTGAGTTGTCCAGATATATATAACGCTACTTTGGCTATCTGAAATCGTCAAAGGCGTTGCCTAAAATTAATTAGGCTGTTTGGAAAGCAAGCTTAGGTGCGAACACGCTAGCTAGTCTTTCCATGAATGATGTTTTTGCATCTATTCTGGTTTGCCTATAACGCTGACAAGCGACCTGCATTCATGACCGAAAGGTACCAACGTCGAGCTTAAAATTCAGCCCCATGTAGAGCTATTTTAGCATAAATGTAAGCGCTTTGTAAAGATCATGCCAATGCGTAAGTGCAAGGGCTTGGGCACGGTTTTTGGGGTCGATGTTTGCTTTGTCGAGAAGCGCTTTGGTTTCGTCTTTGCTCAGGTGCATCCCTGCGCTGAGTGAATTATGGAGGGTTTTGCGCTTTTGGCTAAAGCCTGCGCGAACGATGAAAAATTGTTTAGTATCGACATCTGTGAAAAGTGGGTTTTTTTCGAATGTTAGCTCCAATACCTGGCTATCCACCTTTGGTGGTGGTGGTGTGAAAAGTTTGCTTTGCCGGTACAACGACAACCAGCGAAACTTGGCAATAAAACTGCGCGCTGACGCTCAGTATCGACATTTGGCCAGGCCTAGCAGTGACGTGTTTGGCTTTTTGCCAACAGTTAGAAAGTCTATTCATAAACCACATCAGGAAACACTCATTACCTATGCATTAAGCACGCTGAAATACGGCTTTGTTGTCGTGGCTTTGCAAAGCTATAGCCTTGTTACGGTATTGTTCCCGCTCAGCATAGCTATCCTGAACGGTTTATTCGTCATTCTATTATTGGTACGTAGGCGACAAGTAACTTTGTAGTTTTTGGTTGGCTTTTAAACTGTCGAAATATGGAACAAGGCTCATAAACGTAAGATGGGTCTTTTTCTTTCTAGGAAGCGGCCATTGGGTTTTCGTGGCGGGCTTCGATGGCTAAAACGTCTTTTGGCACTTTGTAAAATGCCGTGAATATTAGGGCACCTAGCAATATCATGCCTGCGCCTACCACCACAGGAACGCTCACGCCCATAGTAGCCACATACCCACCTATGATGGCCGGTATGGCCTGTGCCAGCGCCTGCACACTTGCCTCTATACCCAGGACTTCTCCCTGTTGCTTCGGACCCGCCGTTAGGCTGACAAGCGCGCCGGAGTTGGCGATAAACTGCCCATTGAAAAGTGCAATAAATGGCGCCACCAGAAGCAGCTGGGTTGTGTTGGTCGGCAGTAGTTGCAAAAGTAGTGCGCCCGAAAGGCCAAACATAGCCACCCGCACGATATTGTGTGTCAGAAATCGCTTGGCTGTAAAAGGAACAATTAGTGCCTGGCTTATAGCGATACATATACCTATGTAGGCAAAGAAATCGCCGACATTATTCGTTTTGAAGCCCAGTTTCTGAATAAGAAGTATCTGAAAAAAGGTCGTAAAGAAGGTAAAACCACCACAGAAGAAAAATTCGGCCGTAAAGATCATTCGCAGCCGCGGACTAGTAGCAGCCCGACGAATATTATCGAGAGATTTATTCCATACAAGCTTAATTTTTTTATCAATATGAGCGTGTGTCTCTGGTAATAAAGCTAGCAGCAGAGCTGTGTTGACCAGGCTCAATATAGCTGTAAACCAAAAAGGCGTAGCGGTTGTAAACCAGTGCGGCGTATCAAACAATCCAAAAAATGTCACATCTGGAGTAGCCAAACGCGCCCCAATATAGGGCCCAAAAACAAAGCCAAGCCCAAACATACCACCTATCAGACCGAAGTTCCGCGCCCGATGCTCTGGCGGCGTTACATCGGCAATGACCGCACGAGCCACACTAATGTTGCCGCCAGTTATGCCGTCTAGACCACGCGCTGCAAACAAGAGCGGGATGTTTTTGGTCATAATGGCTATGGCAAACAGTGCGTAACCTATAGCCGTGCCAAAAAGGCTAAAGCCCAAAACTGGTTTACGGCCATAACGATCAGACATTTGGCCAAGTATGGGTGTCGCGAGAAACTGCATCAGCGGGAAAATCGCTACCAACCATCCGAGCAAAATGAGCGAAGTAGAGAAACTATAACCAGCTGGCTCAAAAATCTTAAAGATAAGCTGAGGCAGCACTGGTATGAGTATGCCGACGACTCTAGCACATCCAAAAAACTGTCAAAGCCACAATGGGCATGGCACGTTTTTCGTTTCGTTCAGCAACACTCTTTACTTTACTTTTTATAGTGGACATATCGTTTTATACTACGTAGATTTTCTTTTTAAGTCAATCTAGAGCTAGCTCCCTATACAGGCTATACCACTGATCTAGGCTAAGCGCTTGAGCTCTTGTTTGAAATGGTATATCTACTCGCTCGAGTTTTTCCCTGACAATCGATTTTTCTATCTGTAGACCGGCGCTCAAGGAGTTTTCGAGCGTTTTGCGTTTTTGGCTGAAGCCGGCTTTGACGAGCTGAAAGAAAACTTTTGCATCAATGTTCTTGAAAAGCGGCTGCTGACGGTACTGCAAAATCAAAACTTGGCTATCCACCTTTGGTGGCGGCGTGAAAAGCTTTGCCGGTACAACGACACCCAGCGAAACTTGGCAATAAAACTGCGCGCTGACGCTCAGTATCGACATTTGGCCAGGCCTGGCAGTGACCCGTTCGGCCACTTCTTTTTGTACCAGTATGGCGGCCGTGCTGAAATGGTTGGGGCTTTCGCACAGAACCCGAATGAGATTGCTTGTCAGATAGTATGGGATATTGGCAACAACTTTGAAGCCCCCTGGTAGCTGTTGTAAGTTAAACCGTAAAATATCCCCTCCACCACAGTAATATTACCCCCACCCTCCCTTTTGGGAGGACTGTCCTCCCAAAGCCGGTCTGTGAGGGTCTGAGCGAGGTTTGTATCGAACTCGACGGCGGTGACGTGAGCGCCACGCTGGAGAAGCTTGCGGGTCAAAGTACCAAGACCAGGGCCCACTTCGAGCACGTCGTCACCTGGCTGTACGTCTGCGGCATCACAGATGGCTTCGAGCGTCACATCATCATACAACCAATGCTGACCAAGTGATTTCTTTGGAACTGTTTCTTTCACACGATCATTGTACCTTACTAAATACACACTCCCTATACCGCCGCACCGACCCCGCTCCTTATTCTTTCGTTTTCCAATAACCGAGACGTACGTCTTGGTTATTGGAATGTTTAATAAGAGTATTCGGTACGGGTTGGCGACGAGGAGAGATGAAGAGAGATTTTACCGGTATCTTTACGTCGAACTCGGGTTATGCAACGTCGTGTTTTGTCAGTTGGCTTATGAAACCTACCACCAGTGGTGACTGAGCCAAAAATTGTACGCAGCGCCCCAGCTTCCGTAACGACCGATGGCATATCCGCTAAAAACTGCGTTTGGCAAACGGCATTTGTCTGCCAGTTGGCGCACGCATTAATGACCTTGGCGCCAGGACAGGCCTGACCCAAACCAGCACAGCCTCCAGCATTGGTTGCAGCCGCATTCCAGCGTGATTCTCGCGAAAATATATAGTCGACATACGCAAAGTCACCCTGGCTAATCCCCGCAGCGACCATGACTGCCTGTTTATCGTCTGGGATATTCACCGTGTTCCCCTTCGCCACCACACGCTCTACTGGCTGTACGGTAACTACCGACTGGAGCAGTTTGCGGCTGACTTCCTCACCATTCTGCACGTTAATTTCATATGTCTGCACGCGCTTACCCGGCTACCCTCCTGACGAACAGCCTGGCTGCCAAAAGACAGCGACATATCGATGATGCTTTTTACTGGCGCCGGGATATCTTCGTTTAGCGTAATAACCTGCAGACCATTTCTTACTACCACAACCTGCATATTCGCACTGAGCGGTGATTCGGCAGACGGTTTCACGGTGTCGTCCGCACGAACGGTAATACGCTTTTCTTTCAGCAACTCACCGACTGTTTTTGCCTGCGTTCGTAGCGTCAGCGGCTGCCCGTACAATGTCAGGGTGAGCGGCACTGCTCGGTTCACGATAACTCGATTACCAAGGCTCTTTTGTAATACAAAGTTATCGGTCGGCATAACATCAACCGTATCTTCGCCGTACAAATCGATTCCCATCGCAGCCACCATACTGCGAGGTGTTGCCGCTGCACTTTTCGCGTAGGTTACCTGCGACCCGTCATGTAGCGCAATAGGTACTGACCGGTAAACATTTACAAGAAAGTTGTCCTGGGCGATTAATTCATCCGCAGCAGGCTCGACGCGGTCCCCTGGAGCTAGTGTGATATCGAGCTTTTTGAGTAAATCTCCGACCGTTTTGGCATCGGTTGGGATGGTTGATTTTGACCGTCATAGGAAATAATCGCGATACTTGTATCCCTAGCGACATAGTCTGCTACCACTCCCTGGCGGTTGGCGTACCACAACCCTCCACCGCTCACTGCCAGCAGAACAACAAAGAGTATCAGCGGCAAGCCTGCGGGGTGATGATGGACGCGTTGAGCCAGGCGCTTACTAGCTTCATACGACCTTCTGATTGCATGTTTTACCCTCTGCATACCTACCCTAGTATACCACCGAGAGTTAGAGGTCCTGACGCTAGAGTTTTTCGAGGCGGGCGAAGGCGGTGTTTAGCTTTTTTAGACCTTTGCCTTTGAAATAAATCGCAGCCATGTCACCGTCTGTCTCTACAACCGTTCCCACACCAAATACATCGTGCCTGACTTGGTCGCCTTCGTGGAGTTCGGGGATATAACGTGGTTCATCCGAGGTTAAACTGCTCGTATCGTTCATCTGTTCTTCTGGTGCAAAATCATCAAATGAGGTGAAATCAACTCTCCCAAAACTAGGCATAATGGTTGTCTCCTCAACATGCTCACCAGCAATTTCACCTAAAAACCGGCTGGGAATGTTGTGCTGCGCGCTACCATACAGCGACCGTGCCGAGGCATACAGCATGTACAGATCTTCGCGGGCTCGTGTCATACCGACATAGCACAAACGCCGCTCTTCCTCCATTTCGCTCTGGTCGTACAGAGCGCGGCTGTGCGGCAAGATAGACTCCTCAAGCCCAACCATGAACACCACTGGGAATTCGAGCCCCTTCGCACTATGCAGCGTCATGAGCGTAACGGCATTGTCACCGAGATTCGCCGCATCGAGATCAGAAATAAGAGCGACTTCCTCAAGAAAGCTACTGAGTCCTTCATCGTGGTAGCCCTGGGCCACACCGAAAAGCTCGCGGACATTCTCCTGGCGACTTTCACCTTGCGGTGTTTTATCGTCCAGATACGCAAGGTAGTTAAGCCGTTTCACCAGACTTTCGACTAAAATATCGGGCGGAAGTTCGTCGAGCTGCGCCCGCAGCGAAGCAAGAATACCCGCAAGGTCCATAAGCCCTTTGCGCGCTTTAGCCGTCAACGTGTCGCACTCGCCAACACGGTCAAGCGCTTCGCTCAAGCGTAGTCGTTCCACTAGCATCCAACCTATAAAGTTACCGAGACTAACCGCGCCGACACCCCTGCCCGGCACATTCACAATCCGCTCGAAACTGGCGCGATCATCAGGCTGGTAGAGCAACCGTAGGTAGGCGATAAGGTCTTTGATTTCTTTCCGGTCATAGAAGCGTACACCACCGACAACACGATAGGGTAAACCATACTGCACCATAACTTCTTCTATAGAGCGGCTCTGGGCATTGGTGCGGTATAGGACAGCGAAATCTTTGTACTGCCGCAGTCCGGTGTCCACAGCCGTGCGGATGGTACGCATGATGGTTTCGGCTTCCGCTCGCTCGGTCATAACCTGCATAAGCTGAACACGGCGACCATCACCCTCAGCTGTCCACAGACGCTTATCACTCCGCTGCGTATTTTTGGTTACAACGCCGTGAGCAGCATTCAGAATATGGCCGGTACTGCGATAGTTTTGCTCGAGCTTTATTACAGCGCAGTCTTTATAGTCCTTTTCGAACCGTAAAATATTGCGAAAATCTGCGCCCCTAAACGAATATACCGATTGCCAATCGTCACCTACGACCGCTAGGTTACGATGCTTGTTGACTAAAAGTTTGACTAGTTGGTACTGAGCGGCATTGGTGTCCTGGTATTCGTCGATCATGATGTGCGTAAAACGGGTGCGCCACTTCTCTTGGACTTCTTTATGCGTTTCGAGCAGCTGGACGGTGCGCCAAATGAGGTCATCGAAATCAAGCGCCACGGCGTCATGTAGCGCCGCCTGATACAGCGGGTAGACACGGGCAACGACTTCACCGGTAGGACTTTTTACAGTTTCACGGTACTCACCTGGTCCTATCATTTCGTTTTTAGCACTAGAAATGTAGCTCGCGACCGTTCGAGCTGGAAATGATTTTTCATCGACCTGGAGTTCTTTGCATATGCGCTTGACCGTTGCACGCCGATCGTCTTCGTCGAAAATAACGTAGCTCGATGGTATGCCAAGGTATTCGCCGTCCATTCGAAGAAGTTTTACGCATATGGAGTGAAAAGTTCCCATCCAGGGCATAAACCGCCGGTCGTCGGCACTCTGGCCGAGCAGCCGTGCGACTCGCTCGCGCATCTCGCGGGCAGCTTTGTTCGTGAATGTCACCGCGAGAATGCTATGCGGTGTCGCCTGACGCGTCGCGATGAGGTAGGCAATCCGGTGCGTCAGTGTCTTGGTTTTGCCACTCCCCGCCCCGGCTTGAATAAGCAACGGCCCCTCCGTCGTCACCACCGCCCTCCGCTGCTCCGGATTCAACCCTCTGAGTAACTCTTCTTGCACCTATCTATTCTACCAGAGTAAGCTACGAAATAATCCGTAAAGTCTGTATCTGTTAAAGGCCAAACTTTTTGATTCTTTTGGTTCATTTTACTAAACTACCCAGTACTAAAAAACATCTTACCGGTTTTCGCGGGAGGAGAAGTTGGTAGATACGGTTCAGTTGAATAATGAGGTGTGAGGGATGGATTCTAGGTTGAGGACTTCCATGTCAAGGAGTACGTTGAGCACGACGATTGCTGCGAGCAGAATGAATACGGTGATGAGAACAGCTTTCTGGCGGCGGTGCCTGACTTGGCCGATGGGTAAAAAATAGGTGCCAGCTGTTATATGGCGGTCGATCTCCTGGTTTTTGCCACACTAGGGTCTGCTTTATTGGTTTCAGCTGGAGGCACCTCTGACGATTCGGATTTGCTCTCTGCATCTTGCGCATTTTCGGCCTCATCAGAAACATCATGTTTTGGTGGCGTAACCTTGATAGCAGCGGTGCTCTGTGCGGGCTGTTCTGCGCCTAGTGAACTCGGGGTCACCTGGTCCGGCTCAATCTTTTGGTTCTCGGGACTTTCCTCGGGGACACTCTCTTTTTGGCTGGTTCAGGTGGTGTTTCAGCGGGTTGATCTGGGACGGAGACGATACCCTTATCATCGGTCGTGAGCAGTGGCGCACCTTGCGGAAAATCGCTGGGTTGAAGGGCAGCTTCACCAGACGATTTTTCTTCGCCCGCAATAACCGCGTCCGGGGTGAGCATGGGGTCTTGGATCATATATGGCCGGTTCGTGACGAGAACCGGGCGTCCGGATGGCGTTGGTGGCGTATCCCCAGGATGCACGGCATCCATGACCTTGATTAGTTTTTTAGCGGTCGCCATTGTTTTTCTTTCAGTTTGGAGCTGGTGAGCAACTTTCACAATTTCTGAAAACTGGTGGTAGTTGAGGCTGGCCGCTCCAACGAGCACGCCGTCACAGTCTGGCAGCTCCAGATAGCTGCGGACATCGTGTTCATTGACGCTGCCGCCATACAGTACGCGCATAGCTTTGGCGGCGCGTTCGCCGTACAGTTCTTTGACTTGATCACGCATATACCGGATCATTTCCTGTGCGTCGTGGGGTTTGGCGATGATACCATCAGCCGTACTGATAGCCCAAACAGGTTCATACGTCAGTACAACCTTTTCGATATCTTTACTTGTGAGATTCATAAGAGCCGTGGTGAGCTGATCGTGAATGACTCGCCGAGCCTCACCTTCATCACGTTCATGTTTTGTCTCGCCTATGCAAATTATGGGCTCAATATCGTTGCGGATTGCAGCCTGCACCTTGTCACGCACAACATCTAGCGTGTCACCCGCATTGAGTCGCCGCCAAGAGTGACCAACTATAGCGTAGTGCACAAGGTCACCCAGCATGGCGAAGCTGACTTCTCCCGTGCAAGGCCCTTCGTCTTTATAGAATGCGTCTTGAGCGGCGAGTCGGAACTGGCGGCGGTCTATCTCGACACTGAGCGGCTGTAGGGCAAGCATGCTCGGCGCAAGCACGACCTCAACGTCACGGTGATGACTGATGCGTTCACCAAGTCGATGCACCAGTAAACTTGCCTGATGCACACTGAGGTGCATTTTCCAGTTGCCGACGATGAGAAGTTTTTATCCATAGTGGTTATGCCTTATTATAAATTTTCATTTTACATTTTACAATTTTCAGAAAAATTATAGAGGAACAATTTTTCAAAATGCGGGAATTTGAATCTTTGGTAATTGAAAATTTTCTGAAAATTAGGTGTTGAAAAATGTGAATTGGTCATTTGTTTTCCAATGCTTCAACACCTGGTAATTTGCGGCCGCTCATAAGTTCGAGGCTAGCACCACCGCCGGTTGAAACGTGGTCAAAACTAGCAGTCAAGCCACGATCTTGCACAAATCCGACCGTGTCACCACCGCCCACAATACTAAATGGGCGGTTACCAAATTGACCGAGCATGGCTTCGGTCAGCAGCTCAGTACCTTGAGCTGTTGGACCAATTGGCCCAAGCAAGCTCTTCGTTTCCGTAACGCCCATAGTGCCATTCCAGACAACTGTTTCAGCCAGCTGGAGCAAGCCAGCGATAAACGCACCGCTGAAGGGGCCAATATCGAGTAGCATTTCGTCCTCGCCGACCTGGCTGGCTTCATGCAACGGGCGCCGAGGATAGGCCTCTATTTCGGCGATAACATGCGCACTCCAATCGACGATGCGTGTCGGCGCGGCCGAGTCAATTTTGCTTGCCACAACACCATCTTGCGGCAGGTAGAAAACAAAGTCTCGTTCTTTTTATCTCTGTCACTCGGTGCATGATTTCCTTGGCGAGCGGTAAATCTTCGGGCTCAATTTTGCTCTTGCCCACCCTAAGACCAGTGGCGTGCAGGAAGGTGTTTGCCATAGCACCACCCACGACGACAGCATCGGCAATATCGAGAAAACGCTGCAATATTTCTATCTTATCAGCTATTTTCGCCCCGCCAATTACCGCCACCAGCGGTCGCTTCGGGTTTTCCATGGCAGTGGTAATAGTATCGACTTCTTTTTCAAGCAAGAGTCCAGCAGCAGCCGGCAGGTGGTGCGTAATTGCTTCGGTACTAGCATGGGCGCGGTGAACAACACCGAACCCGTCTTGGACAAATATATCAGCCAAACTCGCTAGCTGCTTGGCAAAATCGTCACTGTTTGCCTCTTCTTCTTGATAAAAACGGAGATTTTCGAGTAGCAGTACCTGACCAGGTTGTAAGCTTTTGCTGCTTTTTGAGCACGTTCGCCCACACAATCCGGGACGAACTCCACCTCTGTTCCAAGTAGCTTCCCAAGTGATTTGGCTACCGGAAAAAGGCTGTATTTGGGGTCTGGTTTGCCATCTGGGCGGCCAAGGTGCGAACACAATATCAAAGCAGCACCGTGGTCTAGCAGATAGCGCAGGGTTGGCAGGCTCTGTTGCAAGCGGTAGTCATCACTTATTTCACCCTTGTCATCGAGTGGCACATTATAATCAGCCCTCACAAGAACCTTTTTGCCAGACACATCGATATCTTTGATCGTTTTTTTGTAAAACTCATTGCCCACCACAGACTAATAATGAAATGCTTATGCCTTTATTGTACATTCGAACATCAAAATTCCAAATTCGAAATTCGTTTATCAGTCTAGCTGTCGAATCTTGATGGTGTCTGTCGCGCCGACAACGCCCGGGTATTGTCCGCTCACCAGCATAACAATATCGCCCTTTTCAAAAACACGCTCTTTCAACAGGAAATCGGTAATCTTTTGAGCAGCCTGGGCGCTGACGGGACGTACATAGCTCTTGACGTCATAGACGATAGCGAGTTGCTGAGCAGTGCGAACACTGTCGGTTACCGCAATGATGGGCACATCAGGACGCTCCGAGGCGATGGTCAGCACAGTCGCACCCGTCTTCGTTTCGGCGATAATAGCCTTGGCATGAATACTCGTCGCCATACCAATAACGGCACGACTAATCGCGAGCTGACGCGTAGGGTCTTTTTGCCTGACCTTTAAACGTGACTCGAACGACACCATGTTGCTGCGAGTAGTTAATGATACGCTTCATTATTTTCACCGCTTCATGCGGGTATTTGCCCATGGCGGTTTCGTCGCTCAGCATGACACAGTCAGCGCCCAGGTACACTGCCGTTGCGACATCTGATACCTCAGCGCGGGATGGTTCGGGTGATTCGGTCATGCTGGCGAGCATCTGTGTCGCCACAATGGTCGGTTTGCCGTACTGAAGCCCCATACTGATGATCTGTCGCTGGGCGACCGGACGACTTCGGGGTTCACCTCGACCGCCATATCACCGCGTGCGACCATGGCAACATCGGTAGCTTGCATGATTTCATTGATGTTATCTATGGCAAGTTTGGTTTCGAGTTTGGCGATGATACGAGCGTCATAGCCGAGGTTTTTCATCATCTTACGCATATTTTCGATATCAGCGGCCGACTGAATAAAGCTCATGGCGACATAGTCAATGTCCTGTGTGCTGCCATAGGCGAGATCCGCTTTGTCTTTTTCGGTGATAACATCACCGCCAAAGTCAGTGTCTGGTAGGTTGATGCCTTTGCGTTTGAGCAAAATACCATCATTATGCGCCTCGCAGTAGACAATGCCGTTTTTAACGCTCGTAATCTCGGTGCGAACTTTACCGTCAAAGATGTACAGTCGCTCACCTCGCTTCACCTTTGTACTCAGGTCGTACTGGGTCGGGATGATGCCCGTTTCAAGCCAGTCCACCTCATAGCCAAGCTTGAGCGTTTGGCCTTTTCTGACCGTGATGATATCGTCGAACTCGCCAAGGCGAATTTTGGGACCCTGCAAATCCTGGATGATGGCAACCGGTTTTTTTAGCTCCCGGCTGGCTTTGCGAATCCATTTGATATGCTGCGACTTTTGCGGGTGGTCGCCGTGGCTGAAATTGAGCCTGAGACCATTGGCGCCGTCTAGTATAAGTTGCTTGATTGCGGCATAGCTGTCTGTGGCAGGCCCAACTGTGGCGATAATCTTGGTACGTTTGTAATGCCTCAAAGGCACATGGTGCTCGTGATGTGAATCTATCATATTGCTTATAGTCTACACCACTTTCGCTCTGTGATAAATATCACTACCAAAAGATTCCTTGCCCATAGGTGGCAAAGGGACACAATGTGGCTAATCGTCATGAAAGATGCGCACAGAGGAGTTAGTGGACCGCATAATATAGTCCGTCAGCGACAGAGCAGATTGGGTACCCAGAAATCGACAATACCAATACCGCCCAAACGTCAACGGGGAGAGGAGTTATGAGATTTGTTGCTCAACCACCTAGCGGCCGAGGATTCTTCGGTTTTTTGAGGTCGATAGTGGTTTTGATGATGGTGTCGGGAGCGAGCGAAATGCTGTCTATGCCAGTTTCTACTAAGAAGCGGGCAAACTCTGGGTAATCAGACGGCGCCTGGCCACAGAGGCCAATCTTAACGCCCTTAGCCTTAGCGACACGCACTGCTTCGCGGATGAGTATCTTTACAGCTTCGTTGTTTTCATCGTACACATGTGCCACTGTGTGGTTATCGCGGTCGACGCCAAGTGTCAACTGCGTGAGGTCGTTACTTCCTATGGAGAAACCGTCGAAGAGATCGGCAAATTGCTCAGCAAGGATAACATTGGCCGGTATTTCGACCATGACATACAGCTCAAACCCATTTTCGCCGCGGCGCAGGCCGGTTTCTGCCATGACTTCTTGGACCTTGCGGGCTTCTTCAAGACTTCGACAGAATGGCACCATGGCTTTGACATTGGTTAGTCCCATCTCGTTGCGAACCTTCAAAAATGCCTGACATTCTAGTTTGAAAGCATCACGATATTCCGGGCTGTAGTAACGGCTGGCGCCGCGCCATCCTATCATCGGGTTGTTTTCTTGCGGTTCAAACTGCGTCCCACCGATGAGATTAGCGTACTCATTCGTCTTGAAGTCACTGAAGCGCACTATGACTGGATTCGGGTGAAAAGCAGCGCCCAAGATGGCAATGCCTTCAGCTAGTTTGTCTACAAAATACTGCGCTTTGTCGGTGTAACCTTTGGTTAGTGCGTTTATTTGGGCGCGGACGGCTTTGTCCTTGACTTGGTCGAAATACAGTAGTGCCTTCGGGTGAATTTTGATATGGCTATCTATGATGAACTCTTCGCGCGCCAGCCCAACGCCATCGTTCGGGATGAGCGAATAGGCAAAAGCTTGGTCGGGTGAACCGATATTCATCATCATTTTGGTGTGTGGTCTCTCGATATTTTCAATATTGGTGCGGTTGACATCGTATTTCAGAATGCCCTCATAGACCGTACCTTCGTCGCCGCCGCCGCCACAGCTGACGGTGACATTCTGGCCGTCGGCGATGAGTTCAGAGGCGTTGCCGGTACCGACAACACACGGTATACCCAGCTCACGCGAAACGATGGCAGCGTGACAGGTGCGCCCGCCTTTGTCAGTCACGATGGCGCTGGCGATTTTCATGATGGGTACCCAGTCTGGGTCGGTCATTTCGGTAACGAGCACATCGCCTTCTTTGAAATCATCAATATCTTTGACACTCATGATCTTGCTGGCTTTGCCTTGGCCAATCTTATTACCAACGCTCGTGCCTTTGACGATTACTTGACCTTCATCGGCCAGTTTGTACTCTTCGATGACGTTGACATCACGACGTGACTGTACTGTCTCGGCGCGCGCTTGGACTATATAGAGCTGCTTATCATCTTCGTCGAGCGCCCACTCTATGTCCATAGGATGGCCGTAGTGCTGCTCGATGAGAATACCCCAATGCGCGAGTGTCTTGACTTGGTCATCGGTTATGCTAAAACGTTCCTGGTCTTTGACTGGTACGTCCAAGTTTTTGGTACGATTATTGCCTGTTGGAATCATTTTCATTTTTTTCGTACCAAGCCGGTGCTTCAGAATGGCCATGGTAGGTTTGAAAACGATAAAGTCGTCTGGGCTCACATGCCCCTGTACGATGTTTTCGCCCAAGCCGTAGATAGAGCTGACAACAACGGCGTTTTTGAAACCGCTTTCGGTGTCTATGGTAAACATGACACCGGCGCATTCGCTACGAACCGCCACCATCTGCTGTATACCAACGCTAAGAGCAACTTTCATATGGTCAAAACCGTTTGACACCCGGTAAACGATGGCGCGGTCGGTAAACAAGCTAGCAATGCACTCTTTCACCGACTGCACGACCTCTTGCTCGCCCTTGATGTTTAGGAAGGTGGCCTGCTGACCGGCAAAAGAAGCATTCGGCAGGTCTTCTGCCGTTGCTGACGACCGGATTGCAACCACCATATCTTTTTCGCCGTGACCGCACATTTGACACAGCTCGCGGTAGCCCCGGACGATTTCGTCCTGGAAATCCTGTGGTAGGGTCGCGTCGGTGATCATAGTGCGGATGATATTACCGCGGCGCGCGAGTTCATGGACATCAGAGACATCCAAGCCGGCAAGGGTATCTGTTATGCCTTGGCTCAGACCGGCGTCTTGCAAAAAATAGCGGTAAGCATCGGCCGTAGTGGCGACACCATTCGGCAAGTTCACACCTTGCGGACGCAGGTGATGATACATTTCGCCAAGTGAAGCGTTTTTGCCGCCCACTTGCGGAATGTCATCGATAGATAGTTCCTCGAAAAACTTGAGATATTTGTACATTTGGTTGCCCACCTTTCTAGACTAGTAAGATTTTTTACTTTTTTATTGTTATGCTTTTACTATACCCCCGTTCCCCCACTTTTCAAAATATTTGACATTATATACTTTTTTTATGTTATTATATTTTTATGATCCACACCAGGCTGTCGTCCGCTGATAAAAAGAAGGGCTATGCTCAGTTGACTTGAGGATAGCCTTAGGAAATCATGGTTACCCTGGATACGTTCCCGACCATAAAGTTGGCATTCTTGCAGTCACAGATGCTGAATATGGGTTCGTAGAATCGTTTACAGACCAGCTAGACCCAAGGCATGGAGATGTATGCGCAATTGAAGGTGATGGTCATCCTGACAAACCGCCAGTTACCGGACTATTTGGCGGGCTTCTATGGGAAATAGGTGATTCACCGCATCTTGATGATGATTCGCGACGTCTTCTAGATGAGTACCAAAAATGGTTGAAGTATGTGGCTCAAGACAGCGGATACACGATGAAACCTGGTTCAAGCGAACCTGGGGAAAATTACGTGATTATCAACTTATTGATCCTATACATTATGGACTTGGATTGACTTATATTAAAGGAGTGGCGTCTTATTATGCTGATGCATCAGCGGCTGAAGTCTCTACATGGAGTAATGCTGTATACGATGGTTTAGAGAAGGCTCCCTACCTAACTCAATTTATATTCAATACTGCTATGTTTGAGCGAAAAATGCTTGAGTTCCGTAACCAACGAACTGTTGAAAGACTTGCGAGGATTGCAATTGAAATGGATAAAGTAAGTGAACGAAAACCGATACTCGCATACATGGGTGGATTAGCACACCTTAAGGGTATTAGTAGAATTTTGGACGATAATGGTATACCTTTCCAGGCAAAAACTTTTTATCCCAACAGAAGAAGGCGAAAATATGCAGACCATGTAAGAGATGCGGGTCATGCACTATTGCCGATTATTAACTCTAGTCTTCTAAACTATGAAAAACTTTGGAAAGATAATATTGCAGCCCATACACATTCAACATAGTTTAATTAGTATCGTTCGGTGTGGATTACAAAGATACTAGGCCATTTAAGAGCCACGAGGGGCTACCCTTACCGTCTGTAAAAAGTACGTTTGGGGTTTTAGGCATTGGGGGCGACGGTGTCTATGCGGGTTTCGTTTTTGGCGAGCATGTGGCCTTCGGGGTCGACATCGTATATCATAGTGTTACCGAAGGGCATCTCTAGGTTCTCGACATCTTCGTCTGAGATATTTTCTATATACTTCATGAGGGCGCGGATGCTATTGCCGTGTGCTACTAGCAGGACATTTTTGCCAGATAGCAGCAGCGGCAACACCTCATCTTTATAGAAAGGTATAACACGTTCATAGACCCTTTTGAGCGTCTCTCCACCGGGCACTGGGTGATCCCAGCCGCGGCGGATTTTGCTAAACTCATCATCACCGACTAGTTCTTTCATGTCCCATTTGTTTTTGCCGGTGTATTCACCGTAATCACGCTCATTTATGGCTGCCGTACGCGAAAATGGCACGTCAATCTGCCCCGAAGCGTCCAAAATGCCTTCCAGCGTTTCCAGGGTACGAATCTGCTCCGAGCAATATGCTTGGTCAAGTTTGATATCGAGGCTACGTATCGAAACACCCAGCAGTGCGGCCTCATGGAAACCCTTTTCGCTGAGGTGGACATCGGTCAGACCGGTCCATTGCCCCAGTGCGTTCCATTCACTTTCTGCATGACGAGTGACGAGCAGTTTACCCATGCGCGGCTTTTGCGGTTGAACCCTATTCGGTACATCACCATACCAAAAACGAATGATATTCTGGCAGGTTGTACTGTTTATTCGTCCAATGGCTTCTTCGGTATTAAAGGCGTTGTGCGGTGTCAGTATAACGTTTGACATTTTATTTAGTGCTAGCAAAGCCACGCTTTGTTCGGCAGTTTTAGTCGGCAGCTTACCACTGCGCAGCAAGGCAACTTCCTCGTGCATGTCAAACAGCTGTTCACCTTCCAGCACATCGAGTGCTGCACCGGCCAGCTGGTCGTTTTGTAGGGCTTCTGCAAGCGCTTGGGCGTCCACCAACTCACCTCGTGCGGTATTGATCAGGACCGCAGATGCCTTCATTAGCGCCAACCGTTCGGCATTTATAAGATGGACATTTTCTGGCACCAAAGGCGCATGCAAGGTCACGACATCACTGGTTTTAAGAAGTTCATCAAGTGGTATATATTCGAAACCAAGCTCGGTAGCCAATTCTTCTTTGGCAAAAGGGTCATAGGCAACGACACGCATTTCGAAGCCTTTGGCAATCTTGATAACGTGCTGGCCAATATGACCGCTGCCGACTACCCCAATGGTTTTTTCATGCAAATCATGCCCCATGAGGCTACTGATTTCGACCTCTCGACTTAGGAAACCGAGACTAGGTGGTAGTTTGCGCATAAGCGCCAAAAGCAAGGTGAAGGTATATTCAGCAACAGTCGACTCACCGTAGGTTGGTACATTTGTTACTGTTATGCCACGTGCAGCTGCGGCTGCTAAGTCGACATTATTGAAGCCGGTCGAACGGCAGGCTATGAGCTTGAGCTTTGGCATTTTTTCGATCATTTCAGCCGTCACTGTACTTGTCACGAAAACCGAAATAACTTCGGCTTCCGGGTCGCAGTTATTTGCAGAAATACTTTCGATAATATATTCCCAGCGATGATCGGAATCTTTGAGACCATCTTCGAGCTGTCGCTGATCCAGTTCGGATGAGTCATAAATGTAGATAAGTGCCATGATGGCTACAGTATGCCATAAGCGGAATGGAAAAGGTAGTGTGGGGAGGTATGAGGCAAGGGATAAGAGATAAGAGTTAAGAGATATGAGTCTAGAGATAAGAGTTAAGAGATAAGAGATAAGAATTATGATTTATGAATTGAGAATGCGGCCGTAAGCCGCTAGTAATCGTCGCGCAAGCGACATAATTAGTAGTGGCCCTCTGTAGGCGTCCCGGCATGACTGTTGTGAGACACTACAACACTTGCGAAAATGCGACGTGGCAGTGTTTTCGCGTTGTATGTGCTCACAACAGTCACCGAGATGGTGAAAGCGGGCCGAGGTTTTTTGCCTACTTTTTGTCCGGTACAAAAAGTAGGTCGCTGCGCGGGCGCGAAAGCCCGCATTGTCGGCCTGACAGTCCGAAAACTGCCTATTGCATGTATCTGCTGTAAAAAGTGGCGAAAACACAAGCAGTATGCGATGATGAATATATGAAAATAACCTCTATTCACGCTCGACAAATACTAGACAGCCGCGGCAACCCGACCGTGGAAGCCGACGTCACACTAGACAGCGGCATAATGGGACGCGCCGCTGTACCGTCTGGCGCCAGCACTGGTAGCCACGAAGCCTGCGAGTTGCGCGACGGCGATACTACTAAGTATGGTGGCCAATCTGTCTTGAAGGCCGTAGCAGCCGTAAACGACGAGCTTCGTCTTGCCCTCATCGGCAAACCAGCCGACGACCAATTCGCCCTCGACCGTTTGATGATTGCACTCGACGGCACGGAGAACAAAAGCCGTCTGGGAGCCAATGCTATCCTGGCTATTTCATAGCCGCTGCCCGCGCCGCTGCCCTGGAGCGCGGCCTACCTCTTTACCGCCACCTCAACGATATAGCCGGCAACCCAACCATGAGCTTGCCCATGCCCATGATGAATATACTCAATGGGGGCAAACATGCTCTAGGTGGCGCAGATTTCCAGAAGGTATGGTCATACCTGCCGGCGCAGCCAACTTCGCCGATGTTGTGCGTATGGGAAGTGAAATTTTCCACGCCCTACAAAAGCACCTAGCTAGTGGCGGATTTTCTACTCAGGTAGGTGATGAGGGTGGTTTTGCCACGGCAGTTCGTTACAACGAAGAAGTTTTGCAGATTCTAGAGCTGGCAGTCAAAAAGCCGGCTACGAACCGGGTAAGGACGTCTACTTTGCACTCGATGTCGCTGCCAGCGAACTGTATAAAGATGGGAGTTATCATCTGGCACGCGAAGATGCCACGCTCAGCTCAGCCGAGCTCATCGAGCGCTACGTCCTGCTTACAGAGAAATATGCCTTGGTTTCTAT
The DNA here is from genome assembly GCA_016699935.1 of Candidatus Saccharimonadota bacterium. Classification (GTDB taxonomy): domain Bacteria; phylum Patescibacteriota; class Saccharimonadia; order Saccharimonadales; family UBA4665; genus JAGXIT01. Next base: position 91,745 of record CP064992.1, read on the forward strand.
AGAAGACGGGCTGGCCGAAGACGACTGGGATAATTGGGTCAAACTAGCTGCAAAACTACCGCAAACACAGCTGGTCGGTGATGACCTACTAGTGACCAACGTCGAGCGGCTAAAGCGAGCCATTGATCTCAAAGCTGGCAATGCCATCCTCATCAAAGTCAACCAAATCGGCACTCTTACCGAAACTATAGAGACGATTACTGCCGCCCACGAAGCTGGCTGGGATACCATCATCTCCCACCGTAGCGGCGAAACAGAAGACACCTTCATCTCGCACCTGGCCGTCGGCACCGGCGCTGGGCAAATCAAAACTGGCAGTCTCAGCCGCAGCGACCGCGTAGCCAAATACAACGAACTGTTGCGCATAGCCGAACTCGACCCCACCCTCCCCCTCGCCAAACCATTCTCCGTTACCTGAGACTGATTAACATCTGGAAGCGCGACTATTTTGTTTGCCCAAATGCTTAGATTGTAAGTCTGCACCGAACAATACGGCCAAGACGTTCTTGAACTAACTGAAAGAAAAGTACACAATGGATGCTGGGTATGCCTTTTATACGCATGCATACCGAAAGGAGCACACATGGACGCTTATACATCATTGACGCTTTATCTATTTTACGTTTTTGTTGCTGCGCTTTTCTTTAGCGCAGTTGACGAACGCTACAAGTGGTCCAGAATGGGTCGTTTTTATAGGGAAGATACCTGGTTGAACTTTCTTTTCAACTACGTTGTAATTGCTATCATCAGTGCTGCCTTTGATTTTTTACCATAACAAGAATTCACGCTCATAGCGAACTAACAATCCACTGCCAATCTTGGCACATATTGCGATTGCCTGAGTTATGAAGTGAAAATCCTCCCTGTAAATTTCCCGTCCCGGGTGAAATAATAGCCTTGGTGTTATTTATGCGCCGAGAGATTTGAGGGCGTGGTATATGAGGAAGGCGGGCCAGACGAGGGCTTTGAAAATGCCGGCGATGACAGACCAGAAACCGTCCGCTGTACTCATGTAATATACAAGCGCACCTATCATGCCCATGCTATAGACCGTATTGCCGCCGCCTTGGCGTATAATTGTGCGGCTCCCACGTGTACTCCGACGCTCTTTCCTACCCACTACTTCTACGTCATCTACCTGTCGTGCCATGTTTTACCCTCTGTTTCATTTCCATTGTATCACTCTTCCCATGCCGCCCCTGTTATGCTACAATGTTTCAGCTGAAACTTGCGTTTTAAGACCAAAATACCAAACCAAGCAGCTTGTCTGCTGTTAGAATTTTGAGAAGAGAAACGTAGCACCAAGTCGAAGCTTTTGCCAAAAGGCAAAACGAGACAGTGTGTGTTAGTTTCGACGAGGCCCCATCTTCTAACGGTTAGGAAATCGGGTTTTCATCCCGGCAATAGGAGTTCGATTCTCCTTGGGGTCACCAAAAGATTTTTCTTTCGTAGAAAGATCTTTTTGTTTAGGAATGAACAACCCGCCTACGTGAGGCGGGTTGTTCACATAAGTCTAGAGCGGTCAGTCAAAATACCCAAAACTATTACTTACCAATATAGCACACTTTCGGCGGAAAAGCTAGTCCTTATCCACAATGACAGATGGAGCTAGAACTGTCGACGGCGGCGCATACTGAAACGACGCTGTGCTTGTGGGGCAAGCGGTGTGGCAGCTAGTGGATCTGACGACTCTAGTGGCTCTGCCAGCGGTAATGGTGAGGTGCCAAAATCGGCAGCCAGGTACGCCCGCTTGTGCTTGCGGAAGAGCAAGTGACGATACCAGAGGAATCCGCCAACAAGTGCCGCAGAAGCAAGAGCGATTATATTCCCGGCACCAGTGTTTGGTAGGGTTGCAGCCGGCGCAACACAGCGCGGATCGTCTCTGGGGATGCTTGCATCGTATTCACACGGGTTACAGCGTACGTCACCGACGGGGATGCCGGGTTTGCATTCGGGTACAGCAGGCTTGGAAGGCTCAACCATGGCATAGCAGTTAGACGAAGCAGCCTTTTCTTCGCCAAATACATCGAAGTAAAGCGTTGCAAAGGCACTGTACTTGCCCTGTGTTGGGTAGATGTAGTCGGCAGTAATAGTACTACTCCCAGCGGTTGCGTTGACGCTACGGCTTTGGCCATCACCAAACACAAAGAGTGCTCGTTTTAGCACCGCTCCATTCGCTGTTTTGGACTCTGCTGTAAAGCGGTAACCCATGGTTTGCCCTGGAAGCAACGGGCCGGTAAGCCGCGAACACTCATACAGGGGCTTCGGATTTGTTACAACCGCAGGGTCGCAGTCATCGTCTTTCGTAGGGTTACTAGGATCTACCTCTGGTGCGTTCACACAGGCAGTGTTGGTAATGGCTTTGTCGGAGTAGGTTACCACTTTTGCGGTGATCTTTAGGGTTACGCTGGCACTGGGAGCAAGGCTAGGGATGGTGTGGGTGTAGCTTTTGCCGTCTGTTGCAACTTTGCCAGCATCGGCTTTCAAAAATTGGACATTCGCTGGCGCTTTGTCTGTCACGACTACATTGGTAAGAGTTTGTGTGCCTGTGTTTTTAACTACCAGGCTATAGACAAACTCTTCGCCGACATTGACTTCTTTTGTCTCGACACCGTTGACTTTTTTGTCTATGGAGACACCCGGGAAATCAACTCGTATGGTCTGTTGACATGTTACGCTCGTGGCAGTTATGGTAGTACTCCCCGGAGCGGAGGCGAAAATGGTCAATTTGGCAGTATATGTCCCAGCGACTGTATAAGTGTGGTCTACTGGGTCTGTCGGAGTTGTTTTAGTGACCGCAGGAGACCCATCGCCAAAGTCATAGACATATTTTGTTACTTGAGCCAAACCATTAGCAGATGCAGATGCAGTAAAACGGTAGGTGTTTGCCTTTCCAGCTACAGGAGTTTTGTTTAAAGTATTACAGGCTGCACCAGATGAGACCTTATCTCCAAATACCGGGTTACCACACGCATTCATAACGGTGAATTGTGGAGTCCCATTTCCATCAAAGAGAACTTTTACCGCAAAGCTACTGGCGCCAGAAGACCAACGTTGGCTTGGTGTCCCAGTATAGTATGTTTTTGACCCGATGGTCAGCGGTGTTGAGCTATTGTAATTAGATCGGCCCATGGTCTTGATATTTGTCATGACGGTTTGACCACCCACCACGACCCTACCGTCACGGTATACTGTTCCGTCTTTCGCGCCGCCCACAAACCTGCTGTAATCTGACGACGGCAACCCTGCATAGTTGAATATTGCTTGCAAATCGGTATGACCTAGCCCATCTTTATTTGTAGTAACTGTACTTATAAAACCTTGGTTTGAGGTAAAACCACAATAGACAATAGCATTTGCATCACAATCGCCGGCATACGCTTTTGGCGCAACGAAACCAGCACCGAGCAACCCCGCGCCGAATATCGCAAAACCTATCGCGAATATACTGCTTTTTCTTGTATATGTATTCTTTTAAATTTTTGCGACTCCACGCATGGCTGTTTTTCCTTTTTTAAAATCAATTCTGAGTTCATTTTCCCACAAAAGTTATCGGCTTGCAAGGAGGTTGGTGGTGGCATGGCTCTTTGCTCCTCGTTGCCACAAAACGCCCCGCTGGTAAACCATGCGGGGCGTTTTTAAGAGTGAGCGGTCAGTCTTGCTCTAAGGTGAACTTTTTCTAGTCTCGGCAAGCCTGCGGCTCAGGAACAACCGATAGCCTATGGCGCTCAGGACACTTACGAATCCAAATAGTCCTATGACACTACCGGCACCTGTGTCAGGAAGAACCTGTGGTGTCGTAGGTGGAGTTACGGGTGGCGTGACTGGAGGTGTAACCGTCACGTTTGCCGTATCACACGAATCAACTTCAGCTGGGTTTTCTGGGTTGACTTCTGGCGCGTTTACACAAGCTTTGTTGGTAAGACTTCCAGCTACATAAGTCGAAACCTTTGCGCTCAGAGTAAATACCATTTCCTCATTAATCTTCAGCTCAGGTATGGTGTACGTCCAGGTGTTGCCGACGATACTACCCTTTTCGGCGCTGAGAAGTGTGACGCCAGCTTCTGGGATGTCGGTAACAACTACGTTTTTCATATCTACTTCACCAGTGTTTTTGACTACCAGCGTGTAGTTGAAACTTGCGCCGACAGCAACCTGAGTTGTCGTGGCGGTTTGTGCAACGTACTTATTAATGCTGATATTTGGGTTTTTTGGCATAGGAGGAGTGACGGTAACTGTGGCATCGTCACAAGCGTCGGATGCACCAGGGGTGCCAGGGTTAACTTCTGGAGCATTGACACAGGCTGTGTTTTTCAAAGCTGTAGCGACGTAAGTCATAACCTTGGCGGTAATGTTTACGTATTCGCTCTGACCTAGAGCAAGCTCTGGGATGGTATATGTCCAGGTGTTTCCAGCAATGCTACCTTTATCGGCGCTGACAAGCGTAATACCATTTTCTGGAGTGTCGCTAACAGCTACGTTTTTCAGTACGACATTACCAGTGTTAGTAACTTTGAGTTGGTAAGTAAAGTTTTGGCCAACAGCAACTTCGTCTGTTTTGCCGCCGTTTACTTTCTTCTCGATAGTTACAGCTGGGTCAGAAACTACCTTGACTGTTACGACAGCTGTGTCGCAAGCGTCTTGGTGAGTTGGGTTGGTTGAATCAACTTCAACTGCATTGACACAGGCTTTGTTGGTGATTGGGTTAGCGACATAGGCGTTAACCTTGGCAGTAATCTTGAAGGTCTTCGACTCACCGATGGCTAGATCAACAGTGTTTGTCCACTTGTTGCTAACGATCGTACCGGCATCGGCACTCAGGAAGGTTACACCGGCAGGAGCGTCGTCGCTGACAACAGCGTTGTCGAGGACAACGTTACCCGTGTTGGTAACTTTGACACTGTAGACGAAGTTTTCACCGACTGCGACTGGCAGGGTTTCAACATTGTTTACTTTCTTCTCAATGGTGACAGCTGGGTTCTTGACTGTTACGACAGCTGTGTCGCAAGCGTCTTGGTGAGTTGGGTTGGTTGAATCAACTTCAACTGCATTGACACAGGCTTTGTTGGTGATTGGGTTAGCGACATAGGCGTTAACCTTGGCAGTAATCTTGAAGGTCTTCGACTCACCGATGGCTAGATCAACAGTGTGTGTCCACTTGTTGCTAACGATCGTACCGGAATCGGCACTCAGGAAGGTTACACCGGCAGGAGCGTCGTCGCTGACAACAGCGTTGTCGAGGACAACGTTACCCGTGTTGGTAACTTTGACACTGTAGACGAAGTTTTCACCGACTGCGACTGGCAGGGTTTCAACATTGTTTACTTTCTTCTCAATGGTGACAGCTGGGTTAGGTGTCGTAAATGATTTTGTACATACAGCGCTGGTTGATCCAAAAGAATTCTTAGCCGATATAGTTACCTTTGCCGTATACGTTTTGTTGAATAAAGAGTAAGCATGTGTTGTATTTGCTGTATTGCTGCTTGTAGAAACAGTTTGCTGAACACCATCACCAAAGTCAAATACATAACTAGTTATGGACATGTTCGTTGAAGCAGCTTTCGCAGTCAATACATATTCTCTCAGCCTAGCAGTTGCGCTAACCTGTAAGTTTGTACAGCTAAGTGCGCGCTTCACTGGGGTAAATTTAATGGAATTACCGCATATAGTCATGACTCCCGATATCGCTTGGCCTTTTTGGTCGAATAGTACGAGTACTGACTGTGTTTCTGAATAATTAGTAGATGCAGGACGGCTATAGACACCCGGCAATATTTGAGTTCTGCCGCTGCCACCCAGGCGAGTTGTGACAACAGCTCCTGTACCAACTAGTTCGCCGTTTACTTTGACGTCACCGTTTTTATAAACATACCCTAGTTTTGCATTGCTGGTATTCATGCCCGCAACGAGACTAGAAGAAAAACCGGACCAATTATAAACAGCTTGCAAGTCTTTATGCCCTGCACCGTCATTATTTAACGTGTAAAAACTCTTAAATGACGAAACAAAAGCACTCTGAGACGTGCCATTCAAACCACAGCGTATGATATTGGTTGTGTCACACACTCCAGCATCCACTTTAGGTGTATTGAGTGCTGCACCTACAGCAATTGACGTAAACACCAAAAAGCCGCTAACGGCAGCTACAATAGCTTTTATTGGTCGATTTGATGACTTTCTAAATATAGTTATATGCTTCATATTTCTTCCTCCGAAAGATGTTATGTCTATATACTATACTATTGGTTACATTATGTCAATTTTCTTTTTTAATTGCTTATGCTTACCACCTGAAGATGGTAATAATTCGGCTAATTTGATATGTCAGATAATTTGTCATGAAAGCGTAAATGATACAGCCGGTCTTATATAACCTGAGTCTCAAAACCCCCAGGTTGTTATCCCAGCGAACGCTGGGATTCGGATAAATGGACTGGATTCCCGCCGAGTTTATCCTCAATTCGGTTGGGGGCAGGAATGACATAAGTACTAGTAGGGCCAGTTTTGAGACTCAAGTTATATACAGTTATTGTGGGCATTCGTTTGTACGAGTGGCTGGGTGCTATGCGCTATTTTTGCTCAACGCAAAACCCCGCATCTTTTTACAGAAAGCGGGGTTTTGCGAGTTGAGCGGTCAGTCGTTACTCTTTGTAATCGATAGAGATTACTCGGCTAAACGACGGCTCATGAACAACCGATAGCCTATGGCGCTCAGGACACTTACGAGTCCGAACAGTCCAATGACACTACCTGCACCCGTGTTTGGAAGCACTTGTGTGGGAGTGGTTGGCGTTGTAAACGTAACTGATTTCACGCAGTTGGCATTAGTTTGAGCGTAGCTATCGCTGCCATTCGCAGAAAATAGTAACTTTAGACTAACGCTGAACGTACCGTCATTAGCATAGGTATGTGTTGTTGTTGTATTGTTTGTAACGAGCGGAGTCGTACCGTCGCCCCAGTTGTACGTGACCATCTTTAGGCTGGCACCGTTTTTGGCGGTATAGTCAACTTTTGCGGTTACAGTCCGGTTCGTGCCTGCAGTGAGAGTCAATGCATCACAGCTAAACACCGGCGCCGGAACATCAGGCTTCTTAACCGTCACGTCTGCGGTGTCGCAATCATCTTTCTTATTTGGTTCACTTGGGTTCACTTCTGGTGCATTTACGCAAGCAGTATTCTTGAGCGTACCCTGGACGTATTGCATGACCTTGGCTTTCAGAGTAAATGACTTACTTTCACCTACCTTAAGACTGGGTATGACATAGCTCCATGCGTTGCCGTCTATAGTACCAACGTTTGCACTCACGAGTGTGACGCCAGCTTCTGGCTCATCGCTCACAAGTACATTCTTCAGGTCGACTTCCCCATCGTTGGTAACTTTTACCGTGTAGGTATAGTTGTTACCCACTTCGACTTCGACTGCTTTTTTACCTTCAACCCACTTCTCTATCTTGACACTTGGGTTCTTGGTAGTAGTGCTAAAAGCGACCGTCTTGCTACAAGCCGCGTTTGCAGCCGGAGCTTTATCGGCACCATTCACCGTAAAGAGCATATTAGCCTTCACCGTATAAGTACCATCGGCGGCATAGGTATGCGTGCCGGTCGTACCGGTGATGACATCTTGCTTACTATCACCCCAAACGAGGGTAGTGTTCTTGTACGTCGCACCATCTTTAGCGGTGTATGTAACTTCTGCCTTCACCGTACGAGTTTGGTAGTTTGGCGTCAGCGTCAGATCATTACAGCTATAGACAGGTGTCGGGTAATCACACGTTTTATTGATAGTCACGTCGGCGGTATCGGTATAGTCAGATCCACCGTTCATAGCCTGACCAATATTGGTCAGTTTGTTTGCCCCACAGGTAAGTTTGTCGAGTGCGGGCATAGTCGCTTGAACTGAACATAGGCATTTGAACCAGGAGCGTAGTCACCAATAATCTGACCACCATTGGCGACAACTGCGTCGCTCAGAGCCATACCACTTGGGTTAGATCCGTTAAACAGCTTGACGCTACCGGGCACAATTGCCACATTAGCTGGTAGCTGATCACGCACTACAACACTGTTAAGTGCGGTGTTGCCAGTGTTTTTAAACTCTAGCTGGTAAGCTACCGTAGCCCCTGGTGTGGTCGAAACGGTTTCGTTCCAAACACCACTGCCTGGAATAGCCACTTTTTTTCTGCATCGTAAAGCCAGGATTTTGCATCTTGACTTTAACTTTCAGCGTTATGACATTTGCGTACTTGAAACAGCCTGGAATTATGCCGTCAGGTTGCGAAAGACCAATTGGTGCTCCGCTCGTTACAATACTGTCGCTGAGTTTAAGACCAGCTAAGCCGGCATAATTATTATAGGCAACAGCTGAGCCTGGGACATATTGAACGCTGAATTTATTTGCGGTTGTCGGGGCAACCATGTCTACCGTGTCATACACCTCTTTAGGTGAAGCATTGTCGGCACTTACGTATGCATTTGCACGCAGTACTGTGTCTGTGACACTCGGCAGCCATACGCGGACTTTGGTGTTTTTTGCAACCCCAACACCGCTATTGTTTGTGCCGTTCAGATTATCGGCTGCATTGTTGTGTACATAGACACGCAGCAAGACTTCTTGGCCGTCTTTTACAGTCATCTGGTGTGCAAAGCCATCACTATTTGTGTTGGCTGCGTCTTTCAGTTCAAAAAATGCTCGTTCATCACCTTCACGCGGATTATCCGTCATGGAGTTGAACGTCACATGGTCGGCAGGTTGTGCCATTGTATATGTCTGCCTACTTGGACCCCACGCGAGCGCGCTCACTGCCACGCCTATAACGCCAGCTGTGAGTAATGCACTCAGAAGAGTCTTTTTAGACAGACGAGAAAATAATTGTTTCATGCTTCTCTCCTTATTAATTAAATACTCCTAAAGTCATATCTCTTGACTCATGTCTTAAATTTCCATCGGTTATTCAGTTGTTAAAAAACCATTTGCTGCATACTATCCACCTCACACAGCGTATTCTAGGCCATTTTATCATATTCATAATACATTGTCAACATTATTTCACAATAACCATTAGCGGCTTGTGAGCCCTGTCATTCCGGACTTGATCCGGAACCCAGAACTATGTTTATGGTCATTGTCATTCCGAGCATTGTCGAGGAATATCCTACTTTTTCGCATATCGGGACAAGAAGATCTTTCGACTCCACCCACTAAAGTGAGTTCCGCTCAAGATGACACATAAACTCTTGACTCATGTCTCATGCATCTTAACTCTAATTATTAAAGTACCATCAAGCCAGATCATTACAGAACACAAGACGCAGCTAAAGCTGCTTAATTAGCGATTATCCATTCGCCATTACCCATTGTAGTTGCATCGGCTTCGCCGACATTTCCAACTCATGTCATTCCCGCGCAGGCGGGAATCCAGTCAATTTATGGTCGGCTTCTCTACACATCTTCCCACTAATCTCTTATCTCTTACTCCTTAACTCTAATTTCATGGGGTAAAGCGGGTGGTATTGGTGATTGAAGATTGAGGAGTTTAGAGACAGGCGTAGGCCTATCAATACTCACATCAATCGACAATCGACCAATACCACCACGCTAGAGCGTAACGCTTTGCTCTTACGAGCTCGCTCTCAGTCCGAGGACTGATACCCTTTTTGCTAGATCACCTCCTTACGGAAGTAGGGCCTCACTCACGGTTGTGAGCAAGGTACTGCTGTTGCCTACGCCGGGGGTGGCGGAGGCGGAGGCAGCGACGCGGACTGCGTCGGCTGCGGGGTCGGCAACGGAGCCGGGGCTCCGTTGGCGGAGGGAGGACTGGGCCACCACTGTGGGTGGGGGCCGGCGACGGCGTCGCACGCGGCGGGCTGCCGGGTGGGATGCCGTTTCCGGAATCCCGTGGTGGCGTCGCTGGCCGCGACACCTCCGTGCCGTTGTCTGGTGACGGGCCGTTCTTCGTCGACTGGCCGGGGACCTGTCCGCGGGACTGCGGGTCTGCACCCGGGTCCTTTGCACAGGTTCCATCGTCGCCGACTGGCTTGCCCTTGTCCGGCCCCGAGGGGCAGGTCTGAACGTTGTTGTCCGTCGGTCCCGGCAGGAAGATCTGGATCAACGTGACTCCATTGCCACACCGAGCCATCACCCACACGGAACGGATGACCTTGCCGGCCTGGTCGACGAAGTCGATTCGGACAGCCTTCCGGTCTCCCGGATTTCGTTCGTCGTGGACGACGTGACCTGACCGCTCGAAACTCCCGTGTTCACCCCGTTAGCCGGAGCCTGGTCGGGGACGATTCGGGACTTGCCGAGCGCGAGGTACATGGTTACGACGTATTCCTTGGCCTTGTCCGACGCACACTGCGCGTTGCCGAGCACCGCCTGGTCCACGTCCTGCTCGAGCAGAAGCTTGATGGCTCCTTGAAGCGTCACACGATCGAGCTGGATCTTGCCCATCCATTCCTGTGCCGCAGCGGCTGCTTGCGCGTCCGTCGTGGCATCCTGGATGGACTTGAGACCATTACTGATCCACGCAAAGTTCGCGTGGTGGTCAGGCTGCCAGGCCCAGTTCATGCAAACGACCGGTGGGGTCGTAGACGGGCTGGCCGACGCGCGCTGTCGCCGAGGGCAGCGCGGTCGCCGAGGTGGCGGTGCTGGTTGCACCGGCGCACGCCTTCGACTGAGCTGCCTTGGCACGATCGAGGTTCGCTTGGGCACCAGCGACCTTGGCGGCTTTCTCAGCCTCGGCAGGCGAGCCGACCTCGGGAACGAGGTCAGTGGCGGCCGCCAGTGCCGCTTGGGCGTTCGTCAGAGCGAGGTGGCCTGCTGGCAGGTCATCTGGTCGCTGACGAGCGCAGCCGGGGCGGATGACGGGAGGCTGCAGGCCGACAGGCCAGCAGCGATGGAGACAGCGAGGAGGCCAGTGGCCGCCAAGCTGCTCCGGACGGAGCGCGAACTGCGGGGAACCCGCAGGTTGATCACCTTCATGGTTGCCTCCTTCAGGCTGAGGTGGTCATGGAACCGGACGCGGGCGCGGCCGGTGTGGAGCTGTGGTCGACGACCGGTGAGGTCGGGACCGGTGCGGGGGCGGGTGCCGCCGCAGGGCGAGCTGGGGCCGGAGCCGGTCCGAAGACCGGGTGGTCGGCGGACGGGGGCGGCGGAACCGCAACGGCGCGCTGAACGCGACGTTGTTCGCGGTCGAACCGCCGGTCTTCCCTCCAGCTGCGGAAACGAGCCCTCATGCGTGAGAAAACTCGCTTTAGCGAGCGCCTCAGCCGCATGAGACGACCAGTTGAACGGCGAGGCGCGATGCCCCAACCGTTGACTTCGACCTGGTCGCGCTCGGGGCGCGATGGCCAGATGGCCATGACGAACAGGGCGACACCCAGGAGGGCGACGCTGACCATCCTCATGGTCAGGCCGATGTCGGCCGTTACGCCGCGAGTCACGAAGACCCCCGTGGTCAGTGCGACCGCGAGCGCGGCATAGCCGAGAACGGTGGTCCATCTCCGCTGGTCCATGACACCCCAGATCATGACGATCAGGGCGAGAACGGACCAGCCGGCGGTGGCCCAGTTGAGCGACATGTCGCTGGTGAGCGCGGTCTTGAGACCTGAGGTCTCAGACGGGTGCCATGCCCACCAGTTGGTCGCGAACGCGACCATCGTAGCGAGGGCGAGTGTCGCAACCAAGCGACGTAACTCGGTGAAGAACATGCTGATCTCCCCTTTCATGGGAGTTGTGGTTCGTAGTCGGCAGGTGCCGGCTACGGGCATCTCTGTCCCCGGGTGGGTCCAGACGATTCCTTTCTGTCGGGGGCGTATGAACGGACCCGATTCGAGGACTAACTCCCGTGGAGGAGATGGCCGGGGTAGCGATGAATGTGGGGCTTCATCGGTACCACGGCCACCTCCTGCCTTGGAAAGAGATTGCATGCGTACAAACAGTTTTTTTACCTTTCTAGCAAAAAGGTTTTTAGTTACACTCATCAAAAAGACAAGCGGAGCTAAAGCGTTACAGTTTTCTGCTGCTAGGAGCGGCGGAGTATGTGAGAGGATTATCCTTCCACATGGCTCGACACTACTCAACCAGAGCAGAGTGCTACGGGTAATACTAGGGTACAGGCGTTCGGATGCTAGCGGCTATCATTGCACTGCTAGCCATGGCTCGTAGAGATAAATACTAGCCATGTAATGCTAGCTACGTGCATTTCTACCTCTGTTATCCAAACTTCTGTACGGTATCACCCAGTAGCACTCTGCCCTAGCCTTTCTAGCGACAGGTGTTTTCTCCACTCCCGAGCGAACTATCCCCAGGGCCATGACAAATGAGCCATAGGCGAACGAGGCGATAGCCGAGCTTTAGGGCAAGAGGAGAGCTGTTTCGGATTTATTCCGAAACAGCGAGGAGAGCAAGGCTCCTTTTATGTTCCAAAATGATCTGACTTGTTAACGTACCCCTGTCGTAAGACTCCCGGGCGCGTAGGCTATAACAGCGCAAAATAGCAGGCGGTAATCCGTCTGCATCTGTTACTGTTTGTTGCCCACCTGTTAAAAGGGTTTGATCCCTTTGCACTCGGTTATGGAGTTATCTCTGTCGCCCCACAACAAAGGATGTACACATATTAGCATCTATTTTGATTATTGTCAATACTTAACGTAAGCTTTATGATGCTTTGTCTATAGTGTTTAACCTGAATCTCAAAACCCCCACGATGTCATCCCAGCGAAGGCTGGGATCCAGATATTCGAAATGGATTCCCGCCGGAGTTTATCCTCAACTCGGTTGGGGACGGGAATGACACAAGTACAAATGGAGACGGTTTTGAGACTCAGGTTGTTTATGTCTATTTTAAATTGTCTTTTGCTACAGGACTCCTGGCGAAGCGGAAGCCAAAGGTGCTGCCTTTGCCCTCTACGCTTTCAAACAGTATGCTGCCGCCCTGGACAACAACCACCTTTTTGGCCATATATAATCCTAACCCCGTCCCATCGGGTCGGGTGCGTTTGGCGTTTTCGGCACGATAAAACTTGGTAAAAAGATGTCGTTGTTCGGCGCGCGGCACGCCTATGCCGCTATCTTTGACTGTAAATTCCACTGCCGAGGGCGTCTCTTTTAGCTCAATCAAAATTGTGCCACCCATTGGGGTGTAGTAAATAGCATTATCGATAAGGTTCATCACCACCTGGTGCATCTTACCTTCATCGAGCTCAACAAGGCTAAAGGTAGACGGCATATCCCACGTAACCGTAATATTTTTTGCCTTGGCCGATTCATGCAGCTGAGCCACCTCTTGGTCAACGATGACACGCAGGTCAGTTGGCTGGGCCTCAATGACAAACTTACCCGTGTTCAACCGTGATAGATTAAGCAAGTCGGCAATGAGGTTCACCATACGTTGACTACTGAGAAACGACTGCTTGAGCAGCTCTTCTTGCTGTGGCTTTAAGGGGCCTGCGTCGCCCTCCAGCACCATACTCAGGTAGCCCTTGACGCTCGTCAGTGGCGTACGAAGCTGATGAGAAGCCATAGAAATAAACTCGTCCTTGGTCTCATCGAGCTTCTTGAGCTTCTCGTTTGTCGCCCGGATTTTTCGCGTAGCCTCATCCACTCGTTGTTGCAGGGTCGTATTGAAAGCCTGTATCTCCTGGAAATGCTGCGCATTCTGGATTGCTACAGCTAGTTCACCTGCTGTGATGGTCAAGAGATGTCGGTCCTGAGAGCTGTAGGGTTCACCATTTTTTTTGTGCCCAATCAGGATATGCCCGACGATTTCCTTTTGTGTCTTCAAACGAAGGCTGAGTGCAACCTGTGCGCGAACCAACAAAAGATGGAGCGAGTTCTGCGAATCCGTTTCCTCAACCTCAATGAGCTCTCGACGCTGTAATGAGAGCTGTTCACGAAAACTCTCCACATGAGGAGTCAGATGATGGTTCGGAAACGAAAGAGGCTTTTTATCATGTACAAGAACATACTCTATAAAAGACGGCTTAAGAGCATTGGCTAAAACAGTGCGCGTGCCATCAAGTATTTTAGCCAGACTCGTTTCCACCGCCACAATATCGCCAATCTTGTCAAGAACTTCCTGGAAATCATAGCTTTCGCGATAAAACAGCTGGTTAGTCACTCGATCAAAAAGTGCTTCATGTACTGGAACGATATGGCGAGTGGCATTAGCAATAGAGTGGATAGTATTTGCCGGAGCGTCTCTCTGTCTGGGCCATCAAAAAATACATTAATCACGCCGAAGAGTCCCGCTACATAGATTCCAACCATACTGCCAACGACTAGGATGTATCCAACCGAACGAGCGAGAGCGGCACGTATATCAAAGAGTTTCTGTGCAACAATTGCGTACGCAATTATGCTCGCGAAAGCGAATGTATACAGCGGGCTAATCGTGATAAAGAAAGTCGTTTTAAAAATTGGAGTAATGGCAAAATTGGTTATGGGTACAACGATCCAGACTAGTATCGACGCCAGCAAAAGAATAAATAGCTGATTTCGTAACTTGCCACGGGCTGAACGGAATTTGTGCACCAGTCTGTGAAAAGCCATTCCGATCGAGAATGCAGCATGAGATATAAACAATCCCATTCCTAAGGCAGCTTGGGTAACTGGAGTACCCTCAGAAACCGAAACATTTTGTAAGACAAAAGGCGACATAACTGCACCTGCAGTGATAGCACTATATACCAGATATATGACACAGCTGCGGCGTGAATATTTCCAGTGCGTCTCAGGAAATGTATGCGCAAACAAATAGAAAAACGTGTTTTGCATAACGACCGAGAAAAATAATAATCGAACAATCAACAATATATGCGGCGAGTCCAATAAGACGATGCTGAGATAGCTTAACAAAGCCCACATAAGTGAAGCAACACCGATGATTGCAAACAAGATATTAGTAAGGTTGCGCCGCCCTTTGAGAACAACAAACAGTACAAGCACAAATTGGGCTAAACTGCTCATGATGACGCTTATCGTTAGTATCATTACTACTAATGGTAATATATCATTAGAGAAATAACACGCATGAATAAAAGAAACTATAGCGCATGGCAGATCGACTCGAGAGAGTTCAATACATCTCTCACTTCAAACGAGAAATTATTGTATTTCGCCCGATACGCAATCTTGGCCCCATCTGGGCACAACTCACAGCCGTGGCTTTTGACCCCCGCTCATGAATCCCTCTTGCTTACAGTTAACCCAGATCATCATCTTTCTGCTGACGGCTCGGGACTGCTGAGTGTTGAGCCGTTCATCAGTCTAGGGACATTTGTCGAAACATTCGTGTCGGCCGCACGGGGATTTGGTTACATGGTCAATGTTACTTTGTTCCCAGAAAAGCATGTCGTCGCTAAACTACAGCTTGGTGAGATCTGTGAAGCCGAACCCAGCCTGCTCAATGCAATCGTGAGACGAGTATCAAATCGCAATCCATTTGAAACCCAACCATTGCATACTGATATCTTGCAACGCTTGGTGTCTAGATGTCCTAGTGGGGTTGCCGCACACACCGTCACGACGCAAAAAGACATTGCGTTCATTAATGAACAGACAAGTGCTGCCATTCGCTCAATCATGGGAAAACAGGCTTACCGCAACGAGCTGAGCACATGGGTAAGGGGAAACCTAACACGTCGTTTTGACGGTATGCCAGGCTTTACGCATGGGTTCGGGCTCGCTGCATCACTCATGGCAAAAATGGCCGTGAAACGTGGCGCAAGTCCTGGCGCACAGGTGAAAAAAGCTAATTCACTCATAAAAATTCTGGAGCACTTTTAGTTATACGTGCGACCAAAGAAACTCCTGAGGCTTTTTTGAATGTAGGGCGTTGTTATGCACGCGCTTGCATCATCACGACTCAAGCGGGACTTGCCACAAGTGTTCTAGCGGCATCAGCTATAGATGCAGAGACACGCCACAATCTTGCGCGCTATTTCCACCTTTCCGATCGGCCAATCATGGTAATTCGCATAGGCAAACCGACGATACCAGCTAGGCATGGGCCGCGTTGGCCGCTTGAAGAGGTTATGACAAGCCAAGCCGAAGCATAGTAGCCTGACGTTCGGCGCTCGCTGAAGTATCATGCACTGCCATACTGAACCAATCTGCGAATCGTACATAATAACGGCCTGACGCTAGTCCAGCGCCGAGGATTATTTGACGGATTGTGTATGCGGCCAGCCCCCGTCAACCGCAATTGTGCTGTATAGCTGGGGTCGGCCGACAAGTGATGTACCGATTTCGGTGAGTGATTGCAGCGCCCTCGTCGGCACATACTCCACCCCAACGAGCTGCACGGCATATCGTTTTGCATCTTCAGTGGTGATAATTCCTTTTGTTGGATGTCTTCACTGAGACCAGGGAGAGGCCATTGAATACATCAAGCGCTGGATCAAGATCATAGCGTTCTACGTCAATCAAAATCGAGTCACCCAGACTAGTAAACATAAGAAGCGGCACACCATATGCTTTGGCTTTCACCCGAAGCTCCACCTTCATCTTAAAATCATCGATCTCGTCCACTACGACGGTGGTCTGCGGATCTTGGAAAAACTTATCAATATTATCGTCTCGTACCCCATTTTCAAAGGGAATGACATTCGCAAAAGGGTTGAGTTCGTAAATACGCTGCATCGTAAGTGCAAGCTTTTCTGCCCCGACGGCGGTTAGGGATTCCCTGAGACGGTTTAGGTTGGCTGTTTCGAGTGTATCGAAATCAGCCAGCTTGATGGTGCTCGACATTCCAGAATACACACATGACAGCGCAATGCCCGAACCAACCGACATACCTGCAACGGCCACGGTACACGCGGCCAAACGAGCCTGTTCTTCGGCAGTAATTAGGAGTTTATTGCGATTGGTACGTAGTTCAAAGAGCGCCTCGTCGCTGACGCAGTGCAGTAGTACGCCTGACCACGGATAGTACACCCAGACCCCAGCGAGTTCTTCGGCCGGGTGAGCTTCGATGAAAGCTTGTCGCGCCTCAGCATCACCGGGAAACCGGATTTCAGCAAGTTCCACTATCTGACCAGCGTAGATATCCACCTCTTTCCATACTGGTTTTTCGCGAAGATGCGCTACCTGCTCGGTAGAAAATGCAGCTTCACGTAGTATAACTGGCACTTCAATCATGCCTTGACATCCTTTACTACCCATTTTTGTTTCGTTCCTGGGCGAAAATACGTTGGGTCTTCGTAGTTCCATAAGTAGATAATTGGCATGGCATCGGGACCAATCATTTTATATGTCTCTCGATACTCTGAGCTTTCTTTCACTAAGCCTTCCTGGACAAACTGCAAAGTCTCTTCCCTCAATACATCACTCGGCTCAATGCCGTGCTTGAGCTCAACATGGATAGAGAGCTCCTGACGCCCAGCATCGTTATAGTCAACTTGCATAGTAAATTTGCCTGTCAGCTTATGAATAAGGTCATCGTGCTGCAGGGCGCGTCGCACCATATCGGGGTACAGCTGAAAAGCATAGTAGCTAACACTAAAATCATTGCGCTCATATATGTAGACGTAGGGCAGGTTCCACTGTGTATCTGCAATACCCTGCTCGGCAGCCATCTGGGTTACATTGTAGCCCTTTTGGGCAAGCGTCTTGTGAGCTGTCTCGCGCGAGACTACGCCACCGTAGTCTTTGAGGTCATAGCGCACAAGTGGCAGCCCACTATCTGCCGTGCAGAATAAGCTGTTTTCAACTGCCTCAAAGTAAAACTGCTCGGGATTGTACTGAGCAAATGTTGGCTGGCGATCTTTCTCCGGGAATATCAACTCCAATTCATGTTGCGCAACAAGAGTCCGACGAATCATGATTGATTCTGGCGTTTCATGCGCCATCGTCCCCATATCGACCGTGCCGTAATGGTTGAGTGTCTGCGTGAGCACATCTCTCGCACCCGTCTTATGCAAGACGTAATCACGGAATTTCTCACTGAATGCTTCGGCTGAGAAGACAAATCCGACTTGTAGCTCCTTCCAATCAATACCCGCTCGTTCTCCGTCATCTAGGATATCTTTCAGGAACGGAGCATATGCGCCGATGATAATTTGGTCAAAACTACCACCTAGCTGCTTCACGGCGTTTATAACTTCTTGTTTGTGTATACCAGGAGTAATGATGCTGAGATTGTAGCCACCTCTATCGGCAACAATCTTGAGAGCTTCATACGTAAAGAGGCCACCAATCCATGCCCCCATCGGAAACGCGACAATATAAAGTGTGGTTCGTTCGTGGATACGAAAATTTGAGCGCATATACAGCTCAGCTGTCATAGCGTACTGGTTGTCTTGCAGATGTTTTCGAGGAAAATAATATGGCTGACCAGTTGAGCCTGAAGTAGTAGATATAACCCACTGCCCATGCGCAAACTCACCATCCCAACACAGCATATCAACTGGATATTTCCGAAGGTAATTGTCTTTATCGATGGGTGGTATGCGATGAAAATCGTCACAACTTCTAACCTGGCTGGGCAAAAAGGCACGTGATTTCAGAAAATCTTTGTAGGCTGGAACCCTCTCGGCCATTGCGTGGAATTGTTTCAGAGCCCGTTCAGCCCCACGTTTTTGCCAGAGCTCTTCTGGGTCAGTTTGTAAACGCCAGTGCAGCCGCACTGCGTCTTCGTACTGTTTCATTTGTGTCTTTCGTGTGTTCATCTGTGAATAGGCGTATTGTAGCACGCAAGCACCAAGCCTCACTACGTTTGAAATACGAATTGACGTCACAATATTGTCATAGCTGCCTCAACCTGGTACAGTGTTACTTACTGTAAGAGAAAGCAAAACATGACATTCATCGCGCAACGCTTGAGCTATTTCGATAGCAGCGACTTTCGGGACGCTATAAGTAAACAGAGCCTACTAACAGACCCCGTTGACCTCAGTATTGGTGTTCCAGAGGAATTAACACCCGAACACATCAAGGCGGCGGGGATCCGAGCTATTACGGAAGACAAGACAACATATCTCCCAGCAAACGGGTTGCTTGAACTAAGGGAGGCGCTCGCCCACAAACTCCAAACCGAGAACAGCATTCCCTGCACGCCCGAAAGCGTCACGGTCGTTCCTGGACTGACTACTGGGCAGCTTCTAGTGTACCTGGCGGTTGTCGATCCGGAAGATGAAGTTATCGTCTTCGACCCCTATTACCCACCCTATCCTCATCTCGCTAAGATGGTCGGTGCGAGCGTCACCTATGTTTCAACACTACCGACGTTTCAACCTGATCTGGCTGCTCTCGAGGCAAGCATAACCGATAAAACCAAATTGATTGTCATAAACAGTCCCAATAACCCGAGCGGTGCTGTCTATCCAGAGGAAACACTCCGGGCTATCGCTGCGCTCGCCGAAAAAAAAGCAACATACTAATCGTCTCGGATGAAATCTACGAATCATTCAGCTATGATACTCCTCATTTCAGCATCGGTAGCATCTACCCCAACACCATCACTGTGAATGGCTTTTCGAAGGAGTACGCTATGACTGGCTGGCGCCTCGGCTATATCGCTGGACCACAAGAAATCATCGATGCTATCAATGAATTGCAGCAGTACGTTGTTATGTCAAGCTCCTCCATCGCCCAACATGCAGCATTGGCAGCGCTAAAACAAAAGCCGACGCATATCGTTGAAAAATATCGGATCAAACGCGATTACCTTGTTAATAGCCTAAAAGCTGCTGGTTACCATGTGATGGGCGCCGAGGGAGCATTTTATGTTTTCGTCAAAGCGCCACACAACCTGACCGATGTCGAATTTGCAGAGCGAGCCAGCGCACGAGGGCTCATCGTCGTTCCTGGTAGGGCATTTTCACAGCTTCATGGTTACATACGTATTTCGTACGGCGCAAGTATGGACACACTACGACGAGGGGTTTCGATTCTCGAAGATATTGCCCAAGAGTTAAAAGATGCGTAAAAAGCATGCTTTGCTTCGCGTGGTAGAATAAGCATATGAAGATTGCAATCGTAGAAGACGATCTGGCTATAAGCATGATGTATAGGATCAAGTTTGAGGCAGAGGGTTTCGCTGTCGAAACTGCAGCTAACGGTAAGCTAGGACTTGAGCTGATCGAATCCATGAAGCCAGATATAATCCTGCTGGACCTCATGATGCCCGTAATGACTGGTCACGAGATGCTGGCTGAATTACGCAAAACTAGCTGGGGCAAGGATATCAAAGTAATAATCCTGACTAATTCTGGCGAAGAACAGGCTCCGCCGAATCTAAAAGAACTGGACATCCGCCGTTACATCGTAAAAGCCGAAATGACTCCCCGCCAAGTTGCCGAAATGGTCAAAACCGAACTCGCCGCCTAACCAAAATCGCGGCGTGAAAGCTCCGACCTTTCACGTAATCAAAAAGCGTGAAAGGTCGGAGCTTTCACAGAGAAGACCTAGGGTGTATCTGGGTCGTCTGGGTTGTTCGCTAGTTGCCACTTTAACAGCGCTAATTCACGCATGGAATCTTGATATTCATCAACGAATTCCAGATATTCGCGTTTAGACCCAAATAAATCCAGAATTTTTCTGTGTGCAGCCAGCCCGGCGACGCTTGCAAACGTCGATAATACTGTATACTCGAATACGGCCATGCTAGATATTTCTCTGGGTTCAAGTGAATATAGCGTGAAATGTGGTGCAAATAAGCGTCGGCATTGATTCGTGAAGCCTTGTATCGCCCCTGAAAAAAGACCACCAACCCGTGCATATCGATTATTGAAATACATAACGTAACCCGTTGTCACTCTTCGCATCAGTTTTTCGACACCACGGTCACTTTCTTGGTACAGCAGTAAGTGAAAATGATTTGGCATAAGACAATACGCGAGCAGCTGGACTTCTGAACCAATAACGGTAGCTTTGTGCCGGTTTGCTTTATTGTAATTCTCGCCAATCAAATACTTTTTGAGTAAGCCAAGAAAACCGTGTAATCCTGGGCGTCAAGGAATATTACACGTTTCTCCACGCCCCTGTTATACACATGGTAATACGTTTTTCGGCATATTCTCGAACTGTGTTTCGACTTGCCATAGCGTGAAAGCTCCGACCTTTCACGTTTGAATATAGACTAAGATTGTCGTCACATGCAAGCATAAGCGTGAAAGGTCGGAGCTTTCACGTTTGGAGGATGGGGTAGAATAGGGAGATGGATATTGCGATTGTTGGATTTGCGACAGAGGAATTGTGAGTGCGAAATATTTCGCAGAGCATAAGCACAGGGTGACTGTATGTGACAAAAACACGAACCTAGTTATCCCTGAGAGCTATGAAAAGCAACTAGGTGATAAGTATTTGGCAAATTTGAACCAATTTGACGTGATTGTGCGAAGCGCTGGGATTCAACCATCTGTTATTCTAGCCGAGAATCCGGGTGTAGAATCCAAGATTACGACGGCGGTTGATGAATTTCTGCGAGTTTGCCCGACAAATAATGTCATCGGCATCACCGGCACCAAGGGCAAAGGCACAACTAGTACTTTGATAGCAAAGATGCTCCAAGCGTCTGGCAAAACAGTTTATTTGGGTGGAAACATTGGTCGCTCGCCACTCGAATTTGTGGACGATATCCAGCCAAATGACTGGGTAGTGTTGGAGCTAAGTAGTTTCCAGCTAATGGATATAAACCATTCACCGCACATTGGCGTCTGTCTAATGGTAGTACCGGAGCATTTAAACTGGCACGCTGATATGGCGGAATATATAAAGGCCAAAAGTCATCTTTTTGAATGGCAAAATAGCGATGATGTCGCAATATTTTTCGCCGACAATGAGTTGTCAAAGGAAATTGCCCACAGTGGTGCAGCGCGTAAATTGCCCTTCTACGCCCCACCGGGTACATGGGTAAATGGCAATATGATAACCATCGACGGCCTAGAAATTTGCACGACAAACGACCTAAAACTGCTCGGAAAACACAACTGGCAAAACGTCTGCGCCGCCGTCACAGCTGTCTGGCAAGCCCTTCAGCCAACTACCCCAGGTGAAATCGACAGAGTAAAAACCGCCATCCGAGACGTACTGACGACATTTACTGGTCTAGAGCACCGGCTAGAATTTGTACGCGAACTCGACGGTGTGAAATATTACGACGATAGTTTCGGTACTACCCCAGAAACAGCCATTGTCGCTTTGCAGGCGTTTGAGAATCCCAAAATTGTCATCCTGGGTGGCTCAGACAAGGGCGCTTCGTACGACGAACTGGCACGCGTCGTGGTGGCAAGCTCCATGCGAAAAGCGCTCCTCGTCGGCGAACAAGCAGGAAGAATTCGGGCTGCGCTCGAGCAAGTTGGGTTTTCTGATTTCACGCCTGGCGGCAAAAGCATGTCAGAAATAATCACAAACGCCCGCCAGCATGCTCAACCTGGAGATGTTGTCCTGCTCTCAACTGGATGTGCTAGTTTCGGATTGTTTAAGGATTATAAAGATAGAGGCAACCAGTTTAAACAAGTTGTGCAATCGCTCGTTTAAGCTCAGTGATGATGGCATTTTCTGGCTGTATCACCTCAGCTTTATCTCCGCTAATAACCTGAATTTCACTTTTTATCCAATGGTAATGTGTGCACCCGAGCACGATCACATCTGCCCCAGCCTCTAGCACAGGTTCGATTTCTTCTCGCAAGCGAGCTTGGTTCATCGTATTGTGCTCTATAAGAACTGACCAGTCAGCACAGTCTGGCTCCAGCACTGTTACACCTTGAGCATAGAGCCGTTTTAGCTCGCCGTAGCGAGGACTCGTCAAGGTTGTTGGTGTCGCGCAAACGGCGATGACACCAGATTTTGTCAGTTCGGCAGCAGGCTTAACCATCGGCTCGACAGCGATGAGTGGAGTACTGAAATGCTCGCGCAGCCGTAGAATCAGCGTCGTCGTCACGGTGTTACAGGCAATCAGTACTACCTGGCAGCCGTCATCCACGAGAGACTGCACTACGGGTACTACGTAGCCAAAAAGTTCATCTGGTGTTTTTGTGGCATAGGGAAAATGTTCCGGTGAGTCATGGCGAAATACTACTTCGTGTTCGGGCAGCTCCCGCTCAATCGCTTTGGCGACACTGAGACCACCGACACCAGAGTCGAAGACACCTATTTTCATAATTATTTCGTGACACTTGCTTCGGCGGCGCGGATGGTGTTTTCGAAAAGGGCGCAAATGGTCAGCGGTCCCACACCGCCTTTGGTAGGAGTAATGGTCAAATCGTCACGTTCGTAGACATCCGGGTCAAGATCGCCAACGGTTTTACCCTTTTCACCTGCCACACCTGCATCGACGACAACGGCACCTTGTTTAATCATATCTGAGGTTATGAGTCCGGCTCGCCCAGTGGCTGTAATGATGACATCTGCTTCGAGCAAAAGCTCTTTTGTATTTGGTGTTTTGCTATGGATGAGTACAAAGTTGTAATCACTTTTGGTAAACATGTCTATGAGAGGTGCACCGACTAGTTTACCGCGACCGACGAGGGCAATCCGCGACTTTTCGAGGTCGACATTATATCCAGCGAGAAGCCACAGTATGGCCATCGGTGTCGCTGGCGTATAAGGTGCATACTCGCCAAGACCATCGACATCTTTTTCTGGGGCTATCATATTGACGACCTCATCTGTCTCGCTAGCATCTGCTAGTGGTAATTGTACGATAATCCCATACACACTCGGGTCGGCGTTCAAAGTTTCGAGAAGTTGCTTTACGTTTGCTTGCTCGACAAAATGCACATCAACCGCTGCACCGATATCCTCACCGTAGCGCTTTTTCATGCCCATATACGTTAGGCTAGGCCCGTGCTCTAGCGTATAGACTATTGCTAGCTTAGGCTGCACCCCCAGTGACTGCGTGAGTCGCCGCACTTCTTTGGCTTGGCGTTCTTTGATAAAGCCTGCTAGTTCTGATCCATTGAGTATTTTCATGCCCCCATTGTAGCAGAGCAGATATAGGAACTATTAATAAAAAGCTTCTCGGATGGTTGGTATTTATTGGATGGCAATCTTGAGGACTAGTACAGCTGAAATTGAGCTGTGTTATAGAATGAAACTGTGAAAGCGATCATTAAGAGCTACCACGATCCTGATGCTGATTTTGTAAACTTTACCCCAAAAAAATACAATTGGTCGTGCTTACTGAATCTCGCTGCAGGGCATGAAGATGGTTAGGATGGGGAGTAATTTGATATCATAGAGTACTCACCTCAGAAAGTAGCCGAAATGGCAGCACATGACGGCGTTGTTAACGAACGACACACTTTAAAAGCATCTGATTTCAGAAAAATTTAAGCACTTTATCGAAAAATATGTAAACAGCTATGCAATAGGTGATCCATGGCAAGGTGTAGCCAATAATCTTTGTCGACTTGGCCATAGGGAATTTGAAGACGACTTAGAATCTGCGTAACCAAAAAACCCCAAAGTGGAGAGTTCTTGATTTGGAGGGCCAGGTGGGACTTGAACCCACGACATTCTGCTTAAGAGGCAGACGCTCTAACCAGCTGAGCTACTGGCCCATAGGGGCGTATTCTTTGCTGCGATGGTAGGTATGTGGGTTGATACCAAAACACCCCTGTTTCTACAAGACCGAGATTATGATGGGACTCGTACATGGTAGACTATACATATGAAGAAAATTACACATGAGTCACTCAAGAAAATGAATCTCATTGCCGGGTTTTTGCATCTAGCACAAGCGATAACAGTGCTCGTACTGAGTAAATCTTTTGCTATACCTGTTTCTGGTAATTATCTCGAGTTTGATAAAGCAACCGAATCGCTTCTGCCTGCTACGACGACACTTTTCAACGTCCAACTTCCTTGGCTTATTGCTGGCTTCTTTTTCCTGTCTGCCCTGTTTCATTTTCTAATTGCCTTCGTCTACAACAAAAAGTACAACGCAGATCTCACGCTCGGCATCAATAAGTTTCGGTGGGTAGAGTACGCTTTATCTGCCAGTGTCATGATGGTCGCCATAAGCATGCTTGTCGGCATTTATGATTTCAGCAGCCTACTCATGATCTTCGGCCTGACCGCCATCATGAATCTGCTGGGTCTTGTCATGGAAGTCCACAACCAGACCACCAAGAAAACTGACTGGCTCAGTTTCAACCTCGGCACCCTAGCCGGACTGTTCCCGTGGGTGGTCGTTGCTTTCTACATGTGGCTCGGTGCAGCCAATGGCAGTAGCGCCCCAACCTTTGTATATTGGATTTTTGTCTCAATCTTCGTGTTCTTCAGTTGTTTCGCCCTAAACATGGTGCTGCAGTACAAGCAGATCGGCAAATGGCGCGATTACATCTACGGCGAACGGGCCTATATAATCCTCAGTCTTGTGGCAAAATCTTTGCTCGCCTGGCAGGTCTTCGGCGGCACTCTCCGACCGTAATGATTGCATTCTGCATGCTTTCGCTATACTCTGGAAGAAAGAGGTTTAAGGGGAGGTTTAGCGTAGTATGAATGGAACCAAGGTCACTATTAACCCACATGATTTATACATTGTTACCGGCACTGCGCACCCGAAATTAGCAGAAGAAGCAGTGGCCGCCATGGGCTTACGGCTCGGACCAGTCAATAGAAGGCGCTTTGCCAATAGTGAGCTATACGTACAGTACGAGCAATCCGTACGCGGCAAACA
This sequence comes from Candidatus Saccharimonadota bacterium, assembly GCA_016699935.1. Taxonomy (GTDB): domain Bacteria; phylum Patescibacteriota; class Saccharimonadia; order Saccharimonadales; family UBA4665; genus JAGXIT01. The sequence continues at coordinate 117,370 of CP064992.1, forward strand.
TGTTATCATCATCAAACATTTGCGCATGATTACAAACGAAACTTGTCTGTGAATGATGCTCTCATGGAAACCATGCTGCTTATAGACGCAGCCCGCCGCTCTTCCGCCCGTGAAATTACCGTCGTTATACCCTACCTCGGCTACAGCCGCCAGGACCGTAAGGCGAAAGGGCGTGAGCCTATCTCGGCAGCTGTGGTTACGCACATGCTCGAAAACAGCAGGAGCACACCGTTTGGTCACCATAGACATGCACTCTTCGCAGGTACAGGGGACATTCCATGGGCCGTTCGATCATCTTATTGCCGAGCGGCTCATTTTAGATGGCCTAAAAGCCGAGATGGGCGACCGAGACCCAGAACTCTTTGCGATTGTTTCGCCGGATACTGGGCGAGCAAAAGATGCTGAGCGAGCAGCTGATATCCTCGGTGTGCGTCTGCGGCACCTTCAAAAAACGCGCGACCCACGCGACAGCAGCAAACTTATCCGCCCCAAAAACTACAGGGCGTCGAAGGCCGTATATGCTTCATGACAGATGACATGATAGACACCGCCGGTACACTTATAACGGCCGCCGAGACGCTTCGCAAATCTGGAGCAACAGCTGTTATTGCCAGCGCTACACACGCCCTATTGTCCGACCCGGCAATAGAACGACTAGAGGGAGGCGCTATAGATAAACTAATCGTAACAGATACGGTACCGGTGGATTATGCGAAAAAAGTGCTTGGCGACAAGCTTACCATCATACCTGTTGCGCCTTTGATCGCAACAGCTCTCCATGAAATCGCCACTGGTGGTTCAGTATCTGACCTCTTTGAAGGCCGAAACTACTCGTAGCCAGAGCCGGTTTGCGTACGTCGAGTACACTTTAGTTATTGCCTATGGTTTTCGTAAGCAGGTGGCGAGCGGCTGCAGAATGGACACATTCTGCCGGTGAGAGATGGATGCTCAGGGTTGGGCCAACCGTAATTACGTCTACCGTACACTGTAGCGGCTGAATTTGCTGGGATAATGCTACCTGTTGTGCCGCAACGGGTGCCGTGGAAGCAACCACGTATACCGCCACGTAAATAACCGCACATAGCCGCCCCACCAAATGTCTCATAGCTTACACTGTAAGCTATTTTAGCCGTTGGTCAAGCTTTGTTTTTTGCAGAGATTATATAAAGACAATTTGGCTGCCCGGGACATAGCGTTCGTAGAACTGGCCAACCGTGAGTATGCCGTCTGTGTCATCCCACGGATTGCTTTGCTCAAGTTTGAACATTTCCATAGCAAGCTTGCATGCGTAGATATACCCACCAGAAGGTTTGATGATATCCAGAAACTGACTTACACCCGGTATGTCGAGCTCAGCCATTCGCTTTCGCGTCATGTGGGTGGCAAAAGTTCCCATACCAGATACCACACCTGCGATTTCTGGCATGTGCATGTCAGGTTTACCGCTCATGGCAATGACCAGTACGTCGTAGCTGACAGTTTCGCCAGAATCAAGTTGGAGCGTTTTCTCGGCAGAGCGAACGCTTACCACCTCCACCTGTAGGTGTTTGACCCCTCTTCGCAGTAAGCTTGCGGGGGGTTTACAGAGCTGACGCACTCGGTATCGCCCAAAGATCACACACAAAAAACCAGGCTGGTAATAGTGTGTAGTGGCGGGGTCAATCACCATCACATCGTGACCCGACTTCACTCGTTAATTTGCAAGCATTATCCCAGTCGTCCCGGCTCCAACCATGACGATGTGCTTGTTTTTGGTCTCTTCTTAGCTCATCGCAAAGAATCTTCTTACACACATCGTAGCACCGCATACATATACGCTCAAGCATAGACAGTCTCAGGAAACTCTCATGTCAGACTTGTACTATGTACCTGGCAACAAGAAGCATAATATATAAGGAGAGCGTGCCTATGAAAAAACAAATTATCGCCGCAGGAGTTACCGCTACGGTAGCCGTTGCCGGCTTAACCGGGCTGGGAGTGGCCAACGCGGCAACCAACTCCTCCTCATCGAAACCTATGTCGGGTCTCGTTAGCGCCATCGCCAAGAAATTTAATCTCAAAGAAAGTGATGTACAATCAGTTGTCGATGCCAATCGAACAGAAATGGAAGCACAACACGAAACAGATGTAAAAGCACAGGTCACACAGCTCGTGAAAGATGGCAAGCTTACCAAAGCCCAAGCCGATCTCATCACAGCGAAACGTGCCGAGCTCCAAAAAACTCGTGAAACTAACCGTACCAGCATGGACGGTAAAACTCACGCCGAGCGTAAGAGCGCCATGGATGCCGAGCGCACTGCACTGGACAAATGGTTTTCAGATAATAATATACCGGCCGATTACCGCTACCTAGTCTTCGGCGGTGGACGCGGTCACGGCGGCTCCGGCGGCCCTCGCGGCGGTGGTCATAGAGACGGTACAAGGAGCAATTATAACTATAGCTCCAGCTCTACAACAAACTAATAATTTCATCCCACTTGCCCCAAACACCCCTTGTGATTTCACTTGGGGTGTTTTGTTCATCGCAACGATCAACTATCAACATTCAAGTTATCAACAAACAATCAACTATCAACGAGCTCACTGGGAGTAAGAGTCATGAGTCAAGAGATAAGAATTATGAATTATCAATGCGGCCATAGGCCGCTAATTATTTATCGCGCGAGCGATTCAGCTAAGACGAGCATGCGGAGTCACCCGGCTACCATGTTGCCCAGGCTTTGCAACTTCCGTCAGGCGGCAAAACTTGTTTGAGTGAAAGGTAGGTTGCCAGTGGCAACCTACCTGGAGCGAGTTGTTTTGTCGGTTGCAAAACTGACAACCTGGTACCGATTGACGGAGCTCTGCTCTTGATCTTTGCCCAGCTTTGCATCAAGGCAAAGCTGGTCGGCTGGCAGTCCGAGAACTGCCGAGTGAGTAAGGCTAGGTGAGATTTTCAGGTGTAATGAGCGCATAGTCGCTGGAGCTAGCGTATGGATTCCCGCCTGCGCGGGAATGACAAGCGCAAGGGAAACAAGCTAGCTGTGTTATTCTCAGGTATAATTCAGGTATGACTACTACACTGGAGCTATTATGAGACTACTTCTCGTCGAAGATGAACCAAAAATCGCCCGTGCTATCAAAATGGGTCTGGAGCAAGAACGCTCTACGGTAGAGGTTTACCACGACGGTCCGAGCGGTCTTGCCGCAGCACTGGGAGATGACTACGACGCCATTATCCTCGACCGCATGCTGCCCGGCGGCATGGACGGCCTCGAAATATGTGAAAAAATCCGTGAAAATAGCGTGAAAACACCGGTGCTCATGCTGACGGCTAAAGGACAAGTCCGCGACCGCGTCAATGGACTCAATGCCGGAGCCGATGACTACCTGGTCAAACCATTTTCGTTTGAGGAACTGCTCGCCCGCCTGCGCGCCCTGACTCGCCGACCTCATGAGGTTAAAAGCACCATGCTCACTGCTGGCGACCTTAGCCTCGACCCTGTCACGTACGACGTCCGCCGCGCCGGCAAACCCATCGCCCTTTCCCAGACCGAATATTCACTGCTCGAGTACCTCCTGCGCAACAAAGACCGGGTCTTAAGCAAAGACAACATCATCAACCACGTCTGGGACTTTGATGCCGATATTTTGCCCAACACTGTCGAGGCATACATTGGCTATCTGCGTAATAAAATAGACAAACCGTATCCCAAAAGACCACGCATTCACACGGTGAGGGGCTTTGGCTACAAACTAGGGAAATTGACCAAAAATGAAGCACTTATTTCACTCGGCCACCTTACGTCTGACGGCATGGTACACACTCATTCTCCTCCTCATTAGCCTACTTTTTAGTGTGATTGTTTTCAAATCGCAACTACCGAATTTCAGCGAGGTTTTGGCCCGGGCCATCTACAAAAACAGCAACTATTTACCGAGAGTGACTTGCTAGAAGAATGGCGAGAAGAACGGCTGAACAAAACCAAGTCGAATCTTGTCGGTCAACTGATGCTTTTAACGGAGTAGTTTTGGCATCGGGTGCTGTATGTAGTTACCTACTAGCCAGACGAACGCTACGACCTGTCGAGGAAGCTATGGAAGCACAGTCGCGGTTCAGTAGTGATGCTGCCCATGAACTGCGTACCCCACTGACCATCATGCAGTCTGAAATAGAAGTCGGGTTGCGCGATAAAAAAGCAACCAAACAGTCACATAACGAGCTCCTAGCAAGTAGCCTCGACGAGGTGCAGCGCATGCGTACGCTAACAGATCGCTTGCTACTGCTGGCCAACAACCATGATATGACCCTCCTGCCGACTAATCTAGAAAATGCTGCTATCGAAGCCGTAAATCATGCCATACCCTTTGGCTCAGGCAAAAAGATTCGTATCGAGAATAGCGTAGGCACTTTGCAAGTTATCGGGAACGCTGATAGCCTCATTGATGTACTAGTTATACTGCTAGACAATGCCGTCAAATACAGCCCGGCGAAGTCTACCATCACTCTTTCGGCTAGCGCTAAAGGGCAAACACGCCGAGATGCGAATAACTGATAGCGGCGTGGGAATAGCCCCGTCTGATTTACCACATATTTTCGACCGTTTTTACCGGGCAGATGCTTCACGCAGCGCCCAAAACATCGCCGGGCATGGCCTGGGCCTATCTATCGCCAAACAAATAGTCACCGCTCACCATGGCCATATCAGTGCGCGACCAAACCATTCTGGCAAAGGCACCACTTTTACCCTCACCCTCCCTCTGGCGTGATACAATCGACTTATGGATAAACACAAAAAGCGCGTCGACGGCCTATCAGAGCAAGTCAACTCGTTTTACGAGCAAAAAAAGCCATTCAAAATCTATCATGGCAGTACTAACTCCACGCGAGTCCAAGTCTTCAAACGAAATGAAATGCTCGACACAAGTGGCTTAAATCATGTGCTAAAGATTGATCAAGCTAAAATGACCGCCCTAATAGAGCCAAATGTCCCCATGGACAAACTAGTTAAGGCAACACTGAAGTACGGCCTCATCCCACCTGTAGTCATGGAGTTCCCTGGTATCACTGCGGGAGGCGGGGTTCAGGGGGGGGCGGGTGAAAGCAGCTCTTATAAATGGGGATGTTTTCATCAAATTTGTAATGAATATGAAATGGTCATCGGTGATGGTACAATCGTGACTTGCAACCCACAGGAAAATAGCGACCTGTTTTACGGAACGGCCGGTTCGTATGGAACACTCGGCGTTATGACTGCTGTTGAATTACGTCTCATCCCGGCAAAAAAATATGTACAACTAACCTATTTTCCAGTCAAAAGCTTCGATGCGGCAGTTAACCGTATGCAAAAAGAAGTGGCCAATAAACCCGATTTTATCGATGGCATCATGTTCGCCCGTGACCGTGGCGTCATCATGGTCGGTAAACTTAGCAATGAAAAGAATGGCCAACTGACACGATTTAGTCGAGCTCGTGACGAGTGGTTTTCCCTAGATGCTGATAAAGAATCTCGAGGTGATGTCTTTAACAAAACAATTCCACTCTCCGACTACCTTTTCCGCTACGATCGAGGTGCTTTTTGGGTCGGAAAGTATGCCTTCAAAGTATTCAATATTCCTTTTACAAAATTTTGGCGAACATCGCTGAACTGGTTGCTGCATACACGCAAACTCTATGAAGCTCTTCAAGAAAGTGGTATATCCCAGCATCATGTAGTGCAGGACTTGGCTCTACCCGTAGAGACTGCGGTGGAATTCATGAGCTTCGTTGACGATAACCTTGGCATATACCCCTATGGCTCTGTCCCCTCAAAACAGATAAGTCGTCGCCCTTCATTTCAAGTAATTTACTTGCACCGCTTGTTATCAACGTAGGTGTATGGGGTGAGTTTATTCCTGATTATGATGATTTTTTAAGAATAAATCGTTCAATTGAAACAAACTTGACCCGTATGGGAGGCAAAAGTGGTTTTATGCTCACGCATACTACCCAGAGGAAGAATTCTGGAAAATATATCCAAAGAACCAGTACAAACTCCTCCGTAAAAATACAAATCGTTCTACCAGCCATCTATATATGACAAAGTTCGCGTCACGGATCGCTTTACCGTCGATACACACCGCGGATTATGGCGTACCATGCTTCGTACTTCCCGGCTTAGGATTGAGCCATGACCTGGCAAATGTATATTGCCGTTGCCGTGTTGGGGCTTTCGGTGGCGATTCTACGTCAGCGTGTTATATTACATCATCACCGGTCGACACTGCCAAACAATCAGCGGAGCAAATGATACCAAAAACAGGCTGTCAAAATGTTTTAGAAACGGGCATGGCCTGGGACTATCCATCGCTAAACAAATAGTCACCGCTCACCATGGCCATATCAGTGCGCGACCAAACCTTTCTGGCAAAGGCACCACTTTTACCCTCACCCTCCCCTCGCCTAACGCAGTTTTCCGTACCAGCCCGCATACTAGTTGCAGCATGCTATGATACCCGCATGACAAAACCGGGTAAAAATGGCGCTTTACAGGAATCGAGCAAATCCCAGGCGGATGGCTGCTCGCTTTCGTCATCAAACTAGGCTGGGCAGCCATATTCGGCGGACTCATGCTGGGGGCAATTATTCTCACCAAGTATGTTGAGCTGCCGTTGTTCGCTCGTTATGACTGGCTCTTTCTGTTTGCGGTTTTCATACAGCTCGCGCTGGTAGCGACCAAGCTTGAGAAACCGCATGAAGTAGTAACTATCCTTGTTTTTCACTTTGTGGGCTTAGGTATGGAATTGTTTAAAACATCACCTGGCATTGGCTCGTGGGATTACCCGGAAGTTGCTGTGTTTAAGATTGCTACAGTGCCCCTGTATTCGGGGTTTATGTATGCCGCTGTCGGTAGTTTTATCGCCCGCGCTTGGCGGGTACTGAACCTTGAGTATCGCCCATACCCAAAACGCCTTTATACCATCCTGCTGGCGGTGGCAATTTTATCTGAACTTTTTCACGCACCACTACGCCTACGACATTCGCTGGCTGCTGTTCGGCGCAACGGTTATGCTATATGGTCGCACCTGGACCTACTACACAGTGCACACCGTCGAACGACGCATTCCGTTTATCGTCACCGCCTTTTTGTCGGCGTTTTTTGTGTGGGTGGCCGAAAATATCGGTACGTTCACTAAAAGCTGGCTGTATCCTAATCAGGCAAATGAATGGCAGCTTGTCTCCATACACAAACTCGGCGCTTGGCTCCTCCTCATGCTGATTAGCTTCATCATGATTGACCTCCTCCACTACTGCCGTACCCGCCGCAAAACTTAATTGAACAAACAAAAGAAGTCCATCACCTTCGTAACGACTTCCTTTCGCTCGCCTTAAGACTGATTGTCTGATAAAATACGACCACTGCGCGCCCTTAGCTCAGCGGATTAGAGCGTCTGTCTTCGGAACAGAAGGTCGTAGGTTCGAATCCTGCAGGGCGTACCATGTAAGATGCTCACCGCAAGGTGGGCATTTTGCATGGTTCGTGCAGTAGATTTAAGCCGGAGACCTGACAGCGTAAGCTGTTAGAAGTCTTCGAATCCTGCAGGGCGTACCATTTCCCAGTTTTTGATAATGCGATGACCGCTTCAAACGGTTCCTTAAGTGTAAATTGCAGTTTTCACCGTCTAAAGTAGCGCTCGAAAGTATGAAGTCGATAAGGTAGCGTTTTTGCTCTAGTTTCGTACACTCAATGTCAAATAGTTCAACAGCACGGCTACATACGTCCAGCAAGTAGCTAGCACCAATAACAAATGACTTATCACCCGCACTGTGGTCATGCAAGTCATCAAGTAATTCTTTCTGACGCTTTTCAATCTTTTTGACCATACGTTCAAATATTTCATAGCGGGATTTGAATTGCTTGCAGTCTTTGAATAAGTGCTCTAGTTCCTCATATAGCACGTCGAATTTTTCTGTAGGCGTGTTTTAGTATCAGTATAACGTTCTTGTTCAATGGCACGGTTCTTTTCAATTTCAATTACTAGGCTAGGTATTAGTTTCGTAGGTAGCTGGATTGACTTTCATAACTGACGTATCTGGTTAATCAGGGTTTCTTCGTCGAGCCATACGGCACTAAAGATGAGCCCGGCCGCTTACGCTGCCCAGCTCAGACGGAGCCCAAAGAGAATAGAAAGAGTGTTGCAGAAAGTTAGAGGTTGACGTTAGTGATAGTTGTAAATTTTCGAGAATTTCGAGGTCTACTTACTACAAGTATCTAAAGACCGAACCACTGTTCGCAGATAGCATGGTTACCACACAGGACAACGCTAACAAGGTAAGTTTTAATTTTCGTACATATCCCTAGCTCAACTACTTTCCGTGTACATGATTTCACTAGAAGTGGTGTCAGATAAATGGCGTTAAAGGGTCAAAATCTGGGGAAAATTATATACAACGATGCTCATGACAAGAATTAGCATTTAGATGAATGGGTTTTATTTGCCTCTAGAAGATCGGAGAGGGGTCTAAATAGCGTTCCACGGCAGGAGTTGATAATGTTCTCATTACCTCTGTTCAAAGTAAAAGATTAGTCGATATTACTGTAGTATTATATACAATGTACTTTACATAATGTGTGACATTGTGTAATATAGCGTTGGGTAGTGAGAGATTGGACTTCTTCGTTCTGAAAGCAAAAGCCGATCTCGCCTTTCTCCCACTAGTTCGTTAACAATGTTAGGACACAGTGATGATAGAACTTCCTCGTCTGTTAAACGAGTGTTGGCCTTTTGGCCACACTGCTCTTGAGCCATTGCGGCTCAAGGGTTTGTTCTCTCAAGGTTTCTTGTCCTAACATTGTCAACGAAAGTGGAGCTGCCCTCTAATTAATTTACACGGAGGAGTTATGTCTCTTTTCAACAAATCAACTAAATCTAATGTTACTAACTTGGCTGGCGGTAGTGCTTATAAGCAGTCGCCTGAGAACACCTTAGTATCCATACTTTTAACCAACTTCTTAAAGAATCAGACTTACCGTTCCGGCACTGATGAACTGAAGTCGTTAAAAGATACAATAGCGCAGAACGATCCATTGTTTGCAGCTAAAGCAGGTGTGTACGCTCGTAATGAGTTTGGAATGAGGTCCGTAAGTCATGTGCTTGCAGGTGAGCTTGCTCATATTGTTAAGGGCGAGGCATGGTCTAAGCAGTTCTACGATAAGGTAGTACATCGTCCTGATGACATTACCGAAATTGTTGCTTACTACATGCAAGAGTATGGCAAGCCATTACCTAATTCACTTAAAAGGGCTTAGCAAAGTCTTTCGATAAGTTTGATGCCTATCAGCTTGCTAAATATCGAGGCAAGACCAATAAGATTTCACTTGTTGACGTTGTCAATTTGGTTCGACCGCGACCAAGCGAGAAAAATAGCGATGCCCTCAAAGCTCTGGTTAATGACGAGTTACGTTCTGAGAACACTTGGGAAGCGCGGATTTCTGCTGCTGGTCAAGATACTGAAAAGCGTCGCCTGGTATGGAAAGACCTGCTTGAGACAAACAAATTAGGTTACTTTGCCTTACTACGCAACCTGCGTAACATCATGACCGATGCACCAGACATGGTAGCTCTAGTGTGCGAGCAGCTGGTAGATGAAAAGCGAATTAAAGGCTCACTCGTTTTACCTTTCCGCTTTACTTCAGCCATTAAGGAAATCTCTCAGATACCTGAGTCACGCGACGTTATTTCTGCTCTATCTAAGGCTGTCGATATTTCAGCTCAGAATTGTCCAGAGTTGGACGGCTCAACACTAATTGCTGTAGATACGTCAGGCTCGATGTCTGGTCGTCCATCAGAAATTGCAACTTTGTTTGCAGCCATGCTGTATAAGAAGAATAGTAAAGCAGACCTGCTACTATTCGACACAGAGTCGCATCCTCTGACACCTAACCCTAACGACTCAGTGATGTCAATTGCACAGTCGATGCCATTCCACGGTGGCGGTACAGATTTCAACATCATCTTCGACTACGCACAGAAAGCCTACGATCGAATCATCATACTATCAGACATGCAAGCATGGTCTGATCAGGGTATGTATGGTTGGTCACAAGGTGGTGGCAATCCTAAGGCTGCATTAGCTGCTTACCGTGACCGTACGGGAGCCGAACCTAAAATCTACTCGTTTGATTTACAGGGTTACGGTACGCTTGAGTTTCCTGAGAAGAATGTCTACAGCCTTGCTGGATTTTCTGATAAGGTATTCGACCTCATCAAAATTCTCGAAACTGGTAAGAGTATGGTTGACGTTATCAACCAAGTGGAGCTTTAAGTCATGAAGCGAGTGACATTCTATTTAGATGACGATGAATATCGACAACTGAAGATCGTACTCGCTATTCATGGCATGAGTGCAAGTGAATGGCTACGTCATGAAATATCACGATATGTTCGTGGTTCAATGCCAAACCTACCCGTTGATCAACTAGCACGAATGCCACGCATACCCAAAAAACAAAATCGCCCTGTTAAGCCTGATGACTTTGACGAAGACGTTGATTTACAATAGAACTTGAGGATAAATTAATATGAAGAAAATCACAAAGAAACTATACAACTGGGCTTCTATAATTGACGAAGCCACTAGAGAACAAGCAGAACGAACATCAAAAATGCCGTTCGTGCTGCCACATCTAGCTTTGATGCCAGACGCACACATGGGAGCTGGTGCAACGGTTGGTTCAGTTATCCCTACAGTCGGTGCGATTATGCCAGCAGCAGTTGGTGTAGATATTGGCTGTGGAATGATTGCAGTCAAAACACAATTCACTACTAAGGACGTTGGCGATAAAGAATTGTCTGTTTTAAGACACAGTATCGAACGCTCTATTCCACTATCGGCCGGTAAGTTTAACGATGCCCTAACGGATTCAGTCAAGCCACGTATTGCTAAGCTAGAAAAAATGGCTGGTAAGCGAAAAAGCTTCTATGACGGTCTGACCCGTACGAGCTGGACCTTACAATTAGGAACGCTTGGTTCGGGTAATCATTTTATTGAAGTAACAGTGGACGAAGACGAAACAATATGGCTGTTCTTACACAGTGGTAGTCGTGGTATCGGTAACTCTATTGCCACACACCACATTAAGATAGCTCAAGAATGCATGAAGAAGTGGTACATCAATCTTGAAGATGAAGATTTAGCATATTTGGTTGAGGGAACACCAGAGTTTGACCAATACATATTTGACCTTAATTGGGCACAGCACTTCGCACTCTTGAATCGTGAAGAGATGATGGACAGAGTGGTTAAAGACTTCGAACATTTTATTGGTTCAAAAGTTGTTGAAAAGGAACGTATAAATTGCCATCACAATTTCACGCAAAAAGAGAATCACATGGGTCGCAAGGTATGGCTGAGTCGAAAAGGTGCTATACAAGCCGATATAGGTCGTAAAGGTTTAATTCCTGGCTCGATGGGTACGGCAAGCTATGTTGTTGAGGGTAAGGGCTATGCACCGTCTTATAACTCCGCCCCGCATGGCGCAGGACGTGTTTGGGCTAGACGAGCCGCATCAAATCACTTTACGATTGAAGACCTAGATAAAGCTATGGTTGGTATCGAATACAATCGATCCGAGGCATTTTTAGATGAAATACCTGCTGCCTATAAGGATATTGATGTGGTGATTGAAGACGCTAAAGAGTTAGTTAAGGTCAAGCACACATTCCATCAGATTGTGAATGTTAAAGGCGACTAAAAATCATCAAACATTATTGGTATACGTGGTGGTTGGCTTTTTAATAGAGCGATTGAACTATTATAAGCGAGAAACAGTGACCTAACCTGCTCTATAATGCTGTACCATGTAAGATGCTCACCGCAAGGTGGGCATTTTGCATGGTTCGTGCAAGGTAGATTTAAGCCGGAGACCTGACAGCGTAAGCTGTTAGCATTCTTCGAATCCTGCCGGGCGTAGGTATTATCCACAGGTTTTCCACACCATATAATGCTCGTGCTTGCAATGGTTTGTGAGCCGGAGTAGACTAGTAAATACCATCGTTGAGGTGGTCACGGCCGCAAGGCAGTGTGCGGCAACCAGCAATGGGAACCGCATGAAAAAAGTCCGTCGCAAGACGGACTTTTCATTTATCAATAGCAAAAATATAAGCGCCCACAAGGAGCGCTTATATATACTTTAACCAGTTATTACTTTTTCTTGATAGCGATTTTCTTGGGTGCTGGCAACTCTTTAAAAGGCACAATAACCTTTAGCACGCCGTCTTTCATATCACCAGTTATCTTGTCGACATCAGCTACCTTGGGTAGCTGCAAGCGGCGGTAAAAACTACTACTGCTTTCACGTACGACGTACTTTTTGCTCTTGTCTTTCTCTTGTTCGTGTTTTTCGGCAGAAATCACAAGTGCGTTACCATCGACATGGACGTCGACGTCTTTGTCCTCAAAGTTTGGCAAATGTGCCTCGACTACTAGTTGCTTATCGTCTTCCGTATAGACATCTGTGGTCGGTAGTTGCATTCGTTTGGTTGGCATCAGCCAATCGTCCCCAAAAAACTTCGCTGCATGGCTTGTAGCTGGCTAAAGGGGTCGTAGGTTACTAAGTCACTCATAGGTTATCCCTCCTTTTATGATTAATATCCGTTGGAAATTACCACTGTAATTTCCACTTTTAGTATACCTCTTCTGGCACTCTCGTGTCAAAGAGTGCCAATTATCACAATCGGCTGTGGGCATACACTTCAAATGTGTAGTTTGGCTCCCCAGTTTTCGGTTTGCCAGGTTCACTTGATAGTAGTTGAAAATCCTGCAGGCGTTGCATAGGATAGAATTTGTCGCAGTCGTAGTTGGCATGAATCCGCGTGATGTATATCTCATCTGGCTCAACATCATCGTGAATACTGCCGTTCCATACATTTTTGCCGGCTGCTGCCATATCTGCTAGAAAATCTTTCAGCGAATGGACGATAGTAACGCCCGCTTCATCTGGTAAATCATGGGATGTCAGCACATACAGGTGCCTCCCAGCTGGAGGCCAAGCACTCTGACCTTCACGTTCCTGAAGCCCTTTTTCATTGCCTGGTACGTACCCCGGCCAATTAGCAGGTTTCCGCCAAAACGCCTGCTCTGTTCGTGAAAGTACGCTAAATCTTCCGGAATAAACCATGGTGTCATGCCGTCCTTCGCCATACCACCCATCTCGTCAACAGCCACGATGTCTCGTATCATCGCAATTCCTGGTTCGCTTCCCTTAGTTGGGCGATCAGGAAAAACGAACCGGTAATAACGCCGACATTCTGAACTTGCTTCATGAAAACTGCATAAGCCTCGTCTTGATTAGCAACTAGGCGACATTTCACCCCATTTGCCTTTAGTACGCTGACGATTTCACTTGGATCCATGGAAACGATGGGTAAATCCTGCGTTTTCGAGAATGTAGTCACTATTACTTCATCAGCATGCTTTGCAAGCAAGGGTGCGATGTCTGCTATTTCTTTCCCCTGTTTGAGAGCGAATAAAACAACCGGGCGTACACCTTTATGTAGTTCGGCAAAACTTTGCCAAAAAGCCGTCATTTTCTGGCCATTATGCGCCCCCGTCCATAATGACAGTTTTACCTTCTATCGAGCGTATGTCCATCCGTCCTGGCACGTGCACTGCTTGCGTTTTTGCAACTGTGTCGCATTTAACACTTTTAAATCATCGCGACGAGCTAGCCATTTGTAAGCAGCGTAAGCTAGCAGCCAGTTGCGTTTCTGGTAATCAGGCATGCCGGCTGGGAATTCACCGCCGTAGGCTTTGGCCAGTCTATCCTGATCAAACGTTAGCAAGTCGGCTCCTTCTTGTTGGCTAACCCAGAAACGAACCACCTGCATATTCTCTGAGTCTTGAGAGTACATGAGCGCCGTGTTGCCCTCGTGGATAATACCGGCTTTTGGTAAGCTATTTTGCCCAGCGTGTCGCCAAGCGCTTCCATATGATCATAGCCAATGTCGGTTATGACGCACAGTTTATCAGCGCGCGCCGCTACATTTGTGCTGTCATCTAGCCCGCCCATGCCGGTCTCGATGACTGCGTAGTCCACATTTTCTTGCTTGAAGACCCAGTAGGCAAAAGCAATCAGCACTTCGAAGCGGCTGGGGTCTCGGGCGTACCTGCCAGTAACTGTGTGAACTCTTCAAAATATTTGCAGAACTGTTCTTCTGACAAAGGCACACTGTTTATCTGTATGCGCTCATTCATACTGTCGATGTATGGCGAAATGGTTGACCCGACCTTGCAGCCAGCTGCCGTGAGTAGTGCCGATATATAGTAGGTTGTCGATGTTTTGCCGCTCGTACCAGCTATGTGTACTACCCGAAGCGCCTTTTCGGGGTGGCCGATATGCGCCATCAGCCGCTCTGTCCGCCCGAGGGTGATGTGCTTGCCGACAGTATGTTTTGATACTGCATCATAGGGGCGCAGCGCCTTTTCAACCTCAGCAATAGTAGTCATTTTCACCCCACTACCATACCACACCTCTGTTAAACGTGCTATAATCCACCTGGTAAGCGCGCGTAGCTCAGCTGGATAGAGCGTTGGTTTCCGGTACCAAAGGTCGGGGTTCAAATCCCTTCGCGCGTACCATTTTGCGATTTGTTTAATCTGTTCTACTATAGCTGCATGTCAAATGTTGAGTGGCTGAAGGAGGTGCGCGAAGCGGCCGGGTACCCTAGTGCACCGTTCCCTGAGGAACGGAGCTGGGAGAGCGTGCCATACGATTACATTCCAACGAAGTTTGTTTCAGACGAGGTGAGGATAAAACCTTGGTACACGGAAACGCCGGACTTTGCACACTGTTTCCGCAGAATATGCGCCATGCAAACTAAAGGTTTCTGGCTGCCGCCCAGTGTTGTCGAAAAACCCCAACGGAATCCATACGGTGCCACGGGTATCACTGGTCATGGGGCGTTCTGGGATCTGGGAGCTAACCAAGCACAAGTCTGGTGGTAATACATGACCACGATATAGCATTGGCAAAAACAGTCGATGGGCGTCTTGTATTGCCTGGTGGTATGGCTGAATACGGCAAGGATCGTGTCGTACCTGAAGAAGCGACAATTACGGCTGCGCGCGAAGCTTGTGAGGAGCTTGGGCTATGTCTTTCACCCAAAACCCTGCAGCCAATGGCTACAATATCCGGAGAACACCCATGGAATACAGATGATGCTTTTGCTATTGATACACCATTTATACTCGACTTAACGCAATTATGTGATACCAGACCAAGTTTAGTATCTAATGCGCCTGGCGAGATACAAGAAGCCTTTTGGATGCCAATGTCCGATATAGCCTATGCAGTCCCCCTTAGCGACTATCATCGCACACTCGTAGATATGGCTACCAGGCACCTCGGAGTCGCAGTCACGGTTATTATATAGAACCTACTGAAACGTGTTGCAGCTGGTTAGTTTACCGGTGGTATAGCCGGTGTTGAACCACTGGGTGCGCTGTGACGAAGAGCCGTGGGTCCAGGTTTCGGGATTGGTTGTGCCTGTCTCTATTTTCTGTATGTGATCATCGCCTACAGCTGCGGCGGCACTGAGAGCTTGATGTATTTCACCAGGTTCTAAAATCCCTTCGGCAGAAAGTGAGTGCATCCATATGCCGGCGTAGCAATCGGCTTGGAGCTCAAGCGCTTCAGACAGGGTGTTAGCTTGATCTGGATTATCTTGCTGAGCCTGAGTGACTTCATCCATCGTGCCCAGCTGGTTCTGGACATGGTGACCAGCTTCGTGAGCTATCACATATGCTTGCGCTACATCACCACTACTACCTCCGTACCTTCGCTGCAACTCATCGAAAAAGGTTTCGTCTAAATAAATGGTTTGATCCTCTGGGCAATAGTGCGGCCCAACCGCCGAGCTGGCATAACCGCAGCCAGACTGTGTTGCACTACGGAAAAGAACTAGTTTTGGAGGCTCATAGCTTCTTCCCTGCACCTGGAAAATAGCACTCCAAATGTCATTGTTTGACCCTAGCACTTTTTTGGTAAATGTTTCGTACTGGTCAGCACCCTGGAACTCGGCTGGTTGGGTCGTAGGTGTTGATTGCTGATCGGCAACTTGACCTAGAATCTGCTCGAGCACGCTACCATTTTGCCCCGTGCCACCGCCTAGAAAGGCAAAAGCCAGGAAAAGGATTAGCCCGCCAACTCCAGTCAGGGCTATACCACCCGTCCCCATCCCCCGCCGGTCTTCAACATCCCCGCTACTACCAATCTTATCCCACAACGCCATCAGCATTACTCCTTTGTCCCACCAGTGTACTACGATTTTCTTAATATCTATTATTATTGTATAATAATATCAATGTTATCCCTTGAAGCCATACGGCTCGACAGTCAGTTACGTTGCGTGCCGAGACGTTCAATTATTATAGTTGGCAGCGTAACGCTAGCATTATTCAAAGAAATGGCGGGTATAGAGAAAGCTGAAAGATATCTTCGCATCGATGATTTAGATTTATGTGTAGACGAAAAACTGTATGCCAAATTGTATCGTAATTCAAAACCAAAATCAGAAATCCTAACTAGCGATAATTGCTGGGCTCAAAACCGATACAGAAACGTACAGACACTCCGTCGTGAGCATACGGTCTCAAAACTAAAGAGGCCGGTTCAGCTAGACGTTGGCCGTAATGTTTTCACCTGGTCTCATAGTGCGGTGCAATCCGATGCACTTGAGTTTGATGGCTATAGTGTTCTCAACCCATTTCATCAGCTCGCTTGGTACGAAGTGCTCGGACGTAAAAAAGACGACGTCAAAATCAAGATGCTACGCGAACTAATCATTCCTATTTTTGCCGATCGCCCAGACCTTACGCTGCCCGTGCCCTTTGAGCTACAGGACTTGGCTCAAGGGGTGCTGGGTCGAGCGGCGTAAGATGCAATAACTCCGCCATGCTACTTCCGATTTCAGCATCTTCAAATCCCCTGACACCACTAACAGGCGGCCCTGCTAGACGATAGCAATCCCGAATGGGCAAACCCCAATCACGCCCCGCTGCGACAAGCAATTCATAATCTAATCGCGCCCGTGCAGATTGCTCGCCACGACCAATGGTAGGTACCTTGCGGGGATCATCGGCGGCTTGACAGTACCGCCAAACAAGTGATCGTAATCCTTCAGATAACCCATTTGGCTGACCATCCATATTATCGCGGTGTGTGACAACTGCGTCCAAGACCTTCTGCCCTATGCGTCGATATCCCCCTATTTCAAGACGCGTTACTTCTTCTGGCTGATCTGTGCCGTTCCAGACGCGCGCGCGGATAACACGCACAAAAGATAGCTCATCAAGATACAATGCTTTACAGAGTTCATCCCTGACCGATTCCAGCCCTTCTGAATCGATCATGCCTCCAAGCATACCAGCTATTTCTAATTCTCTGGTCGCGATAATTGCTCGCTGAGCAATTGAATCAACATTCTGATGTTGAGCGTATATTTCTGACATTTTTGAATTTGTTTATTAGAGTGACGATTTTGACTTTACTATACAAGTATACGCCCAGTAACAGATTGTGCAGTAATAATTATCACCTTAAGCAGCTTTAGGAATAACCTTTTCCTTGGTGTACTCCAGCCATGCAGCGAATGAAGTATTTTTCGCATTTTCACCAAAAATAACAGCCGTGCTACCTAATCTTTTGTCATCGGGTATCAGACCATAGGTATGTTCTGCTGCACGTTGTTTAAGCGTTGCGAGAACCTTTGGAACGAATGAATTATCAAAGTCAGTCTCTGATAATACAACTGTCTTAGTCTTTAATTCTTCACCATCGGCGTAGGTAGCATCAATGATATATCCAACCCAAAGAGGCGTTGTCTGTTTATTGACTGCGCCGTTTTTTATATCATAGCCCTGCACGACATGTGCGTCCCACCCAACAGCACTTGCCCCTAGGACTCCCATCACGTGATCAACCGAATCAAGTACAAATCTTGCGTGGATGGCATTAGGATCGAAGCGCGAAGGATCTACCAAACTTACGTTACCTGCAGCATACCCGGAATCAACATGCTGAGTTTGCACACACATCAAGTGTATTCATAATTAATCTTTTCCTTAAACTGTTGCTTAATTATTTTTATTTGAGAGACGGTGCCTTATATCCATAGCCGATTATCTGCTTGTTTATTTGGGTTGTCGGTAATAAATATCACTATTTATTTTATAAGTTGGCGTTGGATGAGGTCGGCTAGGGTGGTGTAGTTTGTGGCGCATAGCCAGGTTGTAAGGGCTATTAAGCCTGGGAGAATGATGATGTTTTCGACCCATTTGCCAGTTGTGACCCGCCAGCTGCGGATGGGCGGGAAGCCGAATTTGTAGGGGATTGGCAGTAGCCACGGCACGCCTTCTTTGGTGAGGCTATCCATAATGAGGTGAGAGACAACACCGGTCAAAAAGGCCACCCAGACGAAATTGATGTCAATATTTGGCATAATAGGTTGCAAAAACTGGAGCAAAAGCATACTCAGCGCGCCAAAAACGGCGACCCCCAAGATGGAATGACAAAAGAAGCGGTGACCGCCCACCAGTGCGCCAAAAATCCGCCCAAAATAGCGGCCTATCGGGATGTTCCGCCACAGCGGCGCGGTGGGCTGGTCAATATCTGGTGCAATCCCACCAAGCTGGTTGGCGAGTACCGCAGCGAGACCAGTCGCCAATGTCATTTTGCCCGGTGGCACCACTATTACGTAGCTAATTAGCGCTAAAAGGGCAGCGGTGTCATGTGTACGTGCAGTCATGATACAAGTGTATAGGTTTTAGGTTATGGGTTCCAGTGAGGATAGTGAGCGGAGCGAACCCGTGCGTAACGCGAGCGCGAACGAATAGTGAGCGGGGTGGATCGGGCTGACAGCTAGCGTAGCGTTGCTGTCACCCGTGGAGGGGCGAGCCCCCCTCCTAATCAATACAATTAGGGCTTCACCTTATTCCGCAGTGGTCGAAGATATTGGCGCAGAATAACTGCCTTCTTTTCGCCAACCACTTTGGCGAGCTCCCAGTCACGTGCCTGCATAACACCGCGCATACTGCCGAAAGTTTTGAGCAGTTTTTTGCGTGTAGCTGGGCCGATGGTGGGAATATCGTCTAGCAGGCTAGCTGTTTGCTGTTTCACCTTCAGTGTCGAATGGTAGCTTACGGCAAAACGATGCGACTCATCGCGGATGCGCTGTAATAGTTTAACAAGATTAGTATTGTGCGGTAGGTTCACCAAAATGAAATCATCTGTCTCAGTCGTGTAACCCCCTAGCTTATGCAGCATCTCCGTGTTAAGAGTCACATTTGATCCGGCACTGTCATCTTGAGCGGAGGGAACCAAAGCCGAAAGATCCTTTCTAGGTACTAAAGAAGATTCTTCGACTTCGCTCAGAATGACCCGATCCGAAATCAGTGATTTCTTTATAACTATCTGCTCCTCCCTTTTAGCCAGCCCAATCATCCGCAGCTTGCTCAAGGACAGTCCTTGAGCACCAAGTCTGATAGAGATTTCGTTGCGGGCGCGGATGGCGGCGTCTAGCTGCCCTTTGCCGCCGTCTATCAGTAGAAGATCGGGCATACCCCAAGCCTTAATATTTTTCTCGCTCAAGCGACGAGTTATGGTTTCGTTCATATTGTAGAAGTCATCGTTTTGCTGGCGCGACATTTTGAATTTGCGGTATTGCCCCTTGTCGCTCACTCCATTGGTGAAAACGACCATACTCGCAACTACATTAGTACCCTGCATATGTGATATGTCAAAACCCTCTATACGGCGTGGATATTTTTCTAAGCCGAGTAAATCTACCAGTTCGGTGAGTGCGTGATCTTTGGAAATATCCAGGAACTCTTTGTCGCTGAAAATGACCTGTTTGCCAAGGTTCTGGAGTGCGAGCATTTGGTTTCGCAACTTCTGCTGCGAGCTCAAAATTTTGCGATTTGCTCGCAATTTTCATTTCTTTTTCCACCTGGCGAATAATCTTATCACGCTTGCCTTCGATGACGGCAATGAGCTTACGCAAATTTGCCCGATACTCCGACAGATTCGTCTTGCCCTCCTCTAACCCGGGGTCTAGACCAAGATGATAATACAAGCTAACGCGTTTTTGCCCAGTTGGCTTGGAATAGGCAAATGGAAAGATACGCCGCAGGAGCTTCAGTGCTTGACGCACACTAAAGGTGCTAAAGTACGGTCCATAGTAGCGCGCACCATCGTCGAGCGGCCGTCGCGTAGTACTCACCGTGGGGTATTCGCTGTCATAATCTATGCGTATGTAGTAGCTCATGGCTTTATCGTCGCGAAGCAAGATGTTGTAGCGCGGCATGTAGCGACGAATCATTTCAGCCTCAAGAAAAAGTGCCTCGAGCTCGCTCTCCACTTCCATCCAGTCGGTGTCTGCTATCTCGGCAACCAGTGCTTCTGTTTTGGGATCGCGCCCCGGCTCGCCTGAAAATACTGCCGCACCCGATTCCGCAGCACTGCCGCCTTCCCCACATAAATAATCTCTCCCGCCACATCCTTATGAAAATACACCCCCGGGGTTTTGGGTAGAGTCTTTAGTTTATTTATGAGTATGGTTTTCACGCTAATTAATATTGTAGCAATAGTCAGATTAAGATAGATCAGCGCGGCGAGCAATAATTTCCAGCTCAAGTTTTTCTCTAAACGCTTTTAGGCGCGGATTAGGCTTTCGGGCATTGTCGACTTGCGCCAACATGATTTGGGCTCGGCGAATACGCGAATAACATCATCTGTGGCTTTGTGTCCATTCTTGGTAGATTGAAGTGCACCCTCCGAGTCAATGACAACCACCCCTTCTTCTTCCAGGATTGCTCCCACACCGTGCAGTATTCCAGCACGTTCTTTCGGATGAGTGTGTAATTCGTGCGCTATAACACTTGCGGCTAAGTTTGTTACTCCATCTGATCCAATTTGGTCTGTGGTAGTGATATCGGATTCATGCGACATATATAATATTTTAGCATAAATGGTTATGTCTTGCAATATTTACTTTGGCAGAGGGAGAAGAAGCCGAGAATTATTTATATATTGCCGCCAGCCCTCGCGTTTGCGTAAACGGGCTTCTTTGGGGGGGATGCCGGAAATGTAGACTATGAGGTAGGTTATGACAGCTGCGCCGCCTAGGCCGACCCAGCCGTGGGCTGTACCGAGAGCCATGAGTGCGATGCCCCACCACATTGTCAATTCACCAAAGTAGTTTGGATAGCGAGCGTACTTCCATAGGCCTTTGGTCATGAGCTTGCCACGGTTTTCAGGACGGGCGAGAAAGTGCCGCAGCTGAGCATCGGCCACCACTTCGCAGACAAACCCCACAACCCACACCGCGACGCCTAGTACCATCCATACATTCCACGATACTTCCTGACTAATGCAGATGTGGATGACCGGTATAGACACCAGCAGCGCCAAAAGCGACTGGACAATATATATGCGCAGATAAGCATTCAGTGCGCGGTTACCACGCCACTTTTTCATTAGCTCCACGTAGCGTTCATCGGTGCTCGTAGAGCGCAGAAACCGCCGCCCAATGTGCCAGGCCAGGCGAAGCCCCCACGCATACACCATACCCATCACAGCCGTTGCTGGGTTCAACCCAACAGTGTACGGACCTATTATAAATGCTGCCGTCGCAATGGCGATGAAGGTCAACCCCCACGCCGTGTCGACCAAATCAAACCTCTTCCACACAAGTGCAACAATATACACTACGGTAAGCAGTAGTAGCCCAGCCAACCAGCAAAGTGCCATTTTACCCAAGATAGTGCCGAGCATATCATTGCTAGTTAGCGTCATGATAGCCATTGCACTGTACCCTATAAAAAAGATTTGAAGCAGACGTTTCATTAGCGGTGCAAAAGCAGATAGGATACGCCTGCAACGGTCGCTGTTAGGAGCGCGCCCCAGACAAGGTCAACAATCACCACTTTGGTAGTGAAACCCTTTATAGTAGCAAGATTTGTCAGGTCGTAAGTGGCGTAAGCCACAAAGCCAAATAGGGCGCCTCTACCCAGTGCATAGGCCAACGATCCCTTTTCTAGCGCCGGTGAAATCACAAAAGTTACAACACCGACGACATAAATGGCGTAAAACAACACTGCCGCCGTCATATTCGGCTTATCGAGTAGGAGCTTGCCAATTTGCGAACGATAAAAAGTCTTCGCTACCGTCCCCAACCATATGAAATCGAGAACACCCATCACCCCACTTGCGACTATTAGTTGTGCCCAAATTGATTGCATAGTTCCCCCTTTGTGCGTCCATTGTAGCACACTCAGCGGCCGATAATCAGTGGTGTTGTATGTAACTTTTTTGCCGTATAGTTTGTATGTAGGATATGCAAGATGATACTGAAGCAGAACTAATTACCCGCAGTCGAGATAATGATACCGAGGCGTTTGGTGTCTTAGTAGACCGATATAAAACAGCACTGTATCACCATTGTTTCACACTTGTACGTAATGAGGATACGGCCGAAGACATTGCGCAGGAAACATTTATAGCCGCCTACTACGCTCTTAGTAAATTCAATCCAGAAAAGGAAAGCTGAGTACTTGGCTTTTCAAAATCGCAACCAACAAAGCCCTAAACTGGCTCAAACGCGAAGCGCGTTCGATTGCTGCGACAGACGAGCTTATCGCCGGGATAGCATCTACCCAACCCGGACCAGCAGAATCAGCCCTGCAGTGCGAACTACACAACGCTGTAGAACATCTACAGCCTAAATACCGCGCCGTGATCAGTTTGTACTACTGGCAGGGATTCAATTACCGCGAAATTGCCGATGTCCTCGGCGCACCTTTGGGCAGCGTGAAAGTATGGATGCAACGTGCAAAGCATAATTTACGAAAGGAGCTCACATGAAATCTAGCAAAGATATTGAAGCATTGCTCTCAAATCAAATGCCACCGGAACCGCAGCGCGATCTTGGATTAAATTTTACCCAACGCCTACTAGTAGAGTTAAGGGAAAATCCGAAACTAAAACGCCGCCCATGGTGGCAGCAATATCTACCGTTTCACACGCCCGCCACTGCCCTTGCTAGTCTAATTGTACTAGTGATATTGAGCAGTACGGCCTATGCCGCTACTGATGGATTCACCAAGCTACCGTCGTTTCTAAACATACGTCACACCCAAGAACAAACACTTGTCAATGGTGATAGGATTATTTCGATTGGCACTCAGGGTTGCAAAATCCAAGAGTGGGACGAGTCAGTAAAAACTAGTAGCCGACGACAGAACATACCTTTACCGTGTGAAAGCTGGTGCTTCAATGTCAGTAGAGCAAGTCGCGCAAATGATTCAGGGTAAATGTGAATTTGACGCCCAAACCAACAATGGCGTACGTCAGTCAGCGCTTGATGCCTACAACGCATCCCACCCTACCGATAAAGA
The DNA here is from genome assembly GCA_016699935.1 of Candidatus Saccharimonadota bacterium. GTDB lineage: Bacteria > Patescibacteriota > Saccharimonadia > Saccharimonadales > UBA4665 > JAGXIT01. Next base: position 140,783 of record CP064992.1, read on the forward strand.
AACCCTTGTTGGGGGCTATGCGAACGAAATTATTACTGCCATTACCCCAAATAGTCTGAGCACCCACGGCGAAATGCAATATAATGGCACCTTGAGAAAATACGATCTGACCTTCCTTAACATTTCACCAGATGCGATTGTTGGTGAGAAAAGCCAAAATAATGGTTGGAGTAGTCTCCGTGTGGGGGACAGTATAGCGTATGTTTATCGAGCAAAAGGTAAAGCACTTGCTAACTCTGAGATTACCCCGCCATGGGAGTTAAATACAGACGAAGCAACCATTGTGTATGTTGAAAAAAACCCAACGAACGTGCGTGCGTACTTTGATTTTACAAACCACTTCGGGATTGATTTTGAAGAAGTCGTCCCCTGCCAACAAGGGCCAGGTGGCTACTGCGCCAAATACGGGCCGACTGCTCCTCCCCGCACCGAGCTAGACAACACACCTGCCTCCATGGTCATTCAAGATGCATACATGTACCTTAGCAACAGCTATGAGCAGTACATCAACTCAAGCAGTCCCTCCGCAGTCACAGACCTTCGACATAAATTCATCGAATCTTTTGCGCCTGAATTAGCCAAGAAAATCGCTGAATCACCCGACTATAATGCTGCTCTATGTGGGCACTCTATGACCAAATTTTTCACTCCGCAAAATGCCAAGCAATCAGATCAAAACGTCGTAAGAGACATTGTTTTTACCGCCAATGACGGTAGTGAGTTTACCGTAACCTTGACAGCCAGTATACAAACAAACCGCATCACTAATATCACATGCGAATAAAGAACATGCATGCAACAGGGGCATTTATCAGCTGTGCTTGAAAAAAGTTGCTTATATTTCCCCTTTTGAGCCAGTTATATAAGATACACTATTTGGTAGTATGTACTTTTGTCGACTTACTATTGGCAGCCGAGGCTATGATAGTTCCAACTAATATGGCGGCGCACAGTACGGGAAGAAAATTGATCGATAGCGTAAAACCACCATTGCTCAAATCAAACCCAAACAGTTTAAACCCTTCCGAACCAAGTGTAAAACGACCCTGGTAGTTCAAAAACGATAGTACCAGAGAAACCAACATCGAGGAGATTACGAGGCCAAAGAAAGTTACAATCACCGCATTCGAAAAACGCGGCCACCAACCAGCTGCCTTGTCACGTGCTGCTAACGAATCTGCCAATCGCTTCGGCAAAGTTTGCTCGCCGTAAACTTCAATGCTGTTTTTATTGTCGACAAACATCACACCCGGTATTTTCCTAAAGCGCCAAATCTGACGAATCAACCACATGTCGCCTATTGCACCTGCCAGGTTACCTACAAAAGCAACAGCGGCATAGGGTGCTGTCGATGGAAATAATGCTGCTACAAAAACTGCCAAAGCACATATTATGAAGAGGGGGGCAAGACTAATATAAGTCATCTGCCTCCGGCTATAAGGATCTCCTTCAGAAGTTGCATAGGCGTAAGGCAATATGTAGTACATCATGCCAACACCATAACGAGGATTGCCACCGAACAATTTAAAAAATAGACCATGTACAGCTTCGTGTATCATGATTGTCGAAAAATATACCAAGACACTCACCAGCGGGTTGCCAAAAGAGCCTTTGTCGCCAACGATAAATGAGAATAACGAGACACCGATAAACATCAAGACGACAGAGTATCCACTAAGCCGAATTGTTTGTGAAAAATTGATTTTTATAGAGTACAAATGCTGCTGTAAAACTTCTTTCATTGCAACAGTATAGCGTGGGATTTTCCGCTATCAATGATAAACGCACTAGCTGGCTACTAGCTCTGCTAGCTTACGGGCGGTGTTGACATTGCGAACCGTCATAAACTGGTAAAGTGGTGTGCCGATGACTCTCAGAAGGCTGCTGCGTGATTGATTTTTACGATCTATGCTAAACAACAAAGCACCTTTCGTATAGACTGCTGTCTCGATGTCAGAGTTGCAGCCTAGCTTCATGGCGATCGTGGCGTCATCTGCCTCCGGGAAAAGGTAAGCAACATCAGACTTTTGCAAGGTGTCATTTTGCCAGCCCTCTGGGATCGCCTCGGCTATCCGACATATGTGATCAGCATCGAGAATGAGCATGGCAGGGCTAAACCCAAAGGTAATCTCGAGCTTTTTATGGAGGACAATTTCGTCAGGTATCTTCGCAGATTCAAACACAACGTTGCCGCTGTTTATATAGGTTGAAACAGCGCTGAATCCAGCCTGCTCAAAGCACGCCTTAAGCTCTGCCATTGGAACCTTCTTATTCCCACCAACATTGATACCCCGGAGTAAAGCTACATATTTCATGGTTATACCTCTTTCACTATCTGGTTCAAAACGCGCCGTGCTTTCGGTTTAGGCGGATCTATACGATAGCCCAGCGCGAGCATGACGACTGGCAAATCTTGCTTTGGAACAATACATTGTCGCGCTTCTAAAAGTTGGCTAACCTTTTCAATTTTGAATCCTTCGATGGCACACGAATCAATACCCCTCATAGCTGCTACGGTCATCATGTTCCCAAGTGCAATGTAAGCCTGGCGCGCCGCCCATTCATGAAGGAGCTGTGGAGCTTCGAGTCGACCATAATCCTCAGTTAGCCATTTTTTGTAAAATGCAACGTACTCGCCTGCCTCTGTCTCACTCAAGCCCCGAACTGTTTGGAGCGCGTGCTTAGCGTAAGGCGCATCTGGCAACATAGCGGCAGATGTCTTGGCGGTAAAAATTACGAAGTGGCTCGCCGTCGGCAGCTGCCCTTGCGCACCCCAGCACCATGGTAGTAGTTCTTTGCGAAAAGAATCATCGTTGACGACAATGATGTTCCACGGTTCCAGACCGAACGAGCTTGGCGACAGGCGAGCTACTTCAAGCAGAAGCTCAAACTCACTGTCGGGAATCTTTTTGGTACCGTCAAATCGCTTGGCCGCGTGCCGAAAATTAAATGCTGTTTGAATATGATCTTTTGATACCATGTCATCATCCATGCACTCATAATACACCTTCGTCATTTTTCACTTCCACCACTTTAGTTTTTTTAAAACAGCTGTAACCAAGAATACTTAGAGTGTTTGCAAGTGATGGATCGAAGCCAATAATGATTTTAAGGCCTATTGAGCAATATGCACAGTATAACAACGGTAGTATAATGTGACTATAAAAAGGAGGAGACATGGAAAAATTCGTAGATTTTGCTAGTGGTAAACAAGGTAGATCACTTCGAATCGTAGTCGGAGCAGTGCTGGTGTGTGTTGCAGTAGCTGGGAATAAAGGCACTACGGCTTGGGTGATAGGTATCCTGGGAGTCCTTTTGATACTTTCGGGCGTCTTGAAAGTATGCTTGCTGAACAAACTCGTTGGCCGCCCTTTCAACGCCTGCCCCAATTAAATTATCCGGCTATTTCTTTGACCCGATACTCCACGACTCGTTTGACTAATTCAAGCGGCAACGGCTGTTCATGAGGAAACTGCACCGAGCCTTTACCTTGTTTATAAAGAGCAAATTCTTTCTTGAATGCTTCGTGGCCGTTCGGTGTGGCATAAAAGCCAATATGATTGGCAAAACCTCCGAAATAGACCAAAGGCTTGCCTCGCAGTTTGTAACCAATCAGCCCATAGCTAATCTGCTCAACTGCCTCAGGAGTCGTTTCGCGGATCACTGCGCGGATTGCTTGCAGCCGCTGGCGAATTTTCTCGTCATAGCTAGCTATGTATCCATCTACCAAAAGTTCTTTTTTGTCCTTCATGACGTTAAAGCTTTAAGCTGACTCCAGCTGAGCAATATCGATCTTCTTCATCTGCATCATCTCCTGGATGGCCAAGGGGTTAGACATGAGTTCGTTCATGTTTTCAGGAATTATTTGCCAACTGACGCCATAGCGATCTTTGCACCAACCACACTGTTCAGCCTCTAGCACATGCGAAAGCTTCGACCAAAAATAGTCTATTTCGGTTTGGTCTTTGCAGCTGACATGAAAAGACACCGCTTCACTGAAAGTAAATTGTGGACCACCGTCTAGGCACATAAAACGCTGCCCGGCCAGCTCAAATACGCCAGTAATAACCTTGCCGCTCATCCCCTCGAAATGCTCATTGAGAGATTCGTCTGGATATCTTTCTATATGCAAAATTCTTGAATCTGGAAAACACTACAATAGTAGTTCATCGCCGCCTCAGCGTCTCGGTTAAACCACAAAAATGGAGTGATTTTCTGTATGTCTGTCATATTACAAAACCGATAATATCCAGGCGGCAACCATAAGACAAGTCAGCGAGCCTCCAGCCATTACAGCTATTTTCTTGGTTACCCATTTGGGTTTTGTGCCACAAAAACGACTGCTGAAACCTGCGTCGGTAAAACAAAGCCAAACCACATCCAACCAGCTAGCATGTACGCTGAATCATTTGGTTGTGCCGATATCACATGAGCAAGAACAAAGGCTGTGATGAACGCCATAGCAAGCTGTATGGCTAGCAGTGGTACCATTTGTTTTTGCATTTGAGACTGCGTTTTTTGTCTAGAGCATCAAAACCATGAATCTTACCCCAAAGTTTACCAAAGAGCGGCATATACCATATTGCCCCGACGGCGAATTGTGCTACCGCCGCGACTAACACTGCACTCAATTTAACATCTATGTCCATTATAAACTCAATTATTCACCCTTCATTTTACACTCAACCCAGCCAAATTCCTGTACAAATTTTTCACACCCCAAAAAACCCTCTTCCAAACATCCGATTCCACTTTTATTGCCGTACGGCAGCTTTAGTGGAATGTATTAAAACTTGGTTTCGGGATATTTTTTGCGGAAGCGAGCGATGAGAGGCTTGCTGTTGGCAAGCTTATTTGATTCAAAAATGTCACATACTTGTCCACGCCACATCTTACTGCAATAGATTCAACGTCCTTTTGGCATGGGAAAGGTGTGATTAGTACACTGCGCTGCAGCTGAAAAAACCATAGCGACGAAGCTCTGACTGAAAAGCTTTGCGCCCAGCAGTTGCTGTATCTGGAATATCATATAGTACTATCCGCCATATTCGATCCCATACTTTTTGTGGTTGGGCTATCAGCTTTTCGGTATCAGTACGTTCTAGGCGAAGACGTGCTTTTTCGGTGAGTTGCAAACCATGTTCATAATTTCCCGCCAGGTAGCCCCGTTCTTTCATATAGTAAATAACCCGGCGCGCTTCACGGGCACGATCTTTTTCGTCCAGATGTGTATATAACTTTTTTAGTGGCTTATCTAGCGCAATAAGAATATTTGGAGCTAGCATCATTGCTCCCACAGTGGCAGTTAGTGATCCAAACCGGATAATCTCATCAACTACTTTTCCTGTAACTTCCCGTTTACTCATTCCACTATTGTAGCCGTTCGGCAAGGAAAGTGGAATATTTAGGATTTGTTTTTTAGGATGTGGTGACGATATTCGTTGGCTAACATATAGGTTTGGGTATCGCGGACACGATCGACAAAAAGTATTCCCTGCAGATGATCGCTTTCGTGCTGAAAAACATGAGCGACAAAACCCGTTAACTCCTCGTCATGTCGCTGGCAAAATTCGTCGACCCATTGGGCTCGAATGTGCCTATACCGTAATGCTTTGCCATACAATGTGTTATTGCCAGTACCAGCACTTTGGCACCCCTCCCACAGACCAGTTCGTCGGCCGACACCTTGATACTGTGGGTTGATGATAACCATTTCGATGGGTTTGAATTCTGGGTGATTTGGCGTCGGTTTGATACCGATGACACTTACTGCCACACCTACACCGATTTGTGGCGCCGCTAGACCTACCCCATACTTTTTCACCTCATTTAAATCGCGCATATCCGTAATCAGACGCTGTATTTCACTTGATTTGATTTCTTCATGCGTCAAGTGTCTTGCCACTTGACGTAAAATGGGATTACCAAATTGACATAGCTTTATACTTTTCATCGTTTGTAGCTAATCCTGCGGAAGGCTTATTTAAGGAATACTTGCTAGCTGGAATTTTAGCGAATGATGCGTATTGATGTAGCAAAAAGTCATAAATGTTAACTGTGTCTTCCGGGGCTATTTTATCTTCAACAAGTTTACGTAGTTCTAGCATCGTATACCATCTAAGGTCTTGTGATTCTCCGTGTGCAATTGCTTTCATAGGTATGTCTGAAGCTACAAATCCATAGCATAAGTCTGAATGGAAATGATTGTTACCAACATTGTGAGTATTTACCAGGAAAGGATTTGGGTGCAAAATGGATTGACCTATGTTTGGAGTTTCTGAAGTATGCTGTAAAACCTTTAGCTGTGATAATTCGTAGCCGCTTTCGTCAGAAATTTCTTGCGCCATAGACTGCCAGGGTGTTTCATGTAGCTCAATATGGCCGCCTATTTGCATGAGCATATCGATTTTTTTATGCATATGTACCAAACATTTCCATTCGCCTGCATCACGACGCACAATAAAAGCACTCGCCACCATATCATGCTGCCCAGGTTGTGTATGAATGTGCGGCATTATGCCGACCTCCCCCAAAGCAATATAATAAATGCTCGCAAGTACAATGGCCGAACCGATAAATTTCTCCCAGGTGTAGTTTTCGCCTAGAAATATGACACCGGCCAGAGATGTTGAAATAACTTGACCATTATTCAAAACAACCGCGTGATTTGCGTTTATAAGATGTACCGAGACAGCAAATGTCTTCATAGTTAGCCAGTAGAACAAACCTGCCACAAGTGCCCACGGCAGTATTTGCACCATCAAATCGATGTTCCGAATTAAGAAAATACTTGCAACCAATGCCATTCCTCCTGATAAAACGAGTCGTACATTCGGAACGACAAAAGCGCCTTGCCTGTGCATTACTTCCCGTGCTAACGCATTTCCTAGCCCAAATAACAGTATGGAAGATAGTACTATCAAGTCTCCGCTATTCAAATGAACTGTATTAAGCCCGACAATCCCCACATACAACCCAACGAACATGACAAGAAGCCACAAGCGCTGGCGCTTTGAAGGTGGTTCGCCAAGCAGAAGCCATGAAAAGAACATAGTCGTCACGATTGTCAGCGTACCAAGTAGCGCAACGTTGATGGATGTCGTATAGCGCTGTCCGATTACCAGTAACCCCATTGCTAAGAAACTGATTGTTGCGAGCAGCCAAAACTTGCCAAAGTCACGTTTAGCATTTTCATACATTTTCCGATCCATGCGATGCATCAAAGAAGCAAACCCAAATAATCCACCACATAGAGCAAATAAGAGAGCGTATTCGACTGCAGATGGATTATAAGCATTGTAGACATGCTTGTTCAAAACAAAGTACGAAGTGAGGCACAATGCTGATACAGCTCCAGACACAATACCTTGAGCATGCGCTGACAAACCGAACCACTTATGTTTCACTTACCAGCCTCAAGAATAGTGAATGCTTTACGAATTGCGGTTGTCTCAGGGTCAGTTTCACCCTTACTGGAATTATGTGTCTTTTCTAGTTCATCGGCCGCGAACCAGCCGAAGGTGCTGTGATCTTCTGGATTTGGGTGGATATGTTCGAGCGGGTCGGTGAACTGGGCAAAGTATATTACCTCGATGGAATGAGATTTTTTTACTTCGTTGATGTAGGTAAATACATCTACCACTTCGCCAATGTTTATTTGCACGCCAAACTCTTCCATGATTTCACGCGCCAATCCGGCTTTAATTTCTTCTCCGTAATCGATATGCCCACCGGGGAGTTCCCAGACACCTGGCAAAAACTTTTTACCATCCGCCCGTTTCGCCAAAAACACCTTTTTCACCCCATTTTCTTCACGCCAAATAAATGCACAGGCAGTTAACACCTGCTGTCCTTCTGCCAACATCTCACTATCATGCTGTGTTTTATGCATATATCCAGTCTATCATTCTGTTACAAGAATATTTTCATAGCTCAACTTTTTAACAAGCATGTGTTTAAGTTGACATTTATGTGCATTTAGCACGGTATAGCGTAGGATTTGCCCGAGTTCGACATAACTGTCGACCTCAGAAGTTGAGGGCTCGCCCTCCCCACTTATTGGCTGGAATAAATCCAGCCAATAAGTTCCCACCCCTAAAGGCGCTGCTCTCGCATCGCTGCTAACGACGAGTAGAGCCTTTGTAGAATGCTTATGTCGAATTGAGGTTAGCATTAAGCAATTCGAGTAGTATTCCGGCATCAACTCGCCATTTAGGAACTAGCACTGGAGAACAAATCAGCGTTATGTTGAAAATAAAGAAAAACTTTACTACTTTAAAGTGTGCTTTAAACGAACCAAGTAAAATACACCTGGTAAGGTCGAGATGCCTATCCAGACTATACTATCAGCATTTATAAACGTAGGGTTTCGATACTGAAAGAAGAACAAAGACATAAGGTACACAATCATAATAAAGGTTTCTTTGGGGAACATTTGATAATTCGAAAATCTTTGGACAGCAATGTCGCGTTGCGATTGGAGTTTTTTTGAACGTCCATAAAACAACCACACACCTAACAAAAGCGCAATACTTGCTATGTACATTGTTGCGCTACCAAACAAAAGATATTTCATAAAGTATGTGAAACCGTCTTGGACTGATAAAGTGTCAGGTTGATATAGATTTTGTAAATACTTTATATATTTGATTGCAAATATTAACACAACGAAGGCACTCCATAAACTCAAAATTATTCTTAGCCAACGGGGCAATCTACGCATAATAAATGAACTGGCTGCAGAAACTATTACAATTACAAGCGAAAAAATCAGCCCGAACCAAGTTAGTGGATTAGCTCGCCCATCTATTATCGACAAACTAAGAATGTAGACCACACCCATCGACTGGGCCAGAACCAGACCTTCAGAAACTCGAGTAACAAATGTAGTTGTTTTGGGTGCCAATGAAGCTACTGCTATAGTGATAATGAAGACAGAAACAAACAACACTGGCCACCAGCGAAGTAAGTAATCCCGGGAACCCGAACTATCTGCAGATTGCATCAGTGAAAATGCTAGGCTAAGTGTCATAATAAAAGACAAGCATATAAGCCACTGGGTTAAGGCAAGATTACGGCATTGGCGTAAAAATTCGATCACACTTCCAATAAAAATGGGCAGAACGACAAATAGTAAAGCTTTTCGATTTGATTCAGTGTCATATATTGCTGTAAGAAAAAGCTACCGAGCAATAACCAAAGTAAACTATTGCGTAATCGCTGGAAAAATTTGTGTACTTTTTCTGACAAAATATAGCCTTTTGTAAATCACCAATGCCTTTATTTTCAGTTTGTTGCTTATTCATGATTATGAGAAATCGCTCGAATATTTTTTTTCAGATATATTTTTGAGACACTTGGCTGAGTGATATAACTTGGTGGGATCTTTGAGACAAGTTTCGCATATTAGGACGAGGTCATTGCAGGCGGGGTTGGCGCAGTTTTCGTAGTTACTGGTTTTGCCGCCGCAGTGGATACACTCGCCGATGACTTTTGAGTGGTCACTAAAGTTCATGCCCATTCGGCCGTCGAAAACATACAGCTGGCCTTCCCAAAGACCGTCATCGCCGTAAGCCTCACCGTATTTCACTATGCCACCGTCTATCTGATAGACGTCTTTGAAACCGCGCTGTTTCATCATGGCACTGAGCAGTTCGCAGCGGACGCCGCCAGTGCAGTAAGAAATCACCTTTTTGTCCTTTAGCTCGTCGTATTTGCCACTTTCCAGTTCACGTTTAAAGTCTCGTGAAGTTCGTGTGTCTGGCACGACGGCGTTTTTGAAACGCCCAATTTTGGCTTCGTACTGGTTGCGGCCATCGAAAAACACGACGTCATCACCGTATTTTTCGACCATGGCGTTAACCTGCTCTGGTTTCAGGTGAGGTCCTGTACCTACAACTCCTTTTCATCGACTTCTATTTCTTCCCATGTTTCAAAAGCTACTAGCTCTTTTTGACCTTGACCTGCATACGCGGAAAATTATCGCTTCCACCATCACTCCATTTCCATAGGATATCTTTGAATCCCGGATACTCTTTTGTTTTTTTCTACATATATTTTGAGATCCTCGATGTCCCCGCCCACTGTTCCATTGATACCCTGCTTACTCACAAGTATGCGACCATGCAAATTGAGCGAGTCACACAATGTTTTCTGCCAAAGCTTCAGCAGCTCAGGGTCTTTAACTGGGGTAAACTTGTAGTAGAGTAATATCTTTTCCATCCACCCCATTATACCCAACCCTGAAGAAATGACAGCATGCTCCTATCTATGCTCAGGACAGTCCTTGAGCATAGATAGGAGTTTTGCTGAATGGTATTGCTATCGTACAATATGCTTATGGCACATGACGATGATGCAGACGAGTTTCTCGGAATCACGTTTATTTCCACGGTGATAACCACTCAAAGACTCCTGTTTCGGAACAGTCTGATGAGACAAAACCTGCAAAAACGAAACAACATACGAAACGAACGCATGATGAGGCTGATGAAATCAAAGCGCTCCAGGAAGAAATTATACGGCTAGAAAACACCCTGCAGATATACGAACTGGAAACTGAAGAACGATTAAAGCACCTCGAACGGCTGGCTGGCCATCCTCTTACCGCCGAAGAAAAGGTCTACCGCATACAGGAAAGTGCTTAGTTATCCCACCCGGGATCTCATTATTACTGATATACTTTTCGCTTCATTTTGTTATTGCATTCTATGAACAGGGGTGATATAGTTGTATGAATTACAAACGTAACGGAAAGGGCGCTAAATACATGATAGATACAGTTTTCGGCAGCAAAGAGAGCGCCATTTTCGTTGGCGTTTGAACTCTCAAGCTAAAAGAGGCACGTGATTAGGGTGGTAGCAAAGCGTAATCGCAAATCATAGTTCGCCGACCAAAGCTTTCGCACGAATGAAGATAGCTATACACTAGGTATAAGCATGGTCGACCAAAGGAGGGTCGAACCTATGAAAAAAGCAAGAAAAAAACAAGATGACGGCATGAAGGTAGCAATACGCTACTATCTTGGATGCGTCCAAAAATACCCACGTTATATATGGGGCGTAGTATTCGTTATGCCTTTAACATCTCTTTTTGGCCGCTACATTCCACCGCTCATTTTGGCCAATGTAATCAACCAGTTGACATCGAAACAAAAAATTGACGGTCTATGGGCAACTTTTGGAGATGAAGTATTACTTTACATCCTGGTACTGCTTATCGGCATTGCACTGTGGCGTGGAGTTGATTATTTCATGTGGCGTCTTGAGCAAAATATCCGCCAAGATATTTCCGAACAGGTCTTTCGCCACCTGCTAGCTCAAAGCCTAGATTTTCATGCCAATAACTTTAGTGGCTCACTGGTTTCGCAAACGAATAAGCTTATCAACGGTTATATCCGTGTTCAGGACAGCACAATTTACCAAGTCTACCCGATGATGTGGGGCTTTGTCTGGGCAATACTAATCCTGACCCCAAAAGCTCCACTTTATTCGCTGTTTCTAGGAGTTCTCATACTGGTTTTCCTATCGGTTTCGATGTTGCTGGCTCGTGGAATATACCAGCATTTAGCCCGCGCTGCAGCCGCCGAAAGCCACGAAACAGGTCAGTTAGCTGACGCCATTACCAACATTGGCGTAATAAAAAGCTTTGCTCGTCGTAACTTCGAAACTCACCGTTTCCATGAGGCAACAGCCACGACGCGCCATTACATACGGCTTTTTGCTCGTGCTCACCAGCGGCAGATGAATATTATGGGAGTGTTGAACCGTACCATCATCGGCGGTTCACTGGTAATTGCGCTGATTTCTGTCGTACACCATGGTGCCAATATTGGTACAGCCTTTCTAATCTTTAGCTACACGGCGTCTATAGCCGAGCAGCTTTTTGAGTTTGGTAACGCAACCTTGAGGTCCTACAACCGTGCTCTCAGTGACGCCCGAGAAATGGCCACTAAGCTCAATCAGGAGCCAACCGTCAAAGACCCAAGGACGCCAGAAGAGCTAGCAATTCGTGATGGACACATCGAATTTCAAGCAGTAACTTTCATTCACAGTGGAGCTGATGATGCTATTTTCGAAAAGTTCAATCTAGCAATAAAACCAGGTGAAAAAATCGGACTGGTTGGTCATAGCGGTTCGGGCAAGACCACATTTACCAGACTCCTGCTCAGATTTTCCGACATACAAGACGGCGCCATCCGCATCGATGGCCAGGACATATCGCAGATAACCCAAGAGGATCTTCACTCTACCATTGCCTACGTACCTCAGGAACCGCTGCTCTTTCACCGCTCAATCACTGAAAATATTGCCTACGGCAAATTGGATGCCGATGAAGCTGCCATAAAGACGGCCGCCAAGTTCGCTCACGCGCATGATTTCATTCGCTCATTACCAAAGGGATATGATACTCTCGTCGGTGAGCGCGGCGTGAAACTCAGTGGTGGGCAACGGCAGCGCATTGCTATAGCTCGGGCCATGCTAAAAGATGCACCAATATTAGTTCTAGACGAAGCGACATCAGCACTCGACAGTGAAAGCGAAGTGCTCATTCAGGATGCCCTGTGGAAGCTTATGGAAGGCCGCACAACAATCGTCATCGCCCACCGCCTCAGCACTATCCAAAAGATGGATCGAATAGTCGTGCTAGACGAAGGTCGGATAGTCGAAGAAGGCACCCACCGTGAGCTGCTTTCCCGCAAAGGCACCGACGCCAAACTCTGGGCCCACCAAAGCGGAGGGTTCATCGATGAGTGACGCACAAAAAGGTAAGCCGGCACCAAACTCCCTGTTCGGAAAGCGCCGCCCAACAAGGCTGAAAGAGTGCACCTCATTTCTCTACGGTCTTTGGTATTGTTCTGTCGACCGTATCGGTGGGGCATCATCTTCACTATGGGGATCATGATATTTTCGGCCGGGGTACTAATGTTTATCCCTGTTTTCATAGGGAAATTAGTCGGAACGGTTGCGCAGGATCCAGTCAATACACACGACGCGTGGTTTTACGCATGGATGCTTATCGCCTGTAGCCTAGTCCACAACTTCACGTGGCGGGCAGGCGAATTCGCCTACCGGCAGTTCGTGAACCCGCTCAGTTTTCGATACGAAACTTACCTGTTCCAGGCGGTCATTTCGAAGCCATACCCGTACTTCGTCGATAAATTCACTGGCAAAATATCTTCGTACATATCTACTTTGCGAACAGAATTTCACAGCCTATTCGATCAAGCAGCCTTTAACTACACAAGTTCTTTTATAAGCCTCGCTGCCATATTTTTCATCTTAAGTTCAATCAATTGGCAAACAGGGGTTGTTTTTGCCACAGGCATCCTTTGCATGCTCTTGGTCGGAAACTATACCCTGAAAAAGTATGGAGTATCAAAAGTCGAGACCGATGCCAACGCGACAAAAAATGGCCACATCATCGACGCAATCGCCAACTTTGCCAGCGTGAAAGCCTTTCGGACTGAAGCGAGAGATACGGACTATTGGTCACCAACGAGATACTACAATCACTGCCAGCCGCCGAGCAATACTATGGATAATCATATTTTGGGGAGCATGTCGGTCTTTGTCCGCGATTTTATTTGGCCCGTGGTGGTCATAATGAATCTAGTATTCTTCCTGAACGGCACCATTAGCTTAGCTGATTTTACGACGGTTCTTTCGACGGCACTGCTTTTCACGACAACCGTATGGGACGCCGTGTATAACATATCTCAGTTTGGCCTAACCATGGCAAAGACAGACGAGGCGCACACCTACCTTTTCGGGAATAATCTCGTCAGCCAAACAAAACAGCTCGCTGACTTCAAACAAGTAAAATTCAAAGACTCGTTTGAAGTACGCAACTTATCGTTCGCTTACCCAGACAAACCTGAAGCGACTGTGCTAGGAAACATATCGTTTACCCTAAAACAGGGTGAAAAACTTGGCATCGTTGGCCGCAGCGGCAGTGGCAAGAGCACCCTTACAAAATTACTCCTTGACCACTACGAAGTGCCGACTGGCGTGTTCTATTTCGATGGTCAGGGCCTCGGCAGTGATTCTGTAGCTGCCAAAATGGCATTCGTACCCCAAGATACAACACTGTTTCATCGTAGTATTGCCGATAATATTGCCTACGCAGCGACCCATGAGGTTTCAAAAGAAGATATACGCCGGGCTGCCAGCGACGCAGAGGCTGATGAATTCATTACCAAGTTGTCAGATGGATATGACACCCTGGTGGGTGAACGCGGGGTCAAACTAAGTGGCGGTCAAAGGCAACGAATAGCCATCGCCCGCGCTATATTGAAAGATGCACCAATACTAGTTTTGGATGAAGCAACCAGTTCGCTCGATAGCGAGAGCGAGCGCCATATCCAGAAAGCCCTCGAAAAATGTGGCAACATAAAACCGTCATTGCCATAGCCCACCGGCTCAGCACGCTACGTCACATGGACAGGATAATCGTCATGGAAGATGGGCGCATCGTCGAGGAAGGTACTCACGCTGAGCTCCTAGCACAAGACGGCACCTACGCCAAACTCTGGTCCCACCAATCAGGAGGATTTATCGATGAATGAAGTGAAAATGCCCCTCTTATAACGGAGGGGCATTTGAAATCCCGAGTGAAACTCTATTCTTTTGGAGCTTCTACTTCGGCGGTTGGGACCGCCTCGCCTTCGGCTGGTTCGGCGGCTGGTGCGGCCTCTTCGGCGTCGCCACCGGCTTCGTCGTTGGCAGCAGCAAGCGCACTTGGCTCAAAGACTGTTGCAAGGACATGTTCTGATCCGGTTTCCACCACAACGCCAGCCGGAATATCTAGGTCGGCTACGGTAATTTGGTCACCGACTGCCACAAGTTTTTCAGCGTCATAGGAAAGACTGTCTGGCAGGTCTTTTGGAAGAGCCTTAACCTCAACCGTGTCAAGCTGAGTAAGAACGATGAGGCCAGAACGCTCAGCCGGACTCGCTTCGTTGCCTTCGGCGAAACGTGGTGTAACAGGGATTTCTGCATCGACCTTCTGGTTGGCGCTAACGGCATTGAACACTACGTGTGTAATGGTGCCGAGGCGCGGATCAAACGCTGCACTCCGGATAAGTGTAGTGTATTTTTTATCGCCAACTTTTAGCTCGACGGGGTGGTGGCGACCAGCCTGCTGAAACGCCTTCATGAGCGCCTGGTATTCAGCCTGGATGTGGATGGAATCCTTGCCATGATCATGGATAACCGCAGGCACAACGCCCGTTTTACGCAAGCGCTTCACACCCTTGCCGAGTGTTTCGCGTGGTTCTACTAGTAATGTAATAGCATCCGACATTTTTTTCTCCTTATTTCAGAGAGTAATTGTAGCACATCGAACGGCGTATGACGAATGGGGCTGACCCACACTCACTTATTTCTCGTTGTCATCCCGACACCCGCATCAAGTGCGGGGCAGGCCTCGTGGAGGGATCTCTTCGATGACAATATCATGGAGATCTTTCGACTGCGCTCAAGATGACAGCTCAAAAAGTGAGTGTGGGTTAGCGAATGGGGAATGGATTATGAGGTATGAGGTATGGAGATTGTTTTTGCATTATTCATCATACGCCATTCATCATTCATGCGATACAATAGTAGCTATGCCCGATTTCATCGAAATAGTCCGCACTGGCGGTTTACCCATTTTGTTTTTAATTATTTTTGCCGAATCAGGGATGATGGTCGGATTTTTTTTCCCGGGCGATACGCTGCTTTTCAGCGCTGGCATACTTGCTGCCGCCGGTGTGCTACCGATATGGGTGACTGTAGCTGTTATCTCGGCCGCGGCTATTGCGGGTGATAACACCGGTTACCATATAGGACGAAAGCTCGGACCACGCCTGTTCAAAAAGGAGGACGGACTTATCTTTCGCAAAGACCTAATCATGAAAGCCGAGAAATTTTACGAAAAATACGGCACGAAAACAATGTTGGTTGCTCATTTTATACCAATCGTCCGCTCCTTTGCCCCAGTCACTGCCGGTGCGGGTAAAATGGACTACAAGCAATTTGCCGTATACGACGCAATAGGAGACATAGTCTGGGCAGCGAGCATCACGCTTCTTGGCTACTTTGTAGGTTCTCGCATACCCGGGGTAGAGCATTACATCGAGCCAGTCCTCATAGGCATCATCCTAGTCACCCTCATCCCCACCATTTACCACGCTCTGAAAGATCCCAAAATCCGTGCTTCACTCAAACAAAAAATCACTCGCAGCGGCAAATCCCAGGTGAAACCCACGGAGAAAAAATAGCTATCCCGGGCAAATACTTACTTTTGATCGTTCAACATTGATCTTTGATCATTATTTTACCATTGATCAGGTAGCTTTTTGAGCAGCAACAGTAGATGTGTATACATGGAAAATTAATGCTCAAACTTAAAGCATATGTTGAAGATATTTGCCTGTATAGCTTGCTGTGACTTTCACGACCTGCTCGGGGGTTCCTTCGGCGACGATGGTGCCGCCGGCGTTGCCGCCTTCGGGTCCCATGTCTATCAGCCAATCAGCGCATTTGATAACGTCGAGATTGTGCTCGATAACTACCATGCTATTACCCGCTTGGACTAAGGCATGCAAAACGTGCAACAACTTTTCGACATCTGCCATATGCAAACCCGTGGTCGGTTCATCTAGAATATAGAGTGTGCGGCCTGTCGGACGGCGACTCAGTTCACTGGCCAGTTTTATGCGCTGAGCTTCGCCACCACTGAGTGTTGTCGCCGGCTGACCGAGTGCAATGTAGCCCAGCCCGACATCGACCATGGTTTGTAGTTTGCGAGCAATGGCTGGTATGTTGGCAAAAAAATCGAGTGCTTGCTCGCAGGTCATCTCCAGAACATCGCTGATAGTTTTGCCTTTGTAGTGGATGTCGAGCGCTTCGCGGTTATAGCGTTTGCCATGACAAACCTCGCACGCCACATAGACATCGGGCAAAAAATGCATTTCAATTTTGATAATTCCATCGCCAGAACAGTTTTCGCAGCGTCCACCTTTGACATTAAAACTAAACCTACCAGGTGAATAGCCCCGTAGTTTGGCCTCTGGTACACTGGCAAATAATTCGCGAATGGGGGTAAACAGGCCAGTGTAAGTGGCTGGATTGGAGCGCGGCGTGCGTCCTATCGGTGACTGATCGATGATGATAGCTTTGTCGAGATGTTCGATACCTTGTATGTCGTCATGTCGACCAGGTACAGTGCTGGCATGGTGCAAACGAGCTTGCAGCTCTTTGGCAAGGATGTCATTTATCAAACTGGATTTGCCCGAACCGCTTACACCGCTAACAATGGTTAGAACTCCCAGTGGAATGGCAACTGTAATATTTTGCAGATTGTTTTCACGGGCTCCTACTATACTTATAAATTTGCCATTGCCTTTCCGTCTTTTGGCGGGCACGGCAATCTTTCGCTCGCCGCTTAGGTATTGTCCGGTGATGCTTTGTGGTGTTTTTTCTACCTCACTTGGTGTACCATGTGCCACGACATAACCACCATGTACGCCAGCTCCTGGACCAATATCTAGCAGGTAGTCGGCGGTGCGGATGGTTTCTTCGTCGTGTTCAACCACCAAAACAGTATTACCAAGATCACGCAGGTGTTTGAGAGTAGCAATTAGTCGGCCATTGTCACGCTGGTGCAAGCCTATGCTGGGTTCGTCCAGGACATAGAGAACCCCCATCAGCCCAGATCCTATTTGCGTGGCCAGGCGTATTCGCTGTGCCTCTCCTCCACTCAAAGTTGTGGCGCCTCGCAGTAGCGTCAAATAGTTCAGCCCGACATCTTGCAAAAACTGCAAGCGAGCCGATATTTCCTTGAGGATAAGTTTGGCAATATGCATTTCCTTGTCACTCAAACGCAGTGTTTTGAAATGCAATATGGCATCATCGATCGAAAGCTCACATATATCCATAATCGATTTTTCGCCGATTGTAACCGCCAATACTTCTGGCTTGAGGCGTCGTCCCTCGCAAGCAGCACACGGTTTTTCCTGCATAAAGCGCTCGATATCACGACGCATAAAGTCACTTTCAGTTTCTTTGTGACGACGCTCAAGGTTCGGGATTACTCCCTCGTAAGTGGTGTTGAAAGCGCGGTTGTGACCCAGGCTGACACGGTAAACTTCATCGCCCGTACCGTACATTATTCGCTGCATGTTTGCTGGGCTTATTTTGCCAGTCGGCTCGTGCAGGCTAAAACCATGTTTTTCACCGACAGCCTGCAACTTTTTACATACCAGTTGTCCATATTTATACGGTTATACGGTCGAATGGCTCCTTCGGCAATGGTTAAACGACCGTTTGGGATAACGAGTTCCGGATCAACCACTAGCCTATTGCCCAGTCCAGTACAGACAGGGCAAGCACCGTGTGGGCTATTGAAGCTAAAGGTGCGAGGCTCTAACTCTGGTATGGCTACTTCCGGATGATTGGGACAGGCATACATCAGACTATGCATGGCTGATTCTTTGCTGTCAGCATTATAAACAACCATTTTGCCCTCGGCTATTTCGAGCGCTTGCTCGACGCTTTGAGCTAAACGATTTCGTGAATCACTATCATTCACCAAACGATCAACGACTATTTCTATGTTGTGGCGATAATTTTTGTCTAGCTCCGGGAATTCATCGAGAGCATAGATAACACCGTCAACGCGTACTCGAGCATAACCTGCCCGCTGGTATTGCTCTGGTATGTGTTCAAAAGCTCCTTTTTTATCGACAACGACTGGAGCTAAAATCATCAGTTTTGACCCTTCCGGTGCAAGTGCTACCATATCGACGATGTTGCCAGTGGTTTGGCGTACAACAGTTTCACCACAAGCTGGACAGTGTGGTACACCTATCCTGGCAAATAACAGACGTAAATAGTCATAAATCTCGGTGACGGTAGCGACTGTCGAGCGCGGATTGCGGCTGGTCGATTTCTGGTCGATTGATATAGCAGGACTAAGTCCGTCAATCTGGTCGACATCTGGTTTCTCCATCAGCCCCAGGAATTGCCTGGCGTAGGCACTGAGCGATTCAACGTAACGCCGTTGGCCCTCAGCATATATGGTGTCAAATGCTAGGCTAGATTTGCCCGAGCCACTTAGACCAGTTATTACAACCATTTTTTCACGCGGGATTACGACATCAATATTTTTCAGGTTGTGTTCGCGGGCACCCTTTACCACTATCTCTTCATGCATCATAAGTCGGTATAGTATACGCGAACCGCAAGGTTTTTTCTAGACTGACTGGTACAATACATAGATTATGAATTGGCGCCAAAATAGACTACTCGTTGATACAGCTGGCTACTTATTGGTAATTGCTTCTGCATTGACGGGGTGGCTACCGGGACCGGGAGGTATTCCTTTGCTCGTTGCTGGCCTCGGATTGCTCAGCATTCACAATAAGTGGGCACAGGATCTTCGAGACTACGTTTTGAATAACGGTGGCAAGTTCGTTCAGAAGCTATTTCCTAAACACCTCGTCGCTCAATGGGCGTATGATATCGTAGCAATTGCACTGTATTCTGTCGCAGCGTATCTTGCCTGGAGCCATGCAGTCTGGTGGCAAGTCTCGATAGCCGTTAGCTTATTTTTTACAGCAACATTTATTGCGCTTATGAACAGAGAGCGCCTGGAATCGCTTAAAAAACGGCGAAGCTCAAAGAAACCATAAACATTTTATATAACCTTATTGATTTTTTGGTTATTATGTGATATACTCCACCTCATAACACGTTGAGGTGGAAGCAATGTCCATAGAAGAAACAGTTGTGCTCGGTCAAATACCCGGAACTGATTACAGGCCAGGATACGTCTTTTGGTTTACACTGGGAGGAAGTTTACTACTCCTGTGGATTATGTACGAGCTGTATGTTCGCGTACATCAGGCCGCTCAAAAGACTGCGAGCCCTGCTGCGGGCTATAGTCAAGCTACTGCGGCTATTGCTTACGATAGGCTTTCACTTTATACACCCACAATTAGCTCTGAGGGTTTGCCGGAAAAATCGTATGAACTAGGCGTCAAAGTTCGGAAAAATACTCTCAGCGTACAGTTGCAATTCCTCAAGAAGGTAGCGCTTGTTAGCGCTCGTTTCTTGCGCCACAAGCTCACTCAGGCGATGCATAAATTTGCTCAATCGGCTCTGTTCAGCACCATCAAAGAGCACTTGATGTCGGTGCGCCTCCCAAGCCGCGCGTTCCTCATCACTCAAGCTGCGAGGGTAATTGCGCGCCTTGAACAGTGGGAGCAAGTCTCGGAGACGTTCATCGTGAAAACTAGCCGCCAACTCTGGCGTGAGTTCCGTCGGCTCAGCAGCGCGCACGACACCGAGTAGGTTCCCGTCGTGATTGTCAAAAAATCCGTCGTATAGACGTGCATCAACGTCTTGTTTTGTAGCCTTCTGCCGGTTATTTTGCTCGGCGTCAAGTATGTCGAGTGCGGCGCGAATAGCAACCACGAACTTCGGGTGTCTCAGCAGGATTTCCTGGTGGGTTTTAATTGTTTCGAAATGTAGCTGAATACGTTTCTGTGATGCGGCGTCGAGCACACTCAGCGGTGCAACCGCCGGGCAGCGATTGTACTGCATGGTTTTGACAGGCAATCGAGCAGGCGCATCCGTCTCTCTAGTCCAGCGCCAACGCTCCGCCAATGTTTTCGCATCCATATCGAGGTACGGTGTTGGGTCATAGCGCAAGTCATAGACGAGTGCCCCCTGCTTTTTTGGGTGCTCACAGAGCCGCAGGACAACCGTCGTCTTATCGTACTCGCTCTCATATTTACCGCTGCTGTATACGAACGGCTCCGCTGATTCGGCAAGCTGCCTCACCTTTGATTTATCACGGTAGTCTCGAAGCCACATAAATAGTTTCGGTTGGTGTGTCTGGATAAGTCTTGCAAGCGCAATACTCGCATCGACGTCCGCAAGTGCATCATGAGCACGACTGTGCTCGATACCATTCGCTTTTGTGAGCATCTCCAGGCGGTTCCCCGGCTTACCATCAACGACTGGCCACTGTAATCCATCTGGCCGTAGAGCACGGGTCATTCGCACAACATCCAGCAAATCCCAGCGACTTCTCCCATCTTTCCATTGCCACTCGTACGGGTCGTGAAAATTACGATAATTAAGATACCTCATAAATTCATCATCGAATCGCACAGAATTAAACCCAACGAAAAATAGTACCAGGGTGAGCAACCTCTTTCTGAAACAGCTTCAAGAATTCCGCTTCGGTCACACCGTCTGCGAGCGTTTGCTGCGGGGTAATGCCCGTTAGTAGCACGGCGTCGGGTTGCGGCAAAATATCCTCAGAAAGTTTTATGAGGATATTAACAGGCTCACCCATTGGCTCAAGACCAAGCGTCGTACGTTGCCCCGCAACCTGCATAATGCGGTCTTCACGTGGATTTATCCCGCTGGTCTCAAGATCATACCAAAAAATGTCGCCTCACTCATTCACGCTCTTTTCCTTCTTCGCAGACTAAATTTTGGTCGCGTATATCCTATTGGTGGCTGGGCAAAATACTGCCTAGGAGGTGAGAGTCGATAATATGAAAAAGGGACAAACCGTGCAATAACACTTATACCGTAATCTGTGAGCAACGTATAGCCAACGGTAAGCATAATACCCCTGCCCCAGTTATAGTCCATTACTCCAAACAGGTTCAAGTAGCCATAGGCCACAACAGCGAGTAGCACAAACCGTCTTCTGTCCGCTTGGAGAGGACTCATTCTTTGACGCTCTTTGTGATATTCAAGCAGTCCAATTTTAGATCCAAGCCAGGTGCTAACAGTTCTCAAGAAAAAACAACCGCCCAAGTACAGATAAAGCAGTAGTTTATCTGCTGAAGTAGTGTAGCTGGCCATTCACGTATTGACTGATATGCAATTAATAAACCGAAGAAAGGATAACACATATCCAAAAGGAAATACGCACCTGCCTGATCTTCTTTGCTGAGCGCCCATTTTTTTGCACTATGACAATATTGGCTATAAGAATACCTGCCACGAGTATCACGTCCGGAGCTATTGCAGCAATACCTTCCCGCCCCAAGATCCTGATGTGATCAATTATTACCGTAAGGTAAGGTGGTGCAAGCACAGAAAGAAGCGGAACGGCACTTAGTACAAAATTTATTTCGTTAGTATTTGGAAAGAGTATCTTATACAATCTGTTCACCACTCTCTGTCCGAAATTCATAACACGTAGTATACGGCAAAGCCTATACGCGGTCACTACTAACTAAGATAACCAACCTCGCAACTTGGCTAGAGCTCTATGGTACCTTTTTTAAATATTATGTGGGTACCGGATGTTGCACCCATACGCGATAGTTTGTGGGTAATACCCATTTTCCGCATAATGTCTCGCAGTCGGGCAACCGATTCGTCGTTGCTGAAGTCGGTACGATCAGAAAACTTATCTATCTTGTGACCTAAGACTTTGAATCCATCCTCTGTTTTCTCAACCGTCCATTTGTCTGTGCTCGCCAGCCGGATCACGGGAAGCGCATCTTCAGACTCCTTAACAGCAACTGCGACTTTGGCTCGTTCTGTCTGTACAACTTTGAGGGTCGCGTAAAGCAGTTCTTTGGTTCCCTGATGTGCTTGCGATGATATCGCAAAAAACTGTGTACCTTTCGGTGCTGTTTTTTTGAGAGCTTTTTCGGCGTCAGAAACGAGCTCGGGTAGGCTCAGGTCGATTTTAGTGAGCACCACTATTTTCGCCCGGGATGATAGATCTACAGAGTAAGCTTTTACTTCATTTTCTATGGTTTTGTAGTCTGCAACAATATCATTGCTCGTGACGTCAACCAAATGAAGGAGAACCGCCGTACGTTCGACATGCCGAAGAAATTCATCGCCCAGTCCTTTGCCTTCGGCAGCCCCTTCTATGAGCCCAGGGATATCCGCTATCAGCATACTGCCTGCGCCAGGGATGTCGGCAACGCCGAGATTCGGCGTCAGAGTCGTAAAAGGGTAGTCGGCAATTTCTGGACGAGCATTGCTCACCACTGACAGGAAGGTTGATTTACCGGCATTTGGTAGCCCGAAGCCCAACATCGGCTATGAGCTTGAGTTCAAGCCGAAGATCACGAGCTTCGCCTTCCCCACCTGGCTCGGCAAATTTCGGTGCTTGGCGCACGCTGCTAACAAAGTGGGCATTGCCGTAACCACCGCGGCCGCCCGCTGCAATCACTGCTTCTGACCATCACGCGATAAATCCACCAACTCGACACCATTTTCGATACGACCGTGCCGACTGGCACCGCAACGCGAAGATCCTTGCCGGCCCGCCCATGTTTACGCGTCTTGCCGCCACTACCCCCAAGTTCAGCTGTAAGTTCACGGTGATAGCGAAAGTCCATGAGTGTATTCCGGTTGCGGCTCGCTACAAACACAACATCGCCGCCCTTGCCGCCGTCACCACCGTCTGGCCCGCCGCGGTCAACGAATTTCTCTTTGCGAAAACTGGTTCGGCCATTGCCACCGTCACCCGCTACCACCCGTACTTCAGCTGTGTCTATAAACTTCACGTGGGTATTATAACAGAGGTGGTCTAATTGCGCGTAATGTAGTTTGGGTAAGCACTCTGCGAAACGACCGCATAACCGACCCGGCCGAACCCAGAAAAGCCATTCATATCACTGACTTTCATGGTGCCATTGTCGTAGACTTCCTCAACAATACCGACGTGTCCGGCCCAGCCAGATGGCGTTTGGAAAATAGCACCGGCCGTTGGTACGGAGCTCACCCGCCAACCACTGATGCGAGCATAGTATGCCCAAGTATTGGCATTGCCCCAGTTGCCTGGTGCTCCAGAACGCGCCGCAGCGTAGTACGTACACCACCCAAAGTCATACCCGTTCGCTCCATAGCGAGGCGAAAAGCTTGTAGTATAAACTGAGGTTGCATTTGTATACGAACGAGTCACCACCGGAATAATTCGCCCATCGCGAATGAGGATCGTTTACCAACTGGTAATCCATTTTCAGCATCGTTGTCTTGAACGATTTTTTCAGCCGAGGTATGGTATGCCGTAGCAACGCTTTGTGGTGTGTCACCAGTTTTAACCGTGTAGACAATACCACTTACCGGTGGAATAACCAGCTTTGTACCGGTATTGACACTATCTCCACTGAGGCCGTTAGACCAGCGAACACTCTCTGATGTAATCCCAAACTTTTGCGCGATAGCAGGAACATTTTCACCGTCACCAACGCTGTACTCAGCAATGTCTCGCCAGCTTTTCAAGCCAGCCGTAATTACCTGTGGCTTGGCGGCAACGCTCGTGTCGCTGGCGCTAACGACGACTGCCACACGAGCACTTTGAGCTTGGTTCGTAATAGGTGTACCCTCAGGCAGATTTACTGTTTTTGCAATATTTGCCGCCACATCGAAAGAAGTCAGTCTATCGATCGGACTGACTGCTACTGCTTCGGCTGATTTCTGTGACGAAAGATTTGCGGTTGTGTGAGAGTGCGAGCTTGTAATCACAAAGAAAAGCACGCCTCCGAGAAGCACAAAATTGGCACCGACAAGGCTAAAGCGAACAAGGCGCTTCTTGACGGCTTTACGACGAAGTGATTTCTGAAGCCGATTGCTGGCGAGTTGACGTCCCCGCTGGAGACGCTCTGTGGCAATTGACCGAGCTTTATTCATACTAATGATGTTTCTCCTGGCGCCTCCAGGTCAGATGATCAGAGGAGCCCGAGTTTTGTGCGCGTTTACGTTACTATGCAGAGATACCCGTAGTATCGTTGTTTTTATATCGTTTGGTGCGTACAAAAGCATAACCACCTACCGTTTTTACCGGCACGATGGTCACTGGACAATAGTACCAAATGGACATATTTTTTGCAAGTGAAACCACCTTGTTCACCCCTGTTAAAGTTGACACAATGTAATGCAATATTTTGCTGTTAGGGCTTCGTGTTCGGCGAGAGTTTTCGAAAAGTACGTCTTGCCATCGTCGCCCGAAACAAAGAAGAGCCAATCAGTCGCAGCAGGATTGGCCACGGCCTCAAGTGAGCTTCTACTGACGTTACCAATAGGCGTCGGTGGCAGGCCATTACGGATTCTAGTATTGTACGGGCTATCAAACGAGACATCACGGCCTTTGCCCGCCAGAATTGAGCCGTAAAACGCTGTCGGATCACTCCCGAGTGGCATACCTATGTTTATTCGCTTCAAGAAAACCTGGGCGGCCAGCGCTCGTTCGTCTTGGTTGGATACTTCCTGCTCCACTATAGAGGCGACTGTCAATCCTTCGTAAACAGTCAGCCCCTGACGCTCGATACCTTTCCGAATACTAGGGGTAAGCTGCTTTTGCATCTGCAGCAGTGATTGATTCACGATGTCTTTGGCACTTGTGGTCGCGGTGCGTTGGAACGTCTCTGGATAGAGATAGCCTTCTAGGTTATTCCCATTTGGCTTTCCAACAAACAACGGGTTGTTTTCGTACTGGCTAGGCGCAAGAGCAGTGTCGACCTGCGACTCAGAAAATCCTTGGTTGATAAGTGACTGCCGAATTTGATCAAGCCGTTTGCCGGGCAAAATTGTTACCAGCGTTGTAGCCACCTTGCCGTGCGTCATCTGCGACACAATCTCCGGAATGCCCTGTGTCTGACTTATTTCGTACGAACCTGCTTGGAGGTAACTGCTAACTTTGTGGAACCGGGCATAGTACTGAAATGCCGTTTCGCTCCGAATTAGGCTCGCTGCTTTTAGCTTTTTAGCAATCCCTTGTACTGTTTCTCCTTGTGCAATGGTGACCGTTTCTGTTCGACTACCACCGACGGGTTTCAGATCTGCCTGGTAACCTCGCCAGAATATAATTCCGGTAACGAGGCCAACGACAAGGATAATCACCACACTACCAAATACAATCTTCATCATTTTACGTTTGGTCTGAGGCTTTGCGCGGTAGCCATGTACTTTATATGCCACTGCTGTCTCCTTGTTCATCAAAATACCGTTCCAGTATGAGGGTCGCGGACATGGCGTCAATATCTGCCTTTGTATAGTCTTTGCCCAGGGCATGCAGTGCGGATTCGGCCTCTTCGCTCGATAGTGTCTCGTCTGCAATTCGAACTGGAACTTCTAGTGCCCCACTTAGTTCACGTGCAAATGCTTCACACACCTGACTTTGTTTGCTTTCGCTGCCATCCATATTGCGCGGCACTCCCACGATAACGAGCCCAATACTCTCCGCTGTAATGAGGCGCTGAATATCAGCGACCAGATGGTCGGTGGTTTCTAGCGTCGTCAGTGGTCTGGGTAGCCGCGCAATGGTGTGTGCTATAGCAACACCAACTCGTTTTGCGCCATAATCAATTCCGAGTATGTAGTCACTAGCTGTCATAGTTACCGAGTAGTCGTTGGTTTTGCAATAGTAATAGTGATTTTAGTTGTGTCTTTCGGTGCGGCCGATACCCAGAATGGTCCGTAACTTACTTGCACATCAGTAACACCTGGCAGCGTCCCGATGGTCTGCTTGATGTCATTTGCCTTCTTGCCTGCAACTTGTTTTTTCAGCTCGTCGACTTTCAGCTCAGGGCCAGCTACCGATTCAACGCGCACACTTACGACGGCGTTCGTCGCAGAGCCAGGTGTTTGCTGGGTGAAGACTGCCTTTTCGACACCATTGTCGAGAATTTTCTGTTTTTTGGTATCAATTTGCTCCTTCACGTTTGCAACGACAAGTGTCTGAAGATCGAGCTGTTTGATACCAAGCAAACTGTACGGTACGACCGCCGTTACGGTGAGCATATCTGCTGGCTCGCCGGGGCTAGCGCTGGGCGTAACTTGTTGCTCACCGGCTAAAAAGGTCGACGGTATGGGCAAGACACCCTTTGCCTTCAAAGCTGCTTCCATGTCTTGCTTCAGTTGCACTGTGTCTTGAGCGGTAATTTTGGCCTTGGCTGCATCTATATCTGCCTGTGCGACGACTTTAACGATTACATCTGTACCACCCGAAGCAGAACCGGTACCGGCCGCGCCACCAATCCCACTAAAAGTTGAGCCCGATGTCAGATTGTATTCTGCGCCTGCCTTGAGTGCGCTAATATCTATGGTATTTGTTGCATATTTCACACAGCTACCAC
Source organism: Candidatus Saccharimonadota bacterium (assembly GCA_016699935.1). GTDB lineage: Bacteria > Patescibacteriota > Saccharimonadia > Saccharimonadales > UBA4665 > JAGXIT01. The sequence continues at coordinate 167,892 of CP064992.1, forward strand.
TTGCACCGTTGAAAGAATAGCTACCTGGTTCCTGAGTAATATAGGTCTTACCAGCACTTGAGACACTCGACCCCGTGGGTATTCCGCTAGGAGATCCAACATCTGGAGCACATTTGGTGATAGTAAATTTAACAGTTCCAGTGGCCTTTTCGCCTTTGTTTTGTTGGCCGGTAGTCGCCACCTGCTGAGTATAACTTTTTTGCTGCGCTTGAGCTGTAGCAGGCACTATCTTATTTTCCTCATCAAGTTGTTTTGCTGCGGTATCGAGCGTGAGATTGAGGCTGCTTTTGATGACCTGCGAGTTAGTTTCAATAGCCACTGTCGCCTTCGGCAAGACTTTAGTAAACACCCACCCAAAAAATAAGTGCAATAACTCAAGGATTACTAACGCAATACGCAAACGAAACGCATCAAAATTCGGCACTGCGCCAGTTTTTATTTTTACTGACCGGCGTCACGTTGGGCTTCTCTTGTTCAGATAGACTGACTGGGTCGGGGCCATCATCAACGATAACTTCTTCGGCTGAATCTATTGGACTGGGCGCCATACCGGCAAGCTCACCGATAGGTGTTGTAGCGGCAGCATCGGCGTTAAAATCTTCATCTGGCAAGGCGCTATTGTCAGTCACCGAGAGCGGCTCGTCAACACTTTCTGGCTCATCACTTGGCATATCTGGGCGCGGAGGAATAACTGGTTTACTAGACGGCGTTTCGGCCACATGCATGCCGACAAGACCCGCTAACGGCAAGAGGCTTGCTTCAGATGTGACGAGGACTAAGTTCTTATTTTCAGACTCTGCAGCACGTTTCAGTAGTCGCATATTGACGATACTCTGTAGCACCGTGGCGCGCTTTGGCAAAACGAGCGCAATTATGCTGCCTTTCGCGTTCGTGACTCGCTCGATGATGGCAGTAATTTCATCATCAACGTCAACGTATATCGTCTCTTTTGCCGTTGTACCCGAGACTGTATGCAATTTCGGTGCAGACGCAGTCACCGAACTTGATTGACCGGTGACTTTTAGCTTAATCGGCTTCGGAGATTTCAGCTTTGGCTTGCCGGCTTTCACAACTATCTTATTTTCGTCATCAGACATGGAGAATCCTATCGAGCTTTTCTTTCATGCTATCGCCATTTGTACCCGTATATTGTACCGTATCGAGGCCAACGCGCAGTAATCCCATGGCAGTTACGAACGTGTGGTCTTTTACCTTACCACTTTGGTCGACAATGCCGACAACTTGGTCGGGATGGATGTGTTCAATGATGGGCTTACGAGTGAAGGGAAGCTTGGTATACCAGTCACTGTCATGTAAGCGGTCGACCAGCATTTGTAGGCTTGAACCGCCGCCACAGAGGTAGAGGCGGTGTGGCAGATGGTCGAGCTTGGTAAATTCACTCAGGGCAAGTTCGACACCGCTTACCCAGACATCGAGAACTTTCGAGAGAGCACCCTCTACTGCCGCTATTTTTTGTGGTGGAACACTATTGACTGCGAGGCCAAGCTTGAGCTGCTCGGCATCATCAAACTCTACACCAAGATCACGCTCGACCGCTCGGGTGAACGCGCGCCCGCCTATACCAAACATTTTTGTGCCCTGTACACCACCGTCGTTCACCACAGCAATATCAGTTGTACCGCCACCCACGTCCATCAGTATGGCATTCATACTGGCTGACTGATCGTCTCCTATGACCGAGCGCGCCACCGCAAATGGCTCTGCCGCAACGGCAATAAGGTCTAGATCGAGCTGTTCAGCTGTGCGTTCAAGCGCGCCAATGTGGACAAGTGGGGCGAACGCAGTGTAAAGTTGCACAAGTACATCTTTACCCTGAAACCCAACCGGGTTTGTCACTGAGTAGCCATCTATCTCCATGCCAACGAGAGCACTGTTCACGAGCCTAACACTGACATCTTTGCCACCCAATTCCCAAGCAAGTTGTTGCTTAGCTTTCGCTTCAGCACGCTGCTGAACGAGCTTGATAATCCGCTCAATTTCAGGCATATCCATGGCTTTTTCTGGCGTTTTGCGCACCACCCTCACGGTAGTGGTTGTACCCTTGACAAGTTCACCCGCTATGCCAATGACGGCGCTCCTCACACTTACACCAGCTTGCTGCTCCAGCTTCACTGAGTGCGGTATCGCAGTTTTCTACCACTCCACCGATGTCTGAGATGGCACCAGCCTGCATATCGCTGAGTTTTTGGTGCGCCCGGCCCGTACCGATAATATCGATACCTTCCTCTGTAACGCGGGCAATCAGCGCTTTTACATACTCGGTCCCGATATCGAGCGCGACGAGGTGCTTTTCAGGCAGGACCAGTTTCTTTCCCACGCCGAACCCGAGTCTTGGCCTTTGTAGCCATAGCAGCAGCACTATCTTTAAGAACCTTGACCTTATCAAGCATATACGGTTTATTGTACCACGAAATATGCCCGTGCTGACACCATAGCTGACCCACACTCACTTTTTGAGCTGTCATCTTGAGCGCAGTCGAAAGATCTCCATGATATTGTCACCGACGAGATCCTCCACGAAGCCTGCCCCGCACTTGATGCGGGGTCGGGATGACAACGAGAAAAAGTGGATGTGGGTCGAACGCAAAACGGCTTTGATGCGGCGGACAAGGCTTGTTCTTTCCACATGGGACACATGCCGAGCAGGTCTCTCATTGCGCGGGGCGACAGATTGTATCCGCCAGCTCCGGCTACTATTCCTAGGCCAACTTACACCATGGCGGCTTTTATACGGCGAATGCCGGCGCTGCTGGCTTCTTCTTTTAGAATTTTGTAGCGTTTGCCATTTGGTTTGCCGTCATCATCTTGAGCAAGCTGTCCCGTATGGTCGACGTGGGGCCGCCACAAATTTCTAGGCTAACAATATGGTCGTTTGTACCCATTTGGTACACCTTCACCGTTTCACCATATCGTTCACCAAACGGGCCGATAGCGCCCATGTCAAGTGCTTCTTGAGTCGGAAATTCGGTGAATTTCACCGGGTGATCCTCGACAATCCACTGATTTACCAGCTCTTCGGCTCGCGCGATTTCCTCTGGCGTCATTTTGCGGTCAAGGTTAAAGTCAAACCTCAGTCGTTCTTCGGTAATGTTACTGCCATGCTGACGTAGTTCTTGGCCGAATATCTCACGCAAAGCTGATTGCAACAGATGTGTACCGGTATGGTAGCGTTTGTGCTGCATGGTGTGGCCTCCGAGACCACCTTTGAAAACACCTTTCGCCGCTGTCTGTGACTTAGCTCGTTGTTCTGCCATGGATTTATCGAAATCTATACGCCAATCGCCAAGATCGATGTCTCTCTTAAATGCTTCTTCAACACTCAACTCTATGGGAAACCCATAAGTGTCATACAACTTAAAGATAATTATTCCCGGTGAATACAAGGGCTCAAAATCCTCATTCTTCAAATCAACTGACCCACTGCCAAACGGGTCATCGTGATGTGTTATCAATAGTTTATTAAATTCCACAAGACCCTTGCGTAGGGTTTGGCGGAAGGTTTTTTCTTCCTTGACCAATATTGCTACTACATTATCGCGGTTTTCCTTTACTTCTGGGAAGTCTGCTTCGTAGATGTCGGCTATGACAGGCACGATAGCTTCGAGGAAGTTTTGCTCGATACCAAGGTCAAAGGCAAAGCGGATGGCGCGGCGCAGTAGACGACGCATGACATAGCCCTGCTCTTTATTGCTCGGTACGACGCCGTCGACCGCGAGAAACGACGCTGCCCGCAAATGGTCGGCGATCACGCGCATGCTTTCGGTGTGACTATCGTAGTTTTTGCCGCTAATACTTTCAAGTTTTTCTATAATCGGCCAGATAATACTACTCTTAAACATGTCAGATGAGTTCAACTGAGCGGCAGCTATTCGTTCTAAACCGCCACCAAAGTCTACATTTTGCTTTGGCAGCTTTTCGAATCCATTTTCAGTGCGCACATACTCCATAAAGACCGAGTTGCCAACCTCCAAGAACCGACCACAGTCGCAGTTGGGATGGCAGTTTTCACCCCATTTTGGATCGTGTTGTATAAAGTCAAATTCGTAGAAAACTTCGCTGTCGGGACCACCCGGTTCACCAGCTGGCATATCGCCAATTTTACCAGCACGGCACCACCAGTTTTTACTCGCATCGTAGTAGAAAATTCGGCCACCCTGCATGCCTTTGGCGTAGCCATCTGCTTCAGAACCGATATCGACAGCTTTCGCCTCAATCCCCTTATCTTTGAACAGTTTTGCCAAATCTCAGCTGATTCAGTGTCTTTTGGTATGCCATTTCCATCATCACCGATGAACGCCGTCACATACAGTTTCTGGGGTCAAGACCAACTACATCAGTCAAAAACTCCCAGAACCAAGGTAGCTGCTCAGCTTTGAAATAGTCGCCGAGGCTCCAATTCCCGAGCATCTCAAAAACGTGGTATGGCGATTATCGCCGACTTCTTCGATATCTTGGGCACGTAGGCAGGTTTGACTGTCGACCAGCCGTACGCCATCAGGATGAGCTTCACCGAGTAAAAACGGTAGGAGCGGCTGCATACCGCTGCCTGTAAAAAGTGTCGTCGGGTCGTTATCTGGCACCAATCGCGCCCGTGGAATCACCACGTGGCCACGGTCAGCGAAAAATTTCAGGTAAGTTATGCGTATTTCTTGTGCGTTCATGTTCAACAGTATACTCGACTTACGCGGGAATCGCACTTTCATCAGCCGTGTCTAGGAGTGATTGTAGAAGCTCCTTTGTCTTTAAGGAAGTAGAGCCAGCTCCACTGACGACTTAAAAGAGCATGCGGGCTCTCCGGAGATAGGCTAGGTAGTGGGAATTCCGTGTACGTCGAGCTTACAACTCTTGTGAGCATGCATTCTTCGTCTAACGCTGTAGGCTATAGGTTGGCCGGTGAGAAAACAATCGTATGAAAGGCACAACAGTACGAGCGTGAGCACAGCAGCCACACCCATGCCAAGCCTCTGACCAAGCCCCGTCAAATTAACCCCTGAACCCACTGGTGCGGCTGTAGTTCCCTGTTCTGGACGTTCACCTAACACGCGGTATACAGCGCCATCACGGCTAAAGTAGTAATCACCCATGGAACTGAGTGCAACTGTAGAGCCGGTCGCCACCTGCACCATAGAAAAATCTTTCTCACTGACCTCATAAATTTTTCCCGCAACAGACGCCATGACACGCCCCTGGGCAGCCACGACATTGCCACGGAGTCCTTTTTGTAAAACGGTTTGGCGTGCAAAACAGTCATAGTCTCAGGGTCAAGCTCAAACAATGTTGCGTCTGCCACGCCATAAAGGTGTCCGTTTGAGCCAACCGCCAGACCTGTAATGGCTGTCGCCCTTGGAACCGGCACCACCCGTTTTACCACCGTATTGGCCGAACGACTGTATGCTATAAGCACAGCATCCGAACCAGCACCCCCAACGTATACCATGTCGCCTTTAGCGGCTACACTTGCCGCGGACGTCGACAAGATAGGCTGGAGCGGGCTATTCACCACACGCTTTGCGATGTCATAGAAACCGAGCGAGCTGCTTGTTCCAGCTGTATCATTTACTACGAATGCTGCGAAACCATCCCGCGTAACAGTCATGGTCGCAACAGCACCCGTGCCAACGCTCACGGGTCGTTCAAAACGCGGTGTCTTTGTGACTGTTTGCGGCTGATACTGCGCAATCGTACCGCGCTCGGTTCCCGCTAAGACGGCATCGTTTGTTGCTACCAAACTTGTGACTATGTCGGCCGGGGTTGCACGACTTTAGTCAGTCCTTTTTGCCTCCGCAACCTGCAACACGGGTGACCCGGCGGTTGTGGCCGCCCCATACATGGTGTCATCAGCTCAAGCACAAGATGGCGAACCGGCTGGTAACCCCCGCAAACGGTGACGCCAATTTCAGTGAACGTGAGGGCGTATATACGACACCAAGCTTACCGCTTTTGCCGTACACAACACAATGCGTTTCGTCGTACCAACAATTTCCCCACGGGCCGGTTGTAGATCGCTGCCCGTCGCTACTCGTTTCACTGACTTATCGAACGAATTGTACTCTGTCAAAGCACCATAGTATGCCTTTGGTGGTATAACGACTTCAGGTTTAGGGACAGTCTGCTCCTGCGCGACAGTCGGTTGAGTCGAAGGCGTCGTTGCGTTGTTTGCCTGTTGGCTTGGCGTAGGCTGATGCTGAGCAGTGGGCGATTGACCTGTCCCATTTGACGGTTGCTGAGTTTGCGTTTGTGATGTTTGCGCAGGTTGACCACCAGTTGTTGTGGCAGAATCAGTCGTTGTTGTTTGTTGCGTTTGCGTTTGGGTTGATGTGCCGGCACCACTTTGAGCTACCTGTTCAACCTGCTTTGGCTGAGCCCGCTGTATGTATTCTCCCGAAATAGCACCGGTCACAGGCTGCTGATCTACAACGCTGCCACTCGGTAGGTGGTACACCAATGTTATCGGTTTACCACTTGCGGCCGTAACGTATGCATAATCTCCGACTAAACCCTCTATGCTCAAAGAGGTTGTGCCGATCGGTGCAGTTTGGAGCGGCACGGTAGCTGTTGCCCCCTGTTTGGATAGTAATGCTCGATATGGCACGGCCCGCACCACCTACATAAGCCCTGCCATCCTTATATGCAAGCCCATGGTCAGCACTCCCTATTACAGCCACTTCACGCCAAGACGAGTTTATTGTCTGGTACGCGAGAGTTTTGGGCCGATGGCAGTTGCCACCGTTGCATACACACTATCGCCATCACCAAGCACAGCCTGGCGAAAACTTAATCCGCTCAAAGACGGCACATTTAGTTCCGTCACGGTCAATTTTCGGGGTCGATATCGTACGCACGCCCAGTAGTAGTTCCCACCAGTACGTGCCTGTTCGGCAGGCGTCACATACGCCCGACCGCTTGCCTGCTGGCCATCAGTGCGCTGCTCTGCGAGCAATACCCTGCATGGTCGAAAGATTAACCACTTGTACGCTGGTGTTTATGCCTTGCACAATGGTCACAGCCAGAGGTGTACCGCTACTGTTCTTTGTAATTGCTACGCCATCTACCGCAGTCAATATGAATGGCTTGGCCGCAACCAGCTGTTCTTTATTCGTTTGTGCGGCTGCATATGGGCTTACAATACAAAATGCCACCCATAGCAACGCCGTTGCTCCAGCGAGTAAACGTGTACGGCCATAGACAAAACCAATAACAGGAAGTGTGAGAGACATATTTTTCGTTTTTGTACTGTTTATTTATGGTAGTACATGCTTATGGTAACAAACCAAAATATCACCGTCAAGTGGCGCAAGCGACTTCTCTCGTATGTTGCAATTTTTACTGCGTATTACGCGTTACACGACAATGCCGCCGCCAAGGACGCGGGTGCCGTCATACAGAACGGCAGATTGGCCCGGGGTAATAGCGCGAACTGAGCTGTCAGGTGAAGTTCACCTCTGTTTTTGCTCATCCCAGGTGAATTTAGCCGGAATGAGGTCGGCGCGGTACCGGGTTCGAACATGGTAAGTTTTGCCTGCTTCGGGCGGCTGATTTATCCAGTGAAGTTCGGTAAGCTGTAAAGCATCGCGCCAGAGGCTTTGGTCCTGGATGTCAGTCGTTACGTACACTTCATTTTTCACCATGTTTTCCAGTGACGTAGTAGGGTAAACCGCCGCCGACGCCGAGGCCTTGCCGCTGACCAATTGTATAGAAAATTGCACCGTCGTGTTCGCCGATTCTCACACCATTTTGATCGATAATATCCCCATGTTCTTGCTCGCCTAGTTCATGCAGCAAGAAATCTTTTATGCCGACCTTGCCGACAAAACATATTCCCTGGCTGTCTTTTTTGTGTGCAGTTGCCAGCCCTCGCTTTTCGGCCTCAGCACGCACTACAGCCTTGGTGGTAAACTCGCCAATTGGCATGAGGCTACGTTTGAGTGCATCTTCGGTGACGCGGTACAAAAAGTACGTTTGGTCTTTTTCGGCGTTGGCAGCCATGTGGAGCGAGGCACTTGTTGGTAGATGGTAGGTGGTAGATGGTAGGTGGGGATTTATTCGTTCTGCTGTTTGGTCCCGCTTCTCTTGGCTCTTGACTCTTGACTCTGCTATGCCAAATTTGTGAATAATTTTAGCGTAGTGTCCGGTCGCAATCATGTCGGCGCCGTCGGCGAGCGCGGCCTCAAGGAACAATTTGAACTTTACTTCTTGGTTACACATGATGTCTGGGTTTGGTGTGATACCGCGTCGGTAGCCCTCAAGCATATAATCAACTACCCGCTGGCGGTATTCAATCTCGAAATCATAAAGTTTGAATGGAATTCCTAGCTGCACGGCCACACGTTTCGCATCTTGGTAGTCATCTTTCCATGGGCATTTCATGCCTGGCAAGTCTTGACTCCAGTTTTTCATGTAGACACCAGTGACATCATAGCCCTGTTCTATTAACAGCGCCGCCGTCAGCGAACTATCCACGCCACCGCTCATCCCTACATACACTTTCATGGTAATAAGTATCGGGTATCAATTGGTATGTGGCAAGTACGACCAAGTGTTTTGGGGCGCACAGTGAGCTGAAGGTATTGGTTCAGGGTTGTAAGGCATAGGGCATAGGGCTTAGGGCTTAGAGCATAGTTGCGGCCGCAGGACGCTAGTAACAATCGCGAAGCGATTCAGCTACAGCAGAGGCTGCTCTGCAGTGAGTACCTTCTTCGACGCTGTAAAAGGTCGTCTCTTGGGGTACCGGGGATGCATAACGACTGATTTTAAAATTTCTTTTGGACTGCTTGCGTGACGAGAATGTTTGACCCCGCCAAAGGCGGGGGAGTTCTGCACAAGCCCAACAGTGCTGTATTCATAACAAGTAAGCCGGTCGTTTGCACTCTCCCCGGCAGTTTTGTCCAACTTTGGCTGCCCAAAGTTGGTCGGCCTGGAAGTCCGAGAACTGCCAATGTTAGTGAGAGTTTTAGTGAGATCACGAAGTACAGTGGATACGCGAAGGGTTGTGCGGGCGAATGGATTCCCGCTTACGCGGGAATGACTGAAAGGGCGGAAGCGATAATCACAGTGAGGATTCTTCACTTCGTTCAGAATGACAGCTTGTGCGGAACGTTTACTCGACTTACGCGGGAATTGCACTTTCATCAGCCTTGTCCAGGAGTGACGTAAGAAGCTTCTTTATCTGGAGGAAGTGGATACGAAAGCTCCATTGACGACAGAAAGGGGGCTTATGGGCACTTCTGGCGAGGCTGGCGTAGCGGGATTTCCCGTGTAAGCGAGTTACCGTTGAATTTCATTGCCGTACAGACGAGATTGCTCTTCAAGCTGGCGATGGATAGCACTCAGCTCATAGCGCTTACCTACCCAAAACATGGCAAGCAGGATAGGCACCATCAAAAGAAGCGGCCACCAAATATACACGACTTTCGTCGCTCCACCATCATTTTTGCCACTCTTGCTGCCTGTGGTACTCTGCGTCACACTTCCAGCACCAACACCGACAATCTGTAAGAATGCCGTAGCTCCGGTCGAATCAGTCGCCTTTACAACAACCCGGTATATACCAGCCGATTTATAGGTGTGGGTAATATCAAACGTTCCAGCAAATGGCTGGCTCTTCAAATCGGCTGCAGTGCCATCCCCCCAATCTATGCTAATTGCGTAGGGTCCTGTGCCTCCACTAAGGATAATGGGCCAAGTAAGTAGCTGTCCGACGGGAGCACCAAGTTTTGCGAGGTTACTACTAAGACTAATCCGCTGGCCAAAGGCCGCAAACTGACCGTCCTGAAAAGTTACAGTGACCTTGTTGCTATCGGGTCCCGTCTGATCAAGCGCATCAAATACCCTAGCCACGAGGTCGTTCTGCCCACCGAAGAGGTCGACCTGAATGCTATAGCTGCCGCCGGCACAGTCGGCTGAACCAATGAATATATCGTTGCTAAATATTTTTACTAATAAGCCCGTTTTACACAGCCCACTTACCGTGATAGGTATTTCGTTGAAATTCCGGCCAGAAGTAGGCGTTGAAATGGTTGCAGCAGTCGTCGGCGGCGGACTCGCCACCTTCCCTTGTAAACCAGTCGTTCCGGATTGGTTTGGGTTCGGACTGCCAAGCTGTCCGTGAGCAGGCATAACAAGGCCTAGCGTAAGAAGCATGCCCAGAAGGAGAACAGGGAAAAAATGAATTTTTCGCTTCCCTGGTACGGGGTTAGCTGTAGCAAACCTGCTCAGAGTTGGAGTCGGGGATTCTCTGTGAAGTACTTGATTGATTATATCATTCATCCTATACCGCTTATGCTCAGATTAGCATACCGCATATCTAAACTCTATGCTAGTGAGCGGTTTTGGCCGCATCTAACGTCGACTGGCTTTCCGTACAACATTGGCATTATAGCGCTTGATTACACGCGGTAGACCAAATATCAGAGCGAGTATGATAGCCAATAGACCTAGGCCAAGCACTATGAATAGCAACGGAAAGACAAAGAAACTCGTTTTACCACTCAAAAGCTGGCCATTTGAGCCATACCCGAAATTACCTTCTACCGTATAGCTGCCCCACAAACCAATCTTGTCAAGCTTGACACTAAAGCGACGAATGCTATCTGGCAGGACATTGCCTTTGGGCTCATTACTATTGATTTCGATAGTTTGAACGATTTTGCCACCCTTTTTTAGCACAACTTTGCCAAAAGGTTGTTCGTGGGCGCTTCCACTATTACTAAAGCGAGCGAGTGCGACCAAATTTTTGTTTGTAGTGAAGAAAGAGCTACCTTTTTCTGCCCTTTCACTTGTGCGCACATCGAAACTTTCAAGTTTCATATTCTCAACGATATCGCCTGGAACCTTAACGAGCATCAGAGAACCAACACTCGCTGCAAGCGTAATATTTCGACCCTGTTTACCCGAAACTGGCATAAACCGCACAGCACCGAAATACCCACCAGCCGCCGCATCTTTCGGTATAGTGATTGTAACCGTAATTGTTTTGGATTTGCCCGAAGGAACAGTGATATTTCCGATAGGACTAATGTACCGCTTCAAACTATGGCTTGGCGCAAACTTATCTGCATCCAAGATAAGCGCTGGCTGCCCATACTCATCTTTGCCAGCAATAAAATCATTGATGATTGCCTGATATTCGGTTTCAGCTCCAGTAATATTATTGACCGTTACAGTGACAGTGCGAACACTCCCCGCGGGAATGACTAAATCTGTTCTAACCGGCGAAATACGAAGGCCACTCGCCGCATCGCTTTGTTGGGCGGAAACACCTTGAACCATAGTCATACCGAAGATGGTAATAAGGCTTAGCAATAGTAGTGAGATACGAGTTTTTTGAAGCATAATTTCCTCTTTTTATTGATTATACTTATGGTACCAGAAACATGGTTGTTTACAAAGGTAATTTGCTGTCATTTTTACTATGTGTTGCTCCCCCAGCCAGCCATAGACACACGCATTTCGCACTTTGAGCTCATGTGCATGTTCTCCTCGAAGCACGTAAGGAGCTGTACTGAGGTACAGCGACTGGTGTCGCAGCCGCACAGGAAAGAAAAGGTTTTACATTTTCTTTCTGAGCAGCGAGAAAAGAGGCAAAGCCGATGTACTAAAGAGGAAACATGTGCAGGAGTTTGGAGAAGCCAGCAGAGTTGGCCTTGCCGGAAGCAGGCTGGCTGGTGCGATAGGCGTGAGACGGAGCAATTAGAACGATGCGTTTGCCAAGTATGTCAACGTGCTCACATAAATACCGGCTCCCTGACCAGGCGCAATATTGGCGATATAAGAAACGGTGAACTTCGCAATATCTGGGTTTGTAGCTTGTACAATAACGTCGCCAGTATTAAATGCAAACCGATTAAGCTGATTATAGTTACCGGTTACTGTCGAGGAGAGCAACATCCCCTGTGGCTCTTGCCCTATGGCTGGCGTGCTATTGCCGCGCAGATTAAGGCCAAACTGCTGCACTCCTGTTCGGGCAACATCTGGACTGCTTAGCGCAGCAATTGTGTTGATACCTGAGGTCAAGGTAGTACCCTGCACTGCTACCGTGAAACCAAAGTCAGCATTTGTCGCAACAATGAACTGTGTCGTTCCTGTTGATGTCCTGGTTGGTGAAAAATCTCCAAAATCTATATAGTTACCCTGTGCCGAATTACAATCTTCTGCTTGTATTGTATTTGCGACACAAAATAACAGATACGGCGGGACAACAGATCTGACACTCACGCCATTAGGGAGAATAGCGTACGCAAGTCCAGAGCCGTCTCTATTCGTTCCAGTCGCATCGGTGCTGGCAAATGTCTCAAGTCTCCCAAAGTACGTGTCTGCGGTTGAAGGATTCGTCACGCCAGCCAGTTCAAACGTAACTTGCCCGACTATGCTTGGTGCCGGAACACGAGTAAGAATAAGCTCATTGGCGGTTGTAGTTGGGTGGATAGTAAAACCGCTCATGCCAGTTTGCGAAATAAGTGATGCGCCCAGGAAACTCAGACCCGCAGGGCCAGTACAGGGAGCATCCACGAAAGGGTCCTCGACGCATATTTGAAGACGCACTGACCCCACGTTACCGGCAGATTGACCAGACAAGCTTATTTTATAATTCGCCGTACTCCCAGCCTGTGCGGTGGAAATCTGTAGCCGCCGAGTTGCAAGGCTTAGCAGCCTCAATATAAGAAATGCGCAGCGGTCCTGTTACGCTGAGTAACAAGACCGCTATGATACCGATGCTAGTTATTTTGTGCAGCCGGTTCAGGCGCATTATTTCTCCTCTGAAAACTATTCTCTAGAATGTACCCACACCAATGAGGCTAAAGTTTTGACTGTATATACCTGCTGGAGTTGTCGGTGAGGCTACCGCAGCAAAGGTAATCGTATTATTCACACTATTAGCCTGCTTATCGTCACCACCAGTCGTCTCAGCAATCTTACTGCCGTAGGTGCTGATGACGTTATCGTTTGCCGTGGCGGTGTCCATGAGGTAAGTACCACCAGCGCCAGCCCAACGAGTGACAGCTGTGTTTTCTCCTGTGAACCACCAGTTGCAGCCGTACCGTTACTGACGAAGGCACCGAATTCTGCAGTGTTGTTCGTGAAGGCGATTGATGTCGCCGCGCCAGCGTTGACGGGAGGGATTTCACAGGTTGTGCCGCCATCTCGGCTCAGGCCACCATTACCGCCAGTACAGCTCGTGTTTGCTGCCCGTAGGTAGAGGGCGTAACCCTGTGAGGCATTCGTGGAAAGTTGAGTGTAAACATTCGCTGAGGCTGGAGTTGCTCCAGTATATCCTAGGACGTAGTCTGGTGACGAACCAAGAGTAATAGCTGGTGCTGTTGCTGAACCGCATGATCCTGCAGCCGTGAGGTTATTTGCATTGGTTACGGCCACACCGCCTGATGTACAGAGTGACAGTTGCTCCATGACACGAGCTGTGACCGTGATGGTGTTGACTGTGCTCATGGCAACACCACCGTAGTCGACGTAGTTACCGGTGCTGGTAGCACTTGCATATGTACCATATGTGTCGTTTGCATAGGTCGTAACACGACCAAAGAACGAACCAAGCGTGCTTGGATTGGTAAGACCAGTTACTTCAAAGGTGAAGGCACCAGCGGCTTGCGAGCTCGTGTTTGTAAAACGAAGGCGGCTTGCCGTCAGCGTTCCAAGAGACCAGGTGCCGTTCGCGGTCAGACTTGCTGTTGAAACGTCCAGGTTCGTTGGTGCTGTACAGTTGTCGTTAATGAGCGGTGAGGCGCTACAAAAGTCAACGACAAAGCTTTGTACAGCAGCAGATGTCGTAAACTTAATTCTATATGCAACGCTGGTACCACTACCGACACCGCTTGGGATGTTGGAGTTGTTGCTTGGACCGGAATCGCTCATTTGGATAGAGCGGTAGGTGAGTTGGGCAGCGGAAGCCTTTTGATTTGATACGAACACGGGAGCAACTGCTCCAACGAGTATCGCCACAGCTGCAAATAACGCTGCTGGGCGCTTCAATGAGTTGCGAGTTATACTCATTATTTTTCTCCTTTTATAATTTGTTTGTTTTAGAGTTAACGAACGCACTATATCATGGTTATGTTTAAAAAACAAGCCCCTTTTTGCAAAGGGGCTTGTGTGGCTGTGGATAACTCGCCTTAGATGTAACTCGCAATCATCTAGAACGTACCCACACCAATGAGGCTAAAATTCTGACTGTATATACCAGCTGGCGTTACTGGTGATGCCACCGCAGCAAATGTGATAGTGTTATTGACACTATTAGCCTGCTTATCGTCACCGCCAGTCGTCTCAGCAATCTTACTGCCGTAGGTACTGATGACGTTGTCATTTGCCGTAGCGGTGTCCATGAGGTAAGTACCACCAGTGCCAGCCCAACGAGTGACAGCTGTGTTTTCACCCGAACCACCAGTTGCAGCCGTACCGTTACTGACGAAGGCACCGAATTCTGCAGTGTTGTTCGTGAAGGCGATTGATGTCGCCGCGCCAGCGTTGACGGGAGGGATTTCACAGGTTGTGCCGCCATCTCGGCTCAGGCCACCATTACCGCCAGTACAGCTCGTGTTTGCTGCCCGTAGGTAGAGGGCGTAACCCTGTGAGGCATTCGTGGAAAGTTGGGTGTAAACATTCGCTGAGGCTGGAGTTGCTCCAGTATATCCTAGGACGTAGTCTGGTGACGAACCAAGGGTAATAGCTGGTGCTGTTGCTGAACCGCATGATCCTGCAGCCGTGAGGTTATTGGCATTGGTTACGGCCACACCGCCTGATGTACAGAGTGACAGTTGCTCCATGACACGGGCTGTGACCGTGATGGTATTGACTGTGCTCATAGCAATACCACCGTAGTCGACGTAGTTACCAGTGCTGGTAGCACTTGCATATGTACCATATGTGTCATTTGCATAGGTCGTAACACGACCAAAGAACGAACCAAGGGTGCTTGGATTGGTAACACCAGTTACTTCAAAGGTGAAGGCACCAGCGGCTTGCGAGCTCGTGTTTGTGAAACGAAGGCGGCTTGCCGTCAGTGTTCCAAGAGACCAGGTGCCGTTCGCGGTCAGACTTGCTGTTGAAACGTCCAGGTTCGTTGGTGCTGTACAGTTGTCGTTAATGAGCGGTGAGGCGCTACAGAAGTCAACGACAAAGCTTTGTACAGCCGAGGCAGTCGTAAACTTAATTCTATATGCAACGCTGGTACCACTACCGACACCGCTTGGGATGTTGGAGTTGTTGCTTGGGCCGGAATCGCTCAGCTGGATAGAGCGAAGGGTCATTTGCGCTGCCGAGGCTACATTGTTTAGCAGTACCGGCGCAGCACTACCAACTACGATCGCCAGCGCCATGAGGGCGTTTGTCGGGCGTCGTAGCGACTTATAGTTGATATTCATGTGTGTTTCTCCTTAGTGTTGTAAAGACTTAATTAATATTTACATCACTAAGATATCACCCATTTATGTAAATTACAAGCATGCGAAAAGAGAAAATTGATTGTTTGTTGTAATAATTAATCATTATCGTTGTAAGAAATAATAGTATAGAAGTCAGAAGGTCGATGTCGCGACAACAGACTGATTGGTAGTATAGGTTCCGCCAGGAGTTATGGCAGTAATATTCATAATGTAAGAGATAGTGTAGTCGGTATACCCTGAACTCGACAGTGATTCGGCAATAACATCACCCGAAACATACTTATAGGTGTCGGGTGTATTGTAGCCAGTTGCATAGGTACCAAAAGAAAATGGTCCAGAGAGCGTACCGTCAGGTCGCTGTACAGGGTCGGCTCCAATATTTGGTGCTGTGTTATCACGTAGATTAATACCAAATTGCTCGGTACCTGGGTTAATTGCGCCTGCCGTGGCAAGTGGTGTAATTGCATGACCAGAATTGGTTGGTGTAGAACCGTAGATCTGCACAACGTAGCCATGAGCTAGGTATGACTTTACGGTAAACGATGCGTAATCATAGCCAGTGCTCGTAGGCGTAATATCACCGAGGTTCACGGCCGATTTCGTGACATCGATTTCAAGCCATGGGATGCGGTCGGTATTAAACCCAGCTTGAGCTTGGAATTGGTTACCTTTAGTGTTCCCAACCGTCAGTTCGCCAGCCGACTGCTTTGAGCAGTAGCTGCCAGAGCAGGCGTTCAGTTCGCCACCAGTACCGAAGAATACCTCGTTAACCTGATAGCTAGAAGACGATGATTGCTGCGCAAAGGTTACAGCAACCCCACAAGTAAGCGCAAATGCGACTGAGGTGAGCGAGAGACGAAACAGCGTTTGTATTTTCATAATATAAATCTACTCATGCTTATTTTCTCGCATTTTGTGTTTTGATGCAAACTTGGCAACAATATTATTCCTTTTACACAGCTCATGAGGTATGATAAGACAAGTATAAGCATAAGAGAAAACCAGTATGGCAGACGACGAAACAAAGAATGGTGAGGATTCGAATAGTCTCGAATCGTCAGAAAGTAGTTCGTTAGAAGCGAGCGAGGGCAGTAATAGCCTCGAGAAAGATGCTGGTACAACTGGCAAAATTGACGACACGCCCCTTTCAGCCCAACAAAATGGCTCGTTTGCACAGCGCATTGTTAGCAAAGTAAACATTTATCTGTTGCTATTTATTTTTTTGCTGGCTATCGCTGGTGGCATTATACTCATAACCTATCTCAATAGTAAAAAACAGGAAAAAAGCACCATACAAACACAGTCGCTCAATAGCGATACCTTAAAACAGCTCGCCACAAGCGACGTTACCGTCGGCCAGCCGAAACAGATTTTGAGTGTCCAAAGCAACGCGGTGTTTGCGGGAAAAGTCCTTATTCGCGACAGCCTTGAGGTAGCTGGCCCAATTCAAGTAGGTGGTAGCTTGAGCGTACCAGGCATAACTGTTTCGGGGAATAGCGTCCTTGAGCAACTTCAGATAAATAAGAATCTCAGTGTCCAAGGGGATGCCTCCATTCAGGGTCAGCTTGCCATTCAGAAAGGGTTGAGTGTTGCAGGGGGAGGAACGTTTGGCGGTTCACTAACGGCGCCCGGAATCACTGTGAATACGTTACAGCTAAACGGAAACTTAACTCTAACAAAACACATTGTTATTGGCGGATCTACTCCTGGCAGAGATACAGGCACGGCTCTTGGTGGTGGCGGTACGGTAGCATTGAGCGGTTCCGATACGGCGGGTAGTATAAACATTAATACAGGTTCAGGTCCGGTAGCTGGCTGTTTTGCCACGGTTAATTTTACGCAGAAGTACAATACGACACCGAACGTCATTGCGACACCCATTGGCTCCAACGCCGCACTTGTCGGCTACTACGTGAACCGCAGCCCCTCGAATTTCAGCATCTGCGCCGCAAATAACCCGCCAGCAAACGCAAGCTTTGGTTTTGACTATTTCATTGTGGAATAATCAGGCTGCAAACCCCTGCGTGGTATAAACACCCCCGTGAACGCCACTAGACGCGAGCGAATGAGAATGAGGCCTCGAGGAGTGGCTAATTACACGTCTAAAAATACGACAACACTATCGGCTTTAACGTGCATAATGCCGTTTTGAATTCGAATCGTTTCTTCGCCTTTTTCGGTTCGCACCACAATGTCGCAAGGGACAAGGAGGGTAATGAAGTTATGGTGCTGCTGCAGAATATCAAAAGGACCGGTTTGGTTCGCTGCGCTGATACTCTTGGCCTGTCCTCAAAATACACTTTGTACGGCGCATATATCTTGACGAACATCAATCCATTGCCCTCAGGTGAGCCGGAGTCACTTGGACTATCGTCGGATACGATTTCGCCCGTGCTTGCGTCTTGCCTGGTCGCCACTAGACAATAATCTCCTCTATACTATTGAGTGTTTGTTCGCGGGTAAAATAGTCGCCCGGTATACCGTTGTGCTTCGTCATCACGTTCATGTTTTGGGAAAAATTGGTTATAAGCTTCTTCGCCTTAGCGTAGTCGGCACGATCGGCCGGGCTTAGTTCGTTTTCGCCGATAATAGCGATGATACCTTTCAACGACTCATATTTTTGTAATAAAGCCTGTACCTGAACGCTCAGCATATAGTGTCGTTCGCCCACGATTTCTGGGGTCAAAAGTGAAGAAGAAGTCATAGTTAAGTCCACGGCTGGTCGTATCCCCAGCTCGGCTACTTTTCGAGACAGCACGATAATGCTGTCCATCTCATGCTGGATGAATTGCACCGCTGGGTCAGAAATGTCGTCGGCCGGAACGTAAATGGTTTGAACGCTTGTAATTGAACCGTTCTCATTTGAACTAAGGCGGTCTTGCAGTACTTTCACATCAGAGAATACCGTTGGCTCATAGCCCCCCTCATTCGGAATTTGGTCAAGAATAGTACTAAGTTCATTGCGTGCCTGGATGTAGCGGAACATATTGTCGGCAAAAAACAGAATGTCTTTGTGCTGTTCATCACGGAAGTACTCAGCCGCGGCCGTGGCTGATATACCAATCAGTGAGCGCTGCACTGGGTTTTCATTCATCTGCGCGAAAAACATAACCGTGTTTTTGAGAAGATCGTTCTCGCGTAACGTGTCCCATAGTTCGTGTCCCTCACGAATGCGCTCTCCGATACCGGCAAAGAACGACAGGCTTCCATCAATCTGTCCACCACCCTGCGCGGTATTGTTGATGAGCTCCATGGTTGTGACCGTCTTGCCGACACCAGCACCACCGATTACACCGATTTTGCGCCCCTTCACAAACGGTGTTAAAAAGTCGATAACCTTAATACCCGTTTCCAGAATCTCGGGCTTTGCTACAGAGAAATTACTGCTTCGTGGTGGCAGTTTTAAGATATTTTTGCGCTTGGTTTCATCTGGGCTAATTGCTGGCTGACCATCTAGCGGGTCACCAAGCGCATTGAGGATTCGGCCGATAGTAGGCTCACCGAGTGGCACCTCGATGCCTTTTCCAGTTCGCTGAACTGTGTCGCCCTTCAGAAGGCTTCGGTCGGTTCGTACATTCAAACAAAACGCGACACCCCCGACTTCTAGATGGTCGACTAGAAGTTGGGTTTTTTGCTCATTGTCGGTTGCTAAGAGCTCGTTGATCTCCGGCGGATCGGCGTCGAACTGCACACGCACAACAAGATCTTTATGGAAACAATTATGCCAGCCATCGTTCGCTCCTTTCGGTCGCTTTAGGGAAAGGGCTGAGAGAGCAGCAGGCTGAGTTCGCCCCGTGCCTTGCCTTTGCCCTTTGCTCTGTACCCTATGCCCAGCCTGTTCATACAGCCGCTCCTGCTTTACTCTTCTTCATTCCATTCACAATTTCCTTTAACCGTTCGTCTTTCACGCCACGACGAGCACGGTTGTAGGCGAGGTGTAAGTCAGTTTTCTCTTCATCGGCTCGCTGGTGACTTGCGCTCATGGCTCGAACCGCGAAGCATACTGCGCTAGTTTTGATTGTAGTATAAGCTGACCAAGAGCAATTTTCATCATAGATCGCTCAAGGTGCGCCGCTACCGCAAAGCTCGTTGGTTCGAATATGTAGCTCACTTCGCTAATCACCTCATCTGGCTTATCACTAGTCAGTCCAGCCGTGCACCGCCATGGAGAGTGAAATCCGCTTTACCTCTTGGTTCATGAGCGAAATGTACTGCTGGTAGAAAACACTGCACTTCTTATACTCCTGAACCTCCCGGATGATTGGCGTAACATTGATGTTTTTGTCTTTGCTCGGGAGTTTATAGTATTTGCGAAACGATACCCCCGCTGACTCAGCTGCATCGCACCGTGATGCCCAATAACAATAATATCGTTTTTATCTTTATCATATGAATCTAGCATAGCCTGTACGAGCTTCTGGTCAATATCACCGCTAAAACCGCCTTCAGCTGTGATAATAATGTATAGTTCTTTGTCGAGAATGACTTTATTTTTATCATTTTCTTCGCGCCCAAAACTAAATAGACTATCGACACGCAACTGCGTATAAATTTTCCAAAGTTCATCAAAAAATTTCGTCGACTGAAGCACCTGATTTTTTGTCTGCGCTATTCGCATACTGGCGATACCTTCAAATACACTTGTCAGTTCAACCAGTGTCGACATACTCGCTTCATCCTTAGCGATTTCATTGGGACGCCTCATCCGTCGCTCCCTCTGGTCGTTTTAGGGGGAAGGGCTAAGAGCAGAGGGCTGAGTTCAAGCTGTGCGATACCTTTGCCCTGTGCACTATATCCTAGACCGTGGTGATTCATGGCTTTTTCTCCGGGATTACTGCATCCATAACGTGGCCTTTTGGTTGCTTGGCCTTTTGTTTTTCAAGCTCAACAGACATCATTTCATCAACCTTTTGCTCCTCGACTTTTTCGGGGTTTGTGCCCTCGGTCTTCGCCTCAGCTTTGGAGCCTTCATTGTTAGTGTCGTGCTTTTTACGCCGAGTAATTTCTTGAATAACGGGTGAGATGGTTCGCCGGCATGAGCCTGCGCGACTGGGGTTACAGCCGCTGGTGGCTCTGCGTCAGGATTATCGCTTTCCTTTTTCTAAATCAGGTGCTAGTTGTACGGGTTCTTCAGAGGCCGTCTGCGCTTGAGTCTCCTTAGACTCTGCCGAACTACTAGTAATACCCCAGGGTCATTTTCTTGTTGGTCTTTTTCGGCCGACGTCTCTTTGGGAGCCGCCTCGTGCTGCTCACCTGAAGCAGCAGGGTCGCCTGGTGAATCCGCCTTTTTTTCTTCGGGCCCTTGGCCTTTGCTACGTCCTTAGTACCTTCAGCATTGTTACTTTCGGCATCTTTTGCCCGTCTGGTTTATCTGCTGTATGTTCTGTATCATCAGACGGCTTTGGTACGCCCTTGACACATTCGCCGACAAGCATATCGTGAACCTTTTGATAGTCATCGTCTTTTTTTCAACCTTTTTGGCAAAGTCGTTCGCATTGAGTTTTAGGGCATTGATATCCAATAGGGCACCATCTTCCAAGTTGAGCACAATATCGAGCATAAGCTGCTGTGCCATAAGTGAAAATGTGTCCCCGGAGCTTGTGTGAGAAGTTCAAATACTCGCTTGCCAGTGGCGAGCGCTTTTTGCCTCAGAACCAAGTTCGGAACCAAAGTGAGAAAACTCTTCTGCTTGACGGTAACTAGCGAGCATTTTGAGCGTCTGTGCAGCAAGTTCTTTTTGCCGCTTGTTATGACCAACACCCCCTGCCCGGGTCACACTGAGGCCGATATTCAGCGCAGGACGAATACCGTTTCGGAACGTATCCATGTCGAGGATCCACTGGCCGTCGGTAATAGACATGATGTTTGTCGGCAAGTAGGCGGTGATATCGCCGTTTGCAGCATGCACCACCGGGATTGAAGTGAGACAACGGCCGGTGCTATCGAGACGACCAGCCCGCTCAAGGAGCGAGGAGTGAGCGTAAAACATGTCGCCAGGGTAGCTATCACGTCCCGGACTAACACCAGAGAGCAACGCAACTTCGCGGTAGGCGTGAGCATGGCTGGTGAGGTCATCATAGACGATGATAGTGTCTTGATCGCACTTCTGCCATAGGTATTCAGCCATAGCACAAGCGACATAGGGTGCAATGTAGCTCATGATAAGCGACTCAAACATGGTACTGACGACGACGATTGCTTTTTCCATACCACCGTTCTCCTGGAGACGTGTCAGCAAAGTATCAACATCGCTACGTCGCTTGGCTATGAGGCAGTACACAACTATCTGGTCGGTGTTTTTTTGGTTTATCGCGAGCTGCGTGACTACCGTACTCTTACCAGATTTGCTATCCCCGAGGAGCGCCATGCGCTGCCCACGCACCATCGGAAACAGGGAATCGATGGCCGTCACGCCACTTTCAAGTTGATCCTCCACGAGTTTACGAGTATAGAGTGGCGGTGCAGTATTAAACACCGGCCAGACCGCGTCGGCTGGCACTGGCCCCTTGCCGTCCAGGGGGTCACCAGTCACAGAAACAACACGGCCGACAAAGTCCTTACCAACCTTACACACCAGTTCTTGGTGCTGTAACACGGCTACCGTACCAACATGGAGGGGTTCTGACCCAAGGTGGAGCACAAGCACATATTCTTCAAGCACTTGGTTAATAAAGCCCTTACTCCCATCTTCAAACATAACGAGTGCATGGAGAGCAGATGGCTGTAGACCGCTCACCCGAATAAGGAATTTATCGACTGCTATAACTTCGCCGACTGGCTTACCCGATTCAACCAGTTTCTCGAAATGCTGGTTGCTGAAACTCATGCTGGCGCCTCCACCGTCTGGGCTTGCGTTTCGGCTGTCGGTTGCGTATTGGACTCCCGGAGCCTTTTCATGAGTATTTCTCGTTTTTCGGTAAATGTTTTTCTCAGCGACATGTCGAAGTAGTGATTAGTTGTGCGTAGCACACAACCTGCACCGATTCCTGGCTGAAGACCAATTGCCACCAACACGTGTGGATGCACCTGTGTTCGTAACCATGTCGTCAGCTTCATGAGAAAGTCTGGGGTCGGATCGGCACTAAAGCTCATATGAACCCTGGGAGCCTCTTTACGGAGCAACTTTAGGAATGCAAGCAAACTTGTACGAGCATGGGCATCACGTAAATCTAGTTTGTTTGTTTCAGCAAGCTGATCCATAAGTGCACTTAATTTTGGGAGCTGAACATAACTGCCGGTTCGAATTTTATCGCTCGAGAGCTTTGCCTCAAGCCGCTCAAGTTCACGAATTAGTCTACCAAGATCAATCATGCCAACAACCCCTACAGGTAAAACCGGTGCAGCCTGGGTCTCAGGCGCCATGATTGATATCCTGAATTATGGCTTCACGATTCGCCTCTAGGTCAGCAAGGATGTACTCAAGTTGATCGTTCAAGTCAATTTGGTCACCTATGGCAGCGAGCACGTAGTGGTTGATTATATCCGTCATATTTTGCTCAAACCGTTCCACGAGCTGCTGCTTTTCAGCTACAATCTGTTGCTGCACCTGCTGACCGAGCTGAGCGCGTTGTTCTTCAATCGCAGTATTGGTTTTCTGGATCGAGTCGATGGCAAGCTGTTTGGCATCGTTGATTGACTGCTCGTACTTGGCAAATTCTTCTTTGAGATTTCGGGTAATCTCTTCCTTCATATACTCGTTCAGTTGGCTCGTTGTCAGGCGCAAATCCTGCTGCAAGAACATAGCATTTTCAGAAATAATCTTCTCGAAGTGAAGTCTACCCCTGTTACGGAGCTCTTCCCGAAAGGTATCATTAAAAATGTGCTCGACGTCTTCTTCTGCCGCTTTTTCAATGTCTGAATTGTCATTATTCTTCTTTTTGTACCTACTGAGCCAAGTTTAATTGCCAACCATATGAAAGCAAGCGTCGCAGAAAACAGACTCCCTATTAGTGCCAGCTGCCAGATTGTCATAGATTTGTCCCCACCTCTATACGCTTGTGTTTACAATTTCAATAGTAAGTATATCGCGATTAAGCCAATAACAAAAACTGTCAGCCCGAGTATGACGACCTGAATGAGTCCGCGCAAAATTGATTTCTTGGCGAGCGGGTTACGACCGATGGAAACAAGACTACTGCGCACCCCGCCATACAGCAAACTACCCGTCATAAATATGGTAACGAGCAAAATGGCGAGACTGATGTAAAGTCGTACTGTACTGACTGGTTTTCCTGCGATGCTATCACCGGATTTTCGAGGAAAGCTGGGACAGGCGGTCCACTCACCGACACTGCCAGCGGGTTACGAAATCCCAATATCTATCTGTATGAAGCCGATTGCGACATCTTTGTTGCCGGATGATGTCGTAAGCGCAGCATTGCCGCTGACATTTTTTGTACCATCAAAACTACTAAGTGCCTTGCCAAGGATGACACCCTGTCTTGAATCTGCTTTCATACCGATGCCGTCGAGTGCGGATATGCTGACAATGTCGCCGCTTTTAATGGGGCCGTTTTGAGTGCTGACGAGCGCATCGTATTTGCCGTTGGAAGCCACGTATACCTGGGCAGTACTACTATCACCACCTAAAGACACAACCGTGTCATTCGCTGACACGACAACACCATGCATAGATTTGTCATTTTGGTTTGTCAATGCCCGGACTTTGCGACTATCTTTTGGGTCGAGCATTACAATCATGCCTTTTTGGACAGTACCTGTAACACCGTAACCCTGCGAAACGGTTTGGGCGTGAGCAAGTCCAGGCAGGAGCATCACTGCACAAAGGCCTGCCGCTACAGATAGACTATGCCAAATATGTACCCGTCGCATTTCCTCGTAAGTATAACCGTTTTATATCCGTCACGCCATAGTTTTTTACAGCTTTTCCAGTCCGTCGTTTATGCGATGCTGTGAAAAACTATGGAAATAGCTCACATATACTAAAAATATCCACTTTCAATTCACCATTCTTCACTCTTCGTTCCCCGTTCTTCGTTCTTCGTTCCCCTTTCTCCATTCCCTCCCAATGCGCTATACTAATCGCATGTCAATTACAAAAGCTATCATACCAGTCGCGGGTTGGGGTACGCGGCGCCTACCTATCACCAAAGCCATCGAAAAATGCATGCTGCCAATTGGTAATCGTCCAATCGTCGATTATGTTGTGCGCGATTGTGTGGCTGCTGGCATCACCGATATTTACTTTATCGTCGGCGAACAAAGCGAACAACTTCACACCTATTACCGTGATAATATCGAGCTGACTGATTACCTCATTCGCAACGGCAAACAGGATATGCTTCCTCTCACCGAAACACCGCTAGCTCGCTTTCATTACATCGTGCAACCAAGTTATGGCAAATATGGCACCGCCGTACCGGTTGATCTGGCCATGCCCTACGTGAATGAGGGCGAATCTGTCGTAGTGGTGATGGGTGACGATTGTCTATACAACCGTGATGGCAGTTCAGATATCGCGAGAATGCTCGAGGCCACCCCAGAGGGGCAAAGTGCCATACTCGCGGTACCAGTGACCGATGATTCCATCCAACAATATGGACATATTGTCGCAGATGACCAAGGAAATCTGGTGCGCATCATAGAGCACCCAATCCAATGCCCGAAAAATTCATGAAAAATGTCAGTAAGTACGTTTTGAACTACTCAATGCTCAAGGCGGTCAGTGAATACGTCGCTCAACCAATAGAAGCAGGCAAGGAATACTACATTTTCCATCCATTCCAAAAAGTTATTGAAGACGGTGGTGTCATGAAAGTCGTTTCTGCGCAAGGGCAATATCTAGACGCTGGTACAGTCGAGGGCTGGCTTCACGCTAATCAGGTCGTAATCTCCTAAAACCCATCCCCCCACCTCTCAGCTAAAACCCATCTTGGGAGGACAGTCCTCCCAAGATGGGTTTTTCAAGAGATATGAGAAATCTTGGTTATCTGTAATAGTGTTGTTCTAATTACTTTTGTTATCTCTGTTAGAGCCTGTATGAATCTTTCTATGTCGGGCATGGTGGTAGAGCGGCCCATGGTAATACGTAGACTGCTTCGGGCAGCATCGTCGCTGACGCCCATGGCGCGCAGCACGTGGCTCGGCTCCTCAGAACTGGCGCTGCAAGCCGAGCCGGCCGCCGCGAGAAATCCTCGCTCTTCGAGCTGGATGAGTACGCGTTCGTTATCAAACCCGGGTAGTGTAATATGTATGTTGTTTGGCAGACGATACTTCAGTGAACCATTGATTATTACACCTGGGATTTTTTGAGATAAGAGGCGGATAGCTACATTTTTCACTTCATTGAGCCTAGTGGCTTCAAATTGTCGCACAGACTGTGCCTGCTCAAGCGCCTTAGCAAACCCCACTGCTCCTGCAACGTTTTCGGTCCCGCTGCGCAGCCCTCGTTCTTGGCCACCGCCCCTTATGATTGGAGATAGCTTGACAGAACTTGCCGCGTAGATCACGCCCGTTTGTTTCTGGCCATAGATTTTACCCCCGTTTAGGGTCATAAGGTCGACCCCTAGACTTGCGACTGAAAGGCTGAGATAATTCGCCGCTTGACAGGCATCAGTATGGAAATATAGCGGCAAGTCGTTCCCTGCCTTTTTTCTTTCGGTGCGAATTTCAGCCAGCACAGCCGAAATCTGACGCAGTGGTTGCGTAGTACCAACCTCATTATTGGCATACATAACGCTTACCAGCACGGTATTGTCAGCAATTTTTTGCCGCAGGCTACCCGGGTCTACCCTCCCCTGCTCTGTTACAAACGCAACGGAGCAATTAAATTGTTGCGCCGCCGCCAATACAGATTCATGTTCAATAGCGCTAACCGCAGCGGAGCAATTTGGAAAATTTGCCATGACACCTGCAACGGCTAGATTGTTCCCTTCCGTGCCACCAGCGGTAAAAATAACTTCGGTCGGACGCACACCAAGCCAGTGCGCGACACTCCCCCGTGCAGCTTCAAGCGCTTCCCTTGCCTGCCGAGCCGGCAAATACGTGGCCGATGGGTTATAAAAGACATCAGAAAAATACGGTTGCATGGCCGCAAGCACATCGCTATCAACCGGCGTCGCCGCCGCATGGTCTAGGTAGATCATATTCGTATTTTACACCACAGGCTGGGCAAGCAAAGGGTCAAACTTAGTGTGCAGGCGTCGTTGGTATTCGCGTGCAGCACTACAAAGACGCTGGAATTCTTCATCTGAAACAGGTCGGTACGGCTGGCCATCTTGTGCCTTGAAGACACCATGTGGCCGCACATCGTACCTAGTAGTTCGTACGATGTGCTGGCCGTTTTCATCCCATTCCTCATGCCACACCCAAGTATGCTCATCCAGACAAAAGAACTCACGGCGATGCCCTGCTGGAATAGGGCCAAATACTTCGCCACCCATCTTTGGCAGCATCACGGAGAATGTTACGATAAATTTCCGCACTCTTTCGCCCCTCATCCTGCTGTGAAATGATGCTAAGCAACTTCTTCAGCATCATATCATCCTAACTGTGTCGGGATTTTCTAGGACGGTGGCTGCGGTTTTTGCGTCGGTGTCCGGAGAACCACCGGCAAGAGCTGCGACTCGTATACGAATATCATTAATATCCATTAGTGGCACAAGGTTTACTGTTTGAGATGGCTTACTTAATTGGGTATCAATAACTTCAGTGGCTGTTAGGCGATTTGGGGTATTTGCGATAGCCAATTGAGCTGGCTTCCGCGCCTCCATACCATTTAACCGATTCACAGCTTTAGCCGTAAATCCCAACACATCGACCACGAGTGGCCACTCAAGGCTAGTGAGTGCTGGTGCGACTTCTTTGCTGAGGAATATATTCATAATAGTTATGTAAGCTTGAGAAGCTTTAGTGCATTTGCGGTGGTAGATTCTGCGAGATGTTCGACAGATTCGTCCCGTAATGCCGCTAGATACTCCGCCGTCTGCATAACATGCTTAGGCTCACACACTTTACCACGAAAGGGCTTGGGAGTCAAGAAGGGAGCGTCAGTTTCTAACAGGAGTCGGTGTTGTGGAATTGTGCGATATGTCACAAGCTGTACTTCGTCTCGCGTAAACGTTGCTATCCCGTTTACACCTATGTACAGCCCCTGCGCTACCGCGCGCTCCATATTTGCCTGACTGTCGGTGAAACTGTGCAGCACACCACGCACACCTTGATAACTCTCAAAAATCGGCCAAAAATCATCAAATGCGTCGCGCACGTGAAAGCTGAGTGGCAGATCGTGTTGTAGTGCCAGCTCTATTTGCATGCGCAACACCGCTTCCTGGTCTTCCTTGGGCGAGTGCCCGTAATAATAATCAAGCCCACACTCCCCGACTGCCACCACTTTTGCCGCTGTCGCCAACTGTCGAAACCGTTCAAGCACCTCTGGTAAAATACCAACTTTACTCGCTTGGGAGGACAGTCCTCCTGGGTTCGATTTTTGTGGTGTAGTGTAGTTTTTGGCTTCGTGGGGATGGATTCCGATACTCGCCCAGACGCCGTCGTGATTCTGGGCAAATTGCATCGCAAGTTCGCTATCGGCTAGGGTCGTACCGATGACTATCATGCGCGTCACACCCGCCGCGCGTGCAGCATCCAAAACCGATCCCGCACTCCGCTCAACCCTGTCGGCATGCCATTTGTCATGTACGGGCGTGAGAGCAACTGCTATCTCATGCACATGGCAGTGCGTATCGAATAATTCAAGTGTCACAGTGCTACTCCTGCGGCGCGGTAAGTTCAAGCTTTGGGAAAAGCGTAGTTTCAGCAGGGTGGACGGTGCCACCTACAAACATTGCCTGGATTTTGGCCGCCGTTGCCGGCAGGAATGGTTCAAGCAGCTGTGCGATTTCAAGTAGGTCGCTCACGAACCCAGCGAGCACTTCGCGCAGATGGTCTTGGTCGTCGGTTTTCGCAATAACCCATGGTTTTTGGGTATCGATAAGCTGATTGAGGCCCCGCACCTGCTCCCAAACACTGTCAAGCGCACGGTCGAACTTACAAAGCGCAATTGCCTCACCGTACGCCCCCATGTCATGTTCAGCCTCGGGCACATCGCCAATTACGCCACCCTGGTATTTCTGTATCATTGCAGTTGTCCGTTGGACCGCATTGCCGAGCTCGTTAGCAAGCTCATTATTGTAGGCTGTATCGAATGCTTCCCAGCTAAAATCGCCGTCATCATAGCTCGGCACATGGCGCAGGAAGTAGTATCGGAAGGCGTCAGCACCATATTTTTCGATAACTTCATTGGGGCTAACACTATTGCCCAGAGATTTACTCATTTTTTTGCTGTCTACCGTGACATAGCCGTGAACGTAAAGCTGTTTCTGGATAGGTAGGCCAAGACCGAGCAAAATCCCAGGCCAAATTGCCGCATGGAAACGTAAGATTCCCTTGCCGACCACCTGAACATTCGCTGGCCAATACTTCTTAAAATCATCGTGCTCGGGGTAGCCAAGCACCGTTATATAGTTGAGGAGCGCGTCAAACCAGACGTATATAACCTGGCTTGGGTCGCCTGGCACCGGAATACCCCAATCTATCTTATCTTTTGGACGTGAAATGCTAATATCGTCAAGCCCTTCACGCAGTAGCGACAGAATTTCGTTGCGCCTGGTGGTTGGCGTTACGAGAAATACATTTTTCTCTATGGCTTCACGAATCTGCTCGGTGTAGTTACTGAGCCGAAAAAAGTAGTTTTCTTCCTCGATTTTTTCGTAGGGACGATTATGGTCTGGGCAAACTCCCTTGTTTTCTTGCACAGTCGTTTCAGTGAAAAACTCTTCATCGCCCGTGCAGTACCAACCAACGTATTTGTTTTTGTAAATATCACGAGCGAGCGACTTCCATATAACCTGGACTCGCTCTGCATGAGCTTTATCTGTTGTACGGATGAAGCGGTCTGGCTTAACATTGAGTGCAGCGATTAGTTCACGGAACTTTTCTGACATTTCGTCGGTAAACTTTTGCGGGTCTACTTTGAGTTCGGCTGCTTTTTCAGCTATTTTGCCGCCGTGTTCATCGGTACCCGTGCTGAAAATGGTGTCTTCACCGCGTGCCCTGGCCGCGCGTGCCCGTACATCTGCCATGACAAATTCCATGGCATGTCCCAGGTGTGGTTCGCCGTTGACGTATGGTATGGAGGTCGTTACAAAATAATTGCTCATTAGTCTATTCTACCTTATTTTTTAGAGTTAAGAGATACGAGTAAAAAAAGTTAATGCCCGCGGGGGCATCAAGTGTGTTTTCACCTGGGATATCAAAATAACTGAGGAGAGTTTTGTCTGGGATGTCATTTTAGCAACTTTCCAACTTCTTTGGCTTCTAGTGGGTCGAGGTCGGCGAAAAGTTCGGTGTCGTATTTCTCGCTGACCTGGTAAATATAATCGTCTTGGGTGCGGGGGACAGCATGATAGTGAATGTGGCGGACACTGAGTTTGCCCTTTTGTAGAAAAGGTCGGTAATTTTGCCGCACATCGACACCTTCGCCAAGTTTTGCTGCAAGTATTTTCTGCGAAATATAATCTAGCAGCTCAAATATGTCTCGCCGTTCTTCTGCTGTCAGCTGCCACGGTTCCTCAACGTGCCGCTTTGGTATAACCAGGGCGTGTCCAGGAACCTTGCGCGGGTTACTGAGCAACACAAAGGCATGCTCGTTTTCTCTGAGCACCCGGTCTCTTGCATCACAAAACGGACAATCTGCTATATGTGCCATGGCTTTTTAGTATAGCACCTATAAATTACGCTTTTCATCGTCAAGCTTATTCACTTGCGAACGCGCCAGTGCCGCAACGATTACAATAACTGCCGAATATATCAACCCTGTCATGTAAGCCAGTGATTCCAAAGCATCAGAATCATTGTCGGACCAGAAAGCAAGAAGTAGTGATGACTCCACTAGCCCAGTCAAGGAAATAATTATCTGGGAAAGCAACACGCCGCTAACATTCCGTAGGCTCTTGGCAAAAAGAAAGTACAGCCCGTAGATTAAGAATTGCAAATTTGGAATTAGTAGAAGTACTCGTAGCGGCGCACCGGTATAGTCATATCCCCTCAGTCGTAACCACTTACGTACTAGCTGATACATCAAGTACAGACCATATGCAATTAGCACGAAAGACCACCATTTCACTATCGGGATATACGATGCGACACGATTGTTCGCTGTCTGACTTGAGTCTTCGTCTTCTACGGGGTGCTGTGGCCAACTAGAATGTGCGGCTGGATTGTATTCGACCGCGGGATTTGCCGCAGCTGTAGCAGGCGGCGAGAGCGTGCTATCACCGACGCTGGAAGATGGCTGCGAATTTGCTGGAGGTGCCGTTACTGCAACTTCTTGCATAGCAGTCTGTGTTTGAGTAGTCACGGGAATATTGGGTGACGTTGAATAGGCAGACATATCATTTACAGGATTAATGACAACCTTTTTTGTACTAGTTGGAAGTGGAGTGGTGGCTTGGGCTTGTGGAGCAACTTCAGTAGCACTCTGATTGCCCGCGAAACTATCGTCTGCCGTTTTCAGACGCGCTTCTTCCAGAGCGGCCTGTTCCGCTGGGGAAAGATGCGGTTGCGTTGCTGGCTGGTCTTCATCCATGGCTTATATCCTTTTATGCTTATATTACAGTACTCGGCAAGAGTAGCATATACATCACCCATAAAATATGATACAAGAAGGTTATGTTTCCAAAGAGCTGTCCCGCTTGCGGCGCACACGGTATTTCGCACGACGAAGAAAGTATTTTTTGCACACAGTGCCCTATTTACCGCGTGCGACTGGCGTGGTATCTGCGACCGAATGCATGGGCAAGAAATCGCCAGTGGTGGTGGCGCCTACCATTTGTCGCCTGGTTTGCTTTCGTACTGGCCGACAACCTGAAAAATCATGACTACGCCCTCAATCGTTTGCAAAACCCACTATCTGCCCTGGATCTTGGCATACACGAGCTTGGTCATTTCATCTTTGCACTATGCGGAGAATTTATGACTATTTTGGGTGGTTCGCTTTTTCAATGCCTTTTTCCATTGCTATGGATGGTGGGTTTTCTCCAAAAAAAGTGGTATTTTGCGGCTTCGCTCTGCTGGTGTTGGCTGGGTCTAAACCTGTTTGATGTTGCCATGTACGCCGGTGACGCTCGAGCTCGGTTATTACCGCTGGTTGGGCCCGGTACGTATGCAGCAGACCCGACCGACCCCACAGCTTACGACAGCATGCATGATTTGGTACCAGCTCTTTAAGTCGCACCGGACATCTCAACTCCGACCTAGTGATTGCTCATGGACTACGAGTCGCGGCCATTGTATGTTTCGTCGTTGGCTTAGTCCTCGCTGGCATGCTAATAGTACAAATGATACATGGTTCAGTAAGCCGCGCCAGAAAAGTAACGCCAGCCTAATACAAAAACCTAGGCGAGCCTAGGTTAGTATGGTGCGCGGGCGGGACTTGAACCCGCACGCCTTTTGGGCACAGCATTTTAAGTGCTGAATGTCTACCATTCCATCACCCGCGCATATTATCTTAAGTTTTCGAAAACCTGACCTTCTTATTTTTACCACGATGTGTGGGCTGAAGGCTATGACAATTTGGACAAAGTATACGCAAATTCTCTAGTCGATTATCAGTAAGCACTCCGTTTATATGATCAAGTTCGACTGGTATTCTACCATCAACCGACATCTGAGCCCAGCCACAAATTTCACTTAGGATATTTTAAGCCCAATTCAAACAGACGAATTTTTAGTTTATAACTTTGAGCGGTTGATTGTTCTACCAAAAGCTCTTCAGTTCAGGTAGTGTTTTTGTATGCTACTTTTCCCGACGTTCCACCTAGCATCAGTAAAAATGTCTGACATTAATCCTAATTTTGCGTATTCTAGACCGAGCCTGATATTAATTTCCACCCGCAGGGACTAGACCTAGCATAACTATGACTTGCCTACAGCTCAATGATGTTTCAACAGCATCTTTTAGTTCGTCATCTGACCACGACCTTTGTTTTGGCATACGACATAGTATATACCTTATATTCCGACCGCCTGATTATGTACCACCGCTGAAACTTTTTGGCGTATGATACGTATAATAAACATGGAAGAAAACGAAATTATTACAGCAGTTCTAGGTGGTAATGTAGATGCTTTTGCCCCGTTAGTTGACCGTTATCACATCGGCATAATTATTTACTGCCAACAATTTGGCCTAGATCGTACATCAGCAGAAGACTTAGCACAAGATATTTTTCTAGCTGCATATCAAAGACTCAAAAGTATCGGGCAAATCGTGCTAGCTTTTCAACTTGGTTGTATCAGTTGGCGCAATCTCGCTGCCTTGATGAATTGCGGCGAAAGCGCACACACATAGACTTGGCTGATTTGCGAAATAGTTGCCCTTACAGAGCCGCTAAGCAGAAGCTGAAAAAGCGAAATTCGTTCGGCGGTGCAAAAGCTTAAGCCGCCAGTTTACAGACAAGTGATTGAAGCCTACTACTGGCATGGTAAAAGCTACGACGACATAGCCCGCGAGTTTGAGCTCCCCTCAACACCGTGCGCACCAACCTGCGCCGAGCAAAACTGCAACTGAAAGGAGTTTTAGCATGAAACGAGATGACTTTATGCTCACCACCGCCGCCCCTGAAAAGCGCAGTACCTTCACTGTGCGCGTTATGGATGCAATCTCAGCTGCTCACAAACCGAGCCGCAAAACCGTCTTTCTTGGCCTTACGAAATCCGCACTCATTGCCCTAATCATTTTCTTATCTTCGCCGTCCCAGTCGCTGCTTATGCCATTTCGCATTGGCTAAACGTTACAAATGAAGGAAAAACCAGGGTGGCCGACAGGAATACAAAATAACAGATGCGGATAAATGCGACATTCCATGGTATGGGCTTAACTATTCGCGATTCGAGCTGAGAAAAGACGCACCAGTTATGGAAGATGAGGAGGTTAGAAAAATTGCCCAGGCAAGCTGCGAAATGCGACTAGCCGTTAAAATGGCGGAGTCTCGCTGGGCAACACCTATGGAAAAACGCGTGCCTAGTCCAAATGTAAAAGTTTACATGACTTTGCCGGGATCGACCGGAACCATTGAAAGCGTATCCGGGACCGCTGTTAAGCTACGCGTAAAGCAATATTCTGGCTATGAAGAAACGTATACCCATAAGACCTACCCCGACAAATCTATTGCATACTATGACATTACAGGCAAAAAGCTAAACTCTTTGAAGGGCGGCGATGTCGTCACGGAAGTAATGCTCGAACAGCAAGTACTCGACGGTAAGCCTTATGATACAAGAGGCATTATATCTGGTGTCATTGCACTCTATCGTTTGAGTTTCCCCATTGAGTACTACTCAACAAAACAGGCATACCTCATGGAACTACCGGAATGCTATAACAACCCCGGAGAATATTGCCCTAATGGCTCGATGATCGACGTATACCCAAGAACGGACGATGAAGGTAGATCGAGCCCTGCAACTGCTTTTAGGAATTACGACGAAAAAACTATGGTAATGCGTGAAGTAAGTGGCACAGTTACAGAATTTGCACCAAATAAACTTGTCATACGCTCACGAAGCAAGCACGAAATCTACACTGTTATTCTTGATACTGCAGCATTTGAAGCATTTAACACCGCTCAGCGAAAATACGGTGAAGATGAATTGCAGCTACTCGTCGGTGACGAGATAAAGATGAACTACTATGACCTAAAGGCCAAATCTACAAAGAATATTACGTCTGAAAATTTAGCTTTTGTGAATATGTTACTTGTAGGCAATCCTAAGGTCGAACAGGTAATTAAATACAATCAGTAGGCAAGGTTACCAGCTGCCGCCGGAGCCGCCGCCGCCGAAAGAGCCGCCGCTGAAGCCGCCGAAACCACCGCCAGATCCACTACCAAAACCGCCAGAGCCGCCAAAGAAGCCGCCACCACTACCCCAGAATCCAGTATTATCGCCGCTGGCTACCCTTGATCGGTAGTTTTTCGACAGTAAATAATCTAGCAAAAGCCCCAGGAGTAATCCCAGGGTAAACACAACAGAGGCCAAAATGACGGCCGCGGTGAAAAACATGATAATACCGGGTAATGCGCCTATTATCCCGCCGGCCCACCAACTCTTACTTCGCGCTAGAAATGATGCCAGGTAGGCCACCACAAAGAAGCCAGCATAGATGAGGAATTCGATAGCTCCACTGCTCACTTTGGGCTTTTGGGTTCGCTGAGTCTTTCGCCGCCGATGACGGATACGATGCTGTCAACACCCGCCTTGACACCACCTGTATAGTCACCCTGCTTGAACAGGGATTAACCTTTTGCTTTAAAATTAGGTTGGACTGCAAATCTGTCAAATACGGTTCCAGCCCTCGGCCAACCTGAATGTAGTCCTTGTGATCCTCCACTGCCACGAAAAATAGTACACCATTATTGGCTTCTTTGCTGCCAACACCCCAACTCTGCGCCACACGGAAACTGTAGCCAAAGTTATCTTCGCCTTGCAGGCTTTTAATGGTGAGGACGGCAATTTCGTTGCCTGTTTTAGCTTTGTAGTCGATGAGTTTTTGGCTGAGCTGGGCTTCTACAGCGTCGTCGATCACGCCGGCCTGGTCGAGGATGGCAGTTTTGCTTGGGGCGGCGGGATATCGAGCGCAGACGCATGCTGAACATAACCCACCATGAGGCCAAAAGTACGCCGACGATTAGAGTATATTTACGCATACTGTAGGCTTGGTGTCGTCATTTCAGACCCATGTCCGGAACTGAGGATGACGGCGTAATTACTGAGCCGTTGAAGGCTGAGTTAGGTTAACCTTAGGAGCGGTTTCGGCACCAGTTTGAGCGGTGTAGAGATCTTTTGTCAAAGCCAAACATGCCCGCGAGAATGTTTTTGGGGAAACGCTGAATCATAGTGTTGTAGGTTGTGGCTACTGCACTGTAGTTATCGCGCTCTACTTTTATACGGTTTTCGGTGCCTTCCAGCTGAATCATCAAGTTTTGGACAGTTTCAACACTGCGGAGTTCTGGATAATTCTCGACAACGACCAATAGACGGCTCAAGGCGCTTTCGTATTGCTGCGAGGCGGCCAGCCTGTCTTCGGTGGTTTTGGCACCGCCGTACTGAAGTTCGTGCCTTGGCAAGGTCGCCGAAGACTTTTTGCTCTTGGGCTTGGGCGCCCTTAACGCTTTCAACCAAGTTTGGCACCAGGTCGAAACGACGTTGATAGGCACTGTCGAGCTGGGCAGCAGCCTGATCTACCTTATTGCGCTGGGTGACGAGCCCGTTGTACCCACCAACAAACCAGCCTAGAAAACTCAGCACCAGCACACCGACAATGCCGAGAGTTATCATGCCTTTTGATAATTTCATTCGAATTCCTCCTCTTATGTATGTATAACTATACACGATTTGCTAAGTTCTTAAGTCGGAATCTGACCTACACCCACTTTTTTCGTTGTCATCCCGACCCCGCATCAAGTGCGGGGCAGGCTTCGTGGAGGGATCTTTTCGGTTTCAATATCATGGAGATCTTTCGACTGCGCTCAAGATGACAGCCCAAATAGTGAGTGTAAGTGAGAGTCGGAATAGTCGGATAGACGGTCCACATTTCATGATCTACTCGCCTGCCACCCTTTTCGCCGGTACGACTACTCTACGCTATTCACATCCCGCTTATGCGTGCTATAGTGAAACCAATATGTGGGTACAACTCACTAACCCGTTTGAAAACACCGTGCTATCTGCATTGGTTGCTTCTGTGCCGATTGTGGCGCTTTGCGTCATACTACTCAGCCGTAAGATGGCGGGGTGGAAAGCAAGCCTTGTTACGCTTGGACTCGCGCTCCTTGTCGCTATGTTTGCCTTTACCATGCCACCTCACCTCGCCCTGCTGTCAACGGCGTATGGCGCTCTCCAAGGGCTTTTTCCAATTGGCTGGATAGTGCTGAATGCGGTGCTACTCTATAACATCAGTGTGCGAACTGGTAGTTTCGCGATAGTACGCGATACCATAGAATCGATTACTGTTGATCGGCGTTTGCAAGCACTGCTGATTGCCTTTTGTTTCGGTGCCTTTCTGGAAGGTTCGGCCGGGTTTGGCGCACCAGTGGCGATAACGGCAGGCATGCTAGTGGGGCTTGGCTTCAATGCTCTGTACGCTGCTGGCATATGTCTCATCGCAAACACAGCGCCGGTTGCATTCGGGGGTATCGGCATTGCCGTTATCACGGCTGGGACAGTGACGGGCATCGACCCGAACCTTATCAGCCGTATGGTGGGACACCAACTACCGTTCATTGCGGCCATCATTCCACTGTGGCTCACGGTCATCATTGCGGGGTGGAAAGGCGCGCGGGAAATCTGGCCAGCGCTGGTAGTGGCAGGCGGATCGTACGCCCTGACCATGTTTGCGACGGCTTCGTTCGTAGGGCCAATGCTACCAGATATTCTCTCGGCCGTTGTGTCTATCAGCGCCATGGTTATTCTGCTCAAATTTTGGCAGCCCAAAACAGTCTGGCGGTTCCCGAAAGAGCGCACCGAAACAGCCATCGCCCATACCAAAACCCATCATCATTCGACTAGCACCATTGTTCGTGCCTGGACGCCGTTTGTCCTCCTCGTTATCTTTGTGGGAAACTGGGGCAGCACGGGCATCAAGGCGCTACTGGACCACACGAGCGTGAAAATTCCTTCGGCGCACTCGATCATGCCATACTGATTGGCGATAAGCCCAAAGAAATTGTGTACAGTTTTGGTTGGCTGTCAGCAGCTGGTACGGCAATACTGTTTGCAGCAATCTTATCAGCGCTACTGCTTCATATGCCGTGGCGTGCCTTTTGGGAAACAGTGCAAAAAACCCTGCGCGAGCTTTCTAAACCACTGCTTACCATCGCAGCAGTCGTTGGGTTTGCGTATCTCGCGAATTTCTCTGGCATGTCCGCAGCACTCGGCCATGCGCTGACCGTAACTGGACACTGGTTCCCGCTCATCGCACCGCTGCTTGGTTGGCTGGGCGTGTTCATCACTGGTAGCGATACGTCGTCCAATGCCCTTTTTGGCGGCATTCAGCAGCAGACGGCACACACGCTCGGGATCGATCCAACACTCACAGTCGCGGCAAATACCAGTGGCGGCGTGACGGCCAAGATGATTTCACCGCAGAGCATCGCCGTGGCGACGGGTGCGACGGGGCTGACTGGGCAGGAAGGCACGCTCTTTCGGTTTACCATTTTGCACAGTTTGGCGCTAGTGAGCATCATTGGTGTCATTACCTACCTGCAGGCCTACCACCTACCC
This sequence comes from Candidatus Saccharimonadota bacterium, assembly GCA_016699935.1. Lineage (GTDB taxonomy): Bacteria > Patescibacteriota > Saccharimonadia > Saccharimonadales > UBA4665 > JAGXIT01. The sequence continues at coordinate 205,607 of CP064992.1, forward strand.
TGGATGATTCCTAAAGCTGCCGAAGTTGCCGCCGCCGCCAGCCAGACACGCATCGGCGGTGGCGAGCTGGTACTCATAGCTCTTTCGGTCGTGGCTATCATCGTCACGGCAGTCGTCGCCCTCCCAAAGCGCCTACCCAAACCAAAGGGGTCTTCTGATCAAAGCGTCACAGAATAATTATCAACTACCAACGATCAAGTTACCAACAAACAATCAACTATCAACAACTGGCCGGAGGCCGCATATTTACACATCCCGCCAGCGGCGGGATACAGCTAAAGACGGCCATGCGGAAGCTCCTGGTTCGGCTGTTGTCGGCTTTGACAACTTCCGTCAGGCGGCAAAACTTGTTTGAGTGGAAGGCAGGTTGCCGGCGGCAAGCTGTGTGGAGCGAGTTGTTTTGTCGGTTGTCAAAACGAACAACAAGCTGACCAAGAGGTGTAGCTCTGGCCTGGTTTCTTTGCCTTCTTTCTTTGGCAGCAAAGAAAGAAGGTCGCCGGTGGGGGCGAGACCCCAAATTCACTATTTACATGTCAGCGCAAAAGTGCGAAAACACGCTTCTACAAAATCCGGATGAGTGCCTTTGAAGTCGTAATCACTTTATCTATCAGCGCATCCCGGCATGGGTCACCGGTTTCAGCTTCTAGTGCAAAAATGGGTTTGCCTAGTGCACTGGCATAAGCCATTTCCATCGTCACACTGGTACCAACATAGCCTTTCGGGTTGAAAATATAGCAAACTTCGGCTTTACGAATCCAATCAAAATGTTCGAGTGTCAGACCTTTGAATAACTTGGACGTAACATATTCGGAGTGAAACTTCTCGTTTTCAAAGATTGGCTCCTGTATGCTCGGCTCAAACACAAGCACCCCAAGTTTTTCTAGCTCCGCACAAAAAAGCGCAATCTCTTGTGCGTACTTTTTACTACCACAAACAACAACTGATTTCATAAGTAAAAAAGCAATCACTTTCCTGGCCACTTTGCGCACGAGTGCGCAGCGCGAGCTTTAGGGGGTGGAGGTAGTTTCTCCAATTCATTTCAAAGACTACCGGAGGGGCAAGCCCTTCCTAAAATATGGAGGCACCGAGCGGGTTCGAACCGCTGTACGAGGTTTTGCAGACCTCTGCCTAACCACTCGGCCACGGCGCCACGTGCAATGATTATACCTCAGATACCACCTCATAAAAAGGGCTCGTAGTTTTACGTGAGCGGTGACTATGGTGTTTATATGCAAACAAGCATGGGGAACATGATAATGGATGTTTCACCTGGGATCGTGAAATAACAGGGAGCGGTTTCGCTTGGGATGGTGGGTTAACGTATGCTTGGCACTGCCCTTACGACCGCGCAATTACACAAGCGATACTACTATAGTCAGTGGGATAAAGAACGGCACTGCGCCAGCGGCGAGAATAATAGTATTTTGACTCGACGAATCATTTATGTGCAGTCTATCCAGCATGGGTTTGCAGCGCTCCTCGAGCCTGATAATATACTCTGTTTCGGTCACGATGAAGTTCATAATATATTGCAACTGCAACGCAATGATCAATATATACATGGTGGCGCCAGTATACGCCGCAGACACATAACCTATGCCTGCCACGAGCAGTATGAGGGAAGTATAAAAAGCGACTACCATCTGTATGAAAATCTTCGTCCCTACATCGTGACGTTGTCGTACATGTGGCAGGAAAAATAAAATCGACCACAGCAGCCCAAAGCTTGCTGCACTTTCTAGTTTAGGCGTCTCATCTAGTGTATAACCTATCGTAAAAACGGCAGTAGATAGTGTAAAAAGTGTTAGGAATATTCCTAGCAACGTATACGTGGCAATCTTTAACACTGACCTTGTCCGAAAAACGACGCGCACGAGACGAGCAAGATGAAAGAGTGCTATAAAAACTGTCGCAAAGAGCATGCCGAAATACTGTGCTTCGGCAACATGATGAAACATAAACGCCAGCAGAATATTTACGAAAGCAATTAGTAAAACAATATACATGCTAAGAGAAATTGTAACAGATACCGCCTAGCCCCAGCCGTGTTCCAGCTGCGGGAGATAATACGGGTTATGTCCTCGCACATATTGGGGAATGTGAAATTGGGTTTTTCACCTGGGATGAATTAGTAGTCATATGAACACTCCATAGACTGTATCCCGTGGTGTGATCACTTATGCTGAAAATCGCTGAATGCTGTCGTGGAGGCGGGGTGATTATTTACTAGCGAAAGATCAGATCTGCCGGTACGCGCCTCTGGCTTTTAGGGCATGAGCCATGCGTATAAGTTCGCTTAGGATAAACAGGAGCGCCAGAAGCGTTATAGCCCAGGAGCACATTACTAATAACCACCGGTATTGAATCCTCAGGTTTTCTAGCGACCATTATATACGGCGGGTACGGCGGGGCATCTCCTGCTTGCACCCTTTTTATTTTCTGAGTTGGGGGGTCATCATAGTACTTGCGCCTCATCGTGAGCCAGTCTGATTCTTCGCTATCTCGCTCCTTCTCCCAACTATCTTCGCGCATATAGGCAAAATCAGTAACTTCAAATCCGCCACGATACCTCAAACAATCTTCAACATCATAAGGATCCCAGGGGGTATTCTCTTCCGCTATAACCACAGCACCCTCTCGTCCTAAGACCCTATACACCTCCATTAGACCGAACATAGCAAATTTATCAAAATTTATTCTCCACCTTCGATCCCTGAATTGCCCAAACATACTACGCATGAGGACTAGCTCAAATTTTCCGTCTTCAAAACAAGATAAATCTGAACAATCAGCGACACGTATATTTGGTCCTAGTTTGTCGCTTTCTTTAGCGTGTAGTGTTTCAGCAATATCGATTCCAATATAATCAACTGCAACTTGTCCATTCTGGAATAACGCGCCTCCACAATTTATAGCGTGTTTATAGGCATAACCTCCGCAGCCAATTTCAAGAACCCTGAGTGGGTTTGTGAATTATTCTCAATAGACATATAATATTTTTATCACTTTTTTGATAGTTTTGCAAACTATACGTAGTAACTCACCACCTTTGCAACCTAAAAGGTAGGCGTCCTAAACTGTTATTACCACATAACAATGAAAGGAGCCTACCATGGCTTATTCTACCAACCCTAACTTACCAAAAGCGAGAGCAATTGCCATGCAGTTGCTCATCCGTGAAAAGCTACCACTACAGGTGGTAAGGAACCGTTGCGGTGTACACCGCAGTACAGTCTGGCGCTGGAAACAGAAATGGGAGGCGCTCAATGAGAACGTTCAGCTTACCAACGATAACCGACCAACCAGGAGTGCCGGCAATGTATTTAGGCAAGCAGCCCTCAAGTGGCTGGTTCCCACCATTAGCTCAGGCCATGTACCAGTCCTCGTGCTGTTGCTCTTATATTGTTGCCCGAGTACTAGAGCTTCGGGCTCAACTTAAGGCTGTGCTGAGGTTGTTTGGTACCACATCGCCCGCACGGATGGCTTACACGTAAGCCTGAGTAGTGTGCGCCGCATATTGCGGCGTTACCACTGCTTTGACGGTGCTCGGAAGAAACGGGTGCGTCCAGATAATCCAAGGCGTCCCCACGTGACTAGGCCTGGTGAGCTGGTTGAAACGGACACCATTCACTATATTTGCCCATTAACCAAGAGCAGACGGTATGTCTATACCGTCATAGATTTGTATACCCGTATGGCCTACGTCGAGATCCATCCTCGCATTCTGCCTGGCTTGGCTGCACGTGTGGTGCTACATGCCAGGAATGAGTTTGGCTTTGACTTCCATATGGTGCAGGCTGACAATGGTCCGAGTTTAGCCATTACTTTGAGCAAGTGCTCAGAAGAAATGTTATGTCTACCCGACATACCAGACTGGGGAGACCTAATGACAATGCACACATAGAACGCTTTAACCGCACCGTCCAGGAAGAATGTCTTGGAAGCTCAATATCCTACAAGATAACCACCAAGCACATACAAACAAAACTAGACGATTACCTTGAATATTACAACTTCAAGCGAGTACACTTGAGTTTACAGTGCAAGACTCCTGCTGAAATGTTGCAAGGTCTTGAGTTCTCTACGACTATAGTCCGTGATTCCCAATTTTTCGCCCAACACCAGGCAGCTTCTTGTCATCTTTAGCCAACAAAGACGCACGTTACGGGAGTTATTCTCGTACAGGGATGGGGAACGTGAAATTGGGGCTTTCACCTCGGATCGTGAAATAACAGGGGACGGTTTCGTCTGGGATTGACTCGACAGTGGTAATTTTCTTGGTGTTTGGTGTAACAGCTGGTTAACCGCTTATTTTTGCGATGTGGGCCACTTCCATGCGTAGCGAATAATGAGTATGAGGAGGACGACTTCTATGGCAGCGCCTAAAAACATGTGAGGCCAAGCTTCTCCTACCAAATTAAATAACATATAAGGAATATAAACCGTAGCTATTATAATGTTTGTCCGCCGACTGATCTTTGCCGGTAAGCCAACAGAGAGAAAAATCATGAGAGCAGGGATAATTACCCCGACGAGTGCTGCAAATAGAAAAGCTTGAGAAATATCAAATGTAAACACTTTACCTGAGAAAATGTCTTCTAAGGTGCCCGGCATGTACAAGTGAAAATAATCTACGTAGGTGTAGAAAAACAAAACTCGTCCATAGTGCAGCGAGTTTTACGCGGACACTAACTTTTGTTCATCCAGTTTAGCTTTCATATTTGTTCCTACCCCTTTTTCTCTGTAATAATTGCGCCCTGAGCGAGTTATATTATAGGTTTAGTTGTTGACCGCTTGTTCCTATTTCTTCATTCCTTCATTGCATTATACACTGCGCATTGAACTACAGGCGTGTTTACACTGATGTAGGAATATGTCGGATATTTGACCCCAGCAATTAAGTTTAGCGAGTAATAAAAAGACCTTCCAGAAACTTAAAAAGCCTACTGCAGTGCAAGATAGCAGACGCATTTCTAGCTTTTATTTTAGCGTTTAGAACGATTACGGGCTATTGCACTTGACTGAAGGAATGCATTTCACGGAGTTGATATGGGTCGTCCAAAAGAATGCAGCAACGATTTTATATTCTGTATAAGCAACATGAGCTTGCATTATGTATCTCTGTTAAACTATAATCTACTAGGTCATTCAGATATGCTCCTTTGTTTAGGGTGACGAGTGCCAGTGGCATTTCGGAGGGCAACTTTGCGGTGCGAACCTTGTGTGCTTAGCAGCGAATTTTCTGGGTCGCGGAACGTGATCGAACTCGCCCAGCTAAAGAAGAACTTTTACAATATAACTCTGCTTTTTAACCCAATTTTTCAAACCAAGGAACTGTTTGGAAAATTGAGAGGAGAAGCATAGGTTTAGGTCGAAGCTTTTGGCTTTTTAGCCAAAACGAGACTTTACCATAAGCTTCGACGAGCGGGGTGTAGCTCAGTTGTTTACCGTATCATACGATACGGCCATGTCGTATGACATGGGAGCGCATGTACCTTACAATATATTTACACCAAGTATGCGGGTGTAGCTCAGTTGTTTAGAGCGCGTCCTTGCCAAGGACGAGGCCAGGGGTTAGAGTCCCCTCACCCGCACCATATAAAATGCCTCAGCAAAAGCTGGGGTTTTTATATGGTTCTGGGCTGGGGGGGCTCTAACAGGGGAGTGCCAGTGGCACTCCCCGACCCGAAGCCCGGCGACCCTGGGAGCCGGGTTGTCGTAGCAGCGCATAAGCATCTGCGCTCGCCGACAAGGAGAGTCCCCTCACCCGCACCAATAATCTTATTGTTAATCTAAAGAGATCATTTGATCTCTTTTTGTTAAAATGTTATCACTGTGCAATACATTTTCCACGTGTCCATTACCGATAACTTTATTGACAGGGATGTTCATGACATTTTCTGAAAAAAATACGACTTTTCGCCAGACACCATTTTACTGATCACCCCTATGATGGTCCTGAGAAAGATTTTTGCTCAGTGAGATTAAACGACTCGGTTTCAGTATAGAATCGCACTACTCTTACTTATCTACTCTAGGAGACAAGTTTAGAACCACCCTACTCGAAACCATTGAATATAAGGACAAAGGATACCCAATATACTGCATTGACTTTTGCCCTGATGCCACTGGTCAACGCTTATTTATACTGTCTGGTAGTCATGGGAACGAAGAGGCTGGCTTAATAGCGGTAGAACGATTCATTGAATTTCTAGACACTGTGGGTGAAGAAACAAATGTCGCTATCCGTATCGTCACCCCTCACAATCCTGTTGGCACAGCTATGTTTTCTAGGTACAACGGTCAGGGCTACGATATGAATCGCGATTTTGCAAAAAAAGAATACAATTGAGACTCAGGCGGTCATGAAGAGCTTTGAAGAGTTTAAGCCCACAGTGTCAATATCGTTACATGAAGGTCCACAGACAGACGGTGCGTTCTTCTTTACGAACAAATATGTAGGATCAGAGATGATCCTGCCTGTTTTTAAACGAACTTACGAAAAACAATATAGCCCTAGCGCCCAAAGTTACTTTGGAAATAAGCTGAGCGTTCCTGGTCAATTCGCAACCAAAGGCTTGTTCTTAATACTCATGAGGTTATGGAAAATCATCTTTAAGTTTCAAGGCTTTGGGTCTTACTGCGCAGATCGGAAAGTACCAGCATTGGTCATGGAAACGTCGTGGACTACGGCCAAAACTAGCCAACGTGTTGATGTTCAATTCATTGCACTCAAAACGCTTACGACTCATTTATCGTCAGCTCAGTTCCAGTAAGGGTCTCACCCTTACATCTGTATTTTCGTGTCATCCATCGACTAATTCAACTTTGAGTGCTTGAAAAATTGAGTTCTCGACCTTGCAAGTGTAAATGCGGTGAAACCCACCCCTGTCTTTTACCCCATCCCACACACATTTCACAATTTCATCATCTGTTAGAGGTCAGCCCCCTTACTAAAGGGTTGCCGTCGTAAACAGCTATGCTCATTACTGGTCGTATTTAGATAGTAATTGTTTTTCTTCGTTTTCTGTAGGGTCCACTAAAGGGTTACTGCTGAGCGTAATCAGTTTTCCATTATCGGTAATATACGCTTTTGACCCGCGCACTATGACTGGCTTTTTTGTTTGTTTATCCAGATATTCGACTGGCCAAAAACTTTTAGAATCATGTACTATCGGTTCTGTTGCTACCTTGACCTCGTTTCGAGCGTTAAAGGGCACTAGCTTTTTTGCTAAAGTTTCAGCTTGCTTGTGGTTCGTAATCTTCGACATACCTACATAATATACCAAAATGGTTACAAATCTGAGTCTCAAAACTGTCTCCATTTGTACTTGTGTCATTCCCGCTAAGGCGGGAATCCATTTCATATATCTGGATCCCAGCCTTCGCTGGGATGACATCGTGGGGGTTTTGAGCCTCAGGTTTAAAAACTGTTGTGCAATTTCGCAGAATGTAATCTATCTTTCCAGCTCACCAAAGTAGCTCCAGTCCCAAACATTTTCACAATTTCATCATCTGTTAGAGGACAGTCCTAAAACCCCATCGCAACCCCACCGCCCCTTTGGGATAATGTCTGAGTTATGGTATTATTTGCTTTAATGAGCAACCTGGAGACTGGTGTAAATCTTTTCGCCATGATGAACGGTGGTAAAACCACGGTTGGTATGTTGGTTGCAGAAATATGTGGATTACCATTTGTTGACACGGACGATGTAATAACCGAGGAATATGGTCTAGCTCCTGGCGAAATTATAAAATCTGAGGGTTCAGATAGATTTATGATTGTCCAACGTCAGATACTCACTGCCAGGCAAAGAACTAAACCGGAAGTGTGGGCAACAGGCGGCGCAGTGGCTAGAGACTCCGAGCTCGTACGACACTTGGGGGCATCGGGTGTAGGCGTTTTTCTCTTTGTTAGTCCAGATATCCTTGAGCACAGAACTTCTGAAGAAGATATTGCTAAATTGGCAAATCCTAACGGTTTAAGCTTCAGGGATTTATATTTAATTGAACGAATGCCATTCTACAAAGCGGCTGCCGATATAGTGATTACAGTAGATGATCCTGCCGAAACTCCAGAAAAAACAGCTCAGAGAGTCATTGACTCAGTGTTTAACGGTATCTTAAGCTCTTCACCTAAGTAGCTACTTTAACTCGCACCCTAGAAGGGACGTGACCGCCAAAGGTGACCAGAGCCCCCTAACTTGCGCCACTTGGTTGTTTTTGACATTTTGATGTCATTTTTTTTAAAAGTAGGTTTATACTAGATAGGCGATATAGCAAAACAAGCTATACAATATCAATTAATTGAGGGGAGATAGTCATGGTTACAGGATATTGCGTTAAGTGCAAAGAAAAAGGCGTTGAACTATCTGGCGCAGCGATTAACCAGACAGCTAAGGGTGGCTACATGGCCAAGGGCAAGCACCAGGCGTGCGGCACAACTGTTTGTGCCATGATGTCCAAAGACAATGCTGAAAAAGCAGTCAAAGACGGCGCAACCAAAGCTTACTAGGCGGTTGTACTAGCGGAAGAGTCCAGATTAAAATCTGGGCTTTTTCTTTTGTTCCGAGTTATTGAGGACTCTAGCCAGTAGTTATGGCACAGAGGACAGCCATCTAAACCCTGCGCTTAAAAAATCTGATACCATAGTTATATGGAGTCACTCATTACACTAGGTTGGAATGACGACTTGCAGCATGCATGGGACACTATGAATATGTCACCTTTCGTGCCTGGTCGTGTCATTGCTGACTATGGCTCAAGCTACAAGGTAGCCATCCCAGCTGAGCTCAGTGCGGAAATATCTGGCCGACTGGAATATGTATCTGAGCCCCACGAAATGCCGAAAGTTGGCGACTGGGTTGCGGTGCAGCAACTCGATGAGGATCGTGCCCTGATACATGCGGTACTACCCGCAAAAGCGAGATTGGTCGCAAACAGCCCGGCGAACAGTATGTGAAACAAGTATTGGCTACCAATGTAGATATCGCCTTTTTGGTTCAGTCGCTAGACCATGACTTCAGTCCCGAGCGTATACAGCGCTACCTTTTTCAGCTAGGCAACGAAGGTGTAAAACCAGTTATTGTGCTACATAAAGCAGACAAAGAAACCGACATCCAAAAGTAAGCTGCAGAGGCTACAAGCCTTCAACATCCGGGTAGTCGTTTCGAGCGCTACGCAGCAGACAGGTATCGATGAGATAGCTAGCATCATAACTCCTGGGACTACTGCTGTTTTCTTGGGTTCTTCCGGCGTCGGTAAATCGACCATCATAAATCTTCTTCTAGGTGAAAACAAACAACCTACGCACGAAGTACGAGAAGCCGACTCAAAGGTCGTCACACAACGACGCATAGAGAGCTATTTACGCTGCCAAATGGTGGGCTCGTGATAGATACGCCTGGTCTGCGTGAACTACAGCTGTGGGGGTCGAAGCCGATCTCGAGGGAGCTTTTACAGATATCGAAGCGCTGGCTAAAGAGTGCCGGTTCAACAATTGCAGTCATACGAGCGAACCCGATTGTGCGGTCTTGCAAGCAGTTGCTATGAACACGCTAGATGGCAAGAGGCTAGAATCGTATTTCAAATTTCAGAAAGAACTACGATTCTTGGAAACTAAAGTCGATGAAAATGCCGCCATAGAACAACGGCAACACGAAAAGAAACTAGGCAAATACTACAAACAAACCTTGCACGACATATACGAAATCAAAGGCAAATAAACTCAGCTAAGGCGCATTTGGGGTGAGATTTTAGGCGCACTGAAGGAATGGGCTCTTTTTGATATGATAGTTGATGATGAGCAACTCAAATAGTAAAGCAGTCGTTCCTGGTGGAGTGGATGAATACATTTCAGATTGCCCCGACGTAATCCAGACAAAGCTACGAGAAATACGGTCTGCCATACGCGAGGTAGCCCCCGACGCCATTGAAACCGTCAGCTATTTTGGTATCCCGGGCTACAGCTATGCAGGCTATGACTACAATGGTATGTTTGCCTGGTTTAGCTACAAAACGCCCTATATACGACTCCACGTGCGCCCTCCCGTCGCCAAAGACCACGCCGCAGAGCTCAAGGGCTGCAAAATATCAACCGGCATCATAATCTTCCCCGAGAAGCACGATATATCCCCCGAACTTATCCAGAAACTAGTCACCGCAAGCCTGTCCGTCATGAAAACCGGAAGCACTAGCTAATCTCAATCCGAGCTCCCAGCCCCATTCAGAGGACTGTCATCTGAACCATAAAGCACTCACCGTTTGACAACGTCAGGGGCGCCTAACTCTTTTAAAACCCTAGCTATCAGCGTACTATTTAAACAGGCACAAAATGTTATATGGTAGGTGAATATGTCCGCTCTTCAATTCGACGAATTAAATGGTTTTGATGGCAGCTTAGAAGATTTTCTCAAGCATATGGAGAGTATTGATGCCGCCCTTGGGAAAATACTCCGCGATAACATCGGTGAACTAAAAGGCGCAACATACGAAAAAGCCCGTAAAGATGCTCGGGACAGTTTTAATGCAAAGGTAGTTGCCGCTCTTGACGCTCTAAAAAAGAGGAGCAAAAAGATGAGTAGGTACTTCCTAACGCGAATTTGCGTCGAGGGTTTTAGGGGTATCAACAACGAGGGTGAGCCTCTGGAACTGAAGTTCAAAACCAATTCTGCAAACTCTGTGTATGCGATCAACGGCACGGGCAAAAGCTCGCTATTTGATGCTTTGTGCTACGCCATATGCGGTGACATACCCAAACTCGGCAAGCTACAAGCAATAGAGAAGCCCGAAGATTATTACGCAAATAAATTCCACAGCCAAGGAACCGCAATTATCATCCTCGATTTTGAAAGCGATGATGCAACGTCACAAAAAGTTTCGATTCAAGTTGCAAGGGCAGCCGATGGCACCCGAACGGTCACCAGTCCTAGCGGACATGCAGACCCCAATGGCTTTCTGGAAAGCCTTAACGAGAGTTTCACATTGCTGGACTATGAAACATTCTCAACGTTTATAGACCACACTCCCCTAGAACGTGGCCGATCATTTTCCTCTTTACTTGGGCTTGCAGTGTATTCCGACTTCCGGCAAACACTGAAGACCGCCATTGACACCCGTGCACTCAATTCTGATCTCGATATAAGCTCTTTGACCTTTCAAGCACAATCAAGCAAAGACGCCACTGCATTAGCAGTTACTAAACTAGAAACGAATTTCAACGCTCTTGTGGGCAGATCTATTGAGGATGTTACAAAACTAGCTGGCTATAAAGACGAAGCCATGAAAACCCTTGGGGGAATCAGATTGCTTGGCGAAGAACTTTCCGGAAAAACTATTGACGAAGTAGATTTTGACGAACTTAATAAAATCATCAAAGCAGCCGAGGGCGGTAAAGAGCGCGTGGAACTCGCAAAAGCCTTAAATACGCTCGCCAAGCTCGATGAAGTAGAAGACGATGACTTGGAAGCCATTAAAACGAAATCGCTGAACATAAAACTGAAATCGAAAACATCATCGAGCTTTATAAAAAAACTAAAGGTAAATTTTGTCGCACACTATACTCGGCCGCAGAATCACTTTTCAAAAAGCGGCGAATGGGATGACGACCACGAATGTCCTGTATGCAGTCAGCACTCGGATGATGATCTATCCGAATCGGTTGGTGAACGAGTAAAAGAATATAAGGATGTCGATGATGCAGTTGCTACTTTTCAAACGAAATGGCAACAGAGTAGCTGGCGGCTACGACTGTTAGCTTTAGAGACTCTTGTTACTCCTGACTTACAGGAAAACCAAAAACTATTCCGCCCTTATGACAACGCAATCATAAGCAGCAAGTTATCGATGCCAGACTATGTGAAACTCGTTGAATATTATGAGAAGCTAGAAGCAAGATATACCGCAGCAGTTGCCAAATACACAAAATCAAAGAATGACATTGAAGCGAAGTTACCAAAGTCGCTCGTAACCCTGACTAAGCAGGTCGAGTGTGCAAAACTATTCCGTGAAGCTTGCAATGACTACGACACTGCCTCTAAAAATACGATACAGCAAGCAAGAAGCTTGCGATACGTAAACGATGGCAACAATTTATTACCACGGCAGCTGATACTTACGCAGAAGCTGAAGCGGAATTATCAAAATCCAAAATCGCTGCAATCGAAACAGAGTTCAAAGACATGTTCGCATATGTAATGGGCGTAGACGATATTAAACCCAATCTTGAACGCGATGATACGAAAGAAGACCTGCAAGTACAACTAAGTGAGTTTCACGGACTTAAAGATGTATCCGCGCGTGCGCTGCTTTCTGAAAGTTACCGGAATGCGCTGGCCATATCTGTTTATTTGTCTGCTGCGATTAACCATAGCGGTGTGCCGCGTTTTATTGTACTTGATGATATTACCTCTAGCTTCGATTCAGGCCATCAAATTAATCTCATGGAATATATCCGTACGAAATTGCGATACCCCGAAAATGCAAAGGGACTGCAGTTTATTATCCTCAGCCATGATGGAATCATGCGTAAATATTTTGATGGCCAAAACCAGGAAGCCGGCTGGCACCACCAATCTATCGAGGGGAACCCGCCCGGCGTAATTACTACTCAGTCACAGGACGCCAATAGAGTTCGTACTTTAGCAATGAGTTTCTTAAGTGCTGGTCAAGTAGATGTTGCCCAACCCTGGGCACGGCAATATCTAGAATTCACTCTCATGCAAATTATTCGAAAATTAAATATCCCAGTGCCAATTGATTTCGCGGTGAAAGACCATTCTCGCATGATATCTAGCTGCTTAGACGCAATTAAGAGCCAGGTCGCACTCCATGAAGCCGCCGGAGATATAATTCTAGACACAACGCAACTCGCAGATTTCAAGAATACATACACCCCCCAGATGGTATCAAACTGGGTCAGTCATTATGAAACAGCAGCCGGAACTAGTATATCCGCTCCTGTTATGACTGGGGTGCTAGATACGGCCGACAAGTTAGCGGACTGCTTCAAGTATGACGATACCGATGCAAGCGGTACTCGCATTCGAAAATGGTACAAAAACCTAACCTCAAATTAAAATAATTGCGCGCGAATGAAATACGGGGAAAACAAAACCAAAATATGCTCACAGCGTGAGGCTTTAAGGGCTTCAGACTAGAATAATTACACTTTCAGCAACCGTGTTGCACATAGGTGACGCATATATAATTTCCTTCGATTTAAAAAAATTATTATTGGTCGGGTACCCAGCTTTACTTCACGCCACAATAAAATTACGTTTGGTAGAATAGAGAGACGAAACTAAGGCGGAGGGCGAAATATGACGACGATCAATCCTTATATAAACTTCAATGGGAATGCTGAGGAGGCCTTTCGGTTATATCAGTCTGTATTTGGCGGAGAGTTCACGGGGCTCGTGCGCTTCAAAGATCTAGAAAGTGCTGATTTCCCCATCCCGACAGAAGATGCAGACAAGCTCATGCGCATCGTCCTGCCCATAGGCGGAAACAACCTGATAGCCAATGACGTACCAGCTATGCTCGGCCCAGTAAACGAGAACGAAAACCGGTCCAAAATAGCGGTCACGGCGGAAAGCCGTGAGGAAGCCGAGAGGATATTTGCAGGCCTTTCTGCGGGCGGAGCCGTCGAGATGCCGATGGGTGAAAGCCCGTGGGGTACGTACTTTGCGATGTTCCGTGACCGCTACGGCATAGAGTGGACCGTAGAATACGCCCCAAACACCACCAGCCAATCGTAATCCTAGTTTTTAGTTATACGGGTCTCGCCCTTGCAAATGTAATTACGGTGAAACCACGCCTGTTTTTCACCATTTAGGGCTGCCCTCTTACGCCGCTTCCTAAAGATAATAAATTGCTCATGCTTGCTCTCGCCAAAAATAATGGAAAATATACAAATTAATGATTGAACACAATCCAAATGTAGGTATTCTCGGAACACACGTTGGGCTGTCACTTTCACCAGTGATGCACAATGCTGCCTATGAGGCTATGGGCTTACCAGATTACCACTACGGAACATTCACTGTAGCTAACCCACGGCCAGAAGACCTGCAGGCTTTTTTTGAAACTTTTCTCGCTGAACAAGTTGAAGCTGGTGTCACTGGTATGAGCGTGACTATGCCATTCAAAGAACATGTTTTAGCAGTCAAGGGTCTTGCTCTTTCTAAAGCAGTGCGAGAGATTGGTGCGGCTAACACACTGAGCTATAAGGAAAATCAATGGCATGCCGAAAACACAGATTGGCAAGGTGCCGTGTTGTCACTAGAAGAAGCTGGAGTAAGAATTGCGGGTAAAAAGCTCTTGTTCTTGGTGCTGGTGGCGCAGCCAGGGGTGTTGTTTATGGTCTATGTAAGAGCGGTGCTACAGGGATAACAATAGCTAATAGGAACCTGGATAGAGCAGCTAGGTTAGCGAATGACCTACAGCGCATATTTGAAATGGCACAGATTATTCCATGCCAGTTGGATATTTTCACCGGTGAACCAACAAAGGTTAGTAGTAAAGTAGCTAGAGAAGCCGATATCATCTACAACACGACATCTATCGGTCAAACTAGCACCGAGGAAGAAGGCAAATCACCTATGTCACGTGCTATGGTGCAATTATTAAAGCCTGACGCCGCAATAGACGATGCAGTTTACATGCCAATCGAGACTCCGCTGCTAAGCATAGCTCGTACACGTGGCGGCTTGTTACTGGTGGACGGCACAGAAATGCTGCTTCATCAAGCTGTTGAACAAGTTAGAATATTTACAGGTAAAGATGACGTTCCTGTAGCCATCATGAGGGAAGCCTTGCGGGCAGAAGTCCTACGCCGACAGGCTGCCGCCTAAGCGTAAAAACATCTCTTTGGGAGAACAGGCCTCCTGCTTAGGGTAGGAGGCGCGGCTTTACATACGTACGTATAATATCTAGTGAAGGGGGACGTTATGCATATTGACTTAACAAACTTGCAAGTGACGTTACTTGTGCTACTACTAATATGGGATGCTGTCTGGAGAGGCTTTGCGCTCTGGAGGGCCACGCAACGCAAACAGAAATATTGGTTTGTTGCGCTGCTAATCTTGAATACGGCGAGTATTTTGCCAATATTTTATCTTCTGACTACGTCCAAAAAACATACCTCATCCTCAGAAGTATAGCCCTCTTAGTATTTGCCAAAAATTACCTCTGGGTCAAACCTGTAGATGCAGAAGATTCAAATTTACTCATGCCCTTGTTTTTGATAACCGGTAGTGCTGGGGGCAAGATGTTGTTTTAGGGGCGACAAGGTGGTAACATAAGCGTGATTAGACGAAGCATAAATACATGCAAACAAAAACGAAAAAAAGTCGCTTTCTAGCCACCCTTCTAGCCGCTACCTTATTGCTTCAACTCGCCCTCCCCCTCCCCGCCCAAGCCACCCACAACACCATATACATCTCCCCTCGACCCTTAGTGTCACCAAAGATCAAGTTTTTACCATTACGGTCGGTGTTTCGACTAGTGAAAATGTAAATACCGTACGGGCAAACCTATCGTATCCATCTAGCCAAATGACATTTCAGGATGTTTCATATGGTAGTTCCGTTTTCGACACATCCGTAGAGTGGCTGGGTGGCGGCGGCAACATACGCATAGGCAGGAGTAGTGCGAGCCCAGTAAAAGGAGACTACATGGTGGCTGTCCTGACCTTCAAGTCCGTGGTGACATCTGGCACAGGTGCCGTAAGCGTTCTTGGTACGTCGTCGCTCGCAAATGAAGGCACACCTGTGGTTGCGCAGTATGGTAGCGCGAGCATAAACTTTGGCCAAGCAGAAGCCCCGAAACCGGCAGCCACCCCACAGGCTTCAAACATTGTGACAAATCTTTCCAAGAGGGTTGCACTGTATGCCATAGACATCACTCCACCCGTCCTTTCCGACATACGAACCGAGCAGACAGCGGCCAATAGTCAAACTATAATCTGGACGACCAATGAGCCGAGTAATTCCAAAGTTGTTTACGGCGTCGACGGCAGCTATGGCCTGTCTGCTTTTGACGCTACTCTCACGACATCACACAAATTGACGCTAAACTCTGCCTTTCTGCTGCCCAATATGTTGTTTCACTACAGCATAGTTAGTGTCGATGCTAGCGGCAATAGCGTGACAAGCACCGACCTCCTATTTACGACTAAAAGCGTCTCCTATACCGTAACCGTGCGAGACAAGGACGGTAAACCTTTGCCGGGTGCCAGCGTAACACTCAATGGCCAAACAATGTATACAAACGAAAACGGCAAGGCGACACTGACGTCTAGCGCTGGAAACCAAGCTGTTTCCATTGCTTATCACGATGTCAATATGTCCAAAGCCGTCACGATATCTACCGACAAAATGCAACAATTTGACTCTTTCCAGTTGGCTACCCAACGCGTGATTTTCGATGGAAGCTACATAATCTACCCGCTGGTTTTACTGCTAGGTATAGTTTTGGGTCTTGCTTCCAGAGCCCACCTCATCAAATATCCGCTAGCAATACTCAGACGCGGCAAAACTCGTTTTCTGAACATGCCGATTTCGAAAATGCAGATGGAGTTCGGCGATATAAACCCCGCGCATAACCCCTACCAACTAAAAAGATTGTTTAGTTTCTGGGCGATAGAAAACTTCTTTGTCAGGCTAGTACAACGACCAAGCTCCAAAGTGCGTAAAAAGATTGCCGAGGAAGTGAAAACCGCCGGCGATAGTAAAAAACCGGGACCCCGCAGCAAATCGTAAACAGTTTCTGTGAAAACTAGTGAAAAGTCGTGAAAACCTATGAAAACTCACGCCATAAAAATACCCTTACCCGAACAAAGCAAATACGAGCGCATATTCCAGTTCTCGTAAGGGTTTCGGCCTTGCAAATTAAATGCAGTTAAACCCAACCCTGTCTTTCACCCCATCCCAAACTAAATAATGAGTTTCATCATCTGCCAGAAGGTTGTATTCTTAGTCTCTGAGTCCCAGTTAAAATTTACAACTGTAACTTTGATGGTGACCCATCTATGATAATTTGTGAGCAGATTGTTTTACAGGGGCTTTTACGTGATAATCATTGCATGGTGTTAAATATCGAAAAATTAGTAAAAGGACTGGCTCCTCTTTTTCGCCAAGCTCGTGAAACTCACAACCAATTCACTCAGGACTGGGACGAGAATTTTCCAGTGCAAGGTTTAGCCTATAAGGAAACAGATTCGTACCGAAAACGTCTGGAGGAATTTAATCTAGCCCAGGATGAAATCCAAAGCAAGATACTCCCGTTATTGATGAGCTTAAAACGGCTCAATAACAAATTTGGAAATTGCCTTGGCTTATTTAGCAGTACCGGATCGATATTTCCGTTCGGGATACAACAAAGAGGCCATAATTAAAGCGCTCAAGCACATTGAGTTATCGCAAGACTTTAAGGATACCATTAGTCATATTTGGCAAACCACAGAATCATCATTGGGTGAGCGTGAGAAAAAGAATTCACAAGGTTGATCGAAAAATATAACAACTCTCACAATTCCTGAAGAATTATTGGGTAGAATAATGGTCAATGGAGTGAATTGAGCAATGAACTATACGGGCTTCGCCCTTGCAAATGTAATTGCGGATAAACCCACCCCTGTCTTTCACCCCATCCCAAACTATTTCACATTTTCTTCTTCTGTTAGAGGTCCATCCTCTGAGTCCAATTTGCTTTTGCCGCGCGCAAATCGATAAAGATTAGCAGTGAAATATGTGCGGGTTTCGATTATTATTGTTAATAGGTAGCAAAATAAGTGGAGGCAATACGAATATGAAACAGAGTAAACCAGTCGTTGAAAAACAAGCGAATAATTACGCGTTATTGGCTGTTGGGTGCTCGTGGATTCCTATAGGACTGTTATTTATGAAAGAAAATGAATTAGTTGGCTGGAGTTTGTTGGTTATTGGTTTTCCATGGCTTTGTCGGGCATCGTTACCCTGCAAAAGGGAAAGAAATAGTAGCCAAAGGTCTTCTCCAGGTTAACTATCTGACGGGGAGTATAGTAAGTGTGTATATAGTAAATAAGGAGGACGCATGAAAAAAATATATGGTTTATTTGTTCCTGTGTACGCACTAGCTATGGCGATTGCACTTTATCCGACCACACCCGCACAGGCGGCTGCTTTGAAAACGTATACAAACGTCGTTAGTTTAGGCGATTCTCGTGCCGCTGGTGCGGGACTACCAGCGACTTCGCCCAGTGCTCCTTACGACCTGGCATGCACACGCTCCTCGGCTGCAACAGTCAATCCACTCGCCTATGTTTTAACGAGCACGCCGTATAACTATGCCTGCTCGGGTGCCACCACCAAAAACCTATGGCAACCCCAGACTGCCATTAACGGCAGTGTCGTGCCGTCTCAACTCTCCCAAGTACCTGTCGCTGTGTTGAATAATTCTACAACTCTTATCACTCTACAATCTGGGCCAAATGATGTCGGTTGGATCGCTTGGCTGATCAAGTGCATCCAATCAACATGTGGTAGTACTGAGGACAGTTTTGCGATAAAAGGACAGATCGACACCTATAAGAACGACTTACGATTTGGCCTGGCCACACTGGGACAGCTTGCTAACAAATCGACAGTGCTTGTCGGAGGTGTCTACGATCCATTTGTCGGCAGCCAACAGCTTGCTAGCGCATATGGCCTGACCACCGCTGAGTATGCTTGGGTCAAAGCCGCCGTTTCGGTTATGAATACCGCTACCAGCGAGGCCGTGACCGAGTTTTCCTCTGCTTACCCAGTTAAGTACGTAGCGATAAATTTGACAAATCCCTACGAGCTACAGTGGATCAATAGCCATCCAGCTCCATTTCACCCAACCGTCTATGGCCAGTCGATCATTGCCCAAAGTTTCTTGCCGCCGTCGGCAGATAGTCAGCCAATAATCCCGTCAGGCATCTCCTCTACGTCAACAAACCATCCCAGACGAAACCGACCTCTGTTATTTCACGATCCCAGACGAAAAGCCCAAATTCACTTTACCCATCTCTGTACGAGGATAAACCGAGCGACTACTGGTTAGCTGCTATACTAGTGAGGTATGGCGCGGAAAAAGAAGAACAAGCTACTCACCATGGATATAGACGAGTTGCAGCGGCGGTGGCGGCGGTGGAAGTATAAAAATACCGCGCTACTGGCAGTAAGCCTCGTTGCGTTTTTTTGGCTGGCACAGACACCCCAGGTAGATGCGGCCGTCAAAAGCGTCGGAAACCTAGGCTACCTGGGCGCCTTCATAACTGGCTTATTCTTTGTATCTACCTTTACGGTCGCACCTGCGGCTGTGGTGCTATTTCATCTGGCGGGTCAGTTCCACGCTCTGGAAATTGCCATTCTGGCAGGTGCCGGAGCGATGGTAGGCGACTACTTCATTTTCCGGTTCATGAAAGACCGTGTATTTGCCGAGTTACTCCCACTCGTGCGTAAGCTACAAACGCCGCGCATGAAACTGCTATTTAAAAGCCCCTACTTTGCCTGGGTCTTGCCTGTTGTCGGCGCCTTTGTCATCGCCTCTCCCCTGCCCGACGAGGTCGGCGTGGGCATGCTGGGAATGAGTCACGTCAAACAGTGGCAATTTTTCCTGCTGGCGTTTGTCTTGAACGCCGTCGGCATTTTCCTGATAGTCTCCGCTGCCCAGCTTGCAGGCAAATAAAACCTGAGTCTCAAAACCCCCACGATGTCATCCCAGCGAAGGCTGGGATCCAGGTATATGAAATGGATTCCCGCCTTCGCGGGAATGACACAAGTACAAGTGGAGACGGTTATGAGACTCAGGTAATAAAGGCTTGCAATTAAAGGATGTTTGTGCTA
This sequence comes from Candidatus Saccharimonadota bacterium, assembly GCA_016699935.1. Classification (GTDB taxonomy): domain Bacteria; phylum Patescibacteriota; class Saccharimonadia; order Saccharimonadales; family UBA4665; genus JAGXIT01. The sequence goes on from CP064992.1 coordinate 225,457, forward strand.
AAGTAGTATTTATGTCCAAACAAGTTTTCGGCTTTAGCTTTTTTACCACCCCCCGCAAGGAGGCCGTGTAAGCTTGTAGCCTAAAAAACCACAACAGCAACCACCCGCCTCCACAAAGGAGGCGTTTTTAATATATGACAACTACGCTAACAGCACCAGCCGAATCATCGTTATTTATGCCTTCGCCCATGGGCATACAAGCTATGCCAAAAGACGGAGAGACAATACCTGGCGCATTCCACTTTATTGCTAACTGCGACTTTTTCGAAGTTGATATATCAGACAATGACGCCATTGCTGAAGCATGTAAACACATGGTTAGTTACGAAAGCCACGAGTTGCTTATACAAGCATTGCTCAGCGGCGAAATTGATATAGCCATAATAGCAGTAGACAATAACAACTCCGGCCGGGTTGTGAGCGCCATAGAGGCACTTCGAGGCAAAAACCTCAGCATCATTGGCAAGACAGCCATAGCCGCTGACCAATATATCCTTCTCCCGCAAGGTGTTAGCGAAGATGATGTTGAACAAGTGGCATCACAAAAACCCGCCCTCGATCAAGCCAAACCAAACCTGCCACCTCAATGGACGGTGCTTGAACGCCCTGACACTGTCGGAAGTGCTATTGAGGTAGCTGCCGCACATAGAGGTATTATCAACGCAGCAAAGTAACTGCGGCTATCGCCTCGAGCATGGCTGGAGAAACAACTGGACTCACTGTAGGAACAAGGGTTAGCCCGGATGGCAACGCGACGACATTTTGGCTCGTGACGACTAAGCCAGAAAACTACCCCGATATCACTGCCATGACGCCAACTCACGCCGCTTTTACCTTCTCTACAGCTGATGAGGCTGGTGCGCTCCTAGAAGTGGTCAGATCATTTAGCCAAGGAGGAGAAGGTTACAACTTAACCGATATTGATTGCCACCTCTCACCCGACGACAGCGATCAACCAGTCTTTATTGCCGAAGTTGCCCTCGATGAGCAGCATGGAGCAGAAGCGTTTCATGCAATCGCTAAGCAACTAGCTGGCAAATACGCGTTAAACATCCTCGGCATATACGCCGATAAAACGGACCCCTCCTTACACACTACCGTTACACGTCCTGCGAACGCCGAAGCCACACCCATACCCAAGATTTCATGGCATGGACGCGACCCAAGCGAGGGTTCTCAGGTTATCTACGTTCAGTCGAATGGCCAGACCGGTTCGCTCGAAGGCATGTTGACTGTTTTTGATGAGCTGGAAATTAACCTTACTACCATGACCCGGCCGATTGCGCCTGACAATAACGGCAAACGAGGTTTTGGGTTCGTTGTATCACCAGGTATCCCGGTAGATACCGCCATCGCGGAGCTTAAGAAGCAAGGCTACGAAGCTGCCGCTTACACCTACAGAGATCAAGAACTCGTGCCGAATATCACGGCTAAATCTTAGCCGAGACAACTATAATAATGACCGCAATCTGGTCACCTTTTCAGGTTAAGCTGCTTCAGGATAGAAGCAAATACCAGGCAAGACAACGGTGCGATGATGCTTGGCGTCGAATTGGTTGTGGTAAGCCTGGATGCTGTGCTACTTCCTCCCAGGCCTCGCTGTGCTCGCGCAGCTATCGTCCTCGGAACAAGTTCCTGCGGGCGACATGCTTGGCGTCGAACTGATGGTTCGCCTTCGGCTCTCGCATCCAGTTCAAGTCTGGTCGTCGCCAGCCAAGTAAAAACCCCAGACTTTGCTGGGGTTTTACTTGGTGGCTCCTCCCAGACTCGAACTGGGACACAAGGCTCTTCAGGCCTCTGCTCTACCAACTGAGCTAAAGAGCCACAAATACTGCGTGCTACTTGTAGCATGATTTAGTGTATTAAATGATCAGCTTGGCCTCTGCTCTACCAATTTTTTTGCGCTGTTTTGCAGCGACGAGCTAAACAGCCGAGATGATGGTATTAATTGTACCCGAACAGAGACCAAACAGCAACGAAACTTTGCAGAGCTAGAACGAGTCTTTTGAATACTTTGTGCCGTTCGAGAGTAGCGCAGTCAGCGTAAAGGTGTCGCACGAAATGCCTGCATTCTCACCACCCTCGCAGTTTGCGGGAGAAGCCGTGTAACCATACACACCCTGAGATGCCACCGCAGCCAGTTTTGCAGATGAACCTTCAGGATCGCGCAGAGCCTCAGGGTTTAATCCGATCATATTCTTTTTCAACCATCCTGCATCGTTGAGCTGAGCTATGCTCGGGTAGTTCCCCTCATTCGCATAGTAAGCCTCAAGATGTGCTTGCATCGTGCTGATGTCTGTCTGGCGCTCAACGTCTCGCCCCTTCGCTGTTATGCTACCTGACGCGGCTTGGGGCGATTGACCTTGATCGCTCGTCGGCACCGCTATGCCCATTTTATTCAAAAGTTCGGTAAACGGCACCGTTTCTGTCGGAATAGTCTGCTCCACTTTCTGTTTCAGTGGCTCCGCTTTGAACGTCATATTCAGGGCAAAGGCTGACATAAATGAAGACTCGTCATTTTTGGGCGAACTAGCGTCTAGTTTGGCAGTCGTCACACCTGTCGACGTGTTGGTATCTAGCGAGGACTTAACATCGTACGGGTTTTCTCCACCATCATGGTAGCGAACAAAGAGCGAGAGGTCGTCACCGCCTTTATACAGCTGACCGAATTCAGTGTAAACCTTGTCGTTACCCTGCTCTGCTGGCACACGCACCTGGTGAACGAGTTTGTACTTTGCGTCAATCCACACATCAAACACATCAGTGTCCTTGACGCTCCTATCTACCGATTCTTGACAGCCTTTTTATACTGTCTTTTTTACTCTCTTCCGTCAGCTCGGTTTCAGAGGCAAGCTTTTAACCAGCGAGGTTGTAGCCATCTTCCGCACAATAACTTCACAATAGGTTTTGGCATTTTTCGTATCTATGCCAGCCTTGAAATGGTAGGCCTGTATACCATTTATCTGCTCTTTGCCAATAAACTGCTTGCGAACAATGACAGCCTTGGCCGAATCGCTGGTGAAGACGTGGTCGCGTACCGTTTCTGTAAGCACTTTTGCGGCATCTGCTACATCTGTGCTGGTAACTTTTTGCTGCTATCTTTAAGGCCATCGGATATTTCAGGATAATACTGCTGCAATGTTTTACTGTCTAGAAATATCCATTTGTTGACATAAGGGCAAGCCGCGGCTCAAAGTCGGCAACGGAAATATTTTTCAAGTCACTGACCTTTAAAGTACAGGTTTGGGAGCTGTTCGGTTTCAGTTAATCGTGTTAGATACTCAAGCTTACCACCAGCATCTGTCCCGCCTCCATCGACAGATATAGTCATGGTACCGTTCGTATTCATACTGTCACTCGTCCCATCCCATCGCAACGCACCGGTCGTTTCACCATATTTGAGGTCGGCCGCTAAGCTCATTTTGGAGTTCTGGAATGTTTCTATGGTTTTTTTGTCAGCCGCTTTATCCACCAGTGCCGAAAGCGCTTTACCCGAACGTCCAAGGCTATTTTTCCAGACACTTTCCGGCCTATTTGGCAGGTAGCTGCCAAATACTACGCCTCCCGCTAGAAGCACCACTGCAGCACCTGCGGCACCAAAAAGTAGTAGTTTCTTTCGTCGCGCTCCTCCATCACCAACCCCTGGACTGCTGGCTGCACCAGCAATAACCGCGGCTGCATCAAAACCACCGCTCGCAACTGGCTGAGTGACCGGACCGACCGCTTCTACAGCACCTATGGAGTTTTCCGTATCTTTCCCGAACGCGGCTGCTACGGGCGCACTGTCTGCCTGTGGACCAAACGCCGGAACTGGTACATCAGCCGGCTTATCTGGTTGTGTTATTGTAGGTTGGTTTCCAGTTGATTCTGTCTGTGTTCCGACTGTTTCGTCTAGGGCAGCGCTGGGAGTATCGACTGTCGACACTTCGATTTGGTCATTTGTAGTGGGCGTATCTACCTCAGATGCCACCACATCAACAACTGGATCCACTGGCGCAGCGGGCGGCATATCAGGTGCGGAGAACCACCACCTACGCTTTTATTCGGTGCAAATACCTGACCTGGCTCCATACCACCTCCTTAGACTGTTTATGCTTATAAAGTAAGTATACGCAAACTGCTCTGCTTTTCGAAATTTTCGGTCAGAGATGGTTCACGTGCTTCGCACCAGCCACAAAACTATTGAACATGATTGCGGTGAAAACACCAGAGAGAAATCCGGCATCCCAGGTGAAACTAGCTTATCGCCGTACCGAAAGCGCGGCCGATGGCGTAAGTTACTGCCATGGCTATAAGCCCGCCTATGAGTATGCGGCGCACGGCGGCGGCCTTGTCGGCACCACCAAACTTCGCACTGTAAAAGCCAGTGGCAAACAGCCCGAACACCACCGCAACGAGCGTGATGGGTATGCGAGTTGCATCTGGTGACAGCACTGCTGCTAAGCAACGGTACAAGCGCCCCCAACCCAAATGAAAAGAACGATGCCACGCCAGCGGTCATAGGGTTGGTCAGGTCGGCTTCGTCGAGCTTGAGCTCGGCCTCAAGGTGCGCCTTCAGCGGATCGCCCTTCGTCAGCTCCCGCGCAAATTGCTCGGCTGTTTTTCGCGACACGCCTTTCTTTTCATAAAACTCGGCAAGGTCTGCTAGCTGGCCTTCCGGGTCTTTTCTCAGCAGTTCTTTCTCTTGGGCTATAAATGCGCGCTCGGTGTCGCGCTGTGTACTTACAGAAACATACTCGCCTAGCGCCATACTGATAGCTCCGGCGATTAACCCCGCCAGTCCGGCCGTAAAGATGGCACCCTTGTTATTCGTGGCACCAGCCACGCCGAATATCAAGCCGGCTGTACTGACCACACCGTCATTGGCACCCAGCACCGCGGCGCGCAGACCGTTGAGCTTATCGTTCTGGGATAGTACTAGCTTTTTCTTAAATTCGTCCATGCGGTGTTCCTGTCTGAAAATTGTAAAATGTAAATTTTAAACTGTCCTGGTGGGTCCTACAGGGCTCGAACCTGTGACCTCAGCAATGTGAATGCTGCGCTCTAGCCAACTGAGCTAAGAACCCTCGTCACAGACCTGCTGCGACTTCCGATACGATGAAACGAGCGTTTACTCCTTTCATCGATCTTCAGTCTCTGCAGTCTGCTCCTCTCGAAACTCCATTCAGTCGCTACGCTCCTTGGATTGGAGTTTCGGCAGACCTACGGTCTGTATAACGCAAGTATACGCTAGTCAGGGGAGGATGTGGAGAGGTGCCAGAGGTGGCAGTGGCGGGGAATGAGACAAACCTGCGGTTTTTCTCATCGGCCAGTCGGCAAAGCCGCCCCGCAAGCGGGCAAGCTGGCCTGCTCTTTTCCCCGAGCTTCAAATCGTAGTATACGCTAGTCAGAAGGGGATGTGGAGAGGTGCCAGAGGTGGCAGTGGCGGCAGTGGTAGGCATGGGGGCGCTGGCCGTACCAGTATTCGCTGGTTGTTGCGGTTGTTTCGGCCTGTTTTTTAGTGTCGAAAGCTATCTTGTCACTGCATGCTAATTTAACTTCATATGTCTCTTGCATATCTGTCCCGCTTCACTTCATTCATCATTCTTGATTCTGAATTCTGAATTCTCAATTCTCAATTCCTCATTCTGCATTCCCCGTTCCTCATTCCTCCCCAGAGTATGCTTAGCGCATTCCACCAAAGCAGCTTCGTGTGCAGCCAAATGAATCGTTCCAGTTTGGTCGATGCCAGGCGGTTTGGAAGGGTGAGTGCTGGCCAAAACACGCCCGCCATGTGGCAATGGAAACGTTGCGGGTTTACGCGAAAAGTTGCCGGCAACAAAGACGTGCTGATTGTCTAGCCTGCGACCAAAAGCAAAGACCTGCTGGTCAGCTTCACCGCTGACCGACTCGTAATCGCCATGTCGAAGTATATCAAGGCCGCTTCTCAGGGCGAGCAACTGGCGATACAGGGCCAAATACGAATCATCGTCGCCTTGTTCGGCCGCTACATTGCACTCATCTGCTCCCTCGGCTATCGGCAACCAAGGTTTTACCGTGGTAAAACCAGCTGTTTTAGTTCCGTCCCACTGCATCGGCGTACGCTCTGGGTCACGACCCTCGTTTAGCTCGGGTTTACGCAGCTGTACCGGATCTTGCGCCTCCTCGGGGGGGATAAATCCATTTGTCATGCCAAGCTCGTCACCGTAGTAAATAACCGGTAAACCTGGCAGACAAAGTTGGGTAAATGCCACGACGCGAGCTTGAGCTTTACCAGTGCGAGAAGCCAAACGATGCTGATCGTGATTGCCAAAACAATAGACCGGTGTGTGTTCTTCTTGGTTCAAAAAGCCCTGAAATTCAGTCACAAAATTGCGGTAGGCATCGGCCGTAAATGGTAGACCTATCCCTTCGAAGTTAAAAGGCATACTTACGCGCGGGTTCACGCCGTAAAAACCTAGGTACTGATCGCGGGTGGTGTAGGCTTCGTCTGGGTAATCTTCGAAAATCATGATGCGGTTTTCGTATTCTGCCACTACATCTGTCAACTCACGCAAATAGTCAAACAAATGTGGCCCAAAACGGCTGCAAACGTGTAGATACCCCCAGTATGGATCATCCGGTTTTTGGTCGGTGTATTTGGGTTTATGGGTCATCATGCAAGTCCGGATCTTTCGAAATCCAGCGAACGGCATCAGCCCTCATACCATCAACACCTAGTTCGAACCAAAACCGCAAAACATTTTGCATTTCACGGCGCAAGGCTGGATTATCCCAATTCAGATCGGGCTGTTCTTTCAGAAACGTATGCAGATAGTACTGCCCAGTCGTGTCATCCCACTCCCAGGCCGAACCACCGAATATACTCAGCCAATTGTTGGGTGGCGAGCCATCGGGCTTGGCATCGCGCCAAACATAATAATCTCGCATCGGATTATCTGGCGACTGTCTTGCGGCCAAAAACCACGGGTGCTCACTAGATGAATGGTTAGGCACAAAATCTATCATGACTTTTATGTCTCTAGAATGTGCGACCTCTAGCAACTCTTTGAAATCATCGAGCGAACCAAATAGCGGGTCGATATCGCAGTAGTCGCTGACATCGTAGCCAAAGTCCGCCATGGGGCTTGGGAAAAACGGCGAAAACCACACCGCATCCACACCCAGTGAATCGACTTCGTTCTTCAAATACGGCAGCCTCTGAATGATTCCCTTGAGGTCACCTACCCCATCGCCATTGCTATCCTGAAAACTCCGCGGATATATCTGATAGATAGCATTGACGTCTTTCCAGGTTTTCATATTCGTTCCTGCTTATGCATTTGCCCTCCATTATACCCTAGCCGTATAATCAGTCTATACCTCGACTCAAGACCTCCCCGCAAAATAACTCCGTAGTCCATAACGTGCCCTTTTTGTCCCAAATAGAGCAATAACCTTCGCATCGTAACAGCGGTTACGATTTGTCGGCTATTGCCAATTTGAAACAAAAATCATCACGTTCTGGGTATACGGATTATTCTGCAAGAGGTCTTAAGTCATTACTCCAGTATTTCAACCGCATCTGCATCCGGGTTCATGTAAACAATAACTACTTTGTGGCCGCAACAGAGTCGTCACCGATATCGCATCTTGGAATATTTCGGATCGTCCAGTGTATAACAGATATCTCCGCAAGGCTCATTTGTTAGACGATATTTTGTGAGTGACGGCTCGACACAACTATAGCAAAAGCGCTATACTCGTGCTATCGTAACACAGTGACAAAAGCAGCAAAACTACTTCTCGCCAGCCAGCTTGTGCTGGCAGTTGCACTCGTAATTTGTACCATTATATTGCCAAAATTTTTGTTCAGCACGGATCAGGGCGGTGTGAGTAACTACGGGGTAAATGCGGAAACACTCTGGCCGTTTAGTATCTCATATACATGTTTGGGCGATTGATGCCATACCAGAGGCCGTCCCACCTATGACCGGCGGTCACAGCCCCACTTCACCAGTTTTATATTCGACGTCTATAATGCCTACGGACTCAGAGGCATGGCTTAAGAAGGCAATGTCAGTTACGAAGAAGAATACGTGTTGTTTGGTGCGGCACAAAAAAGCCAAATGAACGTCTTGTCTACAAAAACCTGAGTCGTTACTGCCGATATCAACCACCTGCACGACCTCGCCGAGCCGAAGTGGCTGGGACATGACACCACGCTTCAATCGCAAGGCTCTTCATTATCTTCTAGCTTATTACTTTGCTATATAAATACGGCTGACTTGCCCGAGCAGAACGGCTCCTTGGCAACGAACAAGCGGCTAAAAATGGCTTGAATCAGCTGAAAGCCGAAAAAACCATGAATGACACATGTGGGATCAAAGCGGTCTGTACTATGACTACGACTACAAGAAACAGAGGCGCGGCAATATCAGTAGCCTTGCGGCGTATTACCCCATGTGGGCTGGAATGGTAAACGAAAACGAGCCGCTACTCTGGTGAAGTCTCTGCGGCGCTTGAAAAATAAGGGCGGGCTGGCAACCACCGACGCACTTCCACTCGGTCAGTTCGTACCAGGAAGCGTGCCGGTGCAATGGGCGTTCCCCAACGGCTGGGCACCGCTACATTTCATCGTGGTCGAAGGCTTGCTCAAATACGGTACCGCGAAGATGCCGAACGAATCGCCACGAAATTAGCCGTATAAATCTTGACTGGTTCAATGAACACGGCGTGTTTCTGGAAAATACAATGAGATTATTAGCCCTGACAAACCGCTCCAAAAAGGTGTCTACCCAAGTCAAACTGGGTTCGGCTGGACCAATGCTGTTTTTGAACGGTTCTGCAAAGAGTTCATCGATACAAAGCCGGTCTAACGGCACCAGCAAGTATACATTGCTTCGTATTGTTATATCGACCTCTAGTAGCTACTGTTTTTGCGTTGCCACCACCCAGTCGACGGGGTTGCTTGGATTATCTTGGTTGTACAGTACCTGGTGCAGGATACCATGACTGCTTTTGCCTGGTCTAGCTCATACCGATACGCGAAATACAGTGAGGTGAGGCGCGTCCGGCCCGCTGTTTGTGCGGGGTTGATTATCACGCCTGTTTGTGGAAACAACCCTCGACGTTCACCGTACATAACCCGCGGGTCGAGCATAATCATCATGGCTGCCGTGCGCTGACATTTATCATCGTGATCTGCGTGTGCGTGCGGTTCGCCGTCATCGTGCTGATGGTACCCGCTAAGTGCCAAGATTCGTCGGCGTAGTCGTCTTCCAGGCTAAGTGGCTGATGAGTAGCAGCAAGATGCTCCTGTCAGGCGGTCTTTACCAGCTTCGATATTTGTCAGAAATTTTCTTCGATTTCCACTGCGCCACTTCAGCAACGCTTTCACGGTGCGTCTCACGAAGCAGGCGAGTTTCTTGCCGAGTAAACTGTATGGTGCCGAAGTATCTTTCTGTGCCATAGGGTTCTATTTTATCTCTGTTAGCCCACAATACGCAAGCCCTGAGATGGGTGTTTACTGGGGTTGTGCTCAACATTACAGAACATGTTTCGCTGGCTAGCTACCCACGATGCGGCTTGGTGGTGTGCGGACTATCTCACCGAGATTCATTCTCGTGATGACCTGAAAGAGGCGATTTCCTGGGCAGCGAAAACAGCTCCAATACTCGCGATAGGTGGCGGCGGTAATATCGTCTGGCGGGATGAGGGTTTCAGGCTCATTATGATAAACCGGATTTTGGCTACGAGATTACGTCTCCTCGACGGCCACTTTATAACCAGTTGGTGCCGGCGAAATCTGGAGGACACTGTGGTCGGCAGGAACAGTTGCTGCTGGGCTTACCGGCGTGGCGCTCGATGCTCAGCATACCTGGCACTGTCGGTTGCAACCCCAGTACAAAACGTCAGCTGCCTGCGGCCAGGACATCGCTCAGACGCTCACTGGCGTGAGGTATTTGACCGCACAACGGGGCAGCTGACTACTGTGCCAACAGAAGCCTGCGGGTTCTCGTACCGCACAGCAAGTTTCAGGACGAATACCGCGGACGCTTTTTCATTACCGCCATTACGCTGCATCTTGCGGCCGGCACCTTTCCGGCCCTACTACAGCGCCCGTGAAAAATACCTCGCCGAACACCCAGTCGACGGGCCGGTCACTCCGCGAGTCGTTCGCGATGCCGTCATCGCCATCAGGAATGCCAAGCTTCCCGACCCAACAGTTATCGCCAACACTGGATCATTTTGCAAACCCCATCGTAGACAGCAAAACGTTCATGCGGCTTATGGTACCTACCACTATGCCGAATTAGCGAAGACGGTGGTGCTCAAAATCCCGCCGCCTGGCTCATCGAACAGGCTGGCTATAAAGACGTACACGATAATAAAACCAGGATGGCCACCTGGCCAACTCAGCACTCGTGTCGTCAGCGAACATGCCGCAAATCCACCGCCGACCTGCTAAAATTCCGCGATGAAATCACCCAGGCGGTCCAATCTCTTCGGCATTACCTCGTCCAAGAACCCGAACTACTGCCTTGACTTGCAGAGTGGTGACAAGAAAGGGGTAGTATATAGGCAGTACGGAGTGAACGTAAAGGACAGATTATGGTAGGGCTGTCCGTTTGACGTTTTACTCCCGGAGGATTCTAGATACATGGTTGTTCACCAGTCAGATATGCGTCCGAAAGAAAAATGTGCCGTATTCGGGGTATTTGGAGCGAGCCATGCAGTAGAAGCGGCTCGTTTGTCTTTTTATGGCCTATGCGCTTTGCAGCACCGTGGACAGGAAAGCTCCGGGATTGCCAGTAGCGACGGCAAAAAACTATATCGTCACAGCGAAGCCGGCTTAGTAGCTACTGTTTTCCGCGAAACAGATCTAGCAAACTTACCTGGCTATATCGCCATCGGCCATAACCGATACTCGACATCTGGTGGCCAAGACGGCTGCTTCAACCAACCTTTCATCGATACCGAACGTGGTTTTGCCTTTGCTCACAATGGCAATATACCGGACTGTGGCGAGCTTGAATCATTTCTCAGTAGCCGAAACGTATCGACTGACGAGCTTAACGATTCGGGCATGATGGCGGCAGCAATTGGGCTCAAGCTCGACGATGGTCTGTCATTGCCAGACGCCATAGCTGCTTGCTATCCACTTTTCACTGGTGTTTTTTCCGCTGTTGCCATGTCCAAAGATTGTCTCGTCGCCTTCCGTGACAAACATGGCATACGCCCGCTTTCGTTAGGTCAGCTCGAAGATGGTAGTTATGTCGCAGCTAGCGAAACATGCGCCCTCGACACCATTGCCGCGGCGCACATCCGAGAAATCAAACCAGGTGAAATGATAGCTATCGACAAAACTGGGATGCACGAAACTCAAGTAGTACCGGGTGAACAAAAGCTCGATATTTTCGAGTTTGTTTATTTCGCACGACCAGATAGCATCATACTTGGGCAAACCGTCAATGATGTCCGCATGCAATTCGGCCGCGAAATGGCCGAAGAATGTCCAATAAACGCCGATGTTGTCATACCAGTACCTGACTCTGCTATACCAGCGGCTCTGGGCTACGCCGAAGCTAGTGGCATACCTTTCGAAATGAACCTTATCAAAACCGCTATATCCACCGAACCTTCATTCGCCCCACGGCCGAGCTACGAGAAAACGACCTTAAATGAAGTTGAGATCCGCTCGTCAGCGCCATCCAGGGACGGCGTGTCGTACTTGTCGATGACTCGATTGTACGCGGCACTACCATGCGTAAAACTGTTTCTATGCTGCGAGAGGCAGGGGCGACCGAAGTACACTTGATGATCAGCTCGCCGCCAGTGCTCTACCCAGATTTTATGGCATAAATACCCCAAACAATCCGAGCTAATCGCAACCGGCATGACTGTAGCAGAAATCAATGATTATGTCGGGTCTGACACGCTTCATTTTCTGTCATACGACGGTATGGTCTGCCCGACCACATTACCAGAATCAGTTTTTCGGCATCTTGCTTTAACGGCGTTTACCTGACCCCATCGGCCAGCGCGCCAAAGATATTTCACACATCAATCTCGAAGATGTCCTAGTGAGTAAAAATATAATCACCCCTATACCAGCATGAGACCTTACCGAATAGCTAGACTTGCATCTGGCAGTGGCAGCACCGCCGAAGCGTTTATCCGTAGCGTACAGGCAAATGCCATGCCTATCGAAATACCATTAGTAATTAGTAACAACAAAGATGCCTATATCCTGGAGCGCGTTAAAAATCTAAATGATGAACTTGGCCTTGTCATTCAAACTGCCATCATAAACTCTCGCACACAGTCCTCAGACGAAAAAATAGTTCATGGTCAACAGACCGAAGCTGAGCAAGATGCGATACTCGATATGCTACAAACAAACGACATCGATCTTGTGCTGTTACTGGGCTACGTGAAGCTTGTCGGTCCTAAGCTGATTGCTGCTTATGGTTGGAGGCCCGAATATACTAGTGTATACCAGTCACATATGCTCAATACTCACCCCGGTCTTTTACCAAAGTCCATCGGGACACACGGTCTCGGCACCCAACAGTTTGTGCTAGACAATAAACAACGCGAAGCCGGTCAGACACTACATGTAGTCAGTGCGGAGTACGACAAGGGCCCGATCATAGCCGAAAACCGAGTGCCGGTCAAAATGGATGACACGGCTGAGTCACTTTTCGCTCGCGTGCAGGCGACCGAAAAAGCGCACATTGCGGCTGATGTAATGTCTTTTCTAGAAGCTTAAGCAAATTATAAAAAGGAGGGTCATGGCTATGGCAACAGTGCTTATAATAGGTAGTGGCGGGCGTGAACATGCTCTAGCATGGGGTATGGCGCAGTCTTCAGCAGTCGAAAAAGTATATGTTTCACCTGGAAATGCCGGCACAGCACATGAACAAAAGTGCGAAAATGTTGCCGTTAATGGCGCCTACGAAACAGTAGCCTTTTGCCAAAACAACCACATCGACCTTGTAGTAATTGGCCCTGAGGCACCTCTTGTCGAAGGGTTAAGTGATGCGCTGCGCGAGGCTTCGATTGTGGTATTCGGCGCCAGTAAACTTGCCGCACAGCTTGAAGGCAGCAAGGCATTCGCCACCCAGTTTATGCAAAAGCACGACATCACCATTCCTGAATCGGTTATCGTCACCTCTGCAGAAGGTGCTGATGCAGCCATGAAAATCTTTGGCGGACCAGAAAATAGCGTTCTAAAGGCAAATGGTTTAGCTGGCGGTAAAGGAGTTTTTCTACCAGATACTGCCGCTGAGGCAGCTGACGCAATTCAGAAAATTACCAGCGGTGCTATGGACGGTGACGGCAGCCGGTTTGTTGTACAAGCACGCAACCATGGCCCAGAAGTTTCTGTGTTTGTTTTGAGCGACGGAACGAATTACAAAGTTATCCCACTTGCTTCCCAAGACCACAAGCGCTTACTCGCTGGGGACAAGGGCCCAAATACTGGCGGTATGGGTGTGTATGCCCCCCTACCAGACTGGATGCTCAGTGCAGCACAATGGGAAAAGATCGAAGTAATCGCCGAAAAAACCATCACCGCTATGGCAGCCGAAAACACCCCCTACCAAGGAGTGCTGTACATGGGGCTCATGCTCGCCGAAGAACTCGCTGGCGACCCGCTTGTGATAGAGTACAACGTCCGATTTGGGGATCCGGAGACAGAAGTCATCATCCCGCTCCTCCATGGCAATGGTGTCGATATATACGACATGCTGTACGCAACCGCAGCAGGCACGTTAGCCGACTTCGCAATGCCAAAAGAAATACATGGCGCTGCCCTGACCATATGTCTCGCCGCCGAAGGCTACCCTGACTCACCTATCCCCGGCAAAGTGGTTGAGGGGTTGGCTAATGAGTACCGTGATGTCACTGTATTTCATGGTAGTACCAAACTTGATGAATCTGGTCAGGTCGTGACTAGCGGTGGCCGCGTCTTGTATGTCACTGGTCTAGGAGTCAACCTAGCAGCCGCCTCACAAGCAGCCAATGCTGCCATAGGCGAATCTGCCATACATTTCCCAGCCATGCAGTACCGCCCCGACATCGCCTGGCGTGCCCGCAACCGCTAGAGTTTCGGGACAACCACACCCTGTTTTGTGGCTATAATGACGACGAGACTGAAAAAGAGGGCAAGACAGATTAGGAATCGTTTGCGAAGCGACGTATGTGGGTAGAGGAACAAGTAAATAACACCAGTGAAAAACTGTACGAACGATACGAGTGCGACTATATCGCCTATGCGCTCGAGCGACCCACTACTAGCCTGCTCGTCCTTCGGTATGCGCGAAGCTACAAAGGCAAGCATCCATACGCCCGCTAACTGTAACCACGCGACGACAAGCGGGAATTTTTGTGTAGATTTGTACCATGGTTTTTTTTGTTTGGCCATAGCCTGATTGTATCACCATACCCAGCACTTACCTCAGAAACCATCCGGCCAATAGGCCAGTGGGCTTTGCAGTGCGCTAGCACTTGCAGGGGATGCAAGGGCAGGTTCCACCGCATTTGCATGTTTTACTGGGGTGAGATTCGTCGCATTTGCAATCTTTGCAATCGCCTTTGCAATCTCGACAGCTTTTGCTATCACTTGGTAACGGGAACTGGCGAGAAAGGCGATAACTTCATCGTGTATAGCAGCAAGCTTTTTCTCGTCTTCACGAGCGTCGATGGCTTGTTTCATCCACTCGGCTATTTTCACCATATCTTTTCCTTCAGACCACGAGTGGTGATAGCAGGCGTGCTGAGTCGGATGCCACTCGGACGGAACGGTGGCAACGTATCATTGGGTACTGAATTTTTATTCAGGTTCAGACCAACTTTGTCGAGCGCTTTTCGGCAACGCCACCGTCTATGCCGAAGCTCTGGTTGACATCAGCCAATATAAGGTGATTGCTCGTGCCGCCAGCTACCAATATAAAGCCGCGTTTTTTTAGTTCTTCGGCCAGTACGGACGCATTCTTCACGACTTGCTTGGCGTATGTTTTGAATTCCGGGCGAAGTGCCTCGCCAAAAGCGACAGCCTTGGCGGCAATCGTGTGCATGTGTGGCCCACCCTGGGTGCCAGGGAAAATGGCTCGGTCGATAAGTGTCGGGATGTTCTGAATGGTTTTCTCTGGCGCCTTGAGAGGTGTCGAAACCGTGCCCTTGCTGAGGATCAAGCCACCGCGCGGACCGCGCAATGTTTTGTGCGTGGTGGTCGTAATGACATGAAAGCCGTAGTCAAATGGGTTTTTGGCCTCACCTGCCACGATTAGCCCAGCGATGTGCGCCATATCTGCCATTAGTAGGCAATCTGGACCAACTTCTTTTGCGATGGCGGCAAATTTGGCATAATCCAGCTCGCGTGGATAAGCGCTGAAGCCAGCCAGAATAATTTTTGGCTTGTGTTTGAGGGCTAAGGCGCGTAGCTCTTCGTAATCTATTTCACCAGTAGTAATGTCTTTCACTTTGTAGCCGACAAAGTTGTAGATGTGGGCCGAGCGCGTCATCGGGTTGCCGTGACTAAGGTGTCCGCCGTGGCCAAGATCCATCCCAAGCACGGTGTCGCCAGGCTCAAGCCACGCGTAGTAGACAGCTTCGTTTGCAGGGACACCAGAGTGGGGCTGGACATTGGCATGGTCGGCTTTGAACAATTTTTTAGCGCGGTCAATGGCGAGCTGTTCTAGCGGGTCGGTGAAGTCTTGGCCGCCATAGTAGCGCTTGCCCGGGTAGCCTTCGCTGTATTTATTTGTAAAAATACTCCCATTGGCTTCTAGCACGTCAGCAGAAACATAGTTTTCACTGGGGATGAGTTCCAGCCCTTCGTGCTCACGCTTATCTTCGGAGGCAATTAGATCAGCTACTTGTGTATCTACCATGGGGTCTCTCCTCGTTTAGTCGTTATCTTATAGTGTACGCTAGGATACCTAGTGCGGGATATAGTAATTTTGTCTGCAGGCCGTCAATGATCAATTTACAATTCACAATTTTCAGAATAAGGGCAAGTGACAATTTTCAAACAGACTGTGACGATAGAAATTCTGAATCTTGTTTCTTGAAAATTTTTTGAAAATTGAAAATTGTGAATTGTGAATTGTGAATTGTGGATTGTGGATTGTGGATTACCTCCACCATATACCATGCATGGTATACTATACCCTTATGACTAC
Organism: Candidatus Saccharimonadota bacterium; assembly: GCA_016699935.1. GTDB lineage: Bacteria > Patescibacteriota > Saccharimonadia > Saccharimonadales > UBA4665 > JAGXIT01. Next base: position 241,605 of record CP064992.1, read on the forward strand.
TCAAACAAATGAACGAATCGGTGATTTTGTGGCGCGAGTGCGCCAAGAACGTGGTATGACCCAGGCAGAACTAGCCAAGCGTCTTGGTACCAGCCAATCAGCCATTAACCGCATAGAAAAAGGTGGCCAAAACTTGAGCCTCGAGACGCTTGGTCGGCTGAGCGAGGCGCTCAATAAGCAAATAATCTCACTTGGCAGCGGCTCGGTGAATTTGCGAATCGAAGGCGGCCATGAGCTACACGGTAATATCCAGCTCAAGACAAGTAAGAATGCCGCCGTGGGGCTACTGTGTGCCGCACTGCTCAATCACGGCACGACGAAATTTTTGAATTTCCCGCGCATCGAAGAAGTATTTCGTATAATCGAGGTTCTGGAAAGCATTGGCATCCAGGCAAAATGGACAAACGGTAACGATCTAGAGCTGCGTCGACCCACCGAGCTCAGGCTCGACAAAATGGATAAAGATGCCGCTCGCAAAACACGAACGGTCATCATGATGATGGGTCCGCTCATGCATGAATTTTCGCAGTTCAAGATTCCCTACGCCGGTGGCTGCAAGCTGGGTGAGCGGACGGTCGAACCGCATCTGTTTGCCCTGCAAGAATTTGGCTTAGGTGTCAAAGCTACGAGCGGTCACTACCAAGTTACTGTCACACCGAGACCAGCTGGCAGATTCGCGCTCTACGAGATGGGTGATACTGTCACCGAAAATGCTCTCATGGCTGCAGCTGGGCGCGACGAGGAAACTACCATCGAATTGCCAGCGCCAACTACATGGTTCAGGACGTGTGTTTTCCTTCGAAACTTGGTGTCCGCATCGATGGCATCGGCACCAGTACGCTGCGCGTTCACGGTGTCAAAAACATCAAAAATATCACCTATGCGCCAGCCGAAGATCCGATTGAAGCTATGTTTTCATAGCCGCCGCCGTTACGACAAATTCTGAGATTACCATTGAACGCGCCGATAGCCTTTGTTACGCTTGAGCTACTGAAGCTCAAGAAGATGGGTCTTCGTTATGAGGTTACCAATCGTTATCCTGCCGCAAATGGCAAGACAGAGCTCGTCGACCTGCACATCTTCAAGCACAATGGTGAGCTGCACGCCCTCGTAGACAAAATCCACTCCCTTCCCTTATCCTGGCGTCAATACCGATAATCTACCGTATTTTGTCCCAATCTGCGCCGTTGTAAAGGCCGCACCCTCATCCATGACTGGATGTACGAAAACCGAGCCATCTACTATACAGAAGTAACAAAAATTGGTGCAACCGTGGGCTCGCCGACCCGCACCGCGTGTACATCACTGGACCAACCAAGTTCACTCGTGCCGATGTGTTTTGCCCCCTGCCCTTCGTCCCGCTAGCCTGCTCCTCATCGGCATGCTAGCTGCTGACGGCGTTTCTACACTGCGCAATATCTACACCATTCAGCGTGGCTATGAAGATCTCGCTGAACGCCTCAATAGCCTGGGTGCCCACATAGAAGTATTCCACGAAATCTAAGAGTTCATTCCTAGATTCGCTTGTGATCGACATAGCTGAAATAGAAAAGCTGCCGGAATTCACTAAGGGTGGGCCCGGTACAGGTTTGCAGCATGAGTCGTGATGGTCCGGTGTAGTTCAGTACGCCGATGTTTGTTGGGTCAACGACTTCGTGGCTAGCAAGTTTGTATGTAAAAACAAATCCCATGTCTGTTGTAATTGTGGCCTCTGCGCTTGGTTGAATCTTCAAAAGCGGCCCAAACACCCACGAGGTGGCATGACCGTAGATGAAGGTGTTTCCTCGCGCGAATTGGCAAGTTTGATGATGTGTCAAACTGAACTTTATCATTGTGCAGTGTCCAGGTTCTAGAAACGGTATCTACGACCCGTCTACTACGGGGAGGCTTATCCTACGCTTGGAACATCCAGTTTGATGGGGCGTCCGATAGCAAACGGAACTGGAGGAGTAACCTTCGAGTAATCCGGCAGTGCAGCCGCATACGCCGTAAACTGCTTATCATACTCACGAATTGCCAGTGGATAAAAACACCACAAAATATTGCAACCATTACAAATAGATACACAGCAGAGCGTGTAAATCGGCTGAAGCGACGTTTTTTATACTGTGGTTGGACACGCGCCTCAGCAAATAACGGTAGCTCGACAATTTGCTTATTCTTCCGCAACATGTACGTATTATAGCACATTTATAATATTTGTCACAATTATTATATTAGCACTCATCCAAACAACAAAAATTTGTCGCTTAGATTATACCCAAGATTATTTAAAAAGTTGATAGTATTTCGTATCCGAAAACTTGAGACTTTTCCGGCTACGTAACCGCACAAGGTGGCATAACGACTGATCGTTTTGGTTTTGTCATCCCATCTGGGTAAAAACTGGCTTTTATTCAAAAATAGAGCAGCGTCATTAAACTAGCCTGAGTTCGACATAATCTCTCGACCTCAGCAGTGGAGGGCTTTGCCCTCCCACTTTTGGCTGGAGTAAATCCAGCCAAAAAGTTCCCCAACCCTAAAGCGCTGCTCTCGCATCGCTGCTGACGGAGTAGAGCCTTGCATGCTTAGGTCGAATTGAGGTTAAACTAGTAGACTACTTGCCTATTGTCGAACGATATATTTTGTAAGCGTTGATGAAACCTTTAGTAAATTTATCAGGTTCTGCTGCCATCATTGTTATTAACTGACCCGGCGATAACCATTTTCCACCAGCAACTTCACCCTGGTCTAACGTTAAGGTTTGATCCGACACAGCGGTGTATAAAGTATTGAATCTTTTCATTATGCTGCCCTCGTATTCAAAATCGCTATAGTATCGTGTAACTTCATGCAGCTTAATGTTTTTGATACCGATCTCTTCGTATAATTCTCGCTTAGCTGCAGTAATATAGTCCTCGTCCTCGTCTACATGTCCCCCGGCAGATTGATCCCATAGTCCAGGATGGCTGACGTTTAGAGCGCGTTTTGTATAAATATTTGCCCTTTGGAATTAAACAGCACTATTCGAACAATTCTAACAATTTGACCCTGACTTACTGCGTCTTGACGATCCATTGCACCAATGACATTGTCGTTCTTGTCTACAATTGCAACTTTTGTCATTTGATAACCCTGGCTTCAATTTGGTCTAAAGTTTGGTGCGGGTGCGGAGAGTCGAACTCCGATTTTTTGTTTGGAAAACAAAGATAATAAGCCGTTATACGACACCCGCGTATACTCTAGATGTTAAGTATAGCAGATACCCAACCCTTTAATCTACGGTAGAGACGCACACCTTTAGCTGTATCGCCTTCGCTTCTGACCGAGATACGTACAGTGCCATACGGTAATTTGCCGTTGTGTGAAATTGCTTTGCCAATTCTTCTATCTACCTGCGTTTTACCACATCGCAGATTGGGAATGCCAATAATATTACGCCAATATTTCAGACATACTTCTTCGTCTGTTTCTGGATAGATATGCAGTGTCATGAAGATGTTTTCGTCTCGTAACCCACAGATCTCTTTTAGCCATCCTACCCACAGTCTCACAACATCTGGATCTGAGTTGGCAAGTCGTATTTGTTCTATCGTCTTTGATCCCTCACCAATCCATAAACCGATACCGACCATCCACAAATCTCTCCTACTAATGTCGCCTACTTCATCTTTTCCTAGCTGTAATAGCTCTGCAATTTCGCATATTCTTTCATCCCGCTTTCTTATACCATATGCGTATCGTCCAGATTGAATTCTGTGCAATGCTTCAGCGTTTGGCGTGTACGGTCTTTCGCGAAACCAGCCGCTTAGCGTTGCCATAGGTACACCTAATTGGTTGTGGATCATACGGTATGAATAACCGCTGTCCCGAAGTTTTGTGGCAGCAATTCGATTTATATTCACTATGTAAGTCTAGCAATACATGTATATACGTTCAATATACTTTGCTATTATCAGACAGGTGCCGTGCCCTGGTAGCTCAGTTGGACAACCTTGAGCGAATTATAAACGCAGACGCTGCTCTATCTAACTGGAACCGCAACATTTTTAATCGAATGAGTTATTATATAAACAGTGGTGCTTGCCCTGGTAGCTCAGCTGGATAGAGCAGAGGACTTCTAAGCCTAAGGTCACAGGTTCGAATCCTGTCCGGGGCACCACGACCATGATGACACTATATGACGTGCTGAAAAAGCACCAAGAAAACCCAAAAGATAAACGTCTCTTCGGGCTTGTACTCCAGGGGGGAGGAATGCGTGCCGCATACTCAGCGGGCGCCATAGTACCATTGATTGAATACAGCTTTGCTAGTACCTTTGAGCACGTTATTGGATCAAGTGCAGGGGCGATAAACGGGGCGTACTTTCTCGGGGGTGACATTGAAACCTATCACACGTATACAGACGACTTGACCAATAAAAACTTTGTAAATTTACTCAGACAAGATAAAAAAGTTAACATCGATTACTTGGTTGACTTGGTTCTGAAGCATAAAAGACCGGTCAATATTCCCAATTTACTAAATTCAAGATCTCAGCTACATGTTATCCTGACTGATGCCATAACTGGAAAAAAGACAATCATCTCTGACCATCATAAATTCGCACAAATCTACGAGGAGTTTAGAGCCACGGCAGCATTACCTATTTTTTACGACAAAAAGGTAACAGTAGAAGGTAGAGATTATATCGATGGTGGTGTTGCAGACTTGATCCCTATAGATATTGCCGTCAAGCTAGGATGTACAGATATCGTAGTAGTCATGACACAGCGTATTGAGAATTATCATTTCGACCGTAGGCACGATCGTCTGATCAAACGAATTATCAAGCAACTAGCCCGTAAGCAACCCCAAGCTATTCAGGCTATATTACCGACCAACGAAAAACTTTTACAAGCAAATCTGCGCTTTTTGAGACGTCCCCACAGAAAAGTTCGCTTATATATATTGGAGCCAAGCAACAATTCGACCCTTGTCCAAATATACGAAACTGATAAACCAGATGTTGAGCGCCTCGCGAGGCTCGGAATCACCGACATGGATGAGTTTTACACAAGAACATAACTGAGCGCTGAACAATACTTGGATAATCCCGGGTGAAAGTGTACGCTTATACCATGCCATCCCAGATGAAAAAGCGAAATTTCTTTGAACGCAGACTTGACCAGTTTGACCGATTCCAACAGCACCATCACAAGGTCGGATTTCCGTTTGCTGTTGCAAAAAAATACAGCGATGACGATGCTGGCTACCAGGCGGCACTTATCGCCTATTACGGGTTCGTTTCACTTTTTCCACTTCTCATCGCGGCAACGGTCACGCTGCAAATACTTGCACAGGATAAGCCGGAACTACAAGAGAAATTCCTGAGTGGTGTTACGAGCTACTTTCCTGCCCTCGGAGATAGCTTGGCCGCAAGCATCAATACGCCAAGCAAAACGGGTCTCGCACTGCTTCTAAGCCTGCTTGTCACCTTCTACGGCGCACGTGGCGTCGCCCACGCCGTTCAGCACGTACTAAACCATGTTTGGGCCGTACCTCGAATACGTCGCGCTGGGTTCCCCAAATCTACTATCAAAAGTTTCGGCATCATTTTTTACGCCGGTACTGGTTTCCTTGTCGCCGCTTCATTGACTGGTTACGCAGCGGCGACAAGTCACGCATTGCTACTGAGGCTACTGCTCGGGACACTTGGGTTCATCGCTCTCTTTGCCGTTTTTTGGGGAGTATTTACATTTGGCTCATCGGCTCGAAAACGGCCAATCGCCAATGTGCCGGGTGCACTCGTTGCAGCTATCGGCTTTTTGGTTCTGCAAACCATAGGTGGATATCTTGTAGCTCATTTCCTCCGTACCCAAACCGGGCTCAACGCTCAGTTTGCGGTGATCTTAGCCATATTGTTCTGGCTATACCTGCAGGCACAAGTATTCCTATACGCTGTAGGAATTAACACCGTACGGCACTATCGTCTCTGGCCACGAAGCATCACACCTGTACCCCCAAATGTGGCCGATATAAAGCATACAAACTGTATATGAGGCGTGAAACTTTTACGCGCTGACTAGACCAAACGTAATTGCTGCATTTTCGATTTACAAAAGCCGTTCAAGTTACTATCATAATGGTAATGCATAGAAAGTTCTGTTGGTTTGCTCATCGCTGCCTCACTGATTATTAGCGCCTCTTTTATATAACTATAATGCCAAAGTAGCCCGACCAACGAAGAGGCCGCCTTGAAACAACCCCGAGGTTTCCAGGCAAAATCTGACTGCGCAAAAACTCCAACAACAGCAGTACATATAGCAACAAATACGAAATTTGACTTCCCTACGTCTTGTCTTCCCCATGGCTGGGTGAGTCAACAATAACAAAACCCCACAACAATCATTGAAATAGTCTGCCAAACCCGTTATAATCACCTCTGTTTTCTGCTTGTTGCAGCTAACAAAACTCAATCCAAGGAGCGAAACGACTGAATGGAGTTTTGAGAGGAAACATCCGGCTGAGACTGGAGCTCGGCGAAAGAAGATTTATCTTGTTTCGGCGCAGCGAAGATCGTTGCCGTGTTGTGACGAAAGCCGGATGTGGCTCAGTTGGTTAGAGCGCCTGCTTGTGGCGCAGGAGGCCGTGGGTTCAAGTCCCATCATTCGCCCCAAGTTGAAACCCTTGCGAAAACGGGGTTTTGCTTTGGTCAGAGCGGAGGCTTGAACGCCATTGCCAGTGGCGGTGGCCGGACCCGTAGCCTGTAAGTTCAGGTCCGAATGACATGAGGAGAGCAGTCCCATCATTCGCCCCATACAAAGGAGTCGACCCATGCAGTCGGCTCTTTGTATGAATGAATATTCTTTCATATTGCTATGAGACGTACTGCAGCAATAACCCAATCGATACTGGCACTAAAAGATTATCAAAACCAAGGGCGGCTATGTTTTCTAAAAATGTTGCGCCTAGTGCGCCAGCTACAACATATTGCCAATCAGCCCACATTATCCGAAAGTTGGCTGTACACCAGTAAAGCAAGTGATTACAAAAATGTCATGCTGCCTGCTAAGCTTTACTTCGGCCAAACAGGTGATATTTATTTTGTGTACCGTATCTACTGCCGACAATAGCGGCAAAACCATCGGCTAGTGCCATTTGCAATAGCAGTTGCATAATACCTTGGAAGTAGTGGTACATGTCAAAAGTCCAACACTTAGGGCAAAAATATTTCGCCGTAAGTCGGCCGCTGCACACTGCCAATGGCTCGAAACAACCCTGTCCACATAGAAATAAGACCACTGCAAAAAAGCCAAACTTATTAACCGAATTTCTGACCAGTCAAGAAAATAAGGCCAAAAGGCCACAAAGGTTCCAACTGAAACATGCACGAACTTTCGTCCAACTTCCGCCGTGTAGCCAATGTCGTCGCCAGCCCCATTCCGAAATCAATAAATGCCAAAACGACCACAACCGCCAGAAACATGTTTGTTAGATTCATCACCAGTAATTGTACGCTTGCGACTAGTAAGCAACAAGGCTGGCGAGTAGAAAATCAAAATCGTTTCGCTGATCGGTCGAAAAAGTATATTGGTTCAGCCATGCGCTGACGGCGTCGTTCACCCAGCAGCTTCAGCAAAATTACGGTAGTACGCCACCGAAACTACTCTATAACGTGAGCCGTTGATTTGCTTGTAACCGTTGCGCACAAAACACCTTCGACAAGTAGGTTTGATACGTTTCAGATATAATGTAGCCACCTTCTTTGCTGGGTAGACTTCGTTCGGCAAAATCGACAGCCATTCCACTGCCAGATATATTGTGCCACTCAGTGTTGTAACTGCTCAGTGCCGGCATTTCTTTTGTGGCTCTAGGCAGCCGACACCCGTCCGACAGAGGTTGACCAGTCTTCGCTGACCCCACAACGCTAAAGTGGGTTTGCCGAAAAGTTTATCTGCTGTCGAAAGCCTGTATCGGACGGAACAATCTTTGTATCGACAATTGTGGCAGTCCCCAGCTACTTGGGTGCAGAATCTAGCACCAAAAGTTTTTGTCTTGGAAGTCGGTTTTACCGTTTCCGCAGGAAAGCTCGCTTCAGTTTTTGACTGGGAAGATGGCTCGGTAGGTGGCACCATTTTATCTTGCTTGGCGGTAGTTTTTACTGCTTTGTCTGGCGCATTTGCAGTCCGATTACCTAGCACAAATCCTAATATCAACGCTCAGCTAGCAACTAATACCTATTAGTAGGTATACTAGCTTTTTGTATGAAAAGACTGTCTTTTGCTGTTTGCCTCGTCATTTTTGTGTTTCCGGATTTGATTCTTGCCTTTGCATTTACTACCTCCCGATCTATATCATAATATTACTCGCAAGACTCATGAATGCAAACAGCATTTAATTGTTTACTAGAATACCGTATGGTCGGGGTGGCGGGATTATCGTTCCGCTCTGGCGGGACTCCTCCTACAGTGCTCGCACAAACTCAAGCCAGCATGATTTTGTGCTACGCTCCTCGTCCGCGAACCAAACGCGGTTACTGCACCATGTCACATACAACCATATAAAATGGCCACAAAATGTGGCCATTTTATATAGTCGAGGTAACGGATTTGAACCCACGACCTCGTCGTCCCAGACGCGCGCTACCAAGCTGCGCTACACGGCGTGATTAACAGGGGTAAGTATATCTAAATTGGGATGATATTGCTAGTAGACATGTGGTTCATATGAACTTGCAATGCTAAATGATACTTTAAGGAAGTCTACAATGTATTAATAACACAAAAAGGACGAAACCCTTACACCTGTAGAGTTGTGTGATTTATCGGCCAAAAAAATGATTCCCTGTTTACGTAAATCCTGAGGTTAAAGAAGCAGAGCTTGTTCTAGGCATTTATGTGGTCAGGGAGACAGGATTAGCGTCCCGCTCTGGCGGGACTCCTTCCTGCGGTGCTCGACAGAAAAGAACCAGCTCTTTTCTGTCTGCGCTCTCGTCCGCAACCTGCGAGCGCAAGTCCGCACCACATTCACCAACATGAAAAAACCTCAACTTCACTGAGGAGTTTTCATATGGTCGGGAGACAGGATTTGAACCTGCGACCCGGCGGTCCCAAAACCGCGTGCGCTACCGGACTGCGCCACTCCCCGTTACCATAGACTGATTTTACCAAATAGACCAGTACATGTACACCTTTGTTAGCCTATCAAAATATTCTACTTCTGGATGTTGTAGCACGAAAGTCCGAATCCTGTAGGGAAGTAAAGCTGGCTATTTGATAGCCCTTTTCGTACCAAACCAGCGGTGGGCGAGCCAGGTTTGCAAAATAAAGCATGCCAGAGCAACGGCGCTGAGCAGCGCTAGACCTAGAATAATTAGCTGGGACTCTACTGTGTGACTACTGAAGCGGGCGGCGCAAATAATTAGCAGCGGCATGATTGCAAAGAAAACGCTGACCCAAAACTGAACTCGTGCAGTGAGTAGCTTTCGTTTACGGGCGGGGATTTTTTCTAGCGGTTTGTGAGCGATGACAGGCACTGTTTTTTCGGTGGCAACATGCACGACCTTGGTGGCAGCTCTGGCGGCACTAGGAATGTATTTAGCGAAGATGACATATATGACAAGCGCAACAATCCCGAGTGCCAGGACTGTAAAGATGATGGTGATAAGGAGTGACGGTTCAAATGCTGCAGCTTCAACAGGCTTCAGTTCCACGGGTTGCGGTTCAACTTCAGGGAATATTGTCTTACCTACCTCAGACTCGAAAAACCCTGGCAAATACAACGCCAGAAGCCATAACCACTCCATAAACACCGTAAAATACCCCACCCCGCCAAGCAACCTCAAAACAAATGTTTTATATGGTTTCAACTTCTTAGCCATGGTTCAATCATAAACGCTTTAGCGGTCTCCCGCAAATCACGTATGCGCAGCTAGTGACATCGCAAGTAAAAAGACCGCGCAAAAGATTACTTCCAACAAAAATACATAACGCTTTAGGCGTTCAAGCACTAGTACGGCCACAAAGATACATGCCGTACCGAGAAATGCCAAGAACATAGCTTCTGCCCATGTGCTAAGGTACTTTGCAGATAGCGTAATGATCACTACCTCGGCTACCATACCAACCATTGTAAACACCGCAAATGGAGTGTGCCATTTCGTATACACAGCGTTCGCTGGCAGCCATACAAACAGAAGTTCGCTCAAGAGCATTGGGACCAATATCCAGTAAAATGCCTCTGAAATAACCATTCGTGGAGCTGCCCAAAACCAAACAAAACTGTAGTACACAGGAGCAATCACCGTCATGGAGAGAGAAAAGATACGACTTGATTTCGGCGAAGCTGCAATAGTATGACTGATAGTTTTCAAAAACGAACCATTACTTCGGTAATGCTTCGCTAGCAGCCCTGCCAGCAGCGCAAAAAACGGCACCAGAATAATAAGGTCAACGTACTGCCAGAATGCGATAGGGACCGACGGAATCATACTGACTGCCACGCCTCGCGGATGTGTTTGGCGGTGCGGGCGCGGCCGGTGGTTTCGTCTACGTCAACTAGGAGAGCGCAAAACTGCATGCGGCCGGTGGTTTCGAGCTGATTGCGGGTCTGGTAGCCATCGCGCCAGCGTGGGATGATTGAGCCAAATGTCACGCCCAGCGAGGATGTCGAGTGAGCCGCACATGCCAACATCGGTTATATGTGCGGTGCCTTTCGGTAAAATTTCCGTGTCGGCTGTGGGTACATGCCAGTGATCACCTATCACGGCTGATACGCGGCCATCAAGTAGTAACCGAACACGATCTTCTCGCTGCTAAAATCTCCATGAATATTGACAATGCTCGCAGCATACGAACCGCGCGCTACAACGGCCAAGATTTCATCGATTTTCTTGAGCGGGTTTTCGGTCTCCACATCGGCATGTTTACCCACGATACTGCCAAGTCATGCTCACCACCAGCACGTTCCCATTCGGTGTTTCGACCAGCTTGTAGCCAGGGCCCGGACAACTAAGCATGTTGGCTGGCCCGACAACCGGTTCAGCGGGGTTTTCTAAAAATGAAGTTAAATCCAGATACGGTTATGGTTCCCGCCTGAAAAAGCATGTACGCCGGCACGCTGCAACCGAGCCATATCATCCGGCGACATACCCTTCCCGTCTGTGACGTTTTCAGCCTGTGCCACAACAAAATCAATATGCTCTGCAGCAACTAAACCAGGCAGCATCTTCTCGACCGCTTGCATACCCATTTCGGCCATTACATCACCCACATAGAGAATTTTCATACCTATAGTATACCCGAACCACCAGATTAACGATTTCTTTTGCCCCCTAAAACCTACAGCTTTTCTACATATTTGTCCCAGCTGGGACAAATATGTAGATTCGCGACGACAGCATGAAGTATAACATGCGAGTGAAAGGTTCGTTTGGCCGCTGCTTAGCGGGTTGTCGTACGAGGGTTTGTAGTTGTATTTGTGGTTTTGGTGTCAGCTGCGGCTGGTTTTTGCTCGGCAGCCGTGCCACTGGTGCTGATGATAGGCGCAATGTTGATAATTTGGTTTATAGACTCGCGGTAGATAACCGCTCTTTTTGGAAATATGACCAAATAGTCACCCTTTTCGACGTTTTTGTAAAACTCAGCGTTTGCTGTTTTGAGCTTGGCAGGGTCTTCTACTCGAGCAACTGTGGGTGCTTCTTTCTCGTCGATGCGGAGGACTTTCTTTAGCTCACCCAGTACTCGTTGGGTTTCCGCACTATTTTGGGCCTTTTGCGCCTGTCCGGGATTGCTCTTCACATCTTGGTATTTTTGATAAAATACCACCGTACCGACAAACCCTAGCACGGCAAATACAGTGGCGACAAGTAAGATTGTCTTATTGGCGCGTATTTTACCGCGGATACCCTCTTGACTAGAGGTGTCGTTTACTTCATTATTCGCTTTGCCTTTTTTGGGGGTAGGCACTACATCATCTTGCATGGTTCCTCACTTTTCTTATGCTTAGTAGTATAGCGTACTACTTGATAGCGAGTCTAGCGCGCGGTTGTAAATGTCTGCTGCGCCTTCATGTAGTCAATGTCTACTGTCCTTGCGGTTGTGCCAATAGACTTTATGAGAAGTTGACCAAAACCAAGTGCCCGCGTAGTTCCCGTTGGAATGTTCGTGTTGCGAGTGCCGACATTCGTACCATTTATGTAGTATGTCACGAGCGTACCAGCGGAATTGACCTCAACCCGAAGTTTATACCAGGTAGCTGCTGTAACCGCAGTCGTAGTAGTGTTGAATGTTCGAGTTGAGTTATTTGATGTCATAATCTGCCAGTTTGGAGTAGCTGCTGAACCGGTCGAGACGCCGCCCTCGTCGTACACAAAGGCAGCAGCATCAACTTGGTTGGCTGCCGTTGCCGTGTCAAGTAGACCAACAACTAGCTGGTAGCGCTGGGTAGCATCTGAAAGCGTGGCAATGTTGATCGCCGTTTCATACGCCATTGAACCTCCGCCAAGTGCGATAGCACTGGTACTCGACATAAAAGCTGTTCGCCCAGTTGCTGAAGTCCTGGTTGTGCTCCTGTACAACCCCGGACGATTCGCAGCTGTTGTGGCAGTAGCGGCCGTCGACCCCGTGGAGTTTGTGGCAAACACGTCAGATCCAGTGGTCGTTTCATTACCAATCAGATCGGTAAAGAAATAGTATGCTGTCGTTGTGTCTGTTTGGCTAGCGGGAGCCGATATACAATCTTTCCATGTGCTGGACTCGTAGCACCGGAATTTCGCAAGCGACGTGTTGTAGTAGATAGCGCCGTTGGTTGCAAGCACATTGCCTTCTGTCGTAATGGAGTCCAGTACTAGTGCGGCACCGGTCGCAATAGCGCTACCCGTATCACCTATGTATATATTGCCAGCGTCAGACACCTCAAAAGCAATCGTACCAGCATCCTGGATTGCAAATTTCCCAGTTGAGTTTAGGTTTATATTGAAGTTATTCGCACCTAAGCTCACAGTAGTAGCAACGTCAAGACTAAGGGTGTCGCTAAGCTCTGTGAAGTTCAGGCTGTCAGGTGAGATATCTGCTGCGGCGATAGTACCATCAGTTATTTCGCCAGTTTCTATGGTTTGCCCGAGTTTCGTAACATTTGTGCTCAGCGCAGCATCTGCCACAGAACCCGTACCACTTATGGTCAACGCACCGGCGACATTGGCGTCGGTCAGTTCCGGTGTGAAAGTCAGTGAGCTGAGGTCAAAGGTGCCACTCGTGATGGTGCCTGTATTATCCCCATCGAAAATGAAAGCTTCCACGTTGGCTTCAGTGAGGTTATTATCTGCGGCGCAAGCTAGACATCGGTCGTTTCGTTCCACTTAAGAACCTGTGTGTCGGAGCAGCCCTGCAAAGACCAACCCCTGAAGCCAATATCTCAATACCTGAACCAGATGAAGCTGTTGCAGAGAGCGCATCTGTTGCAGCAAATGTTTTTATCGCAATGTCATCGGCATTTACCGTAATGCCGTTGCCAGCACCTATGTTGAGTGTGGTGGTTCCGCCAAGAAACAGCACCACCATTGGCTAGACCGTTACCAGCCGAAATCGTGAGTCCGCTATTGGCTAGCATCGTGTTGGTTACCCCGCCAGTACCTATGCCCAATGTAAAGGGCGAGCCGCCAGTACCTGAGCCGCTTCGTGTCAGACCACCGCTAACTGTGGCGTCGGTGACTTCATTGCCTACTATGCCATCTGCTTCACTAGTAAGATAGCCGTTGTTGTTGGCGTAGGCATCGACTTGGGCTTCGTTCAGAACCGTATCGGTGTCTACGTCAGCGGCACAAGCCCAGACAGAACCATTCCACTTGGCTATCTGGTTTGGACTACAGCTGAGACCAGCGAGGACATCAGTGTTGTCGAGGTAGCCAGACAGGTCAACACTCCCGCCATTGACGAGACTGAGGCTGTTCCCGGCTAGACCGAGTGTTTGGGCGTCGGTGTTGTCTAGATACGGGCTGAGGTCAACGGTGCCGGCATTGCCAGAAATACTGAGGATGTCACTGGCAACTGAGATGTTTTGGGTGTCGGTGTTGTCTAGATAGCCTGCGAGCGAGACAGAGTTGCCGTTGCTAATACTCAGGCTGTTAGCGGCCAGGTTGAGGGTTTGCTGGTCGGTATCGGTGTCGGTGTCGACGTCTGCGGCACAGGCCCAGGCAGAACCGTTCCACTTGGCTATCTGGTTTGGACTACAGCTGAGGCTGGCTAGGGTGTCTGTATCAGTATCGTCGAGGTAGGGACTAAGGTCGATGGTACTGGCATTGCCAGTGATGGATACGGTGTTACCGGTGCGAGAGATAGCTTGAGAGTCTGTATTGTCGAGCAGGCTAGATTGGTCAGCCGTGTTGCCACCGGCAATCGTAAGAATCTGAGTACCAGGTTGTAGCTGAGAGTCTGGGCATCCGTGTTATCGAGGTAGGCGCTGAGGTCTATGGTGCCAGGATCGCCACTGATGCTGAGAATATCTGCAACGAGGCTCAGGCTCTGGATTTCGTTCGTGATGCTACCATCGACTTCGCTGGTAAGGTAGCCATTGTTGTTGGCGTAGGCATCGACCTGGACCTCATTGAGGACTGTATCGGTGTCTACGTCAGCGGCACAAGCCCAGGCACTGCCGTTCCACTTGGCTATCTGGTTTGGTGAGCACGACAGACCGGCGAGGCTGTCGGTATCTATGCTGGATAGGTCAATCGTGTTACCGCCAGTAATAGACGGGTTGGTGCCGACCAGGCCAAGCGTCTGGGCATCGGTATTTATGGGTGCGAGATCGATGCTGTTGCCACCAGAGATAGTGAGGGTGGTGCCGACCAGGCCGACCGTCTGGGCGTCGGTGTTGTCTAGGTAGCTGGCGAGATCGACGGTAGATGCATTACCCGTAATGCTCAGGGTATCTCCTGCTAATGAGATAGCTTGGGCATCCGTGTTGTCGAGCAAGCTGCCGAGGTCAGCCGTGTTGCCGCTGAGATAGTGAGGATGTGAGTGCCACTGTTCCAGCTGAGGGTTTGGGCATCGGTGTCTGTGTCTGTATCGGTGTCTACGTCAGCGGCACAAGCCCAGGCGGAACCGTTCCACTTGGCTATCTGGTTTGGACTACAGCTGAGACCAGCGAGGACATCAGTGTTGTCGAGGTAGCCAGACAGGTCAACACTCCCGCCATTGACGAGACTGAGGCTGTTCCCGGCTAGACCGAGTGTTTGGGCGTCGGTGTTGTCTAGATACGGGCTGAGGTCAACGGTGCCGGCATTGCCAGAAATACTGAGGATGTCACTGGCAACTGAGATAGCTTGGGTGTCGGTGTTGTCTAGATAGCCTGCGAGCGAGACAGAGTTGCCGTTGCTAATACTCAGGCTGTTAGCGGCCAGGTTGAGGTTTGCTGGTCGGTATCGGTGTCGGTGTCGACGTCTGCGGCACAGGCCCAGGCAGAACCGTTCCACTTGGCTATCTGGTTAGGACTACAGCTGAGGCTAGCAAGGGTGTCGGTGTTGTCTAGGTAGGGACTAAGGTCTACTGTGCTAGCATTGCCGGTAATAGAGACTGTGTTGCCGGTGCGGGAGATAGCTTGAGTCTGTATTGTCGAGCAGGCTAGATAGGTCAGCCGTGTTGCCTCCGGCAATGGTAAGAATCTGTGTACCTGTGTTGTAGCTGAGTGTCTGAGCGTCGGTGTTGTCTAGATAGGGAGCCAGGTTAATGGTGCCCGGGTCACCGCTAATACTCAGGACATTGGCAACGAGGCTTAGGCTCTGGATTTCGTTCGTGATGCTACCATCGACTTCGCTGGTTAGGTAGCCGTTGTTGTTGGCGTAGGCGTCAACTTGGGCTTCGTTCAGGACGGTGTCAGTATCTACATCTGCGGCACAGGCCCAGGCAGAGCCGTTCCATTTGGCTATCTGGTTGGGTGAGCAAGATAGACCAGCTAGTACGTCGGTGTTTATGGAGGCGAGGTTAACGCCAGTGCCACCAGAAATGTTTAGTGTTGTACCGGCAAGGCTTAGGTTTTGGCTGTCGGTGTTTATGGGAGCGAGGTCGATGCTATTGCCACCAGAAATGGTCAGCGTTGTACCAACAAGTCCGACTGTCTGAGCGTCGGTGTTGTCTAGGTAGCTGGCAAGATCGACAGTAGATGCATTACCCGTAATGCTCAGGGTATTGCCTGCTTTGCTTATGGCTTGGGTGTCGGTGTTGTCTAGGTAGGGACTGAGGTCTACTGTGCCGGCACTACCGGTAATGCTAATGGTGTTGCCGGTGCGAGAGATAGTCTGAGCATCAGTGTTATCTAGCAGGCTGGATAGGTCAGCGGTATTGCCACTAGAGATGGTTAGGATACGAGTGCCACTGTTCCAGGTGAGGGTTTGTAGCTCGTTGCTGGTGCTGCCATCAACCTCACTAGTCAGGTAGCCGTTGTTACTGACCCAAGCATCGACTTGGCCTTCATTGGTTACGGTGTCGTTATCTGCAGCACAGGCCCAGGCAGAACCATTCCATTTGGCTATCTGGCTAGTACCACAAGCCAGGTTGGCGAGGACATCGGTGTTGTCTGAGGTAAGAGCCAGGTTAACCGAACCGCCATTTACCAGAGAGAGGGTGTTGCCTCCAAGTGAAAGTGACTGGGAGTCGGTGTTGTCTAGATACGGGCTGAGGTCAACGGTGCCGGCATTGCCAGAAATACTGAGGATGTCACTGGCAACTGAGATAGCTTGGGTGTCGGTGTTGTCTAGATAGCCTGCGAGCGAGACAGAGTTGCCGTTGCTAATACTCAGGCTGTTAGCGGCCAGGTTGAGGGTTTGCTGGTCGGTATCGGTGTCGGTGTCGACGTCTGCGGCACAGGCCCAAGCAGAGCCATTCCATTTGGCTATCTGGTTAGGACTACAGCTGAGGCTAGCAAGGGTGTCGGTGTTGTCTAGGTAGGGACTAAGGTCTACTGTGCTAGCATTGCCGGTAATAGAGACTGTGTTGCCGGTGCGGGAGATAGCTTGAGAGTCTGTATTGTCGAGCAGGCTAGATAGGTCAGCCGTGTTGCCTCCGGCAATGGTAAGAATCTGTGTACCTGTGTTGTAGCTGAGTGTCTGAGCGTCGGTGTTGTCTAGATAGGGAGCCAGGTTAATGGTGCCCGGGTCACCGCTAATACTCAGGACATTGGCAACGAGGCTTAGGCTCTGGATTTCGTTCGTGATGCTACCATCGACTTCGCTGGTTAGGTAGCCGTTGTTGTTGGCGTAGGCGTCAACTTGGGCTTCGTTCAGGACGGTGTCAGTATCTACATCTGCGGCACAGGCCCAGGCAGAGCCGTTCCATTTGGCTATCTGGTTGGGTGAGCAAGATAGACCAGCTAGTACGTCGGTGTTTATGGAGGCGAGGTTAACGCCAGTGCCACCAGAAATGTTTAGTGTTGTACCGGCAAGGCTTAGGTTTTGGCTGTCGGTGTTTATGGGAGCGAGGTCGATGCTATTGCCACCAGAAATGGTCAGCGTTGTACCAACAAGTCCGACTGTCTGAGCGTCGGTGTTGTCTAGGTAGCTGGCAAGATCGACAGTAGATGCATTACCCGTAATGCTCAGGGTATTGCCTGCTTTGCTTATGGCTTGGGTGTCGGTGTTGTCTAGGTAGGGACTGAGGTCTACTGTGCCGGCACTACCGGTAATGCTAATGGTGTTGCCGGTGCGAGAGATAGTCTGAGCATCAGTGTTATCTAGCAGGCTGGATAGGTCAGCGGTATTGCCACTAGAGATGGTTAGGATACGAGTGCCACTGTTCCAGGTGAGGGTTTGTAGCTCGTTGCTGGTGCTGCCATCAACCTCACTAGTCAGGTAGCCGTTGTTACTGACCCAAGCATCGACTTGGCCTTCATTGGTTACGGTGTCGTTATCTGCAGCACAGGCCCAGGCAGAACCATTCCATTTGGCTATCTGGCTAGTACCACAAGCCAGGTTGGCGAGGACATCGGTGTTGTCTGGGTAAGAAGCCAGGTTAACCGAACCGCCATTTACCAGAGAGAGGGTGTTGCCTCCAAGTGAAAGTGACTGGGAGTCGGTGTTGTCTAGATAGCCCGCAAGCGAAACGGAGTTGCCGTTTAGGATTGAGAGGTTGTTGGCTGCCAAGCTGAGCGTCTGGGCATCCGTAACCGCTGCTGGCGATGCACACGCCCAAGCACTACCATCCCACTGAGCAACCTGGCCAACCGTACAGCTTAAACTGGCTAGCACATCTGTGTTTATGGAAGCAAGATTGATAGTATTGCCACCACTCAATGAGAGGCTTGTCCCCGCGAGACCAAGCGTTTGATTGTCTGTATTGATAGGCGCAAGGTCTATACTGTTGCCACCAGCGATCGTCAGGATTGTTCCGGCCAAACCGACAGTTTGGGCGTCGGTGTTGTCCAGATAGCTACTAAGATCGACTGTCTGGGCAACGCCCGACAGTGCCAGTTTATTGCCCGTTTTTGAAAGCACCTGAGGATCCGACACTGCCGTAGTTAAGCTACCCAAGGTAACACTATTGCCGTTTGAAATACTGAGTACGCGCGTTTGCTCGTCCCATGACAGCACTTGACTGTTAGTTCCGCCCCCTGAAGCCTGAAGGTACGACCCCAGTTCGCCGTTTGCCTGAAGTTGTTCGAGGCCCATTTTGAGCTCAGCCGCTTGCTGCAATTTCTGTTGGGCAGTGATCTTTGAGTTCGCATTGCCAAGCCCACGCAAGTTTGATATCGGATTACCAAACCGAGGATAAAACGTAAAAAGAATTAAAAAAACAATTACGGCCGTCGGTACCATGCGACTAAAGACGTATCGCCAGCGAAGCGTCTCATTTTGCTGGTTTTTTGCTTGCGCTGAATCTGTTATCATGTCGGTTTTTTAGCTTATGGGTATGTGTTTACTAAGTGCTGTAAAAAATTATACGCTTATGGCTATTTTTTGCAACTTAATAACAGGGGTCTATCGTAGTAGTTTTTACTTCATAATATTGTCGACATCGGCATGAGTTACGCAGAATTTTTTATGAATGCAATTTCTATGGAAATTTTCATAGATGCATTGGGCTGCAATTGCGTTGCCAGATTATCCGTGAGGTACCCGCTCTCAGTTGGTTCGACACATAAAAAGTCTGCTGGAGATTCGCTCCATATAGCAAAGAGTGGTAATCCTTCCCCCGAAATTGTCCATGTTCCCTGAGACGTTTTGAGAATTGCCGTAGATCCGACGCTGTCAATTTTCTGCGTCGCCAGAAGCCCTTCGGTGGTAAAACTATAACTCCGTCCGTCAATAGTTACCTCTGCCTGCTCCGCAGACGCATCTGCGAGTACCGGAAAGTATGGGTGAAAGGCAGGGTTTACGGCAAATGGTTCGATGCCGATATTTCGGATGGTTAGCGTTTCACAGAGACCGCTTTCGAGCAGCTCTAGGTCAAGCTCCATTCCGCAGCCAGCGTACACTGGCGGCAGACTTTCCACCTGGGACGACGGATTATCCAGAGATAGCTTCACCTGGGATTCTTTTTGCTCCTCTACCACCCACGTGCAGTTTCGGGCAAACCCGTGCTGGTTCAACCCTACTGTTTCACCCGGCCCGAAGATAGGCGCACAAACTGGTATGCCACCGCGGTTTTTACCACTAGGCATATTCCGCCGTGCAAAAAGCTCCGTCCCGTCGGCCGCCGTCCACGACTCCACAAACGCCCCCTCTCGGGGTTAATCGTAGCTTTTGTGCCAGATTTATGGATTAACTCAAGCATCAGACCTTATTTTTAGTAACTACTTGGCGAATTCGATGGCGCGGGTTTCACGTATGACGTTGACTTTGATGGTACCTGGGTAGTTCATGCTGCTTTCGATCTTGGTCGCGATGTCTCGAGCCAAGCGTATGGCACTAAGGTCATCAATCTGCTGTGGCCGCACAAAAACTCGGACTTCACGGCCAGCGCTGATGGCATAGGACTTTTCGATACCTGGGAAACCATTGGCAATGTTTTCCAGCTCTTTCATGCGCTCACCGAAGTTTTCGGCTGAAATGTTTCGCGCACCAGGTCGAGCTGCCGATATCGCATCGCATACACGGACAATTAGTGCTTCGACGCTTGTGGCCTCTACATCATCATGATGTTGTTCGGCTGCCAATGCAACTTCTTCTGGCGCACCGTATTTTCGCAGCATTTCACCTGATATGTGGTGGTGTTTGCCTTCTATTTTGTGTGTCAGTGCCTTGCCCATGTCGTGCATAAGCGTGGCGTATTTGGTTACTTGTACGTTGGCTCCCAACTCTTCAGCCAGCATACCGGCCATGTGAGCCATTTCGGTGCTATGTTTGAGAACGTTTTGGCCATAACTGGTTCGGAAACGCAACTCACCGAGTAGGTGCAGCAGTTCTTTTGGTATGCCGAGCACTCCAACCTCACGGGCGGCATCTTCACCAGCCCGAACAACGTCTTTTTCGACATTTTTCTGAGCTTTTTCGACAACTTCTTCTATACGACCTGGGTGAACACGACCGTCTTTTAGTAGTAGTTCGAGTGCCTGGCGAGCCACTTCGCGGCGGACAGGGTCAAAACAGCTTAGGACTATGTAGCCAGGTGTATCATCAACCATTATGTCGACACCAGTAGCTCGCTGTAGCGCCTGGATATTACGACCTTCTTTGCCGATAATTCGACCCTTCATTTCCTCGTCTTCCAGCTTGACGCTGGTGAGAGTTCGCTCGGCGGTAACTTCGCTACTCATGCGCTCCATAGCTGTCACGATCAGTACACCCGCTTGGTCTTCGGCAGTTTCTTTGGCTTCGTTTTGCATCTTGGCGATCAGACCTGTTAGATCATTTTTGATATCGCGCTCGGTCATTTGCATCAGCTTTTCGGCAGCATCGGCCTTGCTGAGCTTGGCAATTTTCTCTAGTTTTTCTTGTTGTTTGACGCGAATATCACGTATTTCGTTTTTCAGCGCTTCAACTTCATCCTCGCCAGCACGTAGTTTTTCACTTCGTTTATCGAGCTCGTCGAGCTTTTTGTCGAGCGTGGTTTCGCGCTGAACGAGACGGTTTTCAAGATCTTTGAGCTCGTTACGACGTGTCTGTTCCTCTTTACGTGCCTCATCAGCCACCTTACGAGCCTCTTCACGGGCTTCATCGACTAGTTTATCGGCTTCTTTTTTGGCCTTAGCAAGTTCTTTGTTTGCTTTATCATCAGCTTCGGCTGACTTTTTTGCTTAGGTATGTACTGCCACCATAGCCAAGGCCAAGCCCTGCTACCGCGAGCAATATGGTAATTGGTTCCATGCTCTTCCCTTTCGTTCAGCTGAGTTCACTGGCAACGTTCGCTATCACTTCTCTAGTTGCACGCCTGAACCCACCAGATTTCGTATAAAATTGACAAATGTTGGCTTCCTCGAAAACTCCTAGAATGCCTATCATAAATAATACGCCGTTTTGTTACCCAACGTCAATTATTGCAAGACTGCGTAGACAATTAGGCGCTGTTTGAGCGAGAACGTCCCGGAACTTGGCTACCCGCGCACGTGATGAGCGTTAGCCCAGGCTTCGCTGTATCGGTGGAAACAAGCAAACGCGTCATGTCCACCTTATCCTTGTCGACGACCTGGACGTCGGCTACCTTGTATGTAAATACTTGTCCGTCGCCACGCTTAACCGATACATCGTCGCCAGCCACTAGCTTTGTTAGGTCATGGAAGATGCCCTGTGTCGCACCGATGCCCGAGTGCCCGTCTATGAGCATGGCTCCATTTTCTCCCGGCCGTGATGAGGCATTGTACCAGCCAGCATCGTAAATCCCGTACGGTGCTTGCAGCTCATTTTTCCGATCAACCCCATGGATAGCACCCGGGCATGAACTTTCAGCTTTGGTATGTCTATGTAGCGCGGATTGACTGGCGACACAGCGTAACTTCGAACTGCCGCAGTCGATGGCTTTTCGGTCGATGGCGGAACTGTTTCATCAGTAGTGCCGGTTGTGTCGCCTTTAACTTGTGCGTGTTTCTGAAGCGTTTCAACCTGCACTGCTACCTGTTTATTCACGTAAAGTCCACCTAGCCCAACGTACAAGCCCAGGCCAAATACCACAACTGCTGCCGCATACATGAATGTCTGTTTACGGAACAGCACTTTTAGTTTTTCTTCGCCGTTTGGTTTTGGTGGATTTTGCCACACTGACATCTTGACGAGGCTGAATGGTTGCAGCGCTCTGAGCACTGTGTGGTCTCATATGCTTTGGCTTGACGTCCATATACTGACGGCTTACAAGTTTTTTACCAGTGTTTTGAAAAGAAATCTTTGGGTGCGACGGTTGTCTTCGGACTGCCGCAATATCTTGGATGGTCCGCGTTTGCACCGGTCGTGGCACATAGGCAACACTACGGCGCTTATACCGTAGTGTTCCTGTGAAAACCTGATTGTCGAGCGTCAAACGCGCTTGCGACATTGTATCTTCCTTTTTCGCTGTTTATTTACGTCGTCGAGCGTGTGCACGTGCAGGCGCAGGGCGAGTCTTGCGAGCCACACCTATCAGTAGGAGTGCTGCCCCAGCAGTAACGACGAGAGTCAATACTGGATTGACACTAATGAGGGCAAAGCCCGTGTCTGGGGCTGTTGGCTGGTTCTGGACAGTTAGGGTCACGTCGTTTCCAGTACCGCCAACGTAGCTGATCTTAAACACCACACCATTTTGTGTAAATGTCGCACCTTCCGGAAGATCCTTAAACGTTCCTTGGATTGCTTGAGTACCAGCAACGTCGATGATAGTGAATACCTGTCCCTGCTTTGGCGTATAACCATTGTAGCGAGAAGTCGCCAGTGCTGCGTTTGCCCCGATAATAGTCGTTGGCGTTGTAGAAGTTGTGTTTGTTACCTTCAGCTGGTCATAACCAGTACAGGCATCAGTCCCGCCTAGCTCAAACTGATAAGTTCCGCTCAATGACATCGTATCTGAAGCTATGCATCCTGGACTATTGCCAGGAGCTACAGATGCACCCTCATTGATAAAGAGATTGAATATTTTTACACCAGTACCCTTCAATATCCCCCCAGCATATACGTTTATGCCTGAACGCTCACACCCATCATGAACAATGTATGTCTCATTTTGAGCGACATACACAAATTCCAAGGTATTTTTATCTGAACACTCGGTGGTCTTAACGGGCTGTACCACTGCCGTTCCGCCCACATTGAGCGTTCCTGAGCTCTCTGCAGTTTTAGTCAACTTTCCGCCTGTGACCGTCCCAGTCACATTCAAGGTAACTCCGTCTCCGACTCCTACGGCTGTATCGCCCGCCAATGTTATAGGATTACTCTGCGTATAGGTTATAGGCTGGGTTGACAAACAGCTCATTCCCTGCCATTGTGTGCAATACGCCTCAAAGTCAATTCTTGAAGCAGTTGTGACGAGTTGTATTGGGAACGGTAGGGTCTTTGATGACATAGACACTGACGGGTAGTAGCGCACTATCATATCGTCACCAATCTTCAGGGCACCAATATTAGAAGTTTCGTCCATATATGTAACACTTGGATTCAATAGATCATTGTCTTCTAAGGTCAGTGTTCCATCAATGTTATATTTTGTGTTTACCATGCCTTTGATTGTTACTGAGCCAGTGCTGGTAATCGAGCCTTGAGTAAGACCGCCTTCTATCGAACCGGTTGCAACGTTAATGCCCAACTCCCCATTCGAACCCCTTGTTACATCTATAATCGCACCATCAGCCATTTTCAAGGTGCTAATCTGTATCCCGTAAACGTTGTTAGTGGTGATTGTACCCTTTGTCGTTTGAACTCCACCCAAGGCAACCGTCAAATCATTAATAATTTCAGTTGCTGCAACATCTGGGAAAACGTCACTATTAAATGAAACTATATCGCCAGCCAGAGGCGCAGCACCACCACAGCCTGACCAGTTGGCTACGGTGCTAAATTTGTTGTCTGCGCCGCTGCCGGTCCAAGTACAGGTTTGGACGGCGGCATGGGCGATGCCCGTGAAGCCCATGGTTAGTAGCGTTGATAGCGATAATACCGCTACGCTGGTGCCAGATACTACACGTCTGAGTAAATGCATTTGTTTTGTATTCCTTGTTTTTATGTTTTATTAGCTGAATATAACTATAAGCTTTTTAGTCTTACAATCAACAACTTAATATAATCTCTGTGG
Source organism: Candidatus Saccharimonadota bacterium (assembly GCA_016699935.1). Lineage (GTDB taxonomy): Bacteria > Patescibacteriota > Saccharimonadia > Saccharimonadales > UBA4665 > JAGXIT01. Next base: position 265,742 of record CP064992.1, read on the forward strand.
ATAACTTTCTGGTTTTTGCCTACTTTTTGGGCGGTGTTATGTGTACTTCAGCACCGTAAAAAGGCAGCGCTAATGTGTCATTTTCACCGCGGATGAGCCTGGCTACCCCTGTTTCTATCCACCTGGGATTTTGCGTGGCAACAATTGGTACCGATAGCCCTTGTGCCAAAGCATTGGATACGGTCAGGCCAATCCGAAGTCCCGTGAAACTGCCTGGCCCTTGAAAAACGACAAGCCCTGTTATGTCGTGCCAGTCTTTTGCTTGGCTATCAAGTAGTTGTTTGATTTTGAGGTGTATTGTTTCGGCTAGCTGGCGGTGGGCTGTCCATTTTTCGTATACTAGTTGTTTATCATCGTCATATAAACCTACTTCGGCTTCGGGGTTATCGGTGCGCAAAGTTAGGATTATCATGTGTTAATATCCTCAAATAAATATGCTTGTTCGGAGTTATAGCTGCAAAAAAATTCCCGTGATTCATCGCCTATTTGATCGATGCGTATGGTTACCCGATTTTGCGGCAAAACCTCCTGAACAATTTCACCCCACTCAACCAGCACGACAAAGTGTGGGTCACCAAGGTATTCGCGTAATTCTTCGGCCACAACACCAGCTTCAGCGAGACGATAAAAGTCGAAGTGGATGATGGTAAATTGCGGTGTTTTATATTCGCGACTAATGCTAAACGTTGGGCTGGCCACTCTATCTGTGCTACCGGCGCCCCGTGCTAGACCACGCACTAACGTCGTCTTGCCACCGCCCAAGTCGCTCACAAGCTCAATCACCTCACCGCCTTTCAGCCGCGCGCCTGTAGCTTCACCGAACGCCTCAGTGTCGACGGAGCTTGTGGAATGCATTTGCCAGGTCTTTTCGGTAGACATATGCTCCATATCCTACCGCGCAAGCTGCCACCAGGGCAAGCACACCAGGGTGTATGGCTGTCGGTTTCGGCAAGGCGCTAACTTGCTTGGCTGGCGTAGCCGCCGTATCTTTTGCGTTTTGCGTGGTGGTTTTCGTCGTTTTCTTAGCACTCGTCGAAGCAGACTTAACCTTGGCGGCAGTTTTTGCTGTCACGACTTTTTTTATGGCTGTCGCCGGAAGGGTAATGGGTTGGGCGATGATATTGGTAGCGGCCTCCGTTGGCTTTGTGGTCCAGTACCACGTACCATTTGCGAGCGCCCAGGCTTGGCCGTCAGGAGCTGAATCGTAGGGGTCGGACTGCGCCACAACCGTACCAGTACCATCGAGAAGAGTAGCTTGTCCGCTCGTATTGCTTAAGCTCAAGCTCGTTTGACTCGTGTAAAATGCCCGAAAGCTTTTGGGGGCAATGCTCAGGCCAGATGGAAATATATATGAATGCTTGGTAGCCAGCCCCGTCTGGAGCGTAAAACCAGAGAGATAAAACGGTGCGTCGTTTGCGTTCTACAGCTCAATATATTCGTCCGTGCCGTCCGTGCCAGTACCTGCCGGATTCGGCAGCATCTCGGTTATAAGTGGGGGCGCTAAACCGGCGTTATCACCTGGGATGGCTGTATTATCAGGGGTGGCTTCAACTTCATTTATGTTTTCAATGATTGCCGGCGGCTCTATAGCCGTCTGTACCCATTCGACAGTTTCACTTTGTGTACCGCTCGTGAGGGGCGCGAGGCTGAGCGTGCAACCTACCAAGTTTCCAACGCGCCACGGTTTTACCATAGATGGATCGTGGTACCACACCGGGTAATTCATACCGGCGGTTTCTTTGCGCAGGTCCAGTGCTGCTGTTGTCGTCCCAGTTAATCCGGGCTTCGCCCAGTTCACACTATCGACAGTGGTGAATGTGCTCGAAAGGCCACTGCTCTGGAGCCGACGCACGACAAAGGTTCCCTTGGTATCAGCCAGTGATACAGACAGTTTTGTCACCAGTACCGCATCACACGTAGTAGCGCCGTCACTTGTCATTAAAAGGGCTTGACCAGTAGTTAGTGATCGCACTGGTAGTTGCTGCGATGGCACAATGGCGCCTGGATTTGCCGTATCGCTACCCGTGTAGCCAACCCAATATTCGCTGAGGTCAGGGATGTCAGCCGTGGCCTGCAATACAACCAGCTCTTCTCCCGTGATTTTTATCTCGCGGATGATAAGCTGAGGCACAGCGACTGTTTCAGCTTGCACACTCAACGGAACGAGCGTTATGAGTAATATCAGTCCCACCCTGAGGAATATTCTCAGGTATTTCATAATTAGTTCCCAGTCTATGCCTCTCTAAAACCTATTGCAAGCACAGGCACAATAAAAATGTTTCTTTTTACAACGCCAACTCGGCATTGTTTATTTACATGCACATAAAATGCACGTACGTGCACGTTTTTTACGTTTTGTAGTGCTATGCGAACGTGGACTGTTCTGGTTGAGATGCGGGCACCATACCTATGACATACAAACAACTGACAAATGAGGTGTGGGGTTTTCTGTAATATGGGATCCTGCGCCTTCCTTTGTTGCAAACTGGTCTATACTATACATATGCTAAAACTCAGTGACAGTTTGATTGGGCGTCCGGTGATGAGTCTTCGTACTGGACAACAAGCGGCCACGACGACTTCAGCGATAATTAACCCGAACAATCTCAAGATAGAAGGTTTTTACTGCGCCGATAAATTTAGCCGGAAAGAGCTTGTGCTCCTGTACCAAGACATCCGTGATGTTATCCCGCAAGGTCTAGTGGTGAACGACCACGACGTACTCGCAGATCCTGACGAACTTGTCCGGCTAAAGGAAGTTATGAGCATACGGTTTGAGCTCATCGGCAAGCAGGTTGCGACGCTCAGCAAGCAACGCCTCGAAAAGTGTCTGACTTCTCTGTAGAAGTAGAAACTATGTATGTACAGAAACTGTATGCCTCACGGGGATATTGAAGGGCCTTACGAAGGGTAATCTGGTGATAGATCGATCGCAAATAAATGAAATCACCGACAAAAATATCATAGTCAACGACCCCCTAGACGCCGCCACTGTCCCCGCCGGCGCCGCCGCTTAAGCCTACAAATCGTGTACAATACAATATGAAATATTATGGAGGATCTATGAACAAGCAAAAAGGCTCCGTTCAAAGTTTTATTATTTTGATTCTTGCAGTACTTCTAGTTGTAGCGATAGGTTTTATAGTGCTCAAACAAAATAATACTAAGGACAATAAAACTAGTAGCCCTGAGCTGACGAAAACAGAACAAACCAGTACAACCGAAAAATCGGAAATTGATAAAGATGCTGTTAAATTTCAAGGCAGGCGAACATCGTCGAGCAATGGTGCATTTAGTGTAGTTATACCTAATGGGTGGAAAATCATTAATGATACTGCATACGACCTACTCTCAAGTGGTCCGAATGTTAGTAATATGTCCTATAATTCAGAAAAAGAACCAATTATCATTAACGACAATGTAGGTGGATGGGATGGGTACTCTGAGTATTTTTACATACAAAAATCTAAATCTACAATTTCACCATCAGGAGAGTCCACAAAGTTCATTCTAAATAATGGCCAAAGTGGCAGTAAATATACCAGCAAAACGTTAAAAGGTACAAATAGCGAGGCATATGGCATGCTTACCGATAATTATTACGTGTATTCATATGTTTTTGAGAAAGCAAATACTCAGTATTTAGCTGCATTTGCCATAATGGAGTCAACTACAATTGACCGCTCTCTGATTGACGAAGTTGTTAAAACACTTGAAATTCTGTAGTTTTTATTCGCCAATGACTGCTTTGATGTCGTCGTAGTTGAAACCTTGGCGGGCGAGGTACATCATGAGTTTTTGGTCATCTTGGTAGCGACTGATCTTGCGCTTTTTCTCGACCAGCTCACGTAGTAGCTGACGCTCGTCTGTTTCATCCTCCTCAAGTATGTGCTGGATAATGTCACTACTCACTTTCTTTTGGCGCAGTTCCAGCCGCAACTTTTTGGTACTGGTCGCTTTTAGCCGACGTCGATTCTCAACCCACCGCTGGGCAAACTCAGCGTCATCTACAAAATTTAGCCTGCGAAGTTTTTCCAGAATCTGTTCAGCTAGCTCGGGAGCATATTGTTTGCGGCGGAAATAATCATGCAGCTCGCCCTCGCTTCGCATGCGCCTAGCCACGTACGCCAACGCTAAGTTGTACGCCTTGTCCTCCCGGGATAGCCTTTTGTACTCCGTAACCTCCACCTGGGATAGTTCCTGCCCAGGTACGAGCCGTGCATCCAGCAGCGCTTCTGCACTCAAACTAAACGCGTACTGACCATCTACAAAGATGCTATATCTTCCCTCACGTTTCACCTGCGTTTTTATGGCCGTAATGTTCATTTTAATCGACCAAGCATCCTTGCAAGGATTGGAAAACTGGCGTATTTCTTACTTTTTTCGAGGTTGAAGTGTCCTTGGCCGGGGATGATGGTAAGGTCGGCATCTAGCTGACGAGTGATGTATTCGGCCTGTTTAAACGGCACATAGGGGTCATCGTCTGAGTGCAATATGATGATCTGGTTTTCGACGTTCGCCTTTATCTTTCGCCAGTCAAACGGTACATCAAATAGCCGGGCGTTTGCTTCCCATTCGGTGGCGACACTTTCACCGCATTCGTTTGTGAAAACTGATACGCAGACGACTGTTTTTAACTTGGTTTGATTTGTTTGGGCGATCAGCAGCGCCAGATCTGCACCCGACGAATGGCCAATAACTATCATGTCTTCATCGAGTACGAACGGTGCGTTCTGTTGCACAAAAGCCAGCCATTCACGCAGACTCGGCTGTTCGGCATGAGGTAACTGTGGCAGCCAGACATCATAGCCTTTGGCTTTTAGTTGAGCCTCCAGCCACCGGAACCAATTCCCTTCCGGCGACCCTTCTGACCCATGCAAAATGACTGCTCTTTTTATGCCTTTTCTCATGCGTCCTTTAACCAAGTTAAGTCGAGTTCTACGACAGTGGCATTACCGTGATTCGGCATATCATAAAACCATTTAGGATCCTTGCCAATTCTTAGGCAGTCAATCAATCTTGATACCCCTCCATGGGCAACAATCACCACCGTGCCCGAATCCTCCCAAGCACTATACAGAGCTGATTTTACTCTTTTCGCGAATTCAGCTGGCTTTTCAGCGCCGGGGAAGCTTACAATTTTTTCGGCTGTCATACCTTCGAGTGACTGCCCTTGACCCACTCCTAATTCATACTCTTTTAGCCGCGGATCTAGCTCTATTCTCTGTACGTCATAGCCAATTTCAGCGGCAATTATCTGGGCAGTTTCGAGAGCTCGACTCAGCGGAGAAGTTATGATTTTATTGATTGAATTATTCTTCAGCGCTCGACCAGCCTGTCTGGCTTGCTGCCTTCCGAGATCAGTTAGGTTGCTATCGTTAGAGCCACCAGCCAATATTCCAGCTAGGTTTGCTTGGCTTTGACCATGTCGAATATAAAGCACTCGACCCATCTATCTATTCCTTTGTGGCGGCTTCGCGGACCTTGGCGGCTATTTCAGATTGGACTTTGGGGTTTTCTTGCAGATATGTCTTGGCAGCTTCACGTCCTTGGCCTATTTTCTCGCCGTTATAGGCAAACCAGGCACCAGCTTTTCGACAATGTTTTGCGTGACGGCTAGGTCAAGTATGTCGCCGGCAACCGAAATGCCTTGGTTATACATTATGTCAAACTCGGCTTCGCGGAAGGGCGGGGCAATCTTGTTTTGACCACTTTCACCCGAGCGCGATTGCCTATAACTGCATCACCAGCTTTGATTTGCGAAATACGGCGTATATCCATCCTGACACTTGCGTAGAATTTAAGCGCGTTTCCACCGGTGGTAGTTTCTGGGTTACCAAACATAACACCAATCTTCATGCGAATCTGGTTGATGAAAATGACGGTAGTTTTACTACGGCTTATAACCCCAGTTAGTTTACGCAAAGCCTGGCTCATGAGACGCGCTTGTAGTCCCATATGGCTATCGCCCATGTCACCTTCTATCTCTGCACGGGGTACGAGTGCTGCAACAGAGTCAACAACGATAAGGTCGACGGCATTGGAGCGAACCAGCGTTTCGGTAATTTCAAGTGCTTGTTCCCCGTTATCTGGCTGACTGAGCAGCAAATTCTCAATATCCACACCAATGCGTTTGGCATATGAAGGGTCAAGTGCGTGTTCTGCGTCTATGAAAGCCGCTGTGCCACCGCGCTTTTGCACTTCGGCTATGGCGTGAAGAGTGAGCGTGGTTTTACCACTCGATTCCGGACCGTAAATCTCGACGATACGGCCTTTCGGAATTCCTCCGCCAAGCGCAAGATCAAGCGAGAGACTACCGGTAGGCGTACACTCAACCTCAACACCTTGGTTTTCACCGAGCTTCATGATAGAACCTTTGCCGAATTGCTTCTCTATGGTTTCGAGCGCAAGACCTAGTGCCTTAGCTTTGCCTTCGCCCTCTTGCTTCGCTTCTTTTGTATTATCCACCTTATCGCTTGCTGTTTTTGCCATTTCTGGTCCTCCCGTCTACGGCCACCTCGCCGGTGACCTGAATCAAATAATATTGTATGCAATGGTATACGCCCTCACCCTTCCAAAAGCAAACTAATTTTCATTTTGGGAGGACAGTCCTCCCAAAATGGTTTTGACTTTAATATTCGTTAGCGAGTTCGCGCTTTAAAATATCCATCATCTTCTTATTTTCTTCATAATCAGCGACAAATTCGAGGTATCTGTCGCTATTCGAAACAGCTCAAGTATACGCTCCGGCCGCATCCACGCCTCTTGGGCGCGTTGCAAATAATACGGCAAACTAGAGTATTCATAGGTGCGCCATGTGCGCGGATTGAGGTGAATATATCGAGTAATATGTTGCAAGTAGCTGTCATCACTGACGAGTGAGGAACGGAATCGTGACTCGAAAAGCGAACCAGTACGTTTATACTTTTGGTTGAAATAACGACTGTAACTAGTCATCAGGCTTTGCATGAAACTGGTTAATGCGCCTTGCTGGTACTGATACGCTAGTAAATGAAAGTGGTTCGGCATGACACAGAACGCTACCAAATCGACCTTGTGGTAAAAATTTGGATAAGAAATACCGTACGGATCTTTCGCTTCTTCGGGAGAAAGATATCTGGCAAACAGTTTTAAAAATGTCAAATAATCTTGTTCGTCGATAAAAATCCGCATTTTGCTGTTGCCACGGGCATAAACGTGGTAGAAACTATCTGGCGCATCAAGACGGATAACATTCCTTCTGGGCATATAGCTACTATACCACAAAAGACCACCTTGGGAGGACTGTCCTCCCAAGGTGGGGATGAGGCTGGGATTGCGGTTGTGGTTTTGGTATACTGTTAGGAATGCGTGTATCAGATAGTTTGGTGGAGAAGCTACTGGCATCGACTGGCAAGTTTAGCGATGAACAGCTTGAGGCCCTCCGAAAACAAGAAAAAAGCGAGAAAAAACCCCTACAAGATGTCGCGGTTAGCTCAAACACACTCACCGAAAAAGAGCTGACCCAGTTGTATGCTGAAGAAATTGATGTGCCTTTGTGGAATTTGCGGCGCGAGACCTTCCTCGAGAGATAGTCGAACTAATACCTGAACGTGTCGCTCGGCAACACCGAGCAATTGCCTTCCAGACCGGTGAAGACGGTGTGGTGTTTATTGCGATGGAAGATCCAGACGATGTACCAGCGATAAGTTTTCTGCAAAAACAGCTCGGAAAACCAGTGCGCGTTCACATTGCCACTACGACAACAATTCAGAGCGCGCTTGATTTATATAGCGGCGACGCCAGCAATGTTGGAAGTGAGATTGAACGAGTCATTGCTATACAGGAAAAGGATGATGCGGATGAGGTGGTCGATAAAGCAGACGTGGCCGAGGACTCACCCATTGCTCAAACGGTTAACCTCGTCATTGACTATGGGGTGAAAAATGGTGCAAGCGACATTCACATTGAACCACGCGAGAACTTCGTTGTGGTGCGGTACCGCGTGGATGGCATTTTGCGTGAGGTCAATAAATTGCCGCGCAAGGTGCTCGGCGCACTGGTTTCGCGAATAAAAATTCTCGCTAACCTAAAGATAGATGAGCACCGTGCGCCACAAGACGGGCGTTTTAAAATAGTAGTAAATAACCATGTTTACGCGCTGCGCGTCTCGACGCTACCCATCGTGGACGGCGAGAAAGTCGTCATGCGTATCCTCGATGAGTCGAGCAAGCCTGCTACGCTAGAGGAACTCGGTTATTGGGGAGGTGCTCTAGAGGCTGTACAGCAGGCAATCGTCCAACCACACGGCATGGTACTTGTGACTGGCCCGACTGGCTCAGGTAAGTCAACGAGCTTGTTTAGTGTACTCAGTATGCTCAACAGCCCCGGCGTGAATATCAGCACGGTTGAGGATCCAGTCGAGTACCGTATTTTCGGTGCTAACCAGACACAGGTAAACCCACTGGCCGGCATGACGTTTAGCGGCGGCCTGCGTGCCTTGCTCCGGCAAGATCCCAACATCATCATGGTCGGTGAAATCCGCGACGGCGAAACCGCTGACCTTGCAGTCCAAGCGGCGCTGACAGGACACCTTGTATTCAGCACTCTGCATACCAACAACGCTGCGACCTGCCTACCCCGTTTGCTTGACATGAAAATTGAGCCGTTCCTCATCGCCAGTACCGTACGAATCATAATCGGCCAGCGTTTGGTTCGAAGGTTGTGTACTGATTGCCGTGAGACCTACGAACCTGACGCAGCTCACCAAGAAAAAATGTATAAAATATTCCAGCTTAAAGGAGAAGCATTTAAACGACTTCACGAGCTTGAGGCGAACGCTCTCGCAGCGGGCATTGGTGCGACCAATCCAAGCAAGACTAACACTGCCGACCCTAAGACTTTCGGCACTTCAGGCAACGCAATCGTACGACTCTGGCGCGCCCATGAAGACGGCTGTAATACATGCAATCACACTGGTTACCATGGCCGGATAGGTATATACGAGGTATTGCGCAATACCGATGATATCCAGCAGCTCATTGTCAGTAATGCCACCAGTGAAAAACTACAGGAACAAGCGCTCCAAGACGGTATGCTTACCATGCAGACTGACGGCCTCGTGAAAGCACTGCGTGGGCAAACATCTATAGAAGAAATCTTGCGCGTAACCGCCGAGAAAGCTTAGTATAAGCATATGCTATTTACCTACAAAGCCCTGCGCAAAGACAACTCCAACGTATCGGGCAGCATAGAGGCCGCCGATCGAGAGGCCGCCATGACAGCGCTCAGTAAGCAGGGTTTGCACCCGCTCCTTGTTTCGGAAGCTGGAGCTAAACGAGGGTTTGGCATCAGCAAGAAAGTTAAAAGCAGCGATATGGTTATATTTACGCGGCAGCTTTCGACAATGATTTCGGCCGGCGTACCAATTGCGAAAGGCTTGTCGACACTCCAAGATAGCACCAACAGTACTTACTTTAGGGAGGTGTTGGGGAAAATTACAAAAGATATCGAAGGTGGAACCCAGCTCGGTGATGCATTTGCAAAGTTCCCCGGTGTTTTCGATGACGTGTACGTGAATATGGTCAGAGCCGGTGAAGAGGGCGGCATACTTGATGAAATTCTGAAACGCCTCGCCACTCAGGTTGAGCAAAATTCGAGCATAAGAAAAAGATAAAGGGCGCCATGACTTACCCAATAGTAATTCTTGGCATCACAGTCATCGCATTTTTGGAATTATGTTTGTCCTCATGCCCAAGATATCAAAGATACTACTGGATTTGGGCGGACCAAATGCCAAGTTACCGGTGTATACACAGATGCTTATTGATTTGAGTAATTTTAGCCGAAAATACGCGTTCATTCTCATACCTGGCATGATTTTAGTCGTATGGGCACTGCGTCGCTACATACAGACACCGAAGGGTAAATATCAGCTCCACGCACTGATGCTTAAGATTCCAGTCGTAAAAACAATCGTGACAAAGGTTGCAATTGCTCGGTTTTCGCGCACATTCGCATCACTTATGTCTGCCGGGGTTGGGGTGCTTGATTCGCTCGCCGTAACAGGCGGGGCGATTGGCAATAAAGTTATCGAAAAGAGCTAGCCGAAGCTGCCGTACAGGTTAAAAATGGCAAACAGCTTTCCGAAGTCATCGGGCAAAGCCCGCATTTTCCAAAGATTGTCGCACAAATGCTTGCAGTCGGCGAAGAAACCGGTGCGACCGATACTGTGCTTATAAAGGTAGCTGACTTTTACGAGGAGGAGGTAACAACGGCAATTGACAGTCTCGCCTCTATAATCGAGCCAGTGATGATTTTGTTCCTTGGTGCAGGTGTTGGACTTATCGCTGCTAGTGTTATGGGACCGATTGCGAGCCTGAGCAGCAACGTGGGCAATAGCTAAACGCAGTCTTAAGTACTTGACTTACGCCACTAACAATACCGCTATCCTTTCTGCCTCATGTCTTACGTCGCTACTAACGAGTCGACATCAGATGGAAGTGCTATGAAAATCACCACAAAACTATGCCTCTTCCTCCGGTCATCGATATCATTCCAGAGAGAAGGAAACTGATTCTGACTTGACGCCACAGAGCTTATGGTTATAATCAGATACAGACTTACGGGATAATAGCCCGTCAAGCAATAATTCATAACAAGGAGGGTGGGCCCTTATGGTTTCACTAAAGAATAAAAAAGGTTTCACAATCGTTGAACTATTGATTGTGATTGTAGTCATCGGCATCTTGGCGACGCTCGTTATCGTCACATTTACGGGTATTCAACAAAAAGGTCGCAATAGTCAGAGGCAAACGGATATTAATGCCATTCAGAGCCAGGCCGAGGCATTCTTTGCCCAGCACGGTTTCTACCCAACACTTGCAGATTTGCAAGACACGTCAACACCATCGTTTATCGCGACACATATGAAGGGGCTACCCCTGAGGCACTGAAAGATCCAAAAGGTCCAACGGCGAATATTGCTGCTACAACTGATAGCGATCAATACAGCTATGTAGCAACTGGGACAGCATGCACAAACACTACAGCGACAACAGTTACTGCTGGTGAGCTGGTTGAGAATGGTTGCGACGCCTTTACTGTCCAAGCCACGCTTGAAGGTAGTACAACTCCGTACACTAAAAAAAGTAATTAGAACGCTAATTTCTTGGAAACAGGGCTGCTTGAACCACAGCCCTGTTTTTTTGTCCTAAAACCCTACAATAGCCTGAGTTCGACATAACTGTCGACCTCAGCAGTGGAGGGATCGCCCTCCCCACTTTTTGGCTGGAGTAAATCCAGCCAAAAAGTCCCCCACCCCTATAAAGGCGTTGCTCTCGCATCGCTGCTGACGGCGAGTGGAGCCTTTGTCGTATGCTTATGTCGAATTGGGGTTAAAATAACTGTAAATCGCATCCCCCAGATAGTCGTCTAGAATACAGCGCTGAACGCTCACCGTACATGGGCAGAGAGCTTGAGTCGACGCCCGCCCTATTGGCCAGATTCGTTACGTCAGGCTTCCTATATATAGCCCTGGGTGTGTTATGATAGTCAGAGAAAGTACATATGCTTTAATGAGTGGGCGGCATGAAAAAAACACGCGAGATACCATACCTGTTTGAAGACAAACCTCTGTTTGGTTTAGACATTGGCCATAACACAGTTCGAGTCATGCAGCTTGATGCTGGTAAGCATAAACCGAGAGTACTAGGATATGGTGAAATATCATTCGATTCAAGCTTCATCGAAGATGGCGTTATTATCAGGCTTGAAGAACTCGCAGCAATTATACAAAAGCTATTCAAACACAGCCTCGTTGGAGATATAACTACTAATCGTGTTGCAATGAGCGTGCCGATATCAAGGGCATTCACGCGCTCGGTCGACTTTCCGAAGTTAAGCGAAAAAGAAATTCTCGCCGCAGTCCAAACCGAAGTTGAACAATATGTTCCAGCCGCAGCCGAAAGCCTTTACATCGATTACTCGACGGTACAGTCTGGTAAAGAAAGATGGACGACATTTATCGTTGCAATGCCGAGACGAATTGTCGATTCTTATATGACCTTGTGTCGACTACTTGGGATAGAACCTATCATTATTCAGACTTCAAGTGGGGCTGGCGCGCACCTATTTTCACTAGATACACAGGGAGATCTACCAAGTGTTCTCGTTGATTTTGGCAGCGACAGCGCCGATATTACGGTATTTGACAAAAACCCCATAGTGAGTGGTACGGCCGAATGCGGTGGCGAGGATATTACCAAACTAATCGCAAAGGCGCTTGGAGTTAACCAGCGCGAAGCAACCATAATAAAAACGAAGTACGGGCTTAGCTACAGCAAAAAACAAAAACAGATTGAGAGTGCTCTCTCGACAAATCTAACAACCCTAGTAAAAGAAATTCAACGCAGTATGCGGTACTACGAAGAACGTTCAAAAAGTAAGAGTGCCGTTGCGCAAGTTGTCATCATGGGCGGCGGAGCAAACATGCCCGGCTTAGCTGATTATCTTACCAGCACGCTTCGGATTCCCGTCAGAGCATTCGACCCGACACACTTTATCGAGTTTGGAAGACTACAGCCAATCAACACCAGTGAACGCATGTCCTACGTGTCAGCGGCAGGATTAAGTATGCTTCAAGCTAAGGAGGCGTTCTAATGCTCAACCTCTTACCTCCATCAGTAAAACAGGCCTACCGCTATGGACGCTTTAATCGTCATCTTGTCCGCTGGATTATAACCCTCATCTTCGGTATTGTCGGCGTCGGCTTGATAACAGCTGCGGGGTATCTATACCTGAACCAGTCTACACAAAATTATTCCAAACAAGTCACAGCCACGAACTCGCAATTGGCAGCCCAAAATCTTAGTAGCGTGCAAGAGGAAGTAAAAGATATTTCAAATAATCTGAAGCTCGTTGTTGACGTTTTATCAAAACAAGTGCTTTTTTTCTGAGTTGCTGACGCAAATAACTACTCTCATGCCAGGCGATACAAACCTTACGGGACTATCGATTCTGCAATCGCAGGGTGGTATTGACATTACCGCAGCCGCCAAAACCTATGCTGCCGCAACACAAATTCAAGTGAACTTGAGCGATAAAAACAATGGCGTTTTTAGCAAAGCAGATATCGTGAGCATTAACTGTTCCGGCACAACTACCTATCCGTGCACCATTATGATGCGGGCTCTTTTTGCGAACAACAAATCGTACATGCTTATCCAGGACAACAAAGGAGGCACGAATGGACAATAAAAAACTCAGTCTTCTGCTTACGGCCTGCGCTACCTTCTTGTTGTTCGGGCTATTCGGGTCAGTATTGTATGCAAATCACATCCTGACGGCAAAGTCGCGTGAACTGAGCAAGCTTAAGGCACAGAGTCAGGTGGCCGACGAGCTCCAGATTTCGTTGAAAAAGAACAAAGCTGATATTGTAAAATATGCCGAGTTAAATAAAATTGCTAAGTCCGTCGTGCCCCAAGACAAAAACCAGGCTCAAACTGTCACTGAGATAGTAAAAATTGCAAATGATAGCGGCTTCGCAAAGCCTACTTCTATCACATTTCCGTCTTCTACACTTGGTGGCACTGCTGGCGCGAAAAATTCCTCAGGTGGCCTAACTCAAGTGACCCCTGTCAAGGGGATACCTGGGGTGTACCTGCTGCCAATCACCATTACTCAAGACACAAATAGCGCCATACGGTACTCTCAATTCATCACATTCCTGAATAAACTTGAAAACAACCAACGCACCGCTCAGGTAAGCTCAGTCAGCATTACACCTGACCCGAAAAACCCAACTAACATTTCATTCAACCTTTCTGTAAACGTCTATATAAAACCATGAATACATCCATAGATAGCGAACAAATCGATAAGCAACTCCATGTTGTGCTCACCTCTTTTCGGAGACACATGGCGATTCTGTTTTTCCTGCTGCTGACCAGTCTCTATGCATTTCTAATCTGGCGCATTAATGTGCTCAGCAGCGCTCCGCCAAGTCAGGAAGACATATCGTCGGCAACACAAAGCGCTCCAAAGCCAAAGATTTCTGAGGAAGTTGTTAGAACGCTACAAGGCCTAGAAGATAACAGTGTGCGGGTTCAAGCTATCTTCAACCAAGCGCGACAAAATCCCTTCCAGGAGTAAGCAAACACCCCACCCCAAAAGCTACGCTATCGCTTGCTAGCACCTCCGGTGCTTTTTAGTGTGTAACTGGGATGCGTATGTCGAGCTAAGGTGAATTATGACTTCACGTCAGGCTGATCGTCGTTCGTTTGCTGATTGGAAGCAACTAATTGAACTTCTTCGTTGGCACGGGCTTGATACTGCTGGTAATCAAGAAACTTTTGGTAATCCGCGGCATCGACTGTGACGCTATGAGATTGCTGACCTTCTTTTCTAATAGAAGTCGGTAGTCGGCCACTTTCGAGCGCGGCAATGAAGTTTTCGTGTGCTTCTATCAACACTTTCGATGCTGCGTCTGGATTTGGGATGGCCGAAAATGTATAGTTTGCCTGTTCGCCTGGTGTTTCAACAGTAACCGCACCAAACCCTAGCAATGACCCAAAAAAGTCCTTGCGCACAGACACATCCGCCACGTGCTGCAAGCTGAGCTGCGATATTTTGCTCCCAAATAAACTTGGTTGAAGCACCTGCAGAACTGCTTCATCGGTCACGACGAACTGTTCCTGCGATTTCAGCCACGCTGGTATAGTTGTTGCAATTGCTGCGAGTGCGCTAAAGAAACCTGCGCTAGCAAGAATTATAGATCGGTATTGATTGGTGGCACTCTCTGCGTCAGCCGTTGGTGCCGTAAATGCAAGCGCCGATGCCATAATAGCAATCACTGCAAAAAACCCGACAAACCATATCGACACATACACAAACCAGTGGTGTCGAAACACTCCCAAATTTCCTCGTCTTCGCCTATTGGAAGACGCTTATGGAGGCGTTCATTCACTTTTGGGTCTATTGCCATAGGTGCATTATACCAAACTTGTCTGGGAAGTGCCTTTTTCCTCTGTTGGTTTCACCCCAAGATGCTTATAGGCCTTTTGGGTGACTTTCCGGCCACGAGGTGTACGTTCTAGCAACCCAATCTGTAAAGGTACGGTTCGATAAAATCTTCGATAGTGCTTCGCTCTTCAGCAGTCATAGCGGCAATAGTCTCGACGCCAACCGGTCCACCTGCATAATTTTCTATAATGGCTTCTAATATCATCCGATCGGCCGGGTCCAAGCCCAACTCGTCAATCTCGAGTAACTCCAGCGCTTTTGTGCTGATTTCTGTGTCGACAATCCCATCTCCGTTGACATCGGCATAGTCACGAACACGCTTCAGTAACCTGTTTGCTATTCGCGGTGTCAGTCGACTTCGCTCGGCTAGCTTGAGTGCTGCCGCCGAATCGATTTTGACCCCAAAATACCAGAAGCCCGTTTTATTATGTCTTGCACTTCAGCGTGAGTATAAAACTCTAGTCTATGGACATGACCAAATCGATCGCGAAGTGGCGCAGCAAGGGCACCAGTACGTGTTGTCGCCCCTATGAGGGTAAACTTTGGCAAATCGAGTCGCATGCTACGAGCGCTCGGGCCTTTGCCGAGCATAATGTCTAGCTTGTAATCTTCCATCGCCGAATACAGCACTTCTTCAACGGTGCGATGTAGCCGATGAATTTCATCTATGAAAAGGATGTCGCCGTCCTGCAAGTTCGTCAGCAAACTGGCAAGATCACCGGCACGTTCGATAGCTGGACCGGAGGTTATGCGAATCTGGGCGCCCATTTCATTGGCAATCACGCTTGCCATGGTGGTCTTACCTAGTCCCGGCGGGCCGTAGAGCAGAACATGGTCGAGTGGTTCACCGCGTTTTTGGCAGCTGTTATCGCTAGCTGAATGTTTTTCTTCAGCCGTTCTTGGCCAATATAGTTGGCAAAATCATGCGGTCGCAGCTTCAGCTCAAACTCAACCTCATCTGCCGAGTCATCATCTACCACAGCCGTTTTACAATCCGCTCAATTGCCATGGTTATAGTGTACCAGCAACTAGATACTAGTAGGAACTAAAAGCCGAACGAAGTACCAATGCTATCAATGCTGGCCCAACAAAGGTAAAGAAAAATAAAAGTAGTAAAATGATTTTGAGCCATGAGTGACCGCCACTTCGTAGCGCTGTTTCTGTTTTTCCTCAAGCTCTGGATGTTTTTGAATATATAATCTGTACATGCCGATCACCACTATGCTGAGCGTCACGTCTACGATTGCCGATGCTGCAAGCAACCTTCCGTAAAAACCACTGAGTATGCTAGAACCGTCTGGAGCATACACGACGCCAAGTATGAGACAGGCCACAATAACCATGAATAAATAGTTTACTCGTACATATGAACGAACCTTTTCGAACTGAACCTGAATATCCATGAGCGATTTGCCATGAAGCACTAAAAATAGGCTAACTATATACGTGGCGTACAGGCGTGCAGCCAGACCGCCGTCCATTACTCCCCATATACCCATAACTGACGTAAAGAAACTGAGCATCGCTACAACCATGGAGGTGTTTATGACCATGTTTGTTGAACGAACAAGAAGCGGGTTGTTTGTAGCTGTTGTCGATACGATACCAAACAAGAGCGCTGTATGAATCATGGCCGAGAAGACAGTCCACACCGCCCGCCAACCAGCATCGCCCATTGAGCCAGCAAGTACTGCCACGACAGCAACACCCGCGGCTGCAATAACACAACCGAGCATGATTTTTAGGAGCAACGATCGTAGGTTTTGAGTATTTTCACTTGGCTGATGCTGCAACAATGCCTCACTATGTGCTTGATGCGAGTTTAGATTTTGATCCGGTTGTACCGTCAGATGCGGTTGTACGGTCAGTTGCGGCTGTACCGTCAGATCCGGTTGTACCGTCATATCCGGTTGGGTTTCTTGAGTAGGTTGAGCTTGTAAATCCTGTGGTTGCATAATCGATCCATTTTATATTTATTCTCTCTAGTATACACCCACAGAACAATTTTGCTTTGATGCTCTGAAAGCAAATACAACAAGAATTGAACAAGGTACGCATACCAACCCTATGGCACGCGGGTAGGATCCCAGCAGGTTCGCAGGCTTTGGTCGAGTTGGGCGAGACGGTTCATGTCTTCTGCGTCTAGTTCAAAATCGAAGATGTTGATGTTTTGCTGGATACGTTCCGGTGTGATGGACTTCGGTAGCACTACTAGACCTTTTTCGATGCACCAGCGCAGCATAATCTGTGCATAGCTTTTATGGTGTTTTTGGGCGATGGCAATGATGGTCGGGTCATCCATTTTCTTCCCGTGAGCGAGCGGGCTGTAGGCCTCTACCGCGATATTGTTCTCGCGGCAGTACTCAAGCAGCTCCGGCTGCTGCAAAAAGACATGCAATTCCACTTGGTTGACCACTGGCATCTCTGTAGCGTACAACTTCATTTCCTCTAGATGTTTGACCGTGTAGTTGCTGACACCGATGCTTTTTGCCCCACCATCGGCCTTAATTTTTTCCAATTCTTTCCAGGCTTTTTTTCTCGCTATAGACACAGGGAAATGCAGCAGAAGTAAATCTACATAGTCAGTTTGAAGGCGTGCGAGCGAACGTGGCACACTCCATGCTGTCTTGCCCACTGCGATGATTTCAGTGCGTACTTTGGTGGTCAACCAAATGTCCTCACGTTTCAAGTCCGCGTCAACCCAGCATTTACCAAGAAACTGCTCATTTTCATAGGCTTGTGCGCTATCAAAGTGCGTATAGCCCGCTGCCAAACCAGTGTCAAATGAAATCTTAAACTCTGTTTCGTCCTTAACCCGCCATAACCCCAAGCCAACCTGCGGGATTTCCCGCCCATCAGCCAGTTTCAAATATGGTACTTTCACGTTACCCCCTCGATTTTATGCAACAACTCAGCTTCATCCCGCCAAAAAACAAGTTTTTCGGCCGTAGCAAAAAGCTTAGATTCCGAGCCTTCCTGAGCAAAAATCCAGATAGGTTTTCGGCCGTAAGCATAGCCAACCTCGGCTGACATCCCTTCGCTGGCTGGGCCAGGTTTATAAATAACGATTAGTACATCACTCTCGGCGATGTGGCCAAAGGCACGTAACAGTTTTTTGTTGTCATCTGGCTGAGGCGCCGCCAGTTCGGTTAGGTACGGTTCAATACCTGCTGTTTCAAGTGATGTCTTGAGTTTTGTAAGAAATTCTCTTAATTCTACCCTGCCTTCACCTGAAACTCTTGTTGCAACAAATGCTTTCATAATAACTCCTTACGGCTTAATGTCGGCCTCGTAGTCTAGTGACACACGATCCGAGATGAGTCTCTGATTTGGAAATTCCTCGGCTAGTTTTTGCCAGTCATCCTGACTTAACTCCCAGCCGAGGGCGCCGAGATTTTCGTCGAGATGCTCAGGGGTAGATGTCTTTGGTATGGTAATGACATACGGCTGCATGATGAGCCAATTTAGCGCTACCTGATACGCTGTTTTGCCATATTTTTGGGCCATGTCGTGTAGTATTTTTGCCTTTTTGAGCACACCCTTACTTAGCGGACCCCAAGCGGTCACAAAAATATCGTTCTCTTGGCAGTACTGCAAAATACCTTTGTCCGTTATTTCGCGGCAGTCCAGACTAAAGTGAAGTTGGTTGCATACAAGCGTATTTGCAGTATGTTTTTGCGCTTCCGTGTATCGATTTACAGTCATATTACACACACCGATGTGCCGCACCATGCCTTCCTCAACAAGACGATCCATCGCCCGCATCGTGTCATGGATGTTCGTGCCAGTGTCTGGAAAACGGTGCAGAAGGTACAAATCAAGGTAGTCAGTTTTGAGCCGTTTCAAGCTCGCCTCACACGAACGTAGGAGATCGTCATATTTCTGATGGTTACCAGAAACTTTAGAAACGATAAACAGTCTAGAACGGTCAATCCCTTGTGTTGCAGTCGCAATGAGCTCCTCAGCGTGCCCATCACCATAGCTCTCTGCTGTATCTAGATGTGTGATTCCATTTTCCAAAGCGTAGCGTATGGCACGAATCTCTTTATCGTCTTGCGAGGTGTCGGTTTCCCACCGCCCGCCCATCTGCCATGTTCCCAAACCGTACACCGGCAACGAAAATCCAGTTTTTAGTGTTTTCGTAGGTATGGTCATATGAACCTTTCAAAGCTTGTTTAATCCGTTCCTCAGCTGGAAGTGACTTTTCGATTTTTTGCAGGGCGATAGTGGCGTCTTGCGGAGAGTAGCCTAGCGAAACGAGTGCTTCTACTGCTTCATCTTGATTATTGACACCAGGGCGATAGACAACATCCTCGGCAGAAGCCCCAGGTGCGAGACCTACTTTATCTCGCAGTTCTACCACGATTTGCTCGGCGGCACGTTTGCCGACACCTTTGGCGCTTTGCAGGAGTTTAACGTCCCCAGCCGCAATTGCCCCACGCACCGTTGCGGCAGACCCAAGGTCAAGCACTGCCATCGCCACCTTCGGGCCCACGTTCTTGACGCCAAGCAACTGTTCAAACAATTTCTTCGTATCTACCAATAAAAACCCAAAAAGATCATACCCCTGCTCCCGAATATGCTCATAGACGTACAGCTTAGCTTCTTTCCCATCGGCCATTTTGCCAAAATCCTCACTCGTCACACTCAACCCATACCCCACCCCTTCTACGTCCAACACAACCCCCTCAACAGTCTTTTCTACAATTCCCCGTAAACTTGCAATCATACCCCCATTATCCCACACTCCTTCTGCGTCAAGGACGGACCCTGACGCGTACAAATAACGAACATCTCGCAAGCCTCTACTGCTTGCGTCAGGGTCCGTCCTTGACGCATACTGTGACTATGCCCGGGAAAAACATTATCAAACAATATGCACCAGATAGTTACTATCACATATACACAAGGGTGTAAATAAAAACATCACCTTTGACGGCGAGACTGATTTTAATGTATTTATCGGTTTATTTAAGCGCTATCTTTCGACGCAATCGGTAAAAGCAATACCAGGCATACCTATCCCTCTTTCAATAATCGTCTTGAACTTCTCTCGTATGCCTTAATGCCAAACCATATACATCTTTTTGTTTACCAGCACGACGAATACGCCATACGTGACTTCATGCGAGCTTTACTTACCAGCTATTGTATGCAATATAATAAAGTCCACAAGAGTCGGCCCACTTTTCCAAAGTCGCTACCGCGCTAGTTTGATAGGTGATGATGCATATCTCCAGCATATTTCACGTTATATCCATCTGAACCCCAGCGACTGGAAAACTTCCGATAAAACAAGTCTCGATTTTTACCTCGGAAAAAGGTACGCCGACTGGATTAATACAGAACGAGTTATGGAGCACTTTTCGACAGCCGAAGCCTACATGAAATTCTTGGAGGATTATGAAGATGTCAACAAAATGTACGATGAGATAAAGTGGGATCTCGCCACCATAGAAGACTCCAACAACGAAGACGAGGCACCATATGAGATGTACGTGCGTCAAGGACGGACCCTGACGCAGTGACTTTTTGCGTCAGGGTCCGTCCTTGACGCAAAAAATGGGGGCTACGTGAGTTTGCGGGATTGGGCGTGGGTGAGAGCGGCGGCAAGGGCGTCGGCACAGTCATCAGGCTTGGGTACCTCAGTAAGACCAAGATGGATGCGAACCATTTCTTGTATCTGTTTTTTATCTGCTCGGCCGTAGCCTGTTATGGCCATTTTTATCTGTAATGGAGTGTACTCAGAGATCTCCAAACCGCTTTGGCTACCACATAGCAGTACCACACCGCGGGCCTGCGCCACTGTCATGGCTGTTGTCACATTGCGCGCAAAAAACAGCTTTTCTACAGCCATGTGCGTTGGGCTTGTCTGTACAATAATGTCTGTCAGCTCATCATAAATCGTCTGCAAGCGCACAACGTCATCTTCGTGTGCAGGTGTTCGTATCACACCGGCATCAACCAGCTGTGTTTTGCCACCGGTGACGTCGATAACGCCAAAACCCAATATACCCGTTCCCGGGTCAATCCCCAGTATTCTCATTTACTTTCACCTGGGATTCAGTTTTCTTCTCTGTTGTCTTCACTTTGACAGCCTGTTTTTGTGGCCGGTAAAATATCGTCACGGGCGCAAGTAGCGCAGCCACAAGGCCAAGCCAAAACACGACGTTTACGACCGCATAAAACACACTGAACCGCTGGATATCATAGGTTGCACTTTCGTAGTTGCCGCGTACATACGACACGACTTCTTTCTCGGCAACAGTTGCTGGAAACCCGTACCATTTACGCGTAAATTTCGCCGCATCCTGTGTAGCAACCTGATTCACCGACTCTCCATAATAAAAACCCTTCGGCACATCAACCTGTCGCTGCCTCACCGGTACAAACGCCAGTACCACGGATACAACTGCTACGAGCAGCAGAAAAGTCAGGAAAATAATCGTCGCACGCTTCAGCTCTTTCATACCAGCATAGTAGCACGCCACGTCTCAAGAACAGTGATTAAGGATACGTTTACGGCAAGGCCGCTGCTCTAATAATATCTAGCATTTTGCCATGAACTATTCCGTTGCATGATACGAGTAAGCCATTTGCGAATTCGTCATAGCGACGCTCTTTGCCGAATATGTCACTTGAAACTCCTCCTGCCTCACTCACCAGAAGCGAAACTGCGGCACTATCCCAAGGAGATCCGTATAGTAAGAATCCTGCTACAAAATTACCCCTCGCAACCTGTCTTGCTCCGTACACGGCGGAAATAAAGTTGAACCCACGCACATCGGCTGTATTCAGCCTGGTGATAATATCTCCGATGGAAACGGCTGGTTGAAGACCCCAAACTCCACTCCCTGAGAAATATACTGCCCAGTCAAATCTTTCGACTGGCTTGTACGGAGCGGCGTCTTGCCGCAGAACGCCCGCCGTTCTTTGTGGCAAACATGAGCTCATCGAGATAGGGGTCATATGTTACTGAAACGTACGGCTGTCCGTCTTTTCTATGGACCAGTGCAATTGAAAAGGTACTCACAGGAATCCCGCAGCTGAACGGGCTTGTGCCGTCTATCGGGTCGACAACCCAGAGTAGCTCACGGTGCGGCTCGAAAGATGCTTCTTCACCAAGCACACCGTATGCTGGAAACTCTTTTTTTACGCGCTCAATAACGAGCGCATTGATTTGGGTATCAGCGACCGTCAGTGGCGTTAAATCTTGTTTGTGAGTAATGGCAAGTTCGTCAGAGCGAAAGTAGTGGCGCATAATCGCGCCCGCTTCAAGTGCTAAAGATTTTGCAAATTGAAGCTCTTTTTCATGAGCCATTGGGCTACCCTAGAAGGCTTTCGGATATGTCGAAGTTGACATGCGTATTTGCGACATCGTCGCAATCATCTAGAGCATCCATAAGACGCATGATCTTGCCGGCCGTATCACGATCGGTTATTTCAATGGTGGTATTTGGCACATAGGTAAGCGCCGCCTCCGTAATCTCAAAGCCACGTGCTTTCAAGCCATCTCGCACGCGAGCAAGCTCGGTATCGACAGTGTAAACTTCGCTAACATCACCCGTATCCTGCACGTCTTCCGCGCCAGCATCAAGCGCTTCGAGCATGAAATCATCTCCGATGGCTTTCACGACAATTAGCCCTTTGCGAGCAAACTGAAATGCCACTGCGCCCTTTTCGGCGATGTTACCACCATGTTTACTAAACGCAAGGCGAACTTCTGGATACGTTCGGTTTAAGTTATCCGTCGCAACCTCAACCAGTATGGCGACGCCCCTGGGCCATAGCCCTCGTATAACACTTCCTGCAATTCTGCCGCAGATTTGTCTTTGATTCGGTCGATAGCCCGCTGGATATTGGCATGCGGCATATTGGCAATTTTGCTTTATCTATAGCGAGTCGTAGCGCAAAGTTAGTTTCAGGGTCGGTGCCACTGCGCGCCGCAATTGCGATGGCATTGCCGAGTTTAGTAAAAACAGCCCCCGCGCGGCATCTTTCGCACCTTTTTCGTTTTATCGTAGACCACTTGCTATGACCAGACATAGTAGCTCCGTTTCTATCTGTTATAGTAGCACTTTTTCTTACAAAATACTAGTGAGTTTCACCGTTTGCGCTCGCAAGCTCTAAGCCATCAAACTCATCACCCTTTTCAGATTTAAACAAGCGCTTACAGTCAACGATGTAGGTGAACTTTTGGTAGTCTATGAGGTTTTTCTTTCAGCTTGTGTAGTTCTACGGCAGCAGTCTCTCGCGTGATACCCACCATTTCAGCTATGTCCTGGTGGCTGAGCCGCAGGCCTATTTTGCACCGTCCGTCAGCCTGCCATTCACCAAATCGCGTCACAAGATATTGCAGAATATAGATGAGCTTATCTTGCGCATATGAATGTTCAAGCGCATAGACATGCATGGTAGCCGCAATGTAATGCGACATATAATTCTGAAATATCTGTTCTTTTAGATCAGGGTTAGCGGCAAGAGCGTGCTCATACTCACTTTTGCTTACCGCGAGCACTGTGCAGTCGGTTAAGGCGTCGAAATAGTAAATACAGAGCGGTGATTTGCCAAATACCCAAGACATGGGGAACACGTCGCCAGCCGTCAGAAGCGTCACCGTACGTTGATCTCCATCACTTGTAATGCCATACACCTTCACGATACCGCTACGCAGCAGCATGACACTCTGGGGTACTTCTCCCTGAAATAGAATAGTGTGCTTTTTGGGAAATGACGCGTGACAGCCATTGGCTCAAGAACAGAAAGCTTCCCGAATTGCTTGCGTTCATCCATTACTTATTTATAGCATTAATGCTCATTTGTGGCTAGCTCTGAAAACCATATTCGACGGCGCCTGTGGAGCAAGAAGACTCCCCAGAGTACCAACCCATAGCAGGTTGCCATATCAACCGCACTTAAGTACACATTTGTTTGAAAGACGTGCGGCAAACGTGCAAGCAAACTTGCCGTGTCGAGCATGTAGGTTAGCAGTAGCTGCGCAGGCCATGCTACCCACCCCGATGCAAGCGGGATAAGCATGCCCGCAAGTCCAGCAATGAAGCTCAGCAGCATAGCGATGGGGATAAACAACACGACAAGCACATTCGCCACGAGTGCCACCAATGATACTTGGCCAAATATAAACATAACCAGTGGAATCGTCATAATCTCAGCAGCTAGTGTTTCGACTACCATGGCAGCGAGGAGTGGCGGACGCCGTTTAAGCCAGAACCTGCGGAGCACTGCCGGCGCCAAAACAAGTATTCCGAAAAATGCCAGCATGGATAGCCACCAGCCGATGTCACTCCAGAAGTATACTGGTGTCGCATACGCAGTCATTGCCGCCGCCAGCATAATCAAAACCATCGGCCGGACTGAACGACCGTAATACCATGCCGAGAGCGCAAGTCCACTTACGACTGACGCCCGGACTATACTGGCGCTCGCGCCCGTAACAAGCAAGAAGAATCCAATAAGTCCTAGTGCAGTGATAACCATGGCCTGTTTTGACCGTTTCTCTAGCAAACGTTTTGCTGCATTCACTAAGATTGTTAGGTTATATCCACTGACAGCAATGATGTGCGTAAGTCCGACCATCAGAAACGCCTGCGTGATGGCAAAGGGCAACGTATTGCGCTGTCCTATCAACAGCCCGCTACCAAACGATGCCGCTGGTTCAGGCAATGCTGTTTGCATACCAGCTACAAAACTACGACGGAAGCTGTCGGCCCAGGTTTGCTCACCTGCAATACGGCTCACTTGCGCGTAACTCATCGTCGCTTGTTTGCCGCCACGCGTCGGGTAGAGCTTACCCGTAATCTCTACGACATCACCACGGTAGATTGCCAACTCACCAAAGCCGTTCACTTTGATCGTGCCGGGCACTTCGACATTTCTAGGTGATATGAAATGTACTTTTTTTACCTCAAAGCTGAGCTGTTTGCTCGTGCCGTACACGGCATCTTGACTGACCTTCGCCCGCAACGTTACCTTCTGACGGGCAAGTTCTTGATAGGGCTGTAGGGCCTGCAGGTACCCTGCCCCACGCCATACACCTAGGCTGAGGCCAAACAAAGCAAGCATTATGAAGTGAAATAATGGCTTTTTCACCCCTGTGAACGTCAACACTCCAAGTAAAATGACAAACAAGCCCGGCAAATCCAGGTGCAACCGCGCGAGCAATAGCCCCACCAGAAAACTCACGCAAACAGCGAGCACTTTGTCTGTCCGTTTGACACGGATAGCTCGCGACCACCACAATCGCTTCATTTTTCCAGCGTACCACCGAACTTCATGCTAACCATGAGGATAATATGGATAATGCTACGCAGCGGCTTGGAGAATTTCCATGACCGGCTTACCTTCTACCGGAGGTCGGTAATGTACGATCCTGTAGTCCATATAGACATCATCCGTACAGGCGGGTGTTGTGTTCGTATCGGAGATGGGCAAAGATTTTGAGGAGTTTTAGTAGCCTAATCAATCTTATGCCTCGCAGTATTTCAAAGGTGGTCGTCGGTATTGGCACAGCAGCAAATAGATAAAACCAGTTATGCCTGATATATTTTGCCCTATCACGGGCAAAATACCATTCAAAAATGAATTCTGCCAGAAAGATCATGCCGACTACGACCTCAAATACCTCTGCACCCTTTAGCTGGGCGTAGGTCAGCCTTTCTAGGTGTTCGAGCGTCAGTAGGGCAAAGCTGCTCATGACTAAGGTAACCATCACCCCCTCTTTCACAAAAAGGAAACGCCGCAACTTTTGTCTCTGTTTTTTAGTATGCATAATGCTTTTTTAAGTATAGCAAAGTGGGGATTGTTGGTGTCCAGCTAAATACTTGCTCTTGAGTAGTTTTCCGTTTTTGCAGCAACATTCATTTCCCGCATAACGCTCGTCTAACCGCTTCCCAATCCTTGCAACGGATGATACCTTTTGGTAAGTTTTGCTGGCGATTCCACCCGTAATCTCCAAACAATATTGCGCTTATTCCAGCTTCTGCTGCGAGTAGGCAGTGCTCGAAGCAATCATCAATCAAATAGCTGGCCCCGATTTCACTACAAATTTTTGCTTTGGTAGCCTCACTACCGTCACCCCATAACGGTACAAAATGTACATCACTAAATATATTTGGATAATGTAAGGCAAGGGATGAATGCGTCATTTTTATGCCACGTTGATCTCGGGAAGTTACTATAACTAAGTCATACTGTTTGTTAAGTTCATTTAGCACACTCAAGGCACCTGTAATCGGCTTAAGGTTTTCTTTGTAGGAAGAAACCACGAATTCTTCGTACATTGTAGTTGTTTCAGCTGAATTTTTGTGCCAAATATTCTCCCAATAATTATCAAAAGGTCCTTCTACTAAATAATCCTTAGCTGTGTGCTTAAACCCATAATGATTGTTCATAAAATGTCGAACGGCAGTATTTTCGTCGAACAGTGTGTCGTCAGCATCAATGGCAATTATTTTCTTTGTCATTTTCATAAGCATAGCAAAAGTAATCAGAACAAACTAAAAATAATGTTCAAGATTCAATGAACAATTCAAGAAAAAAGACCTGCCTATGGCAGAGCTTTATTTCTTGGAGGGCCACAGTAAACGCTATCGGAAATCAAAGACCTGTCGCTACAAAAGCAGGAAGATCGTCACCCGTTAAGCTCCATGCTTCGTATTTCTGTACCGGCTTAACTTGTAGCACATAGCCGTTTTTAAACGCGAGTGTTAAAACGTATTCGTTGGTTAATTCTATGCTGGTCAAATTAGTATGAAGGAGCTCTAGTGTCGGTTTGAGCGTGGAAACGTCGTTCGGATCTATAGTAGCTTTCTTAGTCTTAGTTTGAAGCTGAAATGGTACTTCAATTTGTAAATTGGCATATTTTCCTTCACGCCTTTCACCACCAAGAAAGTTTAGGTCAACTTGATAACTAAAGCGCACGTAGTTAACTTCGGCACCGACTAACTTCTTTAATTCATCCATTCGCTCAGTATAGCAAACAAAAAGACTCCCCTATTCAGAAGTCTTTCATAGTGCTTATGATTGAGGGCCCAGTGAGACAGCGCACTTCGTGCTTTTCCGCTGTGGCGTGCATCGCTACGCTCTTCCCTGTGATGCTCGATGAATTCAATCAAGCTTGATTCAACTTCGCTTCTCGTTCACCGGAATAAATTCCTGCGCGCGTTCTCGCTCCACCGAACTCACGACACAATGCATATTTTCTTCGAAAATCTGCAGTGCCGTAAGCCCAAGCATCACGAGACTGACCAAATAAAAAGACCTATCTGCGACAGGTCTTTTTATTTGGAGGGCCCAGTGAGGCCTCGCCTGTGGCTCGCGCACTGCGCTGTCCTCGGAGCTAGCTCCTGTGGGCAGCTTCGTTGGCGTCGAACTCACGACATTTCAATTTGCTCACGCAAATTGGTCGTGAGCCCAAGCCCAGCTGAACCTTACCAATCAAAAAGCTCCCAAAACGGGAGCTTTTTGATTGGAGGGCCCAGTGAGACTCGAACTCACGACACGAGGCTTAAAAGGCCTCTGCTCTACCGACTGAGCTATGGGCCCGCGCTCGGGTAATGAGACAAAACCTCGCGGTTTTTTCTCATCGCTCCGGGCGAAAAGCGCGGTTTTCGCTCGGGCTGCTCTTTTTCCCTCTCAGGGCTTGTCGTAGAAAGGGAAATTAACTCCTTACATTATCTATATTTCGGTCAAAAAGTCAACGTCTGCTTACGACTAGCCTCTTTGTTGCAAATGTAACTAATGTTTGCTTTTTATATTAATCGTACTTACATTTATATTTAATGCTATAATACTTAGTGTAAATAATGGAGGTTTTATGGACGAAAGTGTAAAATTAAAAAACTTTCTAGAGCTCGATTATGAAACAATCGAGGAAATGAACCTGGCAGCACGGGCCATTACCGACCCCAAGGATGCCCGAGAGAAACACATCGCCTACCTAGAGGAGACCAAGCAACTCAAAGCGGTGACAGTTTGCTTTAGTGACATCGAAGGTCGTTTGCATATGCTGGATTACGATCGTAAGTTTTCCTCGCCTCGCTCGATAATCTAACCTTTGATGGCTCGTCAGTGCGAGGACTCAGCGAGCAAAGCGAATCTGATCTACGTCTGCAAGTTGACTGGACGAGTATTACCTTTGTGCCAGCCGATATATTTGGCTCCGGGAAACTAATCATTTTTGCAAATGTTTGCGACCGTGAACTACAGCCATATGCGACAGATTTTCGAGCGCAGTTACAGTCATATACCACAAAGCTTAAGGCTAGTGATGGCCTTGAGGCTTTCATGGCGCCTGAGATCGAAGGCTTTTTGCTACAAGGTGTCGACGCCGAACAGCATTATGATGGACGCAAGGGGTTTGAGCTTGTTTCGACCGGAGGGTATTTCCATTCTCTACCACTTGACGAGTTACGTCGTTTTATAGACGCGACCGCCGAAGCCCAAAGAGCAATGGGCTTTGGCAATGAAAAAGATCACCCAGAGGTTGCACCATCGCAATTTGAAATTAATTATCGCTACACAGACATCGTGCGCGCTTGTGACCAAGCACAACTGTACAAACTCGTTTGCCGGCAGATTGCTATGAATATGGGCATGACCGCAACGTTTCTGCCAAAACCAATTCAGGGTGTCAATGGCAATGGCATGCACACCAATCTTTCTCTGGCAAAAATGGCAAAAATCTATTTTATGATGCGGCTGGCCAGGATAGACTTTCCAAAATCGGCTGGGATTTTGTAGGCAATATATTACATCGTGCAAGTGATATATGTTTGGTGCTCAACTCAAGCGTCAATGCTTACCGCCGACTCGACCCAGCTTACGAAGCACCAAATCAAATAAAAGTTTCGGCCAATGACCGAAGTTCAATGATTCGTATACCTTTTGGCAATGAAAAAACAGCTCGCATAGAAGTACGCTCCGTGGCACCCGATGCTAACCCCTATCTAGTTGCCTTTACGCTGCTTAGGACTGGGCTAGACGGCAAACCACCGCGAGTTGATACGAGCAAACGACCTCGTATCCGTGTACTACCAGACACCATCCACGACGCCATTCGTCTATATAAATCTAGCGACTACGTCTCGAAGCTACTAGGTGAGGACTGCAAACAGAAATATCTCGCACCAAAACAAGCTGTCGCAAACCGTAGTGGCATTGAACTTGGCAGTCGTATCAAATCGGAAGAAATCATCCACCACCACGAAGTCACCAACCAGTTTTTGTGGAACACATTCTAAAATAATTGTCCCCTTTCCTGAGTCCTTCACCCACGCCCGGCTCGCTTCTATAGTTATGTAGATAGAGAATTGTCCCGCTCAGGACGTTAAGACAATTCAGATTTTTCTATGCCACAATTAGCCTAGGCTGGAGCGGAGGACCCCCATAGTTTCGATGAGGTCTCGGAGAGTTTCGCTTTCATCTCGTAGATTGAGAGCTGCCGAACTGAGCTTGCGATGCGACTCGTGTTTTTCTGCGACAGGCTCACATCGTACGCCTAAAATTCGCTCAGTTTCTTCAACATCTTCAACCACTTGCTTCCACGCTGGATTGTTGATAGCTAGCATTGCCAGATTGTGACGGTTCAGGTAGCGTCCAGCGTCGATAACGTCATGCGCAAGGTGCGGATAGAGGCTGAGCAGTGTGTCGAGCTCAGGTTTCGTCAAAGATTTTAGTGCTCGACCTAGACCAATAAATTCTGGGGGCACACCCACTGAGTAAAACGAACCAGTAAAGGTAATCGCCCGCGGTAAAGACTGGCCTTCGAGGCTGCGCGTATACGAAACGAGGCCAATGTGTTGATGCCGGTCGCGACGGCGTGGGAAGGCAGCAAAAACTGGCTGCACGTCTCTTACGAGCTCTCCAATCGTACTCTTATATAGCTTTGCTGCATCATGCGCAATGCGCGTGAGGAGCTTCGCATCTTTTGTCGCAATAGTAAGTGGCTGTGCTTTTGGCAGCTCGCGTTCGAGCTGGGATATTGCCCGCTTCACGGCCGACTGGGGGTGATCGTAACGGAAAGAAGACTGCAACGTTACCGTACGAACTCCTGGCAATTCAGCAATAAACCTATCGATCGATGTCGGTGTCAGACCACCACGAAATGGCAGACTACCTGATCCGGTAATCGGGAAGACCGGGATGTCACTTTTTGCGGCAAATGTATAGAGCTCGGCGAGACCAAGCTTGTTTCCTATCCGGGCCGCCAAAAACCCTGATGACAACGCGGAATCAGAACAGGCCAAAAAGCCCCGAATGTAGTCAGGCTTATGACCGAAGTGCTGTTTGTGCAGATCCACATACTCTTCGAGCAATCGCCCCATAGCCATCTGCCCTTCAGCATTTTCGACGAGGGAATAATCTCAAGATAGTCACTATTGGCTTTTTGGCTGGCTGTAAAATCCTCGGATTTAAAATGTGCCAGTTTCTCAAACAGTTTTTGCATATCCATAAGCTGACTAGCACGTTCGGTCATGGGAAGAATCACCTCAAACAGCGGGCGCTCATGAAACCCAATATCCCTGGCGAAATCTTCACTACTAAGCAAAACGGTCATGGCTTGCAGCAAATTGTACCCACGCTCCTGCCAGATATTTGGAATACGAAAGGTGAGAAACTTGTCCAGACCGAGTTGGTGCTTAGCAAAATATTCATGATGTTGCGAAAAAAGTCTATCTATTACAGCCGCATCTGCGTGTTTGCCTTCCCAGTCCCACATGTACTCGCTCACCCCCATATCTTTAAAGCACGTCACCGCTTCTAGAATCTCTTGGTGAGCGCCGATGAATGGTCGCCCGGCTGCGTCCCAGTATGGTGCCGCCGCATTGTCTGGGTGCTGGGTGGCCATGGTTGCCGGAATATGCCTCACGGTACCAGACCTTTCTGTGCAAATGTCGTTATGTGCTCAAGAGCCTCGGTCAGCAAGTGCTTTTCAGCGACAAATGTCAGCCGAGCGAACCCCGATGCACTAAACGCTTCACCCGGTACAAGGGCAACGCCAGTTTCATTTAACAGCGTAGAACACCATAGCGCGCTATCGTTTGTGAGGCCACGCAAATCGAGGAAAACATAGAATGCGCCGCCAGGCGAATTGTGAGGGATGCCACTAGCATCAAGCGTATCGAGTACTAATTGGCGCTGTGCTCGAAGTGCACTAATGGTTGATAATGGAGGTTGGTCGTCGTGCTGCAAAGCGGCTAGTGCCGCGTACTGCGATGGCAGCGGAGCGTTTCCGGTCATATGACTCAATAGGCTAGCAACGGCGTCGGCCACAAGTTTATCAGCAATCAGATAGCCAATGCGCCAGCCAGTTATGGCCTGACTTTTTGAGAAACCATTCACGACCACAAGATTATTGAAGCCACAAGTTGGAACGAGTGGTATATTGTCCTGGTATATAATTTTTGTATAAATATCGTCAGCTATGACCGTTATGTTTTTTTCATTCAGTAAACGAGCCAGTGATTCCAAAGCCTCTCTTGAAAACACAGTGCCAGTTGGGTTATGGGGCGAATTCACTATGACTAGCTTGGTTTTGGCTGTCAGCGCTGCTTCGATAGCTGTTGGGTCAATATCGTATTCGGCTGTCAATGGCACCTCTACCACAATGCCTCCAGCTAGTTCTATGAGCGGCCGATAGCTTGTCGTCCAACCTGGCACGGGCACAATAACTTCATCACCTGGGTTAAGCAGCGCCAGAAAGGTGGCAGATAAAGCGGCTTTTACACCTGTCGTTGCAACCACATTTTCCGCTCGTATCCAGTCAAGCCCATAAAACTCAGAGGCGTGAAGGGCGACCGCAACGCGCAATTCAGGCAATCCAGCTACTGGTGTATATTTATTCAGATGTAGTCTTTCAGCTACAAAAGACTGTATGTAGCCGGGCGTATCAGTGGCAAGCTCACCCGCCGTAAGGTTATACACGGTTCTGCCTCCGGCTGCCATTTGCTTTACTTTTGCGTTGAGCGATAGCGTGGCGCTTTCTTGGACGCTCACCAAACGATTTGCCAGTTTTATTTGGTTATTTTTCATCTTATATAGATTAACACAGGATAAATTGTAACGTTGCACACTTAAGCTAGTTAGCATTGAGCTTTCTGGTTGTTGGGCGTACCATGATGTCATAGGAGGAGAGTAGGTATGAAGGTACACAATTTCGGGGCAGGGCCAGCAGTCCTGCCAGATATAGCGGTGAAAAATACTGCCGAGGCAGTGCTGGAGCTCGAGGGTAGTGGTTTGTCGCTACTCGAAATATCACATCGTAGCGCAGCATTTGAGAAAATTGCTCAAGAAACCGAAACACTTCTACACGAGCTGCTCAATGTGCCAGCCGGGTACCGCACCCTCTTTCTTGGTGGTGGTGCCAGCACACAATTTGTAGTTGTCCCATATAACTTACTCAACACGAAAGCCGCTTACCTCGAAACGGGCGCTTGGGCAAAAAGGCCATTGCCGAGGCCGAACATTTCGGTGAAGTTGAAGTAGTAGCATCTTCTAAAGACAAGAATTTCTCATACATACCAAAGCAATACACCGTACCCACTGACGTTGATTATTTCCATATTACGACCAATAACACAATTTTTGGAAGCCAAATTCACACTGATATAGCGAGTCCGGTACCACTTGTCGCCGATATGTCATCTGACATCCTCAGTCGTCCGCTGGATGTTAGTAAATACGCTCTCATCTACGGTGGTTGTCAAAAAAATATGGGACCAGCCGGTGTGTCTTTTGTAATCGTCCGAGAAGATGTACTCGGCCATGTCGAACGGCGCATACCAACCATGCTCGACTATCGCACTCATGTTGAACACAGCTCGCTGTACAATACTCCGCCAGTCGCTAGCATATTTACTGTCCGTGAAGTACTCAGGTGGGTCAAAGCCGAAGGTGGCGTGAGCGAAATGCAACAGCGTGCAGAAGCGCGCGCCAAGTTGCTATACGACGAAATTGATCGAAATACACTTTTCGCTGGTACGGTTGCCGCTGAAGATCGTTCACTTATGAATGCTTGTTTTGTTATGAGCGCAGGCAACGAGTCAAAGGAACAAGCCTTTTTGGAATTCGTCACAAAACGAAATATGATAGGCCTACAAGGACACCGATCGGTTGGCGGTTTCCGGGCCAGTATGTACAATGCCCTTGCCCTGGAAAGCGTCCAAGAGCTTGTCGATTGCATGAAGCTTTTCGAGGAGGAAAACATATGAACATTCTGCTTGCCACCCAAAAACCGTTTTCAAAGGAAGCAGTTAACCAAATTAAAAGATTGTTGTTGGTGCTGGCCATACTCTTAGTCTACTCGAAAACTACAAAGATCAAACTGACTTAGTAAAAGCTGTCAAAACCGCCGATGCAGTCATCGTCCGAAGTGATCTCGTGACAGAAGAAGTGGTAAAAGCCGCACCGAATTTAAAAATTGTAGTTCGTGCTGGTGCCGGCTATGACAATGTCGACTTAGCTGCTTGTACCAAAGCCGGCATAGTAGTTATGAACACCCCGGGACAAAATAGCAACGCCGTTGCCGAGCTAGCCATTGGCCTCATGATTTATAGTGCCAGAAACATGTTTTCACCTGGGACTGGCACAGAACTTCGGGGCGTTCACTTGGTTTGCAAGCGTTTGGCAATGTCGGCAAGCTCGTCGCTTCTCACGCTCGTGGTCTTGGCATGAAAATTTACGCTTACGATCCGTATGTTGGCAATGAAATAATGCGCGAATTCGAAGTTGAGCCAGTTGCGAAGCTAGAAGACCTATACAGCCAGAGCGACTACCTATCACTGCACATCCCTGCTCTGCCCGATACAATTGCTTCGGTCGGTTATGATTTGATTTCTCTGATGCCGCGTGGTGGGACATTACTAAATACAGCGCGTAAAGAAGTAATCCATGAAGCTGAGCTCAAACAAGTTCTAGCAGATCGTACTGACCTATCGTATGTGGCTGATGTCATGCCTGATAGCTACGAAGAACTCATCGTGGCCTACCCTGGCCGAGTCTATGCCACGCCCAAGAAAATGGGCGCCGAAACTGCCGAAGCCAATGAAAATTCCGGCCGCGCCGCCGCAAAACAGATAGTAGACTTCTTCGCCACTAGCAATACCACCTTTCAAGTAAATTAGTAGTTTACTTTTTAATGTTTTTTACCGCCTTTTTCGGGCTTCCAACGAGTAGAAAATAGGTTATACATTACAAGCCC
This sequence comes from Candidatus Saccharimonadota bacterium, assembly GCA_016699935.1. GTDB lineage: Bacteria > Patescibacteriota > Saccharimonadia > Saccharimonadales > UBA4665 > JAGXIT01. Next base: position 299,961 of record CP064992.1, read on the forward strand.
CGTGCCGCACAAGATAATGGCGGTCTGTAAACTATCGAGTTGATGCCAAAGTTGTGTCGACGTGACGGATGCCTGTAGCCCACGAGAAAAGTACGGCGTCGCCAAAAGCGCTAGGAGCGCTCCAGCGATAAGCGCCAGGGTCGCACTTAGTACAAGCTTAACACCTTTCGATTTTTGCGTGTCAGAGCGATAGCCACAAGCATGGGGCTACGAGTAGTCCGAGCTGTACCCATTGCATGGTTGTCAGCCCGCCGCCATTATTTGCAGAGTTCAACACCGTGTTAGCGTCACCGGCAACATATGTCGCTAACACACTCCCGAGAGACAAAGACAAAAACGTAAACACCCCACTTGCATGTAAGAGAATAACCGAGAGAGCTGGCGCTAACATAAGAAGACCGAGCAATAGCTGTGCGTCCATACTGACACTATACCATAAGCACTACTGGCGCATGGTGTAGCGTAAACATACGGTAATTACCACAAGCTGCAAAAACAAACGCAATGAAGCTACATAAACAAAATATTCACAAAACGGTATTTATAGACTACGTGTGACGAAAGAGATTTTGTATTCAACTCGTGCAAATTACGGGATATTCACATCAAGTGTCTGACCTACGTAAAATGATTGGTTTTTGGCAGATTCGGCTGGCAGCTCTAAAACGTATTTCGCTGGCTTCGCAGAACAGAACAGCTTGGGAAATGTCTCGGGCGACACTTTTTGTGCGATTTCGACGATAGTATTTGCTTCGTCAAGCCAGATGATATCTATACTAAGGCGCATATCTTTCATCCACATACAGGCAGCGCTAGGTACATCAAACTTAAACAGCATGCCCGTGTTCGGAGTCAATCTCTGCCACCCGCTCAAGCCCCGTAGACGCGCCTCTTCGGTTCCGGCAACCTCTAGGGTAAACTGTGTCTTTTCAGTCTGGAGCCTTGCGGTTTTAATGCTGGGTTTGTAGAGAAATACGACCAGACAAAGCAGTATTAGCATTGCTATTAGCAGCACGCCTGAAACAGGTGATGCACGAATGATGGTGTGCGTAGACGCCAACTTTGTCTTTGCGGCGGCAGCTTTTAGCGTGCTGTTCAACATACTTAATAATTTTACCAGTCGCAGTACAACTAGTCACCCTTCTGTAATAAACTCGGACTTGCAAGTAGCACTTGTAGGCAATTTGCTACACGCGCTATTTTTACCTAGAAACAACCTGCTTTGTTCGAGGTTTTTGTACCTTGATGGCAATCGCCTGCTCTAGCCTGCGAATGTCCGCAAGCACCCTGGATCTGTTTTTGTTAAAAGAATAATGTCGAACACCGGGTCATCACCATTTCGCGCAAAATCACACATATCGCCAATTTTTTTCTTTATCTTTATATTCGAAAATGATTCTAGCTTACGGACTTTATTCACCCCTTCAAGACTCACCAGTCGTCCTTTTTGATGAGCGTAGAATTGCATGACTACCGTGTAGCCTTTGGTCTTTTTAGGTAAGATCGGCTTTTTTGGAATACGTATGAGGATATCATTCATGGAATGATCCATGCCATATGAAAGCTCATACATTTCGTGCCGAAAGCCACCTATACGAGGCCAACCTCTATTACTTTCCAACCATTTTCCGTCTTCATGAGTTCTATGTGGCAATTTGTGCTGCGTAGATTCAGTGCTTCGACTGCTTTTTCTGCAACACGTCTCGCTGCCTCTACCTTGTGTGGCAATATGTTTACTGGTGTGATACGCATGTATCCGAAAAATCTTCAAACCCAACCGCTCTGCCCGTTTTCACATGTACGAGCGGGGCGTGATATATAACACCTCTTTGGTTAACGTAGGTGTCGATAGAATACATGGAACCTTCCATGAACTCTTCGACAAGAATCTGAGGCTCACCACGTCCTCGTTTTTTCACGTATATTTGGTCGATTTTTCTGACAGTTTTCTTTAAGTACTCTTCGAGTTCTTCGCGGTGATAGCAGAGCGTCACAAACAAACTTGCCGCAAGCCCTGACGGTTTAATAATAAGCGGAAATCCTACTACTCGCTCTATGCGGTCAAGTGTCTCTTTGCTGGCATCATGAGCAACAACAAACTTAGGTGCAATGGAGCGATCATACCCTCGGAGTAGCTGCCGCATTTTAATTTTGTCAGTTGTCCAATCCAGTGATTTTTCGGTCGGGGTATTGAGGTATGGCACATGAGGCACGATTTTTTGAGCAACGGAATATTCTTTTCGGCACGACACGTCACCGCAAGAAAACGGTTTTTATATGGCATTAATGATTTTTGGATCTCGGTTTCTTTCGAGAAATCACACTCTAAAATAACTGCCCCATTTACCTTATGCGCTGCAGCCAGGCCCGCCATATCAGAATCATCGACTATCACGCAAGCGGTCAACTCACGCCCCAATACCTTTTCTAGTTTGGCTACGGCAATTTGCTGTTTACCTAGATAAGATCCTACAAAAGGATCATATCTCTCTCTTGGGCTTCATCAAATCGTGACATACCTACATATAACCTTAGTCTTTATAAATCAGCAAGTGATTTTAATCATTACAATGGTCCACACAATAAAATTTACTTACGTATGATACCATATTTTTTACTATAATTCAATTATAGATTCGCTAGTTCTGCCAGATATTCATCTAGTACTGCTAATTTTTAGTCACATTACTCCCAGTCGAAAGCTGTGGCATATTATTAGCTTCCAAAAGTAATACTCGCCCGTTTCATTGTGACGAATCATATCAACGCCCGTAACTTCACGCTTAAGCAAACGCGCCATCCTTAGCGATGCATCTCTCACCGATTCAGGCAGCGACTCTACTGGTACCACAGCTGCTGAACCACCTTGTGAAGTGTTATTGAGGTGGCTGCCGTTTTGAGCCTGACGGTGAATCACAAGCCGTACCATATCACCCATGGCAAGAATACGAAAGTCTCCGTCATTGGGTATATAGTCTTGTACTATGAAATTTAGAGGCTTGTCGCTAGGCTGTTCAAATATTTCCTGGAGCTCGTGCAAATCATTCACCAAATAGTTCAGGTTACCCCCGACTAGCTGCCAGCGCTTTAACAATAAAAGGTACTTGGCGATGCTGGGCGGCCACTGCTTTCATCAACACAACTTTGTCCATACAAAAATAAATGGCGTTACGGGCACATCGTTTAGAGCTGCGATCACGCATTGGCTAAGCTTGGTAAAGGACCTTCCATCATATGCCTCAGAATTGGCGAAGGGTATGCCGTGATACTTTGCATAATGTGCTACAGCTCGCGCCACATCATCAAGTGCTTTTGTTTTAAACCATCCGATTAAGAAAATGGCATCAAAATCAGCGACATCTTTGCCGCTAACACTGTCTGTAACATGCAATTGCGTTCCATCGTACAGAAAGATCAGATCTTCATAGTCCATGCTCAAATAAGAAGCCTTGGTATCAAGTTTCGCCATGCCGTCTAGCATGCTTTTGCCTGTATCGTACGCTTCGCGGTCATCGCGCCGGCAAAGTATGAGTATGTGTTTCATCGTTATCCTTATTGTTACGTAGTTATACCCTAAGCGTCTTTTACGAGCCAGTCAAGAAACTTGTTGGCAACATCACGTGACTGCCCAGTATAAGGGTAGCTATGCAACCCCAAGCTTGGCTGGCTGTTCATTTCTATAAAATAATGTTTCCCGTCTTCTGCAACGATAAAATCGACTCCGCACACACCTAATCTCAGCCGCTGGGTAAGTCGTATCGCATCTTTGGTCATATACGCATTTAGTGTGTCTGTTTTATCTATAGAGACACCACCTCTGCCAATGTTTGCGACACCCATTACACGAACTTCTTCGCCATGTGCTGGAATAGAAACCAAGTTTTGGCCTAGAAACTGCTTTGCGGCTTGCATGTCTACATAACAAAGTTGTTTATTATACCCAGGGCCGCGTTTGTCGTTCGCATTTTCACGCCTGATTAACTGCTCAATTGTGTGCATACCATCGCCAATCACATAAGCTGGTTTGCGAATGGCCGCAGCCACAATATGATGATCTATCACTAATACTCGATAGTCATCCCCTGTGATATGTTGCTGCAACATTACAACTCTACTGTACCGCTGAGCGTTCGATATAGCCCTACGAAGTTTACTAACAGTATCGATCGACACGGTTACACCTAATCCGTGCGCAGAATTTAGTGGCTTCACTACTACAAAGCCATGCTTTTGCAAAAATGCTTCCGCAGCCTGGAGGTCTGCCTGAAATAGCTGCGAATCGGGGATTTGTATACCCATTTCCGTCACCAGCAACTGCGCTAGGTCTTTGTTGTCTGCAATAAACGTATTGACCGCGCCTGATTTGTAAGACCTCAAACCCTTTAAGAAGTACTCCCGACCGTCTGGTAGTATGATAGCGCTCAAACCTGATTTGATAGGATATAGCTCTACCTTCCAACCACGCTTTCGTGCTGCATCTAGAACAAGTTGTGTGGTAATACTAACTGCCATGCATGAGTACTATACTGGATATAATGTTTTTATGCAATTTTATTGTTTTTACACTTTTTATGGTATAATGTATCTGTGAATATCGTAAGCATTGGCGGCGGCGACAGAACCCCGGAGTACAGGCTGCACTCGCGCTCACCGGACAAGAACATCCCAATGTCTTGATCGTGCCAACGGCTTGTTCTACAGAAAAAAGCTACAATGGCAAAGTATCAAAAGTTTTAACATTTTTTACTAACCTTGGCTTAACTGCACGTGTCCTACACGAACACACAGAAACACCTACGCGTGAAAAAATTGAAGATATGCTGGGTGAAGCAGCCCTTGTATACACCATAGGCGGAAACACGCCCTACATGCTTGAGCAAATGAAGGCTTCGGGGCTAGACACTGCGCTAGCCGAAGCAATTCGGGGCGGCAAAGTACATGCGGGCACAAGCGCCGGTGCACTGCTGCCGTTTGCTCTCATACATACCAACCCTTCGAAAAATCCCAGAAATCAATTGTGGGATTTTACGTTTGAAAATGGTCTTGGGCTTATGGATGCTGTAGCGACCGCACATGCCGACGGGCGCGACATGACACCCAAAGGTCCTCGACCAGACACCCGCCGTGAGCACCTCCAACTAAATTTTCCTACTGGCTTGGCTCATGGTTTAGCCATAGACAACGGTGTGGCTGTAACTCTTAGTGTACATCCCAGAGTTATTATTAACGACCCACACAGTCAAGCCGGGGTTTACCTTCTAAACAGACATCCCGACGGTCAAGTTACCAGCACGCGAGTTGAGGATCCATCACAGCTCAGCCAGATACCAATGAGAGGTTAGCTTTATTATTGAGCGCTTTGGACTTTTTTGTAGATGAGGTAGATGACGGCTGCAAGAATAATGAGTATGAGGAGTTCTAGGGTGATGAGGCCGCGCTGATTGTGCTTAAGCTTATACATTTACCCGTTATTATGCCGAAACAACTATGCCGAATGCAAGCCTAGAAAAAACCACGCTTCTTTGGTTCGGCTCGGAAGGCTTCGAGGAGTTCTTGCTGTTGCTTCGAAAGTTTGGTTGGCGTATCGACTACGATGGTAACAATATGAGCGCCACGAGTTTCGCTGCGCAGGTGCGGTACACCGTGATTGCTTAGCTTAAAATCGGTTCCACTTTGCGTTCCAGCTGGAACTTTCATGCGTACTGCACCATCGACAGTTTCCACATCTATCTCCGTGCCTAGAGCGGCGTCCACCATGCTTATATGCTCATCGCTGAGGATCAGATCGCCTTCACGCGTAAAATGTTTGTGTGCTTTAACGCGAATGTGTACGTACAAGTCGCCTTTTGGTCCATTGGCAACAGCCTCACCGTGCTCACGCAGCCGAATCGTAGCACCGTCGTCAATACCGGCTGGGATTTTAAGCTGGATGGCTTGGGTGCGCCGTTCGGTGCCTTTGCCACGGCAAACACTACAAACTTTTTCGGGTTGCTTGCCTTTGCCATGGCAAGTTGGGCAGACTGCTGCTTGCTGGATATTACCAAAAATGGTTCGAACCGCCTGCACTACTTGGCCGTTACCCTTGCATGTGTCACAGGTTTTAAGCTCATAGCCCGGTTCAGCAGTATTGCCCTTGCAATGACTGCAGGTGTCTTCTATGTTGAGCCTTAGTTCTGTTTCGGCGCCAAAAACAGCTTCTTCAAAACTTATTTCGACGCGCGTTTCCAGGTCGTTGCCGCGGGCTTGACGTTGGCTGCGCCCACCGCCGGCTCCACCACCAAAAAAACTGCCAAAAATGTCACCTAAACCAAGGTCACCGAAGTCGAAGTTGACATTCTGGCCGCTCCATTCACCACCGAACCCGCCAAATGGATTACCCCCACCACCATTCCCTGCCGCCCCGCCGACACCAGCGTGGCCAAACTGGTCATAGCGCTGACGTTTGCTTTGGTCTTTTAGCACCTCATAGGCTTCGTTTACTTCTTTGAATTTAACTTCATCACCACCCTCTTTGTCTGGGTGCAGCTCTACCGCCTTTCGACGAAAAGCCTTTTTGATTTCATCGGCCGAAGCAGATTTATCTACTCCGAGCACTTCATAATAATCACGTTTTGCCATTCCCTAAATTGTACAAAACTAGCACTCAAAAGTCTAGAGTGCTAAATTCACCCTATTGGGCATGGGCGGCTACGACGGCTGACCAAGCATCGATGCTCGGCTGATCGGTAAATCGCCACTGCTCCAGTACGTCGTTACTGCGGTTGCTCCACCAATACATCCAGCCAGCAAAGCCGTTGGCGACAAGCCACTGATGATCAGCTGCAATCACGCCCGGCCGACCAGACTCGTCTACCGAAAGCAAATATCGTCCGTATTCTGTTATCCAGAGCGGTTTGCCCTTGCTCGCAACGAATGAATACCACGTTTGAAACTCAACAAGTTCAGTCAGTGGCTTAACAGCATTGACGCCGGTGTCAGTGCCTTTGCGATAGGTGTCGAAGCCGTACCAGTCGGCATTGGGCGGAATAAACGAACCGTCAGCCCCATTATTGCCAGGCCGATACTGAAAACCACCTGCGATCATACCAAACTGCACCGATGGTCGAGCTGCCTTGGCAGCGTTACGGTAACTCGTCCATTCACTAACAAATTGCGCACCTGTCGCATAATCGGCTTCGGGTTCATGATGAAATATAAACATTGGCGCATCACCACGCATGCTGTTGACGTAGCTAGCCATATTGCCACCAGCGTCATCTTTAAATGATGGTATCTCCAGCACGTCGCTGGGCGTAAAATATGACGCTGTCGCAGGTAATGTTTGCTCAAATGCACGCGTCGCCGCCAGTGGTCCAAACGTACTAACACCAGTCTGCCACTGCAAAGATAAGTTATTACTGTTTGGCTCATCGGGTCCTGGTTTACAACGTGCACCAACATAAAAACGTGGTCTTGAAATTGCCCTTTGATGACGCCTGGCTGCTATGCTCATTGGCTCTAGTATACAACACAGGCGGAATTTATACGTTTAGTAAATCGGCGAACCGACTGTCGCACCGCGGCCGCTATCGCCGGTGTAAACATAGCCATCGAGACCGACAGCCAGTGTGCGGGTCGAAGAACAAGCCGCCGTGTAAAACGCATCGCTTACCACGTCAAAGACTGGCACGGCCGCACGCGGGTCGAGACAGCGCCATAGCTTGCCCGAAAAATCATGTACAAACAACCAGCCTTCTGGGCTCATAGCGAGCGAACCGACGCTGACGCTCGTGAGTAGCGCTTCATCGACAGTTGTGCCAGTACCGGTGGTAGTATCGCCGTTGGTGATGCGGTAAAATGATCCGTCGGTATTGCGAACATAAACGTAGGCTTGGTTAATCTTGTCGGCACAGACTGTATCCCAAGTAGCATATTCGGCATTGGCGGCGTGAATTTTGACCCACGTTAAACCAGCATTGTTGGAGCGCCATAAGCCCGTGCCACTATCGCCCTGAGCATAGACACGCGACCCGTACCACGAAAAGCTAGCGTTGTTGATATTGGTAGCGCTAAATGGCCCACCAGTGATTTGCGTCCAGGTTGAGCCAGTTTTGCGCCACAGGCCACCAACTGCATTGCCACCACTACCAGCAATTGTGACCAGTATGACGCGGTTGCCGCCGCTATCGCGTCCGACTGCCAGACCAGGTGCGTCGTTATAAACTGGCAGATTTTCGTCTACCCACGTACCGCCCGCATAGGGGTTAGTGTTACTTGCGATAGCACCGATGTTGTTATTGTTGTTCCGTGGGCTGGTGTTGAGAAAGAGCGTTGCATCTTGCGGATCATAAACCGCAACATCGCCCTTGATATCACTTTCGCCAGCGGGAAAATCAGCCGGATGCTGCAAGACTGTCGTACCGTGATCTGTCGACGTTAAGCAAACATGGTCGCCATTTGACCACGCAAGACGGCCTGCTACTAGCGGATCTGTGGCGACAGTTTTATTGACCGTCACCATCAGGCCATTATGAGCTGGCTGCCATGTCCAGGTACTTGTGAATGTGCCCATCCAAACACCACCGCGCCCAGCGACCACCAGTTGATCGGTTCTGTCAGGATCAACCACCAAATGTGCCGCACACCACTGCAAAGTTTGAGCGAAGTTTTGATACGTTTCATTGCGAAACCATGACAATACCGAAGTACCATAGACGGTATAATCGACAGTTGAATTGCCAGCGATCGAAATAGCCGTCCAGTTAGCACCACCATCGGTTGAGCGCATGATACCTTTTCGCCTTTTGGGCACAGTGTTATCTTGCACACCCTGTACAGCTCCAGCATATAGGATGATGTTTGCGCCTGATTTATATCCAGTAATCGACACCCATTTAGGTGTGCTCGATGCCGTGCCGGTATCGATACCATTGTTTAGATCCGTCCACGTGCCGCCACTATAGCGAAATATACCAGAGTGATTACTTGCCGTGTAGAGACGTGTCGTGCCAGCATCATCCAGCGCGAACAATTCTTCAACATACTGGATTGTGCTCGAGGCAACAGTCGGCGGGTAGTCAGCCATTTTGGTAAACGTCATGGCGCCGCGCGCATTTGTGCTACGGTAAACACCACTAGTCGACGAGTTACCGTCGTCTGACACGGCCGCATATAAAATATCTGGATTGTTTGGGTCACTGGCAATACAACGTAACGATTTACCCGCTAATGCAGTTGAAGTAATCCACGATCCATTATCCCGTCGTTGAACACCTTGAGTGGCAGTTGCTACCCATAGGTATTTGGTTGCGCCACTATTGTCTTGCGCCAACATATTTCCGGTCGGGCGTGGCAATTCGACATTTTTCGAGTCGCCGGGCCATATCGGCACCATTGGCATCTTGGTCGTAATTGGCTGGCTCTGTTATGCCCGACCACGTCACTCCCCAGTTAGTACTGCGGTAGAGACCTTGGTCGGCCGCCGCAAAACATTCACCAGGCGTCGTGTCCGACCACATAACGGCTGCCATGTTTGACCCGACATTACCGACAGGCTGCCACGTTTGGCCTTTGTCGACACTATAGTGCAGACCAGAAATATCAGCCGCCAGTATATACGGTCGCACACCTCCGTTTAAAAACGGGCTGATCGCGACGGCATTTTGAAAGCCGCCGCCACCTATGCCTGAGCTCGCAAAGAATAACTCGTCGGTATTGAACCGGAAACTGAGTGATTAACGCGCATGAAACGTCGAGATGCAATTCCCATATGCTTTTAAGTATAGTCGATTGCTAAAACACAACCAATACGATTAAACCAAAAACATTAAATGACAGGATTTTTTAACATCCGGGTCGACCAGTAGTCGATAGTTTCGGTTTCGGTCAGTTCCCAGTGTGCATAGCCCGAGTTGGTTACAGAACAATCGCTATTTGCATTCCAATAGTTGATCCAGGCAAAATTGTTGGCCTGGCGGTAGTCAATTATATCCATGAGGGCATCTCGCCGCTCGAGCCCGTCAGAAATGTACCAAACACATTGGTATTGTTATTTTTGATAACACCGTAGTTTTGCGCCATACCAAACTCTGGCACCACACCGGGCACACCAGCTAACTGCGACCATGCCGCGATTTCACCGCACAGCTCCTGACCTGTCATTGGTGCTGTTTTACGCTCGTCCGTAAGCGTCCATGCCGACATAAAAACGATCGAATGTCTGGCCACCATGATAAGCTGGCCAATAATAATTGGAGTTCGTTACTCCACGCAGTGGGTAAAACAAACACTTCATGAGCGAACAATATTGTCCGTAGGGGCTCGATGCTCTTACTTGATCCATGGCGGTATAGACATCGCAGTAGTAGCTGGGCTGGGCCTCCTCAGGTACGCCAGATTGCCCGTCCCACTGCGGTTCTTGATAGTAGACTAGCACCCATGGCATAGAACGTGTGCCGAAGTAGTTAAGCGTTGTGTTGAGGTCGGCAATATCTTGGGTGGGATCAAGCTAGATTCCATACTTTGTGACACAATACCGGCCAGCGCGAGCCGGCACCATTGTTTTTGTATGAGTTAAGCGCCGTATTTATGCCACTACCATAATCAAAATACTTTATAAAACACGACGGTGAACTATTACCAAACCGAGACTGGTATACCACTCGAGATGCGCCCGGTGTCGAAAACTGCTCCCACTGTGACTTATTGCCAGCCGTTACCAGCGTACTTGTACCGAGTAGCGCCAGCGAATCCAGCCCGGTGCTCCACTCCACTTTACTCCAATCGATACCGTTCGAGGCAATATCCCAGCCGACATAAAGCTGCGACTGGTAGGCTCTTTGCAACCTTCGCGCCGAAATGCTCATAGTAATCTAATTGTAGCATTTACACTCATGCTGATACTATTGATTACCTACTACAATTATAGGGGTTTGAGTTGTGAAAGCCTGAGCTTTGCTTCTATGCGTCGCACCCGTTTGAGCAATGTTACTGGTTGGTGGTCATACCAATCTATCTTCAGAAAAAAGTTGCGCACAACTTCAAACCGTCATTCATAAGCTCAAAGCAACAACAAAAAACTTAATTTTGATGTAAAAATCAATCCTGTGATACCCGCAAACCAAACAAAATTTTCTAGACTATTTCATTTTATACACCAGCTGTGTTTCTCGGCTTGCAGGCTAATCTGTAAATCTTGTTTAAAAAACCAACTGTTGATTTATTGTGTTACTATTTTTAATTATGGATAAACATTTCTTACCTAAGCTTAACAAAAACATAAAAAAACAACTGGTCCGCGCTAAGGTGCTTGTTTCAAAACATACTCGCCTATCAATTGCTTTAGCCGCATTTTTTTCCATATTCTTTTTGGGTCTAGCGATATTTCTTACCAACAATAAAGCGTCCACAAATACAGCTAGCGGCACTTCAAAATTAACGTCTAGTAAAAGTAGCAGCTTAGCTTCAAATAATGACGAGAAGAAAAATACAGCATCAAGCACGGCAAATACTGCTCCTGCTGACACATCAAAGGCACCTCAGGGTAATAACCCTAGCACCAAACCGACAGCTAGTTCGACGAAAGGCGCTTTGGTCGCCTCTCCCTCAAGCATAACGCTATCTTCAACAACCAACGGCGCAACCATATCTGTAAGAAGCAGCACGGGTGACAATATTTTCTCGCCTATCGTCTCTAGTCTTCCTGGGTTGTCGGTCTACATATCATCTAATTATTCACTGAGCGGGACAGCCGATAAGCAGACGTGGCAGATATCAGTTGACCGTATGGATTTCAACAGCAAAGGTCAAGACTACATAACAATCACAGACCGTGTTGGTCGTTTCGCAAGCACTAGAGTACTGGTTACATGGAATCCAGCGCCAACGTTTAATATCACCCAGGGATCCCTTGTACGAAGCGACGGAATTGACACCATAACTCATACCGCAAACTTCAGCATCGTGCCAAATAATCCATATTTTGGGAACCCTAACATGAATATTAGGCTATACGGTGGCCCATGTATCAATACTTCAGATTTAAGCCGCTCTTTCGTATACAACGGACAAAACTCATTTAGCATACCCTGCGTGGTTAATCGGGTTGCAACTGGACCAGGGACGCTACCTCCACTGCCAAGTGCGACCACTTTCAATCTTGATGTCTCTGGCACAGTAAATGGACAGTACATACGTGGAACCTATCCAGTCGTTTACACGCTGCCCTCTGGCTATGACCGCTGAGTGTTTGCAGAAATAGTCAACACACAAGCTTACCAAAAAGAACTAGACTTTCAATGAAGTTAAATCATTCCCTGTTATTCCCCCATCCCAAACAAAATTAGCGGATCGACAGAGCAATGAGGATCATGGAGCCGTGGGAGAGAAATATGAAAGCGAGTTCGAAGAAAATATAGTGTCGTCGGTGCCGTGGACCAACGATGGCAATGGCTGCCATGACGGTAGCAATGATCCCTGCAACGATGGTATATTTTGGCAGAACAAGAGCAGACACAAGCGCCAACCCTAACATTGCAACTCCCATAGTGTACGCAAAAATATTGTGCAGAATTTCTTCGAGTCCACCTCGAGGCAAAAACACACCAGCCACCATGCAGCATAGTACTGTTGTCATAATTAGAGTAATGATTATCCAGTTGTGAAGACGCGGTGCGACGAAAACCAAGCCCGTTAACCCAAACAAGATTGGGCACAGCCACATAAGTGTACGGTAGTAGTGTGCATTCGCATCTGAGCGCAACGCGAGCTTGCTCCAGTTCAACTGGCGCAGATGGATTGTGTTCGCGCCACAAGAAATATGACCAACCAAAATATAGAAATCAAGGTTGCCACAAACACCAGCCAAAACGCCCAATTGTTCATGAGAATTACTATAGCAGAAACTTCAATGGCACTAGTCAGTAATAAAACCCAGGTAAAAACTTCCCCTGTTGTTTCCTCATCCCAGGTGAACACACTATTATACCCTCTAGATTCGTTAGAGGAACTGTCCTCTAAAGCCCAATAACGTTCTGCTACCGTAAAATACTTGCTGATAGGTGTACACTTATAGGTGTTACGATAATTGGAGGTTTGTGCTATGGACGACAATAAAATCTTGAAGCTCGTGTATACATTTTCTTAGGTTTGTTGATAACATTTTTCATCGGCGTAGGTATAAACACCTTTTATGTACCGCCGAAAGAACCGGCTTATCTTAACGGGATTGTTACACACGACAAAACCTTAAATGATGAAGAAATAAAAAGAACGTGAGTACGAAAAGCGTTATGAAGCATATGAAGAAAAATGAAACCATACAACCGAAATGTATCCATTATGACTTTGGCGGCTTCAGTCACTTTACTCGTTGCTAGCCTTTGTCTACGAGAAGAAAATTAAAGTATTAACAGATGGTATTATGCTTGGAGGGCTATTCACGCTGATATACAGCATAGGCAGGGGTTTTGCCTCCCAGAACAGCAAATACGTGTTCATTGCTATCACTGTTGGTCTTGCCCTAGTTATTTATCTCGGTTACCGCAGATTCGCCCATGAAAACCTTCCACCCAAAAAACACGCATCAGCCAAATAAACTTTACGCACTTAACTTTTTGGTTGTTTAGCAGAAAATCTTATAGGGGTCCGCCTTGGAAAAACCCGCCCCTGTTATTTCCCTATCCCAAGTTATATTACATGCCTGTTATCAGTTTGAGGCATGATCTATGATCACTCTGGTCAATTTGCTTCTGACTGGGCAGCTGCTGTTTCAACTTGCTGTATCAAACCTGCGCTCTGGTCTTTGCTGCTATCTAGGGCTTTGTACATACTACTTGGAAATAGCTTGCGCATCGATTCACCATAGGCTGAGCCATCTTTTGGCATTTGGTGCGAAATGATAACAAAGTTCGGTTTTCTGTAAACTAATCTGACTGGTGAACTATACCCTTCACCCGTACCATTTACCCCTTTAGAGTAGTCAGTATACCCTTGGCAATAAGCCCAACTGTAAGCATACTTTTCATCATAACCATAAAGTGTGTTTGCACAGTGGTAGTTATTGAAGCCTGGAGTACGTTGCGAAGCAAGCGATTCAAGATATATATTGATTGATTTACTGAGCTCTGCGTTTGGTGTTGTTACAACAATGCCTACGGGTTTAGCATACTTACTTTCTTCTGAACGCAGGAGTAAAAGCCACACACCTACACCAGTTATCACGACAGCTGACAGGCAACCCCATGCATATTTGCTCTTCATATTGAATACTCTAGCATACGTGGCTTATAGCATCTACGTCAGGTAGCTCAAAATAATGAGGCGAACCACCCTGTTATTCCCCGTCCCAGACAAATTGGCAAAATTCCTGCTTAATAAGTTTGGCCTTTTTACTATTATTCCTGTTAGCCATCGGAACAACTTTTCACAGACTGGCTGTCAGGGAGTTTTGCCCTATACCATACTTGAGCAAGTTAGCTGTTAGTAACCTATTTTCCGTCATAACCGTGGCCGTATTTTTGGCGAAATTGCGTACGAAGTTGATCGTCGCTGCATGGGTACGCAAAAAACTGTTTACCAGCTGCAATATCAGCTTCGTATTGCGTTTGGCATGCTTCAACCAGCTTTTTATAACGCACCGCGTCATTTTCCGAGCTACGATTCCATGGGCGAACAAACATGATACCACCGACCGCCACAGCGAGTAGCACCGTAAGATACGCTTTATTCATAGACGTATTTTACCTTCTTATACGTGTTTGAACAGCACCAAATCTCCGAAAACATTAACCGAGTGGAAGCATTAGGTTAATCGTCGTAAAAAAGATGGGGTAATGTGAAATTGGATTTTTCGTCTGGGGCTTATCCATAAAGGGCGCATTGCTGCGCCCCTGTGGGTTATTTTTCTTCGACGACTTCGCCACTGTACCCCACGGGGAATCCTCTCTCCGCGGAGACCCCGTAATTTCGGGGGTTATTAGTCAACTACCTCTCCTTCTATGGGGCCGTCGTTTTTTTTGCCTTTTTTCTTCTCATTTGGCTTTTCTTCAGATGCATCTTCACCTGGAGCGGCGGCTTCGGCTTCTTTGGCTGCCGCTTCGTACATCTTGGCGCCGATGGGCATCAGGACGTCATTGAGCTCTTTGGTGGCTGCTTCGAGTGCGTCTTTGTCAGCCTTTTCGTCGACGACGACTTTCTTGGCTTTTTCGACTGCTTCGTCGATAGCTTTTTTGTCGTCTTCGCTGACTTTCTCTTCGCCCTTTAGCTTTTCTGCCTGATAGACAGCGCTGTCTAGGTGGTTGCGCGATTCGACGGCTTCTTTCTTGGCTTTGTCTTCTTCGGCGTGAGCTTCGGCTTCTTTGGCCATTTTCTCGACTTCGTCTTTGTCTAGGCTGCCAGAACCCTGGATGGTAATATTCTGTTCTTTGCCGCTGCCTTTGTCTTTGGCGGTGACATTCAAAATGCCATTGGCGTCGATGTTGAAGGTAACTTCAATCTGCGGGATACCGCGTGGGGCTGGTGGGATGCCATCGAGTATGAAGCGACCCAGGCTTTTATTGCCTTCGGCCATTTCACGCTCTCCCTGGAGCACATGGACTTCCACCTGGGGTTGGTTATCGGCCGCTGTACTAAACACCTCGGATTTGCTGGTTGGGATGGTCGTGTTGCGCTCTATCAAGCGCGTCATAACACCGCCCATAGTCTCGATACCGAGAGAAAGTGGTGTGACGTCGAGTAGCAGCACGTCTTTCACGTCGCCCTGGAGCACGCCGCCCTGTATAGCAGCGCCGACGGCGACAACTTCATCTGGGTTGACACCCTTCATAGGGTCTTTGCCGAAGATTTTCTTCACTTTTTCGACGACGGCGGGCATGCGAGTCATACCACCCACAAGCACTACGTTATCGATATCGCTACTCTTGAGACCAGCGTCTTTGAGCGCTTTTTCGCATGGTACGGCTGTTTTATCTATGAGTTCACCGACCAGTTCTTCTAGCTTGGCGCGGGTTAGTTTGTGCTCGAAGTGCTTTGGACCATCGGCATCGGCGGTCAAAAACGGCAGGTTGACGTCGACTTCTTGTGCGGTCGAGAGTTCGATCTTGGCTTTTTCGGCTTCGTCACGCAGTCGTTGCATAGCGGCATTGTCTTCGCGCACATCTATGCCGTGTTCTTTTTTGAACTCGTCGGCAAAGTAATTCACAATCACACGGTCAAAGTCGGCACCACCGAGGTGCGTGTCGCCATTGGTGCTTTTAACTTCAAAGACACCGTCACCGAGCTCGAGCACAGACACGTCGAATGTACCGCCACCTGGGTCGTAAACTACGATTTTTCATCTGTCTTTTTCTTGTCCAGTCCGTAAGCCAGCGCGGCGGCGGTTGGCTCATTTATGATACGTTTGACCTCTAGGCCGGCAATTTTACCGGCGTCTTTGGTGGCATGTCGCTGAGAGTCGTCGAAGTAAGCTGGCACTGTTATGACAGCTTCCGTGACTGGCTCACCCAGGAAAGCTTCGGCATCGGCTTTGAGCTTACCAAGAATCATGGCGCTGATTTCCTCTGGGCTGTATTCTTTACCAGCCATTTCTACTTTGGTGCTGTTCCCGCTTTTGACAATTTTGTAGCCCATAAGCTTTAGGTCGCGCTGGACTTCTTTGTCGTTGAAGTTGCGGCCAATCAGACGCTTTACTTCATAAATAGTGTCTTTGGGGTTAGTGACTTGCTGGCGTCGAGCGATTTGCCCTACTAGACGCTCGCCTTTTTTATTGACTGCAACAACGGATGGCGTGGTGCGATTGCCCTCGCTGTTGGCGATAATCTCTGGTTTGCCAGATTGCATAACAGCCATGGCGCTATTGGTGGTGCCAAGGTCGATTCCGATAATTTTACCCATATTGTTACTCCTTTTGTAGCAGGATCATGAAGCGAAAATCATGTATCTTGCTCTTTACGTTATTAGTAGTTTCAAAATTCGACTTTTTAGCACTAAAACCTTCTGAGTGCTAACATACATTCATTAACCAAATTGGCACTCCCATGTCAAGAGTGCCAACCCATTTTATCTTATGTTACTTAGGCCACGTAACTTATCTAATTCTTTGGGAAGAATCTTCTTTTTCTCTTAAATTACTTTCTAGATGTTAGGGCACCAGAGTCGAAAGCGTCACTTGTTTAACCCGCGCATTGCTGCCTTCAAAATACAGTTCAGGGCCTGTTATGCCACGGGTGGCGTTAGATCCGATAGTAACGTCTTGCGAGTCAACGACCGAAACAGCATTAACTTGGGTATGCGTCGACTGTGTGTCTCCAAGGTTATTGCCTTCAACAACAACACCTAAGCAGCGATTGACAAGGACTCCGGCCTTGGCCCGTGTGACATTATCGTTTTGCCTGTTCTGATTATTATTGACTGAGACATTTCCAGCGACCGTAATTGATCGAGTGTCAACCGAGTTTGATGAACCAACACATACACCAACAGAGTCGCATTCGCGTATGTTATTGCCAGCTACTACGACATTGACGCACTGCTGAGAAACGGTAATACCGACATCGCCCGAACCAATCACGGTGTTTCCCTGGACAATTACACCCACGGTACGATGAACTGAGATAGCATCGGCTGAACCTGGTGACACCGTATCTGCATTTCCCGTACCCATACAAGTAACCTGATTGTGTGCAATAGTAATGCCGACATGCTTACTGGCATCGTCACCTAGCACCCGAATCGGTTGTCTTATTTGCGCCATGTCAGGAATCATGGCGGGGGATTGATTAGCGAAACAACCAGCCGAGTTCTATGAGGTAAGATGTGATTACCCAAAATTCGCACATTTTCAGCATGATACGTATCCGTACCGTAAACATAAATCGCCATATCTTCCCAATTGCGGAAGACACAATCCTCTACGCTAGCACCCACCGTTGAGCGGTTAACCCTTAGTGCCACAGTTTGGCCGTCGAATTCACAATCCCGGATGGTAATATCTTTTACATTGTCACGAGTTTCAATTCCTTGAACCCTGTCACCTTCAGCAGCTCCATCGCAAGTTAGCCTAAGTCTCTCGAGGCGAACATTGGAAGAGTTAGGCGCAACCTCAAGCATGTATGACGTGATAGTTGCAGCAGTAGCTTGAAGTTGCAGGTCGCGAATTGATGCAGAAGCTGTAATCATCTTGGGGCGAGAGGTTGATATGGCGACGAGTTTTGCATTGTTTCCGAACAGCGGTGCAGTTACCGTCAGGAGTGATCCAAGCGCATAGGTCGCGGTGTGTAGCCAAACCTCACAGCCAGTTATGGTAGCGGCAGCTATAGCCGCCTGTAAGGCTGCCGTATCATCTGTAACTCCATCGCCCTTAGCTCCATAATCTCTGACGTTAATGACGCTAGTAGGTGCATTATTCCATTTTGCAGTTGTCGCGTTGTAGCTGAGAGTCTGCCCCTTACTCGGGTTAGAGAAATAAACATCATTTGCGTTCTGTATACCCGTGCCTTGACCGGTGAATGGCATGTGTTTTGTCTCCTAACTAATGCTTGTGCTTAGTATAGCAAATCATGACTTATGTGCACGATGTTCAGACCAGGCCTTACCAGTTGTCTAACAATTATTTGGTTGATTTCACGCGGACCATGGCGTGACGAATTACTTCGTTGCCTAGTTTGTAGCCGGATTGCAAATTAGTCTTCACCTGTAATTTGGATGTTGTATACCTGAGTCTCAAAACTGTCTCCATTTGTACTTGTGTCATTCCCGCAGAAGGCGGGAATCCATTTCATATATCTGGATCCCAGCCTTCGCTGGGATGACATCGTGGGGGTTTTGAGATTCAGGTTTGTATTATTTGATGCCTCAGACGTTTGATGGCATAGATGTATTTGTTGCTGCCCAAACTACACCCGTCACGTATGTTTCGTTTATTTGGTAGGCAGTTCCGCTCCTCAAACAAATTTATGCCTACACGGTGGAAGCCATAATTTGGATTACTAACACCTCCAAACATAGCTATGCCTCCATTTGTGTTTTGTTTACACTGATTACCGTCAATCATTGCCGATCGAGCTGAAATCCCTATTCCATAGTTCTTATTTGAGCGTAAAAGTTAGCAGAAATAACCATATTTGATGAGCATTGAATATTAATTCCATGAATATCATTTAAAATGCACGTATTATTTGATACGGTTCCAAAGCACAATACATTGACACCTTCCTGGCCTTGAACCGTGGTGTCTATGGATATACCGTGGTCTACATTACTAATACTAGTATTTGATGAAACTAACGGGTATAACTCAGCTGCAATCGTCGGACTACCGCCGCCAATGGTTATTCCCGATTGGCCATTGCCTTCACTCGTATTTCCAACAATCTGTGTATACTTGCCATACTGCGAGACTATACCGTGATTTACACAATTCCGTACTGTCGATCCAATAACTTTTGTGCCATAACTTCCAGACAGTATTACACCGTTCACGGTTCGTTCAACGAGACAGTTGCTTACTATCGATCCTCTGGTAGAATACAGCGCTATGCCTTGTGAATCGCAATCACTGACTGTCACATTTTCTAGTACCGCCCTGCTATTTGGAACGCTGTCGACCGGCCGAGTGCCCAAAGAACCAACCCTCACACCTTGCTTATGCATGCCCGTAATCGTTGTGTCGCGTAAAACTGCCGTGCCCATCCAGCCATCGTCTGCATAGATTTCGATACCAGCAACTACTACACCTACAGATGTGTTTGTTTTATTTCCATCGATTGTTAAGCCAGCAACTTCACACTGTCCCGATGACTTGATAATTGCAATTTCGGTTGAACCGTTTTTTAGTTTGATAGTTACATTGTAAGCACTAATGAAACATCCCGTTATATCCAACGAGGAGCTGACTAGGTATGTTTGTGGGGGGAAATATACTGTTGCATTATCTAGCCGAGCATCAGCTATAGCCGCCTGTAAGGCTGCCGTATCATCTGTAACTCCATCGCCCTTAGCTCCATAATCTCTGACGTTAATGACGCTAGTAGGTGCATTATTCCATTTTGCAGTTGTCGCGTTGTAGCTGAGAGTCTGCCCCTTACTCGGGTTAGAGAAATAAACATCATTTGCGTTCTGTATACCCGTGCCTTGACCGGTGAATGGCATGTGTTTTGTCTCCTAACTAATGCTTGTGCTTAGTATAGCAAATCATGACTTATGTGCACGATGTTCAGACCAGGCCTTACCAGTTGTCTAATAATTATTTGGTTGATTTCACACGGACCATGGCGTGGCGAATTACTTCGTTGCCTAGTTTGTAGCCGGATTGTAGCTCTTCGCAGACAACCTCTTGGTCGCCATCACCCTCTTCCATACTGACTGCTTCGTGCAAATGAGGGTCAAACGCTTCACCCACAGTTTTGATGCGTTCGACGCCGATTTCTGCGAGGGTTTTTCGAACTGCAAGAGGATTTTCTTGACGCCCTCAACCCATTCAAGCAGATTTTTTTCCTCTTGACTCATGACTCTTGACTCATGACTCTCTGCCGCAGGAAGATGCTTGATGGCACGCTCAAAATTATCGATGACAGGTAGCAGATCTTTGACCACGCTCGCCTTTACCGTTGAGCGCAGTGACGAGATTTGCTCATCATGCCGTCGGCGAATATTCATCGCATCTGCCCGCTCGCGCTGCAAAGCTTCAGTTAGCTGCGCATTCTCTGCCGCCAGCTGCTCGGCGATCTGTTTATAATCTAGTTTGTGGTCGGACTTTTTCTTTTCAGTCATTTACAGTACTTCCTCCAGGGTGCGGCCAGCGTGGGCGACTAGTGACATGACATCGCGGTAACTTTGGCGGGTCGGGCCAAGAGTACCTATGTAGCTATGATCGCTAAAAGGGCTGCGGAACCGACTAATGATTAGACTGACATCTGCGCTACGACCAATAGGGTTTTCGGCACCAATATAGACAGTCAAGGGCTGATTTGGGGCAGCTTCACGTAACCACGGTTCGAGGTTATCAAGTAAAGACGCTACCTGTTGTACCTGCGCTCCGCCGTGAAATTCCGGCTGCCCAAAAGGTTTGATAGACCAGAAATGTATAGCTGATTACCGATGGTAGCAAGGCCGAGATTGTGTGTCAGCTCAACGAGCGTATCAACGGCGTTACGTATAGCACGCTCTGGCAAACCACCGTCTTGCAAGCGAGCGGCGAGAGCACGCTCACCACGTCGTTCTGGTGGAGTACTTTCTGTGTTGGCAATATCATTGACATAATAGCGATAGCCTTTGTCAGTCGGTATACGCCCGGCACTTGTATGCGGCTGACGAATGTAACCCGAAGCTTCCAGTTCGGCCATTTCAGCACGGATAGTAGCACTGGACACACCAAAAACCTTCGCAAGCAAGCTACTTCCGACGGGTGCGGCAACTTCGGCATACTGCTCAACGATTGCGGTTAGGATTTGCTTTTGCCTAGGAGTCATGACATAAATTATACCCGACTGGCACTCAAAAGTCCAGAGTGCTAGATGATTTTTGTGGGTGTGATAGGCAATACCTCAACGCTTAATGTGACAGCCGAAGTGTTGTCAGGCTCGATATTACAATTCTTAACGCTCTAGTTATGGCTCTTCAAATCGTGCAGAATCCGCTCTACCCATACGCGGTAGCTTTTATCTATCTGGCTGAATTTGTCATCGTGCTGGGCAATGCCTTCAGCGGAGTGAACGGCTTGGTCAAGATCTTCGTTCACAATAAAGTGGTAGTACGGTTTACTAAGTGCATCTTCGAGTTCTTTTATAGCACTGGCGCGTCGTACCGGCCATGCTGCTTGAAAATCTTCCTCACTGTCATAGCGATGCTTAATACGCCGCATCCATTCGTCAAAACTAGGTGGTACAACAAAAACTGCTATCACATTATCTGAGAGGGATTTGAACGTATGAACACCCTGTACATCGACATCGACAATTGGCATTTTATTCGCCTCGGCTGCTCGCTCTATCTCACTCGCTAAAACGCCATATATACATTCATGGACCAGTGCAGCTTCTATATACTCGCCAGCCCGTAGCTTTTCAACAGCTTGCTGAGTTGTCAGGAAATGGTAATCTATGCCATTACGTTCCATCACGCCGTTGTTGTCACGCGGCTCGCGAGTCGTGCTGGTGACAATATCGTGATACCTGCCTGTTTGTAGTAGCCCGCTAATGATAGCGTTTTTACCCGCTCCAGCAGTGCCAGCAAAAATAACGAGTTTTTGGCGTCTTAACGTATCGACGGTTTTTGGCTGGGATGATAATTTTGTAGTAGCTGTTTTATGTCGTCTTGCATGCAATAGTTATAGCAGGTACAAACGTGATTGCAAAATGCATCGACTCGTCACCAGCTCTTAGTAACACACATACGCAGCACTGGCCTTTGCCCACTTTCACATTCGTATCAGCGTTTAACCTATTGCAAACTTATTACTATTACGTCTCCGATTAAACTCCAGTGTTTTTCAAAAACCATGTAAATTTTCTACGCTATAGCGTAAATAATTTACATGGTGCATGGTGGAAAATCAATGTTCGGTGGATCGATGTGTGGTAAGGTAAGAGGGATGAAACAGGCACCGGACTTTACGCTCAAAGACCAGGACGGAAAAGACCGTTCACTCACCGATTTCCGAGATCACTGGGTGGTCCTCTACTTTTATCCCAAAGACAACACCCCTGGCTGCACCAAAGAAGCTTGCGCTTTTCGCGACGCCCGCGAGGCAATTGCCGAGTATGGCAATGCCGTGATAATTGGTATCAGCAAGGACTCACCAGAAAGCCACCAAAAGTTCGCCAAGAAACACGGCCTAACATTTACTCTTTTGAGCGATCCTGATCATGCTGTGGCCGCAGCATACGATTCTTGGGACCCAAAATTTTTCTTTGGCAAAACGCTACTCGGCACCAAACGAAATACGTTTCTCATCGACCCTGCTGGTAATATCGCAAAAGAGTATCACGGCGTCGACCCAAGCATCCACGCCTCCGAAATCATCACCGACCTCCAACAACACCAAAACCACTAATTTCACCTGGGATTGATAATTAACAGCTTACGATTTTACTTCTTTTTTTCTGAACCAAAATATTTCTGCAATACCGCGTCACATTCGGAGATAATTTTCGGCAGATACGTAAGGTCCAGGTCTTCTATTTCGTATGTATGGGTTTCATATACAGGATCTGGACGCAACGCAAGCTTGCCCCTTTAGATGACCGAGTAATCGGCCTTCAGTTCGTAGTGAATAAATGGCTCAAGCGTCGAGAATACTATTTTGCCTGTATTTGTCTGATGCATGTCGCGACAATCTTGTACGAAACCTAGGATATCCACGTAGTGTAATATGGAGCCAGTTATTTCAACTGTTGCACAGGCTGTCTTGTATACGACTGTGGCGCGCAGAAAACCAGCATTATCGTCAGCTCTGCCTGAAATCATCTTGGCTGCCCGAAAATTCTTTTCCATGTACCCAAATGTGCAATTTGCCTATCGATATGTCGGGTGAACTGTTCATTTAATCCCTCTTTAGCATGACGGTGAAGGCTTCGGCGGGGATGTCGACTTTGCCGAAGCGTTTCATGCGTTTTTTACCTTTAGCTTGTTTAGCGAGGACTTTCTTCTTGCGGGAAACATCGCCGCCGTATAAGCCAGTGGTGACATCTTTGCGGTAAGCGCTTAGATCCTCTCGGGCGATGAAACGACCATTTATGCCGGCCTGGATAGCGACCGGGACGTTCTGCCGCGGTATGACATCTTTGAGCTTTTCGACCGTTTCTCGGCCCAGTCGCTGTGCTTCGCTGCGGTGCACCATGACACTGAGGGCTCCAACCACTTCGCCTGCTACATAAAAATCAACCTTGACTAAGTCTTCGGCGCGGTAATCATCAAGCTCGTAGTTGAAGCTGCCGTAGCCAGATGTGACGCTTTTGAGCTGATCGTAAAAGTCTGTCAATAAATTAGCGAGAGGTGCTTGAAAGCTAACCATGGCTTGCTCGTCGATATAACTAAGATTGGTCTGTAAGCCACGTTTGCTACTGATGAGTTGTATGACGGCACCGACATATTTTTGTGGCACCACTATCTCACCCTTAATCCACGGCTCGCGAATCTCAGCAATCTTGGTTACTTCTGGTAAGTCAGACGCTGATTTGATATCAATTTCTTCGCCGTTTATCAGGCTAACTTGATAGTCAGTACTGGGATTGGTTACGACGAGCTCAAGGTTATATTCTCTCTCAAGTCGCTCGCGGATAATATCCATATGTAGCAGCCCCAAAAAGCCAATTCTGACACCAAAACCCAAAACTGGTGAGTTTTCGGGTGCAAACTGCAAGGCCGAATCGCTGAGCGAAAGCTTTTCGACAGCGTCTTTTAGCTCAAGATAAAACTCGTTACTTTCTGGAAAAAACCCGGCATACACGAAAGGCTGGACATTTCGATAACCCGGCAGTGGCTGCTCGGCCGGTTGAGCGGCAGGGTAATTGTGTCACCTACCTTTGCTTCTCTAGTGCTCTTCAAATTGGTGACAATATAACCAATTTCGCCAGTTTGTAGGGCTGTGCCCAGTGTCATATCGGGTTTTAGCGCTCCAACTTCCAGCGCAATACCAACCGCTCCCGTGGCTAGCATCTGTATTTGAGCTGATTTACCGATTTCGCCGTCAAAAACACGAACATAAAGAATTACGCCTCGATAATCATCGTAGTAACTATCGAAAATAAGCGCCCTGGTCTGCTCGCTAGATGTTTGGCCACGCCATGAACCGCCAATGTGTGGAGGAGGTATATCGGAAACAATTCTGTCTAGCACCGCCTCTACTCCCTGCCCTGTTTTGGCAGAAATATGCAGAATATCTTCCTGTTTGCAGCCCAAAAGGCTGATGATTTCTCGACTGACTTTTTCGACATCGGCAGCCGGTAGATCAATTTTGTTTAGAACCGGTATAATGTGCAGATTTGCCGCAATTGCTAAATAAACATTGGCGAGAGTTTGAGCTTGGATACCTTGGCTTGCGTCGACTACCAGTAGCGCACCCTCGCAGGCTTCGAGGCTACGTGATACTTCGTAGCTAAAGTCAACGTGCCCTGGAGTGTCAATGAGGTTAAGTTCATACCCTTTGTAATCCATCCTAACAGGCGCCAGTTTGATTGTTATACCCTTTTCTCTCTCCAAGTCCATCCTGTCGAGAATCTGCGCCTTCATGTTGCGTTTTTCGACGGTGCCAGTCAACTCGAGCAAGCGGTCAGCCAGTGTCGACTTACCGTGGTCTATATGCGCGATGATACAGAAGTTTCTTATGTGAGACTGATTCATGACTCATCCTCTATGTGCGAAGAATTCTCGGACAAATAGCCGCGTCGGCTTGACCGCGTGCCTAGAAACCTTAAAAAGGCGTCTTGAGACTGCTTCATACTGCAATAATTCGTTTACGTGATTGTTCCATACTATCCTCAGCTCGTGAAAGTATAACAGAGGTGACGAGGATTTAATACTCTATTTTGACTGGTTTCATCACGAAGCGCTTGACCGATGCAAAAAATCCCCGTGCTTCGCTCAATCCAAACAGAGCCGAGACAACGAGGTGGGTCGTTATGGTCACTCCGGCAATCGCAGCCAGTTTATACAGCAAAACGAGCCCCTTATCTGCTGTCATAAGCGGCAAGAACTGGACCGCCACAAACCCCGCAACCAAACTAAATCCCGTTACGGAAATGATGCGAAATATACCACTCCAGAATTCTCCGTCAAACAACTTCCGGTCGCGTTTGAGCATTATCGCACCAAGTACAGCTACCTCCACGGCCGCCACAATAGACTGGGCTATGGCCAAACCAACGACTCCGTAACTAGTTGGCCGAGATAGCTCATATGCCAAAATAACATTGAGGCCGATGACGAATACGGAGACTATCAGAGGTGTTCTGGTGTCTTTCTGTGCATAGAACCACCGGGAGATTATGGCAAAAATGGTTCGAAAGAATATAGCTACACAGAGCGCGCCAAATATTATTGCAATGTCGCCACTCGTATTCCGAGAGAAAATGAGCCGCGCTAAATAGCCTCGCCCGAAAAAGCTCACAACAACAATTGGCAGAATTATCCATATAATAAGCCGGAGGGTACGCAAAAAATCCTGCCGAAACAAATCAGGCCTTCCCTGACTGAGCCGAGCGTTCAACTTTGGGAAAACTGCAGTAGATATGGCCGTGCCAATAAGCAGGATAGGTGCAGTATGCAGAACATACGCGGTGTTATAATCTGCCACCGCTTTGGCCCCACCAAGAGCCTGACTGGAAGCAAGATTCGTTTCAACGATACTTTGTACCTGGTCGAGCCCTTGATCAAGCGAGCGAGGCGGCAGTTGACGCAGCATAGAACGAAAATCCTGTGAACGTTTTATCCTTGGAGTCCACCGAAACCCAAGACCCGAGACACCAATAAGAATGACCAGTAACTGAAGTACGGCGCCAATAGCCGCGCCAATTGCAAGACCGACGATACCGATAGTATCCTTGAAAAGGTACAGGCTGACGATAATACTTACGTTGTAGAAAATTGGCGCAGTTGCGTAAAAGAAAAACCTCCCAAATACCTGTTGAGTCGATGCGATAATGCCCGAAATAGTGAACAGCATGGGATTGAGCGCCAGTATGCGCATCATGGTTGCAACATTATGGAGCTGTTCGGGGTGTAACCGTGGGCAAGCTTTCTAGCAAGCACGTCAGCGAAAATAAACATAAAGACACCGACAATCGCTAGGAATATTCCAAGAAAATTGATTAAGCTCGTTGAAAGCTCCCAAACCCCCGACGATCACCCTTTGCTAAACGATCATTCAGGTATGGCATAACGGCAACGCCAAGCGCTCCTGCCGCAATGATGAAGAAAAAAGAAGTCGGGAAGTACGAAAGCCGTAAAATAGACACCGGCATTTTGTGGGTCAGTTTTGGCAAGATCACCAAAGTTTGCGTTGACAAGCTTAGTCCGGAAAAAACCAAGCACTTGGGCGATAAGCGCAGCTCCCATGAGGAGCATAGTGGCATTGCCGAAGCTTATTCGTTTCCATTTGTGCGTGACTATTCGCATATCTCTATGTAGTATAGCCCGCTTATAGGCAGTAAGTCACTTACTTTAGATGAACAACTTGCTCCTCAGATAGCACGCCATTATTCGTGTGGCCTGGTACTGTGGGAGGGGTAGGTGTCTTTTGCGCTTACGAACACGCTTGCGCTTTGTTTTTGCCGGCTCTTCTTCTGGCTCTCGCGGTGGAATCACCGTATTCGCGACGGTGGTAACTGTATCTTGCTTGGGAGGTTCAGGTTCTGTCCGCACCGTTTGAAGAGGTATCGTTACGACTGGCCGTGCATGAGGTACACACTTGGGAGGCTCCGTAAGCCCGTAGCGCTCTCCGATAAACCGTTCGACTGACTCCCTAGGCTGGGCATAGAGCGCGACTGTGGTCAATAATTTGCTGACTAAAATCAAACGGGAAGCCAGGCAGATTCAAGCTAATAGCCGAGAAGGCTTGAACTTTTTCTCCGCCTATTGTCATACTGACAGCAAAGTGACGGTTATGCATGTGTACCATGTCATGATCAGTAAACTTCGGTTCAAAATATTTCATCATTGTGCTAGCATCATCCGCGCTCGTACGGAAACTGATGATTGATCCAACGTTGCCAAAAACCGCATCTCGTACTTCGGGAAGCATCTGTGCAATGTACTGGTTGGCGACTGTCAAGTTCAAGCCATATTTGCGTGCTTCACTCAGGATGGTTGCAAACGAATCAGTGGCAAAGTTCTGGAACTCATCGACATAGAGGTAGAACGGCGTACGCTGCTCGCCATGAATGTCAGCACGAGACATTGCTGCCATCTGCACTTTGGTGACAAGCAGGGCGCCAAGCAGGGCTGCGTTGTCCTCGCCGACGAGCCCGCGACTGAGATTCACTATGAGGATTTTGCGCTCATCCATGATTTGCCGAATATTGAAGCTGCTTTTAGGCTGGCCGATGATATTCCGCACAAGCGGATTAGCCGTAAACGCACCGACTTTGTTGAGGATGGGTGCGACGGCTTCGGTCATGAATCTTTCATTCCAACTAGCAAATTCTATCGTCCAGAAATTGCGCACAACTGGGTCAGTGACGTACTGCAGTACATCAGTACGAAACTTTTTTTCGGTGAGCATGCGGGTGATATCGAGCATCGTCGCCTGCGGGTAGTCAAGCAAAGCGAGCAGACAGTAACGCAAAATATACTCGAGCCGTGGCCCCCAGCTGTATTCGAACATCCGCTTGATGACACCTATGAGTTCGGATGACGTATGCGTTTTCAGTTTGGGGTCATAGATTTCAAGCGGGTTAAAGCCCATCGGGAAATCCGTATCAGCGGGGTTGAAATATACCACATCAGCTGCTCGTTCAGATGGAATTCGCTTCAGAATATTTTGCGCATAATCGCCGTGCGGGTCAATCACGGCAAATCCGTAAGGGCTATATATGTCAGATATCGTGAGAAGCTCGAGCAGGCCAGATTTACCCGTGCCAGTCTGGCCAATTATGTAGAGATGTCGCCCTCGGTCGGTCCGTGGCATGCCAAACATGGTATTGTGCCCGCGAAAATTTGTGGCAGCAAGGGGACTAAGTGTCTCCCCAGTAGCTGCTGATACCACCGGTAGATTGGCGGGCGGTTCTGCGGTTTGGCTGGTCGCCCACATAATATACGGCGTTTCTACAGTAGTATGTGGCAAGTGATACAGCGTCGCGACTTCTTCGATGTTGCACATAAATCCACTCTTATTGAAAGCTCGACTACGATAGTGTGCGGTAAGAAATGGGTCGTTGATAACACGCTTTGCCTCAAACCCATTCAGGTATGTGCTGTTGAACTGTTTATAGCTGGCAACAATCGACTGCATCTGAAGTTGCGCCTGCTGCTTGAGCGTATTACCACGGTAGACTATGCGAACTTGCGTTTCAAACGCGAGTTTCTGGGTTTTTTGCTCGGCCGCCCCAATTCGGGTTTGTTGGTCATCGGTCAATTTTCCGGTTTCCGCTTTTGTCTCAGGTGGCGCCCACAGCACACTAAGCAGACCTGTCGTCGTCATGCTTGACTGCCCTTTCATCTTGGCGACGTAACGTTCACTTGCCCGATGCCAATTCTGGCTGGCTGGGCGTATGAGCAGTTGGAGCCAAGCTTCTTCGTCATCACTAAACTTTGCGAGCGTCGCCGTAATGGCTGCAAGCGGATCGACCTCAAAACTTTGGAATGTTTTTATAGGCAAAGCGTTGTTGGCTGTAAACCGTAGCTCAGTCACCAGCTGCGTTGCATACTGCTCCTCCGGATTGTGTGCCGCATAGTCTTCAACTTCAGTGATATGCACTGTCGGATACTGTGCGTAGATTTGCTCTTCAACATAACTAACCAGATATCGAGGCACCCACACATAAAACCCGATACGCTTACCACGCACCGCTATCTCAAAACTGAGCCGTTCGCGTTTGGCTGCTTTCAGGATACCTGGCGTTGGTATGGTCAGCAGCCCATGCAGGCTCGCAAACATCTGTTCGGCAGCCAGTTCCTTTTTATCGTTAGTGCGTGGCACCTGCAGGAGCAGTACCACCCCCGTATCGTCATGCATTGGCTCTTCAGCCTTACCAAATATTTTTCCTGCCATAGTGAGCTACGCCCGCGTAAGCGGTTTCACCCACTCATTGTCTCACTTTTCAGCGTGGAAATACAGCTCCGCTTCATTCCGATATCGCCACGGCTACGTTTGGAAATCTAGTACAGTGCAGCTGCTTTAGGGAGGTGGGAGCCTTCGAATAGTTTGGCGACTTCTTCGGCTTCAACGGTTTCTTTTTCTAGGAGAACGTCCTTCAGCTTATTCAGCTGAGCCATATTAGCCTTAATGACCACCCGAGCGCGCTGAGCTGCCTCTGTTATGAGCGCCTCGACTTCTTCATCTATAACCTTAGCAGTTTCATCTGAGTATTCGCGCTCGTGCATAATGCGCTCCATCATGATTCCCTCTTCAGCGTGGAAAACCTGGTCACGAAGCTTGCTACCCATACCTTGCTGCGTAATCATATCGCGGGCAAGTTCTGCTGCTTTTTGCAGGTCATTCCCTGCGCCGGTCGTCACACGTTCTTTGCCGTACACAACCTCTTCGGCTATACGCCCACCAAGCATCCGTGCTAGCACATCTTTGTATTCCAATATGCTGTGGTAGCTCTTGTCTTCGGGAGGGATGAACCATGTCACGCCGCCAGTACCACCACGCGGGATAATGGTTACCTTGTGTACAACATCGCTGTCTGGCAGCACGTGACCAACTATGGCATGTCCTGCTTCGTGGTACGCAGTTAACTCTTTTTCTTTCTCATTCATGACCTTGCTCTTGCGCTCCGGACCAATCGCTACACGCTCAAACGCTTCGGTAACATCCTCTTGGGTAATCTGACTGTGGTTATTACGTGCAGCAACTATCGCGGCTTCATTGGCAATGTTTGCAAGATCAGCACCAGAAGAACCGGCAGTTTTCGCTGACAACGCATCGAGGTCAACGTCTTTCGCGAGTGGCTTGTCTGTGAAATGTATCTGTAAGACAGCGAGACGATCAGCTCGCTCTGGCAGACCAATTCCTACTCGACGGTCAAAGCGGCCAGGACGCAGGAGTGCGGGGTCAAGTACGTCAGCGCGGTTGGTAGCAGCAAGGACAATAACATTTTGGCCCTGCTCAAACCCATCCATCTCGACAAGAATTTGGTTTAGCGTCTGCTCGCGCTCGTCATGCCCCCCGCCCATGCCGCTGCCACGCCGGCGACCGACGGCGTCAATTTCATCGACAAATATGATGCATGGTGCATTTTTCTTAGCCTTAGCAAAAAGGTCGCGCACTCGACTCGCACCGACACCCACAAACATTTCAACAAACTCAGAACCAGATATGCTAAAGAATGGTACGCCGGCTTCGCCAGCGACAGCACGCGCTAGCATAGTCTTGCCATTGCCGGGAGGGCCAACGAGCAATACACCCTTCGGTATTTTGGCACCAAGAGTTGAAAACTTTTTGGGGAACTTCAGGAATTCGACGACTTCCTCGAGGTCTTGCTTGGCCTCGCCCTGCCCAGCGATGTCTTTAAATGTAACCTTATCTTTTTCATTGCCGTAGAGTCTGGCACGAGATTTGCCAAAACTCAACGCTTGGTTGCCCTGACCTTGTGCGCTGCGCATCATCCAAATAAGCAAAGCGCCTATGAGTAGCACCGGCACAATTGTCGTCAGCCCAAAACCGACAATGTTTGCGGTTGTCGAACTAGACGGTTTTGCCGTAATCTTTACCTTATCGCTCTTGATGCCCACGTCAACCGTGGTGGCACCTTCTTCTAGGCGGGATTTTAGCGTTGGTTTTTCTTTGCCCTTTTCGGTAATAACGAGCTGTGAGCCATTGGCTTCTATTTGATCGTACTTGCCGGCATTTGCGTCTTTGACGGCCTGAGTGAACGGAATTTCTTTAAGAACTGCTGGTTGGTTCATTGCCGAAATCGCAATGAGCATAAATAGTGTAATAAGGGCTATAAAGCCTATGTTCTTCCCGGTACGCTTGCCTGCAGGCCGCTTACCGTTTGTGCGGGGTGATTTTGTCTCCATGTCGAAATAGTATACAACAGATACACCGCTTTTTCGACCGTTTCACCCAGGATGAGATATTTAACAGAGGTGGTCTCCACCTTGGTTCAGTTTTCGTCGCGCATGTCACGAATGGGGTTGCGCCGAATATTGGTCATCAGCGGTAAAACTGTGCTAAGTATGGCGGCCGCGGCAATCAAACAAATGATTATTGCGGCGTACTGAAAATCAAAACCGTAAAAACTAAACTGTTTGTGAATGTCACTGGCGTTGTAGGCTAGAACCGCTGAAACCGATGCATCGGGTGAGAGTTTATTGCTAAACAGCAGAGCAGCAGTCGAGCCAATGATAAACGAGATTAAAACTATAAAAACACCAATAAATAAGCTGTACGTTAGGTATATTTGTGCGATGGCGAAACGTGTCGCACCGAGCGCCCGGAAAACAGCAGTCTCGCGTCGACTGTCGGCAATTATTTTGCCTACTATTCCCATGAGTACCAGGCTAGCTATCACAAGTACTACTGGCGCAACGTATCGCATAACCTTCCAAACCCCCCGGCGCATATCTTCGATGGCGCTGGCGTTGTTTCCGAAGGGTGATATATCAAAATATTTACCCATTTTGTAGCAATCAACGACACGGGGGTCGCTCTGCCCTGGCTTGGGTATGCCTGGTGATGAGCTAAACGTAACCTTACTATCACAGCTGTTTTCTTTGGCGAATTGTTTGGCCGCAGTTAAGCTGGCAAATTCTGCATAGTATGTTTTCTCAGCATTTGTTTTTTGGCAATATTGGGCTGGATTTTGTCGGCAATAGAACCTTCGACTATCGCTTCTGTCGGCGAAAACCATCCTCCCCTAGCCCTGTCTTTAGGACGCTTTCTATAATGCTGCGAGCACTGAAGCCTTGCTGGAACGATAAATCCTGGACAAATCCGACAACCCTTACTTTTAGTATTCCCTGTGCTGGTTCCTGGTAGTTTTCGTACTGCTTTTTGAACGCAAGTTCATAGGCTGCTTGTTTCTTCTCTTCATACGAGCGAGTGTCTTTTTTGACGGTTACTTCACCACACGGATCAATCGGTATGGCATATTGTAAACTGGGGGCTGTGTAGTTTGCTTTACCCTTGTTGGCAGCAATCTCTTTGGCCTGATTTTTTACTTGTTCGAGCAAACCAGAGCTAGTGCCATTGCGATAGCATAGCATTGTTGTTTTGCCGGCTATGTCTCTACGAAGTGTTACTAGTCTGTCGAGTCGTTGCTGGGTTGTCGCTGTGGCTGGTAAACTTGGCAGACCCAACATTTGCTCGGCAGCGCTTACTGGGGCTAGCACTGGCACCTCTCCATCTTTGCCTAAAGCCAAGTTCTGACCGGGTAAAACAAATGGTGTCATCAAACTACTATCGAAATAAGTCCAGCCCGAAGTTGTCAGAGTGGCGACACCTCTTGGCCCATTGAAATTATTTCCACCAGATTGATCTATGGCTTGCTCTTTGCCGTCAATGATTGGAACAACAGATGTCATCCCAGCATCCTGTGACATGCCGAAATTAGCCGTGTTGACACCACCGGAGCTTCTGTATAGCTGTTTTGCGCCTGCTTTACTTGCCAGCTTCGAAAAATCGTCAAAACTAATGTGTTCAAGGCTTTGGACATACGAGTCTAGAGCCGCTTTTGTTTCTGGGTAGCTATTATTTAGGAAGTAGTCTGTGCCGCCACTCTCATTTTTATATTCGCTAACAGGCAAATTCATGTCGTTTGCTGGATCATAGTTTTGATTTAGTCTTTTGGCGGCCGCCTTTTTTTCTGCCTTTAGTGTTACAGTTCGTGCTTTGAGGTTTTCGAATATTTCTGGAGTTCCGGTATTCATGATCATACCGTCAACTATGGGTCGCCCTTGGACGATAAAACGACTGCCAAGTCCTTCGCTGCCAAAAGATTGTGCACTCCGTGCTGCACCAGTTAGCATAGAAAGTATTAGAACTATACCGGCAAAAAGAAGTGAGGCTATAAACAAGATTATTCCAGTCCGAATCCGGTGAGTACGCAGTTTGGCTGCCGCCAACTGGACGCTATCGCGAAGCGTCATCATGATGCAATTGCCCCGTCAGACATGTGAATTGATCGATCCGCCATACCGGCTAGTGCCAAGTCATGAGTTACCACCACTACAGTGGTCCCTCGTTCATCGCGAATTTGTTTAAAAAGATCAAAGATGGCAGTGGCATTGGCATGGTCAAGATTACCTGTCGGCTCGTCGGCCAGTAAAATTTCTGGGTCATTTTGCAGCGCCCGAGCAATAGCCGCCCTTTGCATTTGCCCGCCCGAGAGCTCCCTGGGGTAGTGCCTAAGTCTATCTCCCAAACCAACCGTTTCAGCCAGCTCAGCACTCTTATTTTTGCGTAGCGCTCTTTTGGTGCGAGCAAACATAGCCGGTACTTCCAGATTGGTTTGCAGGCGCAAAAAGGGCTGCAGATAGAAAAACTGAAACACAAAACCAATGGTGCGATTACGAAACCGCGAAAGTTTGCCATCGTGCAGCTTGTGCAGATCTTGATCATGCACCACGATGCTGCCCTTACTGGGCTTATCGAGACCACCCATCAGTTGCAAAAGCGTACTTTTACCGCTGCCGCTGGTACCCGTTATGGCAACAAATTCGCCCTTGTGAATCTGTAGGCTGACGCCTTTCAAAGCCTCAACATGTGTTTTAGCCATTTTGTAGGATTTACAGACATCTTCGACGCGCACTACTACCTCATCACTTTTTGGCTTGTATGTACTGGCCTCGCGTGACGACTTGGCTGCCAGCTTTAACTCCTGCAGAGCAACCCTTAGGTCATCGCCACAGGCTTTGAGCAATTGAATCGCAAATGCTTGCTTGGAATCAGTGTCATTCCCACCGTTCATAAGCTTTTAGTTTACTCTGCTTATGTTCCGTTTGCAAAGAAAATTACACCAGTATTCAAACCTATCACCTCTCCTAGCCCACCACATATTCCACATCAATCTTTTCTACATTTTTGTCCCAGCTGGGACAGAAATGTAGAAAAGGATCTTTCGTATGATCATATTTTAGCTCTCTATCAATAGTGCCGTACTGCGAGCAATCCGAAACGAATAACCTTTCGCGATATCTACCTGTGAATTGTTACGGCCAGTACGCATAGCCACGTCTAAACGAAATATGAGTTTTGATGTCACTCCTACTGAGGTATGCCGGCGAATCCACTCGGCCAGGACTTCGCGGGCTACATCTTTGGTAGCTCGCGGTACCGTTCGCGGTCGATATTTACTGTGGTTGTATGCTGTACCAAATATTCGTCGACGAGACTATGAATGGCATCGTTCAGCTCGGCTGCTTTCGCACTGTGTTCGAGCAACTTTGCTCGGGCTTTTTCGTCGAGTTTCGTAACGATATGTTTGCGAATGTAGTTGCGCAAGTACGTTTCGTCGGCATTGGTACTGTCTTCGCGCCAAACCAGATTGTGCGAATGGGCATAAGCTCTTATCTGTTTTTGGTCATCCCAAGTAAAGGACGCCGTACGAACTGATTTGAACGCAGTGAACTAAGCCCCTACTTTTTTGTACCGCGCAGCCAGTTAATGATGATCGTTTCAAGCACATCATCTTCGTGGTGTGCCGTGATGATAGCATCGGCGCCAACTGCCTCTTTCACCCTTGAGAGAAACGCGTAGCGCGCTTCCCGCGCTACTGCTTCACTCGCACCAGCGCCAAGCTCCGCCCGGTCATACACAAACGGCAACCCGTATTGCTTGGCAAGTTTTTGCACCAGCTTCCTATCCTCCACTGAATCAGGCCGAATGCCGTGGTCAAAGTGAGCCACCGTGAAAAAGTATGAGGAACGGGGAATAGGGAATAATGACCTTTTGTCCTCATTCTTCGTTCTCCGTTCTTCGTTCACTTTTGCATCAAAAGATGCAAAAGAACGACTGAGTCCACACCCCGCTCACCGCCACCACGTACCGCCCACCTGGTAAATCTATTTCCATATACTATAATTATACTCGTCAAACATAATTCTTTGGAAACGATGTAAAAATGAAGCAACTATATTTCATACGCCACGGGCAGAGTGAGCTCAACAAACGGAAAATTTTGGCCGGTCATACCGACACGCCACTTACAGCCAAGGGACGCGAGCAAGCCAAGGCAGCCGGGAAGGGTGCTCATGGCTTAGCCATTGATTGCATTGTGTCGTCACCACTGAGCAGGGCGCATGAGACGGCTCAAATTCTGGCACGCGAAATTGGTTTTCCACCAGATACAATTATTCTGAACCGGCTGGTCATAGAACGTACCTACGGAGAGCTGGAAGGGACACCGTGGGATACTGAATCGCACATAGACGACGTCGATGGAGTTGAAACATTAGCAGAAGTACTAGCACGCGCCCATGAAACCCTGGCATACGTTCGTTCGCTCCCGTATGAAAATATCCTCATAGCCAGCCATGGCACATTCGGGCTCGCTCTCTTGGCTGCTATCCGTAATGAAGCGACATTTCAAGACGTTGACGGCATACCGAACGCAGAAGTAATTCGAATCATCTAGCCACTCATATTTGGCGGTGCTATACTAGTAAGTACAAGCGAAACCAAACATGGAAAAAGATATCATCATTTTACTCGTGGGCATAGTTGTTGGCGCCATGAATGCAATTGCTGGCGGCGGCATGCTCATTGGCTTCCCGGTGCTCCTCAGTCTGGGCGTACCGCCACTGGTTGCAAACATCACAGCCAACATCATTACACCCCCTGGACAAATTGCCGCTGTCTACGCGTATCGGAGCTACCTGCGCCGCGTACCGAAACGATATATCCTCATTTTGCCGTTTGTGGCAGTTGGCGCACTAGCTGGCGCACTCACACTCCGCGCCATGCCTGGCAGTAATTTTGCCGATATGGTTCCGCTCCTCATTCTTTTCGGGGTAGCTCTCTTTGCATTTCAACCGTCATTGCACCTTCACTTACATAGTCACCTACATGGTCGCAAGAAAACTTTGCTCCCAATTTTGCTTATAGGACTAGCCCTCATGCCGATCACGTTTTACGGTGGGTTTTTCGGCGCTGGCTACGGGTTTATTATGCTCGCGTTTCTCGGCCTCGGGAAAGTCCACGAGGTTCACATGCTCGCTGCTATGAAAAATGTCTCGGCCATACTAGTTTCTCTCATTTCTATCGCCGTTTTGTATTCGACCGGGCTCGTTGACTGGCATATTGGCTTAGTCATGGCCGTAGGCACAACTATCGGCGGCTACTTGGGTGCGCATGCCGCAAAAAGGGTGTCGTCGTACTGGCTTCGCATAGCAGTCATTATCATCGGCCTTGCCGCCGCCACTCACCTCGCTTTGAAGAACTACTCCTGACATTTCACCTGGGATTACTACTTTATGTCTATCGATTCCACCCCATTGCATACAAACATATTTGAGATGAAGGCTTTGAATAATAAATAGCCTACGAAGAGGCTATAAATTCAAACTTGGTAGCACCAGGTGGGCTCGAACCACCGACCTCAGGCTTATGAGTCCTGCGCTCTAACCAGCTGAGCTATGGTGCCATATGTAAGTTGTAAACATCACGCTGTTAGTTTTTCGATGTATTCAGCATGGAACAGAGACGATTGTAACAGATTGAGTTACAAATTTCCAGAGCTATCGCAGCAAACAGCCGCCGGTGGCGACTATGCGGGAGCCTGTGAGATAGCTGCCGGGGTCGCTGGTAAAAAAGAACGCAACGCGACCCATTTCGTTCGGGGTCACCAAACTGTTTCGTGGGTATCTTGAACCTATGCTGCGTTAGCCACTCATGGTTCAGTCCGGTGAAATTCTCGGAGATACACGTGCAACGGGTCGGTTTGGACTAGATGTGTAATACCGCAATAAGCGTGTTCACCGATGTTTCGAGCGAAAAACTAGACCGAGCTATGGCACGTTCTTTTTTAGTTGCAGCACCGAGCGCCACAGCCTGGTCGATTCCGTTGAGTAGAGCCTTTGGATCACGCGGCTCAACCAGTGTCAGTAAGCCGCAATTCGTCTCAGGAAGGCCGCCAAGGTTACTCGCTACGACCCGACAGCCGGCATGCTGCGCTTCTATAGATAGCATTCCAAATGGTTCAGCATAGACTGACGGTACTACTAAGATGTCACTGCGACTAAGGAGCCCAGCCATACTTAGCACCGTTTTTTGCGGCGGCAACAGTTGGGCGTAGCGATACCCACTCAGCATATGTGCTATCGTCCGGCCTGTCTCCACATGCTGCCCCGCGAGTACGATGCTTACTTTGTGGCCATTTTGCTGCATAACCTTGTCGTGCATCATTTCAAGTAGCGTGTATATGCCCTTTTCTGGATGAAGACGACCTGCATACAATATGCGCGTTTGCTTTGTCTGCTTAGCCCGCTCGACACTGCCAAACACGGGGTCAGCGAAGGGTAGTACGATGTTTATTCGGCTATATGGTATGTCAAGATACAGAGCCCATTGCTGTGCGCTGTAGATGCTTGTTGCAATGACTATTTTACCCGAGACGTGCTCTTTGTATCTGAGCTTTTCACTTGATTTAGGTATAACGCAGTGCAAAATAATGGCTGCTTTATGTTTATTTGTATGTGGATAGGCCCGATTCACGAAAACTATTTGTCCTCTTAGGTGCGATAAATCATCGGGAGATTTTAATGCTAAAAAGGTATATCCTGAAGTCTTTTCGACCGTCACGTGTTCCGTGACCGATTGTGACGACTTGGGCAGCGATACCACGGCGAAGAAGCTCGCGGATATGCCCAGCGGTATACGTTTCTGAACCACCTGTCCCTGCAAGCATTGGCTCGCCAAGTGGCCATACAAATGAAATCATCCTCGACTCCTATCTTATAAACGCTACATAACCTCAATTCGACATACGCATACTACAAAGGCTCTACTCGCCGTCAGCAGCGATGCGAGAGCAGCGCCTTTAGGGGTGGGGAACTTTTTGGCTGGACTTACTCCAGCCAAAAAGTGGGGAGGGCGAGCCCTCCACTTCTGAGGTCGACAGTT
Organism: Candidatus Saccharimonadota bacterium; assembly: GCA_016699935.1. Lineage (GTDB taxonomy): Bacteria > Patescibacteriota > Saccharimonadia > Saccharimonadales > UBA4665 > JAGXIT01. The sequence continues at coordinate 338,659 of CP064992.1, forward strand.
ATGTCGAGTTCAGGCTAAATAGAGTTAAGGAAACGACTGGTGCTACGAGGGTTTATCTTAAGATAATCTAGTAACTTAAGTATACCATCTTCGGTGGTGAATTGCTACCGCGCGGTGGGTTTTTTGGCGGTTTTTGCGACTTTTTCACTGAAGCACGGACGGCTTTGCCCTCTAGAGCTTGTACTGGTGCGGGGCAATCGCACTGTCCCGTAACACCGTAGCGCTTCGTCATCAGGCACTTTTGGCAGCGGCAAAAACGGACGGCGATCACCACAAACAGACTCGCCAAGTAACCCAATATTGTGAGGAGCAGGAGTCGCCGAGCATGCTTTTCGGTCATCTTAAGTGACTGGCCACCGACAACATAGTAGTCCTTGGCCGCCACTGTCACACTCGCAATCCGGATGTCTGAACGCGGCGCCCACGTTACCGCGTGTGGCTCGCCAGGTTTGGCATGGTTTACGACACCTGTCGGCATAAGTGCAAGTTTCTTATCTAGATAGCCTGAACCAGCCACAGCCTTACCCTTTTGTCGTAGACAATCACAAACGGAACTGGATTATTGGCAAGGTCAGTCGCACCCATTTGTATACTTGTCAGACCAAGCCCAGCATCGAGCTGTTTAGCGGCCTGCGTAGCAAGGAGCTGCGGCATGTCATTCGCCATGAGCCGCCCCTGCTGCTGTACGAGTCCGTACATGCTTGCGAAAACTATGGTAATGAGAACAATGCGTGAAATAAGTGGATGTCTATACATAGGCATTATTGTACAGCAGCAAAGCGCTAGTTCGTATCGGAATTGTTCGTTTTGGGCACAGCGTTTTCGCCAAGTATGAGGATGAAGTCTGCTGCTGGGTAACTCCTCGACAGCTTAACATCCGTCACGACGCTGGCACCATACGTTTTCTTCAGGTATGCAAGGGTGTTTGGCTTTTTACCAAGCGAATTATCTATGATGGTCGAGGTCGTTTGATTCGCCGGTGCGTCAGCCATTGCCAGTACCTCTGAGCCTTGTGCAAACAGCTTGTTCTTTGCCTGTTTCGCCAACCCAACCGCATCAGTGCCATTGAGCACTACAATCCCTGCGTTCTCTTTTAGGAGCGGACCAGCCGTGAAGATTTTCTTAATCTGCGCGGCAATTTCAGTAAAATCGTCTATGCCCGCAGCGGGGATTAATATAGACTGACCATCTGAAGAGTTCGAGTTTGCAAGCATAGTGCTGTTTTCACCTTTAAGAGTGTTTATGTTGTACGAATCAATCTTTGCGTTATCGATCTTTTTCATATAGAAGTACAGTGATTGCATTTCACTCAACTGTAAATCGGTTCGGACATTACTACCAACCGCGTCAACAAGATTGCTGATTTTGAGCGGGTTCGCCACAACCGATGGGCTCGATGCCTTGTCTTTTATGGCTAGAAGCATCTTGCGTTGATGCTCCGTACGGGTAAAGTCGGCCTGGTCAAACCCGTAAGAGCCATACCCTTCGCCGCGAGCCCGCGCAAGATTAAGTGCCTGTTTGCCGTCCAACTTTACAGATCCGTTCGGGTATTTTGCGAGAGCACAGCATCGGCGAGTCGTCCAGTCTAGGCTAGAATCATATATACCATTCGGATTAGTGCTCTGAATGGTGATGGTTATGCCCCCCACCGCATCGACAAGATCTTTAAACGCAGTGTAGTTTACGAGAGCGTTGTAGTGGATACTGAGGCCAGTCACATCTTCAACAACAGTTTCAAGCCCTTCCATCCCGCTTTCCGGAAATACCGAGTTTATTTTACCGTGACCGCCTTCTGGCTTGGCGACCCATAAGTCGCGTGGGACGCTGAGCATGAGAGCAGTATTGTTTTTGGTGTTTAAACTAAGCACCATAATTGAGTCAGTCAGTTCACCGCCGTTATGGCCAAGATCATCAGCCGAATTGCCCGCAACCAGTATATTCACGCGGCCATTGTCGTTCTGTAACTCGCTGGGACGAAACACGCCCAGCAAACTAAAAGGATTCTTATTGCCCGTCAGTTTGGCGATATCTTTGTAGAACCTCGCGCCAAATGCAAGCACACCAATCAGTAGTACAATGCCCAAGAATTTAAAGAATCGCTTTAGCTTGCCGCCCTTTTTCTTGTGCCGTTTAGCGGCCTGCTTGTCGGCTTTTTTAGCTTGTTTAGCGGCTTTTCGTCTCTGTCGACGACTAAGACCTGGCTCGTCAAGAGGTACATAGTGCGACCTGCTCCCATCAAGGTGGTAATCGGCACGCTCTGGTTGTACCTGCGCCTGCGTCAAAACAGGGAGGGAGGTTTCTTTTGGCATATCTGGCAATCCTACCGTTCTACCCTGAATCGGCGCTGAATCTACCCCCTGTTTTATGCTGAGGTGGTTGGCGAAATCCAGGCTGACGCGGCTTTTGACCAGAACCGGTCAAGAAGCCATCTATACTCGTCGCCCGACGAGGTTGAAAACTGTCGTATTTTTCTGACATTGCTTACGGCTAGTATATCATTTTGCTCCGCTCGCTCAAATTTCAATTTTATACTTTTTGATATATTCTGTTATTTGACGCGAAGGGATGGGCTGGCATATGAGATTCATACCTTGGTAGTGCGTAGTAAAATCTGCAGCGATGTTATCTCCACGAGACCACCAGGAGACGCTACCATCCCCTTCCCTGTTTTAGCGTAACGTAGCAAAAAGCTTTCAGCGCTATGGCTGAAAGCTTTTTGCGGCGCGCTGACGAATTACAGTAGCTGTAATTCTTCGTCAACAGCCAGTATGGCGGCGTCGCTGCATGGTACCAGCTCGTACGCCAGTCCGTCTTGTATGGCGAACAACATGTGCCGCACCCTTTCTTTGTAGAGCAGAGAATTTTTTGTTGCTTCCCTGCTCGATTTTTGTATTTGTTGTAGCATAAACCTACCCTGCTATTCGCTCTGTTTTGGAGTTTGTAAGGCCATTTTAGGGTGGCCTGAACAATACTCCGTGCGACTGTTTAGGCGCATGAGCAAGCATGGGTATCTTTCTTTCGGCTACTTAAGCGTTCCAGATTTGGCACGGCTAAATAGTGCTCGTTTGCCTTTTTGCGGGCTTGCGAGTTCGGAGAAAGATGGTTGGTTTGTACTGTTTGTTTTTTGAGTGCGTATTTCGTAATGTGCACTCTCCAAACTAGTAGTCATTATAGCAAAATACTTACGTTTTGTCAATATTTATTATGCAGATTATTTACTTAATGGCTTTATTATGCTATAATTAACTTATGCCCGAATCTATTACGTTGCCTCCGCTCGTAATCATCCCATCCGTTGCAAGTATCGAGAGCGTGGCACAGGAATATCTGAACAATCCTAATCCTGATGCACTGGTTGTCCGCGAAGCACCCATAACGCAACGATTCGTAGATATGAATATGCTTTTTACTGACGCTGATGGCACATTCGTCCCTGAAGGAGCCACCAAATTTTCAAAAAGAAATGTTAATGCGATTGGCCATTTAGCTTCTGTCGGCGTGAGAGCTGTAATCGTCACTGGGAAGCCATTCACAGAAGTAGAGGCTCTTGCTACGAGCCTTCCGAAAGGTGTGGTCGCCGATATCATATACGAAAAAGGTGCCTATCTGCTCGAAAGGAACCGTGACGGAACCATTGCACGAAAAACTTGCTGGCGACAGACGAAGACACTCTGGCAGTTCAGTTGCTTAAAGAGGCTTTTCTAGCCAAAAGCAGCCATAGAAAGAAAGGTTGCCGGTTCTGAGGGTATATTTTGGGCTGGGGCGGACAAGGTACACACCAGAGCATGATGAGTATCGATGTCCTCAGTGCTTCGGCGCCGCAAAACTATCTAGCACTTATGGGTGCCAAACGTGATGCGCTCAAAATTAAGGATCCCGAAATTCTACAAGCCTTAGAGCAGGAACTGACCGCCTTCGTTAACGAGCACGTACCAGGCTGGAGCATAGTCAACCTCGGTAATGCAAACTTCGAAATTACACCTAAGGCAATCGAAAAAGACGCCGCCATACGGGCCACGAGTTGGTATCGTGACGTCTCTGGAGTGCTAGTGCTAGGCGATAGCGCCAACGACAAAGCCATGTTTACTATGAAAAATGACGCGGAAGTTTCCGTTACCGCTGGGTTGGTTCTGCACCGCGAGGCTTCTCTGTCACTAGTTGATGGGGTTGACTGCGTGTCTTTTGGCATGGCAAATGCTTACCCTCACCTCCGCCTGCTGTATGCTCAGAGAAAACACCTACTTCGTAACTGACCCACGCTCACTTTTATCACATTGTCATTCCGACCGAAGTGGAGGAATCTCGTCAGATACTAACACGGACGGGATCTTTCGGCTTTGCTCAAGATGACATCAAAAAGTGAGCGTGGGTCAGACTTTTCCCGCTAAGTGCGTAGGCTATACTTAACTAATGGATATTTGGCTGGCTTGGGTGGCCGCAATCGTGACTGGCGTGGAGGCTATTGTCATTAAAATGGCGAGTAAATCACTCGTGCGAAGCCCGTGGCTATTTAATATTCTTTGGCTCGGCTTTGCCCTGCCAGCCATTATTGTCCTTGCCGTATTGCGTGGGGGCGGAATGCCGGAGGCATGGTTTCCGATAATACTGACCGCGCTCAGTTCATTTGGGTTTTATGTGTTTTACACACTGTCAATTTATAAGCTGGACGTCACAACCATTTCACCGCTATTCAGTATCCGAACAGTTACGGCGGTAATCTTGGGTTTAGTGCTGCTCGGTGAATCTATCTCTGCGCTGGGTATAGCTCTCATGATTGCTATAGTGGCAGCCAGTCCACTTACTTCCTTTGACGAAAAACTCAAATTCAGGGCTTTTATAAGGCGGCACACCCTGCTGGCCGTTGCCGCCATGATATCGCTCGCGTTTATGGGTTACTACACAAATCGTTCGGTCGCTGCTAACGGATATTCGACGACCATTCTATGGCAAGATCTTTTGACGTTCGTTTTACTGCTACCGACTATACGTCTAGTCCGTTTTGAGCACGAAACTTTCAGCCGAAAGAGTGTTTTTGTGTTTGTTGCATTAGGATTATGCTCATTCCTGTACACGGCTACCACGACTTACGCCTATGCGCACGCGCTTAGCCTCAGTTCTATCATAGTCTCGCTGCCATTCTCTATGATACTAGCCTGGCTGCTTTCCTTTCGTTTCCCCGAACTGCTCGAAAAACACCCGCCCCGAGTCTACGCTATACGTTTCACCGGCGCGGCTGTGATGGTCAGCAGCGCCATCTGGCTAAGCCTTTTGTAGCCGTAAAATACATAAATGAAGTAAAACTCCAATCTCTTAAACCCACATCCCAAGTGAAACCACTCTTTCCAGAAAACGGTCCTCTTAAAGTGGTGAGGACTTTCAATCAATAGATAATGAACATGCTGTTTTATTCGCTCTATCAGGGTAGTGTAAACTAAAGCTTATGCTCCAAAGTTTACGTTTACCCACTGGCTCTGGCTTGGCGTTAGCTGGTTTGTTAACTACGCCGGAAAATAAACCAACGTATCCGCTGGTGATTTTGCTGCATGGTTTTACGGGGTGGAAGGAAGAGAAGCACATCGAAACGTTGGCCGAGGAGCTGGCTCGGGCGGGCATTGCCGTGCTGCGGATTGACGCCCCTGGCTCGGGCGAGTCGGAGGGTACATTTGAGAACGATTACACTATGACAAACTATATTTCGGCGGTGGAAGATGTGCTGGCTTGGGCGCAAATTTCACCCGGGATTGACCCGGAGCGCATAGCTATATGGGGTCACAGCATGGGCGGTTTTGTGGCACTGGCTTCGGCCGTCCGCTGCCCGGCCATCAAAGCGGTGTGCTGCTGCCAGCCGTCTTCTGGACCCAAGACCATGCAACCAGGCGAGAGAGAGGCTTGGGAAAGCACTGGCTGGCAGTCTTTCAGTAACGAGCATTTTCAAAACATTCGCTTACCCTACAGCTTTTATCTAGAACGAGAAACGTACCATGCGCGCGATGAAGCACCAAAGTTGCACATACCTTCACTTTTCATAGCCGGCACAAACGACAGGTCGGTCTCTCTGGAAGATATACGAAAAATGGCATCGCTGGCACCCGAACCGACTGAGTACCGCGAGTTTGCAACAACTCATGGCTACCACAAATACCCTGAAGCCCTTAACGATATAACTGCCGCGACAGTCGAGTTTTTCTTGAAATATTTGAAAGCAACCTCAACAACCAAAACGTAGCAAGACGGTTGCGGCCACTTTATTTTGCGGGTTTTTTGCAAAGTTTTGTACTGTGGTATGCCGTAGAAAACTATTTATGAGGAGTATCGGGTTTGATGATGCAGACATTGGTCTCATGGTGGCTGTGTATTCCGCAGCGATGCTGCTCATAGACATACCTTCAGGTTTGTTGGCAGACCGGTGGAGTCGAAAAGGCGTACTCGCGCTTGCCAGCGTAGCCCTGGCAGGAGCAGCCCTAGTGGGCGGCATGAGTAATAGCATAGAGATGTATCTTTTTGTGCAGTTTTATGGGGGCATTTTACGCTTGCTATTCTGGTATGTACGAATCCATAGTGTATGACACGCTGGCAGAAGAAAAACAACCTGCTGCACTGTACCGGAAAGTGTACGGTAGGATCCAAATAGCCGACAGTGCCGGCTTGGTCGCGGGCGGCCTAATAAGCGTAGCTGTATCGACACAACTAGGATTGCGCGAAACGTATTTTCTATCCATACCTTTTGCGCTCCTTTCTATCGCTGCGTTACTTCGCTTTTCGAGAGCCTAGCCTACATAAGAACGGTGAGCGGCACAGCGTACTTATCCAAATTCGCCGTACCTTTCACGCAATTATCCGTAATAACCGTGCGTTGCCAGTGGTTATCTCACTTGTGCTAAAGTCTACCGTGCTGTTTATGATGTTTGAGTTTGCGCAGTTATGGCTGATTGCGCTTGAGGCACCAACTGGGTTTTTCGGGTTTGCAGGTGCACTTCTTTACGCGGCAATTGGGTTTGGCGGCTGGGGTGCCCAGCATTTGCACATGGCTTCGTCAAAGCGAGTCACCGCCACGCTTTTTCTATGCTAATTAGCACGGGCGGGCTCATCGTAGCACAAAACATTGTAGCGGTTGCGCTGCTGCAGTTTGTCTTTGTCGGTTCGGCAGTCGCGCTCGCCGTGGCGCTCTCAAACATGCTCCATGATCTTCTGCCATCAAACATCCGTGCCAGTGCTGCATCTGCTACTAGCACACTCGGTCGCCTGCTTATCATCCCTTTCGCCCTGCTTTTTGGCTATGTAAGCGAACAGACCTCAGTCTTTTCCGCCACGTACATTCTCTTGGCTCTCATACTCGGCTTGAGCTTCTTTGTATGGTTGAGTTTGAAAATATCTAAGCGCACTGAATAATTATCGGGACCAGGATAGCGCTCCGCTTTTCCGCTGCGGCATGCTCGGAATAAATTCCTGCGCGTGTCCTCGCTCCATTCACACTGGAACCTTATCTGTAACGAGCTGTTTCGCTGGAAGCAGTTACTAGGTCATTAACTCAGTTACAGTACTCTGGCAGTCGGGGCTAGGACTGTCCGAGCGTAGCGACTAGGCTTTCTATTCCAGCAACCCACTTCCTCCACCTTAAATACTTATTGTGCTTACATCCTAAAACAACATATCTTACATGTTTATTTTCTTTATGTATCATACAACAGATTGATATAGACTATTATGCTTACATAATTTATAATGTGGATAACAAAAAGGATTAAGTATGACTCACATCAAAGACGCTCATGCAAAGCTATTTACACTTCCTATTCCCTCCTCAATTCAGAGATAGCGGGTCTTGTAGTTCAGCTTGAAACGCTTAGAGGCAGGAAGCTAAGCGGCACCACTCCTCCATGGATATTCTTCGGGGTCAAAAACCTTTCCAGACGGTGGAGAGTGTGATTTCGACGCATATCGAGGGCAATAACACTAGTATAGCCGCTTATGTTGAGGCGGCTCGTAATGCAAAGAAGAATATTGACCTCGACCAGAAGATTAAAATGATTCTTAACCTAGAGAAGGCTCTTAAGGATATCGAGAAGGAAGTCACATCGGATACGGACTTCGATAAAGCTTTCGTTCTTGACCTTCATAAAAAGGTAGTAGATGGTCTAGACACATCTCAGGATGGTGAGGGCGACACTCGTCCTGGTGCATACCGAAATGCATTCCGCGCTATACAGAACTCTAAACACGTCCTTCCGCAGCACACAGATGTCCATGACCACATGGAGCAGCTTATAAAACTAATAAACACTCCAGTGCCTCACGCCATGGAGCTAATCAAAATTGCTATTGTGCACCATAGGCTTGTATGGATACACCCTTTTGGTAACGGCAATGGGCGGGTGGTTCGTTTACTAACTTACGCGATGCTGGCAAGGGCGGGTTATATCGACAAGGATGGTGCTCGGCTTCTAGACCCAACCGCGGTGTTCGGCTCTAACAAACTTACTTACTACGACAAGCTCTCTGGTGCCGACGATCTCAGTGAAGAGGGGGCTAGTGGCTGGTGCGAGTATATGCTGTCTGGGCTCACCCACGAGATTCATAAAATCGACCGACTACTCGACGGAGACTTTACGAAGCGAGAGATTATTGTTCCGGCAATAACGTATGCACATGAGAAGCAGAAGATTACAAAGCTTGAAAGAGATATGCTGATGGTTTGTGTTGAGAAAGACCTGGTTGCTGCAAGTGACTTTCGCGATTTGTTCCCTGCCAACACCTCTCACGTCCGTATTTCTCAGGTGATTAATAAGCTTAGGGAACAGAACCTTATTGAACCGCAGTTACCAGGAACAAGGAAGTACATGCTGTGCATGAACAACAACTTGCTTACTACCGGCATACTAAGAAAGCTCGATGAGCATGGCTTCTTGCCACCAATTCAGCCTGGCGTGACGAACCAAACAGTTTAATGTCAAACGGTTATATAGTAAACATGACAAAATATTTACAGATGTATTTCAAACAAAAAAGACCCCATTAACTGAAAACTCTTTCTTGGTTGCGGGACCAGGACAGCGCTCCGCTTTTCCGTTGCGGCATGCTCGGAATAAATTCCTGCGCGTGTCCTCGCTCCACCGAACCAGTGACCACGCACGCGTTCGCGTGCTAGTCCCAGGTTCGAGGCTTGGCCAAAACCAAGTAAAATACCCTACGAAAGTAGGGTATTTTACTTGGTTGCGGGACCAGGACTCGAACCTGGGACCTCATGGTTATGAGCCATGAGCTGCCGCTGCTCCATCCCGCGGCGACTAAACGGTTCTAAACGTTGATACCAAGTTTAACAGAGGTGCCATGAGAAAGTCAAATCAGCGCAGCACACGTACCTGGTGAAAATTTCTTGCCCGGTAAACCCGTTATATTGACTGGCTCCCAAGAAAAATTCGCGACTTCGAGTTGCTTTGGCGTCAACACTTGAGGGCGATACGTTTCACCCATAGGCATCAATGCACCGGCACCAACCCAATATTTTGCGACCGTGGCTTTCGTGGAACCAACCGCCAGTGGCCGGCCACGTTCAAATGGTTGCGTAAAAGCAATGATTTTATTTGTTTCTGGCGCGTAATAACCTGTTTCGTTACGAGCAAGATAATAGGCCCTGTGCACTAATTCGACTTTTTCGCGCCAGAGCGGATCAGCCAACTGCTGTGGTGTTGTACGAGTATTAAGTTCAACAGATGCTTTTGGCTTTCACTTAGTTGGGGTAAACCATCTGGGGCGATTTCTCTAGCTTCGATATATTCCGCTCAAGTGAATTCTCGTAGTCCGTACGTGATGCAAACAGACTACCTACACCTGTATGGGTCATGCGTAAATTGTTGGGCTGAAGAGGTCGTAGGCACGATAGCACCGTATCGCGACTATCGCGATATTTCTTCACGTCTTCTTCAGACACATTGTTGAGTCTGGGCACAATGTAGTCGTCAAGCAGAAAGTCGAACCACACTCCTGGTTGATATACCTTACAGATCGGTTTTATCCACTGTGTGAAGTACAGGTATGCAAATACTTCGCCCAATCTGCCTCTGGTGATTCTTCGAGCCGCCAGAGCTTGTAGCATCCGCCAAAAAACACGATTTTTATCGGCTCATTCGCTGCGACACTAGCGGCTATGGATTTTTGTATGTGAGCTACATATTCGTCGTTAAGAGTATACTTACGAAACTTTTTGGTCGTGAGCAGTCTATACAAAACATGTGTTAATTCTGCACGACTGGCAGGTTTTTCCACCTCTGATGGCAAAGTTATACGTGTAAATAATGATTCTATGTATTCTTGTGCGGTCATATGTATGGAGATGCGGGGTAGTCATGACGCTACCGTTATTGCCCTGCAGGCAATCACCTATTCTCGGTCACCGCATCACGTATACTGTATCATATCTGTCAGTACTGATTGGCTACACCCTAACTCACATCCACTTTTTTCTCGTTGTCATCCCGACCCCGCATCAAGTGCGGGGCAGGCTTCGTGGAGGGATCTTTTCGGTGTCAATATCATGGAGATCTTTCGACTGCGCTCAAGATGACAGCTTACGAAGCAAGTGTGGGTCAAGGCAACACCAGCTTGCAAACTTAAGTGCGGTGAAAGAAGAAATCAATCCACGCTTCGAAATTTTCTTGGTAAAACGGTTTCTTTTTTGCAGGCAGTGTTTTGCCTTCGTCTTTTGGAGCTGCCGCCGTGTTAGCAAGGGCAGCTTCTTTTGACACGAGCAGTACTGTCTCGCCAGGGGCCGCGAGGCCAAAGTTCTGTCGAGCTGCCAGTTCACGGTACTGGCTGGTGGTGTAGTAGTTGTTCTCTAGTTTTTGTGTCTCGTTTTGCAACTTTTTCACCTCATTTTGCTGCTGCAAGCGTGCGACTTGTTGCTGCAACCCGTAGTTGGTCTGGATGGCTTTGGTTCCGCTCCAGCTTATGAGGAGCACAAGCACCACAAATGCCAGCGAGCCAACATTGCGTACATCGCGCAAACTGAGTATGTAGCCCTTGATGGGCTCTTCATAGCGGTACCATGCGTCAACGATGTTTGTCTTAAGCTTCACCCCTCTAGTATACCACCCCTGTCATCTGCTATAATCTATCTGGTTTCGCCCTTTGTGAAGGGGGTATAGCTCAGTGGTTAGAGCAGTCGGCTCATATTCGAGGATGCGTGCAGGTGCTAGCACGGAGCACACCGCAGGATTATCCCAAAGGAGCCGCCAAGCGACGACGGATAGCTGATGGGTCATTTACAAGCAGGTGTTGTACGGGGGCGTAGCTCAGTGGTTAGAGCAGTCGGCTCATAACTGATTGGTCGTAGGTTCAAGTCCTACCGCCCCCACCATACCTGATCCTGCCCCACCTGCTTGGTTCAAATCCAAGTACCCCCACCACGAAAGGCGAATCCGCAATCCCTAATTGGCGTCGCGGCGTTTGAAGAGAAGCCATGCGGTCATTCCGGCCACAATTATCCAGCCGAGTACAATCGCCATTGATTTTTCAGGGCTAAATACACCGTCTGTTTTTGCCTGCATCATGACACCCTCGAGCGCCATAAATGGCAAATAACCTGCGTTCAACTTTAGGAGCAAGCCCAGCAGCTGTTCAGCTATTGCAGCTCCAAACAAATACACTACTATGGAACCGACTTGGTTTCGAATCAAAAGACCGAGTATCAGCGCGTACATGCCGGCGCCCCAAGCATACATGCCACCTCTTGTTAGAATTTCGCCCCATGGTATGCTTTGCGCACCAAGGCTATCGCCACTTGCCGCCACCCCTATCACACCACTTGCAACACCAACCGCAACGAACAACACGGAACCTCCCAACATAATGAGCGAGGCACACACTACTTTAGCAAGTATGACACTAGCCCTCCGCCGGGCGAATGTCAGCGTGTAGTAAATTGTATTGTGGCGATATTCTTGGGTAATTTGTAGTAAAACTATTATGCCAAGTAAGAAGCTTGTACCCTGCAGGGTCGAAGTGATGAGCCCGGCTGTAAAGGAATTACCTGTGTCACCAGAATGTTTATAGCCACTGACCCAACCATTCATGAGTAGGACGAGCAACATACCGAGACCAAATATAATATATGTTGAGCGCAGGCTCAAAACTTTACGGATTTCAGAGCGTAGTGCAGCCAGCATCATTTACCTCCCTTTCGCAGAAAACTCTTCGGTGCCAGCAGTCAGCTCCAAAAATGCTTCCTCGAGTGAGGCATCTTGGCGGGCGAGCTCCAGCACCGGCAAGCCAGCCTTGAATAGTAGCTGGCCAACTTCATCAGTAGTCTTCCCGCTCACCTTGAAACCTTCGTCATACGAGACAAATTTCACCCGGGATACCTGAAATGCCTTCTTCAGCTTCACCTCATTTGTACTTCTGACAAATACTCCAGCATGAGCACTTCCAGCCACAAGATCTTTAATGGACCCCTCGGCCAAAAACTTGCCTTTGCCTATCACCACGACATCGTCAGCCATTTGTGCCATCTCGCTTAGCAAATGGCTGGAAACAAAAACAGCGTTGCCTTTGTCGGCATAGTCTTTGATAAACTGGCGCAACCAGGCGATACCTTCTGGGTCAAGACCGTTTGCTGGCTCGTCAAGAATGAGGTACTTTGGCTCGCCAAGTATAGCCGCAGCAATCCCTAACCGCTGGCTCATTCCCAGACTGAATTTACCTGGGCCCTTTTTCGCTACATCTTTTAGCCCGACCATATCAAGCACCTCCTCAACGCGCGCTTGTGGTATACCACCAGCATCGGCGAGAACACGTAAATGATTCCGAGCTGATCGCGTTGGATGAAACGCCTTAGCCTCAAGGAGAATCCCAACCACAGCCGACGGTTGAACGTGCTCCCAGAGCGGTTTTTCGTCAAACAACGTTGTGCCAGCGCCCCTGTCGAGCCCCAACATGAGTCTCATAGTGGTTGATTTGCCGGAGCCGTTCGGCCCCAAAAAACCCGTTACCTTACCCGGTTCAACCCGAAAGCTTAGGCTATCGACTGCCAGTTTCTTTTTATACCGTTTTGTCAGGTTTTGTGCGTCTATCATAGCCCCATTATACCCCATAACACCTTCTTTCAACCTCACTGCACCTACTTACTGGTCATGACTTAGTTGACTGCGCAATGATAATGAACCGTCTTTGGTGCTGTGTTTTTAGGATAAGCGCGATATACTACTAACATGCAACGCAATCTGTGGGTTCATGCCGAAGCACCAAGTGAAAACGAGATAAAAGTGCTGTGCAAGCAGTACCAATTGTCTGAGCGCTTCGTGCGCGATGCGCTCGACCGCGATGAAATCCCCAGGCTCGAGACCACTGGCAAACACAGCCACACCTACGTCATTACGCGCTTTGCCTACCAAACGGATGATGGCAATATAGAGACAGCACCAATACTCTTTGCGCTCGATAGCGAGCGTCTCATCACTGTCAGCCTCGAAAAACTCCCAAGCATCCAAGACATTCTGCCAGAAGACGCCAATGACGGGGATGGTGGCGATCCGGTACACCTTATGCTCCTCATTCTGCTCAAAATAGATGCCGACTACGACCGTTTCATCCACGACTCGTCTGGGCAAATCCGCCGCCTGCTTGATCGGCTCGGCACCCGTGAGGTCGGTACGCGCTCATTCATCCGCTTTGTGCACATAGAAGACGATATGAATGACTTTCTCAGCTCGCTCGTGCCAACCAACGCCACTCTTCGCCACCTGCTCTACGAAAGTTCTATCGCTGGTTTTGCCGCTCACCGCGAGCTGGTTGAAACCGTTATACTGAACAACGAGCAGTCCATACAGACGTGCGAAACCAACCTTAAGTCGCTGAATTCTATCCGTCGCACCTACACCTCATAGGTTCACACAACCTCGATCGTACCATCAAAATCCTCACTATGGTGAGCGTGTTCATTTCTATCCCAACCATGTTTTTCAGCATGTACGGGATGAATATCGGCCTGCCCGAGCAGCATAATACACAGGCGTTTGCTGGCCTTATCGTGGTATGTCTTTTCACCGTAGTCACTGCCTACTTTATCGGCCGCAAAAAACGCATATTCTAAGCATAATCTCCTTAATCAAGACACCCGTCTCAGTATTCTTATGTGCCATTTGATGTTTACATATTTGTCCCAGCTGGGACAAATATGTAAACTCGACTTCTGCAAAATCGCGCTATCTTCAGGCTCGTCCAGGAGTGACTTAAGAAGCTCCTTTGCTCTGGAGGAAGTGGAGACTAAAGCTCCACTGACGACAGAAAAGGGGGCTTAAGGGCACACCTTACGAGGCTGGGATGGTGGAAGTTCCCGCGTAAGTCGAGTAAACACTTTGCTACGCTGACTATCGCGTGACAAAGGTCCAATCGTCGTGAGCGTGGCCGATTCGGCGATAGCTTTTGTACGAGTCAAGTGTTGTAGCTATGAGCGGAGTCTGCGATGGGTCAATATTCTTTAGCGCATAGGTTTCGTCTTTAGCGATGAGTTCTACCGCGAAGTTGATTGGTTCGGGGTGTTTCTGGTAGTCGCGCCACGCCAATTGAGTAGTAGCGCCGCCTGGTTTTTCGCACAGCATTTCACCTGTCTCTTTTTCGTCAAGTCCCAGCGATTTTGCGAGCCGCATGGCTTCACCAAACCCAGCCAGGTGCACTGCTTGTAGGCAGTTGAGCACCAGTTTCATGCGCATGCCATGCCCGGCAGGTCCGAAATATTTCACCTGGGATGCTATTTTCTCCAGATGGGGCTTCACTTCATTTAGTTTTTCTGCATCACCGCCTGCCAGCAGAACCATCGTTCCGCTTTCGGCACCCGCACGGCTACCGGTCATAGGCATGTCAAAAAGGTGAGGCCTTTTTCGGCGCAAACCTTCGCAAGTTCATCTACAAACTCTACCGAAAGCGTCGCACAGGTTATGAGCGCCTGGCTTGTAGTAGCATGGGCAACTATGCCGCCCTCGCCCAACCAGACTTCTCGAGCGGACTCGTCGTTTGCCGTTACTTCGAAAATGAGTTCGGCACCCTGCACTGCATCTGCTACGCTGTCAGCCCGCCGTGCCCGCGCGATACCAGGTCATCACTTTTTCCCGGCGAGCGATTCCACACCGCGACCGTGTAGCCAGCCTTCAAGAAATTATCGGCAATCCCATGCCCCATTATCCCCAAGCCCAACACCGCTACTCATGGTTTTGACTTCTTTGTTTTTGTTAGTACCTCATCAAGTTCACGAATAGCATTCGGCAACTCTGTATAACTTTGTATGAATACATCCACTTGGTATTCTGCAAAATCTTCCCGTGAGCGAATACCTTCTTCGAGATTTGCTATGAAATGTAAACCTGCCCCTTTGCAGCCTCGGCATCACCTGGCTGATCACCCACATATACACATTCGGATGGTGTCAGCCCGTGAAGTTTTTCTATATGAGCGAAGGCGCGCGCGGATCGGGTTTGTGGTATTCCATATTATCCTTGTAGTAAACTGCGTCAACATACTCATAAAGTGCGTGGCTAGGAACAAGGTAGTGTGTCATTTCGGCTGCAATCCGGGAAGTAAGCAGCATATTGACCAGACCCATCTCGTGCAGTTCGCGTAGCACGCTCATGTTTTCGGGCGTGATTGAATCAAGTCGGCCCGTAGTGACATATGTATCATACAGAGGTGAAAATAACCGCCAAAATGTGACCGCATCAATCTTGCCGGCCGAACGAATAGATAAGGCGTCGTCAAGTTTCATGCCCCAGGTCTGTTTGTGTAGGGCCCTATCAATTGGGGCTACGCCGAGCTGAGCGTACACCTCGTTTTCAAGATGCCAACAGGCTTCTTCGGTAAGCGTTAGATTGCCATCTATATCGTTTATGACTGCTTTAATCTGTTTCACGGTTGTCATTATACTTTGTATGCGCTTCTTTGAGTATCGTTAGTAGTGTGTTGGTCGAGTTCGCGGCCATAAGTTTTTCTCGTAGTTCTTTGGCGCCGTCGAAGCCTTGGATGTAGATTTTGCAGAATTTATTGAGGGTATGTATGGGTCGCTCACCGTGTTGCCACGTTGCTGCAAAAAGCTCCACGTGCCGCCGAAATAACGCAATACGCTCTTTGGGAGGACAGTCCTCCCAAAGTAGATTTTGTGGTGTGGTAGCAAAGATGTAGGGGTTGTGGAAAATGCCGCGGCCGATCATGATGCCATCTAGTTTATACTGTTCAGCCAGCCGTTCGCCCTGCTCGCGGCTCATTACGTCGCCATTGCCGACTATGAGGGTTTTTACGCCCAACTCATCGCGCATTTCTCGCACTTTACCTATAATTTCCCAGTCGGCCGGGACCTTACTCATTTGTTTGCGGGTACGACCATGCACCGTCAGCATATCGAGGTTTTGACGAAGCAGAAACTCAAACCAAGTCATATCGACCGCGATAAACCCTGTCCGGGTTTTTACGCTCAGCGGCATTTGCGTCAGGGTCCGTCCTTGACGCAGTCCAGCGCGGGCAGCTTCTATGATGCTCTTGGCTAGGTCGCGGTTTTCAGGACGTATGAGGGCGGCACAGGCACCGTTTTTAACCTCACTTTTGGCGGGGCAGCCCATGTTTAGATCAACCCCATAGAAATTGACGCCGTCTGGTAGGCCAAGCTCGCCTGCCAGCGAACCATCGGCGATCTGCTGGCACACAGCGAGGAAGTTTTCGGGCTTTAGCCCCCACAGCTCGGCGACCACCTTCCCTTCTGGGGCAACGAAGCGAAGCTTTTTGAGCAAATTGGGGCGTCCTGGGCTCATCAGCCCATCGACATTCACAAACTCGGTGAAAAATAAATCTGGAGGAGCACAAGACGCCACCATCTGTCGAAACACCGTATCCGTCACATCATCCATCGGCGCCAACACAAACATAGGCTTCATATCAGTTCCGTATTGCATACTTCTATTGTACGTTATGGAGCGGGCGATTTAACCCCGAACAAGGTAGCCTCAACGAACGGTTTATATCTGCCGCTAATATCTTCGAGTGCTGCGCGCCAAAATGATTGCCTTCGCTCCTGCGATTCCGTAACAACAGGAAGAAGCTTTTGCAAATCCTCGAGTCCAATTGCAACAAATGTTTGATGAATAAACAACTCGACATCTTTCGGCATATTCGGATTAGTGAATGGAGTAACTAGTGTCTTGTTACGCATGGTTTTGCCAGCTTCGGTAAATTGACCGATTTTCTGCTTCACTTGAGCTTCTACCATTGTACGGGCCTGACTTAGTTCGTCTGCAGTTATTACCCTGCCTGCAATCCGCAGCCCTGGACCAGCCAGCTCGGTGAGTTTTGTAGTTCTGTTTTCGGTAGTACCCATAGGCTTGAAGAACAAATCTTCGGCAAATGTTTCGCCATCCCGAAGCTGATGTGCCACGATATGACGGAGGACAACCCCATTGCTGGGTGATAACTACCACCTATGAATGCTCGGCGTTCTTCATCAGTAGAAAGATCAGAAATCTGCTCTATAAAATCATTCACCACTACAATAGATGCTTTTGCATCCTCAAAGTAATCCACCATTTCGTAGCAGCGGCTCGCCACTGCTCGATCGGCATACCAACCTTGCACTTTCGCGCTATAACCCTTGGCTCGGACGCTCTTTTTTACTTGCGCTGGCCGTCTCAACTAGGTGATTATGTGCAGCTCCACGGGCTACAGGTCCATCGCTGCGTATATTATGATCGATCAGTGGAAGTACGACATTAATTTCTGAGCGAGATGCTGGTACGAATCGGGCAGCATCTGCATCATCTATGACAAGTTTTAGACGAGCTCTCAACGTGTTGAATCTCGGAAGTTCATCCTTAGGTTCTTCCACTGGCCTAGGAATATTACGAGCAGCGTCGAGAGCTTTATTGAGGTCAAACCCATCTGCCACAAATTGTATGACATCACTCACGCGTACCGCATCAAGTGTAGGATTTGCTCGTATGCGCTCTAATCGTATGCATTCGAGTGCAGCCGCGTATCGCTTAGCATCTGCATAGTTTCCTTCCTTAACAATAAGAGGTTTTTCTCTTCCAAGATTTTCGTTCGGGGGCAAAACGTCTCCAAGCATCAGTGTCATATACGTGCCATCTCTCTGCAATGGCGAATGCTTGCCTATTTGAGCTCGTCTACGTTTGGCAGTATGCTGTTCTTTCAATGCTGTAGTGGTCAGATGCGCCTCGGGTGTAATGGCTTCGTCCGTGGACGGCGGCGCTTGGTCTGGGAAAAAACCGTCTGGCTCAACACCGATAATACGACCAATCAGACCAAAGCTTTGCGGATCAGTCCCGCCGTTACCTAGCATTTCGGCAGCAATAAATGCTCCCTGATTCGGGTCGGTTTCTTGGTGTTTTTTTGGGCGGGGCGGCATAGTAATACTCTAGCATATTTCTAGGTTTTTGCAACCCATTACCCCTGTTATTCCCAGCGGAAGAAGCGGAAGGCTAGGATGTAGACTACTACGCACCAGCCTAGGATGATGCCGAATTGTGGCAGCAGGTCAAGTACGCCGCGGTTTTCGGTGATTATTAGACGGGCGGCATCTATCACCGGCGTCAAAGGCAAGTAGTTGGTAATGCCCTGCAACCATTCCGGCATGAGAAAGCGTGGAAAAAGCTGCCAGAAAGGAACATCATGGGAAAAGTGATTATCTGCGCCAGCGGCGCAGCCTGACGCTCGTTTTTGCCCATCCACCCACCGAAAGACCTATACCAAACAACATAATTGCCCCCAGCGACACCAAAGACCAAGCACCAAGTAATTTCCCCTCATATTGAGCCCAAAAACGGTCAAACCCACGACAAACATTGTCGCTATAGACATCAGTCCGACAAAGGTGTTAGAAATAACATTGCCCAAGAAATACTGCCAAACTTTCAGAGTTGTAGTGTGGTAGCGCCGCAAAACACCCCGCTCTTTCAGCTTCGGGAAGACACTGGTCGGACCGAATATACCAGCCCCGAGCAGCGAAAAGCCGAGGAGTCCAGCGAAAACATAGTCAAATTGAGTCAGACCCTGCTTGGCAGTAGATTTCGCCGTGACGGTAAAGGGTTTTTCGACAGGCACAAATTTGGCATTGATACCTTCAAATATGCTGTTCAAGATAGACGCCAGCGTCTGGCCACCCTGTTCATTGCTCTTGTTGTACAACACTTGCGCTTGACCGGTCGGGTAGCCTTTTGCACCCACTTGGCCAAAATCGGCGGGCAAAATGATGGTCGCATCTAACTCACCACGGCTCATTTTTTCCTGGGCTTCGTCGAGCGTTTTCACCCGGGAATCTATTTTTAACACCTTATCTTTTTGCCCCATTTGCTCAAACTGCTTGGCAAATTGTGAGTCTGAGCGGTTTAGAAATGCCACGTTGAAACTGACGCTACTATTATTTCGCCCAAAAATACCGCCAAAAACAAAAAGAAAAAGCAGTGGAAATACAAAGGTGAAAAATATCGCCAGTTTGTCGCGAAACAGCCGGCGAATATCAATCTTAGCAAAAGTGAAAACTGGCAGTAGTGCCTTCTTCATATGCACTCCCCATAAGTTGCCAGCGGCAACCCACTCTTATCTCTTATCTCCGTACTCTTATCTCTCATCCTTAGTCCCTTAGCGCCTTTCCAGTAAGATCAATAAAGACATCCTCTAAGTTTGCTTGTTCGACGTGCTGAGATTTGGTAAAGCCTTTGGAAAGAAGTGCTTTTACCAGGTTTTTCGGTGTGTCGAGTGCGATAATCTTGCCTTCATCCATCACAGCTACTCGGTCGCAGAGCAGCTCGGCCTCATCCATGTAGTGCGTTGTCATGATGACGGTAACGCCGCGGTCGCGCACCTCCTGGATGAGGTCCCAGAGATTGCGTCTTGCCTGCGGATCAAGCCCTGTTGTCGGCTCATCTAGGAAAAACACCTTTGGGCCGTGCACCAGCGCTGCGGCTATGGAAAAGCGCTGACGCTGGCCACCCGAGAGGTTTTCGACATAGCTTTTAGCCTTGTCTTCTAGCTGCAAATCACGCAGGAATTTCATGGCATCGACTTTTTCACCGTAGGCTGCAGAAAAGAACTCTAAAAGCTCGACTAGTTTCGTTTTTTCCTCAAAAGATGGCGTCTGTGGCTGCACGCCAATCAGCCCTTTCACTTTATTTGAGTTTGTGGATACATCTAGACCATCGAGCATCGCCGAGCCGCCGTCGATTGGCCGAAGCGTCTCCAGCATTTCTAGTGTAGTAGTTTTACCAGCACCGTTTGGCCCTAGTATGCCAAATATTTCCCCTTCTTTGACATCAAAGCTTATGCCATCTACAACCGCCTTGCCGTCATATTTTTTTATTAGGCTTTTAACTACAACGATTGGTTTAGCTTGTTTCATCCTTTTTAGTCTACCATGTACAACTTCTTGGAGGCAGAAAAAACGTCGGTTATACTACGCTTGTGCGATTCATTTTGTTGATTGTTACCTTGCTTTTAGCCTGCGGGCTCTATGGGGTGCTGCATTGGTGGCCATACAGCCGGAATGCGTCTTTTAGCCAACATGTTGCCAGGCATAGAGCTGCAACCATCTACTACTTCTGGCTGTTTCTTCTAACACTCCGCCTCTAGTATGGTACTTTGCATCTTGGCTGCTACCAACGTACAATCTGCCGGGCAGTGTTTTGGCGCTAGTAACCTGTTCTTGTGCCTTGCAGCTAGCGTGTACGCTCATACCAGAGACACACGGCTGGCGCGTTCCACTTCACCGTACGCTTGCCAGCCTATCTGGCCTGATGCTTTTACCTATAGAATGGCTCATTTTTACTTCATTGCCCTCTATCACCTCTGTCAGGTTTAGTTTCATCGCCGGGATTGTTACACAGCTAGCCTTGCTTGCGACACTCGTGCTCAAGCGCCGTAGCTCCATGCCCTGGACATTTCAGGTCGCCTATTACGCTGGCTTCTTTTTGCCGCTCATGGTTCTGACCTTCTTTCACACCCAGCTGGTAAACTAAAGGGTTAATGCAGCCTAAAACTTCCTTCGCGTTACGAGCTATACAAAAACGTCCGGATTTTACACCGGACGTTTTATGGTTGCGCTCTAGTAATTAGCTGCGCTTGACGGTCAGGAAACCGTTGCGTGGGTTTTCGTTGACCTGAAAACCAGCTGGTAGATCGCTAGCCTCTGGGCGGTCGTCTTTACTAAAGTAGTAAATCGTCTGCTCTTTGCCGCCGCGAAGCGTAACTTTCTTTGAGTTTAGGTGATATGTAACACCCTTTGAATTCTTGTGCGTGTATCCTGCCATAGGAATCTCCCTCTCTTAACTTTACGTTAGTACCCCTACGATACATCGGTGGTAATCTGTTTGTCAACACCTTTAGTACCAATCACAACACCTAGCCGTTTTAGAGTTGCGTCATTAAGTTGTCTGTATTACACTTATGGTTGTAATTATTTTAATGTCTTAAAGGTGGAAATATGGATTTTCGACAACTAAATTCAAACCCGGCAAACAAGCAAGAGCCAGTACCTGTCGCACAACCGCAGCATCCAGTCGCTAAAAGAGGTGTTGGGACGGCAGTACCAAAATGGCTCAACCTCATGAGCGTCGCCGTGCTATTTGGTGTAGCCGTTTTATTGCTTTTGCTCAGCGTCCTATTTGCCCGCGGAAATACTAATGATAACGAGTTTAAGTACGTGAGTAGTACGCAGTACCAAGCTGTATTCCTGAACAACGGGCAGGTGTACTTCGGCAATGTTAAGGCGCTAAATGGCAAATATATCGATTTGGTAAACGTACATTACCTAACGCAAAACGCGACCACCAATGCGAGT
Source organism: Candidatus Saccharimonadota bacterium (assembly GCA_016699935.1). Classification (GTDB taxonomy): domain Bacteria; phylum Patescibacteriota; class Saccharimonadia; order Saccharimonadales; family UBA4665; genus JAGXIT01. The sequence goes on from CP064992.1 coordinate 360,476, forward strand.
GGCCAACAGCAAGCGAGTGGCGACTATACACTCGTCAAACTGGGCTGTCAGCAAATTCACTCACCAACTGACCGTATGCTGATAAATCGTGACCAGGTCACTTTCTGGGAGAATATCAAGGGTGATGGTAAGGTTGCTAAGAGTATCGAAGAATTCAAGAAACAGAATCCAAAAGGCCCGAATTGTGACGAGCAAACTAGCCAGACTCCAGCCGAAAACGCACCAAGTCAAGCAAGTAAAAACAGCACAACCACACAAAATTCACAGACTACCACAAACCCACGCTAGTCTCAGTATTACATAAAAAGCCTCCATCTGGGGGCTTTTTATTATTACCTAGCACCCATAAAAACCATGAGTGTATAGAGTGCGGCTACTATGACCTACACCGTGGGTATCACCCAATACGATGCGTTCACTCTGTCACGACTTTCGCTGGGGAGGATATCGTGCTAGATCGTCATACTGTCGCCTACAACTTGGCTATTTCAAGTATCTCTTCATGGCCCAGTTGTACAGCGTCATGAGAATAAAGCCAATTGCATTCAGGACTGCTGCAACCAGACTCCAGCCCGCCAAATCGGGTGACCATTTTGCCGATACGAAATCAAACTTGTAGAGCGCATCTGGTATATCGCCAAGTCGGACACCTCGCGCCTCTGCATAATTTTCTATACAGTTAATGGTATCTTGGGCGTTCGATGTCTGGCCTTCAGCACGACACGTCTGCAACGCCTCGTTATAGAGCGCGCTATTGTTCCTGCCAAGCGTCTCTTGCCGCTCGGTCTGGAGCCGTTCGTAGGTGTATTTCAGCTGTATGGGCGGGTGAGCCCCATTTGCGCCCGTCTCGAGGCTTGTATTCATATGGCCATGCACATGCTCGCGCAGGGCACGCAGGGCGCCTTCGACATCTCCGTTGTTTTTATCCGCTTCAAAAACAGCGGTACGCAAACGCCCCATTTCGAGGTTATTGTGCTGCAAGGCCTTGATGCTGATGTAGCCAAACACAAGAGTTAGCAACAAAAAATACCACGGATGAATCTTCCGGACGTATCGCCAAACATGGTGCAGCTTTCGTTTATCCATCTTGCTAATGATTATACCAGTACTGAGGAAGTTCGTTTGCTACTTGCTACTTGCTACTTGCTACTTGATAATGTAGCCATGCATATATTCTTCTCAGGAATCGGCGGCACAGGTATCGGTCCTCTCGCGCTTGTTGCAAAACAGGCTGGCTACGAAGTTTCGGGGTCAGATAAGCAAGACTCTTTATATGTCGACTACCTACGTAAACAAGGCATTGCTACCATCACTATCGGCCAAACTACAGAGAACATGGCTACCGCGCACTCCAAAAATCCAATCGACTGGTACGTCTATTCGTCAGCAGTGGCCATCGAACAGCCAGATGCGCCAGAGTTCCAGTTTTGCCGAGATAATGGCATTCGCATGACAAAGCGTGATGAGCTACTAAATGAGATTTTGTTGCAAAAAAGCCTTAAACTCATCGCTATCGCTGGTACTCATGGCAAAACAACGACGACTGCTATGTGCATATGGACCATGAAACAGCTCGGTATACCCATAGGCTACATTCTCCCCGCCAAAAGCAGTTTTGCTGAGATGGGTGCTTATGAGGATGGTGCAGAATATTTTATTTATGAATGCGATGAATTTGACCGTAACTTTTGCATTACCGCCCCGCACTAAGCCTAATAACTGGTATCGCCTGGGATCACCCAGACATTTACCCAACTCAGGAGGAATACAATCAAGCCTTCCGCGACTTTCTCGCGCAGTCAGATACTAGTGTTATGTGGCAAAGTGACATCGATCGGCTAGGTGGCCTAAGCTCTCCTCTTCGTCATACCAGCGAAGGCGGGAATCCAGGAATCCGGGGTGAAAAAATAACAGTTTTATCAGATACGGATGAAAATATGAAGTTAATTGAGCTGGCAGGGAAGTCAATCGGCGCAATGCCTGGCAGGTCGCAAACGCCCTCTCAAAATTGCGTCAATTGCGTCAAGGACGGACCCTGACGCACCATGCGTCAGGGTCCGTCATTGACGCAGGCAAACTAGTTGCCATATTAGACAAATTTCCTGGGGTATCGCGCCGCTTTGAGCAAATTGTACCTGGGCTGTACAGCGACTATGCTCACACACCAGAAAATTCGCGGTGCCCTACAGCTCGGCCACGAAGTTGCTGATGAAAATCTTGTAGTCGTCTATGAAGGACTGCATAACACTAGGCAACATTTCATACAGGCAGATCTGAAAGATTTATTTGTGGACACAAAATGCTCTATGTCGTACCAAGTTATCTCGCGCGTGAGGATGAAACGCTGGAATTACTGACTCCCGAGAAACTTATTGGCAACATGGATGAACATGTCATGGCACATGCAGAACCAGCTGCGTTAGAAGATCACCTTAAGCAACGCTTGCAAGCCCACTTAGAAAGCGGTGATACCGTACTCTGCCTAACCGCTGGTGGTGGTGGCAGTCTTGATGAGTGGCTTAGACAGGAGTTTACACCATGAAGCTTCTACAACTAAACATGTGGATGGGCCGGCTTACTCGGCAAATCCTACCTCTCCTTGAGCGCGAAAAACCGGATATCATCTGTGGTCAAGAAGTTTTCAGTGCTGCTCAGTCTGTCACTTTTCCCGATTCAACAGTTAATTTATTTGAACTAATTCAGGTGGCTGGTGAATACAAATATTGTTATTTTTCGCCAGTTTGTACGCTAACATAGAAGGCCAAACAGCTAAATTTGGCAATGCCGTTTGGAGCAAATACCCCATAACGCACGCCGAAACAGTCTTCAGCAATGGTAGCTATAGCCCTAGCCAAAAAACCCTGGGTTCGACCCAAACGCACGAAATGCTCAATTCATCACCTTGGATATCGAAAACATTCCGCTACAACTAATCAATCACCACGGCTATTGGGAGCCGAATCCGCATGGTTCGAAGCGACGGTTGCCGCTATGAAAATAATTGCCGACAAAATAAAACAGCTCGATGGGAAGATTGTATTTGTGGGTGACCTCAATGTTGATCCTGGCACCCCAGCGCTTCAACTTTTCGATGGCTGGCTAGAAGGTTTGACAGCAAATCATGGCATAACCAATACACTGAGCCAACTTGCAAAGGTACAAGAGGTAGCTTGTGACCATATTTTCGTAAATACCCATGTGCGGGTGCAAGATTTTCGCGTTTTAGATGATCTCGTATCTGACCATAAAGCTCTCTTGCTTGAATTTGACCTGGTCTAAAAAACTACGATCAGTAAGACGGCGAGGATGACTACGAGCGCAACAAACCAGCCAACAGTGCCAGCGGGTGTTGTAGGCGGCGTTGTAACAGTTTTGAGGAATGATTGCTGTTTATGTGGTACTCCCGGATGAGTCTGAACCGAAATAGTGCCATGTGGTTGCGTGGACGACCCCTGGATGCTGTCCCGTGATGAACCTGAACCTGATCCCCCCAGGGCGGCCGCCACGAGCGCAACCTCGCCCGCTGCCGTGTCTACTTGTTGTTTTGTTTTCGGTCCTGTTTCGTGACCCCGTTCCTTGTAGTACTCGTGGCCGTACTCAAATGCTGTCTCTTGCACTGCCTTGCCGTGACTATCTACCTCAATATTGTGCCAAGCACTTCGCTCAATATGATGTCCCTGGGCTAGTTCAAGCTGTTCGTGTAGACGTTCCTGTTCGGTCTGCTCGGCTTTAGAAATTATTCGCGTCGTCTCTTTGCGCTCAGCTTCGAGCTTTTTTTCTATTTCAGTCTGAATCTCTACTTTTTGGCGAACAACTTCTGCAGCAGACTGCGCTTGGGCAATTCGACCCGCTTCTGGTCTGATGTCTGGGGCAGCTCTCTCGATAGGGCGATACTTTTCGGCGTTAGCTTCTCGTATTTTGGCGGCTTCAGTCTCGCGGATTTGATCCCAGCGTATGTTTTCAATTTTTTTGCCCTGATCTTTTCGCTCAACAGCAAACTTTCGTTCCATACGTTTTTCGCGCCGCTTATGTCGAATATGTTCTATGCCACCTCCCACAATCAAACCGGCGACAAGCCCGCGGTTACGTCCTCGCCTGTAGGCATATTCTTGGGCGTCTTCTATGGTGGTTGGGTTCAATACGTTCGGTGTTAATGGACTCAGAATAGTATTTGCTGCCGGGGGGGTTGTGTACGTATTTGGTCCGTACGACTGATTCGGGTAGTAGGCTTGATTTGGCGTGCGCCGTCGGGGTGACGGTCCTGGTGGCATTAGCGGAGGTCCGGGCAGTGTAGGCGGTACAGGAGGACGACCGCTAGAGCCTCCTGAGCTACCTGCAGGCGTTGGTGCTGCGGTCGATGCTGAAGGCGCTGACGAAGACGAGGAGCTCGCAGTCGTTGCTGCGGTTGGCCTCACTGGCTCTTCCTCTTCTTCAGGTTCCGGCGTCTCGATAGCTTCAGCTGTTGTTATATCAGGGAACCTTTTCCAGCTGCTCGTCAGGCTCTGTCTTGGCCTGGTTTTCTAGCTCATCGCTCACCTCGGAGCTTACCTCGACTACTCCAACTTCGGCCGCTTGCTGAGACACCACTTCTTCGACTGCCTGCTTAACAATTGCTTCATCGCGCGACTCAGGTACTTTAGAAAGATCGCGTAAGTTTATTTCCCCTTCTCCTGCGAGCGCCTGCAATATCCTCTTCGGCTTTTCCGGCAGGTGATTGAGCTTCGGGTGTCGCTTCGACAGCCGTCGGCTTAGCGCCGGAAATCTCCGCTGTTTTCGTGAGCTCCTCAGGGAGTCCTTGACACCAAATATTCTATCGAGGATGGGTTTAGATTTCTCGGCTACTTCTGACTTGGTGGTATCGGATTTCGCTTCAGGCCCACGCCCTGTTGTGCGAGCCGCTAAACTACCCAAGCCACGACCACCACGACCTTTGCCACTGGTTTTGCTATCTGACGAATCTTTTTCTGAATTTGATTCGCTGTCCGATGCTTCTGATCCTGTGAGGGTTATGCGTTCTGACATATAGCAGTTATTTTACCAGATTTACTCTATTTTTCAATATGGCGCTCCCCGTACATGTCACCTTTTTCTATGGCTTCAAGCATGTCACGTACACTTGGGATGACATTGTCTGGTAGCTCACTCATGCAAAACCACGCAATTTCATCATGCATGTGTGGTTCGGCATTATACGGTTCGCCCTCCACGCTATTGCCGCAAACACTACGTTGCACCATTCTGCGTCAGGATCATCATCATTTTGGAGCCAAAGGCTAGTTTGAACATTGTGTCTTTGGGCAAAACAGTCACGCCAACTTCTTCTTTCGCTTCGCGTATTGCCGCCGCAAAGAACCCTTCGCCTGGCTCAACTTTGCCAGATGGCAATCCATAGTAGCCGTTCATCCAGTCGGTGTGAGCACGCCGCACAAACAGATATTTATCGCCACGTTTTATGAGCATGAAAGCAGCACTATACGGTTGAGCAGCCTCAATTTTTTCATGAATAATCCTTCCTGATTCGTCTACTGTGACCGCGCCAAGACGCAGCACCTCTATGGCATCATCAACCACACGAATGATGGTTGATGGGGGCGATCTCCGAGCTCGCCTACGTCAACATAGAAATCTATGCCGTCACCAAAATAGGCTGTGGCTTCCGCGATATTTTTGCTGTAGGCTGGCCGGGGTGATTGGCACTCGTTGTCATGAGTGGACCTGTTTGCCGTAGCAACGTTTGGAGCGGTTCATTTTTGGGGACGCGGACAGCCAAGGAGTGCTTCCCTCTATGCAGATACGCCATATCATCCCCGCAAGGAATGATGACGCTAATGGCATTCGGCCAAAAGTGCTCAACGGCTTTCACGTACCGCCCGCGTAAGCCAAGGTCTATAAGCTGCTGTATGCTTGCAGCCAGTATGGTACCGGGGCTTGCCTCTCGACTCTTCACCGTAAACAGGCGCTCAACCGCCGCCGCACTGTTCGCTACGCAGACAAGTCCGTACACGGTATCTGTCGGCAGCACACCGATAGCACCATACTTTAGTAGCGCGATGAGTGATTGACTGTCGAGAGTGTTAAAAATATGCACGTGCCAAATGCCTTAACTGTTACTGAAGGTATAGTATGTGAGCACAGAAAGCGCGATGAATATAATGACGGCCACCGCAACAACAGCGACGGGGACAGTTCGGGGAGATTTTGGCTTCTGTGGGGCTGCTTGATCGGGGTTTGGGGACAGAGGACTCCTTTGGAGTGTCTGTAGCTGCACTAGCGGCATGAGCTTGATCGACTGGTACATCAACGGCTGTAGGCGCCTGTGCAACGGGAGCCTCTGCACCAGAATCAGTCGTAGCGGGCGCAGCCACTACGGGCGCTTGCGCCGCCGGCCCAGACGGTGGCATGACATCCATAACAGAACCCGTAGCTGGCGGCGTTGCCGTCACGGCCGCCTCAGGGCTGGTAGATGGTGTGGTCTGAGTATCCATACTGCTACTATTGTACCATTTTACAGACGATACCGATCCCCCGCCTTCCTGATAAGTCCCTCTGTTTCTAGGTCTTCGATAACACGAAATAGCCGTTCGTCGGCAATGCGCGCTGTCAGCTGGCCAGCACTAAGCGGTTTCATGCTGAGTTCACGGAGAACTTGCCCACGAATCTGCCGTTTAGAACCATGGAACGCCGACTGTTTTGTGTAGTGTTTGCTTTGGCCAAGGTTACGTACCTGTGTTTTAAGGTAGGCACCGTAATCCATGAGCGCCCAATAAAACTCGCGCGGATGCTCATGGTCTAGTGTTTGCCCAAGACAATCCCGGATGAAATCATCAGATACAATTTCGCCGTCCCGGGTGAAATGGTGGATATATACGGTGCGGATGTTTGTCTCGACAAAAACGTCCGCCTGGTTGTACGCATACGCCAGTATAGCGCCAGCTGTATTTACACCAACCCCGGGTAACTGCATGAGTTCTGCTGCCGAGTTCGGAAAGCTTCCGCGGTCCACGACTATTCGCGCGGCGTGCCATAAGTATTTTGCGCGGCGATTGTAACCCAGGCCCTGCCAAACACGTAGCACATCCCCCAATTCACTCCCAGCCAGCACCTGGATAGTCGGGAATCGCCTCAGGAACATTTGGTACTTAACAACCACACGTGCAACCTGCGTTTGCTGCAACATCAGCTCGCTAACAAGAATGTTATACGGGTCATATGAACCATCTAGTTCGGGACGGCGCCACGGCAATTCATGCCGACCATGGGTATGGTAGTGGCTCCAAACAGTCTCGACAAACGCCGCAATCGACCTCGTATCCTTATCCACCTGGATATGATACCACTACCTATCACGAGCTTCGCACCAGAGCATGAGAGTGCGAAACTTGTGTATTACCGTATGGCCGTCAGACTCACATCGGCAATCTTACGTGCTGTACCACCGTCAACGCTTACCACATAATCTGCCACTTCGTTTGCGCCACTCACCTGGTAAACAATTGCTCTACTACCAAGCCAGTAGGCTGGCGCTTGCATATTTCGCAGTGAAGCGAGTTCTGTGTCTTTGCCATCACCAAGATTACGCAGAAACAGGATGCCCTTGCTATCACGTACGTCGACCCAGGCACTGGTTTTCAAATCGGGGCTATCGACGAAATATCGAGAAATGAACTCAGAAGGAGGGGTTGATTCAACCGGAGCTGACGCACCAAGCGTGTACTCATACCACTTTGTTGGCGTCTGAAACTTCAGTTTGGTGTAATCGTAACGAAGGAGCGCCCAAGCATCACCACTGTAGAGCGACTTTTTACCCGTGCCGTCTATGTTAACCTGTGCGAATGTTTCTTTTGCATTCGGGTCGGTTGCAGATACTGTGTAGTAAAGCGTATTGCCTATAAGCTGTTCGCCGGCGAAGTAATTTGCATTTGCCAACTGGAACCGTTTATTGGCGGCAAAATCATAGGCAATGATTTTTTGGCGGCTAGCGTTGGCCGCACTCGCACCAGCAACGGTTTGGCGGTACAAAAGCGTATCACCGCGCCACCCAATTAGCGTAATTTGCTCGGCATATTCTATATTGACCTGTTCGCCGGTTTCAGTATCGACAACAAATAATCCCGACAGTAAGTAACCATCTTTGTTACGCTTGTCATCACGAGAAGAAACGATTGCTACTTTTTCGCCCGTCGGCTTCGGCAACACCGCCATAGCCTGTGTTTCCAGACCAGTACCTGCGAGCAACACTTCACGGTCTTTACCATCTACATACACCTTATAAACATCGTATTTCCCGCTCGCCTTACTGATAAAGATTGCCCGAGCAGACGGCACTAGTTTTCGATTGACCGTGCCAGCCTGTGCCTCACCAAACTTAATCTCTTCCGTGCGAAGCCCGTCTTTTGTAACTGTAATGCTTTCTGAGCTGCCTGGTGCTATGGTAAGAATTGCTTCGCCTTTTTTGTCTGACTTGGCGGTTGCCTCACCGCTTGTCAGCGAAACATCCGCAACCGGCTTGCCAGATAAATAATCGGTGAAGGCAAAGGTCAGTTTCTGTCCAGTAGGCTTGAGTGTCACCTCGCCCAAATCAGTAATACGCATATCGAAGTCGACCTGCTTCTTCACCGCTGCAAAGGCAAGCTTGCGGATTTCCACCTCGTGACTACCAAGACGTATGCCCGAAAGCCGCACCTGACCCTTTTCGTTGGTTTTGACGGTCACACCATCTGCCGAAACCGACGCATTTTGCAGCGGGAAATTCGTAGCTCCGTCGAGTACGCTAACAAGCACGCTTGATCGAACACCGAAGGTGTTTAATACGAGATTGCGTACCGGTTTCACGAAAATAATAAATACGGCTAACAAGATGCCGACGGCTATTGTTCCATACCGACTCCACGGACTATCCCACCATGTAAACCAGGCGTTTTTGAGACGTTCAAAGATGGATGGTTTCATAACTACAGCAGACTCTTTTGGTGCATTCGTACTGAGCGCTACATCGGCATCACTTTTCAATATATCGTCGACTGCGGCCACCGTATCGGCATCTTCCGGCTCTGTTGTCGCCTTAAAATCCGATGGCAGCTGTTCCATATCGAGATCTTTTTCGTATGGGTCGCTCTCAACCCGAGTCTTTGATTCGGCATTACTACCAGGTGCAGCATCACCCCCCACGTTTGGCTCGTTCGAACGCTGCTCTGCAGTATTGGCGGGGTGATTGTCTTTGGGGGGAGCACCTGGCACGTCTGGTTCAGTGACTGCACCCGGTTCCTCACCGTCAAACCCTTGAGCGGGCCCCATAATCTCCCTTACGCGCTGTTCAGCTTTTGCTTCATCTGGGTCTGTCGTGGTGATAGGTATTTTTGCCATTAGGGTTATCCTTAATCACATTGTATCAAAAATAATGAAATAGCGGTTATCCCGCCGAGAGAATTTATGAGCTATTCCACATCTAGGGCGGTGACTCGTAGTAAACTGGTTTAGTGCAAGAAACTTTCGGACCGAAAACTGGCCTGCTCAAAGAGGTGCTTATACCGGTCGGCAAAGGCGGCCCGGGCTTCGGGTAAGGTAATTTTGCGGCTCCAGTCTTTGTCTAGTTTGGCACGTGTGGCGGCCATAAGATCTTCGGTCGATAGCTCTGGATGCTCGCGCCAGTAGAGGCTTAAGAATGGCCCCACCATGTGCGAACAGCCGTCGGCGCTGGCGACAATCTGCACCTCCAGTGAGGCTTCGCGTAGACCTAGCTCCATCTTTTTATCCATGGTTTCTATACCCGAGATAGCTCGCTCCACAAAATCCTGGGTGAAACCCATCTCTGTTAATTTTGCCATCCCAGCCGAAAGTGTCACCTCGTACTGATTCTCAAAGTCCAATGCCTTCCCATAATCATGTAGCCACACCATTACCTCTACCAAATCTCGGTCGGCCGACGGATATTTTTCACACAGCTCCATCGCGATCCGCTCGACAATCTCCAGATGCCACCGCACAAACCATTCATGATGCACAAAATCCGATCGGCTCGACACCTCCCGCACATGCCCCTTCCACGCCTCAATCTTCTCCCGCAATTGTTCGCCCTCCCCTGTCTCTTTTAGCAACCATGTATGCACAAGCCACAATTATCATTGCTCCGACTATTGCTTGCCAGCTGGGCGTTTCGCTGTATAAAAATATCCCTATTACAAGAGCTATGACCCCCTCAAGTAGAAAGATATTGCCGGCAATGTATGCTTTCATGTGCGCAAATATATAATTTACCATGACCATACCAGATATGTTTGTTATGACGCTGGCAATCAAACCGACCCAAGCCACGGTTGTTATGTGTTGTGGCCACAATCCCTTACCAGCCGCTAGTACAGCAAGAAATGGCACAATCCATCCATAGCTCAAAACTATCACAGCGTCTTGATATTTATTCGAGCTTGCTGGATGTTTTCGAGACAAAAGATAACCGATGTTAAAACCAACCATACTTATGACCGCTGCTGTTTCGCCCACTCCCAAATGAAAATTTGTGAAGTTGATACCCGTTAACAGCGCGAGTCCGATTATCGAAATCAGTACGTATACTAGTGAACCCTTATCTAAGCGTTCGCGGAAGATTAGCCATGCAAAGATACCTAATGTCGGCAATGAAGCTATAAATGAAACTGTTGCAAACTCGGTTTTTTGAATAGCGACCGTGAAAAGCAAAACTCCCACACCGAATACGAAAACCGCACGCAGCAAATACGTAAGATGCTGTTGCGCTGAATACTTCATAATTTGGCGAGGTTTAATAACTTTTGCGAATATAACCCACCCTAAGATCGATGCAATTAAAATACGAATATAGACTTGTTGGTACGTCGTGAATGATTCCTGCATCATACGAACCCAAATACCCATGGTTGCAAATTGTACTGTCTGGAATAATGCGATGATTACTGGCAACCTTGAGTGCGTTTTCATTTGCTCATTGTAGCAGGTGTGTATACTGGTAGACATGACTGAAATACTTCGTTTGCCGGGGCTGGTGGATGTGCATGTGCATTTGCGGGAGCCTGGACAGACCGAAAAAGAAGATTTTTCTAGCGGGACTCGGGCCGCCCTGGCCGGTGGCTTCACTACCGTGTGTGATATGCCGAACAATGCCGAACCTATCACTACGCTAGAACGTCTTGAAGCCAAGATTGCGCTAGCACAGCAGAAAGCGGTCTGTGATATAGGCTTCCACTACGGTACTGTGGGTGATAATCTCGACACATTTGCCGAAGCCGCCAAGCATTCAATCGGCTTAAAAGTGTACCTAAATAACACAACTGGTGGCTACACTCTGGACCCTTCGCGGCTAAAGGAAATTTACGCTGCTTGGCCGCGCGATCAGGTCGTCTTACTGCATACCGAAGAAGACACTATAGATATTGCCATCGCATCGCTAGAGGGGTTAAGCCGTCCGGTGCATGTCTGCCATATGCCCAGCCGCGTTGTGTTAGAAAAAATCATGGCAGCTAAGGCAAAAGGATTGCCTGTAACCTGCGGAGTTACGCCGCACCATTTGTTTTTGACCGAAAACGACGTGGAGCGCCTGGGCGTATATGGCATGATGAAACCGCCACTGAAATCGCAGGCAGACCAAGATTTCTTGTGGGCGCACCTGGATGATATCGACATCTTTGAATCCGATCACGCCCCTCACACCCACGCAGACAAACAAGCTGGAGCGTTTGGCGTACCAAACCTAGAGACCACTCTGCCCCTACTGCTGAAAGCGCGAGCCGAGGGCAAGATTACGCTCGAGCAGATTATAGACAAATGTTTTACGAATCCAAGTGAAATTTTCGGCCTTCCAACAGATGACTCAACCTATGTCGACGTGAAAATGGAGCCATATGTTTTACATAATGCCGACCTCCAAACCAAGTGTGGTTGGTCACCGTGGGACGGTGAGGAAATGCCTGGTCATGTCACCCGCGTCGTCCTCCACGGCCAAACCGTCTACGAAAACGGCACATTCCCCGCAGACCTCCATCCCGCCCGCGTCCTCACACCGTTTGCTTCCTGAGACACAACAACCAACTCTCAACGACTAAGTTAGCAACAACCAATCAACAACCCACGATTGCGTCTTTTAACCATCCCGCCAGCGGCGGGATACAGCTAGGGGTGGCACTGCGGAGCTGACCCGGTACAGCTGTGGTAAATCAGCACAATACCAGCGAAAATGCGTATCCAATTAGTGTTTTCGCATTGTGCTCGTTTACCACAGCTGCCGAGTCGGTGGAGATGTGCCTGGCTTTTTTGCCCAGCTTTTTTGCCACCAAAAAAGCTGGCCGCCGGGCGCGGGCGGGTCCGCGCACGTTACTTATGACTAAAGAGATAGTCCAGCAGCGCCATACGCACATACACGCCGTTATGCGACTGCCGGAAGTAGGCCGCACGCGGGTCAATATCTACCCCAGCCGTAATTTCGCTCACCCGTGGCAAGGGGTGCATAATGACCGACTTCTCTTTCATGTTCTGCAGGACACTCTCGTCTATGACAAATCCCGCCTCCAGCGTCGGATCTTCCAGCCGCTCCTTCTGGAGCCGGGTCCAATACACCACATCAGCCTGCTTGACCGCTTCGTTCACATCATCGGTTTCCGTGAATGCCACACCGCGTTCCTTAAGCAAAGCCTTGATATCGTCGCCCATTTGCAACTGCGGCGTTGAAACAAACGTGAAGCTGGTACCTTTGTAATTGCTCATGACCTGGGCGAGCGAACGCACTGTACGGCCATGCGCCAGATCGCCACCCATTAGTACATTCAGACCCTCGAGTGTCCCCATTTCGCGCCAGATGGTGTAGACATCCAGTAGCGCCTGTGTAGGATGTTCGCCCGTGCCGTCGCCAGCATTGATAACGGGTACTGGGCTAGCGGCAGCCGCCCGATCGACAATGCCAGTTTCTTTGTGGCGAATGACAATAGCATCGGCGTAGCCACACACCACGCGCACTGTGTCCTCTATGGTTTCGCCTTTAATGGCAGAAGAGAATTCAGCCGCGTTTTCGGTGCTTACCACCCCCATACCAAGCCGCTGGGCGGCCGATTCGTGACTCAGACGAGTACGCGTCGATGGTTCGTAGAAAAGTGTTGCGACAACTTTATCAGGGTATAGTTCCCGCAGTTGTTTCCGCCCTTCCGGTGTCTCTAGGAGCTTCCGGTACTCCTCTGCCTTTTGCATAAGCCCGCTCAAAACTTCCGGCGTAAGTTGCTTTGCCGCCACTAAATGATCCATAAACCCTCCTAGTTATCCCAGATATTGTACTACGATTTACTAGGCAGCTCTAACGACAACGTTTTCAGGTTGAAACACGACACAAGGGCGGTTTGGGTCCTTTAGCCCTGGATACGTTGCAACTGCTTCCAAGTATCCACATGAGGTAAACCTAGCTGCACTATCAAGAGTCCGGCAAAAGGCATAAAGATCCAAACCCATTCTTATCCCCTCTTCTGTTAGCTTCTTTATAACAAGCTTCCCTAACCCTCGTTTTCTAAAATCTTGGTGCACCCACAAAGAACCCAGTTGCCTATATTCACCGGCAAGTAGTGGTGTATCGGGCGCTTCTTCCGAACAAATCACTGGTATTTTCTGCTCGTTTGAACCCTTAATGCGACCAAACGCTGCTAATGACTCTCCTATAGATAGGACAAGGCTGAGTGGGCTGAGAAGTAATGTTTCTGGTGACACAGGTACCATAGTGTCTCCCTCCTGCGCAATTCCAGCAGCAATCACTTCCGCTTCGGGATAAAATAGTTGTTTCTCTGGTGTAAATAATTGGTGTTGGATTTCTATACTCATATTTTGTCGTTTCCATATAAAGAGCCCCCGTTTTTTTACAAAACGAGGGCACTACGCAAATACTATAAATGCATGCCCCTATGGGCGTGGACGGATCTGAAAGCCGCAGACATGCAAAATCATAAAAATGATTGTACCTGTCAATCTCCTAAAACACAACTATTCTTCAACCACGCGCACCGAGAGATCCTTCAACTGTTGGTTGTCGACGTGACTGGGGCTGTTCATCATGACGTCTAGGCCGCTGCCGTTTTTGGGGAAAGCGACTATTTCGCGGATGTTTTCTTCGCCCATGAGGATCATGAACAGTCGGTCGACACCAAAGGCGCAGCCGGCGTGTGGCGGGGCGCCGTATTTGAAGGCGCTGAGCATGGCACCGAATTTCTCTTCGACGTATTCTGGCGTAAAGCCGAGTAGACCGAAAACTTTGTACAGCACTTCGGGATTGTGATTGCGCACCCCGCCGCTGCAGATTTCGTAGCCATTAGCCACCATGTCGTACTGATCGGCCAAGATTTCCAGTTTGTTTTCAGTGTTATCCAGCGCGTGAGCACCGCCCTTGGGCATGCTGAATGGGTTGTGACCGAAATCCATTTTGCCCGTTTTTTCGTCTGTCTCGTAAAACGGAAAATCGACTATCCAGCACAGCGCAACAGTATCTGGGTCTTTCAGGCCAAAGTGCGAGGCAAATTCGTTGCGCAGTCGACCGAGTACTTTATTTACGACGTGGCGCGTGTCGGCACCGAAGAACACAGCATCGCCGTCTTCCGCCTGGGAACGGTTTTTTACTTCGGTGAGTTCAACCTCATTCATAAATTTCGCAATTGGTGACTGCACTTCGCCGTCTTTGTAGGTCAGGTAGGCAAGCCCGCCAGCACCTTCACTTTTGGCGATTTCGGTGAAACTGTCTATCTGGCTGCGGCTGAGTGATGCGCCGCCTTTGACGCAAATCGCCTTCACCGCGCCGCCACCAGCCGCGGCATTCTTGAATACGCCAAATTCAGAGTCTGTAAATACATCCGATAGTTCGACTAGTTTCATACCGAAACGCAAGTCCGGTTTATCTGAACCATACGTTTCTATGGCTTCGGCGTACGGAATTCGGGGGACGTTGTCGCTCAGCAGTTTCTTACCGGCAAAGTCGCTCACTAAGTTTTTAATAAGCGGGTCAAAAATAGTACGCACTTCCTCACCGTCCTCCACGAAACTCATTTCGGCATCGAGCTGATAGAATTCGCCATACAGTCTATCGGCACGCGGGTCTTCATCGCGAAAACAAGCTGCCAGCTGGTAGTAACGCGAAATGCCGCCGACCATTAGCAGCTGTTTAAACTGCTGCGGAGCTTGGGGCAGGGCATAGAATTTGCCAGGGTGAATGCGTGAGGGGATGAGGAAATCGCGGGCGCCTTCCGGGCTACTATTGGCAAGAATGGGCGTGGCAACCTCTGTAAAGCCCTGCGATTCAACGTAGTCTCGCATGTACTTGTAGTAGCCCGCGCGCTGCTTTAGCATGTGCTGCATCTTCGGGCGGCGTAGGTCAAGGTAGCGATAGCGAAGTCGCAGTTCTTCGTTGGCCTGCGCGTCGGAGAAGGGTTGGATGGGCAGCGTTTCAGCGCGGTTAAGAATACGTATTGATTGGACTTTCACTTCGATACTACCTGTTTCCAGATGCGGATTGCGCATATTTTCATCCCGTTCGGCTATCGTGCCCGTGGCGGCGATGACAAATTCATCACGGAGTTCCTCGGCGGTTTTGAATGCCTCAGCCGTTTCGGGATTGATGACGAGCTGGAGTAGCCCCGTGTGGTCACGCAGGTCAATGAAAATGAGCCCGCCGTGATCGCGGCGCGACTGCACCCAGCCCATTGCCGTGATAGTATGTCCGACTTTTGATATTGATTCAGTAGCAAGTGTACGCATGGATAATTTTCCTCATATGTTGATAGCGGCGCTTCTTTCTAGGGTCGAATGCACAAGCTGCCCGGCCGGGCTACCTGCCGACCCATGGATTTATATCTGCAACAACGCCATGTTTCATCGAAGACATTTTACCATCTTTCAATCAAAACATCCTAAATCATTCTCACTTTACGTCCGACCGGACGTAAAGTGATACAATTAGTGCAATATGAGGCGTGATTACAGCAGTACGAAACATGCAGCAATGGTTTTTATGCTTAGGGGATTAATCCCCTACACCGAGGAAAATGTGCTGCTTTCATTCAAACCAAGCACGTTCTTTTATGAGATGTCAAAAGTTTCCGGTCATAGCGAAGCTGCTCTGCGCAACGCGTATTACCGTGCTCGCAAGCAAGATTTATTCTCGGGAGATAAAGTTCCACGACTCACAGAAAAGGGGCTGCGGAAACTCGCGCCATATACCGCACAGAAGCTTGGCAAAGACGCAAGACTCATTGTGATTTTGATATCCCGGAACACCGCTTGACGGTACGAAATTCATTTCGCAGGCTCTTACGAAATTTGGGCTTTACTATGGTACAGCAGAGCGTGTGGGTTACTGACACTGATTACCGCAAAATACTTGTGCGTGCGGTGAAGGAACTGAACCTCGAATCGTGCGTCGAAATACACGAGAGCCTTCGCCTCTTTCCAAAATAATCTCACTTTCGTTACGGCCGGACGTAAAGTGAGAATATTTGTGGTTTGTAATTTCTGGTTGGGGGTAGCTAATCTGCTGTGTCTGGAGCGTGAGACTCTTCGTTGGCGGCGTGGTCTTTGCGGGCGGCAGCGGCTGCAACGGCGCGGAGGTCGTCGTAGCGGTCAAATTCATCGACGATGAGCTTGCCTATTACCCTTTCCAGCACATCTTCTATGGTGATAATGCCGACGTATTCTTCAAAACTATTCACCACAATGAACAGGTGTTGCTTGGTTTTGATAAACGCCTGCAGCGTTTGGTATAGCGTAAAATCTTCATGTACATACGTCACCTTGCGACGCATGATACTTCGCACAACCCCAGAGCGTTTGGTTGAGACTAGATCGTGCAAATACAGTACGCCAACAATGTTGTCATTTTTCACTTCATACACCGGGAATCGACTGTGGCCGCTGGAGTGCAGCTCACCCATGAGCACTGGTCCTACTGCTTCCTCGACAGAGACGGCTTTTACGACTCGTTTGGGCACCAAGGCATCTGCAACAGTTTTGTCACCAAATGTGAGGGCGTTTGTGAGCATGTCTATTTCGCCATTTGGAATACGATTGTCTGCTTGCGTCTTTTGCTTTTCGAGCAATTCGGCAAGATCCTCCTTTTCGTATAGACCGCTGTGAACACGGATGGGAAACATCCGTCGCCCTATCCTGACGATCCGCGCGAATAGCGGATGAAACCGCTCAAGTAACCATGCTAGTGACGGCGAGATTGTTCGGGCTAACCACAACGATACGCGGTTGGCACCTTCTTTTGATTCTATAAACACAAAACCTAACATGGCAATGATAACGAATACCGGGAACGCCAGCCATGTATCGAGGGCTTTGACCATAAATACAAACGCGCCGTATGCGCTGAGAACAGCCAGCGAACCAAGTATGAGCTTTGCGCTCAAGCCATACGAGACTGAACGGTATAAAACTGCTGCGACCTCATCTCCTTGGCGCGCGCGGCGTTTTAGCTCTTTGGGCGTCACATGGCTGAACGTTCTGTACAGAGCCATAAATACAATCGCAAGCAGCGCACAGACGAGACCGAGAATAAATAGTGTCATATGCGTTTATTATACCCTACAGCATGTCTACTCGCCTTACGCGGGAATCGCACTTTCATCAGCCTTGTCCGGGAGTGGTTCACAAGCTCCTTTTTCTAGAGGAAGTGAAGCCGTAGCTCCGCTGACGACTTAAATATAGGCTTATGGACTCACCTGGCGAGGCTGGGGTAGTGGGAGTTCCCGCGTAAGTCGAGTCTAAGCATGCAGGTATCGGCGACCTGTGTTACCATAGCTATACTAAAAGCTGGAGGAGAACTATGGATAAACGGTTTTGGGCCATCATAGGAATGATTATTGTGATATTTGGCGGTATCATCGTGGCAAATAACAATAAACAGGAAAATCCTGGTGGAACTAGTGGCAAAGCGTCACAAACAACGAACCACTACGCCGGTAAGTTGGACAGCAAAGTTACGTTCACCGAATACGGCGACTATCAGTGTTCAGCCTGTAAAAGTTTTTATCCAATCACAAAGCAAGTTAAAGAAAAATACGGTGACCGCGTTCGGTTCCAGTTCCGCAACCTACCATTGACTTCACTTCACCCAAATGCCTTTGCTGGGGCTCGCGCAGCTGAAGCAGCTGACGTACAGGGCAAATTCTGGGAAATGCATGACCTGTTGTATGAGAACCAAGATCCGTCTGGTCAAACTGGCTGGGTCGCTAGCAAAGACCCGCTTTCTGACTACTTCGTAAAGTATGCTGAGAAGCTTGGGCTCAATACAACTACGTTTAAAAAGGACTTCGGTAGTACCGTTGTTAACACCCGCATCAATGCTGATCTTGACGCATTTAAAGCCACCAAAGAAGATCTTTCGACTCCTACGTTCTTCATAAACGGAAAGAAAGTTAACAGCAGCCTGTTGCTAGACAACCAAATACAACCGCAGCCCAGCCTTGAAGCTTTCAGCAAGGTACTCGACGAAGCACTAGCTAGTACACAATAACTAGGAGGAATAGCCTCCTAGTAGTGTATGTATTGTTGCCAACCTGGCCGTTTGACCCGGACTCGGACCAACGACGGCGTATCGTAGGCTAGCTTAACTGGTATAGACATGGAACCCTCCTGGTAGCTCAACGTGCCTCGCACTCACAGCAAACTACACTGTCTGTTTTGTGGAATTTGTAAAAATATTTTTGTCTCTGTTTGCATCTCGCCGTGCAAAAGAAGATACCTAACTATACCAACCCGCTTATGGTGCGGTCAATAGATCCTCCGTGGTGATTTTGTCAGCGGATTGTATCTGTTGCTACTACAAATACAGCCATTCGCGCTGTGCGTACGTTCTCACGCTCGCCAAAAGCCCCCTCACACCACGCTGTTCACGAATTGCAGCTCGCACCTGACTGGAGCTGACTGTAGCGGCATAACTTTCGAATTGTATGACCGCTAACGGCACCACGGGTAACCTATTTACTGCTTGTTTGACGTGCTGATTGGTCTCACTATGACGACGCCCAATGCATAACTCGACGCGAGTCAAGAAACCTTCTACGTGCGCCCAGCTCGCCATATGGGCGACTACGTCTGAACCGCACAGAAATATCAGCTGCGAGCCCGGAAATGCACGCTCCAAACGTGGTAGCGTACGTAAAACAGAAAATGTCTTGTCTTCGAGCTCAAGGACATCTAGCTGGCGGTAGGGTCGAATGGCACGCCTGATCATAGCTACTCGGTGCGCGAAATGTGTAACGTGGTGTTTGTCCTGCGGGCTGCGTTCGGGCGCAAACACAACCTTGTCGAGTCGCGCCATCTGAGCGGCCTGAAGCGCAAACGCGATATGCCCGGCATGCACCGGGTCGAAGGTACCAGAGTAGATACCAATACGATTTTTCACCTGGGATGGTTTTTTAAAAGAGGTGGTTTTCACTTCATTTTTCATTCCTGAACTATCGGCATGCCTTCGCAGCACTTGGTTATGTTCTTGCACGCTGGGCAGGCAAAATGCCCATGCACCGGCTCCAGCGGATAGTGCCCACAAACCTCACAAAAAAGCTCTGGCGCTTTTTCTTTCACCATGTCTGCATATGGGTCAAATTCTTCAGCCACACCACTATTTTACTTCTTACTCTTTCCGTTCGCTATGCTTCAGAACCACATTGCCAATTTTCTTGGCAGTATTATGCAGTTTTAGTTTGGCCTTTTCACCCAGAAATAGCGTTGCAAATGTTATTGCTTCTTTCTTTTTAGTTATTTTTTCTCTAATGGATCTGGTGAGGCCACCTCTAGTGGGATCACGACCAGCGTCAAACTCTGTTTGGCAATTACGACATACGCTGCAAGGTCCGACCTCGGTTTGGCCTGGGTGGCTGGAACATGACTTCACTTGGCATATGCCCCTTTTCCACTTCCACTTCGATTTGTCTCCACTAGCTTCCTGCCCGTATGGGCTCGTTCGCTCACCAACGCCATCTTCAAGCTCAGAGCCTGGTTCGTTGGATTCATTGCCATACACACCTTTGGTAGTACCGGCGCAGCCACCGCCAGTCCGGATCCGTTGACCAGCTACCATTCGCATTACGGTTGTTTGCGCTCGATAGATTTCTTCTGTACTGACACCCGCTGCCCGCATCGCCTCTACCCGAGCATCTTGCGCAGCAATTGCCGCTCGCGCATCTTGCGAGACTTCTTTGAGCGCTCGTTCGTTGCCGACATTGATTGCAATGCGCCCTTCAAGCTCAAGCCGAATACTTCGCTCAAGCACTGCCGCAAGTTCTCGGGTCATCTGATACTCTATATCACCAAGCTGGTGACGACTGATCACTTCCAGCGCATCGACATTCCACTCATGTTGCCCTGAAATAATCCGCTGCCGTACTGCTTTAGTGGCTTTGCCTAGCTTCAGGCTACGGGCTAGCTCGAGGTCAAAATCAAACCATTGGTCGGCCTTTTGACGAATCTGCTCGGCGTAGTGCTCTTGGCCGCTACGAAAACCTACGAGTTGTTGCTGAACGCTCAGGTAAGTCTCCCTCTCTTTGATATATGGCAATACCGCTTCGACAAGGCCAATCGGGCCATTTGGCAATATATCCTCCCGCAAATCGAGCTGAGAAAATAATTTCATAATTGAAAGTGCCGACCCTTCGTCTTCAATATCGAATGACCGACCAAAAATGTTCTCTGGATCTTTCAGCATTGCCACCCAAGCATTCAGCGGAATATCACGAACTAAGAGCGATTGCATTTTGCGCGCCACGACTACCCCATCCTCATTTGTTATTGGATAAGACACGCGGAGCGAATCGTCGTCGTACAGCCGTTCCGCCTTGGCGACATAGACGGGCGCATCAGCCACGGACATCTTAGGTGAAATAAACACCTGGGCAAAGCCTGGTCGAAGCGACTCTTGGGCGTGGATCGCTTCAGCGATCTCAACGTCGACTCGCGCGAGGGCGGCTGGTGAAAAGTGAAATTGCCTCCCGGTCTCGGCAACCTCAATCGCAGTCTTCCCAAGCCATTTTATAACTCGTTCCTTTCGCCCACCCGCCTCATGATGCTCGACTCGGTGATAGGTTGTCGTAACCGCCGACGGTATCGCGGCCTCGGCGAGCGCCGTAGCCATATTCTGCTTAGTATCATGCTCGACGGCTGGGGAAACATTGCCGCGCAAATCAAGATGGCGCGCAAGAGCATCGACCTCCGTCAGGAGACGTGTTTCGGCGAGTGCGCTGTTCCTGATTTGTTCATATGCGTGTGGTGCATGCTCGTGCATAAAAATACCCTCGGTGCTTCCGAGGGCGAAAAGGTAAACTATGACAACAGGTTGACATGGTTCGCTTCTGCTCGGAAGACTTTACAATCGTGTCTGGCTTATGTGAAAGGACAGTCCTTTCACAATTACAGTTGCGGCACAGCTGAGGATTTACACCTCATTCCGATTTATATTGTTAATTTCAGTAAATACTTTATAGAGTCTAGCATGAGCAGCGAGACGCTAGATATAGTAATTTTTACTTAAAACGAAGGCTAGTGAGGACGCTATAGAGCACCGAGTAATCTGGGTTAACGCTATTATCGGTGTAGGTAATAAATATCTTACGCGAACCGATAGTCTGGCCTGTGACGGTTACCTGATTCATGCCTTCGCGCGAAATAATCCCTACGACTGCGCGAGCAAAGTTGCCCGTATCACACAAAAAGTCCACACCCTGCCACCTGGCCTGGGCATGTCCAGTGGCAGGATCAATCTTCGTTGCATCGGTAAATGTTGTGCAGTTTTCCGACACAGAGTCATAGGCTAGCCCATCAGCCTGTGGCGTGACTACGATAGCTCTGTTGATAGCAAATCCTGGCATGGCCGACATGTACACATTCAGTCTCGTTGCATTTGCTGTCGGACTTATGAACGTATAGGTTGGCGATAGCGGCTGAGGGGTAACGGCGACCTCTTTCCAACCCCCCGGTAGTTCCATAATGAATTCTGGTTTTTCAATCCGTACTTTTGTTTCGGTAGTCGCATTGAACTTTCTGCTTATAGAGGGTGAACTTTTGATGTTCTGTTTTGGCGAGACCGTAAGGTGTGTGAGCCAATAGACGCCTATGCCGGATATGAATATGACAAGTAGCACGGCCATCCTGCGCTTTGCTCTCGCGTGCCGATGCGTACGTTTATCTACACGATACATGCTTATGCCTTTCCTAAGCTACTATAGCATGTTATGCCTTGGTCGTAGTCCGCAGGGTATTGAGCCGCAGCGAGAATTGCCGTACCGCACCCTCTGGTCAAGTACCCGAAGTGCCGCTAATACAATCGCTATGTCATCAAGCTGCTGTACAGATACGGCTGTTGATTCGGCGTCGACGAAGAGTTTTTCGACCTTGGTGACGAGCCACTTCTCCTCGGCCTCTTTGATTTCGTTAGTCAGGAACGGCGCTGCCACTTGCCCGGATGGATTAACAACCTCAAGTGAACGAGCACTATGGTCACGTTTTACTAGATGACCACGTTTGATGAGATTCCCGACATGAAGCGCCACCGTCGCGACCGAGTTGTAGTGTAGCCCACTCATGATTTCGCGGTAGCTCGGACTATAGCCATGCTCGGCGATAAACTGCTCGATAAACCCAAGCAGTTCTTTCTGTTTTTTAGTCGGACGCACGGGTTTTACCTGGGATAGCTCTGTTACGGATAGCGGTTTCACCTGGTTTGTTTGCTTTTCGTTCATATATCCTATTATGTCACACTTTACCACGACCCTGCTATGTGAGACACTTTTTCTGCATTAGCAATTACTATGTCAGAAGCATGCCCGCTATCTCCCATTCACGTCTTTCGTGAATTTGAAAAAGTCGTTGTTCGGACGAATATGTTCCCCGTGTCTACAGAAAACCTGGTTGTACAACAGGACGCATTCGGTAGACTCGTTGACGCAGACCCAGAGACGGGAGGTACGGGTGAACCGTTTGCTAGTCTTGAGTTGGGTAAGAAGGAGAGCGATGGTGATTTGCGTTTCATGTTTACCTTCACTGACATTGGCATCTACGTAGACATAGAAGGTTGGGGACAAGCCAGCTACGACTACAATGAAATTGCAACTACGCCAGCGGCTGTAGCAAAAGGCTTTTTGCGACAGCTGCAATGCTCAGTAATGGCCAACTGTTCGTGCTCCACACAGCAAGACATGGCCGCTTGTGCGCGGCTGAGATTTTATACCGCGAATCCGCCAGAAGTCGACCAGTCCTGCTTGCGTTACAGGGTGATTATCCACGGCTTCTCAAGAAAAGCAGTCCAGAAGAATACGAGACCCACATTCTAAAGAATGCCTATAAGCTCGAGGCGCAATCCTTTGAAAAAACCGTAATGCTCCGTGCTAAACGAACAAGTGGTAAGCCTTTTGATTTTGATCGTGAATTTGCAGGCGGATTATTGACACCTCTTACCAAAGAGATGTATACCGCAATCATAAGCCAGACAGGCAATGAGCTCCTCGGCGTGAAGAGTGACAAAGAGTTTGAGCAAAAACTTCTACGTACGCCAGAATACTGGATTATTGGATTAAGCCTAAGCATAGCCGCGTACTTTTTAATCTTTCGGCAGTTTGATTTGCCGCCTCTTTTTGCAGGTGTGCTCGGGCTCGTCGGAAGCAGCTTTTTCACGACAAAGTATCTGATACTTAAAGAAGAGTTAGTGCACAGCGGCGATACGACGTGGTGGGTGCGCTTATCTGATGAGGTGGCGAAATATCTTACCATTAGGCTGCTGTACGTGCTGGGGCTAGTTTGTGTGATTGTTTCAACGTTCTTGCCGATTTTCGTTGCAAAGGGCACCACTACAGCTATAAACTTGTACAATCTCGCTGAGGTAACACGTCCAGCGTTTTCTAGTGTTGTCTTATTGCCCGGTTTTGCACTCCTGCTGATTCTACGAGATAGCCGGTTCTTCCGGATTGCAAGTGCGGTTTTAGGAATAGTAAGCGTTATCGCGCTATTTATTGTGAATAGTTTCTCGGACACATCAGATGCAGTTACAACACCAGAACCACAAACTACCTTTTCGATTGCCACTTACCTGTTTACCTTTGGGGTAGCAACTTACCTCTTGGCGCGAAGCGTAAGGAAACAGAACGAGCAACCAAACAAACCTTCGTAAGAATACGGCTAGGACGTCTTAAACACCCAGTGTTTATACCAGAGCCATTTCCAGATGGTAAAGAATATGCTGGATATCCAGAGGCCGAGAAACGGCGTGACGCCGAGCCACTTGAGGCCACCGACAATGGCGTAGTCTATGGGGATGTTGATGAGACTGAATGGCACATATTTTTTGAGTACTTTTTTGTGACCCTGCTGCCGCGCCGAATCATTGAAGGCTAGGTAGTGCTGAATGAGATAATTCAGCGACCAACCGACAAGATCAGCCAAGCCTTTGGCGATTAACCAGTGCCAATGGAGTAGGCCGTAGAGAAGTGCGAACACGACATACCCGCTTGCGAAGAATACTGCCCCGCCAAGGTTGTAGTAGAGAAACTGTAGAAGCCCTTTTCTAGTCGGCCTGCGGGGTATACTGGACTTACGCAAAACCCCCACCACCCCAGACTCACCGCCAACACCCATAAGCCACTTTTCCCTCGTCGATGAACCTACAGGTTCAACTCCTCCAGATAAAGAGTCTTCTGGATCACTAGTGGATGACTCTGGATATGGCGCGATTTTGCGTAAGGCCAGTGTAAGCCGATGCAGTAGCTTCACAACCATCACAACCGTTCCTTGTGCGGAGTGGTTGCCATAGCAATACCCGCAAGACCCCACCATATATATGCCAACGTCACGTCAGCCCAGGCATATGACAGCAGGTTCACGAATGTCAATCCGACAAAGGTTGCTAGTAGTACGTTTGCGAACGGTTCACGACGTTTGTAGAGAGCCCGAGCAAGCCGGTAGCAGATGGCAATAAAAAGGCCGAGACCAAGCCACCCAGTTTCTTGCCCGACTGAGAGGAAATAGTTTTCGCTATTGCGCGCGGGTGTTGCATCTTCGAGCATCGACGCTGGCCCAGCCGTCCCAAGCCCCCTGCCGAGTGGTTCGGTTACGACATCCTGCACGCCGTCCCTCAGTGCAGAGAGTCTATCTTCATTTGATGTCTGAGCCGCTGTAGACTGGTCGTTGGCATGGAAAATAGCATTCTTAAAGCCCTGGTTGTTTAGGGCAAGCAGGACTCCTCCGAGTACCAAGAGCAGGGCGACTACCGCTGATGATGCACCGATTCGAGCATTTCGCAAAAAACTTTTGGTCACAGCTATCCAGGCCAACCCAGCCACCGCCAGCCCCAGCCACGCACTGCGCGAAAAGCTTAGGTACAAGGCCACTCCAGATGCTGCGAGTAGCACATACTTACCAATGCCACGCCGTACAAAAACCCACATGAGCCCAATCCCAAGAAGCACGTATGCGCCGAGCGGGTTGGGACCGCGTAGCGTCGACTGAGCCCGGATAGTTTCGGTATCTTGGTTGATAGTCTGGAGTGGTGCGATTGTTACACCCTTTTCATAGCCAAACTGTTTCAGAAAGTCTGGGGGCAAAATAAAAAATTGTAGCAGCGCAAACGCACAAACAGCCGCAAACGGGATAAGCACAATTCGTTTCCAATGTGTGCGTAGCCACGAACTTTTACGAGCAATAGCATAGACCAGCACAAACCAAACAATGGGGCGGGTACTCAGCAGTAGTCCATAGCTGGCCGTCCTTAGCCCAATATCTCCGCGCACCTGTGCGATGCCAAAATACAAAATGGAGAGTAGCAGATAGAGAAGAATTAGCCATCCCAGGTGAAATTGCGAAAACTCCCGCCATGTTTGCCGAATTCGGCCACTCGCAAGAAACCAAACGCTAAGACAAAGTACAGCCAGCTCTGGCCAAAGCCTGAGGAGCGTGTAGTGGCCGACTGCTGTCGAAGCCCACACCGTTACAAACGCGTGCACAGGCACAAACGTCAACACAGATGCCACGACATAATTGGGTAGTCTGGTAGTTAGGCGGTGATTAGCAGAAATAGCGCGAACTGCGCCTTTTACCCCTTGCTCTTTGCCCTTTGCCCTATCCATATACCCTTAAGTATAGCAGCGGGCTTTGGCGATTCCATGATGACCGATATACTAATAGTGATGACTTCGCGACCAATAGTCCTAACTGGGTCAATCGCTATCGACCGGATTATGAGCTTTAGTGGCTCGTATGAAGATTATTTACATGCCGAGAAACTCGATAGCGTGTCTGTGTCGATTTTTCTCGATAGCTTGCGTGATACATCTGGCGGCGTGGCGGCAAACATAGCGTATACATTGGCTTTACTAGGCAATGAACCGTACCTGCTCGGCTCAGTCGGACCTGATGCTGTGGAGTACATGGAGAAACTGGCACGGCACGGGGTGAATATCGCTCATATACACGAAAGTATGCTGCCAACAGCGACTTTCAATGTCATAACCGACAGCGACCAAAACCAAGTGGGTGGATTCTACCCAGGTGCAATGTTTGACAGCGATTCGCTCAGCCTCGAGCCGTGGCGCGAGCAAAACCCGCTGGTCGTCATTTCACCACACGACCCAAAAGCAATGAGCCGCCAGATAGAAGAAGCGGGCGAAATGAGCCTATCGGTCTGCTATGACATTGGCCAACAAGTTAGTAATGCACCGGCTGAAGACATTCGAGCGGGTATAGAGGCGGCAGAAATACTCATAATGAACGATTACGAATTTGCTGTGCTCTGCAAGCGCACTGGACTTGAGGCACACGAAATCACTGCGCAAGTGCCAGTGGTCATCACCACGCACGGACCTGACGGATCACGGGTTGAGGGGACGGCCGTTGAGGAGCCTATCGAGGTAGGAGTCGCCACACCCAGCGACGTCGTAGACCCGACAGGAGCGGGCGATGCCTACCGCGCTGGACTGTGCTATGGTTATGCCCATGGCTGGTCACTGCGCGAATCGGCTCAGCTCGGGGCGACCTGTGCGAGCTTTGCCATAGAAACACTGGGGACTCAGACACACATGTTTGACCATGAAACCTTGACTGAGCGCTATGAGAACACTTTTGGCTCACCGCCACCATTTAACATCGTAAAGGAGCGTGTATGAATGATTATAAAGTTGCAGATATAGCCCTCGCAGACTGGGGGCGCAAAGAAATCCAGCTCGCAGAAAAGGAGATGCCTGGCCTCATGAGCTTACGCGCCGAATACAAAGCGGCGCAGCCCCTGAAGGGCGCTCGTATTGCTGGCTCGCTACATATGACAATTCAGACGGCCGTGCTCATAGAGACACTTGTCGAGCTCGGAGCGGAAGTGCGCTGGTCTTCATGCAATATTTTTAGCACTCAAGACCAGGCGGCAGCAGCCATTGCGGCTGTAGGTGTACCAGTTTTCGCTTGGAAAGGTGAAACTGAGGAAGAATACTGGTGGTGCGCGGAGCAAACACTCACCTTTACTGACGACAAAGGGCCAAACATGCTGCTCGATGACGGCGGAGACTTAACTGGTCTTGTCCACGCCAAGCACCCTGACATGCTAGCGGATATAAAAGGCGTGTCCGAGGAAACCACAACAGGCGTACACCACCTCTACCAGATGCTTGAAAAGGGCGAGCTCAAACTCCCCGCTATAAACGTAAACGACTCGGTGACAAAAAGTAAGTTCGACAACAAGTACGGCTGCCGTGAATCGCTCGTTGACGGTATCAAGCGCGCTACCGACGTTATGCTCGCTGGTAAAGTTGCCGTTGTTGCTGGCTATGGAGATGTCGGCAAGGGCAGCGCTCAATCGCTCGCCAGCTACGGTTGCCGAGTGCTCGTAACCGAGATAGACCCCATCTGCGCCCTCCAGGCTCAAATGGAAGGCTACGAAGTTGTTCTCATGGAAGACGCCGTGCGAGAAGGTGACATTTTTGTGACGACTACTGGCTGCAAAGATATCATCACCGTCGACCATATGGCGGCTATGAAGGATGCCGCCATCGTCTGCAATATCGGGCATTTTGATGTCGAAATCCAGGTTGAGCAGCTCGTTCACACTCCAGGGGTAACGCGCGACGAAATCAAACCACAAGTCGACCTGTTCACGTTCCCCGATGGCCACCGGATCATTCTGCTGGCCGAAGGTCGCCTCGTAAACCTCGGCTGCGCCACCGGCCATCCCAGCTTTGTCATGAGCAACAGCTTCTGCAACCAGGTGCTGGCACAGATCGAACTCTGGACAAAAGAATTTGAGGTGGGCGTCTATATGCTCCCGAAAGAACTCGACGAAAAAGTTGCTCGCCTGCACGTAGAAGCACTCGGCGGCAAACTAACTGAGTTGAGCGAAGACCAATCTACTTACATCGGCATTTCAAAAACTGGTCCGTTCAAACCCGAGCACTACAGATATTGAACCACTCCCAGAGTGTGCTGCTGTAAAACCAGACCATCGCGGTATTTGCTATTACATACCCAGAGACACACTTATTCGCTGCGATTAATAATTCTCATAATACGTACGGCCGTACGTATTATGAGACAAGTTTTTGGTTAAAATTGGGGTGACAACTACGTGAAACTCGTGATACACTAGGTTCACTTTTACAAGTGAAATATCAAGAGTACGGCGAGCGTTCTAGCGCGGTGACCCGTCGGCAACCATCCGCGATTTACGCAGAACGGTGCTTCGTCTAGCCTCTATTACTACGTAATGGCGGGAAAGATATGGTAGTGACCACTCCTTTCCTGCTCGGAAAGGATTTTTATGACCAACAATACTATCGGGGATGCAACACTGTTTACGAGTGAGTCAGTTTGCGCCGGACATCCAGACAAAATGGCCGATGCGGTGAGCGATGTGCTCGTCGATGCCATCCTCGCACTCGACCCAGAGGCCCGCACCGGCATAGAAACAGTCGTTGGTGCCAACCAGATTAGCTTGTTTGGCGAGATTAAAACGAGTGCGAAAGTAGACTTCGAAAAAGTCGTCCGAGGAAAGATAAAGCAGCTTGGCTATACCAATCCCAAGTGGAAATTTTCTGCGACTGAATCGCATTTTACGAACTTTCTACACCAACAATCGCCCGAGATTGCCATGGGCGTCGACGTCGATGGCGCTGGCGACCAGGGTATGATGTTTGGCTTTGCCTGTGATGAAACACCCGAGCTCATGCCGCTGCCTATCGCCCTTGCCCACGCGCTGTCGCGCCGGATAGACGAGTGCCGGGAAAATGGCGTGCTGGCGTGGCTGCGACCAGACGGTAAGGCCCAGGTGACCGTACGATACGATGAAGATGGTAAGCCAGTCGCAGTCGAAAAACTGGTGGCGGCCGTGGCACACGACGAAGCAACGAGCGCCGAACAAGTCCGCCAAGATGTCATAGATCACGTTTTTACGCCTGTTTTGCGCCACTACAAGCTCAAGCTGCCGGATGAGCACAATATTGTTGTGAATGGAACCGGACTGTGGCATATTCCCGGTCCAGAATCAGATGCGGGTTTGACTGGCAGAAAAATTGTCGTCGATACCTACGGCGGTTACGCGCGTGTTGGGGGCGGAGCCTTTAGCGGCAAAGACCCGAGCAAAGTTGACCGCAGTGGTGCCTATGCAGCCCGTTACATTGCTAAGAACATCGTTGCCGCCGGCCTTGCAACCAAGTGCGAAGTAGGTCTCGCCTACGTGATTGGCCAGCCCAAGCCACTTATGCAGACAATTGACGCATTTGGCACGGCCACCGTGAGCGAAGCAGAACTGTACGCCTTCAAAGACAAACTCATCGACACCAGCGTCAAAGGCATCATTGAAACACTCGATCTCCGCCGTCCCATTTATAGCGCCACCAGCGCCTACGGCCACTTTGGCAAAGATGGTCTTCCGTGGGAAAAAATTGTGTAGCTCGGTATCGTTTCATCACTAACAGTGGTAAAATCACTGGTAGATGAAAAATAACGCGTCACTTGTCTATAACTTCTTTTTGGTAGTCGGTGATGCCGTGGCACTTCTCGCCAGCTTCATCGCTGCATTTGTTATTCGCGGCTCAAGTGACATTGCCGTTGCTAACCCCATGAACGGCGAGACGTATGTATTAATTTTTGCAAGTTTACTCCCATTTTGGATACTCATATTTGCTCTGCTTGGTCTCTACAATGCCAATATTTACGAGCGCCGGTTTGCAGAAGCTGGACGGTTGTTCATAGGCTCGTTCGTTGGCTTGCTGTTTATGGTTTTTTGGGACTACATGAGCTTGCAGACAATCTTTCCGGCTAAGCTTGTACCCATTTATGGGTTTGGCATTGCGTTTATAGTGCTGCTTTCTTTGCGCAACATCGCCCGAATAATTCGGACTTCCTTATTTTCCTTTGGTATTGGCTTAAACCGTATTGTCATAATTGGAAAAACGCCAATTACGCGTGAGTTGCTCGCATCGCTAGCGAATACCAAACAGTCGGGGTACAAGATAGCCGCGGTCGTTGGTTATAGCAAACGCATACCAGAAATGGTACCAGCGTTTGATACATTTGATGAATTCCTCAAAAGTAAGCCGAAAGACATACACAACATTATTCAAACCGAGTTATATGCCGATGAAAAGCGGAATGCGGCAATCTTTGAGTTTGCACAGCAGCATCACATAAGCTATCGGTTCGTACCGGGAAATAATGAGCTGTTTGTGGGCAATATAGACGTCGATCTTTTCCGCAATGCCATCCCTGTCATCCATGTCCACCACACGGCGCTGTTTGGTTGGGGGCGTATACTAAAACGACTCACCGACATCGTGTTTGGCGGCTTGCTACTGATTATTAGTTTGCCTCTGTGGATCATTGCCGCAATTGCAATTAAGCTCAGCGATCCATCTGGTCCGGTATTTTATAAAGCAAAGCGAATGAGCCGTTTTGGCACTCCTATTTATGTCTACAAGTTCCGTACCATGAAACAAGCCTACAACAATATGTCCCCCGAGGAGGGGTTTGTAAAAATGGGCAAACCCGAGCTTATCAAAAAATACCGTGACAGCGGTGACCAGCTCATGTACGATCCGAGGGTCACATCTGTTGGTAGGTTACTTCGCACCGCCAGCCTGGACGAGTTACCGCAACTATGGAACGTTTTGCACGGTGAAATTAGCCTCGTTGGCCCGCGGGCACTCGATACATACGAATTGGAACGGTACGACAAAATGAACCTCATTCTTAGTGTAAAATCTGGCTTAACCAGCCTCGCGCTTGTGTCTGGGCGGCACGCCATGAGCTTTGAGGAGCGCCGCAAGCTCGACTTGTACTACGTACAGAACTGGAGTTTTTGGTTGGATATTGTCATCATAACAAAGACGATACGGGTCGTCATAGAACGCTTATTCAGGCGAGGGGCCCGGTATGTCTCGTAGCCCGAAGCTACGTGTGGCAATCGTGCATGATTGGCTAGTAGGTGGTGGTGCAGAACTGGTTGTTGAGCAGTTGCACAAACTCTTTCCCGAGGCGCCAATTTATACATCATATACCACGAAAGAGTGGCGCAGACGCCTAGACAATACGGTTATCACGGGCTGGCTCCAGCCGTTTGGCAAGCTCCGCAAATTCTTGCCCATGCTTCGTATACTCTACTTCACGCGCCTCAAACTTGACGGCTACGACCTGGTAATTAGCAGTTCTGGCGCCGAAGCAAAGGGCATAAAAGTACCAAAACGCACGGTGCACGTCAATTACTGTCATGCGCCAACCCATTACTACTGGCGTCGTTACGATGAGTACATGAAGCGACCAGGCGTTGGCGTCTTTGACCCGCTCGCGCGCCTTGGGTTGTGGCTGTTCGTAAAGCCCCTCAGGCGTTGGGATCTCAAGGCAGCACAGCGTCCTGATTATATAATTGCTAATTCCACACACATACAGCGTGAAATTCTGAAATATTATGGCCGCGAAAGCACCGTCATTTTCCGCCGGTCTATTTTGAGCGCTTTCAAAAACACCGGGCGCCCGCGAAACGAAAAGGTCTCATCATATCTGGGCGGCAGACGCCCTACAAGCGCTTTGACCTCGCCGTTGTGGCCTGCACAAAACTGGGCATACCACTCACTGTCATTGGAGCAGGATCGGACCATGCACGGTTGCGTCGTCTTGCTGGGAAAAGTGTAACGTTTCTTGGCAGGGTGAGTGATGCCGTTCTTGAGGAAGAATTTAGCCGGGCTGAGGGGTTGCTGTTCCCGGGGCTTGAAGATTTTGGCATTACACCCGTGGAGGCGATGGCGGCTGGCATGCCCGTGATTGCCTACAAAGCTGGTGGATCACTGGATTACATCAGACCAAATGTGACCGGGGAATTTTTTGAGAGACAAACCGTTACATCACTCGCAAAAGTACTGCAACAATTCAACGGTGCAAAATACAGTAGTGCTGCCATAAAAGCATACGCAACAAAGTTCTCAAAGGAAAAGTTCACCACAAACATAAAATCCTTCTTGGTGGAATGTATCAAGCAGCATCGCTCCGTAGCTAAAAACGTCAAATAAATGCTGCCAAGGCGGCTTGAAGCGCGTATGATGAGAGCAGATACTTGCTAGAACGCCTTCAAACTTGAACGAAAGGATAAGCTCATGTGTGGCATTGTTGGCTATATTGGTTCTGAAGAAAAAGGTGTCTCAGTAGTGCTGGGCGGGTTGCAAGCACTGGAATACCGCGGCTATGATTCGGCTGGCGTGGCGTACCTGTCCGGGGACGATATTGTGGTGACGAAGCAGACCGGACGCGTCCAAGCATTGGTGGATTCACTCGGTGAGCCCACCCCAGAAAGTGCGACAGCCATCGGCCATACGCGCTGGGCGACGCATGGCACACCGACGAAGGCGAACGCGCACCCGCACTTTAATGCAAATAAGAGCATCATGGTCGTACACAATGGCATTATCGAAAACCACACAGAGCTGAGAGAAAGCCTGAAAAAACAGGGATACGAATTTCAGACGGAAACCGACACTGAAGTCATTCCACACCTGCTTGATTACTATGCAAAAGAAACCGATTCGTTCGAAGAAGCTTTTCACCGGACTCTCGATCAGCTACGCGGTGCTTACGGGCTTGTCGTCATGACTTCGCGTGAGCCAGATGCGCTGTATGCGGCGCGGCTTGGCAGCCCACTCGTCCTTGGTATCACTGATGCTAAGGCGCTGATACTTGCCTCTGACCCGGCGGCACTGATGGCTCACACAAAACAAGTCGTGTATCTCAATGACCAGGAATATATTGTAGCTCGACGCAGCGGCGAGTATACACTCCACAATCTCAAAAATGATGTGGCCGTCGAGCGCCCTGCCGAGACGCTCGACTACGATGCCGACAAGGCCTCCTTGGGCGACTACCCGCACTTTATGCTCAAGGAAATTCACGAGGCACCGCAGACGATACGTTCGGCCACACTGGGGCGAATAAAGCCGGAAAGTGGCATCGTGAAGCTCGGTGGATTAGAAAGCGTCGCCGATCAGCTCAAGTACATTGACCGCATCGTTATAGTAGCGTGTGGCACGGCATCATACGCTGGACTCCTTGGCGAATACGCCATCGAGGAACTGGCCGGCATACCGGTTGAAGTTCAGATTGGCTCTGAGTTCAAGTACCGGAACGAGCCGTTTTCGCGTAGCACCGCGCTCATTGTCGTATCGCAATCTGGCGAAACGGCCGATACCATTGCCGCTTTGAAAAAGGTCGAGAACTACGGCGTATTGAAGCTGGGGGTTGTAAATGCCACCGGCAGTACCATTGCCCGCATGACCGACGCCGGCGTCTACTGCCATGCCGGACCAGAGCAAGCCGTCGCCAGCACCAAAGCGTTTTTGGCGCAGTACACCATACTGCTCCTCATTGCACTGTACCTCAGCAATGGCCGCACCGAGCAGTACAAGCCCTTACTCGAAGAACTCAACCGGCTCCCGCAAAAAGCAGAGCGAGTGCTTGAACAAGCTGAGCACATTAAATCCCTTGCCAAGAAATATGCCCACTACAAAGATTTTATGTACATTGGCCGGGGGTACGAGTACCCTCTGGCGCTAGAGGGCACGCTCAAGCTCAAAGAATGTGCGCTCATTCACTCGGAAGGCTACGCGGCGGGCGAGCTAAAACACGGGCCCCTGGCACTCATAGACGAAAACTTCCCGACATTTGCCATCGCGACTAACTCGGAGCTACTTGAAAAAACCTACAGCAACATAGAAGAGATTCGCGCCCGAAAGGGCCCTGTCCTTGCAATTGCAACAGAAGGAAACGAGCAAATACGTTCGCTTGCGGATGATGTCATATACATACCCGATTCGCTCGAGCAAACGACTCCCTTACTCGCCGCAATTGTTGTGCAGCTCTTTGCGTACTACGTGGCCGTCGAAAAAGGCCTAGATGTCGACAAGCCACGCAACCTCGCCAAGTCCGTAACCGTTGAGTAGCTAGTGTTTCCGATGCGATTCGATTGTGTCGGAAAAGAATGTTAGGTAGGCTTCAGCGGTTTTGTTCCAGTCGTATGCTTTGAGTGTGGCCGCGCGAACTTCTGAGCGGTAGAGAGATGGATTTTTCACCTCGTTTACAATTTTTTCCAGATACGGCTTCACTTCATCGACAGGAACGAGCCAACCTGTTATGCCGTCAATAACGGCGTCGGTGACGCCAGAATACTCACCTATTACGGCAGGCGTGCCGCAGCTGGTGGCTTCTGTCACGACCATGCCGAACCCTTCGAAGCCAAAGCCCTGGCGGTTGGGCATCACGAACAAATCTGCGGCATTATAGAGATATTTCAAGTTGTCCCCCAGCACGTAGCCCGGCAGGTACACTGAGTCTTGTAAGCCACGTCGTTCTATGACGGCTATAGTAGCCTCGAAGTCCTTGCCCTTGCCTGCAATAATGCAAGCGACGTTTGGCAATTCTAGGCGCAAACTCGGCATGACGTTTTCCACAAACCAGAGCGCGCCTTTTCGCTCAACGATGCGGCCGACGAGAATGATAAGCGGACGATTTGCTAGATCGACGCCGAGTTGTTCGCCGAGCATTTTCCGTGCGGCCGTACGATCTTTGAGATACCAGTCATCATGCACGCCCCAGTGAATACGCTGCGTCGACACGGCTGGAAGCTTCTGGTGCACCTTTTCTTCTGTAGCTCGGCTTATGACAGCTGCGGCGCTGAGGTGTTTCAGCGCTGGAATGACCGTTTTAACGTACAGCGGGTTTTGTAGACCATCTCTGTGCCGTGGATGGTCGCCACGACTGGACGACGAAGGAGTGCCCGGAAGATTGGCGTCGCGGCAGCCATTAGACCATCTTGCACATAAATAATGTCTGGTCGGAATACCCACCCGTCGCAATCGCTCGAAGAGTTAACCACGGAAAAACAACCAGCAGCCATTTGTTTGCGCCGCCAAATTTAATGAGTTTGACATCTGCCCGCTTGGCTAACTCATCGTACAGCCAGGCGGCAACGTTTTCCATGCCGCCAACCGTTGGCGGAAACTTACGGGTC
The DNA here is from genome assembly GCA_016699935.1 of Candidatus Saccharimonadota bacterium. Lineage (GTDB taxonomy): Bacteria > Patescibacteriota > Saccharimonadia > Saccharimonadales > UBA4665 > JAGXIT01. The sequence goes on from CP064992.1 coordinate 395,973, forward strand.
ACATAGAGTATCTTCATATCTGCATTATACACAAGTTTCGCACCAGCCAGCGGTGTCAGATGCTCCGCATTTGAGCAGGCTGGCTGGTGCGAAACTCGTGTTATGCAGTGGCACGTAAGAGGGGTATACTGGAAGACACAGTATAGAGGAGGCTCATGGGCAATTTAGCGAACATTTTTAAGGCATACGACATACGTGGTCGGGTCGGAACAGAGCTGAGCGAGGATTTGGTAGAACGAGTTGGGCAGAGTTTTGCACAGTGGCTACCATCTGATGGTTCTGTGGTGGTCGGCCATGACATGCGACCAGATTCACGGCAGCTTGCCGATGCATTGGCTCGTGGAATTACGCTTGCGGGGCGCGATGTCATTGACATTGGTTTGGTGACATCAGATATGGCAGTGTTTGGGGTAGAGCACTTTCAAGCCGCTGGTGCGGCCATCATCACTGCCAGTCATAACCCTGGCGAATATAACGGTATAAAATTGTTCGACAGTACGCCGAAGACCATTGGGCTTGACCAGGGGCTCGACGTAGTGCGAGATGGCGCGCTGAACCAGACTCGCCCCGAAGTAGCTGCGTCAACTGGCAGCGTGACTCACGAAGATTTGATAGAAGCCTGGGTCGATTACTGCCTAGGCTTTGTTGACACCTCACGGTTTAAGCCAATCAATATCGCCATCGACTGCGGCAATGGCATGGCTGGCGTAGTGCTCGAAAAACTACTTGCTCGTCTGCCCTTTACGGTAGAGCGGCTTTATTTTGAGCCGGACGGCACATTTCCGAACCATGAAGCTAACCCTCAGAAGCTTGAGACACTCAAAGACTTGCAGGCCGCGGTTCAAAAAAAGGGTTGTTACCTCGGGGTTGCCTTTGATGGTGACGGCGACCGTATGGCAATGATAGATGAAACTGGTCGGCCAATTACCGGCAGTGAAATGATGTCGCTGTTAGCTAGCAAATACCTCCAGACTCCCGAACCATCGTTCGTCTATGAGGTTCGGACGTCGCGTGCAGTCGTATCGCGCCTGGAATCACAGGGTTACAAGGGAGTCCGCTCCAAGGCGGGTCGCAGTAACATTGGTGAGGTTATGCGCGCCAACAACGCTGTGTTTGGCGGTGAAACCACCGGGCACTTCTTTTTCAAAGATTACTGGTCGAACGACTCGGGCATGTTGAGCATGCTCATTGCTCTCGAACAGGTTTTCACCCAGGATCGTCCGTTATCAGAGGTGGTTTCAACCTCGCACACGACAAACCCAATGATTCCGGAAACGAACTTTGAGGTCGCTGACCCGAAAGGGATGCTTCAAAAAGTCAGCGAAGCGTTCGGCAAATACGAGCAAGATTGGCTGGATGGTCTGAGCGTCACCCTGCCCGACGGCTGGTTCAACTTGCGCGCCAGCAACACCGAACCCGTCATGCGCCTGAATGCCGAAGCCATGACACAAGCCGATTTGGACGGATTAGTAAAATGGGTTACTGAAATTATCACTAATTGAGAATGTAGAGGCATATTTCATGGCAAAATCAGGCGAAAAATCTTATTTTAAGGAAATAGGGGAAGCTGGCATCAACTATACGCTTGCGAAGCCATTTTCAGACCCCCCAAACTTAGGTTCGCTCTTACATGATATTGCGGCGGTTTTTAGTCTATTGCCCCCTCCCCCAGCTCGTATTCTGGATTTGGGGTGTGGTTCTGGCTGGACTAGTGCCTTTTTTGCACGTGCTGGGTACGATGTAGTCGGAGTTGACATATCTCCTGAAGCCGTTGAAGCAGCATCAAAACATTACTTAGAGCTGCCTAATGTGAGCTTTGTAGTTGGTGACTACGATACCCTGGCATATTCAGGGGAGTTTGACGCCGCAGTTTTTTTTGATTCATTACATCATGCAGAAGATGAAGTACTGGCTTTAAAGGCAGCTTTTGTGGCACTACGGCCAGGAGGAATTCTTGTAGCCTGCGAGCCTGGAGTTGGACATAGCAAAACAGCAAAGTCAATTGACGCAATGGAACGATACGGAGTCAATGAACGCGACATGCCACCAAAATTACTTCGGATCCAAATGCGCAAAGCTGGATTTAGCACAATTAAAACATATGCTTACCCGGCAATCTCTCATAGGGCTTTGTATTTCAATCGAACTGGCTGGATTGGAAGACTGAGAAACATTGCGATGGTACGGGCGTTAACCGTGGGGATGCTCGCAACTATACTCCGTCGAAACCATGGGATTGTAGTGGCGCATAGAGAAGCTGATACGTAAAGCACTGTTTACACTAGTAAACCCTTTCCGTTAGTCTCTGGTATTGACCCACTTGCATTCAGTGCCATAAAAGATGTATAATAATGCTCGTGTTAATGTAAAATATAAACTATGCAACGAAAAGTCTCTCGCAAGCGTTTTAGTCGCAAATACTACTTAGCCCTCTGCTGCTTGTTTCTAGTACTGTGCGCTGGAGCTGTTTTTGTGCTCGAAAAAGACATACAATTAACCTCATTGGCCCAGAAACTACCCCTACATCGGAAGGACTAACAAAAGAACAACAAGGAAAAGTATCGAAAGCAAATGCAGACGCAAAACAGGTTTTCTTGGATGAGGCTTCAAAAAATCCTCCAGACAAAGTTAGTACCGACAGCTCACCTAATACGTCGCCTCAGAAGGGCAGCCTTACACTTAGTGCCGAAAAGTCCTCTGCAACCCACGTGACTGTACTCACAAAAATAATGGACATAACTGATGGTAATTGTGAATTAGCAGTAAGCAATGGTACTAAAAACACGACACAAACTGCGCCTGTTATATTTCAGCCCGAGTTTTCTTCTTGCGCTGGGTTTAGCGTGCCCGTAAGTCAGCTTGGTACCGGACAATGGGTTATATCTGTAACAGTAAAGCCAGTTTCGGGAGATAGTATTAATAGTAAAATTGAACTGAGAGTTGATTGACATGAAAAGCTATTGATATCAGCTTCACTAATAGCCGTTGTAGTTGCATCAAATACGTTACTATTCACTTCTCATTCCCAAGCCGTTACGGCTAGCGATTGGAAGGCAGGTCTAATTATTGATGACGGCGTTTTTACTAATGCCAATGATATGTCTGTTGCAGATATCCAATCATTTTTGAATAAAAAGTGCCCAATTGTGATACTAACGGCACACAACCAGCAAGTGAATATGGTCGGTCGGATATAACTCATGCACAATATGCTGCACTTAAGGTTGGGCGGCACCGCCTTATGTGTGTCTACGCAACTTTTATGAAGTTCCAAAACCGCGCCTAGCCCAGGCATACCCGCAAATAACTATAGTGGCTCAATTCCTGTAGGTGCCATCAGCGCAGCGCAAATGATATGATGCTGCACAACAATACCGTATTAACCCCAAAGTTTTACTAGTTAAGCTTGGCACTGAATCTCACGGTCCCCTTACTTCCGATTCATGGCCGCTCAGTTGGCAATATACCTTTGCTATGGGAGCACACTGCCCAGATAGTGGCCCGGGTGGTAGCGCAAACTGTGACACGAACTATGCTGGTTTCTCGATTCAAATGCGCGAGGCGGCTTCACTCTTGCGCTGGTATCTCGATGGAATGACACAGTCATGGTGGCAATACAGAAAGCCCTACCAGGTCAATAGTATCTTGTGGAAGCCGGTTGTATCTGGATGTGGATCCGGAAACGTTTACATTGAGTCGAAAGCAACGGCCGCACTGTATACGTACACCCCATACCAACCAAATCAAGCGGCACTTAATAATATGTATGGCACGGGCGATGGTTGTAGCTCGTACGGCAACCGTAACTTCTGGCGTGTTTACAGCGACTGGTTCGGCTCAACACGATATGGTAATTTAGTACGTACTAACGGTGGCGGTGTATACCTCATAGAAAATGGCTACAAGAGAGCCTTCCCGAGCGAAATTGTGTTCCTTAGTTATGCATATAACTGGTCTGGTGTCACCGTCATCAGCCCATCGGAGATGTCATCTATGCCCGATGGCGCAGTGGTACCATACAATATCCACTTTAGAGATGGGCACCTCGTTAAATCTCAGTCTGGCGGTGTGTACGTAATAGACAATGGGTTCAAAAGGCCCTTCCCTAACGAGGGGTCTTCTACAGCTATGGATATGGCTGGTCAGACGCTCAAGTTATTAGCAACGCTGAATTGAGTCTCATACCCGATGGTTCAGTGATGGCGTACAATGTCCACCTCAGAGATGGTCGTCTTATCAAATCGTCAAGTGGTGGAGTCTACCTAATTGAAAATGGCCTAAGGAGAGCATTTCCAAGTGAAACCGTATTCCTGAGCTACTCATACAAATGGTCTGATGTACTAAATATTAGTTCCTCTGAGCTTTCACTCATACCTGATGGCGCTTATGACATACAATACCCATTTTAAAGATGGACGACATGTCAAAAATTCGTCGGGCGGTGTATACCAACTTGAAAACGGTGTTAAGCGAGCCTTCCCAAATGAGCTGACATTCCTCAGCTACTCATACAAATGGTCTGACGTACTACCCATTAGCAACGCTGAATTGAATCTCATACCCGATGGTTCAGTGATGGGCTATAACGTCCATTTTAGAGATGGATATCTTGTCGCCTTCCCATCTGGCGGTATGTACGTAATAGACAATGGGTTCAAAAGGCCCTTCCCTAACGAGGGTGTATTCTTCAGCTATGGGTATAAGTTCTTAGACGCCCTGGTTATTAGCAAGTCTGAGCTGAATCTTATCCCTGATGGGGTGGCAATGCCCCCAAAAATCTAGGTGCACTCCTTTTTCATGCAAATCAGTGTCTATTCTTTATACGGGAGAACAATTTTCTTACCATCTTTTCGCATGACAGATATATCCCATCCCTCTTTACGCTCTCTCGACTCGCCAAATAATACGCCCCACTTTGCTTTTGGAAAGTAAAGGTCCATCAACTTCTGGTGACTCTTTGACTGAAAATCCATCAAAGTCCGAATTTGAAAACCTGCTGTACTCTGATTCAATCAATTGGCGTTCAATATCTGTAAGCTCATTTTTCTTGAAGCTTAAGCCAAATAACACTGGCCTGATGCGGCCACCCTTAATCAAAATCTTCGTTTCAACTTCTGCAAAATAGACTTCGTAAAATTTTCCTAAATCATTCTCATGGTAATATCTTAAAATATTTTTCAGCATCAACGATGCTATCTTTTAAAACCTCGCTCCTTGTAGAGTGTATAGTTGCTCCAGGCATGCTGAAGATCTGCTTTGTCGTCCATGAGGTATTCTTTAAATCTTATATAGTCAATATTACTTAAAATTTCGCAGCGCAGATCATCACCAGCTTCGAGACAAAGCTTTTGTTTTTGGATACTGTCTTGCCCATCATGTATACGGTAGATAACCAGGTTCTTTTCTAGCAGCATGAACTTATATTTATGTAGGAGCTCAGTCTGTACCATAAATCATAGTCTTGGGTTACGGGCAATGCCGGATTAAATCCCCACTTTCAATTAAAGCTATCTTTGGTATCAACAGTGCGCAACCATTTATTCCTACATCCGCGGAAGTCGCTAGAAATATATCAAAGTATTTAAATGTTTTCTTATTAATTAGCCCTGCTTTTTTATTCCACTAGGGTATAAGCTACGGGCATTACTGACAACAATCGTGTCATTTGCTCGCGATGATACTATCAGTTTTATTTGCTCTTCAATCTTTCTTTTTCATAAAGGTCATCATGTGACAACCACGAAAAATACTCACCAGTCATTTTCTGGGTGCCAAAATTCAGCGTACTCGCTACGCCGCCATTCTCTTTATTGTAGTATCTGATCTTACTTCCGTACGACTTGGCAATTTTCTCTGTTGCACCACCATCAGTAGAACCGTCATTAACAACAATGGTCTCAACATTTTTATATGTCTGGGCAAGAGCACTATCTATGGCTTCTCTGAGGTAGTTAGAGCCATTGTAGACGGGGATTACGATGGAGACTTTAGGGGTATCCTCTGCCTTCATGTCAGATCTTCAGTTTGCTTCGAATTATTCGGAATGACCTAATAACTATTTTACTACCGGTCTTTGACAAACCTTCGTATTCAATATTGGCCTTGAGTCTTCTGGGAATCGTTGCGGCTTTAGACAGTAACAGAAGTGTCCCATTAGTATTTTTGTGCTGATTACCTTCGTTGATAGACGACGAAAAAGATTTCGTTCAGTTCTCTTGAGAGCACACTCGAGAATAGCTGTTGATTCTGAATCGAATAACCTAGCTCACTATCAAGTGTTTTATGAAGCTCATTTTTGTCACTTATCTCTATCAGTGAATTGATAAGATAGCGCCACTTGTTACCTATATGGTTTGAGTCATATGACTCAACCTTCTTCTTTGCATTTTCACTTAGTTTTTTATATAGTCTATTGTCATTTAAGATATCACTGACTCTTAGCGCCATCGAAGGAATGTCACCCTGTTCGGTAATGTAGCCATTTTCTCCATTGGTTATGATATCCTCAATGCCTGGTATGTAATTACAGACAGACGGCACCCCAAAGCACGCCGCTTCATTTAATACCATACCAAAACCTTCGCTATTTGATGTAAGCAATAAAACTCTTGCTTCAACATAATAATCTTGCACATTGCTTACTTCGCCCACAAAGCTCAGGCAGTCAGATGGTATGGCGAAATTATTGATTAAATCATTTACCGTAGCATTGTCGTTCGATCTTATGGGGACATCGTTATCATACTTCCCGACCAATACTAACTTTGCATCGGGTACATCTTTGAGAACTAATGAGAAACACTCTAGTATCCTGTCAATTCTCTTCACATAATCATTGAATCTACCAACGCAAATAATTGTCTTGCTCCTAGATGCCTTGTCAACCTTTTTCGAGACTTCAAAGTTGTTTGGGTTGCCAATAACGTAGTTATTCTGAACATACATTCCGCAGAGTGCAGCGTTAAAATTGTTTGGCCATACAATAGCATCACAGTTCTCGTAGGCGTTCAACCTTTTCTCAACTACATCATAGTGCGCAGGGCTTTTATAAGGGTAAAAATAGTACTCGTGATTTGAGGCTATTGTTTTAATCTTTGTACCTACACAAAGATCGTAAAAGTTTTGTTGTTTGTCGAACAAATTGATACATCCAATCACTACATCAACATCTAAGAGTAATGCATAGGCCAAAATTAACGAATCGAAGTGCTCTACGAAGAGATCGTCAGCTATTTTTATACTCGTAACATACTCAGGAACATCAATATAACTCTTTCTCTCATCATATGGTGTAATTAAAAATATTTCATAATCATTCTTTTAATTCTCTAAAAAGAGTGGACATTACTCTTCCATGCCCCTGTCAACCAATGTGCCGAGCTAAACATTATCTTCTTTTTGCTAGTTGGTTTTGCAAACTTTGAAATTAGCGTACCCGCTCCAGTAGCCATCTGGTGCTCTGGGTAAACAAGATAAATCGTCAAGCAAAATCATTTTTGCAACATCGTGACCATTCTGGACTATCGACCCATATATAATTTTTTCTATTAGAAATGCGGCAGTTCTCGGAATCCAGCATCAAAAATTTGCTTATAAGAAGCGACCGCATTTTCCCTGCTGCCAAAGTAACTAGTAATATCCTCATAGCTTAAACTATTTATAACCTCAGAATGAAGAAAATCATAATCATGCTCTGCCGTCGGACCAATTAACGATTCCTGCTCAATATGTGAACCGTAGTTTAATAGCGATTGACTGACAACTCTGAAATTTGCACCAGCAGATATTAACCTGCTAAGCATCACATAGTCTTGATATGGCGGAGTGAACTATCAAATTGCCCACTATTCTTAAACATTTCTGTTGGAATAAGCATCGCGCAAGTGTTTAGACGCATCTCTGTAGCGAATGCTATGTAACAACCCGGATGCTGCTCCAGCCTAGTGTCTACAGTGCAGTCATGTACTGTTCGGCCATTTTGGTTAACGATTGCCCAATTTGAAACTATTATCTTACTGCTAGCTTTAGTGACTCGTTTGACCAGTTGATCTCACTCTATCCGGCTCGTAAGTATCACCATTCGACAGCCATGAAAAATATCGGCCAGTTGACTTCTCGACACCATAATTAAGCGCTTCGGCTACGCTACTATTTGGTCTTGTAAGAAACGTTATCCTATCACAGCTATATGACTTAACAATTTGATCAGCTACTCCACGGCTAGTGAGTTCGTTGCCTACTACAATAATTTCGATGTTATCATACGTTTGAGCTATGACGCTGTCTAGGGTATCTTTGAGATAATTCGAGTTCTCGTGGACGGGGATGATAATAGAAACTCTAAGTTTCATCACTTATCAATCTCCTTCTTGCTTCTGACTGCCTTTATTGTTGCTATACCCCGCGATAAAGTTTGCGGGTAGCACGAAATGGAATACTACTTTTACTTTTGCTTTTATTACTGAGTCTTTGGTTGGGGTTAGTTGAATTGCTTCAGGCTGAACGGAAACTACCGGTCCTTCATATAACAGGTGGTTATGCTCTTTTCACGTATGTCACTATTTATCTCAAAGAAGTAATTACATAGTACGGCTATATCCTGGTCGTACTGTGAGTAATAATCATCGTTCAGTAGGTACGTAATCAAGTTTTTTATTCCGACTATCAGTTTATTGCTGTCTTGTGCGTGAGTTGTGTTGTCAACATTAACAACCGTCAGTGGCTCATTTATTAGCAGGATTTCTGACCATTTGGCAATCTCAAGCCAAAAACGAGTGTCCTCGCCAATTCTAATGCTTTCATCAAAATAGATGTTATTATCAAGCAAGAACTTCTTACGAACGATTACTGTCGGGGTTGCAATTGTACAGTTGCTTATTATCCGCGGTATGACAATGCCTGTTAGCCCCCGGATCGCACTTCACGATTTGTTTATCTCTCTCGCGCCTTGTATATGAAGTATAGCTAATGGTGGGGTTATGTTTCGCCATCATAGCCAGCTGTTTCTCGATTTTGTCTGGCATAAACTCATCATCAGAGTCCAGGAATGCAATATACTCACCGGTTGAATGTTCGATACCGTGATTACGCGCCTTCTGCTGGGCCTGAGTTGGCTTTCAGGGTGACAAGTTTAATGTTTTTATGCGCTTCTGTTAATTTCTTAATTTTACTTATATTATCTGTGGAGTAATCATCGACTAGCACAATTTCGATATCAGTATATGTTTGGTTTAGTGCAGAATTAATTGCATTGATGGTCTTATCCACTCTGTTATAAAAAGGTATGACCACCGATACTTTGGGATTAAAAGACAGTTGCTCAAGCTCTTTTTTGAGTTCTGAAAACTTATCCTGGGCATATGCTAGAGCACCGGTATATGGAGTCGAGTTAAGAAAATTGACCATTTCAAAATAGAAGTTATTTAGTGTGCCTTCATATTTTATCTTCTCGTTTTTTGGTAAGCTCTTTATCATGTCAATCCACAGTTCGTCGCCCTCTGCGACTACCCTCGGAGAGACCTGCGTGTCCTGTTCTGAATGAAGCCTCGTGATAGATACTACGTCTTCCATGTGAACGAAATCATACTTAGCCTCAATCCTGCGCCAATAATCATAGTCTTGAGTACACCGAAGTTTCTCATCAAACGCACCCATTTCGTCTAAGATGGATTTGGGAATCAAAATAGTAATACCATTAACGCAGCCCCGAAGTAGTGAGTACCTGCTCTTCCTCGTCAACATTTCATGATTATGAACCACCGGTGTAATTTGCTGACCTATGAGAATTGAATAATTCGCATATAGAAATACTTTTTTAAAGTTCAGCTTCGCTAAGAAATTAATCTGTTTTTCAATCTTATCCTGATAGTATAAGTCATCGTGACTTAGCCAACAAAAATACTCACCTGACATTTTTTTAATTCCAAGATTGATTGCAGTGGCGACGCCACCATTTTCTTTGGCGTAGTAGCTTATTTTATTACCATATGACTTGGCAATTTTTTCAGTTGCCCCATCATCGTTCGAACCATCGTTCACAACGATTATTTCAATGTTTTTATATGTCTGAGCAAGAGCACTATCTATGGCTTCTTTTAGGTAGTTAGAGCCATTGTAGACTGGGATTACTATGGAGACTTTGGGATTTCCAGCGTTCATCTTTTTCGCCTTTTTACCGTATGCCCCAATTCTGCCAACTTCGAGGAAAAGCGCCATCTTTTGCTACTATAGATTTCTCTCAGCTCTTTATTTAATGCCGATACTATTTGCTCAAGAGCGCCAATCTCTCATTTTACTGGCATACTCATTTTTGAGTACTTCATATTTGGCATCAATAATCTTTAGCTTTGAAGCCCTTTGATCTTGGATATCTAAAATATTTTTACAAAATTAAAGTTATTATCCCTTAACTCGTCAAACACCTCTTCGACAGTCACTGCCCTTAGGGGAAATGTGAAATAATCACTAACTTTTGGCATATTATCTTTACTGGCAATGCAGATAATACTATTAATATGTATGCTTTTGGGAATCTTGTCGTAAGTTATGCCTTCAAGATCCTCATAGAAGAACTCAACATTTTTATACTTTGGGAAATCTTTTTCAGTAATACCTGTAAGTAAATGGTATATATTACCTGGGGCTTCATTGTAGGGGACGTTGATACACAGCCTGTTCGTAAACTTATCTTCTTTTACGATAGCTAATCCATTTTTAATATGCTCTAGAACATGTCTAGTCACAATATAAGAGTAGTCTTCCTTCTTTTTCAAGAATTTAATCGCATCGCAGATTTCATAGTCTATTTTTTTACTGTAATAGTTTCTTTTCGCCCACTCTAATGATTCCTCGGAAACATCGATGCTCTTTACAATATTTGTTTGTTCTATGTTAGCATAAGTGAACGAAGCATACCCTGTTCCAAAACCTAAATCCAATATAGATATATCTTTAAGATTAAGGGAAGCTACATCCTTCTTGATTATCTGCTTAAAAAAATGATGGGAGCTAAAATGCCTCACTAGTTCACAATCATCGTGTGATAAAAAAGGGACCAATCTTTCTCCGTCATTAAAGATAGAATCCACATCAATATTTTCTTGACCCATTAGACCCCCTTCTTCCATACTGTCCGATTAATATACCCTGTGTAGCTCATGATTATCCTCACGCCCTTTTGTGAGACATTATCGACATCGTAGTCCTTTACTATAGGCATTCGAGTAGATGTCACGATCTTAATTGAATCTAGGATAGTATCCTTATCGAGGCCAGTCATTATGAGCGTACCCTCGTCCATGCCCTCTGGTCGTTCGTGCGCCTGACGCACGGTAATAGCTGGGAACCCTAACAGTGACGATTCCTCGGTAATGGTGCCACTGTCAGAGATAACACAGTAGGCATTCTGCTGGAGCTTAATATAATCCGCAAATCCAAGAGGTTTCATTGGCTGCACTAGTTCGTGCAGCTTGATGCCCTTGGCGTCAATAAGCTTCTGCGTCCTCGGGTGAACCGAGAAAATGACCGGCATCTTATAGGTTTCGCAGATTGCGCTGATAGATTCAATAAGGTCAGTGAAGTTTTTCGCTATCCACATTCTCTTCACGGTGAGCGCTAAGTAAAAATATCCTTTCGGGCTTAAACCTAGCTGATCTAGCACATTACTATCGTCAATCGATTGTTTATGCTTGGATAGTACTTCTTTCATACTAGAACCAACTTTAATAACTGTTTCTGGACGAATACCCTCTGCGACCAAATATCGCCTGGCATGTTCGGTTAGTGTCATATTAATATCACTTAAGTGATCCACCACCTTTCGGTTGAGCTCCTCGGGGACTCTTTGGTCAAAGCATCTATTGCCCGCCTCCATATGAAATACAGGTATTTTGTTTCTTTTTGCAGAAATGGATGCTAGGCAAGAATTTGTGTCGCCATACAAAAGTACGGCGTCTGGCCTATGTTCTTTAAATATCTTATCTGACTCAATAATCACGTTGCCTATTGTTTCAGCTGCATCTTTACCTGCGGCATTCATAAATATGTCTGGCTTTCTAATGCCCATACCATCGAAAAAGATTTCGTTCAGTTCATAGTCATAGTTCTGACCGGTGTGAACGAGCACGTGCTCGGTGTATATATCGAGTTCTGGGATGACGCATGCTAACTTGATAATCTCTGGCCTTGTACCAACTATTGTCATGACTTTCATTTTGTTACCCTCTGACTTTCGCTATACAGGGACTCGTGTGCGGTAACCCAGTCAGCCATTTCTTCCACCATCTGAGCATAGCTCGGTATTTCAAAATCAAAATCTGTTGTCCTCATCAAGCTTTTATTGCTTACGTAATCACTTTTACGATTGATGATAATGTCTTTATTGAAACTCTCTTTGAACAAAGAAATAAGGCTAAATTTATCTATCGTTTCATTGTTCACCGCATGCCGGAGGCCGGTGAGATTATTGACGATTGCTTTTTCCATACATTTTGCAAATTGGAGTGTGGTCACCCCTGTCCAGATAACTTTGTCGAATCCATTGGTTTCTTTTTCTTGGTTCATAAACCACTGGAACAGACCAATTCCATTTTGGTTTACATCTGGGCCAACTATTGACGTACGGAGCGTTACGCTCGACTCATTATTCGTTTCACCGAGGCCCTTAGACCGTCCATAAAAGTCATTTGCATTTCTAAAGCTGTTTTCGGTGTACTCGCCCGCCTTGCCGTCAAAGACGCAGTCGGTTGAAACATGCACAAATTTTGCGCCTTTAGCTCTACATATGCCATCGACATGGTGCGGCAGATAGCTATTGATGAGGACCGCCAGTGGCTTGTTGTCTTCTGCCACCTTGTTCAATATACCAATACAGTTAATGACGGCGTCCGGTTTAAAATCCTCAACAAATGCTTCAATATCGTTCATATTTTTGTGGCATCAAATATGTAATCGGCGCCATCGAACCGAGACGTCCCTCGTACGTCATGACCCTGTTCCTGGAAATACAAACGTACAATGTGGCCAAGCATTCCATCAGAACCTAGTACAAGTAATCTCATGTTTCGACCTCCCCATTTTTATTAGGAGCTCGATTGTCCCCTTTTCGTCCAATCGTTCGGTAACATCGGAGCTATACGGTCGGTATTCTTTACTTCACCGCTACCCTCCGGGTAGAATGTATTGTAGTTCATGTCGCGGTTATCCATGGGGATTCTGAAGAAATTACCCATGTCTTCGCTCTTTGAAACTTCTTCACTCGTGACCAACACCTCATGCGCTTTTCGCCATGCCTAGTGCCAATAATGACCGTTTTTGCATTTGACCCTTTATATTTCTTTACTGCGGCCGCTAAGGTAGCGATGGTTGCTGCTGGCGCCTTCTGCACGAAAAAGTCACCCTGTTTGCCATGCTGAAATGCAAAATAACCAAATCTACTGCGTCTGCTAGTGTCATCATAAATCGAGTCATGTTAGGGTCGGTTATGGTTAGTGGCTTGCCTTCTGAGATAAGTTTATAAAAAGAGGTATCACTGAGCCACGTGAACCCATAACGTTTCCGTATCTCGTTAGGCAAATAGTCGTCTTTGCGCCCACGCCAAGCTGGCGAGCCTTGGCGACGATGATTTTCTCCATCATGGCTTTGCTGGTGCCCATCGCATTTATGGGGTAGGCCGCTTTGTCGGTACTGAGGCAAATTATCTTTTTACACCATGGTTTATGGCGGATGTGAGGACATTGTCTGTACCGATCACATTCGTCTTTACCGCTTCGAGTGGAAAGAATTCACAAGATGGTACTTGCTTTAGAGCGGCCGCATGAAATATATAATCAACGCCTTTCATCACAACATCAACACTGCTCATGTCTCGCACGTCGCCGATGTAGAATTTGAGCTTCGGGTTGTTATAATGCTTTCGCATGTCATCTTGCTTTTTCTCATCGCGCGAAAAGATTCGGATTTCACTAACGTCAGTATGTAAAAATCCTTTGAGCACTTCATTACCAAAAGAGCCCGTGCCACCCGTAATTAGTAATACTTTGTCTCTAAACATACACTCTCCTCGCAGTATGCATTATGTTTCAATTACCGCACTCTTCACCCTCTTTCGTACTTGTACTCAAGCCTCGAGGGGCCCCCAACGTCCACTTTCCATCATCGATTACTCTGAACGCAAATGCCATCTCTTTTATATCAATCACTCCTCCTGTTTTACTCATCACCGCTGCCGATGCCGAATATCTCCCGGGTCCAATGTCTAACTTTATAGTACAGGTAAAATCAGCATGAGTCAGCCCTGTGCAATCGTCGAGTTACTACCAAATACATAGACACCATCACTCCGTGTGATGCCAGTCCCCATTATGTGCTTTGGTCGGGTCGAATTTTCCTTCCAAGATACGTGAAGTGATAATTCTTCGGATGGCAGGTAAACCTCTTTCACTGGGAGTTTGATAATAAACTGTGAGTCCTTGGGTTTCTTAGTGTCCTTGGCATTTTCAGTGCAGTTTCTTGAGCGTCGTCTTTCTTTGTGTTCATGTCCGAATACTGCTCGGCGACACTATCCACAGAGCCTATGTGCACTATCTTTCCATCATCTATGAGCATTGCTCTGGTACAAAGATTTCGTACGGTGCTCATATCGTGCGTCACGAGTACTACCGTTTGCTTGGTTCTCCTGTATTCCTCAAATATTCTGAGGCACTTTTGTTGGAACGCTTCGTCGCCGACCGCGAGGACCTCGTCGAAGATGAGTATGTCGTTTTTGGCTTTGATGGCTATGGAAAATGCAAGCCGCACCTGCATGCCAGAAGAATAGTTCTTGAGCTTCTTATCCATATGCTCGTGGAGTTCAGCAAAATCTACAATTTCATCGTACATTCCGTCTACGACCTTACGCGGATAACCAAGCAGTGAGGCGCTTAGGTACACATTGTCTTTCCCGCTGAGTTCGGGGTTGAACCCAACACCAAGTTCTATAAAAGGAGTAAGATTCCCATTGATTTCGACCGCACCACTATCTGGCGCATATACACCAGCGAGTATTTTTAGCAGCGTGCTTTTGCCGCTACCATTTCGGCCAACTATACCAAAGAACTCGCCTTTCTTAACCTCAAAGTCAATTCCATCCAACACTTTTTGGCGCTGTTTTATGTGCTTTTTGCCAGCATTTACCAACAGCTGTTTTATGGACGTGTTCTTACTTTCTGCAATCTCAAAATTTGTATGTAGATTATGTACTTTAACTGCTATATCGTCAGTCATCTATATATTCTCCGCAAACAATCTTGCTTGACTCTTGAAGTAGATACTCGACAGCACTACCGATATGGCAACTATAGCAATGGGGATCAGGCCGAACCATAACGGGGCTATCTGCCACACATTAATAGCATCTGGAGTAACTAGCATATACCGCGCATCCTGAATAATTTGCGTCATGGGATTAAGGAAAAAGTACTGGCGATACTGTTCTCCAACATACGTTAGTGGGTAGAGAATTGGGGTTGCATAAAATGCAGCCTGTAGGCCAACTTCCCAGATGTATGTAATATCTCGGAACTTTACATACAGTGCCGACAAGAAGAATGCCAAAGCTGTTGAAAAATAAACAATTCCGCAAATGGAAGTGGCAACAGTAGCCAAAGCCAAGTTGGACTGACTCCATTGATAAATGCAAAAAGAATAACTACTACTAGGTTGATTCCCAGATTGATTAGTGCTGACGCAGAAGAGCTCAAAACCGTCAGGTAGCGAGGAATTGCTATTTTTCTAATCAAATCGCCCTTACCCACAACCGCACTCATACCAATAATCGTTGACTCCGCAAAGAAGTTCCAAATCACGATTCCCAGAAGAAGGTAAACGGGATAGTGTGGTACGCCCTTGCCTATCTTAAAAATGTAAGTAAAAACAACGTACAGGATCACAAATAGAAATAGCGGGCGGAGCACCGACCACAGATATCCAAGTGCTGAGCTCTGGTATCTTACCTTAAAATCAGCACTAAACCATTTCTCTCAATATTGAGCGATTTTTTATCGACAGATATCTCATATGCTCAAGTGATTATACCACTGATTAGTCATAACGTATTAGTGGCCGCCCCACACGCTATTTGCTATCTCCTCCCCATGGGTCATACTATGTACTGATGAAACGAGTCGCACTCATCAGAAATTCATACTCCTACGACTTCGGTGGGGCGGAAATTTATCCCATTAACTTAGCGAAGCTGTTGCCCGCCCATGGCTACAAACCAATAGTGCTTTCTGCAAACAAAAACACTAACCTATGCCAAAGATGCGCACGTAGAAACTGTTCGTTCGCCCTGGTGGTCATTCCAAAATTTTAGTGGAACGGGGCTGCTGCTATTCCCTCTCTACGTTTTCTGGCAGCTTTTTGTGACCTTGTGGTACGTTGTATTCTTTTTGTGGAAGCACATTGATGTAGTCCACGCCCAGAGCCGAGATGATTTCATCACTGCCACCCTTGCAGCTAAAATCCTGGGCAAGAAGGTGGTTTGGACCGATCACGCAGATCTGAAATACATTTATATGCACCATAAAAAATGGTACAAGAACCCTGTTGAAAGTTAGTTTACCTAGCGGGTAAATTGGCCGACCACATCACAATAGAGAGTCGTAGCGAGAAGAAGCTAATTGAAGAGTCTTTGGGCGGCAATTGCCTAACAACTACTTGGTTATCCATCTTGGCGTAGTAGACAAATACAAGCCCGCTGCGCGAGACCGCGACACAGTAGTTTTGGTTTCCACCTCCAGACTAGTCAAGGCTAAGGGAATTGGAGAGATGATTGAGGCATTCAAATTAGTTGATGATGCGAATGCTAAATTAAAGATTTGCGGGGATGGCCCTGACGCTGCTTATTTTAGATCCTTAGCCAGCGGGATTAGTAACATTGAATTTCTAGGCCACGTGGAAGATGTAGTTCAAATTCTGCGCGAGTCAGACATACTAGTACACCCGAGCTATCATGAAGGTTTTGGACTCTCTTTAGTGGAGGCGGAGATGTGTGGTCTGCCCATAATCGCCTGCAACGTAGGAAGCATACCCGAGATTGTTAAAGATGGTACGAGTGGTATTTTAGTGGAGCCAAAAAACGTTGATGATCTAGCCAAAGCCATGGCTCTTCTAATAAAAAGTCACAAACTGAGAATCGACATGGGCCAAGCTGGACGCAAAATATTTCTGGATAACTTCCAGTTCGACAGAATCGTTCAAGAAAAGTTCCTTCCTATTTACTATTTGTAATTTTTATGTTACAATAAAATGATGCCACCTCTCCGTTCTACCCCTGACTATTCACCCAAAAGGGTATTAGTTCACAACGCCCTTGAGGAGGCCTGGACTGCATACCTGCACCCTACCGAGCCAACCGAAGACATCGACCTGGTATGGGCATTATCTGCTCCCGGTACCGTAAAAACCCCGGCACAGTTTGAGCAAGAACCGGAAAACCCCTACAATGGCGAGTCTTTCAATGTTGGAATTGTTAATCACGCAGTCAGTGTTGTATTAAAGGTAACAGCGCTTCGCACCGGGAAGACAGTGGAAGAAGTCACAAAAGACGATATTATTAATCGCGGCCCCAAGCTGTTGTATAACGGTGAATCGCTCAAAACCAAGGGAACGCGTTTTTCGAGTCAAAACGAAGACTTTTTAGAATTATGCAGGCACGTAGATTTTCCGATTCCTTTTCAAAACATAATCATTGGTGAGATAGCTGAAGCTCACACACCTGCTCAGGTAAAACAGCTCGCTGAATTACTGCGGCGGGACGATGGTGTTCCACCTCCACGTAAGGTAGCCGTAGTCTGTGGTATACCCCACATGGTACGCACGGGTCGGTATTTGCAGCATTTTCGAACACTATTCTCTGATGGGACCAGCTTTGTACCTTCAGTCATTCCCCAGGGCAGCAAAGAAAAAATGAGCAAATTAACAGCCCTAGAGGTTAGAAAAGCGCTGTTTTACGCAGCTGTCGGCCATCTAGACCCAAGCTCTATCTTCTTCCCAAATGGCGTTCCTGACGCTCGTCCTCGCAATGTTCTACGCGACCAACGCACTACTAGACAGCACAAGTAGGCCAGATTAAACATAATTAACTCAGTGTTTAACCAGAGCCGGACTAACTAGTTGGCGCTATTATCAACAATTCAAGAAGCTCTACGCTGAGGCGAGGAGAGAACTCAAGTGCTATAATACGATCTGTCGATTAGCATATTGGTTGTTCACTGGTCTATACGTGATGCGGACATATTTGTTTCTATGAAAAAACTAGCAGTATTAAAATCCTTTTTGATGCCGGGCCGTTGGTCAATGGCAACAAGACTGGTGTTGGCAGAACGACCGAGGGGTTAGTTTTGGCGCTCGCTAGTGAGTTTCCCGAACAAATTGAATTGGTCGGTCACTATTTTGATTTCATGAACCGCAAGAAGAATATTGAAGTCCCTGTAGCTTCAAATATTCGCTACAGACGCACAGTATTTATACCAGGTAAGGTCTTCAATATGCTGAGGCGACTTGGCGTTTGGATACCTTTCGAGCTACTCGCAAAAGAACGAGGAGACTTTCATATTTTCCCTAGCTTTATTGGCTGGCCTAGTCTATTCCGCACACCTAGCGCACCCTTTATACACGACATAACATATATTGACTACCCAGAATATGTTAATGGCCCAGCTCAATTTGATTTAAAAACCATCATACCCAGAACAGTTCGCAGAGCGGCTTTTATTATCACTAATTCCGAGTCTTCTAAACAAGGAATATTACGCGAGTACCCTACGGCAAGGAAGCCTATCATTGTCGAACATTTGCCCGCTGTAGGCGCTGTGTTTATTTCTAAAAAGAAGCTGCTACGTGCTTACAAAGGCTGGGAGTCACGGGCAAATACCTGTTGTTTTTCGGAACTTTGGAGCCACGCAAAAACCTGGTTGGGCTTATCGACGCATACCAAAAGCTAAAACCCATCGTACGCAACCAATACGCTCTGGTAATTGGTGGTGGTAAAGGCTGGAAGGATGATGAAATTATAAGTAGCCTCAACCGGCTCAGGGCGTCTGGCGCAACAATCTTTCAGACGGGATTTGTCAGCGACAAAGAGCGAGCAGCGCTATATATGGGCGCAACATTGTATGTGATGCCCTCACATTATGAAGGTTTTGGCATGCAACTTCTTGAGGGTATGACCTATGGTGTTCCCATGCTCGTGAGTGACATACCTGTGCTGCGCGAGGTCGCAGGAGATGCCGCAGCTTACTGCGGGACAGACCCCTCATCTATCGCTGTCGCACTTGAAAATCTGCTCAGTACTCCTGACCGGCGCGAAAAACTAGTCCAGGCGGGCAAAAAGCGGTTGCACAGTTTTTCTTGGAAAATGTTGCACGTGACATATACGCTAACATATTGGAGCACGTTCAATGAGCCGTATTGTCATCGACGCGCGCGAGTCTGGCACGAGCACTGGGCGATATGTCGACAAGCTCATCGAAAATCTCCACGCCCTACAGCCATCTCATTCATTTACGGTGCTGACAAAATCCCCCGTCTTGCCGCGCTGCAAAAACTTGCGCCCAGTTTTGACATAGTTCCGTCAGACATAAAAGAGTTTACCTTTGCCGAACAACTAGCCTTGAAGCGACAGATTCAAACCCTACGCCCCGATCTTGTTCACTTTACAATAGTGCAGCAACCGGTTTTTTACCGGGGAGTCGCCGTAACAACCATGCACGATCTAACGACCCTCCGTTTTCGTAACCCCGCAAAGAATACAGCGGTGTTTTGGGCCAAACAGCAGGTTTACAAATGGGTCAACAAGCGAGTTGCACGTAAATCTGTTGCTGTTATAACGCCGAGTGATTTTGTGAAGCAAGATGTTGCGCGGTACTGTAGTATTGCGCCAAGCAAAATAACGGTTACCCACGAAGCAGCGGAAGCTATTTCAGATGCGGCGGAGTCAGTTGAGCTTCTAGCTGGCAAAGTATTCCTGATGTACACAGGAAGGCCAACGCCACACAAAAATCTGGGGAGGTTGATAGATACATTTGCGGTGCTGCAAAAACATACCCTGAGCTTGTGTTAGTTTTGGCTGGGAAGAAAGATGCGAACTATGCGCGGCATGAGGAACGTGTGCAGCGTTACGGCATACAAAATGTGGTATTTACCGGTTTTGTCAGCGAGGGCAGCTGCGCTGGCTGTATGAAAACTGTGCAGCGTATGTTTTCCCTTCATTAAGCGAGGGTTTGGGTTGCCGGGACTCGAAGCCATGGTGCACGGTGCGCCCGTAGTAAGTAGTGATGCAACGTGTTTACCCGAAGTATATGGCGACGCAGCGCTGTATTTTGACCCGCTAGACGTTACCGACATGGCCGCAAAGATAGCTAGGTGCTAGACGACGAAACGCTACGAAGCAATTTGATACAAAAGGGCAGAGAACAAGCCACAAAATACTCCTGGCGCCGCACCGCCGAACAAACCCTGGAAATCTACGAGAAAGCCCTCGGGGATTAGTAGTCTACTACTGAATAATATTCTTTTTGCGCCGCCCCGAGCAATCATATTCAACCGAAAAATCCCTTTTTCGCACTATCACTACCTCTTCCGTCCCCAGTTGTTTTATAGCCATAAGTTACTGCACAGGTTAATGACTCATAGGAGTAGACAAGCACTCCTAGTGGACTGTAATCTTTGAGTAAATTCCTGGTGTTATCATACTCAAACTTCCAGGGTAATTCTTTCCTCTGCATATTTATCTTTCCGACGATTTGGTCTCTTTCTCCTCAGTAACAACATAGCTAACCTTCCCAGAAATCATGCAGCTTAAGCGCCCCTTGTCGTATTTTGCTGACAAATATCTACACTGCCTGGCTACCTCTTTTGAGCTTGGTGCAAATTTTGCGGCGTCGTTCGTTAACTGAGTAATCTGGGCGCTTTTCTTCATCAAATACTTTTTTTCATTTCTCACCTCTTTGTGCCGGTTCAGCACAAAACCGCTTGCTACCACCACGCCCAAAACAAGTAGGACGCTGAGGATGTATAGTACGCTTTTTCCACTCTGTTAGAAATTCTTTAACCATAAGTGTATTTTACCAGCTTATTTGTTGTTACGACGAAAAACTACTACCAAAACCGTAAACAGTGAGTCAATGTCACCGCAGGCAAAACCCAGACCTTATTTCCTTTGTGCAACAATGTTCTAGCAAGTGGCGCTGATAGCTAGGTCTGAATTGCGGGCTGCTTGCAGCACTCAGTACCTGCGGCAACGTTTCTGTGCTGTTTGTATTAATAATATTAACGTTCTCTGTTTCTAGGTTATTGACAGCTGTACCGTATTCCTTTGCGATTTATTTAAGCGCTATATTCATTTGTTTGCTGCTAACCGTGCTCAGGACTTGAGCTGATGTACTTTGCTTTTCCTCTGGTTTTCTCTGAGGAACCTTCGAACCAACAGCGGGTATGTTTGGGGCAGGGGCAGCAGTAGGGTGTTTTTGAGGCTTGAAAAATATGAGTCTTCCTCTGTGCTGGTACTTACTGGATCAATCAGCAGCGGGTCGAAAGAGGTAATTCTGGCAGGACTTCTGGAGTTATGCTCCCTGCATCGGCGATGACACCATCACACGCATCATCTATCCCATCCTTATCTTCGTCTTTACCACTTTGCGGGAACGCGACACGCAAGAATCTGACGCGTTGGGCATGCCATCACCATCATAATCATTTTCCTCTGCTGCGACATACACCATTTGTCGTAAATCAATACTCTTACCACTCGTGTCAGTTGTGTAGATATCTAGTCTGTGGAAGCCAGCTTCGATATCTGCTGGAACATTAAAACAAAAGGAGCATTAACGTCGTAGACCCCTTCAAAAAGTGTCGTTGGGTCTGAGTGCAAAACACCTTGGACTGGGGTTTGAGTTGCTTTTGGCACGCTTGTTGTTAGAGATATTGCTGGCGTACTTACCACCATCTGACCAAAACAGGTGCTTCTCTGTCCGCTTCTTGCCAGACCACACTCTCTCGGCAGGAGTCCTGTGATGGCGCTTTGGCTTTGTTATTTGAACGAGTTGCTTGTATCGAGTGTCGGTTTATTGTTCAGTTTAGGAGCACCCTTTGTGTCGGCGTAGTAAGGTTGGTTGTTTTCGACACAATATTCTGGCTAAGTAGACGATGTCCGAATGTAGTAGGATGGTACGACTCCTGGCCAATAAGCTTGAAGGGTCCGCTATCATTGCCCTTTGTCACGCCGTTCATTCCCGCCTTGCCTTTAGGCGCTTCACACAGTCTGTAGCCATTGAGCGCATTTTCCGCATCAACATAGTACGCTCCAGCCTCAGCCGCTGCACGTTTAATGACGCTATTTAAATAAGATATTAACTGCGACCTAAATTTCACTTCACTAGAATTCAGTTTTACATTTGCGCCACAATCACCGTCAACTTTGGCAATTTGTGGATAGCCGACCACGTAGAGGCGACCGCCACTTTCTCAACACACTCGTATACGTTTTCACGAGTCGCTCATACTGCCCCAGTATTTGTTCCATGAGCTTGTTTACGGTCTTCATAGTACTGATAGCACGTTCCGCTTGAGGCGGTTGGGACGCATGTCGCGATTATCTTTGCAAAATGTATGTCATTTCCACCAACCGAAAGGAGCACGATGCGAGGCTTGTACTCGCGAGCAAAGACAACCTGATTGGCGTAGCCGGGAGAGAAAGATTTAGTATGCTCTGCTGATTTCTTCTCTTCCAGTTTGTATCGAATATTTATCAGCTACCTGTCCTCCGTATTTCAACTCATTTTCAGGCTTAATCTTTTCGTCAAAACACTTGTAACGGTCACGTCGTATGTCTTCGCGCCGGAGCAGGCGACGGAGTGGCCGTGTTGGAAGGCTTGGGCGCCTACTCGGTAGGGGTAGGAGAACCACGAAAGGTGGCATTTGTTCTGCTTTGTGTCGGTACCGGCAAAGTACGTCCCGGCAGCGCCTTCGCCGGAGATATAGGAGTCACCCATGCCTAGTACGCTTATGTATTCGCGGGTGGTGGACGCGGGTACGCGGAGGCTGTAGCGGGCAACGCTATAGGCTGATTGTCCGGTGCGGTCGTATATGGTGTCGAATGTCAGGGTGTCGTCACTGGTAAATCGAACCCGGCGAGGATATTCAGCCGTAGGCAGCACATTGTGTATGCCACGAGTATTCCCCGTGCGATATTCGCCCGTCCAATAGTCTTTGTAGTCACAGCCGTTGTTCTTGGTCGGTTCTAGGAAGTTCGGGTATTGGTCACGACAGGTTTGCGTATCATAGACACGTAGAGAGGGACGTGTACTATTTCCGCTTGGCACCGAAAACGTCGCCGCTATAAATCGGCCATCATCGCTAATAGCGAGGTTATTTGTGCGGCGGTAACCGCCGTAGCTATACGTTACAGCATCCCATGAAATAAGTTTTCCTTTGAGGGTTGAAAGGTTGTATTGATAGATGCCCTTCCCGTTTACTATAGCCGCGAACCACTCTCCGTTAGCAGAATAGGCAATGTCGGACGTACTAATATTGAGGTAGTTAGTACTGTCTGGGGTTTTGAGAATAGTTGTGGGTTCACCACGGTATTCGTACACTTTTTTCGTAGGCAGGCCGTAGTATTCAGCGTACTTTAGCTGTGAGGCGTCGTAGCTGCCAATTCTAAGCATAATGCCGCTTGTCCAGCTGCGCGGAGAAACTGCCGTAATAAGCATCCCCGGGTGACCTGGGACGCTTGGTAAGGCATAGCCACCGTAAAACGGATCGTACTCAAAGAGCCCTTTGGGCCGTCAATTAGCTTGCCGCCCACAATCGTACCGAGCGGCGTTTTGTATGCGCAGGCGTCTATGGTGCCTGAGCCATTCGGGATCTGCGTCGGTGTGCAATCTTGGCTAAGGCTTAGTGGCTCTTGGTTGGCAGGAAGTTCGGCCACCTTTTTCAATGATGGGCTCAGTAGCACTCAGCCAAGCCGTCCGTGGCGCGGCAGCCCACACCACTCCCCGCCCATAAGCAGCGCAACGAGGCAAAAAATTATTGACCATAGTTTACTCGACTCATGCAAAACTCCCACCACCCCAGCCTTGCCAGGAGATAGCGCGATTTTGCGTAACTCGAGTTTATTACTTTGTCCCATAAAAAGACTCACTAAATACCAGATTATATCGTATTATACGACAATATGCAATAATAGTATTTTGCTCGTGTTTTTGGTTCGTTACGCGGCGGGTTTGAGGACGATGTGGCGGTCGCGGCCTTCGCCTTCGGAGTCGCTTATGAGCCCTGCGTCTGAAGCAACCCGGTGCACGGTGCGGCGGTCAGCGGCGTTCATGGGCTGAACCTCAAATGGCTCACCCGTTTCCTTCACCTTCTTCACCCACTCTTCGGCAGTCTCCGCGAGCCGATCGGCGCGCTGTTTTTGTACTCGGCAACATCGACGTTCACCCGACACACGGCGTAGTTTTGGTTCTTCAAGGCACTACTAACCAAAAACTGCATGGAGCGCATAGTTTCACCGCGCTGGCCAATCAAAAATCCATTGAGGTGGGTTGAGGGGATATTGAGCTCAATAACTTCATTGTCTTCTGTGGTCGCGTACACATCTGTGTTTAGGCCGTAAAACGACAACAAATCTTCTAGGTACTTCTTGGCATACTGGATAGCCGCTTCAACATCATTATTCATGGTTACCTCCGTTTCTTCTTAGACTTTTTGGAGGATTTTGTATGTGTTTGTTTTGTGGTTGTAGTGACAATTTCTGCTTCAGGGGTAGATGAGTATGATATTTTGCTGCCGCGTTCTGTTTTGAGTGGCTTGTCGGATTCGGCGGCTTCGACGAGCTGTTCGGCATCATCTTCGAGCGCTTTCTTCTGCTGGAAGTACGCAACGACTCCGCCCGTAAACCAGTACAGGCTCAGTGCGGCTGCCAGGTTAATCGTAAAGAAGAACACCATAAATGGGATGATGTACTGCATGCTGCGGCCAACGGCAGCACTCACTTCGGCCTGGTCGGCTTGCTTGCCGTCACCGGCCGCTTTCAGGATATGACGAAGTTTCCGCGCCTCTTTGTCTGCCGGCATAAGCTGCCGGCTCGTGAGAAACTGTATGCCCGCACTCAAGACAACGAGAATGAGCGCCGGAATATACGTCCCTTGGGCATTTAATGCCGCCCTCGAGAGGTCAATAACACCAAACAGTGAGTTATCGAAAGCTTTGATGTTTTCTGCTAGATGCTGCATCCATGGGAGGTTCTGCAGTGGCCCGTATGCGAACTGTACAATTTGGTTGGGGTCTTTTATGACTTTTATGAGACCCATGTACAGTCCAATCAGCACAATCATTTGAACGATCAGTGTCGGAAAGGCTCCAAATGGGTTAACGCCGCGCTCTTTGTACAGCTCCATCATCATCTGGCCTTCGCGTTGTCGGTCGCCTTTTGCTTCCTTCTTGATGCGCTTGAGTTCTGGTTGGAGCTGCCGGGTTATTTTTGTCTGCCTCAGCTGCTTCTTGACAAGTGGCCACATCAATAACCTGATCACGATAGTAAATAAAATGATCGCCAAACCAAAGTTATGCCCTGGTATCAGTGCGTAAATAAGCACGAGCAAATTAAAGATGGGTTGGACGACGAAATCCGTAAACATACTACTCCTTTTGTCCTTCTACTATACCACGTTCCTCTCGCGTGAATCGCCCCGGCAGTGCTTTTGACAACACCCCGTGGAGTTCGTTTGTAAGCTTGCGTGGTGTCAGTGTCGCGAGAGTGACATCGTACACGGTGACTATACAGTCGTAACCTCCTAGAGCGCCCTGATACTGCGTCCGGACAAGTTCGTACAGGCGGCGCCGAATGCGGTTGCGAATAACCGCCGATTTGCTTACCTTACGACTAACAACAATGGCAATACGGTATCCGGGCTCGTCCCTCTTGCTGTAGCGGAACGACAAAAACCTACCCCGTACTTGTTTGCCGCGGTACGCCAACCGTACACCCCTGGAACCATGAAAACGATTCTCTTTGCGCAGCATGTTTCTGGTCTTGGTTAGTGGGTCAGTCGGGCACGTCCTTTGATGCGACGGCGTTTCATGACGGCTCGGCCCGCTCTTGTGGCCATTCTCTTTAGAAACCCGTGCTCTTTGGAGCGGTGACGTTTTTGGGTTGATAGGTTCGTTTCGGCATGGTTACTTCCTATAGTTATTAGCTTTCGTAGTAGTATAGCACGGCCCCGTTCGGCATGCGCCCTGGTTGCGTAGTATTTGCTATTCTGGGCATAGTATAGCAAAGTTATCCCCCTTTTCCCAGCATTTTCCACAGAAGCTACGGTGTTAGAATTGGCTGTGGATAAATACTACTCCTTGAGCCCCTTTTTCTCCTTGACAAAATAGTTGTAGAAAAAGTTGTGGAAAACTTTCCGTTCCTTCGGTATAGTTTACATAAGAAAAGTGGAGTGTACTGCATGAATGCTGTCGATTATGACCGGCTGTGGCAAACTGTGTTGGGTGATATAGAAATTTCTCTCTCTCGAGCAAATTACGTCACTTGGTTTAAGAATACCCGATTTATAGATTTTGTAGACGGTATTGCAACCATTGGTGTGCAGAATGTATTTATCAAGCAGCAGCTAGAGCGAAAATACGGTGATATCATCTCGGCTTCTCTTCAAAAGAATGACGTTCATGCAACAGAAATTGTGTTCAAGATCCAGGCCACCGCAACCAGATCGCGCGTCGCAGAGGAGCAGGCGGTATTTAATCAAATAGAGAAGAGTCGTGCCGCCGCTCAAACAGATAGCCCGCTGCACCGCCCTTCAAGCCCCCTTACCCACACATACAGGCAGGGGTTAAACGAGAAATATCGATTTGAAAACTTCATCGTCGGTTCGGGTAACGAGCTAGCTTACGCAGCGTGTCAGGCGGTCGCCGCCGACCCTGGGAAGAAATATAACCCATTGTTTTTGTATGGTGGCTCTGGTATAGGAAAGACCCATCTTATCCAGGCCGTGGGAACCGCAGTACTCTCCAATCGACCGGGCTCGCATGTGGTGTATGTGTCGAGCGAACAGTTTGTGCAAGAATTTGTCGATGCGCTCCGGTTCAAAAAAAACACCGATTTTGCTGACTACTACAGAAGTGCTGATGTCCTGATTGTTGACGACGTGCAGTTTTTAGCCGGCAAGGAAAAGATACAAGAAGAGTTTTTCCACACATTTAACGCCCTCCACCAAGCAAATAAACAAATTATTATTAGCAGCGATAGGCCGCCGCGCGAGATTCCAACCCTCGAGGAACGACTGAGGAGCCGTTTTGTGTGGGGGATGAGTATTGACATGCAAAACCCCGATTTCGAAACTCGTTGTGCGATTATCCAGTCTAAGGCCGAAGAGAAAAACATAATTCTGCCAACTGATATTGTTGAGTACCTGTCAACACAGTTTCAAACAAATATACGAGAGCTCGAGGGCGCCCTTAACCAAGTTTTGGCGTTTTGTGAGATGCGCGGTCTCTCCCCTAACCTTGCGATTGTGAGCGGATTGCTTGGGTCTTCCAAGAGTCGTCCGAAGCACCTGAGCGCGCGACAAATCGTTGAGCGTTGCGCTAAATATTACCAAATCCCCCTGGAAGATATCTTGGGTCCTAAGCGAGATAAGGATATTGTTGTTCCGCGGCAGGTAGCCATGTATTTACTGCGTAGCGAACTCCATTTGAGCTTCCCTAAAATTGCGCAGGAACTTGGCAAGAAAGACCACACAACCGCTATCCACTCTGTAGAAAAGATTGAAAAGGAAACCGATTTTGATCCGTCTATTCGAACGGCCCTGGCGGAGATTAAGGAGCGTTTGTATGCGTAAGTATGTTTGGGGGCTGTGGAGTGTTTGTGGGTGTATTGTGGAAAAGGTTGTTGGATATGGTGGCATTAAACACAGTGTTTGGGTGGGGGTTTCGCAGGCTGGGTATAGTTTGGGTATTTTTACCTGGTTCTATACACACCTTCACTACACGCATATACACTCGTTGAGGGCTTGTTTCTTCTCTATTAAAGGTTGTTTATCCTCATTTTCCACAACCCTAATAATAACTACTACTTGGTATAAACATAATATATTCATTAACTCTGTATGTGGAAAGGCTGCTATATGAAGTTGAAAGTAACCCAAGAAAATCTTACAAAAGCACTTAATTATGTTGCTCGTGTTGCAAACACTCGGTCAACACTTCCTATTCTCGCAAATGTACTTCTATCTATAGAGGAAAACCGCCTTAAATTAGCAACAACTAACCTCGATATTGCTATTTCAAGTACTATAGGCGCACAAGTACAAGAAGAAGGCAGTATTACTGTGCCGGCGCGGCTTTTCCAGGAGCTTGTTGCCGGTCTACCGAGTGGTGTGATTGAACTTGAACAAGATGAGCAACGACTTAAGATAACAGCCGAACAGTATAAATCCGTCATAAACGGCGTAAGTGCAGAAGAATTTCCGGTTATGCCGGCCATAGAAAAAGGAAGCACATGGACTGTCCCTGCGCCGCTTCTAAAACAAACACTCCACCAGGTATTATTTGCGGCCTCAAATGACGAAAGTCGCCCCGTCTTAACAGGAGTTTATGTACGGTCAGTTGAGGGGTTTTGTTTTTGCTGCAACCGATAGCTACCGGCTTGCCGAGAAACGGCTTAATAAAACAAAACAAGAAGTAAACCTCCTCATCCCCGCTTCGGCTTTCCAGGATGTGCTGCGTGTTATTTCCGACCAAACCGAAGATGTGACGGTTGTGTGTGATGATCAACAAGCACTGTTCCGTGTTGGGGATGTAGAGGTTGTGGCAAGGCTCATAGACGGCACTTACCCAGATTATCGCAAATTAATCCCGACCACATTTGCCGTTGGAACTACCATGTTACGGACCGAGCTAATAAACATCGTTAAGGTAACAAGTTTGTTTGCGCGAGAGAGTGCTGGAAGTGTGGTTATAAGTGTCGACGAAGCGAGCCAGAGTATATGGGTTAGAGCCGTCGCTTCGCAACTTGGTGAAAATAACGCGACCGCGTCAGTGAAAGCAGAGGGCACTGGGTCGATTACATTAAATTCACGCTATCTTCTCGAATCTCTACAAGCAATGGAAGGAAAAGAGGTGTATCTTGGGTTTAATGGCAAGGTTGAGGCAGTTCTTTTGTCTGACCCAAACACCGACGACTACACACACATAATCATGCCTCTTAAAAGCTAGGCGTACGCTATACTGACCGTATGATATCGAACGTTCGTTTGCAACATTTTCGGTCCTACGAAGACGGCGCTTTTGAGTTTAGCGACGGGGTAAACATCATTGTTGGACCAAACGGTAGCGGTAAAACAAACCTTCTCGAAGCATTGCTTGTTCTTGCGCGAGGCGGTTCATATCGCGCTGGGGATGCTGATCTATTAGAGTTTGGTTCTGGCTGGGTGAGGATTGATGGGATAATTGACGGTGCGCAAGAAAGAACCATTGTATTTAAGAAAGACACCCTTCTGCAAAAAACTACACCGTGGGCGCAAAAACATACAGTCGACTGCTCGAAAAACTGAAACTCCCAACCGTCTTATTCGAACCAAACCACCTATCGTTGCTTCACGGATCGCCCGAAGGAAGGAGAACGTACCTCGATGATGTGCTTGAACAAATAAAGCCCGGATTCGCGGTGTTTCGAAAGAGCTACAAACGAGTTCTCGCCCAAAGAAACACACTCTTAAAAAACCAACTACACCAAAACAAGAGTTTTCCCATGGAATTTGAGGCTCAGTGAGCTTGGGGCGGTTATCTACCGATCTCGTCGCGAGCTAGTCGATGAATTTGCTACCCACATAAACGATCTATATCAGCAGCTTGCGGAAAACAAGACGGACGTGAGCGTGAGGTATGAAAGTCGCATACCTGAGGTTGATTATGAATCTCAACTCCTTCGCATGCTTGAGGAAAATCACCACAAAGATACTGAGCGAGGTTTTACATCGTTTGGCCCACACCGAGATGACCTAACCGTGCTTTTTGACGGTGTTCCCGCCGCACTGACTGCGTCCCGCGGAGAAGCACGAACGGCTACCCTAACTTTAAAAATACTCGAGGCACAGGTGCTTGAGCGCACACTAAACACAAAACCACTGCTACTACTTGACGATGTTTTTAGTGAGCTCGACGGCATCCGCCGCCGCGCGCTTACAGAGTATCTCCGGGATTATCAAACGTTTATTACAACCACCGACGCAGATATCGTGGTTAAGCACTTCACGAGCAGTACGGTTATACCGGTGGTATAACCCTATAGATCAGCACTGCTTATAACTACATAGTTTTTGGGGAAAGCCGCCTTGTCGATAATACTCCTCAGGTCCCGCTGAACCATTTTTTCATCTCGGGCCTTTCTCGACGCACTATCATAATATTGTGGAGTAATAATAACTAGATTTCTATAGACGGAAACAGAAGAGACGGTTTCTGACCGTAGTACATTGAGAACAATTTTATCTATGGGATTAGTTTCTGTGGTCTCACCGTCCCCGATAAGCAAACCAATTTTATCTTGTCGAATATCAACGAGGCAGAGCAAGTAAGTGTCACCGGGCGCAGGTGAAAAACCACACGGGCGGTAATCTCCGAACGTGTAATCATAGAATCCAGAATCACTCAAAGGATTGTACGACATGACGCCCAGTGAAGAGACAATACGAAGGTTCGATGAAGAAGTTTCAAACATATCAGTTACACCAGGAATCACATAGAGCTTCCTTGGCTTTGATTCAGAAATATCATAAACAGCCATTCCAGCCAGGCCAATCGCGCAGAGACGCCCTTGCCCACAAGTAGTTGCAGAGGAATATATGTTTGGTAGGATGAAGTGTTTTTGTTTTTGCTTATTGTATACGATGACCTCGGATGTGCCAGCAAGTTCTGTCGTGGCCGTCATATCATTTTCGGGGTTCAAGTTCTCGGTGGTTGAGTTTTCGCTGTATAAAATTATGATGTCGTCTTTGTGTGTGCGAACGCCGGCTATACTAAGGCCATTTTGGCGAGGTAACTCGGGGCGAAGGCGGACCGATGACATATCTACCGGATTAATATAAAAATAGTCGGCTCTCGAGTTTTCGTAAACCAACACACCATTTCCATATGGACGGATCTCATACACGTAGTTTGGATCAAGTGCATCAATCCTCACACGCTCAGC
The DNA here is from genome assembly GCA_016699935.1 of Candidatus Saccharimonadota bacterium. Lineage (GTDB taxonomy): Bacteria > Patescibacteriota > Saccharimonadia > Saccharimonadales > UBA4665 > JAGXIT01. Next base: position 427,204 of record CP064992.1, read on the forward strand.
TCCAACTAAATCCGAGTTTATAACTTGCAGAGAATAACCGGCCAATCCTTCAACATCCTTCAATAGCGCAACATAATCTCCCGCGCGGGTTGTTGCCATGCCAGCCAGTTCCCCATAAAGGTTATTTGATGATAGCTGTGTGCTGTATGAAGGAGTATAACCGGATGCTGGCAAGTGTTTCTCGATCCGATAGGCGGAACCATCACACTCGGCCGAGAACATCGCATCACCAATAACGTATGCACAGGGAGAGGGGTTATTGCCAACAAAGCTGCGTGATTTTTCACGAACAAGCCCTACATCGATGGATATACTTCTAAGAAGGCCCTGAGTTTTTCTTACTGCAAAGAAGTTTTTAGAGTCTTGCTGAACCACAATCTGGTAAGTGTCATTTTTTACAACCCGCTTTACGATCTTGTCCGACGAACGAAAAGATGTCGCAACCCCAGAGCTATTGATAAACCGATACGTTCTCGCATGTGAGGTATTATTGACTAAATAAATATACGAGTGGCCCCATATCCAGGATAAGCCAATAAAACAAACACAAGCAAGAATAAAGGCGAGCACTAGTTGAATTTGTTGTCTTTTTTGCATTAACGGCCCCTCCAAGGGTAGCTGCAACCTATCGTAGGAAGTTGTTTAATATCCGGTACGTTCGTGCTCTTGCCAATTGCCATAAGAAGGTTTTGCGGGCAAACGACTTTGCCATTAGTTTTAATAGCAAAATGCAGATGAGGGCCAGTCGAATTTCCGGTGCTTGCAGAGTGCATAATGAGCTGACCAGCCTCCACAGTATCTCCTTTTTTTGCCCCAGGAACCGAACCACCGTCGCTGCCATGACCGTATTGCATTACAACCCCCCCTCCCACGTCTATTATAACGCCGTAACCAAGACCCTCGGTCGCCGTACCTGCCGGTGCTGAAGTTATCTTGCCGCCTGCGACAGCGTACACCTTTTGACCGGGAGGCACGGGTATGTCGGCGGCAGGATAGTCGTGGTGTGGCTTCGAAAACCATTCTGGGTGCTGGTCAAACCACTTTTTATCAACTGGCAAGCTATAGTTTCCATTCAGAAAAGAACTTGAGCCCCCGTCCCCACAGCTAACAGCAGACGCCTGGTCACTAGAAGGGAACGAACCATATTTTTTCATAGCGTCAATTGCATAAGAAAGACGAGCGCTAACGCTACCAGATTGATCTGCTGGCCTCTCGTACCCGACATACTTTCCGCCCGTTTTTTTATTTCCCTGGAACGCTAAGACGGCTTCGCGCAAATCGACCTGTTGCTTCAGGTCGTCGCCCGCCTGTTTTTCAGGGATGGAGGTTTTCCCTTCTAGCTGGCTCCAGACGAAAGCTATCTGTACGCCGAGGTTATTTGCTTCTGCAACAGTGTGCGCTGCCGTTTTTGTCTCTGGATTGACTGAGCTGATGAACTTCACGCCAGGAGTCCACTGTACAAGACCCCAGCCAGCGGTCGAGCCGCTCTCGAGGTATTGTTCTGCAGTTGTTATTTGACTGGCTGGGGTGTTTTGCTTTCTTTGTGGCAACAACCCAGATTCTACCACCATATTCCCTATAATCCCCGCAGCTTGTACTGGGGTTAGTCGCCCAGGCTCTGTCAGGTAATCGAAGATTGCTTTTCCGTTTTGTTCACTTGATCCGTTGGGTATATTAACGCCACCCGCAAGACAGCCCAAAAGCACCTGGTTTTTTTCGTACCAGACACTTCCAATAAGCACCATATCGAGGGCGTCACCATCAAGCGGTTCAGCGGTTGCGACGACGACATTGCCTAATATAAGGAGTACGCTAAGAATAGCCAAGATACTTTTTAAACGATTACTACATTTGTTTTTCACTGTGGTAACGCCCCATACGCCTTAATAAGTATAGGTTGTAGGTTAGACGATTGAGCATTTCCCTGGATTACTCCCTGGTATGCCTGGAGGTGCAGATGTGGCTGTGTACCTTGTGCGCAAGCAGGCTCCCCAATCACGCCTAACGTCTGCCCTTGCTGTATCTTTGCGCCAACCTCTGTTTTTAGGAGCGACCCGCCACGAAAATGTGCATAGAAATAGTAATTACCATCATCTCCTTTTATTTGTATACTGGGGTACCCACCAAGCTCTGGAGAGCAAGATGGCTTTGGTTTGTAGGTAACCACAGTTCCCCTACTGCGGCAACAATCTCAGTACCCGGGGTGTCGAAAATATCTGCAGCCGGGTAGTCGTGGTGGCAGTTTGTTTGGCTGGTATAGCACCAAACCCATTTGGTTAATTTATAAGTCGCGTCTTGGTACTGCGCTGTCTTGATCCTGGTCTGTGTAGTTTTAAGAGGGAACGTAAAGTTACCCACCGTGCCAAGCTCACCGCCAAGCGTAACCGCTGTGTTCGTTGCGGGCGGGTTAGGTAAAAGACTCTTGTCATACAAACCAGCTCCAGCTGCCACGGAAGCACGAATCAAGAGGCAGGGGTTTGTTTGGTCATGTTCAGGAACCTGGCTTATTTCGTTAATACGCGTTGTTGAGTTCCCCCAGGTAACTATATTGTTTGGATCGTCACACTTTGCCGACTCCCAATAGGCCTCTGGGTCATTTATAAAAATTTGGTCATCCTCTGGGTAGCCGTACTGAGTAATGCCAAAAGGATCTTTTTCCGGTAGCTTAGCTGCTGCACTAGCATCACGCGATGCCAGAGAAGTAAGCGAACTCGTCAGCGACCCAAGTGGGTTCAAGGAAGTAGCTATCAAACTATCCTGCGCGCTACCTGAACTGCTCGGTACATTAAGCGCAATTTTTGATATAAGAGACCGACTGTTTTTTGTGTCAAACATCCGTGCGTACAGAGACGCCTGGCTATAGTCGTACTGCCTTTCTTCGGCATCGGCCTCGCGAAGCTGGGCTACCTGTGCATTTGAGAGCGCCTTTCCGCCCAGTCCAAAGTGTGCCGAATAGTTATTGAGTATATTCATTCCTCCGGCCATTGTCTCGAAGTATCTAGCTCCACTTTCGTTTGGTGTAGACGCAATTATGTAGAATTTTTTAAACACGTCATCTTTTATCCATTTCATTAGCTGGACTAGTTGATCTGAGTTTATTGCTGCAACGAGTTTTGCAAGAGGCTCTTTAACGAAGGCCAAAACATTATTTAGCAGACTATCCCTAACACTAACCCATACGTTCCCGATAAACCCCGGCAAAGCGAGCATTGGGTTATTTGTGATTCCTGCAATCGCAGCATTGGCTACGGTCACAAGGGCGCCCGTGGGGGAGCCTATAGCTACATTTGGGCAAATGAGTGCGCCCGACGGATAACCTTGGCCATCATCGCACAGGGCCTTTGGTGTTGTACTTTCTGCGTATGCCGTTGGAAAGAGAGACGCCAACGGCTTTTGGCTCCCTCCGCCCATGATTGCACCATACAAAGGGCTGCTTTGTGCGCTACCCCCGCCTTGATCCCGCGACGAATCAGCTGCGTACAATTGTGAAAATGAGTTGAGCGTGGCCGGGTCAGCGGACCCGCTCATTAACTCACTTGCATACGTCAAAGCCATAGTTGCCGTACCAACCATAGCTGTCTCGTTCATGACATAGTTCATGTGCAACATGGCGGGTCCTGCTTTTGGGCACCGGTAATCAGGCTAGCGCCGAGGTCAATCCAACCAATAAAGGGAACCACCTTGACGGCAATTTTGGCTGTTGTTTCTCCGGCAAATTGTTTTATAAGGTATTCAACAGCGCCCTTCGAGCGGACTTCCTCAGCCTCTCTATTTATGTCAGTAATGTTTACTTGGTCATGCGTCGATTGTAGGGCGAGAAGTCGCGCTTGCAGATCGCGTTGATAGTTTGTCATGCGCTCACCATTGCTGTCGGCGCTGCTCTCCAGGTCTGTACACGCAAACCCCGCAAACGCACACTCAAGCGAGGTGCCAATAGAAGTGTTGAGTGGGGTTATAACACGCCGGAAAAATGTTCCCCTTGCCCAAGTAATGAGCTCTTGTTTGGTGGCTTTTATTTTCTTTCTAGTCTCACAAGCGACGATACAGTAACGGGGTCCGTACTTTCTACCTACAATAGGCTTTGCTATCGCCCAGACATACATTTTCTCCCTGAGCGTTAAGTCTTTTGTGGCTCGGCGTAGCTCCCGATTAAACTCCCTTTTCCTCTTAGCTGAGCAAAAGCCTTTCCTTCAAAATCACGCGTATTACCGGTAAAGGTTCCCAAATCTATTCTGTCTTGTAGGTTTTTGCTGATTATAAATACTCTATTACCGGTACCTGTTGCCTCAAGTCGAAACTCGATGCCTTTTTCAGCAAGCTTACCTTCTATGTTGGCGTCGCGCCAGGCTCGAAAGTTTGCAGTAACGATATTAGTTTTGCCACTAACATCGGCACATGATTTTGTGCGCCGGGTGGTTGTACAGCCATTCTTTACCATACCAGGAACCAGGTACTTCACGACATAATAGTGAAATATGTTATCTCCCATTTTGCCGACAGCTCGATTAGATACCGCGCTGTATGCATCATGAAGATTTGTTGGAATGTGAATAAACTGGAGCATAAGTAAGAATGAAAACCCTAAAATCCCCCTCCCCCAAGCACCGCACCAAAACCTCCAAACATCAACATCTTTTTCGTCTTGAAAGAAATGTTTTTTTCTTCGACTTCCCTTTTTCTTGTCCAGCGCTTCTTTTTCATCCGCACCAGCACCTGAGTAATTGAGGCTATCTGCAGCCTGGCTTTCTTTGTCGGATAGTTTTTCTGCGGAATCAAGTTTTGCTGACCCTGACTCTTTAGCGTCTGGGCTAGCAAACGAACCCTCAAGGTCGCTAAGGGCATTTTCGTCTGCAATGTTTGAGCCTGACTGGGACGACGAGGGCATAGCGAAATCCCGCTCAAGGTCATCTGCCGCAGGGGCGTTGTAGAGCTCCTCTAGCTGTTGCGGCGACATGTCTTGGTTGTCAAGGGTTTGTAGCCTCTTAGGTTTGTATTGTGCGTCGTCGTCTTGAGCCATAGCTATGACAGGTTATTTGCGCTACCAGGGTATAGCTGATTTTGTAAATCGATAGTGCCCTGTGGTTGGTTTAGTTCCCCTTGCTTCATCGCTTGGACTTGTTGGGGGTTTGTTGTGATTAAGCCCGTCTCAGTTGGGCTGGCGACGATTTGGATATGTACATGATTTTGCCCAGCAAAGAAAAGCCCCTGACCGACTGGGAATTGTCCAAGACGTTTCTTTTCTTCCTCGGTGAGCTTAAAGACATCGCTCAGGACATCCACAGCACTACTCGATTGCTTGAGAAGGATCTGCATGCTGGCATTTGCAACAATGGCACGACCCATACGTGAACCCATAAAGTCCTCAACGTCTTGTGTTATGGTGGTAAGGCCAAGATTGTATTTGCGGCAGCGCTTGGCCATGCTGAAAAGGAAATTGGCGCTGTCCTCGTATTTCATGAGCTGCCAGGCCTCGTCGACGATGAGGATGCGTTTCTTTTTGCTCGCTTTTAGTCTTGTTCCAAATGTAGTTGAGTACGATGTACATAGCGACGGGACGCAGCTCGTCTTCCAGGTCGCGGACGTTGAACACGACTAGTGGGTTGTTGATATTGACATTGCTTTGCTGGCTGAATATACCTGCGAACGTGCCACTCGTGTATTTGCGAAGACGTTGTGCGAGTTGGGGCCGGTACCACCCATATGAAGCAGCGTGTCATACAAGTCTGCAATGGTTGGTGGCAAAGAAGAATGTGTCAGAGGGTCTTGTGTAATTCCAGCCTTTGCATAGGTGTCTATGAGTGCGGCATCCAGGTCTGCTTCTTCTGTGGGTGATAGTGCTGGAGCGAGCGTGCTGTTCCCTCCAAGCATCTGAGCCTGAGCGCCCCCCATCATGAGCCGCAAGAGTCCATGGAGCGTAATCAGGTTTGAGCGCAGCGCATTGTCTGCTTCCTCGTTGTCGACTACCTGAGGGAGGTCAAATGGATTAATACGTGTGGTGCTGTTGAGGCTAAGCCGGACGTATGCGCCGGCCACCGCATCACACATGCGTTCATATTCGTTCTCTGGGTCGATGATGAAAATCTCCGTACCGAACATCAGGCTTCGCAAAGCCTCCAACTTAACAGTGAAGCTTTTCCCTGCGCCCGCCTTGGCAAAGACGACTGAGTTACCGTTTTCAAGGCTGAAGCGGTCAAAGATGACCAGACCACTATTGTGCATGTTGATGCCGTACAATATGCCATTGTCCTGGCTGAGGTCGGCGCTCGTAAACGGAAAACTAGTGCTAATTGCGCCGGTGCTCATGTTGCGGCGGATTTGGAGCTGGTCGGTCATTTGAGGTATTACGCTATTAAGGCCTTGCTCTTGTTGGGAAGTTGCCGCCTTGCTGTATACGAGTTGTTGACCAAGCATGCTCTCAACCTTGTGGCTGACAAACTCAAGCTCTTCCTGGCTCGTAGCGTATATAGTGAAATACAAACCGAACCGGAAAAAACGCTCCTCGCCGACTTGAAGCTTGTCGCGCATTTCCTCGGCGTCTAGGATGGCTGCTTGTTTACCGGGGTCGCGCACTCGACCCTTCTCGGAATCTATCTGAAGACCAGCTTCGAGCTGAGTAACTTTTTTGCGAAGGTTTTCAAGGACAACTTGGCTTTCTACGGGGTATACATAGATAGAAAGATCCATTACCTCGTCAAGATTGACGAGGCCGCTTAACCACCCCGTGTAAATCTGTCGGGGGTAGCCGTAAACGTAGTATGTACGAGCAAGTCGTGTGCCAATCTGGAAGTGCGTGCTAAAAAACTCAATACTACTAGGTGCTATAAAATCTCGTAGTGCCGTAATACCCCTACGAAAAGCCTCATTTACTTCTGCTTGCTCTTTTGCCTGCTGAACCTGGGCTAATGCAACAGGGTCAAGGGTTGGTTTTTTCTTACCAAAGGCCATTAGGAACGCCTCCCATGTGCGCGAGGCAAGAGCAATCTTTGTTGCATCTGAAACACATATAATAATGCAAACATTACTGGAGCTCCCTTTGCAGATGTTGTTGCGGGGCCCTGCCCTCGCCCTTCTGTACAACTTCTGCCGTCAGATCATTAAAATTCTTTAACTGCTGTCTTGTTGCTGTGTCGGGGTTGTACGTATCGTAATAGAGCTCTATCAGCTCCTGAGTGTCTAGGGGTAGACCTTGGATGCCGCATTGTTGTAACCCGCCAAGCACGGCTTGAACTCGGTTGCGGAGCTCGTCCTTTGCTTTCATAAGGTCGGGCTCATTAATCACAACATGATTCTCGGTCTTACTAAACAGCTCGACGAAACCTGTGAAAAAGTTTTTACTCTGCGTAAGGGCTTTGTCTGGACCCAGTGCTGGCTCGTACGGAACTACAATGTAAAACTTCTTGTCCATAATGTTTGTTTGTAGCGCAAGCTGGTCTATATAGCCTATGTAGTCGTCCATGAGAAGAGCGAGTAGCATATTGTCGTGTTCCGTGCGAATCTTATCAAGCTTCTCTATGTATGGCTGTAAGTCAACCTTCTGAGAGCGTATGAAAATCTGCATCGGAAAGTACAAAGAGTTTAGAAACCCCTGATAGGCGTATTCGGTTGACTCTTGCTCTTGGGGGCTCATAAGGTCAAAGTTTATGCTTTTGACCATAACAACCGCCCGGTAGCTGCCGTCGTTCATGATAACGATACCGTCGCGGATCTCGGCTATCTGCAAGGTGTTTTGGGTGCTATTCGGGTTACTTTTTGGAGCGGCAGCGGCTTGCTGGCCCGGGGTTTGTGGTATGGACTGCGGCGAAGCAGGATAGGTCGGGCTTTGTATGCTCGCTGGAGGCGTCTGAGTTGCATATGGTTGCTGGTTTGGGTCCATGCCTACGTCCTATCTTATCGACTTAGCGAAGCGAGATTACAACTTCGCCGTCATCATGATCTGTTTCTTTTTTCACCTGCCGGGCAATAGTTGCGACGTCCAAATCATCGTTACTCGCGAGGTTCATTATAGCAGCCTGTCTCTCTGAAGTCACTTGTGCTTTTTGACGTTCGGCTTGTTGTTTTGTGGCTATTGCTGCTGCTTCATTCTGTTGGTTAACTCTCCGCTCCTCGGCTAGCTCTGCGGGAGTTTTGATGTGCTTCAAGTGGTCGTTAGCCGTTGTTTGTGTTTGGCTCGCCGTCTTAAGCTGCTGAGCCAAGGCTTCTTCCTCGGCGGTTGGTGTGGCCGCTTGTGTTACCGCGGGCGGTTCGCTAGCAGACGTCATGCCCGGCGCAACCACGGCGGCATTATCAAAGGTAGCTTGCCCGGCTACTGGCGGGGGTTGGTGCATAAACCAATAGTCATTCTGGGGGGTGCTTTGAGCTGATTGTGTCGGTGGTGGCAATGCGGGAGCCTGCATTAGCTGTATAAGCTGCTGTCGTTGGCTGGTAGCGGCACCGTGAATCATGGCATCAAAGTGTTGTGCGATTGGGCTTGCGCTTGGGTCGAGCATATCATCTGCTGCACGTATATCAAGCCCGCTCACCTCTTGCGGTAATGACATTGCATCGACAAGACGGTCTGACGCTACAGCATCAGACTGAAGGCCAGTAGAAACGCTCACGTTTACGTTTTTAACTGCCCACCCTCGACTATCGATTGTATCGGCAAGAGCATGTAGTCGGCTTCTTACCTCGATCTGACTTAGTCCGTTTGTTAGACTTCGCTCAATCTTTTTGGGCACTGTAATGGTTACGAGTTCCTTGGCACCGCTTTGATCCCAGATGCGTTTGCGAGGCTTAAGTAAAAAGCGTAACTTCGCAATGGCCCATACCTCAGTGGGTTGGTCGCCGTGCCAAGGAATGGCCAAAAACCAGCGAAGAGTGCGGGTGGAACAAAAAAAATGAGTAAAAATCCAACATTTTTTGTGAGGGCAAAAAGGAAAGATACAACAGGAAAGCCGAAATCGCAGCATAAATAAATTGCCGCAAGGACAATGGCCCAACGAGCTTATCTTCCGCTTCAACATCTTGCAAAACCTTATACGTCGCCATACTGCTTATAGTATAACAGCACATTGGCAGCATCTGATGAGTGTGCACGGTATGCTTAGATTGTGGGCGCTTCGGTCATAGCAGCACGCCTGGCGGCCTCACTCATGCGTCCGCTTGAGTATTCGCGTCGTCTTGACGTGAACAAGTCAATGAGCTCTTGGTTCGCGCGTACGTCGCTATTGCCGCGGCAGTAATCCATTATTTCCTGAGTTGACGCTGATCCTCCCCGTGCGTCTAATAGGGGTTGTAGAATTGTACGCATACCATCAGAGAGTTCCTCGGAGTAGTACTGCTGTTGTAATTGTGTGGCAAACTGTTCGCGAGCGTCAATCGAAGCACCCGAAGCCATGTCTTGGAAATTAGCGAAGGTTGCGAATTCGGATGCCAGTGTGTCCATGTCATTACTACCCGTAAGGAGACGATTGCCGTTACTTTCAAAACCGTCCATATTGCTGGTGAGGGTTGCGTTAAGACGCATACCACCCTCTCTGGCAACTTTTCGTGCCGTTCGTAGGTTGCCTAACTCGGCTTGGCTATTGCGCATGCTCTGGTATGATTGACTTCGCAGCAAATTTTCTTCATCGACGGTAAGGGCGCCATTGCCTTGCTCACCCATGGTAGCGATTCCTACGCGTTGGCTGAACGTCATGCCGCTAAAATCAGCACGGGTTTGGTTTTGGCCTAGGATGCCGCCGATATCTTCGTCGCTCATGACACCTTGCTTAATGAGATGATTTGAAGCTTCAGCAATAGCCCGAAAGTCCGTTTCGTGTGTTTCTTCATTAAACCACCCAGCCCCATCCATAGTTTGGCCACGGAAAGCGGCTGCCTTCATCGCTCGACTACCCATAGTTGTCCCAGTACCGGCTTCAAGCTGGGCCATACGCATACGTGCTCGTTGTTGCATTTGATGCTCACTAAGACCTTCTTGCGTCATAGCGTGCCTGTTCCTATTGACGTATTCGCGTAGATAATCACCCCGCGAATTTGCGTAGATGGCGGGTATGGTCGCGTCGGTTGCCCCGAGTGAAAAGCCCTTGTCTTTTTCGGCTCGTTCGGCCGCTGCGTCCTGGATTAGCTTTTTCTCAGCCTGCCTATATTGACGCCTTCCAGATCGAGTCATGCTAACGCCTCCTTGCCTTGCTAGGGTGCTACGGCGGGCATATCCTGTCACAATTCCTGGACCCCTCTTGGCCCCAGTGGCATATTCGCCTTTTCTGTACTCAGAGCTATCGTGTAGGAACTTATTGCCACGTCCCATTGCCTTGCTACCCAAGCCACTCGCCCAACCAATCGCTCCTCCCAGAACACCGCTGAATTTTTGTGCAATGGGTATGATGAGTAATATTGGCCCAAAGAAAAGAATGACCACGAGTAAATAACCACCCGGCAGGTTATCCACTTGACTTGTGACCCGCGCCATTACCTCACCAGATGCAAGCAGGGCCATAATAACGGGGAATATTGTAAGGCTTGTCAGGGTTGTATTTTTCCAAAAAGACCAGATTTTTGGGTGCCAGGCAGTACGTATGACGCAATAGCGAGTGGTGCGAGTAATAAACAAAGCATTATAACAATCCATCTTAGACCAAATATCATAAAGGCGATGAGTAATATCAGGCCAATGATGAGGAGTATAGTTGCAAACCCAATCCCTCCCAAGAAATACAGTTTCGGGACGCCCGTCACAATTAAAAGCAAAAGTGACGCCCAGTTATAAACTCCATTCGAGCTATCAACTTTCGCAATGGGCATAGTGGCAAATGGTCCGACGAGTATATCATGTGTCCAGCTTCCGATGTCGTTTGTTAGTTCTATAAAGAATTGCATGAGGTTCCAGGACAGGGCTATGCCCACGAGCGCAACGCCAAGACGAGGCATAAGCTTGCGTATAGTGTAAGCATCCAAAAATTCAAACCCGAGTGCTTGACTAATCACCATAGTTAGTCCAGCGATGACGATGATTGCAATAGCAATGTTCCGAAAGCTTGCCCAGGCGTTATGCAGGTTGTCGGTTGCCTGTCCTGCTCCAGTTTTGCCAAAGACATCTTGAGACGGGAAAACATGAGCCCTTCGATATTTTGTGTCATTGAGCGCATGAATGCCTGCAGGCCTGAGGTCACAGGACAAATGATCCATTCCATAGTATCACCGTCAAACCCGCAAAGGCTCGTCGGGGCATTACCTGCGCCGTTATTATTAGTCACGCCCCGAGATTTGGTACTTTTGTTTTGCCGATCGCGCCGGTCGCCTTATCACTTTGCCCCCATGTACAGGCGGCATTTGTAGCCCGGAGTGCTTCCGGCATGCCGGAAGCAAACGGATAGTTTTGGGTGCAAAAGTTTGCGTTCGTCTTGTTGTTAAACCCATCCTGGCATGCCTTTAGCTCCGCAGAGCTACCGCTATAACGGTCTTCGCATGTTCCAGGTTGGTTACCTTGACCAGGCGTGTAGTTACTAAGCCACTCCTGTCCCACTACTGGGTCTGCCGCAAGACTATTAATGCTCTGAACCACTGTGCGACAATTAACCTGTTGCGAGTTGTACATGTCTTTACGGCTTATAAGAGCGTTTGGATTGTACTGCCGCCTTTCGGTTACAAACGTTCCATCAGGTTGTAAGACCTTTACGTCTACGACATCATCGGCTAAGCCCTGGCTGGTGTTGTTGTCTTTTGCTTCACACTGATTCAGAAACCCGAGCCAAAGAAAATATGAATATTGCAACAGCTTACTATTGCCATATGCAGCAAAAACGTCAAAACCAGTGTTGGAGTTAATAATGGCTTTAACTTTATTGCCGGTAGCCTGGTTTGCATCGAGGGCAATCTGACTTGAGTTATTTAAGTCAGAGCATGTCCCGTCACGTCGTGCGCCAATATCACACAAAAAATTTAGAGCGTCCTGCGGGACTGACCATGGAATCCCGAGAAAACTAATGGCTTCTGTGGCGTAAGTCTTATCATTACATTTCCGCGGGTCTTTCCCCGTGAGGCCTGTCGCAATGCTATTGCCTGGCCCGACATTCATGCTGTTTACGCTGGCATCGCCACTCATGTCAATGCTGTAACTACCGCTACTAAAGCAATTGACGAGCCATGAGCTGTAGTAGAAGGCGCGAGCTTTATCCCAGGGATAAGAAGTTGGGTTGATAGCCGCAAAAGCTTTCATATTAGGTAGCAGAACCAGTACTGCTATGGCGGCAACTACAGATAGTCCCACAAAGAGTCGACGCAATTTGCTCATGGTTTAACTATACTATTAAAGCCGTTTTTACCACAAGGCCAATAGAATGCATACGTAGCTATGCTACTAAAAGAAGCTGACATGCCATATGTCAGCTTCTTTTAGTATGATTGGCGGGGCTTATGAACCGAGCTCCATATAACCAGGCTGCTGGGGTGCATATGATCGCACCGAAACCCAGCGTGCTTCCGCGGGCTGGCCCGCTACAGCAGGAAACTTAACAAATTTCATTTGCCTCTGGCGGTAGCCACCATCGTTGTAGAAGTTGATGCGCATTCCCTCTCAGGTTTGTCTGTTCGTGCGCTATCCATTGCGGTGTTGCGCTCGTAGCCATCATTTTGTGGATTTATTGCCTCCTGTGTTCGTAGAAGTGTAACTTTTCGGAGGAGGTCATCCTCTGGCAAGGCTGGGTCATCATAAATAGCGAAGAGGGTCTTGAGTGCAGTTTCGATCTTGGCTGGGTTAACAGTTGGGCTGCCATTGCGCGTCAGTGACCATGAGATTTCGGTATAGGTGGTTATCCACTGGTCGACTATTTCTTGTGCGGTATTTGTTTCTGAAGCAGGCGCCGGTTTCACATAACGGTCTATCTTGTGAGATTCGGCGACTTGTTTGCGGGTGTATGGCTCTTGGCCTTTTCGCATGAATTGCGCGAATAAACGACGCTCTTCTATGGGATACGCAAAATATGCCGGACCCCAAGGGGTACCGTTGAGCCTGTCAATAATCTCCTTCTCGGCGGCAGTCAGGGAGTTGTACAGCGGGTTCGTCTCTACGCCAAGTATGTTCGCACTTGCCTCTGGAGTTAGGAGACCAGCGTCAGCACCTTTGCGAGTTGGATCAATTTGTCTAGCGGCCGGTGCAGCCCCCTCTCTGCTACGAGAAAATGCATAGACTCCTCCTAATCCTGCTACTGCTAGCCCAAAAACGCCACCTAGTACTGCTCGTCGTGATGGACGACCAGCTGTGCCTTGTTGTTCGGAAGCTGTTGAAGGCGGTGGTAATGCTGGTGCCTCTTTGGTTTGTTGTTCGGGAGCTGTTGAAGGCTGGGTTGGTAATGCTGGTGTCTCGGCAACATCGGGTTGAAATGCCGCCTCCGTCGTTGTGGCAGCTAATGACGCAGCGGTTGTTTCACGAGACTGCTCGCTACCGACTCCTATGTCCAGTCGTTTCGGTTCAGGTTGTCTTATCACTACATCTGTCATCTTATTCCTTTCGACAATCACCCAGATTGTTCAACACATTATAATCGAAAACATTTTAGCATAAACATAACATATTGTCAATGTGAGTTTTATCACTTTATTTCAGATTCTTTTAATGGGTTTTACGGTTGTGGCTTGAAGGAAGTCGCTGAGCATTATATAGTGGTGCATAAGCATGAACATGCGCACAAAAACACTTTTTGCTATTGTGGGGCTTATTATAATGGGCACCGCTCTCATGTCGCTACCAGGGCGAGTATATGCGTCTGTGGGTGATGTGGCTAACTGCCCGACTGGCCAAACTAACTTGGTCAAAAGTCCCCGGACATGCTGCCCAACAGGTCATCATACTGATACTCAGGACTGTTTTGTCGCAAAATACGTGAACCCAGCAATAAAGTTGTTCAGCATGATTGCCGGTGTTGCAATAATTGCGGGAGTTATTATGGGGGGTATACAGTATTCTGCCTCAACAGGAGACCCGCAAAAAGCCGCCGCTGCGAAATCCAAAATATCCAAAGCGCTCGTAAGTCTTATGGTGTTTATGTTTTTATTCGCTGGTATCCAGTTTATGTCTCCCGGAGCGCTGAATAAAACCTCCACGCCAGCAGCTGGTACGGGATCGCTTGCTACGCGTTGCTCAAAGCCGTTTCTTGGTCTTAAGCCTTGGTTCGCGTATCTCCCTGATGATGCCTTTGCGGATGGTTCTGGTGGGGGAAAGACGTGTGATGTTACAAACTTTAAGCTTTTAGGAGACGACAGCACGAAGAGCCATTTACTACCAGTTGTGTTAGCGCTTGTCGATACACTCGTGCGAGTGGCTGGGCTTGTTGCGGTAGGGTTTGTGATTACTGGTGGGATTTTGCTGACGACGAGCCAAGGAGAGCCAGATAAAACTAAAAAGGCTCGCGAGACAATCATTAACGCCCTAATTGGACTTGTTGTAGCTATAGTGGCTGCAGTGGTCGTATCTTACATAGGCGGGAGACTTTCGCAATGATTAAACTATTTGTTCGTCTTGCTGCAGACATTGACTATACGTCCTTGCCAAACACCGGAGCTACCGGTGATGTTGCGAAAGATTCTATCCCCGAGATACTCCGTATAGTATTTGGCATTTCGGGCTCTATTGCGTTCCTCATCATTGTTATTAGTGGGCTGAGATATATATTAGCAACCGGCGATCCTGCCAAAATGGCTCAAGCAAAAAAGGGAATCCTTTACGCGGTCATAGGATTGGTCATTGCGCTTTCTGGCTACTCAATCGTTACTCTAGTCGTAAGGGGGTTGTCGTGATTGGGGCAGTGGGCGTTCGCATACTCCGACGGGCCACCACGTTTGTGGTGATTTGTGCAGTCATGGGTGCGATTACGACGGCGTTTCCGAGTAGGGTAGACGCAAAAAGCATTATTAGTGACGCATGTGCCACTGCACCAGATTCAGAAACTTGTAAAAGCGATAGTGCAAATGCTACTCAAAATCCGCTTACTGGGACTTCAGGCTTCATCTATAAGGTTTCTAGAATCGTTGCCCTGGTAGCAGGTATGGCGGCTATTATAGTAATAATAGTGAGCGGTATTCGCTACATGACATCGGGTGGAGATAGTCAGAAAATATCGTCAGCTAAGGGGACTCTGGTCGGTGCGGTTATAGGGCTGGTAGTTATTGTATTGGCGCAAGTAATAATAACGTTTGTAATTAAGAGGTTATAAGATATGAAGCATGGTATAAAGGCGTTCTTCTGTGCCCTTGCGCTATCGATGGGCATAAGTGGTATTGTTGTGATTTCAGGCTCGTCCAAGATGGCTTATGCGCTGACACCAAATCAACAGGCAGTCTGTGAGGCTATCGATAGTGGCGCTGACTGTAAAGATGATACTCCGGGGGGAGGAACCCAAATTGACTCTGTTATAAAAACAGTCGTTCGCATATTAGGTGTAGTCGCAGGCATCGTGGCGGTTATTATGATTATTGTTTCGGGTATTAAGTATATAAGCTCAGGCGGGGATAGTAGCAAGGTTGCGAGTGCAAAGTCGGCACTCGTGTACGCTATTGTTGGATTATTTATCGTTGCGTTGTCACAGGTAATCGTTCGCTTTGTATTAAGCCAATCTACCCAAGCAACCGTTACTTGTCCGCCCGGCCAATCTCGCAATGCTGATGGTTTATGCGTGATGAAAGTAGAAAAACTTTGAGTTGAAACCATCAATCATAAGTGGTATAAAGAAAGTAATCAAAAACGAAAGGAATTACTTAATATGATAAAAAACTTTAGGACCAAGCTCGCTATTTTTTTTGCAGGCGCAGCGCTTTTGGCTGTACCATTGTTGGTGTCTACGCCAGCAAGCGCTGCTGTAGATATCGGCAAATGTGTTGGCCAGGGGGTGGATATAAATGGTGCAATTGACGGGGAATGTACCTCAACCTCAGATGAACCGGGTGCAGGAAATACAGATATTACTGATGTAATTACACTCATAGTGAATATTTTCTCAATAGTGGTTGGCTTTCTTGCGGTCATTATGATTATTTGGGGCGGTCTGCGTTATATTACTTCTGGCGGTGATAGTGGCAAGATTACCACGGCAAAAAACACCATAATTTATGCACTCATTGGTCTTGTGATTGTCGCCCTTGCTCAGTTCATCGTTCGATTCGTACTTTCCAAAGCGGGCGATATCGCGCCGTAACATTGGGGTAGTTTGAGATTTAAAATGCCCGTTACATACGGGCATTTTTCTTTGGATAATAATAGTATAGCCCTCCTTTGGGGAGGGCTATAAAACCATTCGCTGGGCAGCCCTAGACGACTTGGATTTTCTTTACGGTGTCTTGTTTGACTTTCGTGAAGCTAACGGTCAGGACGCCATCTTTTAGGGCGGCCTCGATGTCTTCTTCTTTCACTGGGACTGGTAGTGCGATACTGCGGCTGAATTCACCCCAGTAGCATTCCTGAACGAAGTAGTTTTCAACTTGGTCTTCGTTGCCGGCGCTGAGCGTGCCGCGGATGCTGAGTGTATTGTCGGCGATGCTGACATCCAGATCGCCCTTGTTGACGCCAGCGGTGCGCGCTTTAACGACAAGCTTTTCTTTCGTCTCAAAGACGTCTACGGCGAGCTGACCAGGCAAAACGGCTTCTTCGTCGCTCCACTCGTCGCTACTCCCATCGTCAACAGGCACATCGTCATCAGCCTGTGTGGCTGCTTGTGGCATAGCCTCGTCGCCCAAAAAGGCGGCGGTTAGTTCGTCTTCTTCTAGTAACAAATCGTCATCACGATTGCGTCGTGCCATAATAGTTATTACCCTCCGCCGGCATGCTTGCCGGATTACAAAATAGATAGCGTCTTGCGTGTTTGTATTAAATTCAGTATAACTGAGGCAAATAACAGCGTGCAAGACGGGCGCACTTATTTACAACGGATTAATCACAACATGCTTCTATTTGAGAAACTTATCGGGCTCTATGCTCCCCACACGTGCCTAGGCTGTTTTGCAGAGGGCAATCGCCTTTTGTGTCTTTCGTGTCGGTCGGCAGTACCCCATGTTCCGTCACGCTGCTACCGCTGTCGAGCGGTCACAAGGGATTTTGCCGTCTGTGCGTCATGTCGGCGGTATACTCCCCTTCGCCATGTTACGGTGGCGATGTACTATGATGACCTTGCGAAAGAACTATTACATCATGCTAAGTACGAACGTGCCCGGAGTGGCATTGTTGAGATAAGTGAGCTCATGGCTCCCCTGCTCCAATCATTGCCAGCCGATTCACTTTTTGTTCCCGTGCCAACTGCGACGAGCCGCGTGCGTCAGCGTGGTTACGACCAGGCTGCCGTATTGGCGAAAGAGCTGAGTGCCGTATCGGGCTTAGCCAAGTGTGATGCGCTCGCGCGGCTTGGTCAAGCGCATCAGGTTGGTGCTGGCAGAAAAGAACGGTTAGAGCACCTCAAAGGGGCCTTTCGCGTCTTGAAGCCTAAGGATATAACTGGTAGACATATTATTCTCGTGGACGATGTCTTGACTACGGGCGCTACGCTGGAAACTGCCGCCCGCCTACTTAAGAAATCGGGTGCTCACCGCGTCGACGCTATTGTTTTTTGCCAAGCCGGCTAGCGTGCCACATGCTAAATGAGTCTCGGCCACTCCTGTACTCATTCTCTTCTATACCAAGATAAAAGAGCCGCCAGCAGGCGACTCTTTTATCTTGGCGGAGAGAGAGGGATTCGAACCCTCGCAGGGACTCTCGCCCCTCTAACGATTTAGCAAACCGTCCCCTTCAGCCACTTGGGTACCTCTCCTTACTAAAGAGGGGCTGCCCCTCTGCTGCACTGGTAGTAATGAATCCAACCAGTGTCTGCATACCTCCAGAAGCTCGGCTGTAGCCTCCGGTTCCCCCAGTCGTACTTTTCGTCTGGACTAGATTATTCTAACAGAAGACAGGGTATCTGTTAACATTGGCGGAGAGACAGGGATTCGAACCCTGGGTACCGTTGCCGGCACACTTGTTTTCAAGACAAGCTCCTTCAACCGCTCGGACATCTCTCCACTTTAACGAGTATAGCATATAGAAAACGGTACACTATACCGCTCTATGGTACACTGTAGAAAGTATGAGAGATACCCAGCGCAAAGGAGATATAGCGGTTGCCGTTGCTATCGCGAGCTTTACCAAACTCGGATATGATATATCGCTGCCAATTACCGAATCGGCCGCCTATGATTTAGTAGTGGATGATCAGCGGGGTCTACATCGAGTTCAGGTGCGATTTACAAGTGGTATTGAAGTAGATTTGCGTAGAATTCATTCAAATTCGAAGGGTTATGTTGTACGAAAAACGAAAGAGAAGGCGTATGATTGGCTCTATATACTAAAAAGTAATTCAGATGAATATCTGATAAAACAATGTCTTGATAATCGCCGTTCGATTCGTCCTAATACAACCCAGCTGCTACAAAATGTAGTACAATAGCGCTTATGCAAGAGCAGCAACCAGGACAGGTCATTACGCCAGGCACCCCTACCCCCCAGCCGGTGGCACAACCTGCACCGCCTGAAGCGCCAGCGCCAGTTCAGCAACAGGAAGTGCTTGTCTCGCAACCTATACCACAACCTATCCAGCAACCCGCTGTATCAACTGAGCCCGCACCACAGAGCCCCTTGACTGAACAACCACTAGCTCCCTTGGCACCAGCTTCAAATGACAATGCGCAGCCTGCTGATCAGGCGCCACAAAATAACCCGGAAGACATGGCGGGGGAAATAACTTGGACGGCGGCAGAATACCTTCACCACGAAAAAAACTCCACGTGGTACGGCGCTTATGCACTGGGCGCAATTTTGCTAGGCGGCGCAATCTTCTTTATTACCAGAGACGCTATTTCCACAGCGGTTGTTATAGGGGCTGTAGGTGGCTTGCTGTTTATTTCATCACGCGAACCAAAGCAACAGGGCTACACACTGCAGGAAGAGTTTATCCAGGTCGGTAAAAAGCTGTATAGCCTTCGTGATTTTAAGGCGTTTTCGGTCGACGAAGAGTCACCGGTGCTTGGGGTAACGCTCGCGCCACTGAAACGGTTCATGCCACCGGTTGTGCTATATATTGATGAAGCCCACGAAGAAGCTGTTGTTGACTACATAGCCAACTTCTTGCCCATTGAGCCACACAAGGTTGATGCTATGGATAGTCTCCTTCTGCGATTCTAAGAGCTAATCCACATCTATCTGTTTTCGAAAATCAAGCATAACCAAAACTAGCAATCCAAAGTATATTGCATTTTTGCAACAAATCTGCTATCGTACACCTATAACATATTGAGGTAAGGCGTATGTACGAACAAAACAGAGTGTCAGTTGTCGGACGAATATTGTGGTTTCTCGTATCGTTGCTTATTTTGGCAGCGCTTGTTTGGCTTGTACTATGGCTTCTTTTTGGCGGAGCCCAAAGGTTGATAAGGTTGTCGATACGGCAAAAACACGACCCAGACAACAGCACAGTCAGGCTCGAACGCTATAGAAGATGCCATCAGTAGCCCTACAAACAAACAGTCGAAACAATCGACCGACACGAACGCAACGAGCGTCACAACGGCTACTGGCGCAACGCAAACACCAGCTCAGACACCATCGACAAGCAGCACAACAACTTCTACAACTTCATCGACTTCATCGACTCCAGCAACCACTTCCTCGACTGGTCAGACGAGCTCAACTTCTACCCAAGTACCAGCTACTGCAACACAGCTCGCCAACACCGGCTCTGGTGACGCCATCCTCCCCGTTGTAGCAATCGCCCTTGGTGCAACGACTTACTATCACATTCGTCTCCGCCGCAAAGTTTCGGCCTAGTCACAAAGTACTTTAACTTTGAGCCGAACGATTTGTTACGGCGCCGAAAGGGCTACTGCGTATGTAGTTGTGCTCGTAGCTAGCTAATGCGCGCGTCTCCTTGGCGTCCGCCCCTACTTCGTAGGTTCTCGCATGCTGGCGCATGCTACCAGTAAAAAGCCAGTCTCTAGGACTGACTCTTTTCTTGGTACACCCAGGCAGGATGGTTGCTATGCAACGCGCAGTCGCCGTGCTCGAACAAGGTTCCTGCGCGCGTCTCTCTTGGCGTCCGCCCCTACTTCGTAGGTTCTCGCATGCTGGCGCATGTTGTCACATAAAAAGGCCAGACAAGCTGACCTTTTATGTGGTACACCAACAGCTTCGAACCTACGACCTTTGGCTCCGCAAGCCAACGCTCTATCCAGCTGAGCTACGGGTGCTCGTTTATGAGACAAAACCTACGGTTTTTCTCATCGCGCCGGGCGAAAAATGTGATTTTCGCTCGGGCTGCTCTTTTTCCCTCTTCGCGACCAGAGGTCGCTTACGGAACTGCAATCCAAGGAGCAAGGCGACTGAATGCGGTTCCGAGAGGAGGAACATAGGCTTAGGTCGAAGCTTTTGCCGCTTTTTATGTGGCAAAACGAGACTTTGCCGAAAGTTCCGACGAACAGGGGTGATTGTAGCATATTTTTTGTACGGTGCCTAGCCTAAATACACTGTTTCATCTGTTACAATATCTTAAGACGGAGGAGTCGCATAGTCCGGTCTAGTGCGCTGCACTCGAAATGCAGTATAGGGGCAACTCTATCGCGAGTTCGAATCTCGCCTCCTCCGCCATATCAGATGTCGTAAATTAAACACACTTCTCTCTGTTCAATATGCAATGTAGGGTTGCATCGGCAATATCTATCTGGTAGATTAATTGCAAACATGGAGAAACAACTCATCAAAACACGTACTCAAAACATGCGCGCTAGTCGTTCCGAAAGGAACGTTTTTTTAATCAAAATTATCGTACCAGCCGGCCTACCGTCCAGCATCGCTGGCTTACTATCACCCCACGAAACTGGTTTCTTGGGGACCCCGTTCTTCGGCTCCCGGACATGTTTTCTTTCAGTACTCTCTCGCTTTACCTCGGTACAGCCCCCTCCGTGCCTCAAGGAGAACATGCACATGAGCTCAAAGTACGAAAATTTTTCAAACTTTATACCAGGCAGGTTAACTCTGAGCGATGGAATGGTTTTCGAGGGGATGATGCCACAGTGGCAAAACGAAAATCGAGACGGTGAAGTCGTGTTTAGCACGGGCATGACTGGTTACGTCGAGTCTCTGACAGACCCATCGTTTGCTGGGCAAATACTTGTCTTCACCTATCCACTGATAGGCAATTACGGCGTTACCCTGGCCGCCGCCGAATCAGATCGCATACAGGTGCGCGGTGTTATTATGAGTGATCTCGCACCGCACTGGAGCCATGCGGGCGGTCAACTGTCGCTACCAGAATGGCTACAGAGTGAAGGCGTTCCCCTGCTTGCAGGGGTTGATACACGCACTCACCAAGTACCTACGGACGCGGGGTGTTATGGCGGGTTCCATCAGTGCGGCGGCCGTCAAGGCACCCAAATCTGTCAGAATCCCCATCATTTCTATCCCAGAGCCGATTGTCTACAACGCTGGTCCAGGCAAGAAAAAGGTTATTTTGGTCGACTGTGGGCTCAAAGAAAACATCTTGCGTTCGCTGCTCGCGCTCGACCTCGAAGTGAAACGTGTCCCATATAATTATGACTTCTCAGGTGAAAAATATGATGGCGTCGTACTTTCTAGCGGCCCTGGCGATCCGGCCGATTACACCGAAACTATTGCCATAACTAAAAAGTGCTCGCCGGCACCCAAGCCACTCCTCGGCATCTGCCTTGGTAACCAGATTATGGCTCTCGCTTCGGGCGGGACAACCTACAAGCTCAAGTTTGGCCACCGAGGACATAACCAGCCCTGCCAAGAGGCCGCCACGAAACACTGTGTTATCACCAGTCAAAACCACGGCTACGCCATAGACGAGAAAACTCTGCCCAAACAATGGCGTGTCAGCTATCGTAATCTCAATGACAACTCAGTTGAAGGTATCGAGCACAAAACGAAGCCGTTTTTCTCGGTGCAATTTCACCCAGAAGCCTGCCCTGGTCCGACCGACTCGGGCGATTTGTTTGCAAAAAGTTTGGAGCAATGCTATGAACGCTATCAAAAGGGTTGTTGTTTTGGGGTCGGGGGCTTGCGCATCGGTCAGGCAGGCGAATTTGACTACTCGGTTCGCAGGCCATAAAGTCGTTCAAGGAAGAGGGCATTGAAACGGTGCTTATAAACCCCAATATTGCCACTGTCCAAACCGACGATGACATGGCCGACCGCGTTTATTTTCAGCCGCTCAATGTCGAAACGGTGAGCAAGATTCTTGCCCGCGAAAAACCAGATGCAATCGCACTTAGTTTCGGTGGCCAAACGGCCTTAAATCTGGGTCTAGAGCTGGAGCGCAGCGGGATTTTGAAAAAACTGGGTATTCGAGTGCTAGGTACTCCAGTGAAAGTCATTGAAACCACCGAAGACCGTGAGCTATTCAAACAGGCATTGGCCAAAATAGGCACAAAAACTGCGCGTAGCTTCACGGCCGGAACGGTCGAGGCGGCACTCGCAGCAGCTAAAACACTTGGGTATCCGGTGATGATGCGTTCGGGCTTTAGCCTGGGCGGACTTGGTTCTGGTCGTATTGATTCGCCTTCACAGCTCAAAACCCGCGTCAAGGAAGTGCTGGCGGCTGTAACACAGGTGCTGATAGAGGAATATCTGGTTGGCTGGAAAGAAGTGGAATACGAAGTCGTGCGCGACTGCGATGGCAACACCATTACCGTCTGTAACATGGAAAACTTTGATCCCATGGGTGTGCATACCGGCGAAAGTATCGTGGTGGCGCCCTCACAGACGCTTACGAATTACGAGTACCATATGTTGCGCGAAGTGGCGATACGCACCATAAATCACCTTGGTATCATCGGTGAATGCAACATTCAGTACGCGCTGCACCCGTCTAGTGGCGAGTACCGCGTCATAGAGGTGAACGCTCGGCTGAGTCGCTCGAGCGCGCTTGCCTCTAAGGCTACCGGCTATCCGCTGGCATTCGTAGCCTCCAAGCTCATGCTGGGCAAGCGCTTGTACGAGATTAAAAATACCGTCACTGGTAAAACCTCTGCTTTCTACGAACCAGCGCTGGATTATCTGGCCGTGAAAATGCCACGCTGGGATTTGCAAAAACTCAAAAGCAGCGACCATCACATCGGTTCCGAAATGAAAAGCGTTGGTGAAGTGATGGCTCTCGGGCGTTCATTCCCTGAGGCGCTGCAGAAAGCAACGCGGATGCTCAACATTGGGGCGAACGGCTTGAGCATACATGCACACGATATTTCGAACCCTATGGACGAGATTGCTCATCCGACCGACCGCCGCCTGTTTGCAATTTATGAGGCGCTGAAACAAGGGGTTACGGCAGATGAAATCCACCAGGCTTCCCATATAGACCGCTGGTTTCTTGACCACATCGTAGCCATATATAACACCGAGCAGCAGCTAAAAGAGCACCGGCTTGATGCGGCTCGCTTGCAGCATGCCAAAAATGGGTTTCAGCGACACTGTAATCGGTATGCTGACAAGCCAGACCGAACAGCAAATTCGGAATAAACGTATTAAATACGGTATTACGCCGGTCATCAAACAAATTGATACTTTGGCAGGTGAATTCGACGCTGAGACGAACTACCTGTATGCGACTTACCACGGCACACAACACGACATAGTACCGCTAAGTAAAAACAGCAATTGTAATTGGCTCTGGGCCATATTCGATTGGTTCTTCGGTTGAATTCGACTGGTCTGCGGTCAACACCGCCAAGACGCTACATCAAAACAAGTACAGCACTATTATCGTAAACTCTAACCCAGAAACAGTATCTACCGATTTTGATCGGTCCGATCGACTGTACTTTGACGAACTAACCCTAGAGCGAATCCAGGATATTGCCGATTTTGAGCAGCCCAAGGGCATAGTTGTCTCCGTTGGTGGCCAAATTGCCAATAACCTTGCCCTGCCCTTGCACAAAGCCGGCTATCCAATAATGGGTACTTCACCACTCAAAATTGACATGGCCGAAGATCGGCAGAAATTCTCGGCAATGCTAGGGCGTCTCGGCATCGATCAGCCAACCTGGACTGAGGTGACCTCCCTGTCAGCTGCCAAAAAGTTTGCCAAGAAAGTTGGCTATCCTGTGCTGATTCGTCCATCGTATGTACTGTCTGGCGGTGCGATGAGTGTGGTTCGCACTGAGCCAGAGATGGAGCATTACCTAACAGCTGCTACTAAACTTTCGCCCAATCACCCTACGGTTATTTCCCAATTCGTTCAGAATGCCAAAGAGTTGGAAATAGACGGTGTTGCACTAAATGGGCATCTTGTCATCTACGCTATATCTGAACACATCGAAAATGCTGGGGTACACTCGGGCGATGCCACGGTGGTCTACCCCGCCCAGCGGCTATATCTGGAAACCGTGCGTCGTGCCAAGTTAATTGCTAAGCAAGTTGCGAAAAATCTCGATATCACGGGGCCGTTCAACATCCAGTTCATCGCCAAAGACAATGACCTCAAAGTTATCGAGTGCAATGTGCGAGCCTCTCGCTCTTTCCCCTTCGTGTCGAAAGTGTCAGGCTACAACTTCATCCAGATAGCCACTGAAGCCATGCTCGGCCAGGAGCACCCAGAAATATACCTGACGCTGAGTCTAGATCATGTCGGCGTAAAGACACCGCAGTTCTCCTACAACCGTATGAAGGGAGCTGACCCTGTAGCGGGCGTGGAGATGGCTTCCACGGGCGAAGTAGCATGCTTTGGTTCAGAAATAGAAACGGCGTTTTACCGTTCGTGGCTTGCCACCGAGCAACGCATAGGTGGCAAGCGGGTTCTGATAAGCCTCGCCGATGAACAAAAGTACAAGTTTATTGAAGAAGCGTCAACTTGTTACAAACGGTTGGACGGTCTACGCCACGCCTGGCACGCATGATTTTCTGAAAGGCCATGATATTGCAACCAAACGTGTCTACAAAGTCCAAGGTAAGCAAACGCCAAATCTCGCTGACCTCATTCGTAGTCACAAACTAGATTTGATGGTCAGCATTCCTTCACGCCAAGAAAAGAGCGATGAAGCCTACCTCATGCGCCGTCTCGCTATCGACAATCACATTCCTCTCTTCACAAACGCCGAAACTGGCCGCTTGCTACTACGCTGTCTGACCGACCCAAGTCTCGTTGACCTCCAGCCCAAACACTGGCGCGAGTACGTCCCACGGTGAGCGAACTGTTTATATCAGATTTTATTATTGACTTTATAAAAAGATTATGCTATTGTTAAATACATTCAGTAAAAATATAAAAGGAAATAAAAATGTTAAATAAACGCAAAAAGAATCAAGTGTAGACGTACAAGATAAGCCAGGCGTACCAGACGAAGTCACAAAACCTCGCGAAAGCTGCATTGTGGGTGCCAAGCGAAGGTGACAAGGCTTATATTACGGCTGGCGATGTGCTTGTAGTCGATAAAAGACGGGGAAATGGTTTTCATCCTGGAATCGCCAAAGAAATCTACGCAAAAGGACAGGAACGACTAAAAAGCCCCTTACCACGGCAGAAAGTCTGGCAGTATTACGCCATCTATATACATCTACCAAAAAGGCAGCAGCAGATGCTTATGAGAAGAAGCGGGATAACGGCGCCTCTACGGAACAAATGCAAAAAGCGGATGACCTAGAAGGTGATCGGCGTGCAGTAGATAGACTTGACTGTGTGCTCAGTGGTGGTACCATGGGTGATAAATTTAGCGACGATGATAGGAACAGTTTCAAAGGCATGTCTGTTGCCGATAGACTAGATGATTTTGTACGACGTTATGCAAGTCTAGATACCCCTAGTGTATATCTAAATAATACGGGGGTACAGTGCGCGTTGGTGATGGCAACGAAGTGCATCACGTTGGTTATAATAACAGCAGCCTATACGAGGGAGTTCGTGCACGGCAAATTTGGGAGAAAATGCAGGATGATCCTAAACGATGTCGGCTTGATGTACTAGAAATGAGTGATGGTCAGCAGCCCGACAGCACGTGGCTTATTGATGGACCTGCCGTTGTGCCAGAGGAACTGATGCCTGTGTATGCTGATGCCGCTGCTACTGCAGTTCAGAGTTAATCACATGTTTGGCTCACTTTGCTGAAATAAGTGACGGATTTGGCCGATAGGATTATGGGTTGTCTTGCTGGGTGCAACCTATCAAATACAACGAAATAATGCTTTGCCCGACAGCCCACCACGTATATCAACGAAATATTCTAAATCATTCCCAGCTATCCGTTAGAAGAATTTTTTGGTCTTGTTTTGCGACAGTCTGGTATTATACATCTCATGCAGGTTTCTTTACTCGGTAATGGTGTATTTGGTAGCGCTATTGGTTCGGTACTAGAGCATAACGGTGTGAGGCCTCAGTATGCAGATATTGGTCAGCCTTTGACGAGCAATGCGGATGTGCTCATTATACTCGTTCCGACTCAAGCTATTCGTAGCGCTCTCAAGGACAATAGTCATGCCGTGACAGACAGTACCATTATTGTCAGCTGTTCGAAAGGCATCGAAGAGGCTACGCACTTTCTCCCACACCAGATTGTGGCGGACATGGGCATAAAAAATCCTTACTATAGCCTACTTGGCCCTTCTTTTGCCGAGAACATTATAGAGCGACAACCAACCATCATGTCTCTTGGTTATGACGACTATGAGCACGTCGATGAGCTACAAAGCCTACTCCAAAATGATTATTTTCGCATTCGACCAATTGAGGGCTGTGAAATGTTGGAGATGGCGGCCGCCTTCAAAAATATATATGCAATTAGTTGTGGCTACGCTCAAGGCTTGGGTTATGGTGCAAACACGCGTGCAGCACTCATAACACTCGCTCTTCAGGAGTTTGCTGCGCTGGCACATGCCAAAGGGTTTACCGGCTATGATGTTTTGTCACCAGGAGTATTGGGGGATATGGTGCTAACCTGCTCTTCTGATAAAAGCCGAAATTTTCAGTTTGGCCACGAACTTGCCGAATCAACAGATACTGCTCACTTGTCAGCTCAAGCAAAAACAACCGAAGGTTACCATACCGCCCATTCAGTTCTCGCAATTGCCGAACAGGCTGGTTTGCGCTTACCTCTTGCCGAGCTTACAGCTAGGGTTGTGCATCATCCTGGACCTCATGACGAGACATTTCGCGCTTTTATGGCGCAGTGTTAAAGCCATTACGTAACAACCACCCAGCGTATTGGCCTCGTGAGTCGAGCTTAGTGTCGATTTTGGTGAAAAAAAGTAATCTCAAAGTAGTCAATTCCCAAAGCCTCTGCTGCACCCTTGTCGTTGCTACTATCGCCAACAAAAAGGTATTCAGTGCGGGCTATCCCCCGCTTAAGGAGCTGCCAACCTTCGGGGTGTGGTTTTGTTTGCCGAACGTCTTCTCGGCTAACAATCTGCTTGAAAAGGTGTCGGATTCCTAGTTCGGTTAGGGCTTTTTCGGCAGTTGAGCGCATATTTCCGGTCCAAATGTAGAGAGTTTTGCCATTTTTTGCCAGCTCGTGAACGGCCTGAACCAGTTCATCATGTGGCGTGTGGGCAAAATATGTGCTCTCAAACTCTTCAGAAGCCTCTAGCAGGGCTGGCAAGAAACTTTCATGAGATTCTATGTGGTCATTGGCAATTTGCCCCCAGCCGGCTCCTGGAGCAGCCAAAATTGCCCGTCTGAATGAATCAGCAACCTCAGCTGGTAGGCGACGCGCTATCAGCTCCACCCATTCATCCCACGGCATGTTCAACAGCGTGAGGGTTGCATCCATATCAAAAATGATATGGCTATAACCCCTTTGGTCAATGGTTTTTAGAAGTTTTCCTACCTCTGACATGGCGCTATTGTATCATTTCATTTCAGATTTGTGCCTCGCTTCCCCACTTTGCACAAGAACACGGTGTGTAAATATGTTCCGTTATAGCGTCTATTTTTACACATGTCGTTACCTGGTTCTCTAAGGTATAATGGGGGTATGCAAGATTCGATATTTACGAAGATTATCAAGGGTGAAATCCCCTGTCACAAAGTTTACGAAGACGCATACACGCTCGCATTTCTCGATATTCACCCCATCCAGCCCGGGCACGTTCTGGTTGTCCCTAAAAACAGATAGGGTTTGTGTGGGATTTCGATTCGGAGGATTACCAACATCTTATGGAAACGGTTCAGAAGGTCGGCCGACGAATACGGGAAGCGTATCCCGACAAGGCTCGAGTCGGCGTTATGGTAGAAGGTCTAGATGTTGCCGACCATGCTCACATAAAAATCTTTCCCTTTTCGACCCCAGAAGAATTCCGCAGTGTACCAGATATGTCTGTCGAGCCAGACCACGCGGCTCTAGCCGTAGTGGCGCAAAATTTACGCATGGAGGATGGCTTATGAGCCCAGTATTTGTCGCACTATTGTTTGCCGTAGGAGTCGGTACGTGGGTATATACAAAACTCCAGCAGCGCACTGGCTACGGGAACAGTAAAGATGCACTCAAGGGCGCCGCCATCGCCGGAGGAATTGCGTTTGTGGTCTTGCTTACCATTGGCCTCACGTTTTTATAGACGCATGCTTCGGTTCTTTCTGGCTAATTCTGGGAAATCACAGCCCGAGAAACTTTCGAAACAACCATATTCTTTTGGTACAATACTATTGAACAATGGGGGATACTTGAACCATGCCATTTACAGGTAACGGTACCGGCATACGTAATGCGGACGACGTATTCTTTAGCGGTGTCTCGCAGAACAACACCATCAAATACAATAGTACGACTGCAAAATGGACTAACGCTGCACTTGTTAAAAGTGATATTGGGCTTGCGAACGTAGACAATACGAGCGACGGTAACAAGCCAATTAGTAGTGCGACGCAGGCGGCTCTAAATACCAAGACTTCTACAACTGATTTTGCGAATCTACAGGGCAGTGTTGCCGTGAGGGAAGATTTGTACAGCAGCTTCCCTATGCCCGATATTATCAATGCGACAAAGCAGGTGTTTGTGCATGCGTGCCTTGCTGATACGCAGCACTTGCATCAGGTGGCGTTTGTCTTTGACAGTGCTGTAGCTGCGGACGATGTCAACTATTGGCAGTTTAGTCTTGTTCGAGTGAACGGTGGTGGTGCGACAAACATTGCGTTTAAGTCCACAAAAGCAACAGGTGGGGAGCCAATTGTTAGATATGTTGCATGGGATTTTGATGCTGTAAACACCGGAGCAGCAACGTTTAGTAAGGGTGATTTGTTGATAGTACGCATGACTAAATATGGTACGGCAGGAGATCTGCTGAACGGTGTGATGACATACCGAATGGGCGTATAGGGGCTGTACGGATGAGTCTTCGCATTCCTCCGGCGGCAAACACCATTCACTGTATAGGCGATACTCATATTTCCTATTTTTTTACGCCCGTAAAACAATCAATACTTCTGCGAGATTTGGCAAAACCAAGCGTGCCAAAGGTGGCATATACCTTTCAGGTGGGAGATCATACCAACGAGCAGCCAGGTGAAGACACTGCTGCGTTAGCATTTTATGATGAGCTACGCACCCAGTTTGGCACCGAGGTATATGTTACGTACGGTAATCATGATATTCGCTCGACGGTTGCTAGCCCGACAATGGGGCCTGCGGACAATTGCGGACTTTGTCGCATTGTATGGATTGCCCGCGGCAAGTTATACGGTGGATATCGGGCTCGCTATTGTTATTATGCTTGGGATTGATTCGAGTTTACTATCTATGCTCCTAGTCCTCGCATTGGGTATAGTGCAGCAACGCTGGCATGGCTTACAGCACAGCTTGATGCATCAACTAAACCCGCTATCATCGTGACGCATCCTGCTCTCAAAGATACAGTTGGGGTTGGTGATGCCGGCGAGATCGCGTCCAGCCAAGGCTATTGGTATGCTGACCCCGATACGACCATCAGAAGTATTATCGCGAATCATGGCGAAGTAATAGCCTGGGTTTCAGGTCATGTGCATGCTAATCTCACGTCTCCGAACTTCGTGAAAACGCTCACTATAGGTACCAGAGTAGTTGCCGCTATCGCGACATCATCTCTTGGCTATACCGGACGAGATCCCCAGTGGTGGGATCCAATGCCGACCGTGTATGTCACTTTATACGACAACTATCTTGAAGTTCGTTTCCGTGACCATGGTGCGGGTCAGTGGTTGAGTGCAAATGTTAATGGGACGATGCAAAATCTAGCTACCATTGCGAGATAATTAGATGATTGCGCGGGCAGTTTCACTATGTCACCAGACTACCGAAGCTGCCAAAGGACATCTTAGTTGGCCTCAAAATATTGGATGCACCAGGAATGAATAAGATAAAACTATCCTCTCTTTGGTATGGAAGATAGGGCTATACGGGTTGCAGGGCCGTCGAGATGGCGACGATTGCTTCCTCTGGTTGGTAGGACTGGAATTTCATGGTGTGCCAACCGAGACGACTGGCAGCGACGAGATTTGGTCGGTCATCATCGATAAGCAGGATCTCCTGGGGCGATAGTCCAGTTCGATCAGCGGCAATCTGGTATATTTGCTCCTCGGGCTTTATGGCTTTCACCTCTGATGAGTCGATGATTATCTCGAAGTCTATTGCGGGGAGCAGGCCATTTAACTGCATTGTCTGGACAAGCCCGGGCATGGTGTTTGTTAGTAGTCCTACACGGTAATTTGCGGCTACCCATGTGACCAGCTCGTTCATACCCGGCATGACCTCTTGTGCGTCCAGGTAATACTGGTACCAGTCAACCATAATGCCGAGGCGCTCTGCGAGAGCAGTATTGAGTTCGTCAATAGTCTTTTCTCCTCGGCAGACCGCATCGTTATATTGCCAATATACTGTCTCGACAGTGTCGGGCGCAGCCCCGCTCTCTTCGGCCAGACGGGTGAATGCGCTTGAGGCGGCACGCACCAGGCAGCCATTCATATCGAAGTAAACAAACTTTATTCCATTTTGTGATGTTCGTTTCTCTGGAGGAGCACTTTGGGTGGCGGTAACATTCGCAAGTAGCTGGTCAAGTGTGATACCGAGCGTTGTCGCAATTTGCTGGATCGTAAAAACTGACGGTGCTTTTATGGCGCCGCGTTCGATCTTCGCGAGTGTCGAATAGCTCAAGCCCGATTTTTGGCAGAGTGTCTGCTGTGTGAATCCTGCGGCTCGCCGCGCTTGTTGCACGACGGCCCCCAACCGCTTCTCATCCATATAACCCCATTGTACTAGCAATGCGGGTTCAGCGCTAGCCGTATTTGGGTATAGCGTTTCCGCAGTTTCCGCCTAAAGCTGACAATATTTCAAAAAACTCAGGGTTTTACGAGCCAATTTCGGCGAATCGATGTTGTTCGGCCTGTAAGCGAGCCAGAGTGGCTTCTGTTTCAGCAACCTGCGCTTTAGTCTCGTTCACGACCTCTTTTGGCGCATGGTTGACATAGTTCTCGTTGCGTAAGCGGGCCTGCAGACTAGCCAGACGCTGCTGCTGTTCGTTAGTTTGAACCGCAAGCCTCTCCAGGTGCGCCTCGGCAATAGAGGCGTCTACATCAAGCCAGCACCGGTATGAAGTTGTGACCAGGTGCAACCCTGCGCCGTCGCTTACCTCTTGCACCCCCGCCAGACCGCTCATACGAGCTATAAGCTCTGCATTGCCACCCAGGAACGGAACATTCGTGTAATACAAATGGGGCTTGTGGAGCCCAAGGTCGCGGATTAGAGCGCGAGATTCTGTGACGATAGACCGTATTTCTTCAAAGTGGGCAGCGGCTTTCTTGTCCGCATGCACTGGTATTGGCCATGGCTGGACGGCCAGAACGGTCGTTCCTGTCCATGGGAGTACCTGCCAAATGGTTTCGGTTACAAATGGCGCAAACGGGTGGGCGAGCTTCAACAATTGCTCCAGCACATACGCGAGGACCGTTCCTCCCTTTTCATTTTTGCTTGCCTCAATATACCAGTCGGCTACTTCATCCCAGACGAAGTGGTACAGCGTATCGTAAGCTTCGCTAAAGCGGTAGGCATCCAGATGGGCAGAAATTACCTCTGTTGTACGTTGTAAATTACTCAACACCCAGTGTTCGGCATCGGTTGTTGGCTCGGGTTTTGTAAGTTCGGTTAACTCCCCTACCCTATCGATGGTGTAGCGAGAAATATTCCAAATCTTATTGCAGAAGTTGCGGTTGGCTTCTATTTTGCCCCACCCCCAGTTTTGGTCATTGCCCGGGCTTACTCCCATGATGAGTGCCATGCGAAGCGCATCGGTGCCGTATTTGGGTATGACATCTAATGGGTCGATAATGCTTTCCGGTCGGCTTTTACTCATCTTCTTGCCGTCTTCGGCGCGAATAAGACCGTGTAAGTATACCTTTTGGAATGGTACCTCTCCGGTCATAAATGTGGTCGAAAGAATCATGCGGGCTACCCAGAAGAACAATATATCCCAGCCAGTTTCCATCATGGATGTTGGATGATAGGTCTGGAAATCTTTACTCTGTTTCAGCACGTCCTCAAACGGAATATTCATATCCGCTGCCAGCTCTTGGTCAATAAGCGTGCTCCATGTCCATAGGGCAGAGCTAAACCAGGTATCGAGTGTATCTGGGTCTTGTTCCCACTGGTTCCAGCCCTGAGATTCGTCATCGGCAGGTGGCGTCAGTCCGACGAATGTTTCGACCGTACCATCGGTGTCCGTCCGGTACCACGCTGGTATGCGATGCCCCCACCAGATTTGGCGGCTAATACACCAATCTCGAAGGTTGTCTATCCAGTGGAAGTAGATTTTTTCGAATCGTTTCGGCATGATTTCAATGTCGCCGTCGCGTATGACTAACTGCATGACCTCTTTCAGGCTGCGTTGCTTCCCTTTCCATTCC
Source organism: Candidatus Saccharimonadota bacterium (assembly GCA_016699935.1). Classification (GTDB taxonomy): domain Bacteria; phylum Patescibacteriota; class Saccharimonadia; order Saccharimonadales; family UBA4665; genus JAGXIT01. The sequence goes on from CP064992.1 coordinate 460,059, forward strand.
ACGGCGGGCGTATTCACATCGACAAACCACTGCAAGCGTACTTGTGGCTCTATAACGCCCTTGCCACGCTCGTTCGTCGCGACGTTATGAACGTAGTTATCGTCGATGCTGACTAAAAGCCCCTTCTCTTTCAGTTTTGCAACAATTTTCGGCCTCGCTTCGGCGATTTCCATACCGGCGAATTCCCCGGCTATAGGTAAAAGTTTCCCGTGAAAATCGATAATCTGTTCTTTGTCGAGCCCGTGACGCTCTGCTATATCGAAGTCAACGAGGCTATGCCAGGGCGTAATGGTCATCACGCCCGTACCAAAGGAGGGGTCGACCGCCGCATCTTTAATGATGGTTGCGTGGATCGGGCCGTTTATCCATTCTACGGATAGCGTATCGCCATGTGTGTACTGTGAGTAGCGTTCGTCGTCTGGGTGCATTACAACGTATTTATCACCGAATTTTGTTTCTGGGCGTGCCGTACCTATTTCGAAAGGCCCGTAGCGAAATGTGTAAAACTTCCCCTGCTCTTCTTCGTACGAAACTTCGTCATCAGACACGTTCGTCTCTAGGTTTGGATCCCAGTTGACGATACGATGACCTCTGTAAATAACACCTGCTTCATACATTTTCACAAAGGTTTCTGTGACGCAGCGGTTGAGGGCTTCGTCTAGTGTGTAACGCAAGCGCGACCAGTCACAGCTTGCTCCCATAGCACGCATCTGACCCAGCATTGTTCCCCTGCTCTCTCCGACAAACTCGCGGGTACGTTCCAGAAAAGCGTCGCGACCAATGTGATGCTTAGTGGTGCCCTCATTTGAAAGTTTCTTTTCCATAATGGCATTTACTGCCAAAGCGGCGTGGTCGGTGCCAGGCAGCCATAGGACATCCTTACCCTGCTGCCTTTGGTAGCGTGCCATGATATCTTGGAGCGTCAAAAACAAGGCATGCCCGAGGCTGAGCGTGCCAGTTTCGTTCGGCGGAGGCATGGAAATAGAAAATCGTTCCTTGTGCGACTCTGGGTCGGCCGCGAAAACCCCGCTCTGTTCCCACAAGGCATAAATGTCACTCTCGTACTCACTTGGTTCATAGACTTTCGATAGTTGCATACTCACTATTGTACCACCTCTGTTAGATTTCATCTACAAAGCCAATATTCTTATGCGAAGATGGTTACATGCTCAGGTTTGGGTGGATGTCGAGGGTGTAGGGGTCGGCGGTGGGGCGGGCTAGTTTCATGTGAAAACAACCGAGAGTGGCTATCATGGCGCCGTTATCAGTGCACAGACGAGTGTCGGTGTAGGCAATGGGGCAGGGGAGACGTTCGGTGAGCTGACGGCGCAGTTCGAGGCTGGCAGCAACCCCTCCAGCGATGACGACACTGGCGGGCGAAAACTCTTCGTACGCCAGCAAGGCTTTATCGACAATCGTCTCAATGGCAACGCGCTGGAAACTGGCTGCTATGTCGGCCTTCTGAGCCTCAGAAAGCCGTTCTGGCAGGTTTTTAGAGGGAAACGTGTGATCTTCACCTATCAACTGCTGGGCAGTGCGTAACACGGCTGTTTTGAGGCCGGAGAAGGAAAAGTCATAGGAAGGGCTGAGGGTTGAGGGCTGAGGGCTGAGTCCACTTTGCCCTTTGCTCTTTGCTCTTTGCTTTCGTAAGGCGAGAAGCTCAGGGCTCACACCGTTCATTTTGGCTTTGGGGAAATGAAACGCGTCCGGATTACCCTCTAGTGCTTTCTTACTGATGTTGGGGCCACCGGGGTAGGGAAGGCCAATAATTTTTGCAACCTTATCAAACGCCTCGCCTATGGCGTCATCGTGTGTCTGCCCAAGCAGGGTGTAGTCAAAATGGTCGCGAAAGAGTACCAGCTGCGTGTGGCCACCGCTGACTATGAGGGCGAGCAGTGGGAACGGAGGGACGGTAGACGGTAGATGGTAGGGGGTAGGTTTTGGAATTTGGAATTTAGAATTTAGAGTTTGTTTGAGATTTGGTGCTTGGCGCTTGGTGCTTTCGCCAACCTTTGTCAAAAAGTTAGCGTAGACGTGGGCTTCAACGTGGTTAATTGCGTATAGTGGTTTTTTATGCACGATTGCCAAAGTGCGAGTGGTCAGCACTCCTATCAGCAGGGAGCCACCAGCCCGGGGCCATAGGTAACGGCTATAGCGTCTATATCGTCCCCAGGTGCAACCTGCTCTCTGTTAAAGCATCATCCACGACGGAATTGACCGCCTCTATATGACTGCGAGCTGCGATCTCAGGTACTACACCGCCGTACTGCGCCTGCAGCTCCATACTGCTTGCCACAACGTTCGATAGCAGCGTATCGCCGTCTTTACGACAGCCGCCGCGGTTTCATCACAACTAGTTTCTAGCCCAAGGATAATCATCTGTTACCCCAGTATATCAAATATCGTTGTAAAACATTTGACAAGCGCGCAAACAAGCATAATAATAATTGACAAAAAGCTTAAGATTTGCTAATATACACATGTTAAAACACAAAACAAAAAAAAAAAAAATAACATAACCTCTTAGGAATAGATAACAATCATGGCATCACCAGGCGAAGGAATCCCACCCGCAATAGACCCGACCGACCAAGCTGGCCAGGCTATTGACCCAGCCTGTAGATTCGACGGGTCCTTTACTCCTGAGTCGGTTGAAGATCTGCAGCAAACGATGCAAAGAGTAGCCGATGGAGTGAAGAGCGGGATTCAATCACCCGTTGACCTTGCCGCTCTAGATAGATTATCCGCTTGTGTTAGAAGTGAAGAAGTATACGTTCCAGAATCTAATGATCAAACGGCTCAACCTGATGCTGATGAGATTTTGTACGTGCCTCAAACGAGCTATACCCGTACAATAACAGACGGAAAAGGCAATAAGGTCGTGGAGGAAATTGATCCTGAAATCGGTAAGGCACTCGATGATTATAAATCGGCTAGATTGGCGAAGGATTTACATACTGCTTGGTCACAACCTGGGGCTGGCAGCGGCGCAAGGGGACAGACTGATCCTAGGCCAGGCCGTCCGGTGAAGCCACATAAACCAGCTGTCACGCCAAGTCCTATAGGTTCTGCAGCTAAAGGCGGTCGTCCATCAGCAGCGGCGACCCCGGCCGCCAGTAGTCCCGGGTCAGGGAAGCCTGCCCCACGTGGTTCTGGTGCTGAAACACAGGCTCCGGGGAAAGCCGAGCATAAAGAAGCCGCCAAAGTCGCCCCCAAACGAGGAAAGGGGCGAACAGGTCCTGATTCGTCTGAACCAATCCAAGCCAGTCCAACACCGCCAGAGCAACGAAAAACTCCCGAAACAAGAAAACTAAATCACCCGCTTCGTTCGGTTGTAGCGCAGCGTGCGCCGCGTGGTGAGGACGTGGTTACTGAGGAGCGCGGATTGTATGCTGTTTTTGGGGCTGTCAGCCAGGCTAAAAATGCTCAAAAGGCCACCAGAAGTGCTGAAAAAGCCATAAGAGACTACTATGCTGTAGAGGCAGAGCCGCCCAAGAGCCCAGCTGATGCGGCAGCTCGTATGAAAGCTGCATTTATCCAAGCACAAGAAGCATTACCTCGTGACGGTAGTGGCGGGGTTGCGTCTGCCACTGTTGCAAAGGTTGAACACATAGAGGGGAAGGATTATCTGATAACGGGAAGTATTGGAAACTCGCCAATCATGCTGTGGCGTAATGGTCAGCTAACACCCATAGGAGAAGTGCAAGACAATGGTGAGTATATGACTGACGGCTTAGGTCATCCGCATCATAAGGACGGAAAAGAAGGCGGGTTTCATAGCGTTGAGCTTCAACCTGGGGATATGGTGCTTCTCGCTTCTGGTGGCACACTTAGTAATAATCCCGACCATGTAGCCGCTCGCGGAAGGGATCTGTCAGCACAGCTCCAACGTGAATATGGAGATGTGTTTACCACTGCAGCGCTTGGGAATGGTACAGATGCAAAGCCTGCCGAGCGCGCAGTTGAACTCTGCTGCACATTAGGGAAAGCAGGCGCAGATAAATCGGCAATTCTCTTGCAGTATGGTGAAGTCATGAAACCACGTCCGCTCGATGTCAGGTCTGGCGAAGGCAGAACGTTCCTTCGCATTCGCGAATCATTCAACCGAACTGACTATACGCATCTCGCCTTTAGCGGTGCCGATGATGCACGGGGCATTTACAGTGCCTACAATGTACGGAAGATTCCTCAGGTGAGTAGCCAGCGTAGTCCTGCTAAAGCCGCACAACAAAGAGCACGCCTTTTCTTAGAAAATCAGCCTCAGCCCCGTGATTTGGAACAGGCTGTGAATCAGATGCATGATGCAATGGCGCATAGCTCAGAGGCAACTGACCTATACGGTAATCGCAATGATGCCGAAGGGGTTCTGACACGAATCGTAGAAGTGAACGGCGAACCCTATCTTGTGGCGGCTCGTGCAGGCGATGGTATGGCGGCAGTCTATCGTGACGGCAGGTTGGCGGATGCGTTTGAAGGCGTAGATTTGGTGAGTCACGTGAACCGAGAGGGTCATGAGATTGCCGTTCGTAAACTTGAACGTGGCGATAAAATTCTAATTGCTTCAGCCGGTATATTTGGCAATGGTGATGTTCCGCGTGATGATGCCGCTACACGGGCATATAGCCTGAACAATGTGAGTATTCGAGATATCTTAGGAGCAGAAGATGACCCACGGGTAGCGGCTCAGCGGTTCTTAGACGAATATGGCCAAGCAGGGAGGAATGCTCAAACTGGCGCTCAGGGACGGAACTTTAGAGAGAAAGTAGCCATTGTTATACAAGTAGGTCAACCAGATCCATTTGCTAGAGAACGGGAACGACTTGACCCGGTAGGCCCCGGGATATATGACCCTTTAGAGCGCGGACCTGGTTTATTGCAACCCGCACAAGTGGCCGAACAGCAAGCTAGCTTGAGGCTAGGGGGAGAAGCGCTCGGCGAATATATTGAATATGACGAGGCAGTAGCGCTTAAAGGGCTCGGTAGAGCAGTGCATTGGTTGCAAGACCGTCGTTCTAGACAAGCAGAAAAAAAGGCAAATTACCGCGGCCCTCATGCTTCTGTGCTTCCTGGTGCAACTCCAAACCGAAAAAAGCGGTAGTACTTAGACGGGGTAATTTATTGCGGACATAATATTTTGTATACTAAGAGCATATGAATATACGCAGTATGGTGAAACGGGTGGTGCCTAAGGGGGTGTTTGGGAAGGTGGAGCCGGTGGGGCATCTGGTGGAGGCGGTGTTGTGGAATGTGGTGTATGGGTTTCCGGGCAGGGGGTTAAAGGTCATCGGAGTGACGGGCACAAATGGTAAAACCACAACTTCCTTTCTGGTACACCACATGCTTGTGGAGGCGGGTTACAAGGCTGGGCTGATGACGACAGTGGCATACGGGGTCGGCACAAACATTACGCCCCAGGTGCACCATATGACCAATGTGGGGCCACGTGAGCTGATGGTGCGGCTGAAGAAGATGAAAGCCGAGGGCATGGATTGGCTGGTGCTAGAAACAACTTCGCACGCGCTGGCGCAGCACAGGACGTGGGGTGTGCCGTATAGCATTGCTGTAGTTACGAACATTACGCATGAGCACCTGGACTACCATAAGACGTTTGAGAATTATCGCGCAGCCAAGAGGCGACTATTTGAAATAACGCAGCGGAACGCGCGTGGGAGGCGTCTGGGGGTGGTCAATGCCGATGACGCTCAGAGTGTCGACTTCGGGCAGGAAACCGAAAACAGGGTATCGTACGGCGTCGAGGCGGGCGATGTACGGGCAACTGACGTGAGACTACGAGCCGACGGCATTTCATACACTGCAACTGCTGGAACGGAAACCTATCATATCACTAGCCAGTTGCCAGGCAGTTTCAATGTATACAACACCTTGGCGGCGGTGTGTGTGGGGCAGGCCGTGGGGCTCACGCGCGAACAAGTAGAGCAGGGAATTGCATCGCTCGCAGGCGTAGAAGGGCGTATGACCGCACTAGATGAAGGACAGCCATTTTCGGTAGTGGTGGACTACGCGCATACTCCAGACAGCTTCGAGAAACTTTTAAAAGATATGCGGCCGGTGGTAAAAGGTAAACTGATAGTCATGTTCGGATCAGCTGGCCGCCGCGACGAGGCCAAACGGGCGGTGCAAGGTGAGCTGGCAGGGAAGTATGCCGATGAAGTCGTTGTGACCGAAGAAGATGATCGCGACTGCGACGGTTTGGAGATTATGAACCAGATTGCTTCTGGCTCCGAGAAGGCGGGCAAGGTGCGCGAAAATAATCTTTTTCTGGTGCATGATCGGACAGAGGCGATTCAGTTTGCGGTTGCCCGAGCAGAACATGCCGACGATGCTGTTTTACTTTTAGGAAAAGGTCACGAGAAAGACATCTTACGCAATGGCCATCGTGCTGCCGAATTTCGCCACCTCAAACAAGATGACACCAACCCCGAGCGTGTTGTCTCTATGCCGTGGGACGAAATAGGTACCACCAAAGACGCCCTACGCTCTCTCAAGAACAAAAAGTAAGAAACACAACATAACAACAGATAGAACCCCTCAATTTGAACTAATCATCGGAGGACTGTCCTCCCAAAAGAGTTTTGCGGGTGTTGGCTTGTTAAGTGGTACATTATAGATAAGTAATTAAGGGGGCAATATGGATCCAAAAATAGTCAAAAACTTAGCTTTGGCACAGTCAAACAAGGTGCGTAAGATTGCTATATTTGCTGCCGCAGCAATATTTTTGCTATGGCTATTTTTTGCATCGACAGTGACGATAGATACCGGCAAGATAGCTGTAATGACTCGCTTTGGTAAAGTTACAGGGCAAGAGCTGGGTGAAGGGTTTCATTTGAAATCTCCAATCGACAAAGCCAATGGCTATGATATAAAGGTTTTGAAAGAGCAAACTGAGGCGCAGGCAGCATCAAAAGATTTGCAAGATGTAAAGTCGACATTGGTCATCAACTATAGGTTAGAGGCTGGTCGAATTAGCGAAATACACCGCACTATAGGTGTTCTGTATAAAGAAAAGCTGATAGATCCTGCTGTGCAAGAAGTTTTCAAAGGTGCTACAGCCAAATTTGACGCCACACAGTTGATTACTGACCGCCAAGACGTAAAAGCCGATGCCTACAACGAACTTGTCAAAAGATTGTCCCGCTACGGCATAATTGTCCAGGATTTATCGATAACCAACTTTAGCTTTAGCCCCGAATTTTCCAATGCGATTGAGGCCAAGCAGGTTGCTGCACAAGAGGCCGAACGAGCAAAGTTTAGCTTAGAAAAGCCAACCTAGATGCTCAGTCGCAAAACGCTCAAAAACCAGTCTTAGTCCGGAGCTGTTACAGAAATACGCTATCGAAAAGTGGGATGGCAAAATGCCGCAATATCTTGGTGGCGAAAGTGTTTTCAATATACCGCTGACGAGATAGCTACAAGTTTTCAGCGAAACTTAGCTGTGCATAAAAGCTATGGCTACGCTGTTGTTGGCATGTGGATGTATCTGTTGCAGGATTTCAGAGGACTGTCCTCTGAAAATGGGTTTGGGCTAGTAGTGTACGGTGACGCGGGTGCCAATGGGAGCGAAATCATACACTACTTTGGCGTCTTCTATGCGCATATTGATGCAGCCGTGGCTCATTGGGGTGCCGAAATTGCTGTGCCAGTACGTGCCGTGAAAAGCTTCACCGTCGCTGTTGAAATAGCTAACCCACGGGATGTTAGGTACGTTATAGTATTCGCCGTTTATCGTGCCACTCATGGTTTGCATGGGGTATTTGGAGCGGATGTAAAACTCACCAACGTTTGTAGGCGTTGCAGCTCGGCCAGAGGAAATGACATAACTTGCGAAGACAGTATTATCGATGAAAAGTGTAGCTGTTTGAGATGATAAATTGACATCAATCCAGCGACCAGAGCCGCTGATCGTTTTGCTGGCAAAAGGGGACTGGGTAACCGTTAGCTCGACCGCCAGAGGTTGGTGCTCTCGCAAGGCGGTGGTAATGCTGGTACTTAGGGCAGGGCGATTGGCTAGGGCTATGCCGCTGGCGCCAGCTTGGATAATACTTTCGGCGCGGGTGTTTGGGTCGACAACCACAACTTGGTCGCGGGCAGCGCGGTTGACAGTATTTTGGACCGGGCCGTCGACAAAAGCCTGTACTTTGTCGCCGTTCGGGCTGACCGAAATTGTGCCACGAGTTGCATCGGCTGTGATATCTAGCAGGGTTGCTATTTCTTGAGGTTCTAGCGTAAAGACTACTTGGCCGCCGCGAAGCATTGTGATGTCACTGGTCAGAAAGGTGTCGGCTTGTTTTTTGGCTGTTTCGGCCGCTGCATTACTTACTTTTGGCGCAATGGGTGTTGGGGTAATTGTAAGATTCACAACCCCTGGCTTTGCCATGGCAGCGTCTAGAGCTTGGCGAAACTGTGACAGGTTACTACCTTTGCCTGGGATTCCCGCCACAACATCGAAAGTTTTTGATTCGGCATTGAAACTAATGGTGGCGTTCTGAGGTGGTAGCCACTCTTCGCCGAAATGTTTTTGCATATACGCCGCAAACACCTGCTCGTCTAGTTTGTAGATGAGGGGGACGTTTTGGTTGTCCCAGATGGTGAGTGGTGCCAGGCCGCCACGTTTGGCTTTCATCGCTGCTTTGGCAGTCGCTTGGGCGTCTACCTTAACCCCTAAATCATCCAGCAGGGCTACGGTCGTTTGCTTGGCACCTTTTAGATTGATTTTTATAGCTTGGGCGCTTGCTGTAGCAGAAGAAACTAATTCCGAGTTCGTCATCCCTGGGCAGATTGTCCGGCCAGGTGGGTACCGATAAGGGCTCGCTGCCGTAGATAGATACCTAGACTAGCCATAACAATCAGTAAGATGCCGATAAAAGCTACGGCAATGAGCTGTAGACGGGAAATGTGCCGTACAGTCCTAGGAGATACCTTTACATCATTAATCGATGTAGTTTTATCTGTTGTAGTAGCGGCAAAATTGCTAGGTTTTGGCTCGTGCACGACTGTTGGCCAGCCCGCGTCGATAGAAAGTAGACTGTGTCTCCAGCTGGCAATAAGACGACGAAAACGACCGGGAGGACTTGACGGTGATGCGGTTTGGCTCATTTTTCGAAAATACCAGACAAACTTAGAAATATTGATGTGAACTATACAACCTCTGCTACCTTTCGTCAACAATAAGGTTTTGATACCCACATAACGAATAGACTTGCGATAAAAAAGTCACAAGGTTATCACCCCACACTGTCTGCTAACTGGCTCGTAAACAATCATAAGATGATAGTCGTGCACGAATTAATAGCTTTCGATTAGTCAGGCTGTGCATTTTTGAATAAGGGGTTGATAAGCTACGTCTGGGTCGACTGCGCTTTTAGAAGCGGGAATGAGACTTCTTCCGTTGTATCTACCCGTAAGACTATCGCGTGGAAGAAGGCCGATGATTCCACCAATATTTCTCGCCATCGTTCCATGTATGCCACGTGGCTGTTTCGCTCATTTGGACTACCATGTGTGGCGCCGAAAACTGGTAGATTGCAAAAATTCTTACCAAAACTTGTGCAAATGCTGCAACTGATGACGCATTGTGGATGGTAGTGTCACGGTCCGGAGAAAGTCTAACGACAACCACTCCTGCGTTCACCAGTGTTGTAATGACATCTTGTGAAAGGGGTGTGTTGATGATGTCAGCTTGGTCTGCCAGAGCGCTGTTACCCAGCGGCTGATTGTTGGCGCCAAGGTTGCGGAACTTATCTGCTAGTGTCTGCATAACAAATCTTTTGTCTGTGATTACACGAAGGGGTTCTTCGGAGAGTCTGTTTACTGTTTCGGCCATGAGGCGCGCCCCTGGGCCAATGGTGAAAGACGAGTTTGGTGAGCTTTTTCGAGGAGCCCCAACGCTCAATCCTCTTACAACACTTTGGGCTGCAAAGCCTTGAATATCAAGGGTGCTATATGGTGAGGAGTCCAATACTACTTTGATGGAAATATCAGGATAGTGTTTGGTAAACCATGCTGCGACATACAGAGCCGTCTTGCCCCCCATGCTGTGGCCGTCAAGAACCAGAATGCTTTCCTGCATATCTTCACCGAAGCGATTTTTGCGTGGTTTGGGCATATCTTCAAAGATGCGTAGAGCAATGGTATCTGCTTTGACATTTTTATTGCCATTTCGGGCAAAAACGAGTCTGGCATTGTATTCATGTGCGACAGTTTTTTTCGCCTGTGCCATGTCATCATAGTTGGCGTTGAAACCTGGGGTTGTGGCAATGGTCACAAGGGTATCACTGGCTTGTATATCGTTATAGATGCGCTCAATTCTTGCATCTGGCCTTCCTAGGCCTGCTTCCCATAAGGGGTTAACTGCGCTGTCGATTCTCACTAAGCTTCCCAAGGCCAGAGTCATAGCGCAAGCGAATGACCCTATTTTTTTGGCTACCGTGCCCAGTTTTTCGGCGTAGTGAGTTGGCTGCAAGAAAGCCTCCTGAATAGGGGGAGCTGGAGCGGCAGAATAGCTTTTAGGTACAGGACCAGTCATGCATATACTAAATTCAAATTATTTAGTATTGTCAAGAGTTAAGGTGGTGCAGCGGATGAAACCGCCGCCTTTGGCGAGTTCGGGCATGGCTAGGGTGATGGTCTGTAGGCCATATGATTCGATAGCTGCTTGCAACTGCGGTGCACTGGCGCTCATGACTACTGTGTGGCCGGTGCTTACTAGGTTGCAGGCGAAGGCTTCCTTGGCTTCAGCGAAGCTCACTTCTATCTTGTCGACGCCAGTAAATTCGCGGAGTTTCGCGGCTTTCGGGCAGAAATGCTCCGGGGCACCAGGCTATTAGGCCTTTTGGTCGCCACCCGGGAACTTTAGTACGGAAAGGGCGAGATCGAGGTCGTAAAAATAGCTATCTGCCCAGCCGGACACGGCATTTAGAGCGGGTTTACCACTGGCATCAAAAAGTGGGATGGTTTGCAAACTGATGGTTTCATAACCAAGTGTTACGGCTAAAAAGGAGTGCACTTCTGGGTCAGTACGGTAACCGCTGCCACAAAAAGGTAGTTGCCGCAGGGCAAGGCATCACCCTGGCCGCTAAATTTTAAGCCGGCGGGTACTTCGTACACTTTTTACCGAGATTTTGCAGAGCTTCTTTTGCGTAAGGTTGCTCTCCTTGGCGCGAAGGCGGTAGGCTGGCAAGCACCGCTTTGTCGCCCCGCACCAGCGCCCAGTTGGCCGTATAAACGCCGTCTTGAAGGTGTGGCGGAGCGGGTGTATTTACGACAGTGACGCCCAAATTTTCTAGTGTTTTCTGAAGTATGGCGTGCTCACTAACGGCTTTTGTGATATCAACGGTCAAGGCGCTATCCATAAACGGATTTATGGCAGCTCCATCGTCAAAAACTCCGCCCCAGACATTAGAATCGTTTTGTTTATTTGCGGCAGCATAGGAAAAGTATACCAGAGACGTTTTTCGATGTATTGCCGGGCTTGACGGGGTGGTTGGCAGTCGGGTATAGTGAGTGCTAGTGCGTTGGCACTCGACTGCGAGAAGTGCTAACGCTTGATTCGCCTCTGACACTAGAGTCATGAGATATGAGTTAAGAGATAAGAGGAAGTTGTGTCGCTTACGCGACAAGTATTTTGACTAGATTCGCCAGACGGCGGATGACATTAAGAAGTAACAAGGGGGAGGAGATAGCATGAGTGTTCCTATACAACCAATGGCTGATTATATCGTGGCACAAGCCGAAGAAGCAGCCAGCAAAACAGCCAGTGGACTTTATATACCTGGTGGTGCCCAGGAAAAACCAACTGTAGCAAAAGTGGTTGCCGTGGCAGCCTCGGTCAAGTCGGTCAAAGTTGGCGACCGTATTATTTATAAGAGCTACAGCCAAACAGAGGTGAAAGTTGGGGCTGAAAACTATCTTTTGGTTAAGGAAGAAGACGTTCTGGCTACGGTCAAATAAAAGATTTACATGTCACCTGTCACGTGTGACATAACATTAACAATTTACCTGTCACGATAGATCTTCAATGGCTACATGCCAATGGCTAATGCTTTAGTGACAGGTCACAGGGTAAAGGCTAATCCAAAGGAGTTATACGATGGCTAAGAAAGTTTTTTACGATGATGATGCACGGCGCAGAGTGTTGGCCGGGGCAGAGATTTTATACAACGCAGTGAAAACTACCATGGGACCCAAGGGCCGCAATGTGGTAATAAGCAAGTCCTACGGTGCACCAAGCGTCACGCACGATGGTGTGACAGTAGCAAAAGGTGTCGATATCGCCGATGTCGATGATGAAACGCTTGGCTACAAAGTGGGTGCCGAACTTATCAAACAAGCCGCTAACAAGATGAATGATATGGCTGGTGATGGCACGACTACCGTAACGGTGCTAACCTATCATATTTTGAGCGAGGCAAACAAGCTGATTGCTGCAGGCCATAACCCTATGCTGCTTCGCAAGGGGCTCGAAGCCGCTGCCGCCGATGTCCTAGTCCGGCTCGATAGTATGAGTGAAGATATTCAGGGCAATAAAAAGCGTGTGGCCGAAGTAGCCACCATCTCGGCTGGTGATAGCACCATCGGTGACCTCATCGCCGATGTCATGGACAAAGTTGGCCGCGACGGCGTGGTAACTGTCGAGCAAGGCCAGGGGCTTGGTCTTGAGAGTGAAGTCGTAGAAGGTTTCACCTTTGACCGTGGTTTTGTGAGCCCATACATGGCGACAGATACGTCACGGATGGAAGCTGTCTACAACAAACCAGCAATTGTGATTACAGATAAAAAGATTTCATCGGTTCAAGAATTTTTGCCGATGCTCGAAAAGCTAGCACAGGCTGGTAAAAAGACCTCGTCCTCATTGCCGAAGATGTCGAAGGCGAAGCACTCGGCACGCTGGTACTCAACCGTTTGAAGGGTGTATTTAACACTGTTGCCATAAAAGCACCGTCCTTTGGTGATAAACGCAAGGAAATACTAGAAGACATTGCTATTCTAACAGGTGCGCAGGTGATTACCGAAGACCGTGGTATGACGTTTGAAAACGTTGAGCTCGATGTTGTCGGTACCGCTCGCAAAGTCATTGTTGCCAAAGATGTAACGACTATCATCGAGGGTGCCGGTTCGGTGGCAGACGTCAAAGATCGTATGAAGCAAATTGCCGCTCAGGCCGATGCCGCCAGCAGCGAATACGACAAGGAAAATTACGAAAAACGCCGTGCTGCTCTCGGTGGCCGTGTAGCGGTGATAAAAGTTGGCGGTGCAACAGAGACAGAAATAGAAGAAAAGAAATATCGGGTTGATGATGCTGTCGCTGCGGTGAAGGCTGCCTTGGCTGAGGGTATTGTACCTGGTGGTGGCGTGACACTCATTAATCTGACGAGTGTAGTTACGACCGAAGATGATCACGATGCTGTTTCGGCTGGTCGATCATTGCTCGTCAAAGCACTCGAACAACCTTTCCGGATACTTCTGACCAATTCTGGCCTGAATGCCGATGAATGGCTGCCACTAGTCAAAAAAGCCAAAGCTGGTCAAGGTGTCGATGTCAATAACCCAACCAAACTTGTCGACCTAAAGAGTGTCGGCGTGGTTGACCCAACTCGTGTAACTAAAGAGGCGCTGCAAAACGCCGTCTCTATAGCCGGCACTAGCATGACTATGGGCGCACTTGTCGTTGAAGTCCCCGAACCAAAAGCCGCCCCCGCCCCCGACATGGGTGGCATGGGAATGTAGAAAAATGAGAGAACCGAGATAGGTTCTCTCATCGCGCGGGCAAAATAAATATATTTTGTCCGGCTGCTCTTTCCTAAAAAGTTATAAAAATAACCTTGGAGTGAATCCAAGGTTATTTTTGTTATATGTCTATTTGCCGAAGGAGCGGCTGGGGCCGGTGGGGTTTGACGGTGGGCGGTGGTAGGTTAGGCCAGAGCCGGGAGCCGGCTTAGGGGCGACGCCAGGTTTGTTGTAGCGAATATCGGCGGTTCGTTGGTACTGTTGGAGCTTGGCTTGGGCGGCCATGGGGTCAGTGCGTTGGAGCATCTTAAAGTCCATACGTTGTTTTTCACTCAGGCCGCCAGGGAGGGCAACACTGGGGTTGCGCAGTGTCTGATAGCTTGCTTGGTGTGCCTGAGCGGCTTGCTGGCGGGCTTGGTCAAAAAGGGCTGCTCTTTGGCTATTGATCGACAGTTTCTGGAAATCATCTGGCTTAATGCGTTGCATACGGCTTGGTCCGGCAGCGGATTGCTGGTTTCCAGCCTGGCCGGAGCGTTGCATAAAATCTGGTTTTATCTGGGCTCCAAAGCTACCATTGCTAGCCGTTTGCGCACCAGCAGGAGGCTGACCGCCTAAAGGACGAGCGGGTGTGGTAGGGGTAAAAGGGCGTCGCTGACCGAACTGATTAAACATAAGCTAGATATTACCACAAAAACCAAAAAATAGCAACTATGCTCGATCTGAGTCTCAAAACTGTCTCCACTAGTACTGTTGTCATTCCCGCCCCCAACCGAGTTGAGGATAAACTCCGGCGGGAATCCAATTGATTTATATGGATCCCAGTCTTCGCTGGGATGACATCCTGTGGGTTCTTGATAGTCATGTTGCTCGTACCAAAAACCCTCCGCATTGAGCGGAGGGTCAGGTCATAGCCAAAATGTCTTTAGCGCCCGTATGGGGTACTACCGTAGCCTCGATTTGCTTTGTTGCCTAGTAAGCTTTGACCATTCAGGAGCTTCAATATGCTGCCAAGTCCGAATACCGAGGCGACAGCGAGGCCGCTCATACCAAGAAATTCCTTGCGACTGACTTCTTTTTGCATAATTGCGTCGAGTTGTTGGTTCATCTGTCTAACCTTTTTATATTGTATTATCAAGCACAAGTGTAATGCAGGTTTGTTTGCCTGTCAAGCCTATATTTGAAGCATGCGTCCCCCAGAAGAAACATAGCCCGGTCGCGGACTTAGGTACTTTGGCGACACTGTTCGACGAATATTATGCGGCGCGCTTGAGACGGCTGCTTGCTGTGCTAAGGTGATGTGATGCACCGAAACGGGGTTGGGGACATGACGGTTAGTGGTTTTGGTTCTGTACTTACTGGCTCTAGTACCTCTCGGGGCAGAGGCGCTGCCGTACGCGCTCGTTGCATACGGGCCTCACGAGCAGCTTCGTCTTGGTCAAAGAGAGGAGCATACCGTCTACGGACGCTCTTTTTATTGATAAGCCACACGATCAAAATGCCAACCTGGTAGGATATAATCACTGGAATTACGGTAAGCATCTGGTCAACGACGTTTGGTGTTGATTCATAATAAAGGCCGAAATAAAGGCAAATAGAATTACCCCACGTTCGTACTTGAACATCTTTTGAGGGGTAAGCGGCTTAATACGGTTGATGATGATGAGTAGTAAAGGCAGCTGGAACATAAGCGCTGCCCCAAACATGTAGGCCACAACAAATGAAAAATACGACTGGATACTAATCATAGCTTCAACTTGGCCATTATGGAACTGCTGCCTCAAAAGAAAATGAAGGGCTGCAGGCAAGCCGGCAAAGTAACCAAACAGAATGCCTCCCATGCCAATAATGCCAGAGGCGATACTGGAAAGAACAATAAACCGTTGTGTCGCACCCCGCATGATGGGCTGCAAAAAGCGCAGCAGGTTATAGATAATAACGGGTATGCTGAGTGCTACACCGAAGTAAAAGCACACGTTGAAAAGGAAATTTATACCTCCCATTGGTGAGGTATAGACAAAATGCTGCCCATGGCTCGGTTCTAAGAGTACTGCTATCAGCTTCCGCTCTATGCTATAGACGGCTGCGCTACAAATAGCGACAGACAAAACAACAAAAAACAGACGCTTTTTTACTTCTCTGAGATGAGCAGAAAGCGGAGCCTTTTCGGCAGCTGGCTGGCTAAGCCTGGTTTTCGTTTTTGCTGCTATCGGCTTGTTTCTTTTTGTCCTCTTCATTATTCATGCCTTTTCGTAGTTCACGTGCTGACTCACCGAGGCTTTTTGAAAGCTCGGGCAGTTTCTTTGAGCCGAAGAGCAGGAGGACGATTGCTAGCAAAATTAGGAGGCTACCGGTGCTGAGATCTAGGATTGCGAATTGTGTAAACATATTTTTCCCTCTACTTTTAGCGCTAATGCTATAATGATGATATCATAGACTCATAAAATGTAAATAAGGGTTGCTTACTATGAAACAATTTTACAACCTCACGCTGAGTAACTTCGCAGCTCCGTACGGTGAGTGTAATTACAATAGCTCTCAATTCGACAGTTCGGGAGTGTGTGGTGCATCGACTGGCACTGGTGGCACATCCGGAGGTGGCTTGGCCGATACTGGCACGATGGTGTTGGCATTTGTAGGCATCGCCGCAGCAATCGTTTTGGCTGCCATGATTGTTCGACTCTGGCGACGTCCCGCTAAACTTAGCAAATAAATTCAGCTACTTTCAACTTGCAAGCGTCGCCGAACAGAGCACTCTCGATGAAATGTAGACGAGTGGTGTCACGATAGGAGAAAGAACGGTAGTATCAAGCTACCCGTTTAGCCTAACAGGATGCGCTGGGCGTTGCTATTGAGGTAATACAGCAACCCAATACTCAGAATCAGGAGCATGAGGAGTATCGTAAACTTGGTTTTTTCTGTCATAGAGATGCCTCCGATAAGGGTTTTGCGACAACGACCAGGCGATTCACCGGGTTCCAAAGAGGGGTGCAGGTATACAAAGTGAGCCTAGTATCTTCGGTTGCCTCTTGTACGTATGTGTCCGTAGCGGCGTGCGTGCGACTGGACTCCACGGTGTATCGAAATAATTTTCCTTGGTACCACAAGCCGATGTCATCACCAGGTTCAAGTTTATTCAAAAAGTAAAAAATACCCCGTGGGCCGGTGTAACTAAAGCGGTGGCCTGCTACGACCGTGTTGCCACCTTTATCGGGGCTGCTGGCGAATGGTAGGCGCCAGGCGCCTTTGTTGAGAAGCGCATAACTGTCGCGCTTAGGCCCCTCTATGAGGGGTGTATCGAGTAGCATTTTAGGTATGATAATTCCATCGTGTGAGGCGTCGGCGTGAAATACATCAGGGGTAGTTTTATCATCCTGGGTGAAATTTGGCTTGGTGAGGCGTTCTGTAAGAGCCTGTTCTGCCGAACCGCCACGGTTTTGCCATTGGTACGATACACCAGGTAGAATTGGCAATGCAATTATGTAACCGTTAATGAGGATGATTGCGATTAACAAAACCGTATTGGTATGGTGCCAGTGCTTATCAGACATAACCTCTATGGTACCTGATTTTGGGCGCGGATGACATGACTTGTAAAATAAATTACGCGTTGTTTTTCTGTTGGGAGAAGTAGTTGATTTCGTTTATAACATCCAACAGTGCTTGAGCGCGAACTTTATCGTCTGGGATAGCCTTTGCTGCCTCGAAAGCATCTTTTAGGAGGGTTTCATTATCTGTACTTTGGATCATCATCATGGTGGTGCGAAACTTTTCTTCTGGTGTTTGGTCGAGGTGGTCAACAAGGGGTGCGAGTTGGCCGAGCGCCTGCTGTTTCAAATCAAGCAAGTCGCTTGGTACGGACGAGTCGCTTGATGAGGCCATGCCTTGAAATGTGCTGTCGGTTGGCACATCTGGCGCGGTGGTTACTTGCGATACGGCCGATGTTTCGTCGGCCAGGGGGTTATCAAATGTTGGGGTGTTTGATACGCCTGGGGGTAACTGCGGTATCTGACGGCGTAGTGCTGGCTGGCGTCGCGGCGTTATTTGCCGTGGTCAAGGTTGAATCGGGTATAGTTTGTGAGCCTGATTGTGTCCTATCTGGTTCAGCGACTTGGCCAGTCGGCATCGTGGTTGTGTTGTCTTGGTGTCCAAAAAGCATTGCGCCCCCTTGTTTGCTTCGGGCAAACCATTTTCATTTAGCAGATATCAATTTACAATAGACATTGTAACAAACCATAACCAGAATGTGCTAGGTTATAAATAATGCTGGATGACATCGATGCAATTCATAAACTCGATTCCGATGATACACTCGGCGAAATAGCTCGCTTTCCCGGGCAGCTCCGTACAGAGATACCGTGCGAGCCACGTTTTTCTGCGACGAGTGATATTTTGAATGTGGTGTATGCGGGCATGGGCGGGTCCGCGCTGGCGGCGTTGTTGGTGCAGACATGGCCAGCCATGCGAGTACCGTTTGAAGTTGTCCGTGACTACAACTTGCCATCCTATATTGGTGAAAAGACACTAGTCATCATTGCCAGCTATTCTGGTAATACCGAGGAAACAATCTCGGCGCTCTATGAAGCGGAATCAAAAGGAGCTCAAATTGCAGTCATTTCTAGCGGTGGTACATTATCAGAACTGGCACTAACCAGAGGATACCCACTTGCGACGTTGCCGAAGGTTATTCAGCCGCGGTTTGTGGTGGGGTATAACTACCGCGCTTTGCTCGGCATACTACAGTCGGCAGACTTATTCTGGGGCGATATTGGTGAACTGGCCGAGGCAGCTGATTTCCTGGAAGAAGTAGCTAAAGAATTGGCGCCAGAAGTTCCGGCATCGCGTAATCCGGCGAAACAACTTGCACAAAAATGTGTCGGGAAATCGGTGGTTATGTATGCTGGCCATAAGCTTGCACCGGCGGCGTACAAGTGGAAGATAGGGTTTAATGAGAATGCCAAGCAGATTGCGTGGTGCGGGTTACTGCCCGAATTCAATCATAATGAGATGGTAGGTTGGCTACGGCATCCTGAGCACAAGCCATATGTGGTGATAGATTTGCATAGCTCCTTCGAGCACCCGCGTATCCGTGCGCGCTTTCGGGTAGCAGAGGAGCTATTAGTCAAAACACGCCCTTCTTCGTTTATGATTGAGGCGCAAGGCTCAAGCCTGCTCCAACAACTGCTGTGGGCGAGTCTGTTTGGCGACTATGTGACCGTATATACAGCGCTCCTGAGTGGGGAAAACCCGGCACCCATAGACATTATTGAATCGTTTAAGAAAGCGCTCGACGCTTAAAAAAGTGGTGGACTATACCGATAAGCCGATTCGGGCTTCTTCGGTTTGGAACAGTCCTAGGTTGTTGTCTGCTCGTGCTAGGACGTCATCGACGATTTTCCGAGAGACATCTTCGCCGTAGAGACTACCAACGTTTGCCATAGTCTGGTTGTGCAGGGCGCCACGAATTATTGCTACCACAAAATCGCTGTCTATTGGAGGGGCTTGGACATTCGCACCGGCTAAAATTGACTCAGAACGGTCGCTGCCGAAGCGCAGAGTGACACAAGGAACGCCCAGCAGATTCATTTCTTCCTGCATGCTACCAGAGTCCGTGGCTACAGCGGCACACTTCCGCATGGCGGCGATAACATCGCGGTAGTATGGCCAGACGTCGGAGTAAATAAATGTCTCGGGATAGTCTTTGGCGAGCGACGCAATCTGTTCACGCAGACCGAAGGCGTCTATGGCTTCCTCGGTTCCAAAAAGCGAAATCAGGAGCACCGAATTGCCACTTCTGACGAGCTTCTCTATAGACTCGATAAGTACGGTAAAACGTTTTTTGTCTTGTGTGTTTTCTCGGCGGTGTATGCAAAACCGGATAAACTCACCGCTTTGGAGCTGTGGGTACTTTTCGAAAATAGCGGACTTTTCTGAGTCAGCGATTGCTTGCTTTGTCGCGTCCGCAACAGTGTTGCCCACGACCTCGATTGTGCTCGGGCTGAAGCCTTCGGCGAGCATGAATTCGCGGTCAAGTTCTACTGGGGCTGCGTGATAGCCAGAGGCAGGTTCGGACACACGAGTATTCAATTGTTCGGGGAACGGTTCCATGCTGCCCTGTTCAAAGTTGCTACGTACTTGCATGGCGGCGTAGTATTCATCCCAGTTAAAGCGGCCATTTTGAAGTCTGTATAATATTTTTCGTAGATTTCTTTTTTTGGCGTCAAGGTGCGAATGCCCGCTTCGACATGGACACAGGCAACTCGGTGCATAAATGAACTGAGGCCAATAGCCATTGAGGTACTGGTATCACCGTGTATGTAGGGAAGAGGAGTTTTGCCTTGGGCTTGGAGCCATTTGATAACAGCGCCGAACCGCTCGATCATTTGTGCAATTTTGCTATGCAGCGTGCCCTCTATGCTCAGAAGAATATCTGGTTTGATGCCGAATTCCTCCATCATGCCGCCGCTATAACGGAAGTCGTAGTGCTGACCGGTGTGGCACAGAAGAACGAGTTCACCGCGCGCTTTTAGTTCGTGATACAACGGCGCTTGCTTGATGATATCGGGTTTTGTCGCTATGAGGACAACGTGAACGATTTTTTGTCTGACGACAGAACGGTTTCTGTTGCTTCGGGGTAAAATAGTCCACTGGGCTCTCTTTCTATAAGTATTTATCAAGACCGCGCTGCTTGATTTCTTCTATTACTGACTTGATATCTTGGCTATGATCTTTATGCATGACAAGCAGCGAATCAGCCGTGTCTACGACAATGATGTCCTTGAGACCAACGGTGGCAATAAGCTTTGTCGGGTTTTCCGTACGCACCATGCAACCCTGGCTATCGACGTCTATGTGGTGCGGAGTGTGAGCAACAACGCGGCTGGCATCGCCGTTTGTGTCGGCAAGGAGGTCGTGCAAAGCGCTCCAGTTACCTATGTCGTCCCAGTGGAACTCAGCGGGGATAAGGACGAGCGGGAACTTTCGAGAGTTGATTACTTCAATCTCGTGAAGCATCTTGGGGGCAGATTCAAAGCAGTCTGCAGTATTGGTGTCGAGATATTGACGTACGCCCGACACGCTTTCGGGGCTAGCTTCGGTGTATGCCTCAAGCAGTGTTTTGGCTGCAAAGCAGTAGTAGGCGACGTTCCAGAAGAAATCATTACTCTGCGCATAGCGCTTCGCTACGGGATAGCTTGGCTTTTCAATGAACTTTTCGACGGAATAGACTTTTGGATTGGACTGAATTTCAGCATCAACCTTAATATATCCGAGTCCGGTGTCGGGGCGGGTTGGTCTAACTCCCATGAGCGCGATGTGCTCAGGATGCTCCGCGACGTACGAGTGCGCCTGCCGCAATACGTCCTGGAATGAATCTTTTTCAGCGATAGCGTGGTCAGACGCCATGGAGAAGATGATTGCTTTTGGGTCGCGCCTGTATAGCACTTCGGCGAACAGTGCGAAGGCGAGGGCTGGGCCTTTTGCTACGGGTTCAACAACAAAATTTTCGGCCGGTATTTCAGGGAGTAAAGCCTTGATTTTTTCAACGTAATTAGACGTCGTCGATACGAGTATATGATCAGATTCATATACCCCTCGAAGCCGCTCGTAGGTGTCCTCCAGAAGTGAATGTTCGCTCACGAGGCTTTGCATTTGCTTGGGCAATTCTTGGCGACTAATCGGCCACAGTCTAGTACCAGACCCACCAGCGACAATAACGGCATAATTATGCTTGGAATTCACTAATTTCTCCTTTTCATCAATACCTATACTACTATACATCAGCGTATCTGGCTGAACCAGCTAACGTGATTACTTGAGATTCTATGCGAGTTTCTTTCTGAAGTGGATTTGTTTACAAATTACCATCTTAAATTTTAAAAAAATCTAAAATATACTAGAGAATGTCATAAAGAAATGGGAACAAACACTGGTCACACTGTGTTGTCGATGTAATTTTCCATCGAAAAGGGGTTCGCACCTCAGTCTGCGGTTGATTAAAATTGAGATAACAAGGTTGGGATGAATTGTGTTTTTAAGGTGTTGCTTTTCAACCTGTTACAATAGTGTTATGAAATATGAAATTGAGGTGTTGCTTGCAAGCCTAGTTAGAAACGCCTTTGGCGTTGATATTGTCGTGGAGTTGACGAGGCCAGAGGCACAGTTTGGTGACTATTCGACAAATGTGGCGTTGCAGTTGAGCAAACAATTGGGCAAAAACCCCCGCGAGATCGCCGAAAACCTAGCCGAACATGTAAAAGGACAGTCCTCGCACATAACGGCGGTGGAGGTGGCTGGGCCGGGATTTTTGAACATTTGGTTGAGCGACGAAGCGCTGCTTGAAGCAGTCAAGACTGACCGGTCGAAAAGTTGTCTGGTCAATCGATTGTCACCGAATATTCCGACCCTAATCCGTTCAAGGTACTGCATGCTGGTCATTTGTACACCAGCATTGTGGGCGATGCGATCTCAAATCTTCTTGAGAACGCGGGCGCTACAGTGCACCGGGTAAACTTTGGCGGTGATGTTGGCCTGCATGTTGGCAAAACAATGTGGGCAATTGTTCGCAATCTGGACGGCGAGAATCCAGAAAAACTAGCGACTATTCCAGAGCCAGAGCGGTCGGAGTGGATGGCGCGATGTTATGTGACCGGGACGAACGCCTACGAAGATGATGAGACCGCCCGGGGTGAAATAGTAACGCTCAACAAGCGAGTTTATCAGCTTCATAACGACAACGATCATGACACGCCTTTCGCGCAAATCTATTGGACGTGCCGTCAGTGGAGCTATGACTATTTCGATGCGTTTTATGCGCAGATTGGCAGTGGGTTTGAGAAATATTACCCAGAAAGTCAGACTGCCCCAGCGGGCTTGGCGGCTGTTAAAGAGCAGCTAGTCAAGGGTGTATTTGCCGAAAGTGATGGGGCGGTGATTTTTGATGGTGAGAAATATGGTCTACACACACGTGTGTTTATCAATAGCGAAGGATTGCCAACATACGAAGCCAAAGATGTCGGTTTAAGTCTCAAAAAGTGGGAAGATTATCATTTTGATAAGTCGGTCATCATAACCGGTAATGACATTGTCGAGTACATGAAGGTCGTATTGAAAGCTATCGAACAGTTCGAACCTAAACTGGCCGAGCGGACGCTACACATGACACATGGTAACGTAAAGCTAGCTGGCGGCGTGAAGATGAGCAGTCGTAAGGGCAATTTTCTGCGGGCAGTCGATGTTATAGATGCTGCCACAGAGGCTAGCCGAACCACCACTGGGCAGTCGCAAGATATGACGGTGCTGGCGGCCATCAAGTATTCGTTCTTAAAAAACCGCATCGGTGCAGATATCATCTTCATTCCGGAGGAGTCGGTAGCACAAGAAGGCAACAGCGGACCATACCTGCAGTACGCCCACGCCAGAGCCAGGAGTATTTTGGGCAAAATCCCAAACGACACCAATGCCAATGCGCTGGCGGCGAACAAACGAGCCGAGGGAGGGCAAATGACTGCGAGCGTAGCGATGCAGGCACCCGAGGAGGGCGAGCCCCTCTCAATCAAAAACTGATCTTCAGCCCGACGAGCGCCTCCTAACCCAAAAACTCACCGAGTACCCCGAGTTGTAGAAAAGGCTACGGCCGAACTGATGCCTCACCATATCTGTACCTATCTGTACGAACTGGCACAAGAATTCAATCGTTTTTATGAAAAAAATCGAGTAATTGGTGACGAACGCGAAGCACTGCGACTATATTTGGTAGATACTTACGCCACTACCTTGAAAAACGGCCTCGAACTACTCGGCATCCACGCCCCAGAGAGAATGTAGGATGTCGCTGATTGCTACTATAAAGGTAGAGTTACGCGAGCAGGTGAATCCAGCTAGGGCGGCGAATGCACCGAGGTTTTTCAAAGCCGGCCCGGGTGAGTACGCCGAAGGGGATAAGTTCATCGGCATATCTGTACCCGACACCCGCGTCGTTGCCAAGAAATATCGTGACTTGCAGCTTTCGGAAGTTAGCAAACTGCTTCATAGCACGTGGCACGAAGAGCGATTAACGGCAATCTTCATACTGGTGAGTCAGTTTGAGCGTGGCACTGAAGCGACCCGGCGCAAGTGCTACAATTTGTATCTAACCAACACAAAATATGTCAATAACTGGGATCTGGTAGATAGCAGCGCCAGTCGGATTGTCGGTGCCTTTCTGGTGGACAAGCCAGAAAGACTCGTAGTACTGGAAAAGCTGGCACATTCAGACCTTCTCTGGGAGCGGCGCATCGCCATGATAAGCACGCTTTATTATATAGTCATCCTTGGCCGGGCTGATGAAGCAATCGTAGTTGCTGAAATATTACTGCATGACAAGCACGATCTCATACAAAAAGCGGTCGGTTGGATGCTGCGAGAGGTTGGCAAGCGGGTCGATCACTCACTACTGTGCGAATTTCTCGACCGACACGCTGCTACCATGCCGCGCACAACCCTACGCTATGCACTAGAACACTTCACCCCAGAGAAACGGCAGTATTATATGAGCAAAAAAGCTATAATGGAAACAGGGAGGCGAAATGACCAAACCAACTAATATGCGTAAAGATCCAGTGGCGACAATATTTGATGAACCCGACGAAGCAGTCAAGCGTCAGCTGGGCGGATTTATCCATTTTCTTCGTGAAAAAGCCGTCGTCGGGCTGGCAGTAGGGTTTATCATCGGCCAGCAAGCTCAGGGACTTATCAAGCAGCTCGTCGATAGTTTCATAAGTCCATGGATGAACATAATCGTCGGTTCAAAACTGCAAGAACGCACCTTTAGCCTTGGTGGTGAAAAATTCACTTGGGGCAAGTTTACCTACGTACTCGTCAACTTCCTGCTTGTGCTACTGGCAATATACGTAATTATCAAAGCTTTCAAGCTAGATAAACTAGATTTGCCAAAAGACGTGAAACCAAAGAAGAAAAAATGACATCCCAGGTGAACCCGTACCTTTCTGATGAGCAAAAATGGTTTTGTTTGAGAAGAGTACAGAGGCGCCTGGTAGCGGGGAATTGCTCGGTGAATCTCGTAGCGGAATATACAGGTGCGTAAACTGCGGTGCTGAGCTTTTCAAAAGCGATGCCAAGTATGAGTCAAAAACGCCTGGGCTAGTCGGCTGGCCCAGTTTTGCTGAAGCGGCAAGCAATGAAGCTCTTGTTTTGACTCCTGATAATGAACTCGGCATGTCCCGTACCGAAGTTACCTGTGCCAAATGTGGCGGCCACCTCGGCCACCTTTTCACCGGCGTAGATGACCACCCATCCGGCAACCATTACTGCATAAACTCCTGCGCCCTGGATTTTACAGAGAAAGTATAGATTTAATAATGTGTTCTTTGCGTGGATAATGGTAGACTTGAAGTTGAAGTTCATGTTAAACTAAGTCACATGACAACGATTACAGCAGTTGAACTAAGGAAAAACATGGGCGAAATTTTCCGCCGGGCGGCAGCAGGCGAAGAGTTTGCAGTGACATACCGGGGGAGAGATCAGATTGTTGTTTCACGCAAGAAGCAACAACACAAGAAGTCTGAACTATCCGGCCTTGATAAATTTCTGGCTGCACCGAGAAAACCGTCTGGCCTCGACCCAAACAAATCTTTCAAAGAGCTTTACCACGAACACCTCGAAGAGAAATACGGTAAATATGTCCACAATTAATACTGGAGGCGTATTTTTTGATGCAAATGTAGTACTGAAATTGTCGGTCAACGCCGCTACGCCAAAGAAGCGCAACATGTTATGCGGGAAAACCCTGGGCAGCTTTCTGTGTCAGCGCTCACGGTACATTTGGTCATGTATTTTGGTAATAAATCCCATTCGGTACAATCGCTAAAAGATTTGCTCTCGGATTTTGAGGTATTAGGGCTCGAACCGAGCGATGTGGCGTGGGCATTTGACCATATGGTGAAAAATGATTTCGAGGATGCCTTGCAAGTATCGGTAGCTCTCCGTGCGGGCTGCGAGGTGTTTTATACATCCGACCGAGGGCTATATGATGCATACAAAGGTTTGTCGCAAATACAAGTTAAACTCCTTCGTTAGGCGACTGTTTTAGCATTCTTCGTGGTAGTTGTTGCCCCAGGGGCGGCCGCTTCCAATGATCAAACTAACGGAAACAAACATATTAAGTCACGAACACTACGCTGCGATATTACTGGGTGGCGGTGCTGTAGCTGAAGCATCTTCCCACTTAAAAAGATTAGAGCCTTCCTTGATTGGGCTGACGTGTTCGCCTAACTCTGCTAAAAGCCTATAGTACGTTTCGCCATATTTATCGGGCACGCCGACATGATCTTCGTCGCCTAAATACACACGACCCGGGTAAACGTATGCTGTACCGTTCGTATCTTCGACCCGGAAATGCTCTTGTACATGGTCTCTTTCTACGGTGTATGGCCACTCTGTATGTTCGGCAGGCTTAAACCAAGTTACCACTCTCAAAGGTTTACCCTCTTCGTCCTGAGATGTGACGACGGATATTTCAACACCAATGCGGTTTTTCGGGCTACCTTCGTTACTAGACATATTAACTTCGCTCATGGCTGCAGGTGCGCCCTGCTGCGAGTGACCTTTGATCGATCTTGAAGAGCCAATCCAAGTAATACCTCTACCGGCACGTTCATCTTTATGCCATCGCTCATGATCCTTTTCGCTTGCTATTGAAACTGAATTTTGTACGCAGCATTCACGAGACGAGACCGTCTAAAGGCTTCAGTTCTTAAAAGATCGACTTGATATTCCTCAAGTGGTCCATTTAATACTAAGCCTGCTAATCTATGAGCAGCTGTATTTTTGTCAGAGACTGTAGGGCTTATTTCACCGGCTTGTTTTTATGGTTGATTACGGTCATGCTTTAATATTAGCACAAAAAGACAAGCATGTCAAACATATATTATAAAAATAGACTATGTCAAACGCAAGTTCCCGGTGAATGACTCTCTTAGATGTTTTGCGTGTTTAGCATTCTTCGTGGTATTTGTTGCCCCAGGCGGCCATGGTTTGGAGAACGGGGACTAGATCGCGACCTTTGTCGGTCAGAGTGTAGACGCTGCGTGGTGGCACTTCGGCATATACCTTTTTGGTGATTATGCCGTGGTGTTCAAGAGTATCGAGGCGCTGGCTAAGGGTGCGGGGTTGATGGTACCAACCAGTTTTCTAGTTCGCCAAAACGTTTTGGCCCGCTGTAAAGATCGCGGATGATTAGCGCTGTCCATTTCTGGCCGATGACACGCAGCGCCGAAGCAATGCAGCCAATTTGTGGTTCGATAGGGGCTGGTTTGGTTGGATTTGTCATGATAATCTTGCTTTTCCGTTGGAGATCCTTCGGCTCACTTAGTTCGCTCAGGGTATAGTATGTTTGGAACATACTTTACTTTGTATAGTTACACGTGTATACTTACTATATAAAGTATATCATAAGAAGGGAAAAACAATGAAATTAGCAATTATTATCGGCAGTACTCGTGGGTCGCAGTACCGATCGTGTGGCAAAATGGGTGGCAGATGCCGCTAGCAAAGTTGCAGGTGCAGAAGTTGAAGTGCTCGATTTACGCGATTACGAACTGCCCATGTTCAATGAGGCAATTTCTCCTCAGTACAACCCCGACCGCAAACCTGAAGGTGCTGTCAAAAATTGGCTCGATGCTTTATCCAAAAACGATGCATTTATAGTCGTTACACCTGAATATAACCGTTCGATACCAGCCGTGCTCAAAAACGCTTTTGACCACGTTGGGTACGAGCTAACCAAAAACCTATCGCTATTGCTGCACATGGTTCTGCCAATGGCGCTCAAGCTGTCTCACATTTGCGAGGCATAATTTCTGGAGTGCTGGCAGTAAGTGTGCCGGCAGCAGTTTTGTTCCAATGGCTGGCATGGCTTTTGATGAATCCGGAAACCTTAATGCCGATTTAGCTGCCAACCCTTATGGTCCTGTTGCTGCTTTGCAAACCATGTTGGCAGATTTGCAGTGGTACAGCGACGCTCTTGCCGCTGCTCGTAAGTAATAGTTGTTTATAAGTGAGGCTTTTTGCTTTCGCCGGGCCAACATCTTATAAGTTGTCTTGCTACTGCGTCGATTCCCATGTGGTCTACAGCCACCGACTTATCTCATAACTCTATCTAACGTATACTAGTAGTATGAAAGTCGTGGTTTTTGGAGCGTCCGGACGAGTTGGTTCAAAAGTAGTCGCGCTTTTGCAAAAAAATGGTCATGATGTGTTAGCGGTGGTGCATTCGAATGACCCATTTCTCGCGACATCGAATCTGCAGGTAGTACAGCTAGATGTTCACGATCAAGTGAAAGTGGCCGAAGTTATTTCGCAGTCCCAGGCGGTTTTGTCTGCTCTGAGTAACTGGGGGAGCAAAGAAGGTGATGTGCTTACGGTGGCCATGCAGGCGATAGTGCCGGCGATGAAGTCAGCTGGTGTGAGGCGTATTATTTCGCTGACCGGCAATGCAGCCTTTACAACAGAGGATAAACCGACGACCTGGCAAAAAGCTAACCGGGCAATGCTAGCTAAAATTGCCCCGAAAGTGTTAGCTGACGGCGAAAAACATATGAAAATTCTGCTAGATTCGGATCTCGACTGGACAGTTATACGCTCGCCAGTGATGAATGAGATTGGCCACCAACGCTATAGGTTGTCTGAAAAGCTGTCTGGTACGACGGCCACTATCCACCGCCAAGCCGTTGCTCAGGCGATGGTTGATCAGCTGGACAACACGACGTGGTTCCAGAAAACTCCCGTCATCTGGCGTGCATGAACGAAAAATATTGAAATACCATCGGGACAATCATTGAGCATGTCATACATCATCACCCCTTAATGCTCAAGGACTGTCCTTGAGCATTAAGGGTATGGGGATTGGGTTGATGGCATGATTGGTTATGATACGTTGCACGCGGATGTAAGCTTAACTCTTAACTCTTTAATCTGTATAATGAAAGTAATGACGGAGATTGATAAAAAGTGTTACCTAGTAGGCTCTTGTGGGTTGACTTAGAAATGACGGGGCTAGACCCGACGCAAGATGTCATGCTCGAAGTTGCAGCCGAGATTACTGATTTTGAGTTTAATACCCTAGCGAGTTACGAAGCTATCGTTCAGCAGCCGAGTGATATTGTCGCCGACCGTATGCAAAAAATGCATGGTGGCAGGGATATCCGGAGAACCGCGATGAGTTTATCCGAAAAACGAGCGATTCTACTATAGCCAAACCAAGCTATGTTATCGAGCAAGAGATCATAGCACTCGTCGAGCAGCATTTTGGGGCCGAACCAGCAGTGCTAGCCGGCAACAGCATCTACAACGACCGCAAATTTATTGCTAGGTACTGGCCCAAGCTTGACCTAAAGTTGCACTACCGCATGCTCGACGTCAGCGCCTGGAAGGTGTTTATGCAAGGCGCTTATGGGGTCAACTTTGAGAAAAAGGAAGTCCACCGGGCATTCGATGATATCCAAGCAAGCATAGCTGAGCTGCAAAGCTATCTAGAATGGTTCGCGAAGAAGCAAAGCCATGAATCATGAGCCAAAAATAAGAGCTGTTGCTTTTGATTTTGACGGGACTCTAGTGGACACATTTGAGCATGTAATTCGTGCCTTTGAGTTTGTTTTGCCACAGTATGGTATCACCGCCACAAGAGACGAGATCCAAGCACACATGGGGCTAACCTTGCACGAGTGTTACGAAAAGCTTGTATCAAAAGAGGCTGCGGCGCCAGCAAAACAAAAGCACCATGACGCACAACAGAGTGAAGAATTATTTGGCTTAATAACTAGCTTTGACGCTATGCACGAAACCCTCCAACAGCTAAAAAAAAGAGGCGTAGAACTTACAATAATCACAAATCGTACCCAGCCATCACTAAATTCAATTCTGGAACATGTCGGATTGCAAAACCAGTTTGCGGTTGTTATATCGCCAGAGCTTGTTGAGCGACCAAAGCCTTACCCCGACGGGTCGCTTGCTATCTGTCAAAAGTTGGGTATTTTACCGCGGGAGTTGCTGCTAGTTGGTGATACGGGTGTCGATATGCAAACAGCTAAAGGTGCCTGTCTAAGGGCGGCTGTTGGTATAACGCATGGCTTTGGATCGCGCCAGGAGCTCGAAGTAGCTGGGGCGGATTACATCGTCGATTCATTGCCAGAATTGATTGACGTTATCGAAAGAATAGAACGTGGCGAAGATTAAAGCGATATTGTTTGACCTGGATGGGACGCTGCGCGATACCAAAGATATCATCGTAGATGCGTACCAACATGCGGTCGAAATGCACAATGGTCAGCGACCGACGCTAGAAGAATTGCAACCGTTTATTCATCATCACACCGAAGTGTACAAGGGGCTATCGGCGCATATAGACTATGAAACTTGGCTTGCGACATACCGAAACCGGCTCAGCACCGCCTGGATGGAGGCACCTTTTTTGAACATGCCGAGAGCATTCTCGGGCAACTCAAAATGGCAGGCTACCGCTTGGCTGTGGTGACATCGGCAGATTATGAGCGCACCATAGAATATTTAAGCTATCGCAAGATAGACCAATATTTCGAAGTTGTTGTTGCGATGAGGAAGGCTTCCGGGCTAAACCTGCGCCAGATATGATGGTCGAGGCAATGAAGCAGCTCGGTTGCAAGCCAAAAGAAACGATTGCCATAGGTGATATGGTCACCGATGTACAAGCCGCCCATGCTGCCAATATCATATGTGTCGGTATAACGCACGGGTTTGCAACTAAGGCTGAGCTGCAAGATGCAGGAGCAGATTACATAGTTGATTCACTAGCGGAATTTGCTGAAATCGTAGTGTAGGTCGCGTATACTTAGCATATGTACAGGGCTGTAAAGCGAGAGGCTGGTGTGCATTACCACGTGCTTCTTATTGCATTGGCGACACTGACAGTGGCTTTAGTGGGCTGCGAAGTAGCATATAGAAACATCCCCCAAAACCAGTGGAAGCAAATCTAATAAAATCGGTTAAACCTTATTCGGTTGCGGTCAGCTCCAACGTGCTTTTACAGGCAATGCTTACTTTAGCCGATACATAAACGATCATGCTATGGCCAGCCCACTTAAATATGCATATCCGTTCTCGCGCCTTAGCGAGTTTGGCTGGGACAAGTACGACGCAACAATGACCGGACTGGAGTGTCCGACCGTGACAGGATTTCAGCAGACATCTGCCAAAGAGGACGCGACGCTGTCATTCAACTGTAACCCACAGTATTTACCAGAGATGGCCGAGTGGTTCACAGTAGTCACGCTCGCGAATAATCATACCGATAACCAAGGTGCCGCCGGATTGGCCGAGACGCGCCAGCACCTAGAAGAAAACCGTATCCAATATTTTGGTGACCCCGACCCGCGTGACCTGGATGATTTGTGTGATGTTATTTCTTTGCCGGCCAAAATTACAACTAGTGCAAATCAAACGATCAAAGGTAATCTGCCAGTCGCTATGTGTGGTTACCATTGGTTCATCCGCATGGTGCAACCCGATCAACTAGCCGTTATGAAGCAGTATAGCCAGTATATGCCGGTTCTGGCATTTCCACACGGTGGAGTTGAGTATAAAACTGCTCCAGATGAGCTGAAAAAGATTGTATCGCAGCATGATCGATAATGGTGCCGATATGGTGCTGGGGGACCACCCTCATGTCGTGCAACCAAGTGAAGCATACAAAGGACACCCCATTTTCTACTCTATGGGCAACTTCATTTCGATCAGCAAGTAGCGCCGGAAATGACGAGGTCGGCTGGGATAAATGTAAAGTTTGAGGTGAAGATTGCCGATAAGACACAACTTGCGAAATGGCTGGCTATCGGTAAGGTTTGCCAGTCTTATCACGATACTTGTCTTGCCCGGGCCAAGCAGGCCGGACTAAAAAAACTGCCATACACCTACACACTCGACATCGTCGGCACTGACGACCTTGGCTATATCACTAAACCCGCTTCGGCTGCTTTGCAACAGGGAATTTTGCAACGTCTCAACTGGGCACAGGTCAAAACCCAGCTACAACCACCGTACACCGCTATGCCAAAAATGAGGTGAAACTTCTCTCTGTAAATAGAGTATCCTAGGTAAAACAGTTTGTTTTGCGTATCGCGATGTTTTCCTTATATACTACCGTCATGACACACAACGAGGTTGAAGAATATATATTGAGTATGCCGAATAGTTTTTTGGATTATCCGTTTGGCGAGGGGGTGGCAGTATACAAGGTGAGACAGAATGGGGAACGAGGATCGGAGAGCGAAGAGGGAAAGATGTTTGCGCTGGTCGCCGAAGGCAAAGAGCCACTCAACCTTAGCCTGAAGTGCGACCCGCAGCTCGCGGTTATTCTGCGTGAAAAATACGAAACAGTTCTGCCTGGCTACCACCTCAATAAAAAGCACTGGAATACCATAGTCTTAACGGGTCAACTGCCTTGGGATGAAATCCAGGGACTTATTCGCCACAGCTACCAGCTTGTATCGGCGTAATCGATTATTGTCTAAACCGAGACATTGTCGGCTTGTATAATCAGCGTTTTTCCGGCGCTGAAGTTGGCATCGAGTATTTTTTTGAGTTTACTGTTGCTGGTTTCTTTGTATACTTGCTTGAGCGAATCTAGATAATCCTGAAGAAGTGTTGAGAGAACCGTTTTGACTGCAGTGTCATAGGTGCTGGTTGCTTTTGCGCTTTCGAGAAGCTTATCGGTGTCTGGATTTTGTTTGATACCGAGCTGTTTTGGATCAATCTTTGTACCAGCTTTTGTCACATAGCCTTGCAATTGCTGCTGACTCGTACTGACACTAAGTTTACGGTGTAGGCGAACCCTTTTATAGTTTCACTCTGAGCGGTTTGTTGGGCTCCCGCGGAAATACGGATTATTTCTTGCTGTTGCTGCACGATTCCCAAAAGCGACTCGCTGGAGCTGCCCTTCGGCAAAAATTGTGTCAATACCAAGCCTGCGACAAGCAAGACGCCGCCGACTATGCCGATGCCGAGTAGCAGCTTCATGGGACCTTTTGCGCTTGCCACAGCTGGTTTCTTCTGTGCTAGGTTTGGGTTCAAGATGAAATCATACTGATTCGTGCTGGTAGGATTTGCGGCCACTGGTGGAATAGGCTGTACACCAGGCTGAGGATTCGCCGTTGGTGTTTGTAGCGGATCTGGTGGGAGCTGGCCATAGTTCGGTTCGTTAGGATTCATCATGCTTATGGTACGGGACTACTGAGACAACAGTCAAGCACGACAGTGGTTATACTTGCTACTTACTACCTGATACCCGATACTTATTTATAGATGGATGCGAAGGAAGAGGTTCGGGAACGGTTGGCAATAGAGGACGTTATAGGTGAATACGTCCAGTTGAAGCGGGCCGGGAGGACCTGGAAGGGATTGAGCCCGTTCGGTTCTGAGAAGACGCCGAGTTTCGTGGTTAGTCCAGATAAACAAATTTGGCACGATTTTTCATCAGGTCGGGGCGGTGATATTTTTAGCTTTATCCAGGAAATGGAAGGGGTTGATTTTAAGGGAGCGCTCGATATTCTAGCGCGCCGCGCCGGCATAGACCTCGAGCAGTACCGACAAGTAGGTGGAGGGAGTGGCCCAAGCGGCAAGACTAAAGAGCGGCTGTATGAGGCGAATGAATGGGCGTGTAAGTTTTATCAGACACAATTCGGCCAGCATAAAATGGCACTCACATACGTCTTGAAGCAACGGGCGTTCACCAAAGAGACGGCGCTTGCGTGGCGACTGGGATATTCACCAAACACGGGTGCTGCTTTGCTTGATTTTCTGAAAAGCAAAGGTTATAGCGAAAAAGAAATACAACTTGCCGGGCTGACGAGTAAATCATATCGCGGTGGTCTCCAAGATATGTTCCGGGGGCGGCTTCAAATTCCACTGTGTGATCCGCAGGGCAGGGTGGTCGGCTTTACAGCTCGGCTCCTTAGCGATGACCCGAATGCGCCGAAATATATTAATACACCAGGTACGCCGCTGTATGACAAAAGTCGTCACGTGTTTGGGCTCCATCTGGCCAAAGACGCCATTCGCAAGAATAAATATGTGGTGCTTGCGGAGGGTAATCTCGATGTTATTGCGAGTCACCAGGCCGGTGTGCGGCAAGTGGTTGCAACGGCTGGGACAGCACTCACCGAACCGAACCTGAAAGCGCTCAGTCGACTGACTAGCGATATCCGCCTCTGTTTTGATGCCGATAAAGCGGGTATCGCCGCCACAGAACGTGCCATACCCATCGCCGGAAGAGTCGGTGGTTTGCAGCTGAGCGTCATTCGTATCCCGAGTGGAAAAGACCCAGACGAGCTGATACAGCAGGACGCCAAAACATGGCAGGCTATTATAGAACAGCCGCAATATGCACTCGATTGGCTCATAGACCGATACACGGCAACGCTTGATTTGTCGACGGCGCTTGGCAAGCGCGAGTTGAGTGATGTTGTCCTCAGGGTCGTGCGGCAGCTACCCGACAAAGTCGAACAGGATCACTACGTTGCACGACTCGCCGAACTCCTCAGTGTGAGCAAAGAGGCGCTCGCGACCAAACTAGCTGGTGCGCCCAATGAGACACCACCGCTTCGTCGCCGTCCGTCCCAGGTGAAAGCTACCGTCATTGAAAAAGCCATCTTAGACAAAGTGAAGGGAGAAGAGCGTCTGATAGCGCTGACGCTTATGAAGCCTAGTTTGCGGCATGTGCTATACCCGCTCGACCCAGACATGTTTACAGATGACGATGCCCGTCATGCCTTTGAATTCCTGGCTGAACATCCCGATTTTGATGGGAGCGACCAAGATGAGGTGCAACAGATTGCAGAGTATGCTAAAATATTGTCATTAGTCTATGAGACGCTGTATCAGGATATCGAGCCTCTCGAGCTTCGAGCAGAAGCGAAACGTTTGCAGGCTGCGCTGATACACCAATATGTTCGGATGCAAAAACAAACGCTGAGTGCAGCATTACAAACAGCAACATCAGAGGAGTCGACGCAGCTATTGCAACAGGTTCGCGGACTCGACCAATTACTACGAATAGAACAAGGAGACGATAGTGGCACCGAAGCAGGATGAAAAAGCAAAGTTAGAACTGGCTAAGGCCGGATTACTCGTAAAAGCCAAAGCGGCTGGTAGCATCGACGCAAAAGATATTTCTTCGGTTATCCCGGACGTTCCGGATAATGTCGAGCTGCTGGACTCACTCTACACAGAACTCACTGAAGCAGGCGTAGATGTTATTGCCCCCGAAGAGCCAGCGCCGTCAGATCTGAGCGATGAGTGGCTTATAGAGGAAGAAGAGGAGATTGTCCTCGAAGACCAGACATATCTCGATGATATTGCCGATGACTCTGTGCGGTTGTACCTCCGTGAAATTGGTAAAATCCCGCTACTGAATGCCGAGGAAGAACTAGCCCTTGCCAACCGTGTAGTGGCGGGCGACAAGGAGGCAAAAGATCAGATGGCTGAGGCCAATATGCGCCTCGTTGTGTCTATTGCCAAGCGTTATGTCGGGCGAGGCTTGGATCTGCTCGATTTAATCCAGGAGGGAAACACGGGACTACTCCGCGCTGTCGAGAAGTTTGACCCTGACAAAGGCTTCAAATTCAGCACCTACGCCACCTGGTGGATTCGCCAGGCTATTACGCGGGCCATTGCTGACCAAGCCCGCACTATCCGCATACCTGTCCACATGGTCGAAACCATCAATAAGCTGCTGCGAACACAGCGTCGTCTGACGCAGGAGTATAACCGTGAGCCGAGCAATGCCGAGATAGCCAAAGAGATGGAGATCGATGAAGCGAAGGTAGAGCACATTATGAAAATCAAGCAGGATATCTCAAGCCTCGACGCTAGCATACGCGACGACGAAGAAGAATCGGTTCTGTCCGATTTCATTGAAGATGAAGATACAATCACTCCAGAAGAATCAGCCACCGGCCAGCTCCTCAAAGAGCAGGTAAAAGACATGCTTTCGGCGCTTACAGACCGCGAGCAGAAAATACTGAAGTTGCGCTTCGGGCTAGAAGACGGCAAACAGCACACGCTGGAAGAAGTCGGCCAAGAGTTTAGTGTCACGCGCGAACGCATCCGCCAAATTGAGGCCAAAGCCCTCGCCAAATTGCGCAAGCACAAAGACGCCCGCAAACTCCACGACTACATCAAATAATCCGAAATTGACGTTTTCGCTATGGCCAAATGTTGCACATTCCACCCAGGATATGTTTTTACTGGGGTGGTTTTTACTTCATTTGGCTTATTCATTTTGTGCTACACTTAAAAACAGAAGTAGAATAGAGAGGCAAATATGAAACTTGTTGGAGCGTCATTGTTAACCTTGGGACTTATTTTTTCGTTTGTGTGTTTTGTGGTTATTCTCGTTTTGCTCTACACAGACAACATGAATATTTGGATTGCCATGGCGCTGACGGTTGTCATCAACTTCCTGATGTGGCTGGTTGGGCCGTGGGTAACGGATTGGATAAACAAATTCTTTTACAAAGTGCGGTTTATGACGCCAGAAGAAGTCGCCGCGCAGTATCCAGCCATGGCAGAAGTTGTTTCGGGTGTTAGTACCCAATACGGGTTTAAACACCCTAAGGTTGGTGTCATACCAGATAACAACCCCACGGCATTTTGCTATGGCAGTGGCCGCTATAACTCTCGGCTTATCGTTACAGAAGGACTGTTCAAGTACCTGAACGCGGGTGAACAAAAAGCAGTGGTCGGCCACGAAATGGGGCATATTGTAAACCGCGACTTCATCGTCATGATGGTGGCGAGTACGCTCGTGCAGCTACTGTACGAAATGTATTTCTGGCTTTCAAAGAGCAAAGGTGATCGAAAAAATAACCTGGCCGCAATTGGGTTTATTGCCTATATCTTATACATCATTGCTTCATACCTGCTGCTTTTCCTTAGCCGAACGCGTGAACTCCTGGCTGACAAGTTTGGAGCGCAGGTAGCGGAGCCGGAAGACCTCAGCAATGCACTTATAAAAATCGCTTATGGGATTGTGAGCGAAGAAGACACTGGTACGACGACGCGATTACTTCACAGTACGCGGCATATGGGGCTCGTGGACGTGAAAGACGCAAAACACGCTGGTGGGGTGTCGTACATTACCAACAATGACAAACAAGCTGTAACAGAAGCAATGTTATTCGACGCATACAGCCCTTGGGCAAAACTGATCGAACTAAACTCTACGCATCCTCTCACCGGGAAGCGCGTGCAGCATTTGAGTAAAATGCCAAGTAAAAGTGGCCGCGCCTTTAGCTATAACGTTGAGGCTACGGCTAGCCGCGTCATGCTAGATAAACGACGCTTGTGGAATGTACTTTTGAGCGACCTTGCTGTCATGAGTATGCCGTATGTTTTTGCTGTTGCCGCGGGGTTGGCTACCAAAAACTGGGGAGTTGGGATTGCAGCGTTTGGACTTTCTCTTGTGCTAAAAACCTTTTACAGATTCCCAGGTGGCGCACCGGCGCAAACTACTGTACTAAACGAAATGCGCAACCCGTATGCTTCGCCGCTTCGAGGAAAGGCGGTCCAATTGCAAGGAGCCGCAATGGGTCGTGGCGTACCGGGTTTTGTTTTTGGCGAAGATCTTATGTACCAGGATAAAACCGGTCTGATCTTCATGGATTATCACTCAGCATTTAGCTTCTTCGGAAACATATTTTTTGCACTCAAGAAGGTAAAAAAGTTGCTGGGCCAGCCTTCGACTGCAACAGGGTGGTTTTATCGTAGTATCGCCTCCTCTCTGGTACTGCGGCGTATGGACGTAGAAGGACAGGCAAACCCTATTCGGAGCCGCCGCCGCGAGTGGTCATTTGTTTGGGCGGTGTTGTTCATAATAGCTGGTGTATTAGTCGCTGCTGCGCAAACAACTGCAACTAGTTCTCTGTAATGTCTGATACTTTGGGATTCCAGCCGGTCGGCGCAATTTTCGACATAGACGACACCCTCCTCGATAATTACCCGAAGCATCGCAACCTCGGTTTGCACGAGTATGCACGGCTGCTTGCCTTGCGAGAAATTGGCCAGAAATATGGCATCACTGAGCTGGCCGAGACCACAGAGGAGCATAACAAACTTGTCATACAGCGCGCCCGAGAACACAGCATAGAGGGTGGAACTTGGCAGTTGTTTTATGAACTTGGTTTGGTGAAATCTCCTGTCATTGACCACGACAATGCGCTACTACAAGAAATCGCGCGTCGCAAGCACGAACTGTACGAACCTATCTTACTCGAATTCGGTGCGCCGCTGCCTATGGCCGTGGAGTTTGTGAAGGCTGTATACATATTGATGGACGGGAAAATAGCCATCGCGAGTGGCGCGCAGCGGGCTGACGTGCGAGTTTTTCTGCGTATGACCGAACTTGATCAGCTATTCGAAGCGCGCCGGGTGATAACGCGCGAGGATTTCACGCATGCAAAACCGAATCCTGAATCATTTGAAAAAGCGTTCGCAACGCTCGATCTACCAGGCGAAGACCGTGCCCGAGTACTCGCCTTTGATGACGATCCGAAAGGCGTTGCATCTGCCAAGCAGGCCGGTCTGTACGTTTGTGGCATCACCTCCAGGTTCGCACCCGAAAGCCTAAGGACACCAGAGTTTAGCCCCGATATGGTACACGACGGCTACGTTGATTTCGCCTCCGCACTTGGCATATCCTTGTAACACCATTTCACTTGGGATACATAATTACCAGAGATGAATTTTACTTCATTGAGCATTTTCTAGTTGAGGTTATGAGTACGGAGAATGGCTTCAAGCTGTGCGTATGTTTCGTCTTGAGAGCCATCGTTTAGGACGGTGAAGTCGGCATTGGCGATGGGACCCCCTTTTTCGCTGTTCTCAATTTCGGCGTACTCGCGCGCAGTGGCTTCTTCATCGCTGAGTGGTCGCACGGGGCGGTTGCGCAAGCGCTCGTGGCGTATCTGTCGTGCGCATGCTACAGCGATAATGACGACATTTTGGCCGAAGCGCTCCTTGAACACTTTGTACTCTGCCCAGCTGTAAATACCATCGGCTATAACCGTATGAGCACCCTCGGTAACGAGTGCGTCTATTTTCGGCAGTATGCGCTTGGCCATAACGTCCATACCCTCTGCTGCACGGAGTTCCTCGCGAACCATTTTTTCATTTATTTCATTAACTTCCAGACCGCGTCTTTTGACTTCGTCTACCGTAATCCCGCCTAGGTACACGCTTGGCCAACCCTTTTTCTCGAGGTAGTCAACGCATAGCCCCTTACCAGCCCCTGGCATACCAACGAGGGCAATTACCACAACATCATTCATGCACCTATTGTAGCAGCTCGTCAGGCTCTTTGCAGGTGTTTACGGACCTTTTCGTGGCCGTGGCGGGTGAATAGGGTGGCACGGGAGTGCTTGCGGGCGTGGCGGTGAAGCTCGCGTACGAAGATGAATATGGCAACTGCGACGAGAGCCCATAGCCAGTCCAAGATACCAAGCGGCGCGCTGCCGAAGTAGTGGTTGACAGGGCTATAAATGATGAGGCAGACAAGCGTGAGCGAAAGTGCATAGGCACCCCACAGGGTGCGGTTATGGAATTGATAGCGCGTAAACAAACCGTGTTCGCTGCGGCGCTGCAAGATGTTTGCGAGCTGTACGAGCACGATGGTCAGGTATGTCATGCTTGTCGCCTGCATATGGATGAGACTGCCTGGTTCGATGTGTGAGGCAGATAACCCCTGCCGCCAGTAAAAGAACAGGTAGTTTGCAAATGCCAATCCACCCATCAGCACGCCAGCCCATATGAAGTCGGTGATACTAAGACGGTTGAGAATATGGTGATTGAGCTTGCGAGGAGCTTCTTTCATGAGTTTTCCTTCGGCCTTGTCTCGGCCGAGTGCGGCGAGCGGGAATATTTCGGCTATCAGGTCTATAGCTAGGATTTGCATGACCGTTATGGCAAGCGGTACGTGAAATGCAGCGGCAGCTGCCAGGCTAGCTAGGTTGGCAGCCAGCTCGGCGTAATTACTCGTGAAGCAGCTAAGAGTACCTTTTTGAATGTTGCGGAAGATGGTACGACCTTGTTGCACGGCGCCGACAAGTGTATGAAAGCTGTCGTCGAGCAGGATTATATCGGCTGACTGTTTGGCAACATCAGTACCGGTGACACCCATGGCGACGCCTATATCGGCTCGCTTTAACGCTGGAGCATCGTTGATGCCATCGCCAGTGACAGCTACGACCATGCCGCTCTTCTGAGTTAACTCGACGATGCGGAGTTTGTCTTCAGGCGCGACACGGGAAAAGATGGTGCCACCACGCCGAACATATGCCAAAATTTGCTCATCACTGAGGTCCAAGAGGTCTTCGCCGGCGACGACGGTCAGATGTTCTGGCTTGTCGGCTAGTTTGGCGCGCACGGCAATGGCACGGGCGGTTGTTGCGAAATCGCCCGTGACGATAGAAATAGCCATGTGTGCCTCGCGGGCTGCAATCATGGCGGCGGGAACTTCCTCGCGTAGGGGATCAATCATGCTAACCATGCCTAGGAAGACAAGCTCCGACTCGGCATCTTCGAGAGGATGTTTATGGGCATCAAAGCCTCCCGGTAGTTCGCGGTAGGCGAGTGCCAAGTTACGCTGCGCGGCTGCAGCGTGGTCTTCGTGGTAGGCGAGGAGGCGTTTTTTGTCGTTGCTCGTCATTTTGCGCGTGAAGGTGTGATCCCATAGTTTTGTCGAAAGCTCGATTATGCTTTCTGGTGCGCCCTTCACGAACAAGTACTGTTTCCCGTTGTATTTCCGGACGCTACTCATACGTTTGCGGGCAGAGTCAAAGGCGTACTCTTTCGTTTCTGGGTAGGTGGTGTTGAGCGTGGTTGGCTCTAGGCCGGCCTTGCGGGTGAGGGTAATGAGGGCGCCCTCTGTCGGATCGCCTATAACGTGCCAGGTTGCGTGTTCGTCGTCAGGTGGGTTGACCTGGGCATTGCTGGCCAGCGCAGCCGTTTCAAAAAACAGCCGGAGCTCAGCGAGTTTTTTACCTGGGATGGGTTCGCCATCTCTGTTTGCTACAGCCCCATTTGCCTCGTA
Source organism: Candidatus Saccharimonadota bacterium (assembly GCA_016699935.1). Taxonomy (GTDB): domain Bacteria; phylum Patescibacteriota; class Saccharimonadia; order Saccharimonadales; family UBA4665; genus JAGXIT01. Next base: position 500,911 of record CP064992.1, read on the forward strand.
GCCAGTGCCGGTTATGGTGTATTCGGCTTTGCCTATAAGGATTTGTTCCACGGTCATTTCGTTTTTGGTGAGGGTGCCGGTTTTGTCGGTGAGGATGACATTGGTGGCGCCCAGCGTCTCGACAGCACTCAGTTTTTTCACGAGTGCGCGGGCGCGGGCGAGTTTGCCAGCGGCACCAGCTAGGGCGGTGTTGATTTCGGCAGGCAGCCCCTGGGGAATCATGGAGCTGGCTATACCTATGGCAAATAGGATGGCATTTTTTAGGCCAAGGTCGGCCGCAATGGCGATAGGGAGGAGGATAGTACACAGAATCACGGTGCCCCAGGTGACTTTGGTGGCGATGTTATTCATCTCCATTTGAAGCGGACTGAGAGATTTTTGGTTTCTTGGCTGAGACTGGCGATGCGCCCAAGTTCGGTGTGCATGCCGGTTGCGACGACCACGCCATAGCCTTCGCCAGTCGCGACCGTGGTGCCCATGTAGACCAGGTTTTTGGCGAGCGGAGAGCGGCACAGTGCCGGCTATAGCATGCTTAAACTTGCGGGTGGGGTTGCTTTCGCCGGTAAGGGCAAAGTCGTTCGTACTTAGTTCGTCCTCCCGCAGTACACGCAGGTCAGCGGGCACACTATCGCCAGCTTCTATGCGGACGACATCGCCGACAACCAATTCGTATGAAGGAATTTCTATTTCTTTACCGACACGCTGGACTTTTGCCTTGGCGACTACTAGTTTTTCGAGTGATTCGATGAGTTTTCAGCTTTAAACTCCTGCAAAAGCCGATGGCGGTATTGAAAAACACCAGAGCAAGCAGGACGGTGCCGGCGCGGTTGTCACCGAGGTAAAAAGCTAGACCGGCGCTGGCGAGGAGGAGGAGTATCATGAAGTCTCGGAATTGCCGGGCGTAGCTTATGCCCCACCATTCTTTCTTTTTGACAGCGAGTACATTCGCCCCTAGCTGCTCGTACCGCTCAGCCGCCTCATGTGCGCTGAGCCCTTGTTCGTTCGACTGAACTTGTTTCAGTACCTCAGCCGGACTCAACCTATAGTAATGTAACTGTTTGTCTTCCCCACCGATTTCATAGAGATAAGTATAAACTTTTTCCCATAAAATCGTAAGGGGTATTGACAAACCGAACACACAGCTGTATAGTATTTTGTATATAAACCATAAATGGAAAAAGAGCAAAATGTCACCTAAAAATCGTTTTTGATCTCTCACCGCATGAAGGAGATGACAGAGAACAAGCGTTAACTCCGGCACAACGACGCGAAAGAGTTGTCGAACTTTGGACGGCTTCACACCCATCGCTAAAGGCTGAACAATATACTCTCTTCAGCATGTCTCGCCTCAGAGCAGCACAGAGAGGTGTGGGTCCAGAACGCGCAGCTATATTTCGTATGATTGATGATGCACGTCAAGCTGTAATTGATAGCTGGACACCACGCACTAGGCCATCGCCAGAGACTGCCGCATCTGCGTATGAACCCCCGTAGAAGTAGTTGGATTCGCAGGAGAGATAGCGGTACCCTCAACAGGTTGTACATACACTTTCACCAGAACAGCCAAGAGTCGGTCAATCCACCACAGCTCTTCGGTAGTATTTATACGACATCGAATTTTACGCTATACTATCAGATATGGCGGAGGTTGAGCGGAAGCGGTTGGCGGTGATTGATGGGAAGTCGGTGTTTTACCGCGGGTACTACGCCATGCCAAATCTAAGCACCAAAGACGGTACGCCGACGGGTGGTGTTTTTGGGTTTGCGACTATGGCACTTGAAGTTATTCGGCGGCTCAAACCCGATTATGTCGCAGTAGCGTGGGATAAACCAAAACCAACATTCGCTCCCGTCTTGCGATCTACCCCGAATACAAAGCTGGCCGCAAACCAGCGCCACCCGATTTTTATGAACAAATTCCAGTCTTGCACGAACTGCTCGACGCGTTTGGCTGGCCGCTGTACGAGCTAGATGACTACGAGGCTGATGATATCATGGCAACGCTGGCGCACGAGGCGAGCAAAGAGGGCATAGAGACGCTGCTTATTACTAGCGATATGGATGCGCTCCAGTGTGTCGGGCCGCTCACCAAAATGTTCCGGCTGCGGAAGGGTCTGAGTGACATAGAATTGTATTCACCAGAGAGTTTTACGGCGAAATACGGTATAGGGCCCGAACAGTTCCTCGACCTCAAGGCGCTGAAGGGGATAGCTCAGATAACATCCCAGGCGTGCCAGGCATAGGTGAGAAAACTGCTACCCAGCTACTCCAGGATTACAAAACACTCGATGGCGTCTACGAGAATCTCTGGCAGGTCAAAGATAGTGTTCGCAAAAAGCTTGAGACCGGCAAAGAGAGTGCCTACATGAGTAAAAAAACTAGGTGCACTTTGGTTGGATGCACCAGTGCCACTGGATCTCGAGCGGATGGACGGGCACCGAGGAGCAAACCCAGCCAGAATTATTGAACTCATGGAACGGCTAGAATTTCGGTCGCTTGCCAGGCAAATTCCTGACGTTCTGCATGTGGATTTACAGAATCATGAATCGGGAATCAAGAATCATGGGATGAAAGTTGGTGAAAATCGAATTATTGATAATGAGGTGAAACTTGCCGAAGTAAAATTGCCATCCCAGGCGGAGTTAATTGTGTATGGCCGCTCGGCTGGCGTAGCTGGCCGCGACCCGCGCGTGCTTATCGTCTCAGCAGATGGCAAACTGACGTACGCCTTTGACCTGACGAAAGTAACACTTAACTCTTATCTCTTATCTCTTATCTCTGAAGCAAAGCTTGTCGGCTACGATGTAAAGTCATCGCTAAAAACCTTGCTTGGTATGGGCGCGACCATGCTACCTGAGGTGGCGCACGATGTGCTTGTCGCCGCCTTCACACTTAACAGCCTGTTGCGCGCACAATCGCTAACCGATATTTCGGCTGATGTGCTCGGTTACGATGGCTCATCTTTTGAAAACATGACAGACGAAGAACTGCTCGGGCGTGGCGCAGAAATAGCAGCCGCTATTCGGGCTATTGCTACCAAACAGCGTGAGGAACTAGCTAAAAATTCCAAATTCCAGTTTCTAAATTCCAATGTCGATATGCCCGTAATTCCCGTGCTGGCCCGCATGGAATACACCGGCATCCAGCTAGACTCGGTGTATCTTGCACAGTTCTCAGAACAGATAGAAGACAGCATATCTGACCTTGAACAACAAATTTATGGTCATGCCGATGCTGAGTTCAATATTGCCAGTCCGGCGCAGCTTGCGACGATACTTTTTGACAAACTCGGGTTGCCGACGGCGGGCGTGAAAAAGGGAAAAACAGGGTACAGTACCGCCGCGAGCGAGCTAGACAAGTTGCGTGCCGTGCACCCCATCATCGACTGTATTAGCCAATACCGCGAGGTGACGAAGCTCAAAAATACGTATGTCGATACGCTGCCGAAACTGGTTGATGGCCATGGTCGCGTGCATACGACATTCAACCTGACTATTGCCCAGACTGGTCGGTTGAGTAGCACCGACCCAAACTTGCAAAACATCCCCGTGCGAACGGAGCTCGGCAAACACATTCGCGCGGCGTTTGTGGCTGGAAGGGGACGCAGCTGGTCAGCGCCGACTACAGCCAGTTTGAACTGCGTTTGGCGGCGGCAATGAGCGGCGACCGCGACATGGTGGACATGTTTAACCGCGGCGCCGATATCCACCAGACGACGGCTGCTGAAGTCTATGGCCGGAACCCGAGGACGTTACAAAACAGATGAGATCGGCTGCGAAAACCATCAATTTCGGTGTGCTGTACGGTATGAGTCCGCATGGGCTGGCAGCTGCGACGGGCATGAATTTTACACAGGCAAAGTCGTTTATAGATGAATACTTCAAGGTGCGGGCGCCACTTCTCGGCTATCTGAATGGCCTTAAGGAACAAGCCAAAAACAACGGATACGTCGAAACGCTTTTGGGTCGACGGCGGCCGATGCCAGATATTCACTCGAGCAATTTTATGGTGCGCAGCGGGGCAGAGCGCGCCGCCATGAATATGCCCATCCAGGGAACAGAAGCGGACCTGATGAAGCTGGCGATGGTGGCGGTGGAGCGAAAACTGACAGAAGTATTCTGTCATCCCGAGCGTAGCCGAGGGATCTCGTCGGATTCGTCGGCTAACGAGATCTCTCGACAGGCTCGAGATGACAATTCTCGTCCGTGTCAGCTGCTCCAAATCCATGACTCGATTCTGGTAGAATGTGCCGAAGAAGACGCTGAGGCCGTGGCCGACATACTCAAAACCACCATGGAAGCAATATACCCAGACCTTCCCGTCAAACTCGCCGTAGACACGTCCATAGGCGACAACTGGGGTGAACTTTGATGCACCGAGCAAAACTCGTTAGGGACAAAATTCCTGAAATAATTGCAAGCAAAGGCATGGTTGCAGATGTTAGAATTCTTAACGAAGAAGAATACATGGCCAGACTTCTCGATAAGCTTAGTGAAGAATATCGTGAATTCCTTGAAGATATGAACATTGAGGAGCTTGCCGATATGCTAGAAGTTATATACGCTTTGGCGGATGAGATTAGTAGCAAAGAATCCTTAGAGAAAATCCGACAACTTAAATTTGCAGAACGCGGGGTTTTGAAAAACGACTCTTGCTCTTAGGGAGCAAGGATTGATAAGCCTGTAATCACTCACTGGAGGGTGAAATGATATTTGCGAGGAAAGTCTGGTTTTGGCGGTGGTGGTGATGGCGCCAGCGCTATGGTATGTGTTTCGGCGCGAGCGGTTCGGAAAGTTTTGGTCTATTAGCCAGCACGCGGCGGCGCACCGTGACACAACTGTTGCACTTGGCGCCGGAATGTTAGCCGCAGCGGCCTTTCTGGCGATCTATTTCCAGCAGTATCTGATTCCAAAGTACGACTACGGGTGGCCGATGCGCGTAGCGCTTTGGACGTCAATTGCTTGTTGTGTTTTGCTGGCGCTTGTACCGCACTATGATAGCAGATGGCAGGGCAGGGTACACGTGTTCATCTCGTGGGTCATGGTGGTGTTAATGCCTTCGGTGCTGCTACTCCATTCCCTACACACATTCGGCAACGTTAGTAGTTTGGTGGCAGCTATGGGAATATGTCTTCAACTTTCTCTACTGGGAATATTTTATGGAGTGAAGGGTATGTACGAGAAATTTGCGCTACTTCAGAGTATTTTTATCATGGTTTACCTCTTGAGTTTGGGAATAATCGGCTATATGTGAGCGTACTGGTAGAATATAGGCAATGAGCAAAGTATGGCAAAGGTTTGGGGATTATAGAGCGAGGAAGCAGCAAGGTGGGGCGCTGACGCTGTATCAGGATGTGCAGCTATCGCTTCGCAATGAAGTGCCCATCGCCAGTCGACGATGGCGGGGTGCTCCTGATGTACAGTATCTAAAGCCGCTGATCGAACAAGCAGTAAAAGAGGCGCAGGACACGCAAAATTCCGAAGCACTGAGTGGTGCGAAGGCATGGCATTGGCTGCGCGCGCTAGTATTACAAGCGCCACAAGCTGCACTTGCTCAGGGTCAGATGGACAGGCATCCGCACGGTTTTTCAGCGCGGGGCACTAGACTGTATGAGCTCATAGACTTCAATGATGCGTTTGTATCTACTGTGCTGGCGCTAGATGAACCGCTACTTGCACGATTTAGTGACGAAGCGAAGCGGCTGATGGATTGGTTTTGTAAGCGAGTCGGAGTGCAGGGTTTCAGTAATGAACAGTATCAGGCTATCGTGCAGGGTCTGAGCCGTGAAATAGCGGTGTACCGCGGAGTGCAAGTGGAAGGTTTTGTAGCACAGATGACAAGTCGCGCGAGCGACGCGCTCGGTATTGACATGGTCATATCAGATGCTGCAAGCGGGAAATATGTAAACATAGACTGTAAAGCGCCGAGTGCATATCGTCACCGGGTCTACGACTTACTCCGTGAAGGGCGGCTAAGTGCAGAAGAAGTTACTGCCGCCGAAATGCTCGGCTACATTGGTGAGATGAACGGCCATGGCGGTGAACGCACCGAAGTCATCTTGTGGCGGATAGAAAAAGAGCACTACGGTGAGATTACTGGGTTTGGTTTTGCTGAAACCAGCGAGCTGGGGAAGACAATTCGCGCTATACTAGACACATATGGAACAGCAACGCCCGCTCATAGACGATAAGCTCGCTCGTGAACTTACGCGCCAGCTGAAGATTATCAACTTTTGGATAAGTTTGTTCGGGAGCATTATTGTCATTACTCTACTCACTCTCGGCTTTCTCGTGTTCAAGGTCGTAACGTATGTGCAAAGTACCGAACAAAAGGTGAATGAATTGCGGCAAAAAACCGTGAACACACTCAATGTAAAAGATGACCTGTGTAAAAACAGCGTTCTCAGCGGTAGTGGCTACTGCAAAAAGTAGAGCAGGGAAGTTCTCCAGAAGACTCTATCGTAATAAACAGATGTAGACTCCCTCCTATGCTCAAGGACAGTCGTTGAGCGGGAAAATGATTGACAATGATATATTGACATGGTACCTTGGTAAGGAAAGGTAGCTTGAAACATGCCGGATGCAGAAAAAAAGATGATGGTTTCGCCCCATTGCGTAAGGGTCTATTAGAGTTTGCTGTGCTAAGTGTGATTTCTTCACACGAAGTTTACGCGGCAGATATACTCGATAAGCTAGACGTAACCCCATTTGCAACGAGCGAAGGAACACTTTACCCACTGCTGTCGCTACTAAAAAGGCAAGCATACCTTGCCTATGAATGGGCTGAAAGCGAAGCTGGCCCACCGCGTAAATATTATAGTCTGACGGCCGCTGGACAGAAGAGACTATCAGAGCTGCACACGTACTGGAATGATTTATACAAAAGCTTGGAAATGCTAGGAGGAAAACGATGAAAAAGGTAGTAACCATCAATCTCAACGGGCGAGCGTACCAGGTAGAAGAAGCCGGCTACGAAGTACTCAAAACTTATTTGGATCATGCCGAGAAGACACTTGCAAAAAACCCAGATAAAACAGAGATTCTTGCGGACATAGAGCAGGCCATTGCCGACAAATGCGAGCCTGAATTTGCAGGGGGTAAGAACGTTGTGTCGAGCAAAGGGGTGGAGCGAGTTCTTCAAAAGGTCGGGCCTGTCAATGAGTCCAATAATGAGCCGTATGAAGGTGAGGAAAGAGCGTCTGGAGATTCGCCCCGAAAGTTATATAGACTAGAAAAAGAAGGAAAAATATCGGGTGTATGTGCGGGGTTGGCGGCGTATTTTGGCACCGACGTTACTATTATGCGCATGATATTTGTACTACTGTTGTTTGTGACACAAGGCTTCATGATACTTGTGTACATTGCACTCATAGTGGCAATGCCTGAAGCCAAGAACTCCGAGCAAATTGCTGAAGCGCATGGCAAACCGGGAACGGCAAATGAGATTGTGGATAAAGTAAAACAAGTCACTAGCGATAAGCATGTGGCAACTAGGATAGGCAACGCAATAACCATTATTTCGCAGGTTATTTCCAGGGTTGCTGTTGTGCTGATGGTACTTAGTATTATCCTGCTGACAGGCTTCTTTGTAGCCGGTATATGGGCTGTGTTGCTTGGCGAGTTGAAGATGCAGGGAGTTCTAGCCTCAATAGACGCATGGAAGCAGATAGCCTTCTTTACAGCAGCGTACATACTCATTGTCATGCCGCTGTATTGGCTGTTCCGCTTGTTTGAAAGCGTCAATCAGACTAAAACGGCTACAGAACACGCAGAATCACATACTGTAACGATTAGTAGTGTTGTGATCTGGTCGCTCGCAATGTTTACGGTGCTGACATTTACCGCTGTTTATGCCGAAAGTTTCCGTGAATTTGTCAGGCGAAACGGTGGTTACGTAAAAGTTGGTGGCTATGCTCTATGTGTCGATGAGTCAAAGTGCGCCAGCTACGACCAATATTTTGACGATAATGGGGTTTTACAGGGGCGTGATCCGTCTAAGCTCGACCCCACCATCACAGATGAGTGGCGCTAAAAGTTCGCTTGCAAAAGCAAACTAATTATGCTATAATGCTTTCATTATGGTGAATGACAGTCCGCGAATCATCCGAATCATCGTGTTTCTACTGGTTGTTATTGGTTTGATATGGCTCATAATTTTCCTTTTTAGCAAAGTATTTAGCAGCGGCAGCCAGGGCGCTCCTGTAGTAACGACAAAGCTTAGTTCTTACGCGCACAGTGGCACGTCTACCGAATTTCTGATGGCCGGCCCGATTGTTGTTAGCCAAAATTACCGGAGCATCAGGATTACGGTCGATTCCTCACAGAGCAAAATTGAACTCATGAGCGGCTACGATGGACAGGTTATGCGCCAGGAGGTATTCCCTGGTAGTCAAGAGGCTTACCTGAGCTTTCTAAAGGGCCTTGATACGCTCGGGTTCAGCAAGGGCAACAAGACGACCCTGAAAGACGAGCGTGGCCAATGTCCGCTTCAATACCGCTACGTGTACTCGCTGAAAAACAATGGCAGCGATGTGTTTCGTTACTGGTCCACCCCATGCGGTACCGGAAGTTTCGGTGGTAGGCGCGATGCGGTAAAACAGCTGTTTGAACGCCAAATCCCCCCCGTTACCTACAGTGATTTTGTCCGCGACATGACTGTGCGCTAAAGCTATAAAGTATCCCCCAGATTCGGCTCTTTATCTGACTTGGAAATATCATCGATTACCGGCATAATCGGTCTGTCTGGGTTAGGACAGTGGTGCTTCTGTCGAGTTGAGGTTACAATATGACTATATGACTATTCGTGCAGTTGTGTTTGATCTTTACGGTGTCTTAGGGCTTAATGGCTGGCAGGAGTTTAAGGCACAGCATTTCTCTGAACGTCCCGAAGAATGGGAGCGTTTGCGTCGCTTGGGTCAGCGGGCTGATGCGGGCGTAGCGACCCAGAATGAGTTTGTGCAGGCATTGGCAGCGGCAACCGGAAAAAACGAACAGACAATACGGTATCAGTTTGAACATACGCAGGCCAATGTACAGCTACTTGATTTCATCGCAAGCGAACTGAGACCGCACTATAGGGTAGGGCTATTGAGCAACACGAGTCATGATGTGTTCCAGAGCATTTTCACCCATGAGCAATACGCACTTTTTGATGTCGCCATTGGTTCGTTTGCCGTTGGTTTAACAAAGCCCGACCCAGCGATGTTTGCCATTATGTGCCGCGAACTTGCGGTGGAACCTGAAGCTTGCATTATGGTTGACGATAAACAAGGGCATCTGATGGCGGCCGAAACTATGGGCATGCGAGGCGTGTTGTACCGGTCGGTCGAGCAGACCATACACGATATCAGAGAAATTATTGCTGATGATTAAGGCCATTATATTCGACTGTTTTGGTGTTGTGCTCACCGACTCGCTTCAGGAGATGAGAGCCAAGCTTGTCCGCGAGGATCCTGTGGCTGCCCGTGAGGTAAAAGATATCGTTGCCGCGAACAATAGGGGATGGATACAGCCGCAAGAATCGAATGCAAAGATAGCTGCTATGCTTGGCATGAGTGTTGAGGCGTTTCGAACCCAGGTGCGAGCAGGAGAAGTGCGTAACCAGGAGCTTTTGGACTATGTCTTCGAGCTGAGAGGGAATTATAAAACCGGCATGCTTTCGAACGTGGCTACGGGCAGCTTGGAAAGACGTTTTCCAGATAATGAATTGAGCAAATATTTTGATGAAGTCGTTATATCTGCCGAGATAGGGTTTATAAAACCAGATCCGGAAGCCTACAAAATCGCAGCTGAGCGACTTTGTGTGCTGCCAAGCGAATGTGTATTTACGGACGACAAACCGGATTTTTGCGATGCAGCTGGACGTACTGGCATGAGGTCAATAGTGTATAAAGATTTTGTTCAATTTCGAGGTGACTTGGCAAGGTTATTAGACGACCCTGAAGACTAGTTTCTTCTCTGTTGCGGCGTTTTTTTGAATAGCGGGAGCGTTCAGGCGGAGTGTGCCAATGAGGGCAGCGCTACGTGCGGCAACGAGAATTGTACGTTGCTGCATTGTCACCGTGACTTCATGGTCGTAATGTCGGCGAACATACTCTTTTATAGCCTGTACCTCGGAAGGGACATCAAAATCTCTCGCGCTCAATATATCTGCAAGATCGTCCATGGACGTATAAGTATCGATTATCAAGCATGAAATATCAAGTCCGGCTCACCCATTACCCTCTATTCCAATAACCAAGACGTACGTCTTGGTTATTGGAATAGAGAAAGAGGGGGTGGTGTACAATGGGAGGATGCCGGAGCTGCCTGAGGTAGAGACGATACGAAGGGGTCTATCGACACTCGTAGTCGGGAAGACGGTTTGTGGTGTCCATAATTATGATAGTCCAAAGAGTTTTCCGAATGCACCCGAAGAAGTCTGGAAGTTTGTTGTTGGCTCACGCTTTTGCGCAGTTAAACGACGCGCGAAGGTGCTGCTCGTAGAGCTCTCAAGCGGATATACGCTCGTTGTTCACCTGAAAATGACCGGGCAAATAATCGTTATTTCTGATCATGAACGTTGGGGAGCAGGGCATCCGAACGATAGCTTTGTGCGGGAGCTTCCAGACAGTACGACTCGTGAACGCATTGACTTTAGCGATGGCACGCGACTGTATTTCAACGACCTCCGCAAGTTTGGTTGATGAAACTGTACCCAACTGTCGAAGTGCCGAATATCAACTTTATGCGTACAGTTGGCCCAGAGCCACTTGAGGATGCGTTTACCGGTGCTGTTTTGTATGAACGTCTGCAGCGGCGTAAGAACACATCCATTAAAGCAGCAATTCTCGATCAGACTGTTTTGGCGGGAGTTGGTAATATTTACGCCGATGAATCACTATGGGCAGCGCGCATTCATCCTGCAACCTTGGTGAAAAATCTACTAGCATCTGACATCAAACGTCTGACATCTGAAATAAAAGCAGTTATGCTTTTGTCGATCGAAAAGGGCGGCAGCACCGATAAAAACTATGTGAATGCCGAAGGAAAAAGGGGAGCTATCTATCATTTGCAAAAGTGTTTCGGCGCGAGGGTGAACCCTGCCCGCACTGCGGCACCGCTATCATCAAAACCCGCGTCGCCGGCCGCGGCACCCATGTTTGTGAAGAGTGCCAGATAATTGACAATTAAGCACAAGCATGCTAATATGTGTTCATTATAACTAACCTTAAATACAAATCATATGTCAGAAAAACCAAATCCAATTCCACTCTCGCTTCGTGCTGTTGCAGCTGTTGCTAGCCTGGGAATACTATTTAGTGGTTGTTCAGAATCCAATTCTGACGTCTCGGCGTCTGGTACTCGGCCACAAGATGGGGTGGTTGCTGTTGTGGATGGTGCGGCTGCACTAACAGATACTCTAGCGAACCAGATTGCGTTGCTACAGGCAGCAAGAATAGAAGCACTTAAGCCGGAAGCAAGACTTGACGAAGTGGAGCAAAGAGCTAGAGCTTTGCCCTTGGGTGCATCTGCGCTGCAAACGACCATACAGTTCCGTCGTGCAGAACAGATTATGCCAATACCTGGGTCTACAACGGGTAAAAATGCGGTTACGCCAGAAAAATACCAAAAAGCAGTTAACCAGATTGCCGACCCAAAGGCTCGGAAGACGTATCAGGACGTCTTCAAGAGCGGCATACTCAAAGAAGTACTGAACGGTGTTCGATTTAACGACATGGAACAGGATGAAGCACGCGGCTTACTAGATGTGGTTGAACCTGGTCTATCAGCAAAGTACTCCGATACACTTGATGAGCTAGACGTTTCCACTGCGGTTATAAAGGGCTACTTCGACCCAAAGACGATATTGGGGGATATTGGTGATGTTCGCAATACGGATCTGAAGCAAAAAGCCACGTTATACGCAAATACACCACCCTCATCTAGAAATAGTTGAAATACTACAGTGAACTAACGAAAATAGGTTTTGGTGCTAGAAAAATAGCCGACGAGGCAAGTAATTCGTACTACACCGGAGCTTCCGATGAGGAGCAGCGCATAAAATCAGGGGCTTTGGTCGATGTAGCTGTACGCGAAGCCATCGTGCAACATAATAGCAACATTACCCCCTTACCGAGGTAACACTGGCGAGTCTGAAAGACCCGGCTCGGAACATTTCGCTAACAGGCGTTAAGGGGCCTAAGCAGTACTACCCACTCAGGAAGGCACCTTCGAAACACCTCAACCAGTTCGCTGAGGTGTTTGTAAAAGATGGTAAGGTTTTTCTTCAGTTTGAAGAAGGAAGCAATGTTAGTGCTGAATCTGTAGCTCAAATTCAAAAAATTGTAGGCGATGTCACTCCACTCATGACTAATGCGTTTGCCGCAGGTGATTTGCTTAGCATACGTTTTATCATTGGAAATGAGTACAATCCGTACTTTGTTGGTCTAGAGAAAGAAGTACATATGCTGCTCGCAGACAATGACCCATTGAGTGAGGAACAATTGCGTCAGGGATTGGTGCATGAAGTTACTCATGCCATGGTGGACGCTGCTTTCAGGAAACTGCAATCAGTAAGGAAGACGCTGGTTTGGTCAAAATGCCTGCAGGCTGTTGTCTGACGAAACATATAAGCAGTATCAGGAGGCGTTGCATCTCGATATTGACGCGTTACAGCGGCTGATTGATAAATCTGACGGTGATGCAAAAGCTGTTTTCTTAAAGCTTAAGGAACTTGTGGACAGCAATGCACTCACAACTATAACGGGTGACTATCTAGCGATTGGCTTTATTGGAACAGAGAGAGACATTAAGTGGACAGACTGTAACGATGCGAATTTCGCTGATTTGTTAGTTAAGATTGATATGAGGCAAAAGTCAAAGACCCTATCGAAACATTCAAACAAATAAAACAATCGTTTGGTGGCACACTACCGCAAAGCTCAAGCACGGCATCCGCAAGTTCAACTGCATCTTCCGAAGGAGATAAATATGATGCGGATTACGACAAGCTACTTGGGGAGTGGGTGAAAGTTATTCTTAAGCGTTCTCTCTTCAAGCGGCTAAACGAGTCTTCATTTACTCGTACTGGCTCTTGGACAAAGTATCTCGGACACACGCGATAACGCCCATGAACTTATGGCTACTGTTGTAGATGTGTCACTCAGCAATCCGAAAGAACTCGTTGCATTGATAAGGGCGCTTAGGGCAGATGGACGTAAAGCAGTTATCACGGCAATTGATGCCAGTTACAACATCTTTACCAAGATGCATCCTAATATTGCCCCCAATCTCACTACCTGGAAAAAACAGTTTACAAATGTAGGATAAATGATTGCCTGGTTCTTGCTTGCTGGAAATAAGGAAGTAATACCTTGACAATGAAGTAATACTTTTTGTATGATGGTAGGTATGATGTATTCAAACACACTTACAAGTAAAGGCCAAGTGACCATCCCGAAAGAGTTTCGGGATATGTTGGGTCTGCGGCCGGGGCAGAAGGTGCGGTTTACAAAGACTAACCCTACAACTATCTCGATTTCTCGGCCACTCTCGGCGGCGGAGCTGCGCGCCAAGATTGGCCCGCCCAGCGGCAGCCAGCCTTTGACCGAGAAAGAAAAACAGCGGTTACGAGCAAGAGGCTTGTTGTAGTGATTTTGGTAGACGCAAATCATGTCCTGCGATGGTTCTTGCAAGATGTGCCAGCTCAAGCGGCTCAGGTAGAGCGTTTACTCCAGTCGTCAGCACCAAATTGCTTAGAGCTGACGTCAGTCACTGTTGCCGAGCTGACGTACGTGTTGCGGACAATGGCATACGACCATGCGCAGATAGCGGGGGTTATGACTGGGTTGTGCTCGTTTGAATCAGTCAGGCAGTTTTCGCCGGTTGATGCTAGGGCGTTGGAGATTTTTAGCAACACCGTGCTGGATTACGAAGATTGTTTTCTCATAGCCCAAGCCCTGGTGGAAAACGGTGATATTGCTTCATTCGATAAAAAGCTACTCAAAACGTTTGAAAAGCTACAACTTGCGGAGTAGTTGGTGGGCGGCGGAGGGGTTTGGGAGGCGGTAGTTGGCGAGCGTGCGGCCGCGGCCGACTTTGATGGTGTACGAGGTGGGTGGAAGTGCGGCGAACATGTCTTCATCGGTGGTATCATCACCGATAGCCAAGATGAAATCGTGGTCGTGGAGGAGCCATTCCTGCGTAATGTGGCCTTTGCTGACATCAAGATGGTGGACTTCGAGCGCCATGTTACCATCGACAATCCCTAGGTTTTCCGCTTGCGCAATGGGCTTCAGGAGCTTTTTCAGAATAGTAAGATGTTTCTGGGCATAAAATGGCGATGCATTACGGTAGTGCCAGGCAATGCTCCATTCTTTGCGCTCGACAAAGGCGCCAGGAGTCTGTGCGGCGTAGTGTTCAAGTAGTTTTGTAACACTTTTTCCCAGGCAAGTGAATGTTGGTTTGTTTTGCGCCACGTTTGTGGTCGTGCAAGCGAATAAAGCCGCCATGTTCTGCTACGAGGGTGACAGGAATAGCTCCAAGCCAGTCCATGAGATTTTTTCTATCCCGACCGCTGATGATTGCGACATGGTTGCGCGGGTCTTTCGCGAGGCGTTTGAGTGCCGCGAGTGTTGCCTGGGACGGCTTGGCGTCTTCTGGGCGCTTTTTGATTGGTTCGAGTGTGCCGTCATAGTCTAGAAGTATCAGCCGCTTGCGTGCCTGATGATAGTCAGCGATGAGTTCGGCGGATTGTATTTGTCCTAATCCTCTGGTGAGGCGGATTCTTGGGAGTGGAACGGGTGTTTCGAGTAGATCAATGAAACCAGATGCCCACTTGTCTATGGTGTTGCCACGGAGTATGCGCTGCATTTTGCGTGTGCGGCGGAGAAAGCTACTTGGGGTCATATTTAGCGCATCGGTCAGGCCGGTTACGAGACTGCGCAACTTATATGGGTTAACAAGCACTGCGTCTTTTAGTTCTTCGGCGGCGCCGGCGGTTTCACTGAGGATAAGGATGCCGTCGCTTTTGGGGTGACTGGCCAAATACTCTTTGGCAACGAGGTTCATGCCATCACGAATGGGGGCGATGAATGCGACATCGGCCCGTTGATACAAGGCGGCATACTGAGCAAAAGGCAGCGGGGAAAAGATGGTTTCGACGGGCTGCCAGCGACTCGTGCCGAACTGGGAGTTAATCTGTTGAACAAGCTTTTCGACATCAATCCGGAGTTGCTGGTAGGTTGCAACTTCTGTTCGTGACGGCATTGCCTGCATGACCATGACGACCTTGCTGCGAAGGTTTGGATTTTCGGCGAGAAGCATGCGGTACGCTTTTAGTCGGCCTAGGAGTCCTTTGGATGGGTCAAGGCGGTCGATGGTAAGAATGACTTTTTTGCCGAAGTATTTCCACTGCAACTTTTTGTGTTCAATATTTACTTCGAGCGAACGGCTCGCATCGGCAAATTTTCGATAATCTATACCTATCGGCAAGTCGGTCACACGGACGACGCGTTCAGGTAGTATGACTTTTCGGGGTGCCACGAGCCCAATCTGTAGTTCTCGACAGCTAGCAAGAAAGTTTTCTACGTACGCAGACGTGTGCATGCCAATGAGGTTTGCCCCGAGGAGGCCTTTTGTGAGCTCGGTAGCATGCTTTGAGTCAAGAAATATTGCGCTCGAGGGGAAAGGGATGTGGAGGAAGAAACCTACGTGGCTTTTGGGGCGGGCGACACGGAGCATTTCGGGTAATAGCATGAGCTGGTAGTCGTGTAGCCAAAGTCGGTCGTTCTCACGGCTGAGTGTCAGTGTAGTATCGGCGTATAGTTTATTTACCTCTTTGTAGGTGCGCCAATTTGTCGCCGAATCTCCGGTGTCGATTTTCATATGGTGAAATAGTGGCCATAGCACACTGTTGCTGTAGCCATT
Organism: Candidatus Saccharimonadota bacterium; assembly: GCA_016699935.1. Lineage (GTDB taxonomy): Bacteria > Patescibacteriota > Saccharimonadia > Saccharimonadales > UBA4665 > JAGXIT01. Next base: position 516,819 of record CP064992.1, read on the forward strand.
GTAGAAGCCGTCGAGCTGTTTTTGGGTTAGGAATACGGGGTAGCAGTGATTTTTTTAAGTTCGGCTGTGATGTGTTTGCGCTCAATGTCACTTAGATCGTCGCTGGCGATACCCGGCCAGCCGATCCAGCGATTTGCGCCATTTGTTGCGTATGAAGACAAACCAGTCGCTAGCCCTCCGGCCGAAGGGTAGTATTCGAGCTTGCCATCCACCTTCTTTACACTCACTGGCAGCCGGTTTGAAACAATCACAACTCTCGGCATGTGAGTATAGTATCTCACAACTTCGGCCACAGACTGTAATCACTCTCGATAAACGGGTATACTGTACCTGATGATTACGACGCTGGCGGGGGAAAATGAGGTGGAGCGGCAGGCGGAGCTGCGGCGTGTCGTTGCTGTGTTTGAAAAAGAGTATAGCGATATGGGTGTGGAAAGGCTGGATGGTGAAGAGGCGTCATATGAGCGGATGGTAGCAGCGGGGCAGAGTTTGCCCTTTTTGGTACCCCGAAAGCTTGTTGTACTACGAGCGCCGGGAGCGAACAAAGAGTTCGTGGAGAAGTTCGAGGAGTTCATGTTGTCGGTTTCTGATACGAACGATGTCATTATCATTGAGCCAAAGTTAGACAAGCGCCTGAGTTACTACAAAACAACTAAAAAACAAACGGATTTCAAAGAGTTTGCGGTGCTAGATGCCAGTGGATTAGCGCGTTTTGCTACTGACTACGTCAAAGAGCTGGGTGGCAGTATTTCGAGCAATGATGCGCGGTTGCTTGTGGAACGCGTTGGGACGAATCAGCTTGGCTTGCAGCAGGAGCTCGATAAGTTGCTCGCTAATGAACTAATAATTACGCGGGAGTCCATAGAAAATCTGACCGAACAAACACCCCAAAGTAATGTATTTGAGTTACTCGATGCCGCCTTTGCCGGTGACACCAAGCGTACCATGCGCCTCTACGACGAACAGCGGGCGCTGAAGGTCGAGCCACAGCAGGTTATCGCCATGCTCGCCTGGCAGCTCCATGTACTGGCGGTCGTGAAAACAGCAAAAGAACGGAGCGCCGACGACATCGCGCGGGAGGCGAAGCTAAACCCGTTTGTAGTTCGGAAGACGCAGAGCCTGGCGCGACACATTAGTCTCACTCGGCTCAAGCAACTTATTACCTCCTCCGTGAGTTTGATGTACGCACGAAGACCGAGAGCATCATCCCCGACGAAGCCGTCCGCTACTATTTGCTCGAACTTGCATCAGTTCATTCATAAAAACCGCCGCCCGTGGGCGGCTATACTGACTTACCTATACTTTCGAGGGACTACTTTTCGCTGGAGCAGCTTTTTCACGACTGGTTTCTTGGCCGGAGCGGCCTTTTGACGGCCGGTTTCTTGACAACTGGTTTTTTAACAGGGGTGGCTTTCGCTTTGTCACTTTTGAGGCCTGCGGGTACACCGGCGGATTTGGCATTGCGTGCGGCCTGAGCTTTCTTGCGGGCAACTTTGTTTTATGCATGATGCCTTTTTGGCGGCTTTATCGAGCTCGCTTTGGACTTTATCGAGCGCCTTGACAGCTTTCTTTTTGTCGGTAGCGGTAAGGGCTTTACCGAAAGATTTTACGGCGGCTTTTAGGCTGCGCTTGGTTTTGCTATTACGAATGGTTGCTTTGGTAGCTACTTTTACACGTTTTTTAGCTGATTTGATGATGGGCATACAGTTCCTTTTACTCTAGAGTTAGTATTTGCTCGGAGTTAACTATAACCCATACCATCTCTGTTGTAAAGGCGTAGAGACGACCTTTCGTCAAAAAGTGATAAAAACACTCGACAGGTATTTACGCTGATGGTACCCTTTATAAGGACTTTCTAAATCCAAATAAAAACACCATGGACGAACAGCAAAAACAACTCGTCGCGAAGCTCAAAGACGCTCAAAACGTCTTAGTGACTGTCAGTAAAAATCCTTCAGTAGACCAGCTGGCGGCCGCTATCGGTTTAACGCTGGCGCTCAACAAACTCGACAAACACGCCACGGCTGTTTACAGCGGCCAGACTCCAAGTACCATCGAGTTTTTGAAGCCGGAAGAAACACTGGAATCGAACACCGATAGTCTCCGGGATTTCATCATTGCGCTCGATAAATCCAAGGCTGACAAGCTGCGCTATAAGGTTGAAGACCAAGTCGTTCGGATTTTTATAACACCATACCGGACGTCCATTTCCGAAAATGACCTAGAGTTTAGCCAGGGTGACTTTAACGTTGACGTCGTTATTGCATTAGGTGTGAAAGAACAGACAGATCTTGACGAAGCAATTAGTGCTCATGGACGTATTTTGCATGACGCAACGGTATCGACTGTTTCTATAGACGGTCAGTCGGAGCTCGGCACACTAAACATCACCGATACGAACGCAAGTAGCTTGTGTGAATTGGCCACAAGGCTAGTGGCTGATCTTGGCAAAGATATTCTTGACGCCCAAATAGCAACAGCATTACTGACCGGTATTGTTGCCATGACCGACCGGTTTAGCAATGACCGGACAACACCAGACACAATGAGCCTGAGCGCAACACTTATGTCGGCCGGGGCAAACCAGCAGTTAATTGCAAACGAACTGGCTGAACCTCTTCGCGCTCCACAGTCCATCGATGCATCGCCTGCCGATGAAAGCACGGTACCGCAGAAAGACCCTGGTACTCTTGAAATTAATCATGTTCAAGATGCTTCCGAAGCTCTGTCTAAAGATGTAATACCGTCAGAGCTGCTAGAGTCCGACTTTGGTGTACAAGATGAGGCCGGTACTGAACCGCAGGCACCTGAGTCGCCACAAATTCACGTGGACGAGAATGGTAAGATTGTATTTTCTCCAGAAACAGAAACAGAAACCGAAACCGACACACGTATCGGCAAGGCTCGTGCAGTCGGCGAGGGGGGTATGCCAGAAGATAACGAAGACCCATTGGCTACAAGAGAACGTATGATTGAGCCTCCGTCTCGCTCGGGTGATTTAACGGCGAATACGAAGCGAGAAGAGCTTGATGCGTCAACCGAGGAGCTTACATTGCCGCCGCTTGATACACCAATGCTATCTCACGACGACACGGCAATAACGCTTCCAGAATTATCATCTCCGCCAGAGCCTGTGTTGCCCCCGACGTCTGAGATTATTACACCCCAGCTAAGTGCGGTTGAAACGCCAACCCCGGTTGTGGATGCCACTGCCACACCTTCAGATACGTTCGACGAACAGGTAATTGATACAGAGGAACAAACACTCACAGATATTGAAAAAGCAGTTGGAAGCTCGCATGCCCAAGAAAGTGTCTCTGTGCCTGACGACGGGAATAGCATCAATGATGCTCGCAGTGCTGTCGAGGCTGCCTTAGCTTCGGCCGGGTCTCAGGCACCGCTTTCCCCAATTACCGCCTTGAACGCGCAACCGCTTGGCGAGGATTTGCACACACCTCCTTCAGATCAGTCGCATTTTCAGCCAGCTCCAGGGTTTGCGGCACCACCGATATTAGCCGAGGCTCTTCCGGGTGATACGCCAGCCGACCAAACACTTGACATGCCTCTGCCAGCTTCATCTGACACTGTCTTCCAGCCTCAAATGCCTGTGGGTTCTACAACTCAGCCACAGCAAAAGATACAGGGCTACCGGCTGCTCCGTCAGTTCCACCTCCCCAATTTTCCCCAACGTATAAACTAACCCGAAATCGACATAACATATCAAGTTCTTTAAACCTGAGTCTCAAAACCGTCTCCACTTGTACTTGTGTCATTCCCATGAAGGCGGGAATCCATTTCATATATCTGGATCCCAGCCTTCGCTGGGATGACATCGTGGGGGTTTGAGATTCAGGTCTTTAAGGGAAGGGTTCCCAACCCCTAAAGGCAATGCTATCGCTTGCTAGCACCTTTGGTGCTTCACAATTCTGATAGTGTCGCTTAAATCGAGCTGGGGTTAAATAAATCGAACATGATACGCTAGGAGTCATGCAGGGAATAATCCTTATTGACAAGCCGACTGGCTGGACGAGCTTTGACGTGGTTAATTATGTGCGGAAGATGGTAGCGCAGGCTGAAGGAAAAAAGCCAAAAAACTGCAAAGTTGGCCACACTGGTACGCTTGATCCTCTGGCGACGGGCCTGTTAGTGATTTTGGTTGGCAGAGACTACACACGTCGAGCCGCTGAACTGAGCAAGCACGATAAGACCTATGAGGTCTCGATAAAACTAGGAGAAGTATCAACCACTGGCGATAATGAAGGGGAGAAGACCTCTGTTAATTCTCGCGTCCCAAGTGAAAAAGAGGTTGCAGAAGCTCTTCGGAAATTTACTGGACAAATCATGCAAACGCCGCCAGCTTATTCGGCAATAAAAATTAACGGGCAGAAGTCATACGATTTGGCGCGGAAGGGCAAAGTGGTAAAACTCGAGCCACGCCCAGTGACTATCTATGCAATACGAAACATTGAATATGCATATCCACACGTGAGCTTCACGTGCGATGTTAGCAGCGGCACGTATATTCGCTCACTCGCAGAAGATGTTGGCGCGCAACTTACCACGGGCGCGTATATGTCTAGTTTGCGACGAACGAGAGTTGGGCAATACGACCTTGCGCAAGCGGTGACAGTAACAACAGAAAACCTCGTTGCGCAATTGTTCGAAATCTGAGCATAAGCGTTGACATGATAGGCAATAGCGTTTTATGATACAGGTAACGTATTACGCGTGTAGGTACATAATTTAAAAGCAAAAGAGGGACGAGCATATGGCATCACGATTACCAACACCAGGCGGAGACGATGGTACTTGGGGGGCAATCCTCAACGATTATCTTGCGCAAGCTCATAAAACCGACGGCACACTAAAAGACGATGTTGTCACTGCGGCAGCATTAGCTCCAGGTGCTGTGACGGCTACAGGGGTTGCTGACGCAACTATTTCCGAGGCTAAGCTAGACGGGGCATTGCAGGCAAAGGTGAATGGTTTGGGTGGTGGCGGTTCTCTAACCTTGTCTGGTGACGTCACTGGGCTAAGTACAGCAACAGTAGTCGCCAAGGTCAATGGAGTAACTGTATCTGGTACCCCAGCAGCTGGACAAGTTCTAAAAGCTACCAGTGCCTCAGCAGCAACCTGGCAAGCAGATGACACTGGCAGTGGTGCGGTCACGAGTGTTGCCGGTAGGACTGGTGCAGTTACACTTACGAAGACAGATGTTGGACTAGGTAATGTTGATAATACATCAGATGCGGCTAAGCCGGTTTCGACATTGGTTCAAACAGCCCTCAATTCAAAAGCAGACGATAGTGCAGCAGTGCACAACACTGGCGCTGAAACAGTTGCTGGTGTTAAGACCTTCTCAAGCTCTCCTGTTGTGCCAACTCCTACGACGAACACTCAAGCGGCCAATAAATCATACGTTGACGGCGTAGCCGGTTCCGGTGCGCCAGATGCGTCAGCATCTACAAAGGGCATCGTACAGCTTACTGGTGATCTTGGTGGTAGCGCTACGGCGCCAACTGTACCGGGACTTGCTGGCAAGGCAAATACCAGCCATACCCACGCAGCAGCAGACATTACATCTGGCACAATCGCGTCGGCTCGACTAGGTTCTGGCACAGCCAATGGTACAACGTACCTGCGCGGTGACGGCACCTGGGCAGCCGTATCAGGCGGCGTAGGTGGTGTCGCGGTTACTGGCACCCCGAGCGCTGGGCAAGTCCTAAAAGCGACGAGTCCAACCGATGCTACTTGGGCTGCTGATGCTACAGGAAGCGGGTACACATGGAATTTCCGAAGCATTTCAGCTGATGATACTGCAGCAGATGGCGACTACATGCTTGTTGATACTAGTGGATCTGGCGTTACGGTTACATTACCTGCACCTGTGAGTGGTGCTGCGGTACGTGTTAAACGAATGACTGCCGGTTCAAATAGTGTGCAAATAGTGCCCCAAAGTGGTCTAATTGACGGATCGGGTGTTGGATCTCATGTTCTCGGCAACCAATGGGATGCTATGGAATTTGTTAGCAATGGTACGAACTGGTACAGAGGATAAAGGGGATATAGGACATGCCATTTACATCAAACGGAGCCAACCTATACAACGCACAAGACGTATATATCACTAACGTCGCCCAAGACGAAATATTAAAATATAACGGTGGCACAGCCAAGTGGAACAATATAAATCCTGTTGGTTTTGCGGCACTAGCAAACAAGGGCGGCCTAGAGAGCTCGTCAGCAACTTCCGGTTCAAATATTGCTGTTGATCTGAATAGCGGCAACGTGCACCATCGGACACTGACAGGTGCTGGGGCAACAGCTACTTTTACTATTAGTAATGTTCCGGCGGTGACATCAACAGCTGTGTCATTTACGCTTTATGTCGTTCAGGGAGCTACACTTAAAACTGTAAACTGGAATTCAAGCGTGACCGTTAAGTGGGCAGGCGGTACCGCACCGACATTGACACAAACGTCGGGCGCAACCGATGTGTTTGTTTTCGAAAAGATTGATGGTATTTCGGGGTGGTTTGGATCACTCGTGGGAAGTAATTTCTCATAGACAACTCATAGTAATTAATCATTTTTTAAGCATCATCACGAGCAGAAGGAAGGTCCATGCCATTTACGGGATCTGGAACGGGCATACAAAATGCAAATGATATTTACTTCACTTTGCTTGCACAAAATCATGTTCTTCGTTATAACGGAACAACCGCTAAATGGAATAACGTCTCGCTTGTTGTTGGTACTGCAGATCTTGCCAACGACTCAGTTACTGAACCGAAACTAGCGATATCTAATAGCCCGACTTTAAACCAAGTGCTTCGCTGGAATGGCACCGATCTGGAGTGGGTGACTATTTCTTATGAACCAACTATCTCTACCGGCACCATTGCGCAATACTGGCGTGGTGATAAATCCTGGCAAACACTCGATAAAACCGTTGTCGGACTTGCAAATGTTGACAATACTTCAGATAGTACCAAAAATGCTGCTACAGCCACTCTTACGAACAAGACAATATCTGGTGCAACAAACACACTGTCCAACATCCCACAATCAGCAGTTACCAGTCTGACGACCGATTTAGCTGCAAAAGTCCCTCTTTCTACTGCAACGACAAAAGGGGATATCCTAGTATCAACCGGCGCTGGTGCTCTTTCTCGATTGGGTGTTGGAGCGAATAATTTTGTACTTACAGCAGATAGCGCACAAGCAACAGGGGTAAAATGGGCTACAGTTTCTGGGGCATTTGAGCCAACCATCACCGCTGGCACGATTGCGCAATACTGGAGGGGTGATAAATCCTGGCAAACACTCGATAAAACCGCTGTTGGGCTTGCTAATGCCGATAATACCGCTGACATCTCTAAAAACGTTCTAAGTGCGACAAAACTTACTACGGCACGAACAATAAATGGAGTTAGTTTTGATGGCTCTGCCAACATTACGGTAGCCGATAACGCAAAACTAGCATTATCTACTGTGACAACTAAAGGTGACATTGTTGCGGCTACTGGGTCTTCGACTTTGACTAGACTTGGTGTTGGCACTGACGGACAAGTTCTTACTGCGGATAGTTTACAGGCATCTGGAATCAAATGGTCAACACCTGCAACTGCGCCTGTTACTAGTGTCGCTGGTAGAACGGGAATAGTATCGCTTACCAAGTCTGACGTTGGTCTTGGTAATGTTGACAATACTGCAGATGCAAGTAAACCTATTTCTACTGCAACTCAAACAGCGCTTGATCTTAAAGTTGATGAGACTATATCTGTAAGTGGCGGTACTTCGCTTACAGGCGGAGGTGTTTTAACTGCAAATCGCACACTGACACTGCTAAACGATTCTGCAACGCCCGGAAATAGCATGTACTACGGTACTAATGGCACAGGTACCAAAGGCTTTTACGCCATCCCAACAGGTGATCCTACTATGGGTGGTGATCTAAGCGGAACAGCTTCAAATGCCCAGCTTGGTACGGGAGTTGTTGGTACGACTGAGCTAGCGGCGACAGGAGTGACTACGGCAAAGATTGCCGATAGTGCTATTACAGAGCCAAAATTAGCTATGAATAACAGCCCAGCCGCTGGAAAAGTCATCGGCTGGGATGGTTCGAGTATGACCTGGACAGTAGGTTATGCTTATACACGAGTAAATGTTACAGGAACCCCCGGGACTTACACAGCAAACATATTTGATTATATCTTTGCTGATGCGACATCTGGCGGTATAACAATCACGTTACCAGCCCCTCAACTCAATTCCTTTGTGCGAATAAAGAGGATTTCGAGCGGTTCAAACGGTGTCCAGGTAGTTGCGCCAAATGGTTCATTTATAGACGGTAGCGGCGTCGGCTCCGACGTACTCGGTAGTCAATACGATAGTCGCGAGTACTGGAGCGATGGTACGAACTGGTATCGCTAGGAAGAATAGGAGGTTCTAGTGAGTAGATATGCCAGCAGAGTACGACGGGCTATTCAGCAAACTAGCACCAGTGAGGGAACGATTTTTGGTTTCAACTCGTCGCAAACAGACCCAGATCGTGTTTTAAAAATGAACTGGTGGGGGCGCCAACCTTGCGGGCGGCAATACTACAGTACTTCGTCGCTTCCGTCTAACGGTAACGGTTTTTTGCCTGGTGGGCGCGAGTACAAGTGCGCCGGACTTGATGTTGCTGGCCTAGTTTCATCACGTCGAGTCAACTCTTGTTTCAAATTTGACCCGGGAACAATCACGACGACGAGCTCGCCAAAAGCGGTTGAGGTGTACGATTATGTTCGTTCGATTCCAGCTGGCTGGCGCATTTATCTGACTTATCATGAGTACAACCCTGAAATCGTCGATGGAACATACACAGCGGCAGATTTTCGTAGGGCTTTTCAGATATTGGCGGCTCGGGCGTGGGATGCAACCCAGTTAAACAAGCAAGAGGGCAAAGGCGAAGGTATATTCGTCATAAATATTGCAGGTTCTGGCCTGGCCGGTAGCTCATGGGATGATTCGTATGCTCCAGCTGCGAGCACGATGCCGCCCAACTGCCAGTTTTGGTCTGACGCGTATGATAACCCTAGGGGTGTGCCGAGTAATTACAAAGGCTATGGCACTACATACGGCAATATTGGTCCGGTTATCCTTGATGATGTCTATGATACAGCCGAGCGTCTTGGTTATCTCGATAATAGCGATGGCGGCACGCGAGGCTGGGGTATTGGTGAGTTTTGTTCACCGCGCCGCGTCGCACCAGCCCTCGCGACCCTCAATACTACGTTAGGCTGGGGCCCGCTTTCACCCAACGATATTTCTGGCGCTGGTCAAGCTCAGGCCATCACCAATTACGCGAACTACTGCTTGGGCACACCAGCTCGACCAATTCCGGCAAAAGTCGTGCTGCTGTGGACTATAAGCTCGGGCAATAACTGGAATCAAGCCTTTACATCTGCCGGCACTCCTGAGTGGGACGCGTGGGTCGATGGATCGAATGTGCTACAGACAACTAAACTAGACGATCTAGTGGGTTTGACACCACACCCAACGCTCCACCAGGGCTGGCCGATTACCGTTGATGAAACTTTACCTGTCGCTGCCTACCAAACATTTATTGATATGAGTGCCTAGCTTTATTGCATAAAAATCTATGGACCATCTTTGGTGAGTATATGTATTACAGTCGAGTGCTATTTGTACGTTTACAAGATTTGAGAAAAGACGGGCCTGTTGCAATAGAGGTGGAGATCTGATATACTCTTTGTTAACGCCATCAGTAATCTCTAAGTAAACTAAGTTTGAGTTTTGGAAAACTAAGGAAGGAACAGTAGTAAACGCGCATGATTTCAGCGGAGAAAAAGACGAAAATTGTCAAAGATTTACAAGCTAGCAAGGAAGATACGGGCAGTGCAACGGTGCAGGTCGGCATATTTACCGAGCGTATCAAGGAGCTAACAGGACATCTGCAGGTCAACAAGAAAGATTTTGCGGCTCGCCGCGGTCTATTACAGCTCGTTGGTAAGCGCAAGCGTTTACTCCAGTACATTGCTGCCCAAGATGGCCAAGCATATCTCGATTTGATTAAGAAGTTGGGGATCCGACGTTAGTTAGAATTTAGAACTTGGAATCTAGAACTTCTAGATTCCATCCTCTAGAATCAAACATTCTACGTTCTTCCTGCGCTAGTTTTGAAAAATAGATTCCGGATCAAGTCCGGAATGACAAGTGGGGAGAGAATCGAAATTCTAGTTACATTAACTATCGGTGGGTGATAAAGAGCAGGTTTCCACTAGGCATATCAAACAGTGGATGCTTGAACCTTGTTGCTCACCAAAAGGAGGCTACATGAGCCAAATAACTACTAAAACAATTAACCCTTATGGCAAAGACCTTGTGGTTGTCGAAACAGAGTTTTGCGGTCGCAAACTGACACTAGAAGTAAACCGCGTTGGATTCCGTACTACGGCCAGTGTACTGGCACGCTACGGCGACACTGTGGTGCTTGGTACTGCCATGATGGGCAAACCAATCAAGGTATGGACTATTTCCCGCTTAGCATCGACTACGAAGAAAGTTTTATGCTGCAGGTAAGATCAGTGGCAGCCGTTTTATCAAGCGCGAAGGTCGTCCTAGCGACGATGCCATCCTTATCGGCCGACTTATCGACCGACCAATTCGTCCGCTTTTCCCAAAGGGTTATCGAAACGAAGTGCAGGGTGTTGCTAGTGTCCTCAGTATGGATCCGGCATTTCGCCCAGATATGATTGCCATGATCGCCATGAGCACAGCTCTAATGCTCACGGGTGCACCGTTTGACGGTCCAGTTGCCGGCGTCCGAGTCGGCATAAACGAAAAAGGCGATTACCAAGCATTCATGACTGCCGAAGAGCTAAATGCCAGCAAACTTGATCTAGTCGTCGCCGCTCGTGAAGGTGGTGTTATGATGGTCGAAGCCGGCGCCAATGAAGCTACCGAAGAAGAAGTCGTGGCAGCCTTGAAGTTTGCCGAGGAAGCAATTAAGCCCGCATTGGCAGCGCAAACCGAACTTGTCAAAAGGTCGGGGTGGAAGCCACCGAATATGAATTGGTGCTCCCAGACGAAAAATCCAAAAAGCCGTCGATGCTTGGGTTGAGGGAAAACTAGGTGAAGACCTACGAGCACCTTACCCAGAGCGAAACGAATTAGTCGTGACACTTCGCCAGCAAATGCACGATGCCTTTGCCGAAGAAATTGGGGCTGACGATTATGGCGTGTTACGTAGTGAATACGATGAGGCTTTTCAGATGGCGTTACACAAAGATGTGCGTAGAGGAATCGTCGAAGACGGCGTGCGACCAGATGGCCGCAAGCTCGACGAAATTCGTACGTTGAGCTCAGAAGTTGGTCTGCTGCCTCGTGCTCATGGCTCGAGCCTATTTACCAGGGGTATGACGCAGGGAATGAATATAGTTACCCTGGCGCCACTCAGTTATTCTCAAATGGTGGACACCATGGAGCGCAACGAAGAACGCCGCTACATGCACCACTACAATGCTCCCGGCTACACTGTCGGTGAAGTACGTCGACTGGGTTCACCTGGACGCCGCGAAATTGGCCATGGCTACTTGGCAGAGCGGGCACTGAGTGCCGTGCTGCCAGATGAGTCAGTCTTCCCCTACGCCATTCGCTCGGTTACCGAGATTATGAGTCAAAACGGATCAACTAGTATGGCAGCGACATGTTCTCGAGTTGTCTAGCTCTAATGGATGCTGGCGTACCACTCAAAGCGCCCGTTTCGGGTATTGCCATGGGACTTATGGTGGACGGCGACAAGACTTACATATTGAGTGATATCGCTGACGCCGAAGATTTTGCCGGTGATATGGACTTCAAAGTAACCGGTACCACCGTAGGCATCACAGCCTTGCAGATGGATATGAAAGTACACGGTTTGCCAGTAACAGTGCTAGCGGAAGCTTTAGCCCAAGGCAAAGACGGCCGAGCACACATATTGCGCCATATGCTAGAAACAATGCCAGAACCACGGGCAGAACTAAGCCCGTATGCCCCTCGGGTTGAAAGCATACAGATTAACCCTGACAAGATTCGCGAAATTATCGGTAAGGGTGGCGAGACTATTCAGAAAATTACCGGTGAAACTGGCACAGAAATCGACATCAAAGATGATGGTACGGTGATGATCGCTAGCCCAGATGGAGATAGCATACAGCGCGCCAAAGACTGGATTCTTTCTATCGTGGAAGATCCAGAAGTGGGCAAAATATATGTCGATAAGCCAGTAGTTTCTGTCCTGGACTTCGGTGCGTTCGTGCAGATTATGCCCGGCAAAGACGGTCTGGTGCATGTCAGCGAGATGAGCGAGGAACGGGTCAATAAACCGAGTGACGTTGTCAAAGAAGGCGACCTGGTCACCGTAAAACTCGTCGCCATAGACGACCGCGGTCGCCTGCAACTCAGCATGAAAGCCGCGCAACGGGAACTTGAAAAGAAATAGAAGCAATTTAGCAGGTAACAGAAAGACATTGAGCAGAAATTTGGCATATGGCAGGTAGCAGAGATTCCGCTAGCGACGACAGTCAAAAGAAACGAGCACTTCTCGAACGTAGGATGTTGGTTTTGCGGCCGATGTGATACGAAAGCTCGAGAAAGCACCCCGTATACCTAATCGCTTAGTAGATCAACTTACGGGTTCGTCATCGAGTATTGGCGCAAATTACGCCGAAGCATGTAATGGCGTGTCTCGTATGGATTTTCGCAACAAAATCTATATAGCTAAAAAGGAAGCAGCGGAAACCCGTTTTTGGTTGGATTTGTGTATGGAAGTACAGCCAAAGGATGATGAATGGGTGCGTTTACGTCAAGAAGCCCATGAACTGCTCATAATATTACAGGCAATAGTTAACGCATAAAAGCGGGTCTGCGAAATGAAAAATGCCAAATTTCTGCTAAATGCTCAATGTCTTTCTGCTAAATCGAGGCTTGCTCATGGCTAATCAAAAGAAATTAGATGTGCTAAAAGTTCGTTTAGAAGCATCTGGTATAACCCCAGAGCTTGCAACAGGGGCGACGCAGTTGGTTTTTGGCAGAAGGTAACCCGGACGCCGACATAGTCTTCATTGGCGAGGCACCGGGAAGCAGGAAGATTTACAGGGAAAGCCCTTTGTGGGGGCAAGTGGTAAGTTTCTGGACGAAATGCTGGCGAGCATCGGCCTGAAGCGTCAGGATGTGTACATTACCAATATTGTTAAGTATCGACCGCCAGATAACCGCGACCCATTGCCGGAGGAAAAGAAAGCGTTTATGCCATACCTGCAACAGCAACTTGAGATTATTGAGCCGAAGATTGTTGTGACCCTAGGGCGGCATAGCGGAGGTTGCTTTATCCCAGATTTACATATCAGCACCGACCATGGCAAGCCGAAGAGGATTAGAGTTAAGAGGTATGAGTTAAGAGATAAGAATGAAAAAACAGAGAGCGGCGACACGATGGAGCTAGTGATTGTACCCTTGTACCATCCTGCGGCCGCTTTGTATAACGGTGGAATGAGGCAGACGCTACTGGAGGATTTTGCCCTTATACCAGCAGTATTGAAAAAGATTAAGATTTAAGGATAAATAGTTAAAGATTAATGGTAGATGATTAATTAATAAGGATAAATGGTTAAGAAAATAAGAATAATTTACTAAATAATGTTGTCATCCCAGAAATAAACGGGGTCCAGAACAGAAAGAAACTAGATTTCAGCTCATGCAGAAATGACAACCCGAACATAATGTAACAAGGAGAAAATATGGATAATAAACCAGGAATGAAGAATGGAGAACGAAGAATGCAAAAACCACAAAATAGCCGAGGGGGTGGGAATCAGCGCCGGTCGGGGCAGAAGAATAGTCCACAGCAGAACGGTAGCTCACAACCGTCAGCAAATGGGAAACCGGCCGTGAGCCGTGGTGCTGCTGTGCGGGCGCAAAAGCGAACGCAGATGGATGCTCAGCGCGTGGCAAACCAGTGGATGCCAGCGCAGGTTGACGAAAACCGACGAGCCAACTTCATAGACGATACACCACGTCTAAAGATTATCGGCCTCGGTGGTATGGACGGCGGTGGTAGCAAGAACATGATGCTTGTGGAGTATGTGAACGATGCGGTTGTCATTGACGCCGGAAACGACCTCAGTGTCGACCTGCCAGGCATAAACTACGGTATTGCCGACACGGCATACATGGAAAACATCCGGCACAAGCTTCGTGCCTATATCATCACGCACGGACACCTCGACCATATTGGTGGCTTGCCGCACATTGTACCGAAGTTCCCGGCGCCAGTGTATGGCAGCAAATTTACCATTGGCCGCGTCCATGAGATTTTTGAGAATTTTGGTTTGCCTATGCCCGAAGGTTTTGAACTCAAAACAGTTGAGATGAACGAAGATACACACGAACGGCTCAAAATTGGCGAATTCTACGTCGAGCTAGTGCGGGTGACGCACTCGATCCCTGGGAGCACCATTGTGGTACTCGATACACCAGTCGGGCGTATCATTAACACTGGTGACTTCCGGTTCGATCCTAACCCGCTAGACCATGAACGTACCGATATGGAGCGGCTGATTGAGCTTGGCAATGAAGGCGTACTGGCGCTTCTGAGCGAAAGCACTACTGTGGAGCGTCTGGGACGAACGCCTTCTGAAAGTACTATCGAAAAAAGCTATGTCGACATAATGCAGCAAGCGCCTGGGCGTATCTTCGTTGGCGTGTTCAGCACGAACATGAACCGTATACAGATGATTGTGAATGCTGCTGTCCACCACGGGCGCAAAGTCGCCATAGATGGTCGCAGCATGGTCAGTACCCTCGAGATGGCAGTGCGCCACGGGTTTATGAAGATTCCTAAGGGCACATTCATACCGATTGCCCAGGTTGGCACCATGACAGATGGCCAAGTCGTTGTGATTTGTACCGGAAGCCAGGGCGAGCCATCTTCGGCACTCCAGCGTATGGCCAACGGCGAACATCGCCATATTAAACTCAAAGAGCAGGACACGGTTATTCTTTCGAGTACACCAATCCCAGAGAGCGGCAACGACGCGCTTATTGGTCAGATGGTCGATGACCTCGTAAAAAACCACGTACATGTGTTTGAACACCGCAATCACGACCTCGATAAGGTTGGCCCACTGCACGTATCTGGTCATGCTAGTCAGGACGAATACGCCGAAATGATTCAGATGACAAAACCTAAGTTTTTCATCCCAATTTACGGCGCTTTCCGTGTCAAACAGCGTCATATAGACCTCGCTATAGAGCAGGGTATACCACGCGCAAACTGTCTGAATGCACTGAACGGAGAAGTAATTGCCCTCACACCAGATAAGATGGAAATCATAGGTGAAGTACCCTCCGGTACTATCCTTGTCGACCAAACGGGAGCTATCGTGAGTAATGTGGTGGTGAAGGACCGCGTACTTCTGGCAGAGGAAGGCCTCGTCGCTGTTGTACTCACGGTCGACAAAAAGACAGGAAACTTGCTCACGAGCCCCGACATCATCAGTCGTGGATTCATATACATGCGTGAGCAAGAGGAAATTATGAATGGTCTCAGGGGCGAAGTGCGCCGGGCTGTCACGCAGCGTTACAAGCGCATAGACATAGACCGCTTTAAGGCAGAGTTAAAAGACCACATTACCCACTACTTGTTTGAGCAGACCGGCCGTAGTCCCATAGTCATACCGGTGATAAACATCATCGGTGGCAAGAGCGAAGATACTGCAGCGTAAAAAACTGCTATAGGGTAAACAACAAGCCCGCCGAGTTGCAAAAAACACAGAAGGAAATCGCTGCCGAACAGCAAGCTCGTTTTCAGGCTATGCGCGAACGCCTCCTCAACCAAGACCCCCGCGTTGATTAAGTACGCAGCATCTCTTTCGTGAATAGCAGAATGAATAAATTAACCAGCCGTGAAGCATAGCAGCTTATCTGACTAGTAAACGGTCGCCGTTGCATACTATCCCTCGTATAATAGTTGACCATATAACAAAAATGTGCTATTATGCAGTAACGTTATAGAAAATAAAAAAATAAAATATGCAATGTGAAAAACTAGGCGACGGCCATATTACAAATGGCGATTTTTCTACGGCTCCTCCTACTGCAGGGGTGAGTCGGTTATCGCAGACTTTTGAGAGACTGTGTGAGTCAGAAATCACGAATGACGCATTACTACCAAAAGAGGTCATCGCAACGGGCAGCAATATAGTACGTGATGGGCAAATCGGCGTTATTAAAAGTAATACGGGTTTTGAAGTATCATTTAAGTTGACGGACGAGGCATATGCTGATTTAGAGAGTCGTGTAGATTTGCCGCCGAGCGATGGAACGATCCGGCGTAAACAGCCGTATAAGTTTCTAGTGGCCTACGACAGTGAGGAGCAAAAAGTTATAAGCAGCGAAAGAGTTGTAGAGACGGGAACTGCTGAGAGGTATACGATTAATGGTATTACGGCAGATATCTCCCATTATGATCCAAACTGGCAGGCACTCAACGGCTTAGTTACCATTATGGTTCCCAATGAAGCTGCTGGCGCTGAAGCGGGGGAATTAGCTAGTAATGTAGATGGAATCTGTCGTACACTTTTCGGGTGTAGCGATGTATTTCAACCTCCTGACGAAGCCGCAGAAGCATTGCAAAAAAACTAGCGTACTTAAAGCATCACCGTCTAGAAGAATCACCCGAGACAGCATATGTGCCAGAGCTTGTTCGTCAAGAGGTATTTCCGGGTCATTTGGCTTATGTTGACCCAAACAAGCACAAGAAATATGAAGAGGAATTTGGCCAAATACTCATATTTCATAACGTTGCGCTCGAAGAAGATATCGTAAGCATCGTGAAGAATGGCCTACTTGCAGCCCGCGAAAGGACAGAACGTGGCATATTAGCGGGTGGCTTATCAGTATTGAGTGATTTGAAGGCAGGTGGTGCCGATAGCGCATACGTGCGCATGGTGACCTCAGAGAGCATAAAAATGGAAAAACAACTGATGATTATGGAGGAATGGCGGTTTTGTTAAGGCCATCCCTTCTAGATCGAACGGATTGGTACGCGTACCCTAATGATAGCTATGGATCGACAACGCCAGAGGATATAGCCACTAGCTTACCACCGGCAGGACTCTTTCGTCACATTAACGAATGCGGCTTAGATAATGTTGAGCAATATAATGAATCAATGTTTGCTACCGGCATCTCCCCAAATGAAATTGCTGGCATCGTTGTTAGTGATGAAGAATCCCAGCGGCGTATAATAACAAGATTGAAAGCCAGCGGAGTTACAGTAGTGTATGGTATTGAACTTGAAGATTTTGTGCAAGTAGCCACAACCTATACGCAAATGAACGCCATTTCTCATGGAATAAACGGCGTCCGACAGCAGAAATTAGTAGATACTGCAGCGTAAAAAACTGCTATAGGGTAAACAACAAGCCCGCCGAGTTGCAAAAAACACAGAAGGAAATCGCTGCCGAACAGCAAGCTCGTTTTCAGGCTATGCGCGAACGCCTCCTCAACCAAGACCCCGCGTTGATTAACTTTCCCTAAGCAGATAGGCACCTGAGTCTCAAAACAGTTTCCACTTGTACTTGTGTCATTCCCGCGAAGGCGGGAATCCATTTCATATATCTGGATCCCAGCCTTCGCTGGGATGACAACCTGGGGTTTTGAGACCCAGATATAGGCATATTGACACAAGTTGTAAAATAAGCTATAATAAAGTTATAATGCCAAAAATAAACAAAGTTCGTCCTTCTGAAGAATGGCTTGCTGTCGAAGCACATAACGATAAAGATTTGTTATACCTCTTAACCTTGAAAGAAGATGTGATTGAGGAAAGACTTGCATATAGGCGAGGCGATAAGCCAGGCGACGATGAAGGTTATGACGTCGCAGTTAGCGGGTTAAATAATCTCATCGCAAGCGCCAGGCAGAACTTAATATCGATCCAAACATTGGTCCACTTGATTACATCAAGAACAAGGAATAGACTACCGCAATCAATAATTGTATAATCAAAAGCATTATGGCGAAAAAGAAAAGCAAGCTAAAAAGAAAGTGGCAGCACCAGTCGAGCGAGAACCGTCGCCCGTTGTGGGCTATGTGCTTGCGGTCGTGTTCATACTGACGGCTATCTTCATATTTTTAGGCGGTTTTCACGCCGGTGGTACGCTACCCAAAGGCCTTTTTGGGGCTATGAGCTGGCTGTTTGGCTGGGGCGCGTGGCTCGTGCCGATTAGTCTGCTGTACTGGGGGTATTACAAATTTACTAATGACGATCACCGTGTGCCGCGTGGACGTGTTTTCAGTATGTATATGTTCCTAGTGCTTATGTCGGCATGGTTTTTCACCGCATTCGCACGTTCCAGCGATGAGCCAGGGGTAGCAACACAAATCGTAGGCGGCAGCGGCGGTGAAGTTGGCGGTGCGGTAGGTGACGCGGTACTGTCGGCACTCGATAAAGTACCGGCGAGTCTGTTGTTTTTCACCTTTGGTCTGCTGACATTCTTCTTTGCCTTTGGCATATCACCAAAGGTTATACTGAGCCTTGGCAATCTCTTCCACCGCCGTAACAGTGAGCCAGAAGGTGAACTAGCAGCATTGAAAGCCAAAGCGGCTGAGAGTGGCTTCCAGCTGAATGAAGGTGTACCGGTCGTGAAGCACAGTGAAGGTTCCCTTGCGAAAGAACAAGTCCATCACTCCAATTTCCGGAATACTGCACAAAAATTGAGCACAAACGAAACTCACGAAGCGCTGACGACTGCGAGCGACCCAGATTGGAAACTGCCAGGCGTCGACTTACTCGATCAGCGCCAAGATAAGGCCGATGCAGGCAATGTTGAGGGCAATGCCCGGATTATTAAAGAAACTTTTGCCAACTTTGCTATAGATGTGGAGATGGAGGGGGCAAATATCGGTCCACGCGTCACACAGTATACACTGCGGCCACCGACTGGAGTGAAACTTACGAAAATAACGGCACTCGAAAACAACCTCGCTCTGGACCTCGCGGCGACGACCATTCGTATGGAAGCGCCTATACCGGGAAAGAGGGCGGTTGGTATAGAAGTGCCAAACGTAAAGGGTGCTACTGTGCGATTAAGCTCTATTTTCCAGTCGCGCGAGTGGGCAGAGTCGGAGGGAGCGCTCACATTTGCTATTGGTAAGGACATCGTCGGACATAGCGTAGTTGCGGATCTGGCACGTATGCCGCACATCCTAGTTGCTGGTCAGACCGGCTCTGGTAAATCTGTCATGATAAACGACATTTTAACAAGCTTGCTGTATCGCAACAGTCCAAGTGATCTCAAACTTATCCTTGTCGACCCCAAACAGGTGGAGCTTACGCCGTACAATGATCTTCCGCACTTGCTGACACCCGTGATTCACGAGCCAGAAAAGTGCATTAGTGCGCTCAAATGGGCAGTGGCTGAAATGGAGCGACGTCTGCGCACTATGGCAGAGGTGAGTAAGCGCAATATTGAGGAGTACAATCTCATAAAGCCCGAGGAAAAAATGCCGTACGTCGTTATTGTCATAGATGAGCTCAGTGACCTCATGATGATGGCTGCTCGTGATGTCGAGGCGCTTATCGTTCGTGTGGCGCAAAAAGCTCGAGCAGCCGGAATACATCTCATTCTTGCGACGCAGCGACCGAGTGTGAACGTCATCACGGGGCTCATTAAAGCCAACGTACCGGCTCGGATTGCCTTTACCACTGTGAGCCAAGTAGATAGCCGTACCATCATAGACCAAATGGGCGCAGAGAAACTGCTGGGGCGAGGAGATATGCTGTACCAAACCTCTGAAATGCCCGCACCAAAGCGTGTTCAAGCTGCGTTTGTGAGCGACGGCGAAACGGTGAAGGTGAATGATTTTATACGCGAGCAGCGGGCACAGACTACAACGACGAAGTCGTCAGCCAACCAGTACAAATTGGTAAGGGTGGCGTAGTCGTGACCGATACATCGCATGACAATGCCGACGAAGACATGTTCCACGATGCCGTACGCGTGGTCATAGAAAGTCGCAAGGCCTCCACGTCACTACTGCAGCGGCGGCTACGGATCGGTTATGGGCGTGCAGCGCGGCTCATGGAGGAAATGGAAGAGCAGGGTATTATAGGCGCAGCTGACGGCAGTCGACCCGCGATGTATTGGTTAGTTCACTCGACCAAGTCTTTGGTGGCGGTGGGGTTCAGGGGCGATGACGCAGGAGTCGATCTTGACGAATATGGCGTTCCTACCGAACCAAATGATAGTAGCGAATACCTTGCTCGCTAATTTATTCAAGGACGCTAGATTATAAATAATTGTTCCAAAAAATGTGTTCAATTTTAGATTTTGAAGAACGATTTTTGTTGCACTGCGTACAACGAATGATTTTGAATAACAGATTGGGATTGACATTATTACTACAGATTTTGCTTGCATTATGGTTTTTGCAGGATTACCATGGAGTTAAAACAAACAAGCCAAATGGAGCGAGATGGTGGCACCGCCGCAAGTGTATTGAGAGACTACACCAGGGCAGCCATCATCTTACTCCAGGCTCAGATGAAAATCGTAACTGCCTCAGGCAGTTTTTTATTGCTTTTGTGCCATAATTACGCTATAATTTTGCTTACAATTAACTCAGCTTGCGGCCGTATGGGCGCGTAGGCTTTAACCGTAGGAGTCACTCGTGAACAATTACGAAATTGCAATTTTGTTTGATCCGGGTCTGAAGTAGATCTTGAGCAGGCAACAAAAAGTTGAGAAGCTATTTGTTGACAACGGTAGCACTATTACCAACGTCGAGAACTGGGGCAAGAAAAAGCTTGCCTATCAAATCAAGAAGCATGATAGTGCTTTGTACGTTTTTATACACTCGACATTCCGGGTGAAAACGTGCGCAAAATTGAATCTGTGCTGAACATTACAGACGAAGTCATTCGCTTTCTCATTGTCCGTCCCGACCTACGTGCAATAGCAAAAGCTGAGGCTGAAAAAAAAAACTCGCAAGGCCGAGCAAGCAGCGAAGCGCGGCGATCGTGAAAGCAATGATACAGAAGAGGAAGAGGAGTAAACAGATATGGCAAAGATTTTTAAACACCGAACAGACGTTGCGTATTTTGACTACAAAGATTTTAAAACGCTTCAGCGGTATGTTGACCAGTATGGTCGGATAGAATCCCGCAAAAAAACTGGACTGACTGAGTCTGAACAGCGGCACCTTGCAGTCGCCATAAAGCGGGCACGGCATATTGCATTGTTGCCATTCGTTGCAACAGCGTAAAACTATAATTTAGCAGAGAACAGGTAGCAGGTGGCAGAAATTTTGCAGGTTTCATTTAGCAGAGACCCAAAGGGCTGCGACCTGGCAAATGCCACAAATTTCTGTTACCTGTTCTTGTTTGTCTATAAAAAAAACTTGACTGTCTTGTTAAGTCAGCGTAGGGTGGGTAGTACAAACTAATGGTACGGACGTAGTTCCTACAAGGAGGACGAGATGGCTCGATCATTCAACCAAGTAATCTTAATGGGGAATCTCACGCGAGATCCTGAGCTGCGGCAAACGCCGAACGGCCAGAACGTGTGTAGTTTTTCACTGGCGCTCAACCGTGCCTACAAGGGTGCCGATGGCCAGTGGCAGGAAGCGACTGACTATGTCGATATCGTGGCCTGGGGCCGCTTGGCGAGCGTGTGGCGCAGTATCTAAATAAAGGCAGTCAATGCCTCGTAAACGGGCGTTTGCAATCGCGAAGCTGGGAGCAGGACGGCCAAAAACGTAACAAAGTTGAAGTGAATGCCCAGGATGTCACATTCCTAGGCGGACGCGGCAGTGATGGCGGTAGCAATGGTGGCAGCTCAGAAAGTAGCTCGGCTCGCCCAGCACCTAAGAAAAAGGACGATGTTGTCATAGAAGACGTGGGCGACGAGCCCATCAACCTAGATGACATCCCGTTTTAGTACGGTCGTGGGTGTGCATTCTGGGAGAGAACCTACACCAATTCCACTATTTGCCGAAAAGACTCCGATGTGGTGGCTGGTTTTTGCTCAAGATTGGACTATATAATGAACCGAAAAGTCTTATGAACAGGGGAAAGTTTGCATAGTTTGACAGGAACAGTGCGGCAGTTTGAGCGGAAGGTGCGGGTGGCTCTCCGTGGTATAGACATGGAGACCTTGTCGAAACACGAAAAAAAGATGTATCGCAACTGCTGCTCGCCATCAGTGAAGTAAGATTAGATATTCGGGATTACGAGTATGCGCAAACAAGAGACGAGCAAATAAAGTGGGCCAAGATAGCACGCCATAATCTGGGGGCTGCGGAGGCCTTGGTGCTACGAAGTGACACAGTATTTGGTGCCGCAGACGTGGCAGAGCTGGGAGCAGTACTGAGTCAATTGCACGACTCGTTGGCATAGAAAATGCTTGAAAAGTCAGAATAATTGTTTTATATTACGGTTTATGACCGAATCACTTAAGCCAGAAGCACATGTCCCCAAAAATTCCGACGTTATTCAAGGGTTAGTCAGACATGCTATGCAAACGCCTAGTCCTGGTAGCACGCAAGTCCTGAAGTCACTTGCAGCTGTAGATCCGGATAGGGCAACAACTAAATTGTATTTGCAAATGTTCGGGTGGCCTAGACTGCCGGAGAAAGAGCTAGGGGGTAGACCCGCCATCCGCCGAGCCTTCGTAAATAGGGGTGATATACTGAATCTTAGCGTATAGAGAGGCACAAAGATGGTGGAGTTTGGGCAGACGCTTGAGTTATTGCGAAATGAGCGTAAACAACATGGCACGTCTGAATAATAAATAGGAGATTAGCATGGGATTAAGCATAACGAATTTGAAAAAAGGGGTGGTGTTTCAGCTGGACGGTGAACCGTTTCGGGTGGTGGAATATAACCAAAAGGTGATGGGGCGCGGCGGTAGTATTGTGAATGTACGGGTGCGCAGTTTGCTAGATGGTAAAGTGCTAGAAAAGACTTTTAAAGGGAATGAAACGCTCGAAACGGCCGATGTGACGAACCAGACGGTGCAGTATCTGTACAGCGACGGTAGCGTGTTTCACTTTATGAATCAGGAAAGTTTTGAGCAATTTGAGGTGAGCGATGAGCTGATGGGCGACGGCGCCGGCTACCTAAAAGAAGGTGACATGGTCAGCCTGCAATTTTTCAACGGTGTACCCATAAACGTTGAGCTGCCAAAAAACGTGCCACTCCTGGTGACGTATACCGAAAATGCAGTAAAAGGCGATACCAGTAGCTCAATTACAAAAGAGGCAACTCTAGAAACGGGCATTACTGTGCGTGTGCCGGCGTTTATTAAGCAAGGTGATGTCATATCTGTAGACACAAGCAACGGCGCCTACCGTGAAAGAGTCAAAGAATAGCCACTGTCATTCCCGCGCAGGCGGGAATCCATCTTATGAATACATACTACGTCTACATATTAGCAAGTAAGCCAAACGGAACGCTCTATATTGGCGTGACGAATAATCTCGAGCGTCGGCTGTATGAGCACAAGAATACTCTAGCTGATGGTTTTACGAAAAAATATGGCGTAAAACAACTTGTTTATTATGAAGAATATAATAGCGTAGAGGCGGCCATTATTCGGGAAAAACAACTCAAGAAATGGGAGCGTGCGTGGAAGGTTCGACTTATAGAAGAGCGAAACTCGTATTGGAACGATTTGAGTTTAGAGTGGGGGATGGATTCCCGCCTGCGCGGGAATGACAGCGAAACTGTCAGGATTCAGTCATGAAAGAACGTTTGGATATAACTGTAGCGAAACGGGGGTTGGTGGCCAGCAGGAGCCAGGCAGAAAGCTATGTGCGACTCGGAAAGGTACTGGTGAATGGTAAGCCCGCGGTGAAAAGTGGACAATTGGTATCTGAGGCCGACAAAATTGAGGTGAAAACAGACGTGCAGTATGTGAGCCGGGCGGCACTAAAACTTGAGAGTGCCGATGCGACATTTCACATTGACTGGCAGGGAAAAACTGTTCTGGATGTAGGGAGTAGTACGGGTGGGTTTACGCAGTACACGCTCGCTCACGGGGCGAAAAAGGTAATCGCCGTAGATGTCGGTACCGAGCAGTTACACCCGAGTCTGCGCAGTGATCCGCGGATTGAACTGCATGAAAAAACTGACATACGTGATGTTTGGCTTCGCCAAACAGAACCAAGTTACGAGTCATGACTCAAGAAAGAAAGCAGTTTTCATAGAAGGAAAAATAGATATTGTTGTCGGTGACGTCAGTTTTATATCACTCCGAGAAATCTTACCTCATGTGGCTAAACTTATGTCACGTGGTTCTCTGCTTATCGCTATGGTTAAGCCGCAGTTTGAAGCAGGGCATAGTAGACTCAAGCACAAGGGGTCATCAAAAATGACCGGATGCGCCGCGATATATTGCAGGACTTCGAAGCCTGGGCGCGCGCGTTTTTCATCGTCGTCGACAAAAAGACTCTGAAGTGGCTGGCAGCAAGGGCAATGTAGAGCGCTTCTACCTCCTCCGCAAACTCCAACACTGACACGAGCTTCGCACCAGCCAGCCTGCTCAGATGCGGAGCATCTGACACCACTGGCTTACTATCACCCCACGAAACCAGTTTCGTGGGGATCCCGTTCTTTATGCTCCTGCACATTTTCCTCTCTAGTACTATCTTCACCGTACTTAAGACCTCCCCGCAAAATAACTCCGTAGTCCATAACGCGCCCTTTGTGTCCCAAATAGAGCAATAACCTTCGCATCGTAACAGCAGTTACGATTTGTCGGCTATTGCCAATTTGAAACAAAAATCATCACGTTCTGGGTATACGGATTATTCTGCAAGAGGTCTTTATAGTGCAACTCGTTCCGTTCTTCGAGAAGAAATGCTTTATTAGTATGAGAGTGTGAAACTCGTGTATGAGCGAACAAGCGAACCGGTGCGTAAGCGCCGGCTTTAGGAGAGGGAGGAGAGTCGTTTCGGATTCATTCCGAAACAACGAGGAGGGACGGTAGTCCCTCCTGAGCGTACTAAAGCGTACCGGTGCGTAAGCGCCGGCTTTAGGAGGAGGAGGAGAGTCGTTTCGGATTCATTCCGAAACAACGAGGAGGGACGGTAGTCCCTCCTGAATATGGACGGTAGTCCCTCCTGAATATTATTGCTACAATAATGCTTATGTATTACTTCCCGAACCGTACGGTTGCCGGAGATTTGATCGCCGACCAGCTAGAAAAGCAATATCGGTATCAGAACTGCGCAGTGATTGCGCTGAGTGACGGTGCTGTCGTGGTGGGTGCAGAAATCGCGAAGCGCCTCCACTGTGTTATTAATATGCTTCTTTCCTCTGCCATACAACTCCCCCGAGAGATTGACGCGCTTGCATCTATAGATAACTTTGGCGGTGTAACATACAACGACAAATTTAGTCCTGGCGAGCTTGAAGAAATAAAGAGTGAGTACTTTAGTTATATAGAACAACAGAAGCTGCAGAAATTGTTTGAAATGAACGAGCTGCTTGGCCAGGGTGGTGTATTAAGCACGAAACTTTTGCGGAACCGCAACGTTATTGTGGTATCGGACGGTCTTAGCAATGGCTTCTCAATGAAGGCGGCATATGAATTCCTCAAACCCATTAAGACAAAACGAGTTATCATGGTTTCGCCATTCGCGAGCGTTCCAGCTGTAGACCAAATGCATATGCGCGCTGACGAAATCGTATGCCTGAACGTCATTGAAGATATAATTTCTATCGATCATTACTACGACGACAACGCCCTGCCTGCACATGATGCAATTGTCCGCATACTCGAAGATATAGTGCTGCACTGGAAATAGAATCTTTAGGGTAAGGTTTGCACTTCCCGGTCTTCTAACGGAATAAATCCGTCAGAAGACCTCCCAACCCCTAAAGGTGGCGCTCTCGCTTGCTAGCACCTTCGGTGCTTTTTAGTATGTAACCGAGATCCATATGTCGATCTGAGGCTAAGCAGCCAGTAGTGGGTTATTCTATGAAGTCTTCGAGTGCCCCGCGGTCACAAATGGTTATACGAGACTGCTCGCTCGTAATGAAGCCTTTTCGCTCAAGTTCTGAAAGGGTACGACTGGTTGTCTCACGGGTAGCACTGATAGAGCTAGCGATATCCTGATGCCTCAAAGGAACATCTATCTTAACGCCTGTTATTGATTCAACACCAAACCGCTCGGCCATACCTAACAAGAAAGAGGCTAGTCGTTCGCGCACGGTGCGGTATTCGAGTGTCATTATGCGTTCACCATGTAGCCGAAACATATCGGCAAGAATACTAACCACTGGAACGGCAGCCTCGGGGTAGGCGTGTAGGTGTTCCAGGAAGGCATCACGGCTAATAAGCCAGACAACTGTTGGCGCAAGGGCAGTGTAGATAATTTCTCGTTCGCGATGCGCTATAGCCCATGTCAGCCCGAGTAGTTCACCAGACTGACGAATAATCAGCAGGTTTTCTTCGCCGTACTTTGTTATATCGTAGGCCTTTACCAAGCCGCTTTCAATATAAAAGACCCCAGCCGGTGATCCGCCTGGCCGAACCAGAAATTCCCCTTGGAGTATTCCTGCTTGGAGCCGGTATGAAATAAATCAACCAACGCCGCCAACTGTGTATCATCGGCTAGCATGGCAGTATTATCCCACAGCGAACCACCCCTGTCTATAAGAAATCATACTGCTGCGTCAGGCTAGTGTGATAAATCTCGCAAGTTTTGTGTGATGAACTTAACTGCTACGCAGTATGCTTCTCTATATACTGAAATGTACGTAGGGAGCGACCGGTCAGTAGACCGAGAACCCCTCGAGGAGACAGAGATGGTTAGTATGAAGCAAATCACCAAACAGCTACGACAGATTGGATGTGACTATGCGGTGTGGGGCCGGAGCGAGATTCGTGAGCTGACCAATATTCTCATGGATGATGAGCAGATTCAGCAAGCGGTTAACGGATATTATGACGGTGGTTTCGCGCTCCTTTGTGTTACGAACTATCGAGTGTTGATTGTGGACAAAAAGCCACTGGCACTCACTGTCGAAGATCTTCGCTATGACATGATAGCGGAAGTAGATTATAGCTCCCGTGTTTTTACTTCTGTATTCCACATATATACTCCTATGCGAACACTCATTTTTACCAGTTGGAGCATTAGTAAGCTTCGAAAGAGCATGAACTATATCCAGCAACGTGTTATGGAACTGCGAAACAACGATTACCTTGTGGGTCAGTTTATCCAGCAAAACAGCCAAAGCCTGCGGTATTTGTTTCGGGCAAACGATGGCAGCGCCAAGCGGTGCCACAAATGGTTCCAACAAACGCAACTTCAGAAAAGCCAACAGCAGAATTCGAAGCCTATCGACCACCGGTTCGGCCACTTATGAACCCCTACACGAAGGTTCCGCTACTGTCGCGTCGTCGCCGATACCCGAGCTTCTACCTCTAACGTTATTGTACCCATATTGCTACACTCGACTTATGAGGGAATTCCCGACTCCAGCTTCTTCAGGTCTGCCCATAAGCCCCTTTTACGTCTTTTTACTCCTCTCCAGATAAAGGAGCTTCTAGAATCACTTCTGGACAATGCTGACGAAAATGCGATTCCAGCGTAAGTCGGGTATACTGTCATTAGCAGTATGAGAGAAAGAATAGCGCTTTGGTCGCGCAAGGTAACATGGTTCATTGGTCGACACCTAAACAGGCGCGTATAGTTGGTGGCGTATTGTTGGTCATTGTCATTGCCCAGTGTGCGTATCCTGCAAATAGAACGTTACCTTTTGTGCGCCTTGATGGTAAGCGGATTGGCTATCAGTCTGGAAAACAGATTTCCCAGATACTTATAGACCAGTACAGTAATGTGCCTCTTACGTTGCATGTAGAAGGGCCCGCCAAAGACCAGTCGCGAAAAACTACTGTGGCGCCCGCAGGCTTGCAACCAGACATCGACCGTATCTTGCATGACATCAAGGCCTACCCGTGGTGGCAGCGGCTGATCCCCTTTAGCGGGCTCGTCAAAGGACTCTCCCACAATCAACGGGTAGTAGTGGCATTTGACGAACAACGTTTTAAAGAATATGCCGAGGGTGAGCTCAAATCTTGCAAAGTTTATCCCAAAAACGCCGGAGTGAAGGTACTCGAAGGGGCCGTAGTGCTTGACGCTGCAAAGAAGGTCAGGAGTGTTCGCTCGATACGCTGCATAAGGAGCTGCAGACTGTTTCGCTTGAGCCAAATGGAATCCACGCCTACGTAAACGCCAATACAATCAAACCGCTTCGATCGGACAAAGATGTAGAAAGGAAATTGCAAGAGGCCCAGACGCTTACCGAACGCAAACTATCATTGAAACTTGACGATAAAGATTATCCGGTCGCAAAGTCCACCCTCGCCTCGTGGCTAGTCATAGCCGAAGATCCTACAGATAAAAAGAAACTGACGATTGATGTTGATACGAAGCTAATCCGCGACTATTTGACCGAAATGCAGAAGAAAATATACATTGCGCCAGGCGTTACGACAGTGCGCACGACAGACGGTGTTGAGACAGATCGCACGGAGGGTGTTTTTGGGCGCGGGCTTAACTTTACCGCTACGGCCGATGCGCTAAAAAAACAGCTCCTAGACGGTAACGGCATTGTAGCCGGCTCGCTTATTACGCTGTCTCCGCGAGTGGCTTACCTGCGTTCGTACTCCGCTTCGCGTGCCGGGTTGCAGGCGTTACTGAATGATATTGTCAAAGATAAAGGTGATTATGCGATATCAGTACGTCTCAGCGATGGCACTACGGTGAGTGCCAATGGCACAAAACGGTATCATCCGGCAAGTACCTACAAACTGTATGTGGCGTATAGTTTTCTGAAGCGAATTGAAAGTGGTGCTATCAAATGGGATGATGCGGCCACTGCGGGCAAAAAAGTATGAGCCAGTGCTTTGACGTCATGATATTAAACTCCGACAACACGTGCGCGGAATGGCTCGGCGAGAAGATTGGCTGGTCCAACATTCAAAACGAAATCCGGGCTCTCGGACTGAGCAATACGAGTACGATTCGGGGGGCTATGTACTCCACGCCCGATGATGAAACGCTATTTTTACACAAACTGCAGTATGGCAACATTCTGAAAACATCCGAACGCGATCGTTTGCTCGATGTCTTGAAGCGCCAAATCTACAGGCAGGGGATACCTGCAGGTGTGCGTGTAACGGTAGCTGATAAAGTTGGGTTTCTCGACGGAAAACTTCATGACGCTGCTATTGTGTATGGCAGCAAAACGTATATGCTCACGATTATGTCGCAAGGAAGTTCGTGGGCGCAGATTGCCGATGCAGCGAGGCAGATTAATGAGCAGTTGAACAGAATGTGAAGGTAATGAGAGAACCGAAAGCTCAATTTTCAGTTTTAAATGATCAGAATATTTTCAAGTAACAAGTAGCAAATGACCCATGGCGTCTGTTTGTCTGAGGCTTGAAACTTGTTACTTTTCTGTAAATTGTAAAGTGAGCTTTGAAAATTTATTTACTGACGTTGAATTTGAACTCAACAACGTCTTCTGGCTGCATAACATAGGTTTTGCCCTCGGTGCGGACTTTTCCGGCGGCACGCGCATTGGGAAGGGAGCCAGCTACAATGAGGTCCTGGTAGTTTACGATGTCTGCGGCGATAAAGCCGCGTTCAAAGTCGCCGTGGATCACGCCGGCGGCTTGTGGGGCGGTCGCGCCACTAGGAATCGTCCAGGCTCGGACTTCTTTATCTCCAGCCGTGAGGTAGCTCTGGAGTCCGAGTGTGTCATATGCGGAGTGTATGAGCTGGACGAGACCGGATTCTTTCACATTGTAGCTTTCGAGTAGCTCGCGACGGTCGGCTTCGTCCAGGCTGCGAAGTTCGTCTTCGAGTTTGGCGCAGACGAAGAGTGCAGGGGCCGGTGAGACAAGTGTTTTCACCTGGGATTGGAATTTTTCATCTGTCAGCTTCGCTTCATCTAGATTGAACAAATAAATTATAGGCTTCAGTGTCAACAGTTGCAGTTCCTGGCGTAGCCAGCTGCACGATTCATGATTCATAATTCCAGGTTCACTCCAGAGCGGACGTCCCTCGTCGAGGATAGATTTTACCTGTTCTACAAACTCTACAAGCGGTTTGAGTTTCGCATTTGCTTTCGCCTCTTTTTCGAGCCGGGGAAGTCGGTTTGTCACGGTCTGGAGGTCGGCCAGGACAAGTTCGGTATTGATAACATCGATATCTTTGGCTGGGTCATGCGCGTCATCAACGTGTGTGACATTGGGGTCGTCAAATGCTCGTACGACTTGGACGATAGCGCCGCAGGTACGGATGTGCGCGAGGAATTGGTTGCCCAGGCCCTCACCCTTGCTCGCGCCAGCCACGAGCCCAGCGATGTCTACAAAGGTTACCGTGGCGGGTTTGATGGGCGCGATGTGGTATAGCTCGCTCAGTTTTGAAGCCGCTCATCAGGCACGGGCACAATGCCGGTGTTCGGCTCGATGGTGGCAAATGGATAGTTTGCTGCCAAGATGTTGCTATCGGTCAGCGCATTGAACAGCGTCGACTTCCCAACATTCGGCAAACCCACTATGCGCTATGCTCAACATCTAACCCTACCTTTTTTACAGTTAATGATGTTGCATACGCTGGAATCTTTCCGCATATTCTTACTTTCTCCTTCGTTGCTATTACTTTATCAACTATTTTACGTACCGTAAAAAGCTTTTCATCGTAGCCCAGATTTTCTAGGTACTTCTTAAAAGGCTCTACAGACGATTCTAGATCTATCTCTTGCAGTTGGGCTAACTTATTCGCTTCTGGCTTGTTGATCAGGTCTAGCAGTTCTTTACGACGCCTTGCAACACTATTCATTTGATCTGTGTATACGACTTCAGACATAGTGTCCATGCCCCAAGCTTTCACGTAACGACGTTCTTCTTGTTCAAGTGCTTTTTTCTGCAAGAGTAGCTCATCTTTTTTAGGGCTTTGACCTGCAATGAGCTTTTTTTCTTCTGCGTAACGATCAAGCTGCTTCTGTAATAGGGTAGGGTCTGTCATTAATTCGCAAAGTTTGGACCAACCTACTGCATCTAGTACCTGTACATTCACTCCTGCTTCAAAGCATGTGCGTGGCTTAGGGAACTTGAGTAGACGGTCAGTACAGCGGTAGTAGAAATGACCATTTTGACCCTCACCAGTACGGGAAGTACCGCAAGCACACTGTATCAAGCCACCGAACAAGTAAGGATTCTTCTTGAAGCGTTGACTTAGCTTACCGTTGCTCTTAATTTGAGATTGAACCTTTTGATACAGTTCGTCACTAATAATGCGTGGTGCTTCTACCTCTAGCCATTCATCACGTGGTCTGGTTTTACGACTACCTTTTAATGAATGACGGTGCTGGTATTTCTTCTGAGATTTAGCCATAGGATTTTTAGTTATTACACTCTCAGACTTGTAGTAATAATGTTTACCAATATAGGTTTCGTTTTTCAACATACGGTGAATTGGACCATTCGACCATGTGTCACGCTTCTGTTTTTTTGGCGGTATGCCCAAATCGTACAAACGTCGTATGACTTCTTTAATAGAAACGCACTCAATGCCAATCCATTCAAATATCATTTGTACGACTTTGGCTTCTTCTTCGTTAATAACAAATTTGCCATTAATTTTGTCGTAACCTTTGCCTTTGATTGGCACATAATCATACCCGTAAGCTGCTTGATAGCCTAGTAACTTCCCAGAGCGTACTTTATTGAGTTTCCCAATACGAAAGCGTTCAGAAATCTTCATACGCTCATACTCGTGGAACATTCCCATTACACCGCCCAAAAGCTTTTCTTCAGGTGAGACACCATTAATGTCGTGTAAGCTATGAAACTCAATGCCTAATTGGATTAGTTCCTGTATTACTATTTCCTGATGGAAGAATATACGGGCAAGGCGACCCTTGTCGTAGACGTATAAAATATCAAACTTCTTTTCAAGTGCGTCAGCTCGCATAAGATCAAGTGAGGGACGTTCTAGTATTGCACCTGACCAACCCTCGTCAATATATATACAGCTTTCCAGAAGGGTATTACCGTCAGCTTTAATTTTTGGCTTAATCTCCGAAAGTTGGTTTTGTACAGTTTGCTCTTCTTTTTGAAGTTCGGTACTAACCCTTGCGTAAAGTGCTGCACGTAACATTACTTTGACTCCTTTGTTTTTTTGGTACTGCGTTTTGATATGAATGACTCTAGTGCAATCTGGCTTATACGATAGCCTTTGCCTAATTTAAGGGCTTCAAGATCACCGTTTTTTATATATGTAAGTACACTTTGCCAGTGAAGTTTAAGTAAATCTGCAACTTCCTGTACTGTGTAATATTTCTTGTCTATCATTATAATCTCCATTATAAACATTTATAAATAAATATCAATCGTTACTCCTGAGAAGCACTCTCAATGTGTTCGAAATATTTATCAAACAAATAGTTGAATGCTTCTTCTACAGTGCGAGTATCGCCGTCATCGACGTACTCGTACTCAATTTCTGGTGGTAGTGCGGTCTTTCGTGACATGTTCAGACCTTTTGCATTTCCGCATCTGTAGACCCACCATGCTCACCACTATATTTTTCTGGTTCAATTAGTTGGGGAAATATCAGTTTGTTGCGTTTATCATTTGGGTCTTTTACTTCAATGATTAAACCAGCTTCTAGTAGCATTGGCAGGATTTGGCGGCGAAATACATCCTCATTTAATAGGCGGTTTTCTAGCTTGTAGTGGAGGTAAATTATTTCTTTGCGACTTACGCCAATATCATCAACGATAGATTTTGAATCTAGCTTACGATCAGCATTCTTGGATACATAAATCGGTACAATATACTTCTTATAGAACTCGTAAGTATAGGGTGGTACATTCAGTTCCTGGCTTTTGTTAATCTTCTGCCAGACATCAAAACCTTGATCAATATCTGACTGAGAGGCAACTATGTTGCCGTTCCCGTTACGACGAAACCAGACGTTAAGTAATGTAATACACTTTATGATTGATAGCAGGTGGCTTACATCACGCTGGTGACGTGGCTTAGTAGATTGAACATGACTTAAGAAACGACGCTCAATGCTCGCAGGGTCGGGGACTATTATGTGTTTGACCTGTTCTTGCTTGATAGCAAGTACACGATCTTTTAGCTGTTGACGTTCTGGACTAGCTTCAATTTTAGCTAGGAACTCTGCTTTATTAGCGTCACGAAGTGTTGCCATGTGAACACCTTCTTGTATTTTTCAGTACTAGTTTCAGGACTTAGTAGGATTGCACGAGTGGCTTCTTGCTCATTAAGACGCATGCCTGCTGAACAAAATATTGTTGCAGGGAATCCACGGATAACAATGTTCTTCGCACGGTTTGAACCTTTTTGATTCTTATCTGTTATTTTGTACTTAATCTCTTGTTGGTCGTGAGACAGTAAAGGGCGTAAATTCTCCTGAAGCTTAGGGTTTGGTTGCTCCAAGAAGATTAGTATCTTACGCCCAAGATCATTAACGTAGCAGTCATTTTCCTTGTCGTAATTGACGTTATCGTGGAAGAAAGCCGTTGGGGACGCACCACCGTATTTACGAACATCTGCATCTGGAAAATACTGTGCCACTTGTATGGGAATGTATGTCTTGCCAGTTGACGAAGGTGCATTAAAGCTAACATTCAGCTGGCTGTCTTCTGTGAATGCTGAAAGCATACATAAGAAAGTGACTAACTTATTTTCATTGTCGTGCTTGATCGTTAGGTCAAGTACCGCTGCAAGTTCTTTAGTAGTTATTTCCTCAAAAGTACTGACATCTATCGGTTTTGGACCACTGCGTAAAGTTGCGTATTTCTCGAACAAGTCACTTGGGTCAGCATCAGGAAGCTTAAAATAATCTGTTATATCACCGTGATCACCAACCTCATCGGGTAAGTTGATCTGCAATATAGATGTTGAGGGCAGGGATATTCCGAGCTTGTCGATAAGTTCGGTCGCTCCTTGTTGTCCTGCTTCGTCATTGTCGTAACAAATGTATAAATGACGTACAAAGCTAAGTTGTTCAATCCATTCATCTTTGAAAGTACGAGCACCTGCTGTTGATGATATGGCTGGAATACCGAACGCACGAAGTACGAGACAATCGAATTCGCCTTCACAGATCACAAGTTGATCGGGCATATCTTTTAGGACATCTACGTTGAATAATGCCGCATCGCCACCTGTGCCCATATATTTCGGACCGTCAGAAGGCAGGAAGGGGTCTTGACGTAGCTTCATAAAAAGCACGTTGCCTGAAGTATCACGCACGGGAATTGTTATCCAGTTTTTACCGTAGTAGACACCGTATCCTAGCTCAAAATCATCTATGTCTTCATCTAGCAGGAGACGATTATTTTAAGCCACTCACGAATATTTAGTGGAAGCTGTTTGTGGTATTTAGTTGCTAACTTACTAGTGGTTGTAGCTGAATTACTAACTAGGGGTGACGTGGTCTTATCACTGATGCCCAAGATTTCACGTAAGCCCTTCATGCCACCCTTTTCGCCACACTTGTGACAGATGTATTGACCTGTATCTGCGTTAATATACAGGTGTGCTTCATTACCACGACTATCAGCATCACAGTCATTGAAGATGCAGTGAGTGATGAGTTCTTGACCACGCTCACGGTAGTCGATGTTTTTAGAATCTAAGAGTTCTTTTGGGTTATTATTTTGATTTACGTACATTACGTTCCTCCGTCTCGTATGCCTTGAGAAGGTTTTTCATTGCGATCATGAATTTACCGTGAGCACTGTCCTTCTTATTTTTTATTACTTTTCCCATCTATTTTGTCCTTTCTAAAGACGCACTGAACAAGCCGTTAGAGTGGGGTGCTCTACGGTTCGTTTAGTTGTTGGTTAATATGTTGTGACTTTCAAATAATCTAATTTGATTGTCTTGCTTCTAATTATACGCCTTTTAACAGGGGTCGGTTAGGTGAGAATTGAATGCTTGCTTGAGGTAAAAAGCCCCAAAAATAGGCGACTTTAATCTGTTAGAGTAACCTCTGCGTCAAGGATAATCTTTTCTTGAGGCGAAGATGCTTTGGACTAATGTTTTTAAATCCCGCTTCTCCGACTAGAGCTTGAATGATGTCATTGAAGATATAAACGTCGTCTGTTTCATGTTCATCGAACTTGCCTTTTTCACCAGCAATAATCCATAGCTTGTTTTTAGTCACGTATTGATTTGGGCGTTTGACGAATGTACTCAAATGCTTTACGGTTTCTAACTGCGACGATTGAGCTTGAAAGAGTTGCCATTTACTTTCCCCTCTGTGTTTCTGGTGGAGTATACAAATCAACTCTCGCACCGTTTTCAGCAGAAGGAATCGACTCATATAAGTTTTGATAGAATGATTTGAACCTCGATACATCTACTACACGTATATGGATGCCGATTTTATTAGCTCGTCAGCATTCAGTACTCGAATAAGTTTCTTACCAGTCAATCGCTCTAGCCCCAAACGCTGGTAGTTATAGTCTCGTAATGCAAATCATCATCGCCAATTGTGCTAAATGGCTGTTGCTGTATATAAAATTCAGTCGAGTTTCTCGTATTAATTTCATCAAAGATCTGGCGTGCAACGAAATAGCTCCATTTGCTTTAGTTTAAGTTCTCCATTATCACCTTCATTGATTGTCATGTAGTCATTTTAAGTCAATATCTGGCAAAAATTTTATTGATACTCGTTCATTCAGAACACGCTAAGATGACTAAAGTTAAATAGCAATCACTCCCCAAGCCCCATCTGTCATAATAGTAAGAAGAATAGACTAACACAAAAAGAGGAGTCTAATATGATCAAAAAGACAATCAGCAATCGACATAAAATAACCTACTTGACCTTAGTAAACATCGCAGACGATATTCAACATAATTATAGTGTGGCTGATGTTTGTAGAAAGAACGGAATTAGCCGCCAGACATTCTACTATTACTTAAATAATGAGCCTGAATTCACGGAGTTAATAATCAAAGCGTACAAGTATCAGAGCGAAGTACCCACGCCTTTCTTTACAACTC
This sequence comes from Candidatus Saccharimonadota bacterium, assembly GCA_016699935.1. Taxonomy (GTDB): domain Bacteria; phylum Patescibacteriota; class Saccharimonadia; order Saccharimonadales; family UBA4665; genus JAGXIT01. The sequence goes on from CP064992.1 coordinate 552,943, forward strand.
GTTGATCTGACAGTTGTGCGAAAACTCCCTTGCTTTTGTGGGGTTTTCTTCAATTTTGTGTAAGATCACCACTCCTGTTAATATGAAAATATGACACAAGAAATAAGAAAAAAACGTAAGCTTGAGACAGACGAAATAATCACGGTTATATTACCCATAATTAACAGTTAGAAAATGACGTTAGGGGGTAAATTGCTCCAAAAAAAAACTCAGACGGTCTTGCTTCACCCAAAAAACACAAATTTAATGAACGGGCTTTGAAAATGGTTGAAGCTCACAGAGGTCGTGTAAGGGGTCGTATAATTTAAGACCATAGAATCCCCATTAAAGCTAGAAAAGTCGCTTAAAAGCACTGATAATGCGTCTGGCGAAGTCATAATTGTCTAGTGCATTTGGTTATGTAATGAAAATCCAGAATTACCGTCTATCTACAGAGGTGTTTTTTAGAGTACAATATTGCATAATATGCTAAGAATTTTAGACAAATAAAATGGCGAGACTTACGTTTACTGAAGCACAAAATCATGTAGCTGATATTGCCAATCGTGAAACTTATACTATCGACTTCGTTTACGAATTGCTTGCTACTTATGGACGGGCAAGATCTGCCATTACTAAATTACGTGAAGGTTCGTTAAATCTTGCTGAAGATAAAGACAATGAAATACTACAAAGGGGAGTAGTCTACTTCAAGCATGTGTCAGACCTAATAAGCTACACTCTACTGCTGAAGAATTGGCGGTAGACCCGTTAGTTGTTCGCTATAACCCTAGATATTTGATTATTTCTGACTATGAGCGACTCGTAGCAGTTGATACTAAGAAGGACAGCCGTCTCGATATTAATCTCGAGATATAGATCGTGATGTAGATTTCTTCTATGGCTGGACGGGTGATGAAATCACTGACGAAAAGACCGAAGCTGTAGCAGACCGTCGTGCTGCTGATAAGATGAAAGATCTGTACGCTGAGATCGAAAAGGTTAATCGTGCAAAGCTTGCTGACCCACATAGCAACTTCAGGCATGACTTGAATGTATTCTTTAGCCGCTTACTATTCTGTTTCTTCGCAGAAGACACTAGAGTGTTTAGTCGTGATGAGCAAGCGATGTTCACGAATGCCATCAAAGATTACACTCAAACCGATGGTAGTGATCTAGACACATTTTTGATAACTCTGTTTGATGCACTCGATACGCAAGATAAGTCTGGATTTACGAGTCCTTTCAGTAAGTTCCCATACGTCAACGGTACGATCTTCGACACCAAAAACACAGTATTGGTATTCCAAAGTTTAATGCTCAAGCACGTAAGCTCATTTTAGATTGCGGTAATCAGAATTGGGCTGAGATTAACCCTGACATTTTCGGTTCTATGTTCCAGAGCATTGTTGATGAAGTGCAACGAAGCAGTCACGGTCAGCACTATACAAGTGTACCGAACATCATGAAGACTATTGAACCGCTCTTTCTTGATGAGTTACGTGAAGAATTTGATAAGTACTATGACAATACTCAGAGGCTCGAAAGGCTTTGGAATAGAATCAGCAAGATCAAAATCTTTGACCCTGCTTGTGGTAGTGGTAACTTTTTGATTATTGCGTACAAAGAACTTCGTAAAATTGAACACGCCATCATTGAGAGACTATACGGTGACGAACACAAACGCCAGCAGTTAGCAGGAAAGCTTGAATCTCGAATTAAGCTAGATAACTTCTATGGTATCGAGATAGATGATTTTCCGCACGAGATCGCAATTCTTTCGCTATACCTTGCTAAGCACCAAATGAACATCGACTTCGAAAAGCAGTTTGGTAGAGAGATTAAGCTCATTCCACTTAAAGATAATGCAAACATTATTCATGGTGATTCGACGATACTAGATTGGAAAGATGTGTGCCCTAATCTACCTCATAAATCTGGTGTTAAGACTGGACCAGAGCAAGGTGCATTAATAGATTTTGACGATGAACCTCTTGAGCTTGAGCTGGAACAAGAGTCTTGGGATGAGATTTACTTGATAGGCAATCCACCATACTTAGGTTCTAGCCTTCAAGATCAAACGCAAAAAGCTGGAATGGCACGTGTGTTCAAGAACTTCGGTAACTATAAAAATCTTGACTTCATTGCTGCTTGGTTGAAGCTCGGTGCTGACTACATCAAGGGCACTAATGCTAAGCTTGCATTCGTATCGACCAAGTCGATCTGCCAAGGTGAACAGGTCGAGTTAATTTGGCCTTATTTACTACATGACACAGAGATTGGCTTTGTTCATAAACCTTTCAGATGGACAAATAATGCCGTAGGAGCAGCAGCCGTAGTATGTATTATACTTTCGCTACGCTCGCCTAATTCAAAAAGAGCAGCATATATTTATGATCAGAACATTCGTCAAGAAGTTCAAAATATTAGTCCGTATTTGATTGAGTCAAAGAACGTGATAGTCAAGTCAAGGAGGACCCAAATATCTGGCTTGTCTGCGATGGTGTATGGGAATAAGCCCGTAGACGGCGGCCACCTGTTCTTGACTTTAGACGAGAAGAATTTCCTGACTGATACGTTTCCTGAAACAGTGCCTTATATTAAAAAGTAATTGGGGGAAGGAGTTCTTGCACGGTATAGATCGCTGGTGTCTCTGGTTACCGAAAGGTGTTGACTATGAGAAGCTATCCCATATCCCTTAATTGTTGAAAAATCGGTAAAGTAACTGAATTCAGAAAAGCCAGTAAAGACATAGGTGCTCAAAAATTAGCACTTACCCCTTATAGATTTAGGGATATGAATAATCCTGATACTTTCATTGTCGTACCAAGAACTACTTCCGAAAATAGGGATTATATTCCTTTTGCTTTCTATACTAATGACACAATTGCAATTGATAGCTGTCAGACGATTCCTGGTGCAAACCTATCTGATTTTGCTGTAATCACATCAAAGATGCATGTTTCATGGGTTAGAAAGGTAGCAGGTTACTTAGGGACGAGTTTCCGATATTCATCAGCTATTGTTTATAACAATTATCCCGTACCTGTATTATCTGACTCCCAAAAACAAGCACTATCAGAGCAAGCACGAAACGTACTAATAATACGTGAAAACCATAGCGAAAAGACGCTCGCTGAAATGTACGATCCCGATAAGATGCCAGAAGATTTACGTCAAGCTCACTATGAATTAGATCTTGTAGTAGATAGATTGTATCGCTCTAAGCCTTATAATTCAGATGAAGAGCGACTAGCAGATTTATTCGCACTGTACGAGCAAATGACTGAAAGGAGAAATCAAAATGAACGAAGAAACATTGAACATCATCGACGTTAAATACGATAAGACTGGTGCATCTACGAAGACCGATGAAATGGGTATGCGTGAAATGCAGCGTCGGGCATTCGAAAAGAGAAATAGTAATCACTTGCTGATCAAAGCACCGCCAGCGTCTGGTAAATCACGAGCTTTAATGTATATCGGTTTAGACAAGCTTATTAATCAGGGCAAGAAAAAGTCATTGTCGCCGTACCCGAAAAATCTATAGGTTCTTCTTTCTCTAATGTTCCGCTCAGTGAAGGTGGTTTCTTTTCTGATTGGGATGTTGAGGACCGCAATAACCTCTGTTTAGGCACTGGTGATGACAAGAGCAAGGTGAAAGCGTTTATTCGGTTTATGAATGGGGAAGATAAGATCTTAGTTTGTACTCATGCGACTCTTCGTTTTGCTTTCGAATCAGAGGACCTAGATGTTGAATCATTTAATGATTCAGTTTTAGCTATCGACGAATTTCACCACGTTTCAGTAAGTGAGAATAGCCGTCTTGGTGATCTATTACATAACGTTATGCGTAATTCGAACGTACAGATCATTGCAATGACAGGCTCATACTTTCGTGGCGATGCAGTACCGATTCTGACACCAGAAGATGAAGCAGAATTCGATAAGGTTACATATACCTACTATGAACAGCTTAATGGCTACACCTACCTAGAAACACTTGGAATTGGCTATCACTTTTATCAAGGTAGTTACTTAGACGATGGTGCACTCGATGCAGTTCTCGACACGACTAAAAAGACGATTATTCATATTCCTAACGTCAATTCAAAAGAAGCGACACAGGTAGGAAAGCACGAAGAAGTTCAAAAGGTTTACGACATTATTGGTGAATGGGAATCACAAGATAGCGAAACAGGCCTAGAGCTTGTGATCGACAAAGATGGCGTGACTCGTAAAGTGGCTAACTTAGTTGATGATGACCCGACGCATCGTGCAAAGATTACAAAGTATCTCAGTGAAGTTGCCCGTGAAGATATTGACGGTGTAGATATTATCGTTGCGTTAGGAATGGCAAAAGAAGGCTTTGACTGGCCGTGGTGTGAACAAGCTCTTACGATTGGGTATCGAGCTAGTCTGACTGAAATAGTTCAAATTATTGGACGTTGTACGAGAGATAGTTATAACAAGACTCACGCACAGTTTACGAACCTCATTGTTATGCCTAACGGTACGAGTGATGATATTCAAATCTCAGTGAATAACATGCTAAAAGCGATCACTGCGTCACTACTTATGGAGCAGGTACTTGCACCGAACTTTACGTTTACACCTCGTACATCTCCTGACCAAAAAGCAAAAGCAGGTGAGGTGTTTGTAAAAGGTCTAAAGAAACCACCTACAGAGCGTGTGAAGCATATTCTAGCTACAGAGCTTGAAGATCTGACCGCTGCTGTACTGCAAGACACACAAGTGCAACGTGCGGCCGCTAACGGTCATACAGGTGAGTATATGAAGCACCTACAATCAAAGATTATTCGTGAAAAGCTACCTGGATTGAGTGATGAAGAAGTTGAAGTTACTCGACAATACCTTGCAAGCAACCTTGCATTTAAGACTGCGAAAATCACAGAAGACGGTAATAAGAAATTCATTACGATGGCGAACAGCTTTGTAAATCTAGACGAGCTGAGTATTGACCTTATTGACTCAATTAATCCTTTCCAACGTGCATTTGAAGTCATATCTAAAAAGTAGGTTCAGATGTATTCCGTGTCATACAAGACACAATCGCAGGTTCACGTATCGACATGAGCGATGAAGATGCACTAGCTCTAGTTCCACACATCAAGGCTTTCGTAGTGGCTCATAACGGTAAATATCCTGCATTAAATGCAACCGATAAGAATGAAAAGCTCTTAGCTCAAGCACAGGCTTATCTAACGGCTCGTTACGCTAAGTGGCAACAGACTAAAGCTACGGAGACAGAAAAGTAATGGACCTATCAGACGATCTAGTGAAGCTGTTTGAATCTGGTGATGGGCACATGTTTGTTCCGCCAAAGAAACAAGCTCCTGTGACGGCTGATGATCGTTTGGCTGCTTCATTTCAGCAGATTACTGACTTCGTTAAGAACAATGATCGTCTACCAGAAATTGAATCGAACGATATTAGTGAAGCGTCTTTAGCGGCTCGCTTGAATTCAATTCGGACCGATAAGACTAAGGCAGAAGCACTGACACTGATAGATGAATTGGGATTACTAGAAGTACCCGAAGCACCGAAGTCTGTTGATGAGTTATTTGAAAGCGATGCTTTCGGTTTATTCAGCAGTACAGGTGATCAGATATTTAAGATGAAAGAAGCTCTTTCAAAGCCTAGACCAGTAAAAGAGCGTGCAGCACGCAAACGAGCTGAAGACTTTGATTCTTTCAAAGAAGGTTTCGAAGAGCAACAGCGATTGCTAGGCGAAGGTAAATTGAAGTTACAGCGGTATGTCTCAGTCGAACAGCTTCATCTAGGCAAATACTATGTTCATGCAGGTCAGATGCTACGTATTATCGACGCAACCGATAAAAAGCGAGTATATGACCGTAACAAAGAACGTTTTCGAGTTATCTACGAGAACGGTTCAGAATCAAACATGTATCGACGTTCATTATCTATGCGTCTTTATGAAGACGGCTATGCAGTTGTGCCAGCTCACGAAGATAGTGTTTATCAAAGGCTGACTGACGATGACGAGATAAAGGGCTATATATACATTCTGAGATCACAGAGTGCTGACCCTGCCGTTCAGAACGTGAAAGATCTGCATAAGATTGGTTTTACCTCAACAACTATCGTAGATCGTATTAAAGACGCTGAGAAAGACCCTACTTACCTCATGGCAGGTGTTGAAGTGGTAGATAGTTATGTGCTGACAGGTGATTATAATCCTCAGAAAGTCGAACACTTCATTCATCGTATATTTTCAGATGCAAAAGTAGACCTGACGATTATTGGACCTGATGGGCGAGAGTACGTTCCTAGTGAGTGGTATTCAGTACCGTTACTAGCTATCGAACAGGCAGTTAATATGCTTCAGAACGGTGATATTGTCGATTACCACTACAGTAAAGACGCACAACAGATTGTAGCGAACGAGGAGAAAGCATGATTTCAGCCCAGACTAATATTCAGAAGATCTTAAATGCATCAGAGACTTATTATGAGATACCAAATTTTCAGCGGCCATATGCATGGCAGACAGGTAATGCGAACGAGTTTCTAGTAGATCTTGAAGACAGCGTAGCAAAACGCAAAAATCATTACTTTGGCACGGTCGTTTTAGTTGAAGAGACTGCAAGTACTTATTCAGTAGCTATCATTGACGGACAACAGCGTGTCACTACATCGCTACTCATGGTAACGGCTATATATCATCTAGTAAAAAAAGACCCGTCACTAATTGAGAATCCTGAGACAACACCAGAGCTAATACGTGATCGCTACCTGTTTAATGCAAACATCGACAAGAATAAAGTGAAGCTTCGTACTGTTACGACTGACAACCAGATCTTGCAGCACATTTTTGATAAAGACGGTGAAGAGTCACGACTAGAGCCACGAGAACGAATGAGTAACATCTATCAGGTGTACTCGACCTTTCGTAAGTACTTTTCGACTCGCAAGGGTCTAGATAAATACATCGAAGGACTAAAGTTGTTTGAAGTCATTTCAATTACTCTCAATGGTAATGACGATAATCCGCAGAGAGTTTTCGAAAGTATAAATTCAACGGGTAAGCCACTAACAGACGGTGACAAAATCCGTAACTTTGCTCTCATGCTAGGTAACGACAAGCTACGCAATCATGTATACGACAATTATTGGTCGATCATTGAAGAATCACTTGTGGATTCGAACAAAGATAATATTACTGATTTCTTTCGTAGTTACATCATGTCGAAACGACAGGCTATTGTTCGCTTAGATGCGGTTTATCCTGAGTTTAAGAAGCAGTTTGATAGGCAGGTAGGAGAGTCACAAGAAGAAGTCAAAATTGACGCTTTCTACGCTGATATAGTTGAGTCGTTGGGCTTCTATAGGCTTCTGAAGCTCATAGATACTGATGATTTTGAAAGTCAGTATAAGGGCATTTGTGAAACCATATTTAAGATGCGGTATCTTCAGATTGACCTATATATTCCTTTCGCTATGAACGTATTGCGTCATCACGCAAATGGCGAACTTACTGATCAACAATTCGAAGATGTGTTTAAGCTAATCGAGACATATTTCTCACGTCGTATCGTGAGCGGTATTGCTACAACCAGTGTGGACCGATTCTTAGCTTCATTACACAAAGATATTCTTAGTTATCAGAAAGATAGTCCTGACGCAGATTATGTCGATGTTCTTCGTTATATTCTTCTAAATCGTATTGGTCAAACCCGTATACCTGATGATGCAGAATACGAAAATGCAATTCGTACTCGTGAAGCATATTACCAAAGGAATTCATTCCTTATTTACGTTCTTACAGCGGTTGAAGGTACGTCTAAAGAAGCTGTTCATACCTTGCACCAAATCTCAGACGCTAAGTTGAAATTGTCTATCGAACACGTAATGCCGCAAACACTCACAAGCAGGGACTGGCAAGAGATGCTAGGTGATGATTACGAGCGAATTCACCGTGAATATTTGCACACACTGGCAAACCTAACGCTCACAGGCTACAACTCTGAATACTCTAATCGGCCTTACGCAGATAAGATGCATCTTGAGATCAAAGATAAAAAGACTGGCGAAGTTCAGAATGTAGGATTCGCTGACAGTAAGCTTCCTATAAATGTGTGGATAGCGAAACACGATGTCTGGAATGAAGATACATTGAAAGAGCGTCAAGCATGGTGGGTAAAGAAGCTTAAAGACACATGGTCATTCCCAGTTACTTCGTTCAAACCTATCGAAGAAGACACATCTGTGTACTTACTTGAAGCTACAGACTTGAAGGGTAGGAGCATACGCTCAGTAGATGTATTTGGTGAAAAGAACTCTGTTACTACATGGTCAGAAGCTTTAGATACCATCACAGAGTCGATATATAACCGAAACCCTGAGTTTATCGAAACCATTAGTAATGATGAGTGGCTCTCGAAAATTATTCGTCAGGATGCGAGTGCGTTCAATAGCAGTGCAGAGATATTAGACACGGGATATTTCGTGGACACTGGAAATGACACAAATACTAAGCTTCGTATTATCAACGCACTAGGTAAGCTATTCGGTCTGACTCAGGATGATATAAAGGCAGAATTGACCGCTGACAAGCATATCGAAGAAGACGAAGAGTAGACATGGATACGTCTGGATACTTCGACCTAACAGTTCCAGAGAATAATATTGATTCGCTGACTATAAATCAGCAAGATCATTTTGATTGTAGTCTAGTGAATAATGCTACGGGCGAAACATACAAAGGGTTCATTCTTGCAAAATCGCCACAGGGCAATAATTTAACGGTGTGTGATACAGAATTCAAACGTTCTGGCACTGACAATAAGTATCAGCCCCGACTGACATTTCGTCGAGTAGATGATGAGTTTAATGACGTTAATGCTCCCGCAGGTTCTAAAAGTCGTAGGATACCGTTCTCAGACGGCTCAGATGGTTATCGGGAGTTTTGGAAAATGGTGGCATTTCTATTTAAGTTCAAAGAGACGATCGACTTCGGTGAGTTTGATGGAACCTACCAAGTAATATCTGCTGAACAGCTAAAAGAGTATATGAATAATGCTTCTAATAATGACGCAATTATTAAAATGGCTGATGAGCTTGAAATTGAAGTCTCTGAGTTACTTAGAACAAAATCTACAATTAGACTACTAAAGACCTATAAAGAAAAATTAGAAGAATTTATCGAGACAAATGCTTCTGAAACAGATGTTCAAAATTGGCTTGATGAAGACGGTCACAAGTACAGGCAGCAGCGATGCATGATATTTGGACTTGAGTATATAGACTTTCAGCGTGAAGGTTCGTTGAGTTCGAAAAAATTCGATGTACTTACTAGGGTAGGCTCTAAGTATGTGGACCACGTGCTTATTGAATTGAAAAGCCCAGCAGATGATATATTTGAAGTTACTCAATCTAGCAGTATTAATAACCCTACTAGCACCTATCAGATTCACAAGCATCTAGCACGTGCTATACCTCAAATTCTAGAGTATAAGAGCACACTTGAAGCAAAGCCAGCAGGTGATGCGGAGTTGGAGGAATTAGGTATTAAAGGGCAAGCTCATATCGGGAAGTGCATTATTGTAATTGGGAAACATAGTGATGATGCACGTTGGAAACAGAATCGAGAAAATCTAGTACGCTCTCTTGGATCTACACTAGAGATTTGGACATATTCAGAGCTGTTCAATAAGCTTTCCTCAACGATTGAAAATCTAGAACGAATTAAAGAGCACGAAGAACCTGCTGAAGATTTATCGGACTGGTTTTAATGATGATGCAACTATCAAAATCTGATTACATGCTTTATCTCGCACACCCTGCATGGTTGTGGATGAAAAAACATGCAAAGACCTTACTGCCAGCTATAGACCCTGCAACACAAGCAATTTTCGATACTGGTCACGAATTCGAACAGTACGCAGAAGCTTTATTCCCAAGTGGTGTCACGCTTGGATTTAGTGATTATGATGAGTATCTTTCATTACCTGAGAGGACCACACGGGCACTAGACGATGGAATTCTCACGATATTTCAGGGTAGATTTGAGCACGAACAACTAACTTTTATTTGTGATGTGATTCAGGTCGTTGATGGTAAAGAGATTGACCTGATTGAGATTAAGTCGAGTACAAGTGCTAAGCCTGAGCATATTACAGACCTTGCGTTTCAGATGTTCGTTTTAGAAAAGTGTGGGTATACCGTAAGAAATGTAGCGGTAGTACACGTCAATAATCAGTATGTTCGTAATGGTGAAATTGACGCTAAGCAGATCACGTTTAGAACTGATGTCACTGATGCAGTTAAGGCTGCGAAAGATTTTACGATAACAAAGATCGACGAAGCATTAGAAACAATGTCTCTGACTGAATGCCCAGATGCATCTCCTCTACATGCGAGCACTAAATCATTTGGTGATTGGTTGCAAATTTACAAACACTTAAAGAACCCAAAGGCTGGAAGTATTTACGACTTATGCCAGATGGATGCGAAGACATTAAGTAACCTTCAACAAAATAACATTACACACGTAAAAGACATTCCACCTGACTTTGTTCTGAAGCCAAAGCAACGACTTCAAGTTGAGGCACTTCGACAGGGAAGACCTACGATCAGTAAAGACAAAATCAAGTCATTCTTAGATTCATTTAGCTACCCTCTATACTTTTATGATTACGAAACATTAAGTAGTTTAGTGCCTTACTTTGATGGTCTAAAGCCTTACCAACAGTTACCGTTTCAATATTCGATTCATATTTTAGACAGCCCAGATGCAGAGCTAAGACATGAAGAGTTCTTGCATCGTGATAGTGCAAATCCTGCTGAAGCACTAACGAAATCTCTCGTCTCACATATAGGGGATGAGGGGACAGTACTTGCGTGGAATATGGGTTTTGAAAAGAGCTGTAACACATTACTTGGTACGATAGTGCCAGAGTATGCAGATTTCTACAGTAAGCTTAATGAAAGAATTGTAGATCTAATGATTCCTTTCTCGCAGAATTGGTATGTTGATGCTGATTTTTGTGGGAGTGCATCTATCAAGAAAGTCCTACCCGTACTCGTACCATCTCTGTCACACAAGGACCTAGATATTTCTGATGGTAGTTCAGCTCAGAGGCTATGGATGGAAGCTATTCTTGATGGGAAGCGACCTGACGAAAAAGAAAAGATTCTTAATGACTTGCTCGATTATTGTAAGCTCGACACACTTGCTATGGTTGAAATATTTAACGTTTTACGAAAAATATAGTGGTGCGTGTGGTGGGGTAGCAATTATCTGGAAAAAGTGAACGAACATTAACCATACAAACACACTGTAGGAGCGTCCCAGAGGTCATAGGGGGTTTTTAAGACAAAAGATGAGATATTCACTGTGCTTGCTTAGTACCCCTAGGGGTATATACTTTAAGACATGAGAATAGACATAAAAAAGCGGGCAAGTCACCGAACTAAAATCATTGAAGGTCAGATTAAGGGCTTGCAGAAGATGATAGATAAAGAAGATTACTGCATGGATATTCTGACCCAGTCCTTAGCCATTCAAAAGTCATTAGCTTCGCTTCACAAATTAGTATTAGAAAATCATATAACTACTCACATCACAGATATGCTTGCTTCTGGTAAGGAGAAGGAACAAACCAAAGCTCTTGAAGAACTATTGAAACTATACGAGCTTAATAACATTCGGGGTAAATAACTGTGAAGTATCTAAAAGTACTTAAAAGAGTGGCTTTGCTGCTTGCGGTGTTACTCCTAAATTCTGTGACTTTTGCTGCACATAGTTCAGCTATGCCAGTAATGGCTCACGATATGGCTGGGATGAACCATAAGGCTAATGACAATACCTCTTGTGCTACACAGTGTCGCACAGCCGTTTTTAACAAAGAAGATGCAATCAATTCACGTTACGATGAAGAAGATGACGAACCAGTCGTGCCTTTTTACTCACAGAACCAAGCTTGGCTATTTAGTGATACGCATGTAACTCAAAAGTTGTATGCAGACTCGATAAAGCCACCGCCTAAGATACCAATATATATTCTCTACGGTGTCTTTAGAGTTTAGGATTCGTTTGTTAATTCAAACCGTATCTTAAACGTAAATCAGGAGAACCTATGAAGAACAAGAACAACATAATCATCGTGGCAATAGTCGCAATCGTTGCCATTGCGGGGGTAAGTATCTACGCCCTTAATAAAGATAACGATATGATGGACGGCAACAATATGATGGGTGGCAACTCGTCACAACAAGCAAGTACTGTCACTGTAGATAAAGACTCGGCTGATTACAAAATGTACAGCGAACTTAAGGGCGAAGACTATGACCGAATGTTTCTAGCTAATATGATTGCCCACCATCAAGGTGCGGTTGATATGGCTAAGCTGGCTCTAACTAATGCTAAGCACCAAGAAATAAAAGATATGGCTAACAATATCATCACGGCTCAGACAAAAGAGATTGGCGAAATGCAAAGCTGGCAGACAGCTTGGGGCTACCCTGCAAGCAGTGGTGAAATGATGATGGATCACTCCTCAATGGGAATGATGGACGATATGGCTGGAATGACGAATAAGCTAAAAGGTTTAACGGGTGATGAGTTTGATAAGGCCTTTTTATCTTCAATGATTGAACACCACCAATCAGCTATAAATATGGCGTACTCAGGTAAAACCAATGCACAACATCAAGAAGTAAAAACGCTCACAGTAGCTATCGTAGACGCACAGAGTAAAGAGATTACTCAAATGAAGCAATGGCAAAAGGAGTGGGGCTACTAAGCCAGGAGTATTTATGGATCATTCGCACCACGAACACCAGCATATGGAACATCAGGAACACGATAAACACGCTGGTCATTCAGTGGCTATGTTTAAGGATAAGTTTTGGTTGTCACTAATACTGACGATACCCGTCTTGGTTTATTCCGAGATGATACAGCAGTGGTTACACTTCACACCGCCAGCATTTCCAGGCTCTCAATACGTTCCATTTGTGTTTAGTACCATCATCTTTTTCTATGGTGGTATGGTGTTCATCAAGAGTGCGATGGGCGAATTAAAAGCTAGGTTGCCAGGTATGATGACTTTAATCAGCCTGGCAATCATCACGGCATACGTCTATAGCGTTGCGACACAGTTCTTTATCGGTGGTGAAGGCTTTTTTGGGAATTAGCCACACTGGTGACAATTATGTTGCTTGGTCATTGGCTAGAAATGGCTTCGGTAGCAAAGGCTGAAAATGCTTTAGACGCAATCTCAAAGCTACTGCCAGATAAGGCTGAAAAGTTAGTTAATGGAAAACCAAAGATGGTTTTAGTAAGCGAACTAAGTGTTGGCGACTTGGTATTAGTAAGACCAGGCACGAGAATACCGATTGACGGTGTAATAACAGACGGGACATCATCAATAGATGAGGCTGCTATCACTGGCGAGTCAAAACCTGTAAGTAAAACCGTCAATGATAAGGTTGTTGCTGGAACCGTAAATCAAGACGGCTCAATCAAAGTTAAAGTTACGGAACTTGGAGATGATACTGCACTTGCAGGAATTATGCGACTTGTTGCAGAAGCTCAAAGTTCAAAATCTAATGTGCAAGTATTGGCGGATAAGGCAGCTTTCTACCTAACCATCATAGCTATTGTTACAGCTATCGTAACGTTCATTGTGTGGCTAGTTCTTAAAGATGTTGGCTTTGCATTAGAGCGGTCAGTAACAGTTTTGATAATTGCTTGTCCTCACGCTCTTGGCTTGGCGATACCTTTAGTTGTATCAATCTCTACTACACTGTCAGCGAAGAACGGTTTACTAGTACGAAAGCGATTAGCTCTTGAATCAGCACGTAAGCTAGACTGGGTGCTATTTGATAAGACAGGTACTCTAACTAAGGGCGAACACGGCGTAACTGATATATGGGCAACCAAAGGTTACTCACAAGAAGACGTACTGCACCTAACAGCGAGCCTTGAGCAAAACAGTGAACATATTGTTGGTAAGGGTATCGTTCGTAGGGCAGAATCAGACCACGTACACCTTGATAAGGTTGCTGACTTCAAAGCATTGCCAGGCTTAGGCGTACAAGGAACTTTACACGGCAACGAAGTGTATATTGCAGCCAGCTACCGCTATATAGAAGAAAATAAGCTTACTGTTCCTAAAGAAATTGCCAATGCCGTAAAGCAAGCTGCCAAAGAGGGTAAAACCGAAGTTTATTTGATTACTAATAAAAAGGTAATTGGTGCTTTGGGTTTGGCCGACATAGTACGGGAAGAATCGAAACAAACCATTAAAACCCTGCGAGAAATGGGGATTAAGACGGCTATGATCACTGGGGACACCGATGAAGTTGCTGCCTACGTCTCAAAGCAACTAGGACTAGACCAGTACTTTGCAGAAGTACGACCCGAAGATAAGTCTGCGAAAGTGAAAGAGTTACAAAAACGGTCAAAAGGTTGCAATGGTTGGTGATGGTATAAATGATGCACCCGCACTTACCCAAGCAGACATTGGCATAGCTATCGGTGCCGGTACGGATGTCGCTATAAAATCAGCGGATATTATCTTGGTAAAGAGCAATCCTCAAGACGTAGTTAAAGTAATTAACCTGTCAAAGGCTACGTACAAGAAGATGACACAGAACTTAATATGGGCAACAGGCTATAACATCTTCGCAATACCTCTGGCCGCTGGCGTATTGTACGGTGCTGGCATAGTGCTTGCACCTGCACTTGGCGCGATTCTAATGTCAGCATCGACTGTAGTAGTAGCCTTTAATGCACAGCTTCTACGTAGAGCAAAGCTCAGTTGATAATAGAGAGTAGCTGAGATAGTTAATCGACAAGCATTGTCTTATCATTTAGGCTTGTAAAATATAGTGGTGCGTGTGGTGGGGTAGCAATTATCTGGAAAAAAACTCCCGTGGCCTTGCTCAATTATATTTCGAGTAAAAGATGAACGACATTTACAACATACATTGCAGACTAGTAAAGGTCTGGTGATAGTTAAATCAGTAGGAATGACAGTTCACCATTTACCACCAGCAGTTTCTTGTAGTTCTTTAATCTGTTGAGGCGTATAGCCTCGTGTTCTTTTATCTAAAGGAGGCATCGAGAAGGTTATATCAAATGGTATTGTTGCGTCTTGTGAATACCAATGCTTAGCATCTAACCCAACCTCTCTATCAGAATTAAGTTGTGTTGTGTCTCTTGTATCGCTATAGAAAGACTCATGATGTTTTCAGTATAACAGAGGAGGGCGAGTCTTTTATAGGGTGAGTTTATGATTGTGAGTTTAGATAGTTTTTTTCGCTCGCACTCTCCTGTATGATGATATGAGGAAATCATAAGCATTATGTTGAGAATTCGTACAGTCGCAATCAGCTCCTTAGCCGTCATTGTACTGCTTGGTATAGGTGCTATCGTGTACGACCGACTCCGATCTGAGCCTCCTATCAAACCAGACGACACCACTTCACCGCAACAAGTTACATATAGCGCTGACATTCAAGCACAGATTGCGGCAGGCAAACAGTACCCCGAAGGTTCGTATGAGTGGACGAACGCTATGCTTAATGCCGCTGTCTATGCAGCAAACCATAGGCTGTGTAGCCAGGCGACCGATTTACTGGATACTGTCCAAAATGTGGAAAATAAAGACGGAGCTGGTGTTGATATCGGCGTCGTTAAGGAGCGTATCGATGCAAGCTGCCAAGCCTAAAGGATTTACGAAACTGACGGTGTGGATTTCGGGATTCTTGCTGCTAACAGTCTTATGTTTTGGGCTAATGGCTAGAATTGGTATGGCGCTCAGCACACAAGGACCTGATCCTTTAGATATGGGCATGGGTGCGACAGATATTGCCGCGTATGTTTTAGCCGAGCAAGGGAGTTCTATAAATGTACGTTCCATAACCATTCCGTTGTACTTGATGATGCTAGCACCAATCGAACACTCACCGTCACAGGGCTTGATTTGTGTTCAGACGCAAGGGACACTGCGCCGTCAAGCGGGAACAATTACCGTGACACGGGGATGTAAATGGTGGTACTGGTGCGGTAAGCGGAGCGCTCGTCGGCAAAAACATTACCAGCCTGAGCGTACCAGGACAGAGTACGCTATTTGGTAAACCGAGCACTGCGAACAACTGCTATGCCGCTACTCGTACGGTCACAATCCTAGCTAGTGAGCTTGCGTTAGATATCTCCACTGGCAAATATAAAATAATGATAACTGCAGCACTTCCGGCTAGTGTGACTGACATACAAAACCATTTCCACATAAAACTTAGTGATGGAAAGGTGGGGTATTCGAGCCAGGCAGCCGCAGATAACTTTTTGCAATCGCCCAAGATTATCCTCGCAATGTGTATCGCAAATACGCGCTGCCGTTTGCACCATCGTGTTCTATGACAAGCCCGGAAACAAAAACCATTTCGCTGTACGATGACGACAATGGTACCCTGGGGTGCAGCCAACACCATTTGTGGTGTACGTTGAAGAGCTCTCGCCCGCTGGTGTAGTTAGTAGAATACCACTGAGTATCTCTGCGAATGCCAAAACCGATAGGGGAGGGAACGTATGGTATCTTGCCTCCGGCAATCAGCGGACGGCCACAATCACGGCGACCTTCGCCGTTACACAAATACCGGTTTGTGCTCGACAGCGTCTATAGCGTAAACCTGCTGCAATTCCAGCTACCGTACGATAGCATCAATTACGATATTGACTGCCCGAAGCCAAATGCGACGTGATGTTGCCACCGTACCTGCCCGTATGCTTGTTGGGCAACAAACAGCGTTCACCGTTCGGTTACGATTGTCGATGAGCTACGGGCCACCAATGGATTCGGGCAATCCGGCTATGACCGCGCAAGTAACAAGCCCCGCTGGTGTAGTTACGAACTACGGGCAAATCGGGTATGCGGTTTCTGGAACAGGGGTTAATACAATTCTGACGAGCAATCCATCCCTCCAATACAAACCGCTTCAGGCGGGGACGTATACAGTGTCCTGGAACCTCTCTGGGAGCACCATTAAAGACGATGTAACGTGCACAAAGCAGTTTGATGCCGGCTACCGTCCGTTTTTCACGGTAACGGGCGGTGATATTTTGTCTGGCGGTTCTATACGGTCATGGAACGAAGACAGTGGATCATACTTTGGAGCCGGAACGCAGCTTGCCGCAATAGCAACAGGTAATATCCAGAATTTCGTGTCGGGGTTTGGCCTACCCGGAGGAGCCGCCACTCGTAGTGGGAGCGCTCTGAGCTTCGCCAATACAACTGCAAGTGGTACGACATACGGAGGTGGCTATGCAGTCAACCCATTTAGCCCAGAGCTACCAACAAATACGACTCCATGGCCGGCTTCAAGCTTAGGCCTAGGTGATGCGACGTTAGTAGATGGAGCTACGTACGTGCATAGCGGTGATCTCACATTGTCGGGTACACTACCTGCCAATAAACGTATCACCATAATCCTGGAAAGCGGAAATGCCATCATTGCCAGTAATATACTATATGGCGCATATGCGAACGTTGCCAGCATACCGCGTCTGACGTTATTGATTCGAAGTGGCAATATTCTTGTTGGGAGTGCGGTGACCGAAATGCATGGAATTTATTATGCAGGGGTGTTAGTCCTGGCAACGGCAACTTCTACAGTTGTGCGAGTGGCGCGCTGCCAATCGTTATGACAACTTCTGGCGCTTACACAACCTGCCAGAATCGGCTGACGGTATACGGCGCGGTTGCCGCTAACAAACTGGTGCTGTCGCGGACGTACGGAAGCCTTATAGCCGTACCTGGCGTGCCAGCCGAACCAGCCGAGAATTTCTACTACAGCCCTGAGCTGTGGTTGGCACAAGACGGCGCAAACACCGCTAATGGCCCAGTACGCTATGATTCGTATGTCAGTCTGCCCCCCGTGTTGTAATATTGTTTTTGAATAATGAAATGGTCGAAGAACAGTGTAATGTACTACGGCAGGCGCTGAAAACGGAGGCACACAAACACGCTTGAATGAAGCTGTGCTCTATCGTGAGTTCGAGGAAGAGATTGGTATGGCGCCGTAAGTTTCTGGGGTTTGGCTTATAGGTTAACAGTGGCAAATTCAACAGCCGGGTCGTGGCACTCGGTACCGAAGTACGCTTTCTTTAGGTCGATTGTTGAATAATCGGTACATGGTATGAGTACCGGAGTTGCCGTAAAGTAATGCCAGGCTTTATCTGGGGTCTGATAGTAGTAGACGGGTACCGGCTCCTCACCGTCTTGTAATTGTACAAAGCCACTCGCTGTATTATAGCCTCTGGTTGGGCTTGCATCTTGCACCAAATTTGCTATAACAACATCCTTTTTTTTGCTTGGATGATTCGCGGTAAACAAATCGTTGAACTGCTTTGTCTGCTTTGCTGATTTTTCATACTCAGCACTGTTTGCGCAGGTAACTTGCAGACCGTGACCATTCGTGAGCTGTTCGGTGGACAGCCTACAGCGCACAAAAGCATTTACGAAGGACTTATTGGGAGTAGTATTTCGTTTGGTGTCTGGGATTATTTTCTCATCTAATCCCTGCAAGTACAGTATGTGTCGTGCCTTATTGTATGTTTTTCAAGCTTGTCGGTCGGAACTTTGTATTCGATAGCACTATAGTTAGTAGGTAATACGGAGAAGGTATAGCCAGCAGGTTGATACGGTGTCGGCGTTACACCACTTTTTGTGTCACTAGAGCCACCAGACAGGGAGCTTGTGAGTGCATCCATGACCTGACTAACATCGCGAGCGGTTGTACGCTTGTAGTTGATAGTCCAGTAGGCGCCAAGCCAAGGAAGTACCACGAGCAACAAAAAAACAAGCGCGAGTATTTTCTTTTTAGGAGACCACTGCAGTAAGCCCGACTTCTTGGCTGAAACACCGTCACTCGTCACAATTTTATAGTCGTCCGAACCGTCTTTTGGCGGTGCTGTGTCCTCTGTTTTTTGTGCCTTGGTATCACTCATAAGCCGCTCCCCCCTACCTTTAGCCTTAGTATAGCAGAACGGTGGAGAGTGAATACATAGTTTCTTACACAAGTTTCGCACCAGCCAGCCTGCTCAGATGCGGAGCATCTGACACCGCTTGCTTCTCTAAACTCCTGTACGTTTTCCTCTCCAGTACATCGGTTTCACCTCTTTTTTCGCTGCTCGCACAAAGAAAAAACAAGTATTTACTTTACTGCACGGCTGCGACACCACTTCACCCTGCTAAAATACGGCTCGTTCCGTTGTTTGAGGAGAAAATGAACATGATTTCAAAGTGCGAAACTTGTGCATAGTAGGGCACACCACTAACAACTCAGATACAGTTAATGTATGCAGTAGCAGTAAACCAGTCTGTATACTATTTGTGACTATCAAGACAAAGAGTAAAAATACAGACAGTTTAGAAGTGTGTGGTGGGGTACTTATGCTTGAAGCGCTTCAGGAGGCCGCTGGAATTGTCGAGGTGTTGTGCTTCAAGATAGGTAATGAAGGAGTCAATCGAGTACTGCGAGCTGATTGCTTCGACTTCATTTCGGCAAGGAAAGGGGTAATCCAGGTACTCCGTTGTAGCTGGAAGCAGCCCATGTGGCGAAGCTGTCGGGTAAGATTACGGCGTGCGGCTGCATGCTCTTCGGGTATATCGTATATGATGACACGCCATGTTTTATCCCAGACCTCTTGTGGTCGTATGATAACATCACTCAGACGAACTCGTGTTAGGCGCCGTCGCGCCTTCTCGGTTATCTGCAATCCATGTTCGTAATCACCCGCCAGGTAGCCTCTACTTTTCATGTAGTAGATAATTCGGCGGATTTCTCTTTCTCGTTCGCGCTCATCAAGTTTAGAGTAAAGAGCGCCGAACGGCTTCCTTAAGCCAATGAGCACACCAGGGGCAAGTAGCCCCGCCGAAACCAGAGCTCCAAAAGACCCTATACGGATTAATTCATCAATAATATGAGCAGTTGTATCCCGACGGTGTGCTTGCTCGATCGTCTTCATAGCTTACTATTTTACTCGATAGTCATAAATAGTAAACTGGGTGGTGGTGTGGGTATGGTGGGATGTAGAGGGGAGGTATTGGTGGTGGTTTGGCTGTAGTCGGTAACGTAGCTTTGTCGAGCTATTATTCCGACGCCTTTTGGGCGTATCTTAGCTACTCTAGACTCCTTACATTTTCCCCTCCAGTACATCGGTTTCACCTCTTTATTGCGCGGCTTCGACACCGCTATCACCGTACTGTGGTACGGCTCGTTCCGTGCTTCGAGGATAAAATGCTTTATGAGCGTGAGAGTGCGAAATTTGTGTATAGCAGAATGGTGGAGCGTGAATGTATAGTTTCTTACACGATTGGGGGAATAGAGGGGGTTTGTAACAGATATAAATAATTGACAGCAAAAGCATTATGGGTTAAAATAATCTAGTTCAGTGCACCTATATGGGTGGTTTCCGCCGTTGTAGGCGTTTTTTTAACGACTCCGGTGTTGAGACGCTACGGGCGCTTGTACATTAACAAGTCAGACTGCACCATGCACTTACACCGACTGGCCTGTTTGTCGGCAGAGCCGCCAATTTTGCCAGTCTCTTTGGCTCATGCACATTTTTCGGCTGTGCTGCTCACTTCGCCGTATTTAGATACGGCTCGGTCCGCTGCTCGCCCGAGAAAATGCACCTGAGCTCAACGTGTAAGCACATGGAATAACTAGATATAGGTTTTTATAAAACAAATATTTTTCAAAAAAACCTAGTGTCACGATATGTGCGCGTGAACTTCATGCCTACACATCGTGATACTAGGACGCAAGCCCCCAGCAATGGACCGGCAATGGGAATGGAAACCCCAGCAAACTAGTTCTCGATCCGCTCGCGCCTGCGAGTGGAAGCCAAAAACGAAAGGACCACGTCATGTGGACCTTTGGAAAGAGTGGTGGCCCCGCCGCCACCCGAACCGCCCCCGGCGGCGTGGCGTCTTCGCCAGCATCGCCGTCGCCCTCGTCGCCCTCGTCGCCCTCGGCGCGCCCGCCGCCATGGCGACATACAACCCAACGGTCTCGGTGACCGTTGACGCGCCATCGAAGTGTTTCCCAGCCGGCACCGAGGAGGTGAGCTTTGGGTACACGATCACCAACGGCACGGTTCCGCAAGGAGCCAACGTGTCGCTCAAGGACACGACCAGGGGGTGGGTCATCGGACCCAACGCCTCCATTGAGGAGGTGCTGCCATCCGGCGGTACCTTCTCATCGATTGAAACCCGGCGGTGATGAACCACTCGTACGAGTTGACGATCAAAGGGCCTCGTGGGCGGCACCGACACGGTGACCTTCACCATCCCCGGTGTCTGCCCGGTCGAGAAGACCAAGGTCACCGCGGTCGACGGGAAGTTCTCGAACCTCTGCGGTCCGGGCTACAACCTTTCGTTCGCGGAGACCCCGACCGATGGCGTGAAGTACGTCCAGACCCGGACGGGCAACACGCTCAAGGTCACGCCGGAGGTCACGGACAGCTCGAAGTACGAGCTCACCAACCCCGGCTGGTCGCAGACCAAGACCGACGACCTGGTCGCCTGCCCGGTCGAGAAGACCAAGGTCACCGCGGTCGACGGGAAGTTCTCGAACCTCTGCGGTCCGGGCTACAACCTTTCGTTCGCGGAGACCCCGACCGATGGCGTGAAGTACGTCCAGACCCGGACGGGCAACACGCTCAAGGTCACGCCGGAGGTCACGGACAGCTCGAAGTACGAGCTCACCAACCCCGGCTGGTCGCAGACCAAGACCGACGACCTGGTCGCCTGCCCGGTCGAGAAGACCAAGGTCACCGCGGTCGACGGGAAGTTCTCGAACCTCTGCGGTCCGGGCTACAACCTTTCGTTCGCGGAGACCCCGACCGATGGCGTGAAGTACGTCCAGACCCGGACGGGCAACACGCTCAAGGTCACGCCGGAGGTCACGGACAGCTCGAAGTACGAGCTCACCAACCCCCCTGGTCGCAGACCAAGACCGACGACCTGGTCGCCTGCCCGGTCGAGAAGACCAAGGTCACCGCGGTCGACGGGAAGTTCTCGAACCTCTGCGGTCCGGGCTACAACCTTTCGTTCGCGGAGACCCCGACCGATGGCGTGAAGTACGTCCAGACCCGGACGGGCAACACGCTCAAGGTCACGCCGGAGGTCACGGACAGCTCGAAGTACGAGCTCACCAACCCCGGCTGGTCGCAGACCAAGACCGACGACCTGGTCGCCTGCCCGGTCGGCACCCAGAAGGGGCCGGACAGCGACGACGCCGTGTCGTTCGAAAGAACATCACCCCGCAGGGTGGCTGCTGATTGGCTTCGGTGGCGCGGCGTTGTTCGTCATTGTTCTCCTCTCCGCCTTCGCGGGTCGGCGGAACGGTGCCCGGTCTCGGTCGTAAGACCGGACTGTGGGTGCGAGTGGTCTTCGGACTTATCGCACTCGCGCTGATGGTGCGCGGCTTCGGGCTTCGGGAGGATGTACTTCTCCCAGAGGACCCGGAGCCGAGCCCATCGGCAACGGCGCCGTCGGTGACGAGCAACGCAGCTACGGCTTCGCCGAGCTCGTCACCGACAGTCGTCGGACCGACCGCCACGTCGGTACCGACAATGACCGCACCTTCGCTCCCCGCTGTGGGTGAGTCGATGCCGGTCAAAATTGTCATCGACACCGTCGATGACAAAACCGCTATCCACATCGAGCGGAGATCGCAAAGGTGCCCGTCCGGCCAGTTCTGGTCGACGGTCGCTGGCGTGTTCGTCCGCCCGTAGATAGTGCTGAGGCGCTTCGGCAGGTGTACCTGCGCCTCAGTGATGTACCAGAACTAGTTCCGGCCGTCATGCCGTCGAATCCTGCTCCGGCGGGAATCTACTTCGACGGACACATGTCGTGACCGTAACGGTAAGGTCTGTGATGGCGCCTTCGACCGTCTTCAGGAAACTGAAGGTCGGCCAATCCAGGTCAAGCTTTTCCTCGAAAACGGGTTTACACTCGTTTTCGAAAAGTTTTGGTCGGACACCATTCAAAAGGCTCTCCGCGCACAGCGCCGAGTTTTACGATGGCGTCCCAGGCGTTCTTCACCTCGTGGGCTGTAACCTACGGAAGATGGAGCCGCCTCCACCCACAATTACCTCGTCAAGGGGAAGCTTGTGGCGGTCGAGCGCTGGAGGTAGTGGACGCTAGTCTACGGAAGGAGGTGAGCACAATGCTCCCGACGTCCACTACTCAGCCTCGGCTGGAAAACCTATCAGTTTGTTTCGCCCTCGGCGGAGCATTGCAGTCTGACAGTTTTTCCATGACTCGTAAGGGGGAATGGAGAACGAAGAACGGGAATGAAGAATGAAGAATGAAGAATGAGTAGGCGCCGGAGAGGCGCTTTTTTTGGTGCCTTTAAATTAGAGATTAGAGATAAGAGATAAGAGTTAAGAGATAAGAGGGGGTGGAAGGTGGGGGTGGTTGGTGGGGGGTGGAAGGTGGGGGTTGGAAGGTGGGGGGTTGGAAGGGCGATGAGCAACTGGCAACTGGCAATGATTAAGGTATCAACAAACTAGCAACTTCCAACTATCAACTTCCAACTATCAACTTCCAACTATCAACTTCCTATGTCTATTTGTAGAGTTGGCTGTGGGTGCCGATGGCGACGAAGAGGAGGGTATCGGCCGTGAAGGCGAGGAAGTGCAGGCGTAGGTCACCACCTGCGCTTATGGAGCAGTACCCCGCCCACTCGCCCTTTAGCCGGTGCAAGCGTAGGGCTGGAGCTGCCGGGTTTTCAAGATAGAGCGCTAGGGCTGCTTTGGCGCGGAGTTGCTTGGGGCGAGTAAGTTTTGCGAACTGTTTATCAAATTCTTTAGTGAAATCTACCTGCATATATGACTAGCTCATGAGCGAATCAAGGTGGGCGAGGGCGTCATTTTTGCTATGCGCGTGGGTAATGTTGCGGCCAAGTGCGTGGTTGGACTCTGCGCGGTGCATGACAGTTTGCAGATAGGGGTAGGCTCAAAGGTGGTGCTCAGCACGACTCGACGGTCACGCAGGGCCTGTTTGACCACAAGGTTGACGAACGCAGTCGTGGAAACGCCGAGCTCGGCTGCGAACTCTTTCAGCTCTCGCTTCGTAAGTTCATCTGTTTTGACTGTGAGTAAAGTAGTAGACATACATACATTGTATGTGTAACGTATGATTTTGTCAATAAGCTGTGGGGGCAACGATCAACGAGCAATTGATCAAGGTATCAACAAACTATCAATTAGCAACTATCAACGAGGAATGATTATCGGTTAACAACCAATTACTAGGATTCATCTGGGATGGGTGTTTAACAGAGGGCGGTTTAGTCCGGGATGCTTATTTGTTCACATGACGCTTGTGGTTTGGTATGATAACGATATGAAAAGAAAGATCCTCCTCCAAGCATTTGCGGTAATAGCGGGATCCATAATGTGTGCGTTGTTTCTAGCAGGCGGGACAGCAAATGCTCAGGGTGGGGGTGGTATTGGCTCGGGGGTAGTGGTGGTGGAGGAGGAGCTGGGAACGGCTGGCCACACTCATCCTACGGTTGGGGTTGGAGGATATATCCCGTAAGTGGCGGCGGACCTTCACGCGGTTTTCACACCGGTAATTGGGCTAGTGTACAAGCGGCTTGCAATGGTTTTAGCACGAGCGTAGCCATTTTTGTCATTAATGATTCAGCCGGAAGGCAGATGGGGTACGACTATCATACCGTTTACTATGGGCCACCGCGGTTTAGTGCCTATAGATATACGAGTCCTTATATTACGGTACCTGCAGCAAAGGCTGCATACGACGCACTTACCGTTAGTAAGGTTGGCTACACTTGGGGGGATAATGTTTCATGGTTCTGCTATGGACTCATACCACCCAATAATATGGCTACCTTAGACGGTTACAAGATTGAGGATACTGGGGCATGGGCTACAGCAACGAGCGCGGTTAGTGTCAGTGTTTCAGGTTCAGGATCTGATGGTAACAATCCTTTCTTCTTTACAAACAGCGCTGGCGGCGGCAACTCTATAGATATGGGAAGTGCTACGAGTACAACGCGTACTGTATCTATCAGTGGTGTACCGCCTGGCTGGCAGCTTCTGGGGCATAGCATTTGCGAAAATGGGGCGAGTTGTACGTCCGCATGGCTAGCGAGTAATATCGTGAGTCCGGGAGTGACATCGTTTAACCATACGTTTCGTAGTGGTGCCTCGTACCATATGCGTTGGATGTTTCAACGGATTTCAGCAACGTGTACGAGCCATACATTCCCGGGTCAAATGGTTGTGGGTGGTGGGAATCAATTTACTGTTTCGATGGGGGTAACACACTGGGGTCCTCCGCTTGTCGTTGGTAATCCTGCTTTAACTGTTGAGGTGAAGGATCCAAACGGTGTCGTAACAACGAGCACTCCAGGCTACTCGGTTAGTGCCCTACATGATCCGGCCACAATTACGAGTAATCCCATAAGTTTTAATTCAACCGTAGCCGGCAGATACGATATGCAGTGGTCACTTGTTGGCAACGGATTAAATGTACTCTGTCCTATTGGTAACAACGGTAGCTGGATCAATACGATTGACGGTTATGCCGGCTACCGTCCGTTTTTTGATGTCGTAGGCGGCGATATTTTGTCTGGCGATTCCATAAAGGCATGGAACACCGATACTGGTTCCTACATAGGCGGAGGGACACAGCTTGCCGCAATAGCAACAGGTGATATCCAGAATTTTGTGTCGGGTTTGGCCTGCCCGGAGGAGCCGCCACGCGTAGCGGGAGCAGCCTCGGTTTCGCAAACACCGGTGCTACTGGCACTACCTACGGGGAGGCTATACTGTAACGCCATTCGTACCGGAAGTGCCCGCTCAAACACACACGCTTTCGGGTGCTGTGAATCTTGGGAGTCTTGCGACTGACGGGGTTTACTATGCTAATAGCAGCATCAGTCTATCTGGTACGTTAGCGACTGGCAGGCAAGTGACAATATATGTGTCCTCCGGTAGCGTCTATATAAGTGGCTCTATTTTGTATGGGGCGTACGGTGCAAACATCGCAGATATTCCGCGTCTTACCGTGTTAGTTGAGGACGGTAACATTTCCGTAGCGAGAACCGTAAGCGAAATGCGGGTATTTTTACGCCGGTGGCAGCGGAGTGAACGGTAATTTTCAAAGCTGCGCAAGCGCAATCAACACACCCATCACCTTTACGACGGTGAATGCGTACAACTTATGTAATGCGCCCTTGACTGTATACGGCGCGGTAAGTGCTAACAAATTAGTCTTAGGCCGGACGTATGGCACGTATCTGGCGAATGTAAATAGCGTGCCCGTGACCTATGCTGAACGGTTTTATTACAGTCCGGAGCTGTGGTTGGCAGAAGACGGCGCTGGCACTGCTTCATCTGGTGCCAACAGATATGATTCCTTCGTCGATCTACCTCCAGTTCTATAAGATGTGGAAAATAGTATGAAAAGTCTTGCAGCATAACATAACGCTCATGCTATAATCGAATTAACATGAGTATATTGAGTGGGGTATCATCGTTCTTCGGACTCGACATCGGAACCACGGGCATCCGTATTGTTGAGCTGCGTGGCTCTGGGCCGACCAGAAGCCTCGTCAAATATGCGTATGTGCCGATTGATGTGAAAATGGCGCAAAGCGATAGCAAGGCTGACCAACAAAAACTCGCGCAAGTACTATCGAACCTCATTACTGAGGCGCGGCTGTCAACGCGTAATGTCGCAGTCGGCTTGTCGAGTAGCCGTGTTTTTACGACCGTTATTGATTTCGATCGTATTCCACAGGGAGAAATGGGCAAAGCCATTTCGTACCAGGCGGAGTCGCTCATACCGACGCCGCCCGCTGAAAGCAAGATAGACTGGTCAATTATTGGTGACTCACCGAAGGATAAAACTAAAGTTGAGATCTTGCTCAGTAGTGTGAGCGATAACTATGTCGAGCAACGACTTGATATGATAGAGTCCATTGGGCTAAATGTTATTGCCTTTGAACCAGACAATCTTGCCCTGACTCGTTCGCTTGTGCCCGCCGGCACAACAGCGCCACAGCTTATCATAGACATGGGTCAACTTAGTACTGACCTTGTTATTACGATGGCGGATGCACCACGTTTGACCCGATCAATACCGACAGGCGTAGAAGCGGTGATTCGATCGGCCACGCAGAACCTGAATATCGACGATAAGCAAGCACAGCAGTTTGTGTATAAGTTTGGCGTGAGCAAAGACAAGCTCGAAGGCCAGGTGTACCAGGCTATCATCGCAACCGTAGATCTGCTGGTGAGCGAAATTGATAAATCTGTTAAGTTTTTCCAAACTCGCTACCCCGAAACACCTATCGAGCGCATGATTGTCACTGGCGGCGCATCGGCCATACCTGAGTTTCCGCTGTACCTGGCAAATAAGTTTGGGGTTAATGTCGAGATTGGCAACGCGTGGCGCAATGTGGCTTTTGCATCAGATAGACAAAACGAGCTTCTCGCTGTTTCTAACCAGTTTAGCGTTGCCGTCGGACTTGCGGAAAGGAACGAATAATGGTGCAGTTTAACCTTCTACCAGACATAAAGCTTGAATTTGTAAAAGCTCGGCGCATGAAATACCTGATGTCGTTTGTCTCATTCATTGTGGGGGGCGCTGCGATTACGGCGCTGTTGTTTGCCTTCTTCTTTGTTAATGTTATTCAAAAAAAGAGCCTCAATGACTTACAATCTGACATAAAAACCTATAGCAACGATCTAAAGAATACAAAAAATCTGGACAAGATTCTCACGGTGCAAAATCAGCTCGGTGCGCTCACATCGGTTAATAATAAACCAGGGCTTCATGAGCAAAAACCAGTCGGAAGCCGATTATTTGGCTACCTGACGCAAGTCACACCAGACAAAGCAAGTCTCACGAAGCTAACGGTCGATTTTTCTCAAACAACGATGTCTATTGGTGGCAAGGCGCCGACACTTGACGTCGTCAGTGTGTACACTGATACGCTGAAGGCTACGGGCTATAAGATTGGTCCAGATGTACAGCCTAAATCAATAACTGACGTGTGCCCAAATATTGACGGCAACCAACTGGCTTTACCAGATCGGATGATTCTCGATAAAGATGCAAACTGCGTCATGCCGCCCAAAGCGTTTAGTGAGGTCGTCTTGAGTCAGTTTGGCCGCGATGATAAGGGAGCGACTTTTACCATTACGCTCAAGTACAATGCCGATATCTTTGATGATACCAAACAGGTTCAAATTGTCGTGCCGTCAGGTCTTCAGACGAACCAAACTAATTTATTCGAGGCGGGGATTTAATATGGCAGACATACAGTTGTCAAAGAGGAAGCTGATTGATAAAGCGAACACAACGGTTGTTATTGTTGTGAGTACTGCAGCTTTCTTGCTTGTGTTTTCGGCTGTCGCTACAAAACGCTTATTAGCCAAGCTGGCTATCAAAACCGTGTTATATCCGAAAAGCGCAAAGCACGTGATCAGCTTACTGCCGATAAAGCAGCCGTGAAGGAATTAAAGAAATCATACGAAGCGTTCAACAATACCGCTATAAATATTTTAGAGGGTAACCCTGCTGGCACTGGTCAGAAAGATGGTAACAACGCAAAAATTGTACTCGATGCTTTGCCAAGCACCTATGATTTTCCGGCACTAGCAACGAGTCTAGAGGCGCTTGTGGTGAGCCAAAACTTGAAGATCAACAGCATAACAGGTACTGACGATGAAGTTATCCAAGCACAAAATAGAACAAGCACTAACCCTCAGCCAATTTCAATCCCATTCGATCTATCGGTTTCATCGAATTACGATGGAGTGAAGAATGTTATTGGAGCTTTTGAAAAATCGATCCGGCCGATTCAACTGAAAACGCTTGATATCTCGGGCGATAAAGACGAATTGACGTTGGTTATTGGTGCTCAAACGTATTTCCAGCCAGCTAAATCCCTGAACATCTCAACAAAGGTGGTCCAATGAAACAAAAAGACCTCAGTATCATTATTGTCGTAGCTTTCTTGAGTGCGATTGTTTCTTTTCTGATTTCAAATAAGCTATTTGTTACTGCTGAAAATCGCCAGCAGAAGGTAGAAGTAGTCGACGTTATCGTGGCTGACTTTAACGAGCCGAGCAAGCGCTATTTTAATGCCGAAAGCATCAATCCAACGCAGAACAGTCAGCTGAACAGCACTAACCAAACGCCATTTAACGCGTCCACGCAGTAGGGGACGCCTGTGAGCGTCCTTTCAGCTACCGAACAGACGCAAGTCGAAGATAAACTCGTTGAGGATGCAGTGCTCACCCGGGCTGATTTGGCGGAGTTCAAAAAACAATCAAAAGATACAAGCACTCCTCTATTCGGGCTGCTTGTTATGAGCGGGAAGGTTACGAACGAACAGCTCACGAAAACCATCGCACACGTTTCGAAAATCCCATATGTGAATCTCCTTGAGGCTAGGATAGATGCGAAAGTGCTTGAGATGCTACCGCAGGATATCGCAGAGCGGTATATGGCTGTGCCGCTTGGAGAAATACAGCACAGGCTCGTCGTGGCTATGCTAGAGGCCGATAACGTCAGGCGGTAGATTTCTTGAGTAACCGTATCGGTCGGCCACTGAAGGTCTACGCAGCAAGCGAGGAAGGCATCCGTCAAGTTCTGCACAATACTCAGCCAGGCTCTCCGACAATCTGGTGAATGAAATCGGTAGGATGGGTGATGATCTAAAAGTAGATACGGCGGTACAGGACGAACAAAAAGCCCAAAAAGGCTGCCGAAAATATCACCTCTATCGTCCAAGACTCCCCGATTAGTAAGGCTCTATCGACCATTCTTGAATACGCTGCAAAAAACCGGGCTAGCGATATTCATATCGAACCTCTCAAGGGAAGTCTCAAGATACGCTGCCGGATCGATGGTATCTTGCGAGAGATCATGAACCTCCCGAAAAGTACGGAGCCACCCCTCGTTTCGCGCATAAAGATACTGTCGAACCTTAAGATTGATGAACACCGCGTGCCGCAAGACGGTGAGTTTACGATTAGTGTTGGCGGTAAGGACATCGACCTGCGCATATCCATCAGTCCTGTGATATGGGGTGAGCAGGTTGTCATTCGTCTGCTTGACAAAAGCGGTACGAGTCTCAAGCTTGAGGACATGGGGTACCACGGGCGCAGTTTGCGAACAATCCGAAACGGCTTGGAGCGCACTAACGGTATGATTCTTACGTCAGGCCCAACCGGATCAGGTAAATCAACAAGCCTCTACGCACTCTTACAAGAAGTGAAGAACGATGGGGTCAATATTGTCACGCTTGAAGACCCGGTTGAATACAAGATGGACGGTATTAACCAAATACAAGTCAACGCTGACGTCGGGCTGACGTTTAGTGGCGGTTTGCGTTCTATACTACGACAAGATCCTGACATCGTCATGGTGGGAGAGATCCGCGATAAAGAGACGGCCGAACTCGCTGTGCAAGCAAGTCTGACCGGTCACCTAGTCTTCAGTACGCTACACACAAACAGCGCCGCAGGCATTTTACCTCGACTTCTCGACATGGGTGTCGAACCATTTCTTATCGCGAGCACAGTACATGTCGTCATTGGTCAGCGACTTGTAAGGCGGATCGGTAATAGCAGCGAACAGTATCAATCTAGCGCCGTCGAGACGGTGGCAATCAAGGAGGCTCTGAAGGGTCTGTTACCGCCGGACGCAGAACACATGGCTGCGGTTGCCCAAGATTTAGGCTACGAGAGCTTGCCTTTAGCAACTGATAGCGCTTATACTTTAACCAAGGGCAAAGACAGCCCCGGTTCCCCAGGTGGCTACAAGGGCCGAATGGGGTTGTACGAAGTGTTCGAGGTGAGCGAAACAATCCAACAGCTTATCTTGAAACGAGCCACGAGCTCTGAGATCCAAGCTCAGGCTGAACGTGAAGGAATGGTTACCATGCGTGCGGATGGTTTTCTGAAGGCGCTGGCAGGCCAAACCACCGTCCAAGAGATAAATCGTGTGGCATCAGCAGATAGCGCTTAGATTAGAACTAAGACTTTAAGAGATATGAGATAAGAAAGAGGGCGGGAAAATGAGAAGCAGAAACAGACTAGAGCAGAGCAATCAGAACACAGAGAATTCACGCTTTTCTCTAATTTTGAAGCTGAAAGGAGCCAAGTGATGTCTGGTCAACCACGGATTGAAATACTTCTTGAAGAAGTCGTGAAAAAAAAGGCTTCTGACCTACATCTTCAGGTTGGCCTACCGCCGATGCTTCGTGTGGATGGTGCGCTTGTGCCCGTTGCGGCAGCAGACATTCTTACCGAGGAAACTGTTGAAACCCTCATTTTTGCCATTCTAGATGAAGACCAGAAACAAATATTGCTGAAAGATAAAGAATTTGACTTTAGTTTTGCTTTTGGAGATCTTGGCCGTTTTCGTGTCAATGCGTTTCATGAGCGTGGCAATCTAGCCGCTGCCTTGCGCCTCATTCCCAATGAAATGCTGACCATTGAACAGCTCGGCCTTCCTCAGATTGTTGCAAAGTTTGCAGAGTACCCACGTGGCCTTGTTCTTGTGACTGGCCCGACTGGCTCAGGTAAATCCACTAGTCTAGCGGCACTTATCCATAAAATAAATATGGAACAGGGTAAGCACATTATTACCATTGAAGACCCAATTGAGTATACGCACAGGAGTAAAAATCGATCATTGTGCAGCGTGAGGTTCACTACGATACATACTCATTTAGTGCGGCGCTTCGTAGCAGTCTTCGCGAAGACCCAGATGTCGTACTCATCGGTGAGATGCGCGATCTTGAAACTATCGCCAGTGCTATTACTATCGCCGAAACAGGCCACCTCGTGTTCGCGACGCTGCATACAAATAGCGCGGCACAGAGTATCGACCGTATGGTCGATGTCTTCCCGCCTCACCAACAGCCACAAATCCGCGCTCAACTCTCAAACATCCTTATGGCAATTTGTTCGCAGCGGCTTGTTCCGTCTATAGGTGGCGGGCGGATTGCGGCAGCCGAAATTTTGATAGCAACACCTGCGGTGCGAAATATCATCCGAGAAGGTAAAACCCACCAGCTTGATGCGGTTATCCAGACCGGTGGAGAGTTTGGGATGCAGAGCATGGACAAGCAACTCGTTCAGCTTATACATTCCGGTACCATCAGTTACGACGAAGCACGCAACTATGCCATAGACATCGATGAACTAGACAGGTTAATGAGGGACTAATAATGAGAGTCAAGAGTCAAGAGTCAAGAGTCAAGAATTCGTGCCTCAGAGACGGTATCCTCATTCTTCATTCTTCACTCTTCATTCAGCGACCGAATGGAGCTACGCCATGCTAAATTACAGCTATACAGCTCGCAACCCACAGACCGGCAAGCAGGTGAAAGCAACTGTGCAGGCAGACAGTGAGTATGCCGCAGCGAAACTGATTAGTGCGCAGGGGCTTGTGGCGACAGACGTCATTATGCAGGGTGAAAAGGGTGGTTTTGGGTTCAAGAGCAAGGTAAAAGCGAAAGACAGAGTGTTGTTTAGCCGTCAACTCAGTACGCTCATTAACGCTGGTCTACCCCTTTTGCAGGCGCTCAGAAGTGTGGCCAACCAAACAACTAGCAAGCCGTTTAAGATTATACTGAGTCAAGTGATTAGTGATGTTGAAGGCGGTGGTACTCTGGCCAATGCCATGGGTAAACACCCCGTGTTTTCAACCAGGTATACCTAAGCTTGATTTCGGCCGGTGAATCATCTGGTACGCTTGACCAGGCACTTGACCGTCTGGCGATACAGCAGGAGAAAGAAGCTGACCTAAACAGTAAAATCCGGGGTGCAATGATATATCCACTTGTCGTTGTTGTCGTGATGACAGTAGTTGTTGGGTTTATGGTTGTGAAGGTACTTCCACAGGTTGAGGTTATGTATCAAGGTATGAAAAATGCAAAGCTACCTTTCATTACCCAGATGCTTCTAGGGTTGTCGCACTTTATTATTGATTTTGGTGGATTGTTATATTGATAGTGGGATTTGGAGTTTTCTTTACGACCAGGTGGGCACGCACCGGACCGGGTAAAGTTATTGACCAATGGAAGATGAAGGCATGGCCCATCGGTCCACTTTTCATGAAAGTATACATGGCACGTTTGCGCGAACTGGCACAACGCTGGTTTCTAGCGGTGTGCCGCTGCTACAAATGCTTAGTATTACCGGCAAGGCTGTAAACAACGTGCATATAGAAAGAGCTATTATGCGGGCAGCAGATAAGGTTAAAGGTGGAAAAAGTCTGGCGGATAGTATCGATAATGATTTGCATTTCTTGCCGCTAGTACCAAATATGGTTCGGATAGGCGAACAGTCGGGCTCTATCGAACAAATGTTGGCCAAAGGTAGCCGATTATTATGAAAAAAGTTGATACCGAGGTAGAAAACATTTCAAGTATCATTGAGCCTGTGATGATGGTGATGCTTGGAGTTGTTGCTTTTATAATAGTTGCCGCAGTCTTGCTGCCAATTTACAGCCTCGCTGGCAATAGCAGCCTTGGTGGATAAATTGTAAGAAATATTACTATTTTCAATAAAGTGAATAATAACGCTTGCATTTATAGGATAACCGCCGTATATTTGTAACCATAAGCATAAACTTAAGAGCAAAGGGCACTTGCACTATGCGAAAGACACTACAACAACGTAAAGAATCTGGCTTCACCATTATTGAAGTTTTGATTGTGCTGGCTATCGCCGGTTTAATCATGCTTATCGTTTTCCTTGCCGTACCAACCCTACAACGCAACGCGCGTAACAATGCACGTAATAGCGAAGCTTCTCGTATATCAGCATTAATCACCGACTGCTTGGCCAATCGTAATGGCGTGACAGCTAGTTGCCAATCCGATGCAAATACGGGTTACACCGCCGGAGACTTTCAGCAGTTAACCGCGCTGACCTATGGCGCCGGTGCGGGTAGCACTACTGCTGCAACTGTTCAGTACGCAGTGAAATGTAACGTAGAC
Source organism: Candidatus Saccharimonadota bacterium (assembly GCA_016699935.1). Classification (GTDB taxonomy): domain Bacteria; phylum Patescibacteriota; class Saccharimonadia; order Saccharimonadales; family UBA4665; genus JAGXIT01. The sequence continues at coordinate 586,981 of CP064992.1, forward strand.
GGGTCGGGTACTGCCGCTGGCTCTGCTCGTGACTTTGCAGTCCGCTATGTTCGCGAACCAGCCATCGCTCGCTGCATAGGTTCACAGTAGACCTGAACAATGTCAACGACAAACGGAGCCTTCGTGGCTCCGTTTTCGATTTACAAACTTAGTGATACCATAATTACAATGATTATAGTCATACTCCTCTACGGGTTAATATGTGGTAGTTTTGTGAATGCGCTTGTGTGGCGGCTGCGGCAGCAGGGCAAAGGGCAAAGGGCAAAGGACAAAGGGCAAAGCCTATCCATACTGCGTGGAAGAAGTATGTGTCCAGACTGTCGTCATACGCTTGCTGCGAGAGACCTTGTACCGGTACTGAGCTGGCTTAGCCTGCGCGGTCGGTGTCGATACTGCCAGAAACCCATATCTGTACAGTACCCGCTCGTAGAGCTGCTCACCGGCTTGCTTTTTGTTGTATTTTACCTGGGATGGACATTATCTCTCAGTGGACTTCACCTGATTTGGTTTCTGTATGGTCTGGTGTATGTAGTCTTCTTTGTCGCACTGGCTGTGTATGACTTCAAGTGGTTCTTGCTTCCCGACAAGCTAGTCTTTCCACTCATAGGGGTAGCGGCAAGCCAGGTGCTGGTGACGAGCCTGTGGCAGCAAAGCCTTGGCGTGCTGTGGATGTCTGCGGTAGGTGCGGGGCTGTATTTCGGGCTATTTTGGGGGCTTTACCAGGCGTCAGACGGAAAGTGGATAGGCGGTGGGGACGTAAAGCTTGCGCTTGCCCTTGGCCTGATAGCAGGGTCGCCCCTGAAGGTTATGCTTGCGCTGTTTATTGCCTCGCTCATTGGAACACTCGTAAGCATACCGCAGATTGCAGGCGGTAAACATGGACTGAAGCAGCATATTCCGTTTGGACCGTATCTGCTAGCCGGTACATTTGTGGTGATGGTGTGGGGTGAGCGATTGGTTAACTGGTACACAGGTCAATTTCTGTAGGATTTCTTAGAGCTAATAAACAGCTCCCCGTTATAGCCGAAACTGAAGCAGTACTCATGATTTGCCATCTGTTATTTTGAACTGTGGCCATAGCTGTAGCTACGGCCCTGCTCGGAAGAACAGATGACAAGTGAGTAACCTTCAGTTTTTAGGCAACAGGGGATGTTTATTAGCTCTTTATCATGCTTGTGGTATACTTATCCATATGAATAGGGGTGGCAACATGCAATCTACCCGAGGTTTTACCATTTTGAGACCCTCATTGTGCTCGCGGTGACCGCATTTTTATTCATGGCTGCGGCTATAACTATTAATGGGCGGCAGCAGAGGACTGATTTTCAGGTTGGCTCACGCGATTTGCAGCAGCAGATTCGAGATCTAGTGAACCAAACCAGGAGTGGGTATTATCCAAACAACTCAGACTTTAAATGCACATTGAGCGCTCCAAACTTACAGATAGATTCTGGCAGTACAGAACAGGGCAAAAACAAGGATTGCATATATGCCGGGACAGCATTGGTCTTTAATCCTGCTACTGTAGAGAATGAGCGGTTCTATGCTTATCCACTTGCAGGTCGTAGGACGGTGGCTGTAGTTGGAGGGGAGAGCGTGAAGTTGAAAACCCGGGTGAAGCTTCTATTACGGCCATTGCTCATACGACGGCTGCCCCAAATAATACCGCGCCGCAAGTTACGCCTCGGCGACTTCCGGGGGCTAACCTATGTTGGTGGACGCAACCAGGAGCGCCCAGCTTTACTACCACAAGTAGGTTTGCGTTTACGTTCATGAGCAGTTTTGCTAACTTTGTTTCAGTTGCAGGTACTTCGTCTGGAGCACAAAGCCTTGAGCTGAGGAGATTTACAAGTACGTGGCCTAATGCTGCGGTCAATGACAATGCAGAAGCTATCAACGCCGAAGCACAACGGCCCACCCCTTACGGAACACCAGTTAATCAAGGTGTTGAACTCTGTTTTCGCAGCTCGGGGACAAGGCAGTCTGTATCTATACTTATTTCGAATGGTCTTGAGGTGACAAGTCGTGTGTTTAACGGAGTGGCATGTTTATGATACACCTGACAGCCCTGAAGGGAAGACAACGTGGGGATACGATTATCGAGGTGCTTATAGCATCAGCCATAGCAAGTCTTGTCTTGACGTCTGCGTACGCGTTGACCAATAAGAATGTTGGAGCCATACAGGAAGCGCAAGAACAAAGTGTTGCACAAAAACTCGTAGAGCAGCAAGTAGAGCTTCTCCGTGCTGCCAGTGCGGCTCCGGTAGATGCGGGTTGCTATAGTGGTGCTACGTACGTCCTAACACCGAATTCTGCATGCAACGTTACGAACGGAGGTGCGCAATACCAAATCCAGATTACTCCGCCCAGTGGCGGTAGTGTTTTCACCATTCAAAGCACAATGGATCACCTTGAGTGGTAAAACGAGTTCGGTTAGAGTGGTTTATAGCAGGGCATCGTAATATGAAGAAAATTTTGCCCTTGCGCTCACAATCAGGTTTTACCATTACAGAGCTGATGATTTCATCATTAGCATTTGCGGCTCTCTTACTTTTGTTATCTTACGGTGTAATATCGTTTTCGAATAGGTATTACCGGGGTAAATGTTGCTCTTACCCAGGGGGTGACTCGCTCGGTTATCGACACAATTAGTCAATCAATTCAACTTGGCAGTGCACAGATTACGCCCACAGACTCATCAAGGAATTTCTTTTGTGCTGGGGTTATTTCTTCATATACAATAACGCTGGACAAATGTTTATGGGCGATACTGCTACCCAGACCGGTCTGTATATGACTCCTATGCTATCTGATGTTTGTTCGTTGCCGCCAGTTATCCCAACCGCTACGGGTAAGCAACTGCTCGCTGAGCGGATTCGGATCAGTAGATTATCGGTTCAACCTTCAGCTACGCCAGATAGCTTCGTCGTTGATGTAGTGCTTGCTTTTGGAGATAGAGACTTGATATGTGCTCCCACAACGCACTCAGGTAGCTGCGCTGAAGGTGCAACAGACCTCCTCGACGCACAGCTTGCTAACGCGCCAGACGCCCAATGCAAGCTCAACAGCGGCAACCAATATTGTGCTGTCTCGAAGCTAACAACAACAGTTCAAAGAAGAGTAGCGAACTAACAAGGTTTACAGTACAATGGTAATAAGTATGAGCAGAAAGATAAGTAAACCAAAGCGGACTCGTATCTTTTATGGTGACCATGATACTGACCTTAGTGATTACGCTCGTGGTCATGGGCTTTACGCAAGTCGCAAATAGAAACCGTCGGGAAGCGCTTGATCGTCAGCTAAGTACACAGGCATTTTATGCTGCAGAATCTGGAGTGAATAGTGCAATTGATATAATTAAAAATCGTCAGACGGCGGGGCTCGCGGTTCAGCCACAAGACGATTGCAACACAGGCCCATACACCGTAAATCCTGTTCTTAGCACGAGTCCTCGGGTAGAGTATACCTGTGTTTTTGTGAGTACTACTGTTCCGGATTTAGTCGTAGATCCTTCTACTACATCAGCGATTGTTATTCCGATAGACCTAACCGATAAGCAAGGCGGAGCGTTGCCTCCAGCGACTTCGGTTGACATTGAGTTTGAATGGACCGTCGCAGAAGGCGCGAGTACAGACCCAACGGACTGTCCATCTTATTTGAGTTTTCCTGCTAACAACGCCGCTAACCAGTGCGGCTATGGGCTTCTCAGATTTGATCTTATGCAAATGACTGCATTTAATAGTGCTGCTTCAGCGGCAAATATAACCAAAACGTTTTTCATGCAGCCGGTCATTTCCACGCCGGGCAATCGGGTAGGTATAACTAATTTTGGTGATCCGAAAGGACATATTGTTCCAGCGAGCTGTACTGCGGCTACGCAATCATGTAAGGCGGTTATTCGTGTATCTGTAAATGCCATGACGCCGCTTTTACACTGCACGCATCAGCACCCTCTATCGTGATAGTCCACGATTGGTGATTGACGCCAGGACGGCGTCGGGTTCGAATGCCTGGTTTAGCAAGGCTCAAGCGACCATAGATGTTACCGGTAAAGCTCAGGATGTCTTGCGTCGCGTGAAAGTGCGTGTGCCGTTGCACGATCGAGGTGGCAAAAACGTTCCTCTGGGGGCATACACTCAGTATCGAGTGTTTGTAAGCGTTTTACGGCGTCAGCAGTCACTCCCTACACACCTGAAGACCCCACAACGTGCCCATAGCAAGTTTTTGAGATCGCAGGTAGCTCTCAATTATCTTGGAAGTGGGCTACTTGTGGTGGAATTTTTCGTGTACAGCTTTCAGGTGCGGGTCGGTGACGTGGGTGTATATCTGCGTAGTTGAGATATTACTGTGACCCAGCATGGCCTGGACAGAGCGGAGGTCGGCGCCGTTCATCAGTAAATTCGTCGCAAAACTATGCCGCATCGTGTGGGGCTGACGTGCTTGGTAATACCAGCCAGCAAGGCATAGTGCGCAACCAGTCGCTGGATGCTCCGCGCCGTTAAGCGGTGAAAATTCCCACTACGGTCAACCGTTTTTCGGCCGCTGTAGCGCATAAATAATGGTTTGGTGGTGTCGGTTCGCTTGTCGAGGTACTGCTGTAGCCACTCGGCAGTTTCCAAGCTGATAAAGATCGGGCGATCTTTTTGACCCTTACCGCGCACCATGAATTCTCGTCGCTTGAGGTTAATATGGTCGCGGTCGAGCCCAACTAGCTCTGATACGCGTAATCCGGAGCTGAATAGTAGCTCTAGGATGGCACGGTCGCGCAGGCCGGCTACAGTGTTTGTATCTGGCTGGTCAAATATGCGCTGCAGCTCTTCCTCATTCAGGAAGGTTACCTGGGGTCGTTTCGTCCGGGATAGCTCTATGGTATCTGGTGCCATACACTTCATTCCGCGTTTGTGGCAGAACTTCAAGAAGCTGCGAAGAGCAATGAGGTGGTAGTTGAGGGTGCTTTTCTGTAACTCATCATGAACATTTGTTCCGAGTCGGTTGAGCCAGAGCCGCCACTTGCGCACAAGCTCTTGGTCGATATCTTCGACAGCTAAGTCGCCACCGTAATCAACGAGCCGGGTGAGGTAATGGTCATAATTGCGAATCGTTTTTTGGGAGCGGTTTTGCTCTATTTCGAGATATTCGAGAAAATCTGTCTTGGCTTTCGTAAACTGCATATGAATAAGTATCAAGTATCGAGTATGAAGTATCAAGTATCAAGTATCAAGTATTTCCTAACCTTCGGTTTCAATGTGTGTCTGTATCTGTTACAATGCATCTGAAAGAAAGGATGTTGTAATATGGAACAAACACTAGTTGTCTTTAAGCCAGATGCGGTGATGCGCGGTATTGTTGGTGAGATTTTGACCCGTTTTGAAAGAGCTGGTTTCAAGGTGATTGGGATGAAAATGGTGCAGCCCGATTATGAACACTTCCATGGGCATTACGAGGGAATTGGTACGCTTAAAACTCGCAAAGGAGCTGAGATATTTGAAAGCCAGCTTGCAGCCATGCAAGTTGGTCCGGTGATTGCCATGGTGCTGGAAGGGGTAGAATCAGTTGAGTTTGTTCGGAAAATGGTTGGCGATACCCAGCCAAAGACCGCACTCCCTGGTACGATACGCGGCGATTACGCCCATGTCACCTATGGTCAGGCATCATCCGCAGGATTCGGTGTGGCCAACTTAGTGCATGCATCGGCAACCGCAGAAGAAGCAGAGAAGGAAATTGCTCACTGGTTCAGCGAGAGCGAACTTTTTGCGTATGAAACTGTGCACGAATTCTTCACGCAGCCTCGGAAAAAGGCCAAATAACACCTTAAAATCTGAGCACTTTTTGTGCTCACTATGTCCCGATAGTTCAACGGATAGAATAACTCCGTCAAATTTACCCCATGAAATCTAGTGATTTCATGGGGACCCCATTAACAGACCGGGAAGGTGAGACTCGCCTGCTAAGCGAGTCTCAGGGGAATCTTCCGTGTCAAGCTATGCCTGACGCCACGCAAGTACCGGGGCCGCCGAAGCCAAACGAGCCCTTCTCTAAAGAATTCGAGATGTTATGTCGAGTTCGGGTTATGGTAAGATTATCTCGTGTCCCGATAGTTCAACGGATAGAATAACTCCGTCCTAAGGAGCAGATGTTGGTTCGATTCCAGCTCGGGATACCAAACGACACACTATGAATATGAAACCGTATGATGTTATAGCATTTGGGGGCTGTTACCTCGATATCAATACAGTTGGTTTGCCATTTGCTGGTCGTGGTATACCTGTCGAAAAAGAGATTCGCGGTAAAGATTATGAGGTTTTGCCTGGTGGCTCCGGTATAAATTTTGTCCGAAGGCTAAAACTGTTTGGGCTACAGGGTTTATTCATTGGAATGAAGGGTGATGACGCAGCGGGCACGTTGATTGAACAGCTTCTTGTCGAAGAAAATATACAAGTATGCCTTTTGCCTGCAATGGGTAGTCGGACGAATATCGGGCTGAATATGGTAGGTGAGCGAGGTGATCATGTGGTGTTTAGCTTAGGGAATGCAAACCAGGCATTGTCGAGCAAGTTACTTCTGCCCGAGCTCGCCAAAGAAGTAACGGATAAAACATTCTTGTATATGGGTACGTTGTATAAGCTTGATGGCTTGCGCCTGACTTTGGAGCGGTTATTGCACTTGCAAAACGGCAAGGCGCAATGACGGTGGTAGATCATGGTAGGATTACGCCCGGCGTACCCTGAACGATTTCGGCAAGTTCGAAATGTCGTTCTGGCGGCGGATTATTATTTACCGAGTAAGGCTGAGTTTCTCGAGACTTGGGAGGTGAGCAGTGTCGAAGAGGGCTTCGACTGCTGCAAAAATGGCACCGCAGCTCGTGACAATCGTAAAGATGGTTCCCGCGGAGCGCACTATCTCGTGGAAGGCTCCTTCAAAACCGTCCCGGCCGTAGAGGGCATACATTCTGGCAATGTTACCGGTGCGGGAGATACCTTTAACGCGGGCTTCATAGCTGCTATGAAGCAGGGTCAATCATTGCAATTAGCAATCAAAACGGTTGTGAAATAGCCGCGACTCATATTACAAAACCACTACGCTAGAAGGGAAATCTGGTACAATACGCTTATGGCCAAGGAAAAACTGGCAAGGTTGACAGCCGGAGGTCGGCCCAAATATTTTGAAGACCAGATGGACGACGAGGAAGTGCTTTACGTGTTTCGAAGCACCCCATCGTGATGCGCAAAGGACTTATTGTCGGGTCGCTAGGTTTGCTGGTCGGTCCGCTATACACGCTCATACTGACATACACTCAGCCCAACGACCCACCAAGCATGACATTCTTTTACGCCAGCTTTTTAGTAAGTGTCGCGGTGAGCGCGCTCCTGTTTTTCCCTTCATGGATGAGTTGGTATTTTAGCGTCTTTATCGTGACAAACGAGCGGTTTATACAGATAACGCAAAAGGTTTTTTCCATCGGGTGTCGTCGATATGGGTCTCAGCCAGATACAGATGGTCAATTATGAGGTGAAAGGCCTCCAAGAAACCCTTCTAGGGTATGGTACTATAATGATGCAAACATTTGTGGGAGACCTGCTGATTCACTACATACACCACCCAGCAAAAACCCAGAAACATTTGCTCGAAATATTGCGCAAAGAAGGGGTGGAGGCGGCCGGTATGCCGCAGCACGAGGTATAACATTGAGATGAAAAAGCTATCACTTAAGAAAAAAGGACGTTCTGAGCGCACGAAGAGAGTTCGTGCCATTGTGCCTCAGGTGGCCCAGAGATTTCGCAAACCATCACTCCAGCAGCAAACCGAAGCTGCGCTAAGTAATGTTCCTCGTATCACGAACGAGACGGTCGCTGAACATAGAGAAGAGGTACTCAAGGGCGCGCGTAAGTACAAATACCCACTTGAGCACTCAAAGCGCCGTATCATCATAGTTTCATCCGCCTTGCTGGTGACGGCACTCATCGGGTTTTTTGTGTATACGGGTTTAAGCCTGTATCGTTATCAGTCGACCTCGTTGTTTATGTATCGGGTAACTCAGATTCTTCCGTTTCCGGCTGCAAAAGCGGGTGGACGGTGGGTGTCATATGAAAGTTATCTCTTTGAGCTAAGGCGCGTGATGCACTACTATGAGACTCAGCAGCAGGTAGACTTTACAAGCGAATCTGGCAAGCGCCAGCTGGAAACGTATCGGCCACGAGCCCTACAGCAAGTTATTAGCTTTGCGTACGTCAAAGATTTGGCCGCTCAGAACAACATTAGAGTTACTCAGCAGGAAATAACCGATGCTGTTAATATCCTACGTACGCAAAATCAACTCGCTGCTGGAGATGATGAGCTTGAGGCGGTTATGCAGAAATTTTTTGGGTGGTCTCTGGGCGATTTACGGCGGCAACTAAAAGACGAACTGCTTGCACAAAAGGTAGCTGCGAAGCTTGACAAACCTGCCTTTGCGAAAGCGCAAAATGTTATTGTGCAATTGAACGGTGGAGCAGATTTTGTGGCTTTGGCTGCTCAGGCATCTGACGACGTGAATACAAAATCAAACGGAGGCCAATACAATGACACGGCTATCACCATGAAGAGCCAAGAAGTCCCACCCCAAATCGTGCGCGAACTCGGCAAACTTCAGCCGGGAACGGTTTCGGGGATCATTACAACACCAACTTCGTTTGAAGTCGTGAAGCTGCTCGGTAAAGAGAACGGAACGTATAAAGCAGCTCATATACAGATAACGTTTTCGCCTATAGAATCGTTCATCCAACCATTGGAGAAAAAGAATCCGCCGAAGAAGTTTATTTCTGTTGAGCTCCCGAAATAGTTGCATTTTTATTGTTTGCTTGGTAAACTGACCTCTGTTATCCTATTGAGGCAAACAGTGTTGTTCTCGATGGTCGTTGAGGAACCTACTCTCATTGAGCAAATGTATAGCAGCCTTGCGGAAGACCAAATCGGGGAGAGAAATAGACCGTTAGGCTTATGAGAGGATGAGCATAGGCATTGGTCGAAGCTTTTACCGAATAGGCATAATGAGACTGAGCCGTTAGTTCCGATAAGCGACCGCAAACAAAGGGGCTTATCACGCTTCTTTTGATCTTGAGGAGATCGTCAGCTTGGCGGACGAGGAACGGAATCAAAAAGATGCTTGCATATTTCTGGCGATTGTCCTGGTCGAGCCGACCACATTAACAACTAGTTTGATACAATGTACAGCATGCGCCCGTAGTGAAGAGGCCTATCACGCCTCCCTGTCCTGTCACGGAGGAGATCGCCGGTTCGAACGGTCAGATCGCCGGCGTACGCCAGGAGTAAAAACCCCAGTTTAAAAACCCCCTGGGGTTTTTGGTCCGTGTCCGCCGGTTGAAACCGGCGATCAGCGAACGAACTTACAGATCGGAGTTCGTACAGGTTTGAGCGTGCAGGAGCTTGCTCCGAAAAGCGAAAATGCCATTTGAAAAACCCCGAAGACTAAAAAGTCCGCCGGTTCGTCGGGCGAAATTTTAGTGGAACTTATCGAAAAAGATTTAGCGGAGAAGGGCGAAGCCCGTTATCCGGTTGGTTCTGTCTGCCGGGTACGGATCGGCGATAGTCCCGCCATCGCGGGACGTAATCGCCGGGGCGGACGCCAATAAATAGCGCCAAAGAACTCGTTGCTTAGCTGCATGCGATACAACCTGGTCGTAAGGTGGCGATACATCCATTTTCCTTCTTGCGCTTTAAAATACCATGCCGTATACTTCGAATTACAACAGAGGTAATAAGGGAGATACTACACATGGCAAAAGTTAATCACGCAAAAGGTTTTGTGGATTTTGTTCGCGAACAAGGAGTTGTGGGTCTAGCGGTCGGTCTAGCTATTGGTACTGCGGCTGGCGCTGCGGTCAAGGAAATTGTTGACCAGTTCATCAGTCCTATCGTGGGCTTCATCCTCGGGGGCGCTGACCTCAATGGACTTAAGTGGAATACTGGGCTTAGTCGTGGTGGCGAAGACCTGGTGTTTGGCTGGGGCGCCATCCTTGGTGCAGTTATCACACTGCTGGCTACCGCTTTTGTGGTTTATCAGATTGTCCACATGGCCAAACTCGATCGCATGGACAAGAAAAAGACTAGTTTCTTCTTCGTAAGGTATAAAAGAGCCCTGAAAAGGGCTTTTTTATACAGGGTTGTACACCTTGTACCGACTCGTTTATACTTTACATCGTGCCACCTTAGCTCAGTTGGTAGAGCATCTCATTCGTAACGAGAAGGTCGCCAGTTCGATCCTGGCAGGTGGCTCAGGCTTTGCCAGAGGCAAAGCATGTATCAATTCGCAATTTTCAGTTTTCATTTGTGGTTATTCCGGCGAAGCTGGTTTATAAAAGCAAAAGCAAAGCTTTTGCCTGTAACAATTGCTAATTGTAAATTGCTACATGATAACTGCTTTTTGCCATTTGCAAAAAGCGCGGGTGTCGTATAACGGTCATTATGTAGCCTTCGTGAAGGCTGAGACGGGGTGAGACCCGCCTATGGCGGGTCGCAAGGCCGGAGACTGATTTGAAGCTATGCTTCAAGTATGTCGAGGCGGGGTCGAGATCCGGCTGATTATGAAATAATCACCGAAATCGTGACCGACTCAAGTCGAACCTTGTATAATTATTATTGCTGAGCGGGTGTCGTATAACGGTTATTATGTAGCCTTCCCAAGGCTGAGACGGGGGTTCGACTCCCCCACCCGCACCAACAAGAGGCCCACGAAAGGAAACGGTGGGTATCTTGTTGGTTGAGGCGAGCAAACCAACTCAGCCGCCCTTGGCTTACGAGCAGGGGGAGCCGAACGGCTGGAGCGATGTCTGAGTTTTGGCCAATGTACCACGGAATTTCTCGATATTTCTGTTACAATACACTACTAGATTTATGTCATCACACAAGCATTTTATTCAGGACCGGTCGGCGTTGTTGCTCGTGAGCCTCAATACGTTTTTGGCGCTGGCAGCAATTGTTCTCGTCGCTCTCAAACTCGATTCGAGCAAGGGAACGGTCAATTACATCGTGTCGTTCCGTTCATCGCTTGGATTTGATGGCTATACTCAAGGTACGGCTTGGGATGTCGTGAGTTTATGGTTGCAGCTGTTCTTGTCCTTGTTGTCGGAGTGGCGTTGTCCTACTGCACTTACAAAATTAAGCGGGAACTCTCGCTCGTTGTTCTGGCGCTCACCATACCACTCCTAATTTTGCTCATTATTGTTAGTAACGCGTTACTTCTTTTGCGTTAGCGTATGACTGACTTAGAAATACCGCACGCAAGATAGAAGAGGCCACTACCGGTTTTTGAAGTTTTACCGGAGTGCTTAGCTGGAGCATGCTGGCGGTGCCGTTTATTTTGAGTTTTATCGATGTCAGGATTGCTGCACTATTTATGTTTATTTACGTCCTGATTAACTTTTCGCGAGGGTCAGCAAGTGCTATTCGTTCGATGCAAGGGTTTCGGACCCTTCGCCAGCACCAAAAATTGCCGTGGCTAACTATGCTCGAGGAGCTTGCCGCAGGCGAAGTGACCCTGAGGGCAAAGCGTCCACGTTGGCACCATTACGCTGTTGCAGGTACCAAAGAACGGCCAATTCTCATGAAGCCCAGTAAAGTAGTGCATGCGGTTATTATCGCAACGTATAAGGAATCCCGTGATGTACTTCAGCCTACTATAGAGGCTCTCCTGGCCTCTGATTACAATATGAAGCAGGTTATATGCATTCTTGCGTACGAAGGACGGGCGGGGAGGCGGTTGAACAGCAGGCGACAGACCTTATGAAGACATACAAATCTCACTTTATGGACGCTTTTGCTGTGAAACATCCTTCGAATATCCCCGGTGAAATTATTGGTAAAGGGGGAAATGTTACCTATGCTGGCCGCGAACTCGAGAACTATCTGAAGACAAAGGGGATAGATCCGCTTCGCGTGCTCGTTACGACACTCGATGCAGATAATCGTCCAGACAAACAGTATCTAGCCGCCCTTAGTTACGCGTACATCGTCTGCCCAGATCCAATCCATTCATCGTTCCAACCAGTGGCGCTCTTCTCGAACAATATTTGGGATGCTCCAGCGCCCATGCGGGTTCTTGCGACTGGAAATTCCATATCTCATCTTGTGTTTTCGCTTCGTTCTCATGCGCTGAGGAATTTTTCGGCACATGCTCAACCCATGGTTGCACTCATAAAAACAGATTTTTGGAGCGTGCGGACTATAGTCGAGGACGGTCATCAGTTCTGGCGTTCGTATTTTCGGTTTGAGGGGAATTACCGCGCATTGCCACTCCATTTGCCCATTTACCAGGACGCTGTACTGTCAGATACCTACTGGAAAACACTTAAGGCCCAGTTCCTCCAGTATCGTCGGTGGACGTATGGCGCATCCGATCTCGCGTATGTGGTACACATGGGATTTTTCCGTAAGAATACTATTTCCAAGCGAGATCTGATTGCGAAAACATGGCGGTTGCTCGAAGGTCACGTGACGTGGGCGGTTGGCCCCATACTGGTTTTATTTGGCGGCTTTATACCGGTACTTTTTCACCCGAAAAGCTATGCGGCGCTCGAACTACCACTCATCGTCAGCCGCATACAGACAGTCGCCATCTTTGTCGCCGTAGTTACCGTGTTTTTATCATTAAAAACACTTCCCCCGAAACCCAAAAGGTACAAGCGTCATAAAAGTATCTTCATGGTACTACAGTGGGCGTATTTGCCCTTCACGACACTATTCTTTAACTCTTTTGCGGCACTCTATTCCCAGACTCGACTGATGTTGGGCAAATACATATCGAAATTCGACGTTACAGACAAAGCGGTCATATTCCAGGCGGCTGACGGTACAACCAGTAAAAAACTATAAGGTTACAATTGGGGAGTGTCGTTATGGTAGGCGCTATAGTGTGCTGCTGCCAATGTATCAAAACGGCTCAGTACGTCGTAGGCTTTGTTCGTGATATCTTTGACATCCACAGAGCCATTTACGGCTGTTATCAGGAGTTTTTGTGTGATAGTTGCTACTAATGCTGCGGCGTCTGCTACAGCGCTTGTGCGGTGTCCTAGTGAAGCCGCTAGACTTATGAGCAGCTTATCTCGCTCAAACGACTCCAGGTGTGCCTTGTGTTTTACTATTATTGCGGCAGAGTAGTCAATGCTTTCGTTGGTCGTAAATATCGCATCACAGGCACGACATTTACGCCGACGCCACGTTTGATTCAATCGCTTCTGCGGACGTGAATTTACGACTTCAGTCCTAGATCCACAATAGAGACATACCATGTCTATATATTGACATAGCGCTGGTAAAAAAGCTAGTGGATAAACTGATGGAAAGCGTGGATAAACAAAAAACCCGGCTTTCCTGCGGAAGGCCGGGGCATTGTCTTATGAAGGAAACCGGTACTTATGCTGTCCTTACCCTGCGTACGCGCGTAACGCGTTTAACGCTCGGGAGTTCTTCATAAAACAACTGGAAGCTCGCAAGTGAGCTTGGTTGTTTCGTACTCAGTGGGAACACCTCGTTTAACGTGGTATAGTCTAGCAAACGAATACTTGCAAGTCAAGCAAAAACATTGTATACATAAGCACAATAACAGATTGGCACAATGAATTATTGTTCCATATAGCGTCTTTCGCTGGTGGGCGTTATCACTAGTGGAATCGGCCTGTTTCATCACGAAAAAGGCCAGCACTGCTGACCTTCTCTCGTGGTGGGCGATATCACTTCGTGGAATCGGCCTGTTTCATCACGAAAAAGGCCAGCTGTGCTGAGCCTCTCTCGTGGTGGGCGATATCACTTCGTGGAATCGGCCTGTTTCATCACGAAAAAGGCCAGCTGTGCTGACCTTCTCTCGTGGTGGGCGATATAGGATAGCAGGCTGCGCCTTTTTACGGGCAATCTTTCTCAGAACAAGTTCCTGCGAGAGCTTGCCCTCCACCGAACCTTCGTTCGCTAAGCTCACTCTTACGGTTCTCTCCTATTCGTTAGCACCATATATAAATACCCCAAATGAAGGGGTATTTATATATGGTGGGCGATATAGGATTCGAACCTATCACCTCCACAACGTCAATGTGGCGCTCTAGCCAAATGAGCTAATCGCCCAGATGATATCTGGTGTAATGCATGTAAGCAGCTTGGCAATCTCAATAAAGTGCATTGGCTAAAGCGCCTGGGGTGAGTTGCAAATAACTCGCCACACTTGCCTTGCCAAATGAGCCTATAGCCCAGTCGGGACATACGAAATATAACAGATGAGGCGGTGTATTTCAACTGTCATACCGTGGTATGACAGTTGAAAGTGCGAACCTAGCAGCTATACCATTGCTGGTATAGAATCTCATAAATTGGGTTATCCACTTATCCACAGGTAACTTTGGAAATAGAACAAAAAAGTACTAGCATAATGCAGCTAGGCCGTGTATACTAGCGTGTGAGGTGAGGTTTTGCCGAGAGGTTTTACCAAACTAGAAAGCGCTTGGATGTCTTTGCGAGAGCATCCAAGCGCTTTTTGTTATAGTTGTGATGGATAGTTTATGCGGTGTATACTGGTTGCAAGCGCTGATGTGGACTAACCAGCTACGGAGCTTCGTTGGTGTGGCAACAGAGTACGATAACTACAGTTGCAAGAGTAAACGCCCCAGGTGGAACCCCCCACACTTGTACACAGGTGAGGGGCCCGAGGCACGCTAGAGTAGACAAATAGTCTAATTGGCGTGTTTTTTGTTTATAAGGAGGTTTGAAAATGAGTGATAGTCAAGACAACCTATATGCCATGCGGCATAGTCTGGCGCATATATTGGCGACGGCGGTGCAAGACCTGTGGCCAGAGGTAAAGCTCGGTGTGGGGCCTGTGGTCGATAATGGATTTTACTACGATATAGACCTCGGGCCAGACGTGAAGCTTAGCGAAGACGATTTTCCACGCATAGAGGAAAAGATGCACGAAATCATTAAAAGCGCACAGCCTTTTGAAAGGTTTACTATGCCAGTACTTGAGGCATTGCACTGGGCTCGGCAGTACGACCAGCCATATAAAGAAGAATTGCTCAATGATTTACAGCGTGAGGGCACAACGCTGGCGAAAGACCTCAATGCTGCACTTATGGGCTTGCCGGCAGGTATAACGGGCTCAACGGCTCCGCAGGCGGTTACAGAAGTGAGTTTTTATCGCAATGGTGACTTCACTGACCTATGTAGGGGTCCACACGTTGAATCGACCGATACAGTTGGTGCGTTTAAGCTCATGCGCGTTGCTGGTGCTTACTGGCGCAGCAAGGAGTCAAACCCGCAAATGCAGCGCGTCTATGGTGTGGGTTTCGAGACAGAAAAAGAGTTGCGCACCTACCTCGCCATGCTCGAAGAAGCCAAGAAGCGTGACCACCGCAAATTGGGTACAGAACTGGACTTGTTTACGTTTTCGGACTTGGTGGGCGCCGGTCTGCCACTGTTTACGCCAAGGGGCACGGTTCTGAGGAAGAACTAGGTAAGTTTACCCAAGAACTTCGTGAAAAGGCGGGTTTTGTACGTGTCTGGACACCGGTGATTGCCAAAACTGACCTGTGTATAAGGCTAGCGGTCACTGGGACAAGTTTGGCGATGAGCTATTCCTAGTAAAAAGCCAGGAAACATCTGATGAGTTTGTGCTAAGGCCTATGAATTGCCCACATCATGTGCAGCTTTTTGCCGCGCAACCGCGCAGCTACCGAGATATACCAGTGAAATACATGGAAAATGCGGGCGATTACCGAGATGAAAAAACGGGTGAACTCCATGGTCTCAGCCGGGTGCGGTCATTTACCCAAGACGACAGCCATGCATTTGTGGCGGACTCCCAAATAAAAACGGTCGCAACAGAGCTTGTTGAAGCATCTCGGGAGATGTACGGTGTGTTTGGGATGGAGCTGAGTTTCCGTTTGAGTTTTCGAGATGACGGCGAAGGCTACCTCGGCGACCCGGTGCTGTGGGAAAAAGCCCAAGTCCAGATAGAAGAGCTTGCGAAAGAGAATAACCTCGATTATTACATTGAAGAAGGCGAAGCGGCATTTTATGGGCCAAAGATAGACTTTATGGCGACCGATGCCATCGGACGCAAATGGCAAGTCGCAACGGTGCAACTAGATTTTGTCCAGCCAGAGCGGTTTGGGCTTGAGTATACGGGTGAAGCTGGCACGCCACAGCGGCCAGTGATGATTCATTGTGCATTACTCGGTTCGATAGAGCGATTTCTGAGCGTCTACATTGAACATACAGCTGGAAAATTCCCGGTATGGTGCGCACCAGAGCAGATTCGGATATTGAGCGTCAATCAAGAAGACTCGACGGTATCCTTTGTAGAAAACTTGCAAGAGCAGGGCAAAGCACTCGGGTTACGAGTGACGACAGATAATAGTAATGAGTCTGTCGGCAAGAAAATTCGAGCTGCCGAAATGTGGAAAGTGCCGTATGTAATTGTTGTGGGTGAAAAAGAAGTGGGGGCGGGGAACTGACGCCGCGCATTCGTAAAGACCTAGTTGTTTCAGAAGAAGTAAAGTCCTACAACAGTGAAGAATTCCTAAAAACAGTCGCCAACGAAGCCAAATCCCGCGTCAGTAAAACAAGTCTGTAGACTATAAAACATATTGTTCGTCTCGAGATTGCTCATTTTTGTTGACAAGCCTCATGCTCAAACTACATGACATCATATATACATATTGATGCGGTAATGCGTATATGCTATCATGCATGTATGAGAACAACACTTACTTTAGATGATGATGTGTATCTTGCGCTGAAACATCGTGCGGTGGATGCGGGAGTGTCGATGTCGCGATATCTGGAAGATGCCATTACTACTCAGCTTTTCCCTGATGCTACATCCCGTGAAGAGATTGAGCGACGCATGCGTGAACCGACCGTTCCGTATCAAGAAGTAATCGCGCGCTTGAAA
The DNA here is from genome assembly GCA_016699935.1 of Candidatus Saccharimonadota bacterium. Lineage (GTDB taxonomy): Bacteria > Patescibacteriota > Saccharimonadia > Saccharimonadales > UBA4665 > JAGXIT01. The sequence continues at coordinate 603,914 of CP064992.1, forward strand.
GTAAAAGGCAAACTGTCGTAAGATGCGATAGATGTATGGCATAGAGTTTAGCCGTAGTGCCGATAAAGAGCTTAATCGATTGCCTGTTCTGGTAGTACAGCGTGTCATGAGCGCTATAGAGGGCTTGGCATATAAGCCGCGTCCTTCTGGTGTAAAGAAAATGCATGGTTTTCAGTCGGTATATCGTATACGAGTCGGAGATTACAGGGTAATTTATGAAATTAAAGATGGATTTTTTGTAGTACTCATTCTTGAAATAGGACACAGGAAGCATGTCTATAGAGGGTTTTAGCACTAGTTTTCGGGGGCGGGTTGAGGCGGTGGTGGCTGCTATTCCGAAGGGGCGGGTGATGAGCTATGGGCAGATTGCAGCGCTATGCGGTAATGCACGGGCGGCGCGGATTGTGGGTGGCATAGCGCACTTTGGCGATCCGGGTTTACCTTGGCAGCGCGTGGTCAGTAAGGAGGGAGGGCTGGCGAACGGCTACCCAGGTGGCCGCAACGCTCATGCAGAGCACTTGCGCGCCGAAGGTGTGAATGTTTTGCCGGATATGAAAGTAGATGTAGAAAGTTTGCTCTGGTGGCCGGCACACTAGTGTATCTGGCAATCGTTAGGTAATATCTAGGAAGGTATGCAGAAGCCAACTACCAACTACCAACTACCAACTACCGAATCGCCGCTCGTGGTGATTGTTGGCGAGACGGCGAGCGGGAAGTCGGCGCTGGCGATGGAGCTTGCGCGGCAGTTTGAGGGCGAGATACTATGCGCCGACGCTATGACGGTCTACACGGGGTTTGATATTGGCACCGCAAAGCCAAGCGCTCGTGACCAGGCGGAAATTACACACCACTTGCTGGACATTGCCGACCCAGCGCAAGGTTTCAACGCCGCTCAGTTTAAGCACTTAGCGGAGCGGGCGATTACCGACATTGCAGCTCACGGAAACTACCGATTATGGTCGGTGGCAGCGGGCCTATATGTCGATAGTCTTTTGTATGATTATCAATTTACTGACTCACCAAACATCGGTGAAAGAGATGTATTAAACACAATGACGCTCGCCGAACTACGCCTGCTAGCTGAGAGTCGTGGGTTTGATACTACCAGCATAGACTCAGCGAACCCACGGCGACTCATTCGGCTCATAGAAAGCGGAGGCAAGCAGGCGGTCTGTGCGCCTATGCGTGAAAATACCTGCGTTATTGGACTACGACTAGACAGGGAAAACTTGAACCGCGTGTAAGGCAACGGGTGAGGGAAATGCTCGCAACCGGACTTCAAGAAGAAGTTAAACGCATGTCAGCTAGGTACGGTTGGGAGGTCGAGTCGATGAGGGTGTGGGCTACCGAGAATGGCGCGATACACTCGCTGGTAGCATATCTCTAGACGAAACTATTGAACGAATCGTTCGCTCAACCATGCAGCTCGCAAAGAAACAACGCACATGGTTCAAGCGTAATAATAGTATTCACTGGGTGACTGACCCCAGTGATGCTGTAGAAATTGTAACAACACTATTGAACAAATAGCATTTTTGTTCAATCGAAAATCTGCTACACTAAGGGCATTAGTGAGTAAAAGAGGTGAGCATGGTTGAACAGCTATTCGGTTCAAAAACGCGCGTAAAGCTGCTGCATTTGTTCTACGAAAACCCGAATCGCTCATTCTATGTACGCGAGATCACCCGTAAGATTGATGAGCAAATTAACTCCGTCCGCCGTGAGCTGGCCAACTTGCTGAACATTGGTATCATCACCAGCGACTCTAGCAACAACAAGGTGTACTATGAGGTTAACCAGAAATATGCGTACTACAGTCCGCTGCAAGATATTTTTGGCGGACGTAAGCCAAAGAAGCTTACCAAGAAAGCGGTTCCGCAAGAGGAAGAAGCAATTGAGACCGCAGAGGTTCAGGTTGCACAAGAACGACCCGAGACCGAAGCGCCTGCCGCCCTGAAACAGCTGGGCAATGTAGAGATTGCTGTGCTGATGGGTCAGTTCACGCGTGATGAGACCAGCGGTGTAGATGTGCTTGTAGTCGGTAATGTGAACCACAACGCCCTTCAGAAGTATGTAACCGAGCTTGAAGAGCAAGAAGGAAAGACCTTCGCTACACAGTATTTTCACTTGAAGAGTTCCGATATCGGGCACAGATAAAAGATCGCTTTGTTACCAACGTCTACGCATCGAAGAAACAGGTTTTGTTCGACAAGCCAGGTCTACTGGGCTAGTTGGCGGATCTCCCTATATACGGTATAGTTAGGGTAGCGAGTTTGATTATAGGAGAAAAGCGATAATGGATATTCAGTTTTACGGCGCCAACTGCATTGTGATAAGCACGAAGCATGTTCGTTTGGTGTTTGACGATAACCTGGCTGATCTAGGCGCAAAGTCTATCACTAAGGACGGTGATGTCTGTCTCTTTACGATGCCTCACGCCGAACAGGTTAAGGGCGCGAAGATGACGGTAGATATGGCAGGTGAGTATGAGATAAATGGTGTCAACGTGCGAGGTATCCAAACACGTGCCCATATGGATACCGAGCAAGAACGCAACGCTACAATATATAAGGTCACGGCGGGTGACGTTCGGATTCTGGTGATAGGACATATTTATCCAAAGTTGAGTGAGTCAAAGCTTGAAGATATTGGGCTTGTAGACGTCATGCTCATACCAGTTGGCGGTACCGGATACACACTTGATCCGACTGGTGCTCTTCGACTAGTTAAGGAAGTTGAGCCGAAAATATTTGTCCCAACACATTATGCTGACAAAACATTGCACTACGAGGTTCCGCAGCAATCACTTGAGGATGCCCTGAAGGCGTTCGGTATGGAGCCAAAGGAGACAACCACTAAACTACAATTCAAGCCGGCGGATACATCAGACACGACTCAACTTGTGATTCTTGAAAAAGCTTAGGCCAAGGTATTTAACTCGACTTACGTAAAATCGCACTATCTTAAGGCTCGTCCAGGAGTGATTAAGAAGCTCCTTTATCTAGAGGAAGTGGATTCGAAAGCTCCATTGATGACTTAAAAAAGGGGCTTATGGTCACTCCCGAGAGAGGCTGGGGTGGTGGGAATTCCCGCGTAAATCGAGTTAGTCTGGCAGTCGATTTAGTCGGACAGAAACAAAAAATAGTCGGATTTTCTATCCGACTATTTTGACTATCCGATTTTGTTTACCTAGGCTAAGAGGCCTTTTTTCTTGAGGGTGCGGATGGCCTGAGTGCTTATCTTGAGCTTTACTTTTTTACCATCTACTTCAACAGTTTTGGTCTGAAGATTTGGTTTCCAAACCTTTTTTGTGTGGCGTTGGGAGAAGCTGACATTGCTGCCATATTGCTTGCCTTTGCCGGTAAGATCACATTTTTGCATTGCAAACTCCGAGTTAGGGTTAGATTCAAGGTGTAATTGTACAGATTTTCGCCGTAGAAGTCAACGCTGCTATACTATATAGGTTATGGGTGACTTCTCTTTGTATAGTCTCTGTCTTTTTATCGTGTGCTTATTGGTAGCGATGACGGTACACGAGTTCATGCATGCCTACGTAGGCTTAAAGCTCGGTGATACCACCGCTAAAGATCAAGGCAGGATTTCGCTGAACCCACTGAGCCATATTGATCCGTTCATGACGGTTGTTCTGCCAGCCATAACGTACGCGCTCTGGCAGGTTCTGTTCCTGGCGGCCAAACCCGTCCCGTTTCATCCCGGAAGGCTAAAATACGATGAATACGGTGCTGCCATGCTGGCCGCGGCTGGTCCGCTCTCTAATTTGGCACTGGCATTTTTGAGTGCAGTTGCTTTAAAATCATTTTCATTGCAAGGGCTTGCACTCGATTTGGTATCAACTTTTTTAGTGTTGAATGTCGGACTGTTTGTTTTCAACCTTATACCCATACCCCCCTTAGACGGTTCCCGCGTGCTCTACGCATTTGCTCCGGAGCCGCTTCAGGAGTTTATGGAAAAAGTTGAACCCTACGGCTTCATGATTATCATTGCGCTCGTATTGCTTGGTGGCTTTGGGGGATGGCTTAGTAACCTCAATCAGGCAGTACTAAGCGCCATACTGTGAGATTATTTGTTATTAAACTGATCCCAGGGCGTCAGGAGACCGTAAAGAGCTATGTATATACCATGCTTTAGAACTTGGGCGCCCGCTATGGCCATACCAAGGTTAAAGTCTGCTTCCGAATCGTAGAACTTCTCTGGTACGCGAGACCCGGTTAGTATGATAGTTTTATCCTTGATTGTAGAAAGCACTTTTGCTGTCTTATGAATTGTATCGGTGCCATGAGTAATGACTATGCGTTCTTCCTTTACAGCGGAGACGGCGTGTTTTATGAGGGTGCGGTCGCTCTCTGTCATATCGAGACTATCTTTGCGCAGTACGGTCATAACTCTGTATGAAAAAATCAGGGTTAGCTCTTTCCAGCGTGCGTAAAAGCTTGGCTCACCTATTTCAAAATAATATCCATGATTGTTATCGTTTTCAGGATAATCTTTGTCTATGGTTCCACCTGTCTGTACAAAAAGTATTGTCATACAGCGATTATATCTTTTCGCTGACGCTGTTACAAGGTAATTTTTCGGGGTATACTAAGAGTGCTGGGTAGGCCTCGCCATTGGCGGGGTGGCCAACATATGATTATCTGAATACTAATCATATGGGAACCCAATATTTGTCTGTAGCTTTGGCTGCAGCGTGCGGGTACCCACCTTGAATCTTTTCAGGGTTAATCACGTTGGCGCCCAGCATTATGTAACAAATAAATACACTTATTGAAAGTAGTATAGGTGGTATGGCGGGAGCTTTCCCGCTTCGAAATCTTGTTGAAACTTGCGCCATTTCTGGACTTTTGCGGGGTACCATTGCTGGCCGACAAGTAGCGTATCATTCTTGTGCTTCCGGTAGATTGCCTCGAATATGTCAGCCCAGTCGCTATACGTTTTGCTCGATACAACCCCGTCACCACCATATCGTTGATGATAGTTATACAGCACCTCCTCTACGTACAGGAATCCATGAGGATATTTCTCGCCAATGGTCATTGCTATATCCCAGTCTTCCATTGCTCCGAGTGTTTCGTCCCACCGGATTCCCTGATCGTAAAGTGACCGCAAGTGCATAAAACCATTTGCATCAAAGTGAAGCTTTTTCATGAATATATCTTTGAGTGTCAGGCCGAGTGGGGTATCAGCTGAATCGTCGATAGTTTTTACCAGTATGCCATTCTCATATAGCTCAAGCGTACGGTGGGCGCGTGGTATGGAAAAGACGGTTTGTGGATTGCGTGTAAACAACTTGAGCATGGTTGCCAGGTAGTGCGGCAGAAGCTCATTATCACTATCGAGGTAAGCGACCAATGTTCCACGTGAGACTGAAAGACCATGGTTACGAGCGGAGGCTGCGCCAGCATTGAATTGCTTGATGTATGTTATACGCTTGTCATGGTATCCACGAATGAGCTCACTCGTGTTGTCAGTTGAGCCATCATCTACGACGATAAGTTCCCATTCGTCGTATGTCTGACTCAGTACGCTTTCGATGGCATACCCGATGGCATACCCGCGATTGTATGTCGGCATAATGATAGATACAGCAGGTGTATTCATAAATCATGACTCAATTCGTATTTCAATGGTCGAGTAGGAGCGATTAACCTTGAACAGTTAGACGTACTCCTTAACTCACTCAAAACCTACTGGGATTATAGCAATCAAAAGAGCTTTTGGACGAGATTAAAGCCCCAGCGGCTACAGCTACAATAAGTGAAATTGACCTTGCTTACGAGCTTTAACAGGGGTAAATCGTAGACATCACTTAGATAAACGTAATGCGACTTGAACAGAGGGTAGAGTTATAGCTAAATTATTTGGATTCTTCGTCTGGTGAAGCAACCATACTTAACTCAAGCCCAACGGTTTCAAAGATTTGTTCAAAGCCCTTGCCATATTCACCGCCACCGCCGTAGTCCTCAGTCTTTAGCTTAGCCCAGTCTGCCTTTGCATAGTCTAGAGAGGTTTGGGCTGATTTAACGAGCTGTGCGAACAATTCCGTTGCTTTAGGGTTAGCCTTAGCTGCCTTCACGACATCTAGAACCTTATTCCAATGTTCGGCTAGAAAGTCAGGTGAAGCGTCACGCTGCCAGCTTGCAGGGCCAAAGCCTTGTTCTTCTGGCTCCGTAAGTAAACCGACATTACCAGCATTTACATATTCTCTAACATCGCCTTGCTGGGCGTGTTCGTACAGGCTAGTAAGTTCAACCGTAACAGGTGATTCGCCTAAGCCAATATGCTCAAGCCCAGCAACAATGCCTTTGCCGTAAGCAAGTGTTTCTAGAACTGTATGCTCATCAGCGTCACCACTTATAGCGTCCTTTGCTTCGGCGATTACGCTTCCAGCTACACCAGCAGCACTATGCTGGAAATCTTCGTTAGCGTCTTCTGGATTAACTGCTAGTAGGAAAGTGCTGAACTTGCCACCATCAGTCACTTGTAAACGGACTTTACCGACAGACTGTTCTCCCTGCGGACCATACATGGTGCTGGTCTTACGAAGTGGTGAAAGCGTCAAACCAGTAGATTCAAGAACGGGGGCGTTAGTGATCCCAACAATCGAACGAGCCATCTGTTCTTCTTCACTAAGAGGTAGCTTATCGCTTCCTACAAAGGCAGCCGTTTGTTCTGCTTCCTCTTGAGTCGCGCCAGCGTCCATAAGTTCTTGAGCTTTCTGTGCTTCGCCAACGTGGTCAATCATAGCTCTAGCCATCAACTTACCAAGCGAGAACTGGTCGTTATGTTCGTTAATAGTAGCGACAGTTTCGTTAAAAGCTGCCAAGTCCTCTGGTCGAGAACCGAACTCTGGTGTAGGTGCTGTAAATTCACTCATAATGTATGTAGTTACCTTATTTTTGTTTTTATTTAACTGTAGACATCATAGCATAGCTTAGGTGATTTGTCAAACGTATTGGGAGCGGCCTCTTTCGCGGAAGTAATGTCTTACCCAACTTTGGTAAATAAACCTGTCCTAGACGCTCTCCGTGTGTTCCAGAGAGTATACAAAGTCATTCACTAATTTGCATAACAGGGGCATGAAGTGGCATGCGGAGATTTTATTTCCAGATTTTGACCCCTCAACGCCATTTTCCGTTATTAACTCGCCTCTATTATCGAACACTGTACCCATTAGAATCTTGTGCGAGGCTACTAGTTAAGCTAGGGAGTAGTACGAAAATTAAAGTTCACCTTACGCTGGTTCTCGTGAGCCAGAGCCATTGCTTCGGCGAACAATGGTTCACTTTTCAAGTAGTAATAATATGTGCTTTTACTGATCCTTGCATACTTACAGGCGTCACTAATGGGGTAGTTGTGAGCTACTGAATCAGCCAGCTTGCTAATAGTCTTAAAATTAAATTCCTGTGGTCTTCCCACTGCTTTTTTAATTGCCATAAACTCCTCTTTTTGTGTTAGCCCTCTCTATAATTATCTCATAAGGGTGCTTGCATAATGCTAATGATTAGAGTATAATTAGTAGAGTAGACGCCAACCAAAAGTCCTTTCAGGCAGAGGATTTTTGCGTGGCGTCTATTTGATTCTATAGACCACCATGCAAGCCTCAGCGAACTAATAAAATTATCGCCCTGAACCTTTTGCGAGGTGAAGACCCTAACCAGCTTCACTAGTCAAAGAAAGACTCGGTGTGAGCAATAATGTTGTCCACAAAGCTGTACCAAACCAAAAAGTAAAACAAACAAATGAAGACGTCTTAGCCGAATGGCTAGAATTGCTTAAGCAAGTAGATTTGGACGGTCCACTTGCCAAGCTGAACGAAACAACAATGAACGACAATAACGGAGGTCGTATAGAGCTTTAGTATTAGCCATTGCCCCTGATTACGAGTAAAATAAGAGTGTTATGTACCAAGACGAAGACGAACCGCAAGTAGATATTACCAAGCTACGCTATGTGCTGTATGCTCGCAAGTCTACCGACGATCCAAAGCGTCAAATACGCTCTATAAATGACCAGATAGACGAGTGTAAGCTGTTGGCTGAACGTAGTGGTATGCGAATCGTAAAAGTTTTTAAAGAAGAAAAGTCAGCCAAGAAACCCAATAATCGCAAAGTCTTTAACGAGATGATGAGAGGTGTTGAGAGCGGGAAATATGATGGCATAGTGGCGTGGAACCCTGACCGTCTAGCCCGTAACATGATTGAGGGCAGCCACATTCTAAATCTTATAGATGATGGTACGATACAGGACCTTAAGTTCGTCACGCACTACTTTACCAATGATGCTAGTGGCAAAATGTTACTCGGAATATCGTTCGTCATGGCGGACTACTACTCTCGTAACCTTTCACAAAACGTAACCAGAGGTGTTAGGAAAGGGCTAAAAGAGGGCAAGTCGTCTGGCACACCAATGCACGGTTACATCAGAGGTGAAGACGGTATCTATCGCCCCGATAACGAGAATGACAGTAAGAACTTCGACCTTATTTGTGAAGCATGGGAAATGCGTAAGGCTGGTAAGTCGCTAGAATCTATCGCCAAGCACATGAACGATAACGGGTATGGTCGTCTCTATAAAGACAATGCTGAAAAGGCTGGTCAAAAGGTTTTGATGACCGATAAGATTTTGAGCGACAGGGTGTTTCCTAACCCCTTTTATTACGGCGTACTAATTCAAAAAGGCAAAGCGATAGACCTTAGAGAGTTAGAGAGCTATGACTTCACGCCAGCTACAGATGAGGAAACTTATAACTATGTTCAGAGCCTTACGGGTAGACGCTCGACAGCCCAGACCAAACGTAAGGTCTTTAAGCCGTTAGTGGAGATGGTCTACTGCGCCTACTGTAACGCTAAGATGTACCCACAAACACCTAAGAGCGGTAAGAAAACTGAAACCAAAAGAATCCTATCGTACCGCTGCGATAACAAGTTTTGTCAACGTAAAAACAAAGAACTTAAGCTAAACCAATCTGTTAGAGGGATAGAAATCTTTAAGTTCATGTATGAAATGCTAGATGGCTTAGACGTTAATCGTGATGATTATGAGAAGCTCCGTAAACGTCTGGAATACCGTAACAAAGCCAAGTTACAGGAAACCCGTATACAGATTCACTCTCTGCAAGGTGCAGTAAAAGCATAGACCGTGATGTGAATGAGCGTAGCCTAAAGATAATTAACCTCAAGAAAGACAGCCCTGTATACAAGAATAACGAGAAGTACATAGAGGAGCAGTCTGTGAAAATGCAGGGCTTCAAGAAGACATAGACAAGCTCCAAGAACAAATTACCGATCCAGACCAAGACATCATGAGCTTCGAGGAGTTCTTGAACATAGTCAATAACGCTGGAAAACTCCTTAGAGCAGCCGATGTAGGTCTGAAAGACAGAATTGCCCGTCTAATCTACTTGAACGTGCATGTAGACAGCGAAAAAGTGGTCGATTATCAGATGAGAGAGCCGTTCAAAACATACTTCAAAACCCATAAAATCTCGAATGGTCGGGGTGACAGGACTTGAACCTGCGACCTCACGGCCCCAGCCGTACGCGCTACCAACTGCGCTACACCCCGATGCTTTCATCTTACCATCATTGCTTAGATTCGCTGTGGGCCTACGGTCACGTTCCGCGACCCCGTCGCCACATCTTTGAAAACAAGTTTTCAAGAGTGGACTCCTTGCGGCCCGCCACTGGCAGTCCTCACCCAGCCGTACGCGCTACCAACTGCGCTACACCCCGATGCTTTCATCTTACCATCATTGCTTAGATTCGCTGTGGGCCTACGGTCACGTTCCGCGACCCCGTCGCCACATCTTTGAAAACAAGTTTTCAAGAGTGGACTCCCTTGCGGCCCGCCACTGGCAGTCCTCACCCAGCCGTACGCGCTACCAACTGCGCTACACCCCGATAAGGTCATGAGACAAACCTTCGGTTTTCTCATCGCGCCGGGCTAAAAGCGTGGTTTTCGCTCGGGCTGCTCTTTTCCCTAAGCTTTAAAGCATAGTGGACTTGAACAGAGGTGATTATACGCCAACGGAATATTATTATCCAGGGGATCAGATTTGTGCACTCAAGCTGTGGTACGATAGTGCTTATGTGGCAAGAAACAAAACATGGGCTTTATAAACAATTTGTCTTTACCGACTTTCACCATGCGTGGTCGTTTATGGAAAAAGTGAGCGTAGTTGTAAATGATCTTGACCATCATCCACGTTGGCAGAACGAATGGAACGTTGTAGAATTTTGGCTGTCAACACATGAACCTATGCAATCAATCACCGAGAAAGACTGGGAACTCTCCAAGAAGATTGATGTAATTGCTGGCAATGATGCAGAAACTGCACCGGCGGCTTATGATGATAAAATTACTACACAAATAACAGAGGTGCAGCTCTATACAGATGGTGGTTCTCGGGGTAATCCTGGTCCGTCAGCCAGCGGCTTTGTTCTGCTCGATATGGAAGGAAAAGTCGTGCATGAGCATGGCATTTTTCTCGGAATTACAACGAACAATCAGGCAGAATATCAGGCGCTGAAGATTGGTCTTGAGGCTGCTTTACAAAAATTTCAGGCTCGGAATGTGTATGTGTACATGGACAGTATGCTTGTGGTGAACCAAATGAAACGAATTATTCAAAGTCAAAAATCGCGACTTATGGCCTATCCACGACGCTATTCAGCAGCTTCTCCCGAAGTTTGAGAAAGTGACATTTGACCATATACCGCGCGAACTCAACAAGCTAGCAGACGCTGAGGTAAATAAAGTACTCGATGCACAGCTTGAGTCGGCAGCACAGCACGTTGAGTAATTTTGCCGAGAAGCACAAACGAAATCTGTTAGAATAGGGATATGTTTGGAGCACTCCTCGGTTGGTGGTATGGGCTCGGTTGGAGTATGCAGCTACGTAGCGCGGCAATCCGCTGGGCGCGTTGGGTCGATTACTTCTCGTTTAGTACCATTGGACGGACACTTTTGCGCCGTTTCGACAAATAGGTTCGGGAAGCTCTGGTGGCTCAATAGATGCACAGTTTAGGCAATGGGTTGATCGCACCTTCTCCCGAGCGATAGGATTTGTTGTGCGCTTATGTACCGTGGTGTTTGGATCTGTGTGTATGCTTATGATCGGTATGGTGACTATTGGCCAACTGATAGGGTGGCTTCTAATGCCACTATTGCCTTTCCTTGGAGCTATCTTAAGCTTAACAGGGTGGATACCATGGCGGAGCTAGATAAACTCGACTTACGCGAAGCTTCCACCACCTCAACGTCGCATAAGTTGAGTATGCATTCGCAGCGGGCTCGCAAGGCGAAGCTTGGTACCCGAATTAGTCGCACTTTCTCAGTGTTGCTCATTGTTGCCTCTATAGTAATTTTGGCGGGAGGTATCGGACTGCTTGTTTCTGGAACTGCGCTGGGATGGCTTTGTATCGGATTGGCGGCAGTACCCTGTATGTACAGCGTATGGGACGCGAGTGACCTCAATGGTATTCCTGCAGGCAAGGGTAGCAGTATTGATCAGGTACTCGAGAGTAGTATACTTGGGCGCCTTCCGCAGGATCCTTCGCCAAAAGACATTGCAGAGACGCTAATTTACTCTAGTGCTGCACGGTTCCTTATTGTGCGCTTTGAGTTGTCTCCGAGCGTTCTACGTGATTATTCATCTGATCATGCAAATGATGCTGAGGCAGTCTGGCAGCAGGCTGAAAGGTACCGAGCAGAAGCAAGCAGCAGCTTGCTCAAGGGGATATGCTTGTGGTGGCGCTTTGCGCGACCCAGGCGAATATTACTGGGATGCTTCCCCATATACAACTTGAAACCGCGGATTTGCAGACAGGTTTGCGATGGTACGGAAGGATCCAGCAGGTTATCGATGAATATAGGAAGCCTCGAATGACAGGCGGTATTGCACGGGATTGGAACTTTGGCTATGCAAATTTACTTGAGCATTTTGGCACCAATATTAGCCAGCAAGCAGTACAATGGGGGTATGATGTACGCTGATCTTGAGACGCACCATGCAATCGAGGCACAACTACGGTCAGTTTTTCAGGTGAAGGACGTCAAAATGTCGCACTTGTCGGTAAGCTGGGCGCGGGCAAGACGACCATCGCACAAGCATTTGCTGGCTCTCTCTTGAGTGGCGGGCGAAAATTGCCGACCAATTTGCGTTTTCGCCAGGTTATCCGGCTTGATGCGAGTGCATTGATACGAGCCGCCCGAAGTCGGGGTGAGCTTGAAGACGTAGTCCAGCGGCTTTTTGTCGAAGCGTTTCGGGCGAAAAATATTATCCTCTTCCTCGACGATGCACAGTTATTTTTTGAGGAGGGTAACGGTTCGGTAGATCTGACGTCGGCGCTATTACCAGTCCTCGAAGGTGGACGATTACGGATTTTTCTCGCCATGGATGAGCAAGCGTACTTACGGATTGCCCAGCGCAATCCAGCGCTTGTAAGTGTCCTAAACCGAGTAAATGTTGCCCCAGCTAGTGAAACAGATACGATGGCGGTCCTACAGGATCAGATCATTCGATTAGAATCAGAATACAAGGTGACCTATTCCTTCCAGTCACTCAAAGAAGCTTATCGGCTCAGTGAGCGCTATCAGCACGATATCGCGCAGCCCGGGAGAGCTGTCCTGCTCCTTGAGCAAGCCGCTCGTCAGGCGGACCACGGGTTTGTGACGGCTCAGTCGGTCGCTGCTGTGATTGAACAATCCAGTGGTGTTAAGGTCACGCCTCCGGCCAATGACGTTGTTGAGCGAGATAAGCTGCTAAATATGGAAGATCTTATTCATGAGCGCATGGTTAACCAGTCACGAGCGGTCCGGGTCGTGAGTGATGCACTCAGGCGGGCAAGAGCGGGGGTACGAAATGAAAAACGACCGATTGGCACGTTCTTGTTCCTTGGGCCGACTGGAGTTGGTAAGACAGAGCTAGCCAAGGCACTGGCGACAGTTTACTTCGGTGGGGAAGACCGAATAGTCCGAATTGATCTGAATGAATTTGTGCGGGCAGAAGATGTCTCACGACTAATCACCGATGGTGCCAATGATCCGCATGGTCTGACGGCAAGCCTCCTGAAACAACCGTTTTCGGTTGTGTTGCTCGATGAAATCGAGAAAGCTCACCCGCAAGTGCTGACTACCTTGCTCCAGATGCTCGACGAGGGCATATTACGGGACATCAATAACCGTGAAGTAAATTTTCGAGACGCTATTGTGATTGCTACCAGTAATGCTGGGGCGGAACGCATACGACAGCTTATTGACGAGGGTAAAGAGCTTGAGCAGTTTGAAGACAGTATTATCAATGAGCTCATAAATGGCCAACAATTTCGCCCAGAATTCCTGAATCGATTTGATGAAATCGTCGTGTTTCGCCCGCTCGACAAGAACGAGCTGGGGCAGGTGGTACAGCGAATGATAACAGAGGTGAATAGCACACTTAAGACCCAGAAAATTCAGGTAGAGCTTACAGCTGAGGCGGTACAGAAACTTGCCACTATCGGCTACGACCCGCGGCTTGGTGCTCGTCCGATGCGCCGGATGGTACAGCGCAGCGTTGAAAACTATGTTGCCAAACGAATCCTTGATGGCTCTGTTCAGCCTGGCCAGACCATTACGATTTCCGAAGCCGACATCCAAACAGAAAAATAACCCATAAGCAACCAAACTCCTTATGTTTTGCTCAAGGACTGTCCTTGAGCAAAACAGAGGTGGTATAATGATGGGGTTAGATTGACAGCTAATCGCTAGTACATTCATGTATTAGAGGAAAGTCCGGGCAGCATAGGGAGTGACAGCCGCTAACAGCGGCCGAGGGCGACCTTAGGGAAAGTGCCACAGAAACGAAACTACCTCGCTTACGCGAGGCAAAGATGAAACGCGCGGTGTAAGAGACCGTAATCGCGCATGGTAACATGCGAGAGAGGTAAACCCTGTCAGCTGCAAGGAGTGAGCTATACACGTTCCCGCGATGCTTACGTATAACCCCGCTCGAGCTTATGAGCAATTGTAGGCCTAGATAGATGATTAGCCCTACTTCGGTGGGACAGAACCCGGCTTACGGCAATCTAACAATATGAAAACACCCCTACTAATGAGGGGTGTTTTGTATGAAACGTTTCTTTTTATTTCTCGAGTTTGCAGGCTTTGACGACTGCTTCAAAAGCAGCCGGTTCGTTGACGGCTAGTTCGGCCAGAACCTTGCGGTCGAGGTCGATATTTGCTGCCTTTAGGCCGGCGATAAGACGACTGTAGGTAGTGCCGTGTTCACGGGCGGCCGCATTGATACGGACGTTCCACAGGGCGCGAAAGGTGCGCTTGCGGTTACGGCGGTCGCGGTAGGCAAACTGCAGGCTACGGGTAGTAGCTTGCTTGGCACGTTTGATGCTCACCTGGTTCGGGTGGCTAAAACCTTTGCGGCTTTACGGATTTTGTTGTGTTTTGCTCTGGTGGTGACACCTCGTTTAACTCGCATGACGCTATACTCCCAACTTCTTGCGTATTATTTTAGTGTTGGTAGCGTTCATTGTCTCCAAACCAGCCAGCTTGCGCTTGCGTGCGCCGCTTTTCTTCTGTAGGAAGTGGCTAGCGTGTGAGTGACGGGTGCGAACACGACCGTTCTTAGTGACTCGTACGCGGTCTTTGGTGCCGCTATGAGACTTGAGTTTTGGCATGGTATCTCCTTGTCAATGACTCGTTTAAATTGATAAAACTGTATCATGACGTGGACGCAGGCTCCGGTTTCGGAGTTTTTACGGCGACGCCTCTGATAACGAATGAAAGTTGTTTACCTGTGAGCTGCGGATTTTGGTCGACGGCAATGCTGTCGCCAAAACTTGCAATAACTCGATCGGCAAGTTTGAAGCCAATATCCTTGTGGGCGAGTTCGCGTCCGCGGAAGAAAAGGGTGATCTTTACCTTGTGACCAGCTTCGAGGAAGCCAGTTACTTTCTTCATCTTGACACCGAGATCGTGATCGCCAATCTTGAGACCGAAGCGCATCTGCTTCATATCAAGAATCTTATTATTGAGGCGATTTTTTTTGCGCTTGCTTCGTCTTCTGGTAGTTAAACTTACCCCAGTCGACTATCTTGCAAACAGGCGGGTTAGCTCCTGGCGAAATCTCGACAAGGTCGAGTTCTTGCTCTTGAGCTAAGCTATACGCTTCGCGCGAGCTCATAACACCGAGCTGCTTGCCATCCGCATCGATGACCCGTACCTCTGGTGCCCGAATTTGTCCATTCAGGCGCGTACTCGTGCTGATTTCGACTTCTCCTTGGTTACTTTCGTGCTTGGAAGTGTAACAGATTAGGTTCTTGGGGTCAACGACCTGCTTAAAAGAGATTTCATTTTATGCATCATGAAACTGATGAGGACGGTACTGAAGGGCTTCGGCGACGTGTTGAGGTTGGATTGTATCTGAATCATCCAAGTCAGCAATGGTACGGGCGAGTTTAACGCAACGCATGTAGGCTCGGGCACTAAGCCCAAATTTCTCGGCCGCCGCATCGAGCATGTCTTTAGCAGCAGGTTCAAGATGTGAGAGCTTTGACCTCACGATTGGTCATATCTGCGTTTAATTTGGCTTTAGGCCTGAAACGGGCTGCCTGGCGAGCCCGGGCAGCAGTCACTTTTTGTCGTATAGATTTTGATGAAGGCCCATCTGTTTGATTCTCACGGAGCAGGTGGCTATTGTCGATCTCGTGAACATCTACGTATAGGTCGATACGGTCAAGAATTGGCCCGGAAAGTTTCCGACGATACTGCACAATCTGGTGGGGTAAGCAGCGGCATGGCTTGCTTGTACCGTAGTGGCCGCAAGGGCAGGGATTAGCGGTGGCGATAAAGATGAAGTGTGCTGGGTACTCTGCTGTTTCCTTGGCGCGGGCGATGGTAACCGTGCGGGTCTCGAGCGGTTGGCGAAGAGCCTCCACAGTCACACGTCCGAATTCTGGGAGTTCATCGAAAAGCAATACACCACGATGCGCCAGACTCATTTTCGCCCGGCCTGACGCTATTGCCACCACCTACGATTGCGACGTTACTGGCGCTGTGGTGTGGTGACCGGAACGGTCTTATAGTGACGAGCCTATTAAAGTCATTGCTTGCCAGACTATGCAAGTGAGTTACCTCTAGCATTTCGTCGCGGTTCATGGGTGGCAACAAGCTTGGCAGGATTTTTGCGAGCATGCTCTTACCCGTTCCTGGAGGACCGCCGAGTAGTACATTGTGTCCGCCGGCAGCGCTGATCTCTACCGCGCGTTTTCCGAGCATCTGTCCCACAACGTCCTCGATGCACAGGAGATCCTCGTCTTCTTCAGGGGCTGCTCGGCGGCGAACTGTTCATCTGATGTTTTAATTATTATTGGTGTTTTTATGGCTGTTCACGTAGTCGTACAGCTCAGCCAGAGAAGACACTGTGATGAGATGTATGTTTGGTACCAAACGGGCTTGTTCGAGATTGTCTTCGGGAATGATAAACGTATCAATACCATGGTATTTGCCAGCAAGTAACTTGCCAATTATGCCGCGGACCGGACGAACCGAACCCTCTAATCCTAGTTCGCCGATAACGGCGCTTTTCATAGGGATCTCTTGGCATTGACCAGATGCTCGCAGTATGGCCGTTGCGATGGCCAGGTCAAATCCGGTACTTTCTTTCGGAATATCGGCAGGGGCAAGGTTTACGGTAATACGTTTAATGGGTAGTTCTAGCCTAGAACTTGCAAAGGCATTTCTAATGCGCTCTTTGGCTTCATCGACTGCTTTTGTTGCGTACCCAACAATGAGAATGGTAGGCAAGCCTTTGGTGAGCTGGCACTCAATATCTACGACCAAACCATGCTGACCGTTTTCCACCACCCCGTGGATAGGTTGATATTTCATACTCAGTTACGTTTGGATTATACAACCATATAAAAAGAACGCAACCCATCTGTAGGTTGATGGGTTGCGTACAAAGATAATTTTTTCTGTATGTTTGGTCTTAGTTTTTCTTAAGTAACGACGGCTTGCGAGAGGCCGTCGTTTTTTTGGTCGTTTTTTGTTTTTGAGCACTTTTTTTGTTCAGTGCTACCCCTTATACTAACGACCAAACATGCGATTGTCAATAACAAAGTGCCTGTGCTTTTTATCACCAATTATTGTAAACCAAGGCAGAAGAACCAAAAGCATATTGACAAATCGAGTTTGTTGTAGTAGTATTGAAATTGGCTCAGCCAAAACAAAAACAACAAAAACAGTGTCGCTCGGGTCGCCCTAAAGGCGGCAGGAGCGGTCAGTCAGTCGAAGGCGATAAGCGCTATACATTAATTTATATTGAGCGGATTTATCGCCTTTCGACCTATGTATTATCAGCGCCTAGGTATAATTACCCAGGCGTGTTTTAATAATAATTACCCTATGAAGCAAACTAAATTTCTTCGAGCTGGCATGTTTTGGCTTAGTCTTATCGTGTTTATGAGCTTGACGAGACCGTATACCATGCCTGTTTCATTACTTATTGTGCCGTTTATACTATTCGGGATCGCACTGTTTACGTCTTGGCAAGCATTTTCAGGGCTGTACTATAGAAAAAAGACAGGTAAACATGAGAACGGTCGCGTAAATCTGCTAGGTGGTATTGTGAGTATTATACTAGTTTTTGCGCTTGGGTTAGAGTCACTCGGCGAATTAACGCCCAAGGACTTCTTAGTCATACTGCTCTTTGGCGCAGTAGCGTATTTTTATATGGTACGCTCAGTCAAGTAAACATAACAAAGTGGCGGTACTATCATTGGTAGCCACTAACGGTATATACTAGTAATTATGAATGAATTGCCACAACCAATGGCACCACAAAATTCGAATGTGCCGATGCCTTCCCAGAGTCAACCAGCCCAGCTTGGTACTTCGGACGCGCCCCAAGCTGTTGACGCCAAAATATTACTGGAACGAGCAACTGAACAAATAGAAAGCACTATTCTCCAGACGGCAACAAACCCGTATGAACGTGCGAATCAAGTCCATGCAATAAAGACTGCATTTCTGCGGGCTCGTCATGGAGTTGAAGCAAAGGACGGTTCGTAGTAATCATGGGCTTGATGAATAGTATTTCTGAACGGGGTATAGAAGAGCGATGTTATTAAGTCTACAAAGAATCAACGCAAAGAAGTTGAAATACGAGCGTGGTCTTTCTATGGTGCCCATGCTCATCCACCTGCCCCCGGCCAGTGAAGATACAGAGGCGAATGGGCGTGATGTACGAGATCTTGTAGACGAAAATATCTCTAAAGCCCAAATAATTTACAACATTATCGCAAGCACAATTGAGCAAAGTTTTAAAAATCGTTTTCACGGTCAACGTCATTTTTCGTTCGAAATAGTCGGCCTGAAAGGGTTTGTCAGATTATACGTAGCCGTGCCCGCAGACTACGTAAATGTTATGCAACAAGCCATTGTCAGTGCCTATCCTGCTGCGCGTCTTGAAATGGCTCCAGAGTACAACATTTTTAGTCAAGTTGGAGGCATGAACGTGGTGATAGGCGGTCAGCTTAATTTGAAAGAAAAATTTGCATATCCAATTGCAACATATCAAGACCTTAAACGTGATGCATTCCAGTCAATATTGAACGCACTCTCAACCATGGAAAACGAAGACGGTGCCGCCATACAATTACTATTTCGCCCCGCTGATACCGCTTGGCGTAAAACTGCCACCGACTTCGCAACTGCGAAGAAAAAAGGAACAGATAAGGGTCTTTCTGCAGGGGCACTAGCGCGAGATCTTGTAACGGCATTCGTAAAACCACCAGAGCCAAAAGAGGAAAAAGATAAACCGAAGGAAATATCTTCAATTGAGCAGTCTGTGATTGATGCTATAGAGGATAAGACACGTCATCCTGGCTTTGAGGTTGCTATACGTGTGATAGCTTCTTCGAACGTTTCTCAACGCTCACAGGGAATAGTGAATAACATCATCGCAAGCTTCTCCTTGTTTGATGCGCCAGGGCGAAATGGGTTTGCGTATCACTCGGCGAGTGATCCGTCGGAATTAGTAACGAACTTCCTTCTGAGGGCATTTCCTCAGCATAAGAAAAAGAACATATTGAATTCGGTTGAGCTTGCCACGATATTTCATTTTCCAGATCAGCGTAGTATCCCAACTTCGCAGCTTGAGCGGCAAGAGTCGAAGCAGGTGGATGGACCGCGCAATATGCCCAGCGAGGGCTTGCTCCTCGGTTTTAATGTATTTCGTGGCGTCAAGAAGCCGGTTCGGATTGGGCTAACAGACAGGCAACGGCATATGTATGTTGTTGGACAGACAGGTACGGGTAAATCAACATTTCTTGAAAATCTCGCCTTACAAGATATGTTGCGCGGCGACGGCTTCGCCTTCGTCGACCCGCATGGTGATACTGCGGAAAAACTACTTTCCATGGTACCAAAAGAACGGACCGAAGACGTTATTTATTTTTGCCCGTCGGATATGGCATACCCTATGGGTCTGAATTTATTTGAGTTTCACACTCCTGATCAAAAGGATTTCATTATCCAAGAAGTCCTAAACATGCTCTATAAACTATATGACCCGCAGCACCAGGGTATTATGGGTCCGCGCTACGAAAGCCTATTTCGGAATGCCGCTCTCACTGTCATGGCCGATCCAGCGGGGAGCACGTTTGTAGATATTCCAAAGCTATTCCGTGACCCTCAGTATGTGAAGCAGAAGCTGCCATATGTCAAAGACCCGAATGTTATTGAGTTCTGGGAGAAAGAAATGCCCCAGAGCCAACGTAGCAACGATTTTGGCGAGGTTGTGAGCTGGTTTGTCAGTAAATTCGGTGCATTCTTGAGTAACGAAATGATGCGCAATATCATAGGTCAAACTAAGAGTTCGTTTGACCTGCGAGATATCATGGACAACAAAAAAATCCTGTTAGTCAATCTTAGCAAGGGTCGCACCGGTGAGCTCAATAGCAAGCTGCTCGGTATGGTTTTCGTTATGAAATTCCAAGCCGCCGCTATGAGTCGGTCAAATGTCCCTGAAAGCGAACGAAACGACTTCGCGCTGTACGTAGATGAGTTCCAGAACTTCTCTACCGATAGCTTCGCTACTATCATGAGTGAAGCGCGTAAGTATCACCTGAACCTCATTGTCGCTAACCAATTTACAACCCAATTGACCGAAGAAATCCGTGATGCCGTCTTTGGCAACATTGGTACCATTGTGTCGTTTCGTATTGGCCAGAACGATGTAGAAAGCTTGAGCCGCTATTTCCAGCCACAATTTGACGGTGATGACTTGCTTCGTGTGCCAAATGCAAATACCATTGTGAGAACACTTATCAGTGGTGTTCCGACGCAATCTTTTAGTATGGCGACACTTCCTCCTTTGGGTAACCCAAATCCAGGTCTTGCCGATGCGCTCAAGCAACTTTCAGCAGCTAAATATGGTAAGCCAAGGGCGGTTGTCGAGAAAGAAATCTTTGAACGCTTGGCTACCAAAACGCCTGAACCTAAACCATTTGCAAACCCATTTTCTGGCTCTGGACCAGCTCCAGCGGGTGCTCCCCCGGGCTTCTCCTCTGCTCCAGCCGCTCCTGCATCACCGTCTCCAGTGGGCTCGGGTTCGTTTCTTGACGAGTGGCTCGCAAAGCAAAAAGCTACACCAGCTTCACCTCGTCCGCTGAGTCCCCCGACACAAACGCCTGGTTTAGATACGCATAGCGAAAATCAAAGTACTGTCGGTGCTAATGAGGTCGAATTGTCTACCACTGCGGTTGGTTCTGAGCCAAACGCTAGTTCATCATCAGTAGCTAATTATGAATCTGGTAATGTGTCGAGTGCAGAACTCGATCAGCAGGAAGTAAAAGATATCGCTGTTGAGTTGAAAAAGGACTAAAGACGGTCGAGGAAAGCGTGGATATACATAATAGCTCGAACGCCCCGGCAGAATCTAGTCCAGAACCACAAAACCATACTGAAACCGCGCAACCAGGGGAAGATACTATCGTTATAGACAGTGAAGGCACTATTCATACGAAGAATACTTCTGAAAATGAATAAAACCTAGATTATTTCGTTTCTTTTCGCCTTACCAATTCGAGGAAGTCCATTAACAGCGTCGCGTATCTTGTAGAAACGTCAATTACACGATATACTAGAAGTTGAGTACAAAAGGTGTAGAACCAAATGTAGAGGGGAAAATCTAGTGAGTCAAGGGAAACAGTATTCTGCTGATCAGATTCAAGTTCTAGAAGGGCTTGAGCCAGTTCGGAAACGACCAGGTATGTATATAGGTGGTACCGGCACAGAGGGGCTCCATCACCTCGTCTGGGAACTTGTTGATAATGGTATTGACGAGGCGCTCGCTGGGTATGCAACGCATGTCATTGTTGAGATGCTTGAAGACGGTGCTATCCGCGTGACCGATGATGGGCGGGGTATCCCCACAGATATTCACCCCAAGACGGGCAAAAGTACAGTTGAGACAGTACTAACAGTGTTGCACGCGGGCGGCAAATTTGGTGGCGGTGGCTACAAGGTTTCTGGTGGTTTGCACGGCGTCGGTGTGAGTGTCGTGAATGCTTTAGCCACAAAACTTTCCGTCAAAGTATTCCGAGATGGTAAGGTTTACTATCAAGAATATGAAACTGGTGTGCCGCAGGGTGACCTGAAAGCTGTCGACAAGTGCGACGCTGACAAACATGGCACCGAAATTACGTTCTACGCAGATGCGACGATATTCCTTGAAAGCACGACTTTTAGTTACGACACCATTCTTGATCGTTTGCGCCACGCAGCATATCTCACTAAAGGTGTCAGAACGACACTGATCAATCATGCAAATGGTAAAAAATACAGTTTCTATTTTGAAGGTGGTATAAAGTCATATGTTGCCAATCTCAATCAGGGTAAAGAACCGGTCGATGAAGATATATTCTATGTTGATAAGACCGTTGAAGAGACACAAGTTGAAGTTGCTTTGCAGTATACAGAAAGTTTTAGCGAAACAATCAAGCAGTTTGCCAATAATGTCTTCAACCCAGATGGTGGTTCGCACCTAACAGGCTTTCGTTCAGCGTTGACCCGAGTTATCAATGAGTACGCGCGCAAGCAGGGACTACTAAAGGAGAAAGAAGAGAACCTGAGTGGTGAAGATACCAGAGAAGGCTTAACGGCGGTAATTCTCGTGAAGCTCCCCAATCCGCAGTTTGAGGGTCAGACTAAAAATAAACTCGGCAACCCTGAAGTTCGTGGTCATGTTGAGCAGGTAATGACCGAGTACCTCTCCTACTATCTGGAAGAGCACCCAAATGTAGCCCGAAAGATAGTCGGTAAGGCATTGCTCGCGGCCAGAGCGCGTAAAGCAGCCCGAGCAGCTCGAGATAACATCATCCGTAAAGGCGTTCTCGATGGTGCTAGTATGCCAGGAAAGCTCGCAGACTGTTCCAGCAAGGATCCGGCTTCCTCAGAGATTTACCTCGTCGAGGGAGACTCGGCTGGTGGCTCTGCCAAAACTGGGCGTGATAGCAAAACCCAAGCCATCTTGCCCTTGCGCGGTAAAGTGCTCAACGTCGAACGTGCACGTCTCGATAAGATGCTCGCGAATAATGAAATCCTTAACCTCATTAAGGCGCTTGGCGTTGGGATTGGTGATTCGTTTAGTCTAGACGGATTGCGTTATCACCGAGTCATCATCATGACAGACGCTGATGTTGATGGTAGTCACATCTCTACACTCCTTCTGACATTCTTTTTCCGCTACATGAAAGAGGTTGTCGATGGTGGGCACATATACCTTGCGAAGCCGCCCCTGTTTGAGCTTGTCAAAGCCGGACGAAAAAACAGCGTCTTTATATATGATGAAGCCGAGCTTGAGGTCAAGCTCGATGACACGATTGCTGCTCGGAAGAAAGAAGGCATCAAAGTTAACCCAGATGATGAGCGGTACAAGCAAGCAGGTTTTATCGAGCAAAAGCGCTACAAAGGTTTAGGTGAAATGGATGCTGAACAGCTGTTTGAAACTACCATGAACCCAGAGAAGCGCGTGCTCGTACAAGTCAAAGTAGAGGATACGGAAAAAGCCGATGCTATTTTCAATAAACTCATGGGTACAGAGGTAGAGCTGCGCAAGAACTTTATTACGGCGAATGCAAAATTTGTGAAGGATCTAGATATATGAATGATAGGAAAGACGTATGGAGTACGGTGAATGATGTATGTTTTCGAGTTGAGCGGGATGGGGCTTATGTACCATTCGTCATACGTCATGCATCGTTCTTGATGCGCGGAGGAGTGAACTAATGGACGATCAAACACTAGACAACGCACCACTCGATGTCGAAGACGAAGAGCGACTCGAACATCGAAATGAAGTAGAAATTATCCAGGCAGACCATTCGCGTGTCGTCGAGGGTCGCACGGTTGAAAATGTCATGGAAGATAGTTATTTACGCTACTCCATGAGCGTTATTATCGATAGGGCGCTTCCTGACGTGCGTGACGGTATGAAGCCGGTACATCGCCGTATTATGTACTCTATGAATGAAGATGGTCTACGGAGTAGTGCCCGGCATCGTAAAAGCGCCAATGTGGTCGGCGCTGTAATGGGTAAATACCACCCACACGGCGACTCGTCTATATATGACGCCATGGTGCGCTTAGCACAGCCTTGGTCAACACGGTACATGTTGGTAAATGGGCAGGGTAACTTTGGTAGTATGGATGGTGATCCACCAGCGGCAATGCGTTATACAGAGGCGAAGATGCATCGTCTAGCCGATGAGTTACTGGCTGACATCGACAAGGATACGGTTGATTTTCGTGATACTTATGACGGACAAAATCAAGAACCTACAGTTTTACCAGCCAAGCTTCCAAATCTTCTGCTGAACGGCCAGCTTGGTATAGCGGTCGGTATGGCAACCAATATACCGCCGCACAACTTGAGTGAAGTTATTGACGCCACAGTGTATAAAATAGACCACCCAGATGCCTCACTTGACGACTTACTGCAGTTCGTAAAAGGTCCAGATTTCCCAACAGGTGGGGTTGTTTACGGCGCCGTTCCTATCCGTCAAGCTTACGCAACCGGTCGCGGTGGTGTGGTGGTGCGAGGTGTTGCCGAGATTGTAGAAGGAAATAAAGGTCGTCACCAGATAGTTATCACCGAAATACCATACGCACTAAACAAAGAAAGCCTTGTCATTAAGATTGCTGATCTGGTAAAAGACAAGAAAATTACTGGCATAAGTGACCTACGCGACGAAAGTGCAAGAGGTAATGTGCGCATAGTGATAGACCTGAAAAAGATGCCTATCCAAAAAAGTTGCTCAATCAGCTTTACAAACTGACTCCACTTCAAACTAGTTTTCACTACAATATGATGGCTCTTATAGACGGTATACAACCAAGAGTTTTGGGCTTGCAAGATATATTGAGCGAACACATAAAGCATCGCCAAAACGTGGTTCGTCGCCGTACTGAGTTTGAATTACGCAAGGCACGTGATAGAGCGCACATACTAGAGGGTCTTAAGATAGCACTCGACAACATTGACGAAGTGATCGCAACCATACGGGCGAGCGAGACTACTGAAGAAGCCCAAATAAACCTGACCAAACGATTTAAGCTGAGTGATTTACAGGCAAAGGCTATTCTAGCCATGCAGCTCCGTACGCTGGCCGGCTTGGAGCGTAAGAAAATAGAAGATGAATTAGCTGAACTTATGAGGCTAATCAGTGAGCTAGAAGCAATTTTAGCTGACGAAAAGAAAATACTAAAGATTATAAAGACGAATTCACTCAGCTAAAAAAACAGTACGGCGACGAGCGTCGTACCAAGGTTGTAGCTAGCGAATTGAACCGTTTAAGTGACGAAGACTTAGTGCCGGACGAACAGGTAGTTGTAACGCTTACGTCAGCAAACTATGTAAAACGCAGTACTTTGGCGGAATATAAACGTCAAGGACGGGGCGGAAAAGGTCGTCGAGGCATGGCCACGCGTGAGGAAGATGTCATTGAACACGTTGTAAATGCATCTACACACGATTTCTTGCTGTTCTTTACGAACAAGGGGCGTGTGTTCCGTCTCAAGACATATGAAGTGCCCTCAACCTCTTTAAATGCCAAGGGTGTAGCCATAGTAAACCTGTTGCAATTACAGCCAGAAGAAACGGTGAGTGCCGTCATAAATGTCTCCAAAAGCGACACCGAGCATGCGGCGAATCTCATCATGTGTACTAAAAAGGCGTTGTAAAGAAAACACCATTCGAACAGTATAGAAACGTCCGGACGACCGGTCTTATTGCAATCAACCTAGACGATGGTGATGAGCTAAAATGGATTCAGCAAACAAGCGGTGATAATGAAGTTGTCATAAGTACCAGTCAGGGTCAAGCCATTCGCTTCCATGAACGTGACGCCCGACCAATGGGTCGTGTCAGCCGTGGTGTTCAGGGTATTCGTCTGCGCACAGACGACCATGTAATAGGTATGGATATAGTGGACGAGCATAGCAGCATATTTGTGATAAGTAGGTACGGCTATGGTAAGCGCACAAAAGTTGCTCAGTTTACGTCTCATGCCCGAGGAGGTGTCGGTATCCGTTCAGCGGTCGTCAATTCGAAGACAGGCGAACTGGTCGGCGTGAATACATTAAGTGACACAGATGACCAAGAGGTCATCATCATCAGCCAAAATGGCCAAACTATCCGCTTAGGGCTAAAGGACATCCCGGCACTTGGCCGTGCTACCCAGGGCGTCCGCATAATGCGCCTGAATGAAGGTGACCAAGTCGTCTCCCTCGCCCTCGTAGAAAAAACCGAGCAGCTCGAAGACGAGGAAGACGAAGTCACGCAGTAGATAATTTACCAAAATCAAATAATATGCTATAATAATGAGTGTTAGTATCACTTCAACTCACTCAGCATATGAAAACTCGAGATCATTATTATATACCGGCTACTGAGGTGCGAATATGATGCCAGGTAATCGCTACCCCACATATAATGCCAGTTTATTTACATCCGTCGAAATGCAAGTTACGGCGGCCATATTTGCTGAGCTTGATCTTACGGTGCAAGAGACGAGGGGTATGGATTGTTCGTCAGAAATTTCTCCGCAATCACTCGCGCTGCTTGCCTTGGCACGTGCTGGGGCGGAACGGTTGGGGTGCAGTATAGAACTACATGAATTGCTTGGTGCCGGTTATGTTTTAGGCGTCAGCTCTGAAAGGTTTGATTCAAGTCTAGCGCTTCATCTTTCAGATTTTGATGATACATCTGTTGCAACTACGCAGGCCAAAACAATGGTCTTAGAGGGATACAAAAGCCTACTCAATGAGAAGATGGGTCTAACGCTTAAAGAAGAAACCGTTCAAGCGATAACAGATGCCGCTGATGTTTTCGCGGTGGCATGAACGAGAGCATATGATACATCACCTCGATGCTCACTATGCTGCTCTTTCATGGGCCGCAAAGACGATGGATAAATTACGTGGTTTTCCTGCAGAGATTGTTGCAAATCATGTTGTATGGGCGCTTGGTGAAATGACACCGCTCGAACAAGGTAAAAGGTTGAAGGGGGCCTGCATTTGATATGGCAGATAGCCGATTGTTCGAAGCAGAAGGCGGGATTATCAATCCTGATATAACAGAGCTAATTATGCGATTTGTCCGCCCAGAATTGTTTGAAGAAAGTGTTTCGGTGTATCGTCATGCGCAGGGAGCTAGTAAAGCGAACACGGGGATTTTATCATACGGTGTGCCTGTGCCACAGCTGACTAAAATTTTCGCGCGACTTATAGCTGAACAAGAAATGTACGGAAAAGATGGCTGGTTACCAGGAGTTATCATGCTCACGACTGTCATGAAAGGAGATTTCCTGCAGGCTCTAGCAGACCATACGCAGGCAGATACGCCTTTGGGCGAACTTTCACGAATGATTTTTGATTGCCCAAGAATCAGTTTGCTTGATGATGACCCGAATCATCTTAACTTAATACCGGCAGATGACGCTCGTGCGGTGCTACCTATACGTTCGATTCGCGGTGGTACAAAAACAACTTCAACCTGCCCAGGGTGGTGCGCCGGTGATGTAGTTGATTTTCGCACTGCATCTCCAGGCAGACTAGCAGAGATACTGGGAATTCATTTAGTAGAGCAAGAAGATATTTAGATGTTGTGGTGAATACAACACAATAGGGCAAATACATCCTTGACTTAGTGGGTTTTGGTCTATACAATAGCCAGCTAGTGCTTTTGAGGTCTCTATTTAGTGTCTCTCGAAAACTGGTCATTAAAAATTGAATAGTGCAAGGTCCCCTTTTACGAGGGGGACAATCAACGTCAGTTCACATTTCCGGCATTTGCCGGAGTGAATTGTTTTAGAAATTTCGAATCATAGATTCATGAAAGTAAGTCAGATTCAATCTGGCGCTAAGACAAATTCTTTTTGAAGAGTTTGATCCTGGCTCAGGATGAACGCTGGCGGCGTGCCTAATACATGCAAGTCGAGCGGTAAGGCTCCTGCAGTTTATTTGATTACGGTGGCTACAAAGTCATCAGAACAATCCGAATCAACCCCGGCTAGGGAAGAGACGGAGAGGGAAAATCGAATGAAGTGCTGGAGTACACGAGCGGCGGACGGCTGAGTAACACGTAGGAACGTACCCCAAACTGAGGGATAAGCACCAGAAATGGTGTCTAATACCGCATGTGCTCTAAGGAGTAAAGCTTCGGCGGTTTGGGAACGGCCTGCGCACGATTAGATTGTTGGTGAGGTAATGGCTCACCAAGTCGATGATCGTTAGCTGGTCTGAGAGGATGATCAGCCAGACTGGGACTGAGAACGGCCCAGACTCCTACGGGAGGCAGCAGTAGGGAATTTTCCACAATGGACGAAAGTCTGATGGAGCAACGCCGCGTGCAGGATGAAGGCTCTAGGGTCGTAAACTGCTTTTATCTGTGACGAATATGACGGTAGCAGATGAATAAGGATCGGCTAACTCCGTGCCAGCAGCCGCGGTCATACGGAGGATCCAAGCGTTATCCGGAATTACTGGGCGTAAAGAGTTGCGTAGGTGGCAGAGTATGTCTGTAGTGAAAGCGTGTGGCTCAACCATATATACATTACAGAAACTGCTCAGCTAGAGGGCGAGAGAGGTTACTAGAATTCCTAGTGTAGGAGTGAAATCCGTAGATATTAGGAGGAATACCGATGGCGTAGGCAGGTAACTGGCTCGTCCCTGACACTAAGGCACGAAAGCGTGGGTAGCAAACGGGATTAGATACCCCGGTAGTCCACGCCGTAAACTATGGATGCTAGCTGTAAGAGGTATCGACCCCTCTTGTAGCGAAGCTAACGCGTTAAGCATCCCGCCTGTGGAGTACGGTCGCAAGACTAAAACATAAAGGAATTGACGGGGACCCGCACAAGCGGTGGAGCGTGTTGTTTAATTCGATGGTAAACGAAGAACCTTACCCAGGCTTGACATCCTGCGAATTTCTCCGAAAGGAGAGAGTGCTTTATTGAGCGCAGTGACAGGTGTTGCATGGCCGTCGTCAGCTCGTGTCGTGAGATGTTTGGTTAAGTCCATCAACGAGCGCAACCCTTATAGTCTGTTGTATTTTTCAGGCTAGACTGCCCCGGTAACGGGGAGGAAGGAGGGGATGATGTCAGGTCAGTATTACCCTTACATCTGGGGCTACAAACACGCTACAATGGCCGGTACAAAGGGCAGCCAAAGCGCAAGCTGGAGCAAATCCCATCAAAGCCGGTCCCAGTTCAGATTGCAGGCTGAAACTCGCCTGCATGAAGTCGGAATCGCTAGTAACGGTAGGTCAGCTATACTACCGTGAATACGTTCCCGGGTCTTGTACACACCGCCCGTCAAACCATGAAAGTCACCAATACCTGACGTGTTGCCTTCGCGCAGCCCTAAGGTAGGGGGGATGATTGGGGTTAAGTCGTAACAAGGTATCCGTACGGGAACGTGCGGATGGATTACCTCCTTTCTAGGGAGAAACTAGCAGCGTGTTTCGCACCGTAGGTGAGAAACATGTGAGCTAGGTCGATGTCGATGGATTGTAAATCAGTACTGACAATCCAATTTCCATCGTTGCTCTTCGGAGCTACGAGGGACGACACATTCAGTTTCTGAATTTTATGTGATAACAACGTTGATTGCACTATTCAGTTTTTAATCAGGAAAGCACCGATATAATCTGAATAACCAAAGAAGGCCATCACTTGCGAGAGGCCTTCTTTTTTATGATTTATCGCTCAGGTTAGATTGATCAATCTCTTAAAAAGTATGCTGATAAAAAGCGTGCGTCAGAGTCGTGGGGAAGCGGGAGTTAATATTATATTTAATAGACACCGAGCTGCCATGGGTTACTCTGAGCGCTGCCGGAAACGGACGTTGCGGAGCTTATGAGCGAAATAATTCTTTGCTGTGCTAGTTGTATGCTGTGGCGCGGTATCACTGGATGCGGGGCGCTCGAAAAATGCGGTAGGTTCGGAGAGATGCGGGGATTGGCTTTTGCGTCGGCACGGGTGAAGCCGTTTTTAGGTGATACGCTTTCAGTTTTCATTATCGGCTGGGGCGGTAAGGCGCAGGAACTGTCGACCATTTTTGCAACCTCTAGGCAAATAAGGTCTATGATTTGGCTGCCCACATGCTGGCCGCGTAGACCGGGAGCGACGACGAGGCGGTGCAGGTAACCAGCGATGGGTGGTTGCTGGCCCCAGCGGCTAGGGTCGTCCCAAAAGAGCATAAAGATGGCAACAATTTCTTCTTCGGTATAGGCTACGTACATATTCCCGCCGTTAATAATAGCTTTCAGCTGGCTTTCATCTGTCACGCTCTCGCCCCAAGCAAGATCGCCACGGTACATCTTGCTGCGAATGCCATGCTCCAGAATAGCTCTAATGTCTTCTAAGTCTTCCTCTATAGCCTGAGCAATCCCAATATTCATACTTGGATTATACCAGGCATTGCTAGGGTAAACGTAGAGAACTCAAGACCTTTGCAACATTTCAGCAGGAGTCTTGCACTGTAAACTCAAGTGTACTCGCTTGAAGTTGTAATATTCAAAGGTAATCGTCTAGTTTTGTTTGTATGTGCTTGGTGGTTATCTTGTAGGATATTGAGCTTCCAAGACATTCTTCCTGGACGGTGCGGTTAAAGCGTTCTATGTGTGCATTGTCATTAGGTCTCCCAGTCTGGTATGTCGGGTAGACATAACATTTCTTCTGAGCACTTGCTCAAAGTAATGGCTAAACTCCGGACCATTGTCAGCCTGCACCATATGGAAGTCAAAGCCAAACTCATTCCTGGCATGTAGCACCACACGTGCAGCCAAGCCAGGCAGAATGCGAGGATGGATCTCGACGTAGGCCATACGGGTATACAAATCTATGACGGTATAGACATACCTTCTGCTCTTGGTTAATGGGCAAATATAGTGAATGGTGTCCGTTTCAACCAGCTCACCAGGCCTAGTCACGTGGGGACGCCTTGGATTATCTGGACGCACCCGTTTCTTCCGAGCACCGTCAAAGCAGTGGTAACGCCGCAATATGCGGCGCACACTACTCAGGCTTACGTGTAAGCCATCCGTGCGGGCGATGTGGTACCAAACAACCTCAGCACAGCGTTTAAGTTGAGCCCGAAGCTCTAGTACTCGGGCAACAATATAAGGAGCAACAGCACGAGGACTGGTACATGGCCTGAGCTAATGGTGGAACCAGCCACTTGAGGGCTGCTTGCCTAAATACATTGCCGGCACTCCTGGTTGGTCGGTTATCGTTGGTAAGCTGAACGTTCTCATTGAGCGCCTCCCATTTCTGTTTCCAGCGCCAGACTGTACTGCGGTGTACACTGCAACGGTTCGCTACCACCTGTAGTGGTAGCTTTTCACGGATGAGCAACTGCATGGCAATTGCTCTCGCTTTTGGTAAGTTAGGTTGGTAGAATAAGTATGGTAGGCTCCTTTCATTGTTATGTGGTAATAACAGTTTAGGACGCCTACCTTTTAGGTTGCAAAGGTGGTGAGTTACTACGGGTGGCTTGTTTTCAGAGGGTGTTTCCGGTAAAATACGGCGGTAGTTTGGTTGAGGGGTGATAGCTCAGTTGGCTAGAGCACCTGACTAGCAAGCAGGTGAGAAGTGCCAGCGGCACTTGCAAGGCAACTTTTCAGATTTCAAACTTGTTTGAAGTATGCTTTTTGAGGGGTCGCGGAACGTGACCCGGCGGACCCCGTCATTAACAATCAAATTTGGTCTTGGGGTGATAGCTCAGTTGGTTAGAGCACCTGCTTTGCAAGCAGGGGGTCCGGGGTTCGAGTCCCCGTCACTCCACCAAGGTTCTAATGAGACAAAACTATCAGTTTTTCTCATCGCGCCGAGAAACGGAATGAATCCGTTTCGCGGGCTGCTCTTTCGAAGCGCAGGACAGTGGTATTCATGGGGCGCAGTGCCTCAAAGCACAGCGTCTCCACCATTCGATTCACTTGTTCGCTTATGGTAAACCATTGACGTTCGGAGTTGAATGCTCCCAAGTAAGGACAATAAGCAAATTAATAATTCAATTAGATCTGACTGATGGGCGATTAGCTCAGCTGGTTAGAGCGCGTCACTGATAATGACGAGGTCGGAGGTTCGAGTCCTCATCGCCCACCAATCAGAGCTAATTGTCAGTTCATTTCTCGGTAGAGATTATGGTGAGGTCGGAAGTTCAAAGTCCTCATCACGTACCGTACATGTCATATTCTGCAAGTGCGGAATTTTTGTGATATATATTACAAACACCTGCCGCATTGTCAGGGGCGAGGGTGTTGCAAAAACGACTACAGGTAGGGGTTGACCGCCCCTGTAAAAGAGAGTAGAATTGTACGGATGCTTGAGTTTAGACAGTGAGGCTTCGGTAATACCGGCCAAACGGAAATAAACCGCCAAGCTTTAAGCTTAAACTCAAGCTAAAAACGCATCGTCGTCTTTTCTTTTTCGAAAGATATGGACACGGTGAAGTGTCTTGAGTCGCATTTTAACAAGTCAAATATGTTAGAGAAGAGAATTTGTTCGCTCGACATCGCTCGGGGTACCCCCTCGAGAGTTACAGCGAACAAGAAAGCAAGATTATCTGTTTTTCGAACAGATAATCACAGAAGACAAACGGCTATTGATATTGATCACGGTGGTTTTCAAATTGCCATACGTGGTACATACCAATAACCAGTCAACCCGGCCCCTATTTTTACGAGTAGGAGTCCGGGATTGAACTCGACCGCCGCAAGGCAGCTGAGTTCAATTGCACAAATGCGGAACAAACGAAGTTTGTTCTCGTTAAATCAAGCTCTGACTTTTGACGGATTTATTCCGGCAATAGTCTGTCCGCTAGAGGAAAAAGAGCAGCGAATCGACGAGGAAAATGTAGTTTTGTTTCGTTTTCGTAAAAAGTTACTCAAGCGCACACAAAGGATGCCTTGACATGTAATACCGAAGAAGGACGTGATGAGCTGCGAAAAGCTCCGGGGAACAGCCAAATATGTTTTGATCCGGAGATGTCCGAATGGGGAAACCCGGCTGGAGTAATGTCCAGTCACCGCTATCTGAATATATAGGATAGTGAGTAGGTAACCGCCTGAACTGAAACATCTTAGTAGGGCGAGGAAGAGAAAGTAAACAACGATTCCGGTAGTAGTGGCGAGCGAATCCGGAACAGCCCAAACCTATTTTGCTTTTGCCTGGTAATTTATTACTGGCAAATAAGTTGGTAGACGAA
This sequence comes from Candidatus Saccharimonadota bacterium, assembly GCA_016699935.1. Classification (GTDB taxonomy): domain Bacteria; phylum Patescibacteriota; class Saccharimonadia; order Saccharimonadales; family UBA4665; genus JAGXIT01. The sequence goes on from CP064992.1 coordinate 636,698, forward strand.
TGTAAATTACGGGGTTGTGACATTGCAAACATCCTTGTGTGGGAGTCCGCTTCGGCGGGAGTCCACACGAGGCAGCTAGATCTACCAGTGTCTAGCATAAGGTCAGAAATTGATGAGGCGAGCAGAAGCAACTGGAAAGTTGCGCCATAGACGGTGATAGCCCGGTACGCCAAGTTTCATCAACCTTATATTTGCAAACTTGCGTGGGACGCAAGATTTAGCAGACAAACAAATAGCATTTAGCAGAAATTGAGCAGCTATCAGGTTGCAGACGAAAACATCTGAAACCTGAAAAATGTTAAATTCTGTCATCCGCGATTTGGTGCCTGATAAATCTCGCGTTTTACGCGAGTCTTAGTGTCGAGTAGGTCGGGGCACGTGAAATCCTGACTGAATCTGGGGGGTCCACCCTCCAAGGCTAAATATATTACATGATCGATAGAGAACAAGTACCGCGAGGGAAAGGTTAAAAGAACCCCGGGAGGGGAGTGAAATAGAACCTGAAATTGTGTGCGTACAAGGAGTCGGAGTCCCGCCTTTGGCGGGATGACGGCGTGCTTTTTGTAGAACGATCCAACGAGTTATTTGCTACGGCAAGCTTAAGTCATATGACGTAAGCTAAGCGAAAGCGAGTCTGAATAGGGCATTCAGTCGTAGTAAATAGACCCGAAACCAGGTGACCTAACCATGGGCAGGTTGAAGCGTCGGTAAAACGACGTGGAGGACCGAACCGTAGCGAGTTGCAACACGCCCGGATGACCTGTGGTTAGCGGTGAAATGCCAATCGAACCTGGAGATAGCTGGTTCTCCTCGAAATAGCTTTAGGGCTAGCGTTGTACGGTAGCTGATAGGGGTAGAGCTCTGTTTCGGACTGGGGGTCGTAAGATTACCCACCCTTGACAAACTACGAATACTATCAGTGGAACTACAGCAGTCAGAACGGCGGGGCTAAGCTCGTCGCTCGAAAGGGAAACAGCCCAGATCACCATCTAAGGTCCCCAAGTCTATGCTAAGTGGGAAACGAGGTGGGGTTTCTTAAACAACTAGGATGTTGGCTTAGAAGCAGCCATTCATTTAAAGAGTGCGTAACAGCTCACTAGTCAAGAGGCCCTGCGCGGAAAATGTAACGGGGCTAAGCATAGCACCGAAGATGTGAACTTGTGCATAGCACAAGATTTAGCAGAAAAACAGGTAGCATGTTTCAGAAATTTTTCAGGTATCAGGTTACAGACGAGCCGTCTGCCACCTGCCAAATGCAAAATTTCTGTTATCTGCGACTTGTGACCTGATAAATCATGCGCTATGCATGAGTGGTAGAGGAGCGTTCCTCTCAGCGTTGAAGTTGAACCGTGAGGTTTGGTGGAGCGTGAGGAAGTGAGAATGTTGGAATGAGTAACCATAAGGCAGGTGAGAATCCTGCCCACCGAAAGAGCAAGGTTTCCTGGGCCACGGTAATCGTCCCAGGGTTAGTCGGTCCTAAGCCGAGGCGCGTAGCGTAGGCGATGGACAACGGGTTAATATTCCCGTACTGGCATGTATTTGTTATATGTGCGCGGCATAGTAGTAGGAGCGGATTCATGGTTATATCCGTCTAAGTGCGAGAAAAGCGTACGAATGAAACGACCATCAGGTTGAATTTCGATGAAAGTGCTGACTAGAAAAGCAATATAACGCGTGGTACATGCCACCCGTACCGCAAACCGACACAGGTGCTCAGGTCGAGAAGACCAAGGTGTACGAGTGATTCTTCGTTAAGGAACTCGGCAAACAAGCGACCGTAACTTCGGGATAAGGTCTGCCCCCTCACTCTGTCTATGACAGGTGAGTATGCCAGTTTTCTTTTTGAAAACCTGGCGTGAATGTAAGTTTATAACTTCTTATGTTCACGACAAATCGAACAATTTTTGAGACATATCAGAAAGAAAGCTGTCCCAAACACACTAGATGCGTTATTGCTGCAAACTGTTCCCGAAAGGGAAATGAGCAGCCGGAGCAACGAATTTATTTCGGTGCACCGCGCGATGAGAAAAACCGTAGGTTTTATCTCATTCACAGCTAGAGTGAGGGGGCCGCAGCTAAAGAACCCATGCAACTGTTTACCAAAAACACAGGTCTGTGCTAACACGAAAGTGGATGTATACGGGTTGACGCCTGCCCGGTGCTGGAAGGTTAAGGGGAGTTGTGTATGCAGCGAACTGAAGCCCCAGTGAACGGCGGCGGTAACTATAACCGTCCTAAGGTAGCGAAATTCCTTGTCAGGTAAGTTCTGACCCGCACGAATGGCGTAATGATATGGGTACTGTCTCAACGAAGAGCTCGGTGAAAGTGCATTGACGGTAAAGATGCCGTCTGTCCGCAGCAGGACGAAAAGACCCCGTGCAGCTTTACTATAGCTTGACATTGAGCCGGGTTATAACATGTGTAGTATAGGTGAGAGACTTTGAAGCCCAGACGCTAGTCTAGGTGGAGTCACCAGTGAAATATCACCCTTGTTATGATCTTGTTCTTTACGGGGCCCTCAATTTGCGGAGCAAATGGAGGGCATTGATCATTTTTCATTGATAATTTACCATTAATTCTTCATTGTACATGTTTCAATTATGCATTTTAGAGTGCCAAATGAGACATGCTACCTGATCAATTAATGCAAAATGTCCAATGGTAATGGTAATGACCTCTGAATTTGATCCTCAAATTCAGGGTCCCGGACCGTGTCTGGTGGGTAGTTTAACTGGGGCGGTTGCCTCCTAAAGAGTATCGGAGGCGTTCAAAGGTTAGCTAACTACGGATGGAAATCGTAGTGATAGTGTATACGCATAAGCTAGCTTGACTGTGAGGCCTACAAGCCGAGCAGGGACGAAAGTCGGAGTAAGTTTTCCGCTGTCAGTACATTTGTACAAGAGTGTGGTATCGGCAGCGCTTTCGGATAAAAGTTACGCCGGGGATAACAGGCTTATAGCATCCAATAGTTCACATAGACGATGCTGTTTGGCACCTCGATGTCGGCTCATCTCATCCTGGGGCTGGAGCAGGTCCCAAGGGTCCGGCTGTTCGCCGGTTAAAGAGGTACGTGAGCTGGGTTCAGAACGTCGTGAGACAGTTCGGTTTATATCCGCTGTGGACGCAAGGAAATTTGAGAGGATCTACCCCTAGTACGAGAGGACCGGGGCGGACGCACCGCTGGTGTATCAGTTGTTCTACCAAGGGCATTGCTGAGTAGCTATCGTGCGGAATAGATAAGCGCTGAAAGCATATTAAGCGCGAAACTAGCCTCAAGATTAGATTTCCCTATGATCCCCCAGAAAGACTATCTGGTTGATAGGCGCAAGGTGTACGCACAGCAATGTGTTTAGCCGAAGCGTACTAATAGGGACATTGACTTTTTACGACCTATGAAACGTGCATTTTACGTGCATGTTTCATAGGCAAAAAGTGCATTGACTGGTTATTGGTGTGGTTTTACCATACTGGTAGCAACGTTTGTTTACATTGCTAGCTCTTTTCTAACATCCGTCTACTTTTGTAATGGACATCGACTGGCTCCGTCTCAATCTACCACTGATTGGGAAGAGCAGCCGGAGTCGAAAACTACGTTTTTCGACCCCGCGCGATGAGAAACCTGTGCAACAGGTGTCTCATTAGGCGAAGCCGCCTCGGTGCCCATAGCGAGAGGGAAATACCTGTTCCCATACCGAACACAGCAGTCAAGCCTCTCAGCGGTTACAATACTTGGGTCTTCTAGCCCTGGGAAAATAGCACGGTGCCGTTTTTACGATAAAGCCCTCCACACATGGAGGGCTTTTTCTATATATCTAGCTCTCACCTGAAACCGACGAGGCACCGTGCTATTTTCTTTAGGAAAATGAATAATCAAAATAGCTACAGCAGCACTTTTGCTCATGCAAAAGTGCTTGCGGGTGCTGTTTGATGATCAAGCCCTCCACACATGGAGGGCTTTTTTCTATATGGGAAAATTTATAGCCTGCCTTATGCGGGAGCTTGCTCCGGTATCGTAAGGCGTGCCCGTAAACCCATTTTCTGTGCTCGGTGGAGCTTTTGTCTCCACTTCATCCAGATAAAAGATCTTCTACAATCACATCTAAACAAGGCTGATGAAATTGCGATTCCCGCGTAAGACGAGTTAACTATTCGTTTCATTGCAATTAAAAAGTTTTCAGCACGCATGAAGCCTGTTATGCTTATATAAGCATGCGTAAGAGGAGCATTACTCACGAAGGTGGCTTTACGCTACTTGAACTGCTTATATCCATGACAGTCATTGAGTTATGAGTATAGGCTTATTCAGCCTGTTTACAGCTCTTGTAAGCACCAGTACGCTCGCAAAACAACGCTCAGTTGGTGGTGCGCTGGCAAGCAATCAGAAGGAATATTTACGGTCTTTACCCTTCGACAGCCTTGCGGTAAGTGGCGGCAGCATTATTTCGAGCTCATATATACCAGCTACAATCACCAAAAAGATTAACGGTACTACCTACGTAATAACAACGAGTATTAGCTATGTCGATGATGCGTATGACGGATGCGGCCCATATCCAAACCTCGATTTAAAAATAAAATATTGTCGGAATTATTCATCTCCTGGCAATAGTAGCAACAACCAACTGAACGATACTAATCCCGCAGACTATAAGATTGCCCATGTTGTGGTGAAGAATTCAAGTAATACTCGTCTTGCAGCCATGGATACGCATATTGCCGCTCGCGTTGCTGAAACAGCGAGTACGACGGGTGCATTATTTGTTACGGCAACAGATTCGTCGGGCAACGCAGTCCCCGATGCGATAATCCGAGTTATAAATACTACAACAACCCCTGCGGTGAATGTCTCGGATACTACAGATGCAAATGGTATGGCAATATTTTATGGCCTACCACCTGATACCGGGTTGGACTATGCCATTAGTGTGGAAAAAAACGGCTATTCATCAGTTCAATCCATCCGCCCATCGGGGTCATTGCAGCCAACATATTCAAATCAAAAAATCCTCGCGCAGCAGTCATCATATCTTGCATTTGTTATCGCACCGATGGACACAAACAGTCTTATTATAGAGACAGTCAATACCTCTGGTGCAATACTTGGGAATGTAAGGGTTCAGGTGAAAGGAGGGTATAAAAAATATACCGAAATAACTGATAACTCATATTATTATGATAATCTGTCACCAACAGATGTGCGCGTGACGACCGATGTGAATGGGATAGCAACCGTAAGCAATCTCCCGCCGATTAATAGCTACATCTTCTGTGGGGCGAGTGGATCTGGTGGTTGCGCTGTGGGTGGAACCACATACTATCTTGCGTCAGCAGTGCCGTACGGTGGAACAAATAGTCTCGCGCCCATTACCGTACCGGTAGGCAGCCAGGTAAATCCGGTAACTTTCACGCATAACGGGTCGGAGTACATACAGAAGGTGCGTCTTATCCTTACGAACAATAGCTCTTTCCCGAGAGTGTTTAGTATGAGTCCAGATACGGCCAGTCTTAGTGACAATCTTCAAAATGTAGACATAGTTTATACCGGCGCCAACTTGTCAAATGCAACCGCTAGTCTCACCCAAAATGGCACGACTTATAGCGGTAATAGTTGCGTCGCGAGCGCCACGCAGCTAACCTGTAATTATAACCTAAACGGTATAACGACAGGTGATTTACAGGTTACCATTCAGAATGCAAGTGGAACACTAATTTTGCCAACAACACCCCTTGGAGGTTTTCGTGCCAGCCCATAAAGAACAGAATCAAAATGGTTTTACCATTCTTGAATTACTAATCGTTATGATGATGATTGGTATACTTTCAACTATCTTTTTTGTTGTATTCAAGAGCACCCTCGTTAGCTATTTAGATTTACAAAGACAGGCATCAAGTTTTGGTCAGCTCAGCAATCAGGCTGAGAGAATTGCAAATGTTCTGCGCGGGACAACGAGTATCTCTAGTGCATCGGATAATGATCTTACAGTTTACTCATATTTTTATCCTTCGGACGCCTATGTTTCACAAGTTCGTTACTATGTCGTGAGTGGTGCCACAACAAAACTATACGCGGATCTCACTCCCATGAGCGCTAACCCACCGGTGGGCACGTTGCAAAATGATAAAAAGAAGAGTTTTGTGGTAATCGATAACTTTTACCAACCCAGTGGCGGCAAACTGTATAGCTACATGAATGCAAACGGCGCATCCTTAACAACCCCTGTTACCGATCTCAGTGTCGTGAAGAGTATCCAAATTAATCTATCAACTCAACTTGAAAATGCACGCTCACAAGACATCAACGTTCAGGTAGTATTACGAAATAAGAAGAATAACCTATGAAAGTACACATGAATAGCCAGAGAAGCTGCAAGCAAACCTCTCTCAATAACGAAGCTGGCTTTACTTTGCCAACAGTGTTGTCATTTATTATAGCGATGGCCATTATTACGACAACGGCCATGATGGTAGTAATGAATAATCTTACATCGAGTGGAATTATTATTGGTCGCCAACAATCGCTGCACATTGCCGAAGCTGGGATTAACTACTACTTATGGCATATGGCGCATAACCCAACTGATTATAAAGACGGGAATGCAACTCCCTCAACTCCAGACGTTAATAAGGGTTATGGACCATACGTACACGATTACATTGATGCAAATTCTCAGAAGAAAGGGACGTTTACCCTGTGGATTAAGCCGAGCAGCAGTGGCTCAACCGTTGCGACTATCCGATCAACTGCTAAAACGAATGATGGTGTAACGAGAACGCTCGAGGCTCGTATAGGCGCGGCATCCTTTGCGAGCTACGGTTTGCTTTTCTGATGTCGAGTTTTGGTTTGGTGACTCAGAAACAGCGAACGGTCCTGTTTTTTCCAATCAAGGAGTACATATGGATGGGCCGAATACAGATACGGTTGGGAGCGCCAATGCGACCTACGTCCCGAGATCGAACTATGGTGGAGATGGTTCAACAAAAACGGCGTATGGTGTAGTACTGGCGTGATTAATCCTAATTGTACAACCCGCGATAAGTCGAATTGGCTCTATCCTCGACCTACCGTTGATTTCAACCAAGTAACTGGTGCGCTTTTTGTGTCATGAAGAAAGTCGCCTTTGCTAACGATGCCTCGACTGCTGCTTTTGCAACCCAACCCAACCCATGTAACCTTACACCTACTGTTCGTTCGGCGGCCTATATACCTCGCTACAGCACTAGCTCGTTTAGTACTCGTCGGGGCTATTACATAGAGCTGAACGCCAATAATACGTACGATTTGTACCCGCGTGAGTAACGAAGATGACACGCAGACTAATCACACAACTGCACTAACACGAACGGTAGTACAAACTGGCATTACCGTACCGAGCTCAGGAGTAATATTTGTTGAGGATAACGTATGGGTTCGAACGGCATCAAACTTTACCGGACGTGTTACGATAGCGGCTGGACGACTTGGTAATGACACCAATGCAGCCGATATTAATATCGCCGGCGAAGTTCGTTATGGGAGCAAGAACGGATCAGATGCCATTGGCCTTGTTGCAGAAAATGATGTACTAATTGCTCCATACGCCATACCTCGCACAGGAGCATTTACATTTGAAATCAACGCCGCGGCACTTGCGCAGAGTGGATCGGTGACATACCCGGGTACGTATAAGGTAAATACAAGCCGCTGTACACGCGGTTGGGTCAATCCGGATCAGAAGTTTGTATACTATGGCTCAGTTGCGACCAGACAGTATTGGACATGGAATTATACCCGTTCAAGTGCTTGTGGTGATGCAGCCTATAATGCTTCGTCGAATCGATACATATCTGGAGTCAAGCAAACAACAACCGATTATGATTACAACCTATACTACGCACCACCTCCGAGCTACCCGATAACTGGGGGTTACGACATACTGAACTGGCGAGAGGTTATCACTAAACCGTAGAAGCTTTTATTCGAATGTTGTAATAATTAATTGAGCGATTTAAATAACGTGTGAAATCTTACAACATTAACAATATAACAGATACAAATCGTAGTGGATAAAACGCCAAAGCGAGCCTTGTGACCGTTGACTTCGGTCGAAAGAAGTTAGTATGATTGGATAGTATCGCTTTGGTCCCACAAAGCACTACAAACAAAAACACAACAAATAAAATAAAAGGAGTTACGCATATGCGTAAAAAGCTTAGTGCACTTGTAGCTCTGTTTGCAGTCGCAGGCGTGATGCTTCCAGCATCCGTTTTGCTGCCACAAACACGAGTCTTTCACAAGTCATAAAACCCAGGTACCCTGACGTATGATATCGTCAATGGTTCCGGCGTGTCTGTTGCGAGCCCAGCTGTGTCTTTCCCAACGACAACATTTAGTTTCTCTTGCCAGACTCAAACGGCAACGTTTGGTACTGCAAGCCAAAAAGTCAAAATCGGTAACCCAATTCTTGGTGGGGTAAAGCTTGACATCAATGCTCAAACACCTGCTACAGACAACTGGACAGACGGTGCTAAGAACTACAGCTACAAAGACTCAGCTGGAGCTGGCTGTACGAACGGTCAAATGACTATAAGCGGCGGTACGTTTACTCAGACTGCTGGCGCCAACGTTCCTACCTACACAATGCCTGGTGGCGCTTTCACGAGCACTTCTCCTGTGACGCTCTTGAACAACACCAGCACAACTGCCTGGGAAGCTGAATTGACGGGTTATACCTTAGCCAGAAGATCCTGCCGAGCAAGCTGACGGCAACTATGCCATCAACATGGTAGTATCTGCTATCTCTCAGTAGAAAACCATAAACAGTTCTAGAAAAATGGCTCAAAGCATGTACAGTAAAGAGCAAGATGAGAAAACGCCTGCAAACGTTGGGACCGCTGCTCGTAGTAAGCATCCTGCTCTTTACCCATGCTTCAGTCTTTGCTCAAGCTGGCTCTATGGGGATAGCTCCCGCCAACCCTCTGGTTGGTAATCTTCGTTCTCGAAGCATTTTTATTCACACCCTGAAGGGTGGTGAGACGGTGGAGGATGGCGTTCGTGTGTTTAATTACTCAAAAGAAGCCAGGACGGTTAAGCTCGATGCGGTGGATTCAATTGCTGCTGTTGACGGGTCGTTTTCTTGCAAGCAAAATAGTGAAAAGAAAACAGAGGTAGGGCTGTGGATACGACTATCCGTAAAAGAAGTTGTCGTTCAGCCCGGTGCCAACGAGACCGTGCCGTTTACAATCACCGTACCAAAAGAGGCAGGTCCTGGCGAACACGGTGCCTGTATAACAGCACAAGATACCAAGAACATTGGCTCGAAAAGCGAGGGTGGAATTGCGCTCGGTTTTCGCAACGCTATACGTGTCGCTATCACCGTACCTGGTAAAATCGTCAAACAGCTTAATATCAAAAATATTGCTATTGGGCGTAACGATAAGGGCAATTACACCGTTTCTCCTGTCAGTAAAAACACGGGCAATGTTTCCCTGGACGCAACAAGCCGCGCCCAGCTGAAGAGTATTTTTGGGCAGCAAACGCCCGTACAAAAGGCGACCTACCCTGTTATGCCGGGTGCAACAACTGGTTGGGCGTTCGAATTTAAGCGTCCATTCTGGGGTGGTGTATACAAAGCGCAGGTCTCTATTGCCTACGATTCCGATACAAACACTTATATTGGTGACACGACTGGCCAGGAACGAAAAGTCAGGGCAAGTACCGGCTATTTCATTATGGTGCCAACCTGGCAAGCGCTTGTGGTGGAAATTGCCGTGCCACTCGCGCTCGTCTTTATTCTCATCACGTTCCTTCGTCGACGTAGGTTACGTCGTCTTGCCCATAAACGGCTTCAGAAGTATACCGTCGCACCGGGAGATACCGTGATGTCTATTGCGGAAGTACATGGGATTGATTGGAAGCAGCTTGCCAAAGTGAATATTATAAAAGCACCGTACCTCATAGAGTACGGTCAGACGCTTCTGTTGCCTCAGCCAAAAAAGCGGCTGCGGCATAGGCGCGCCGAACGTAAGGGCTCCTGGGTGGTAGACGACGCTTCGCCAAAGACGCCCACCGAACAGCCGGCTCCACTACCTGGTGTACCTCAACCTCCTGCGGTAGCGCCAGTAGCACCTGAAAATACCTGGCAAGCTCCGATAGCTCAAACCCAACCCCTCGCTCCAGTGCCACAGCGCTATCCTGTACCGCCGCACATACCAAATCCAGCATTTCCTGAGCCGGAAGAACCTGATTTTCCTGATTGGCGTGATGGAGCGAGCGACGAAGAACTGCGCACGCTAGGTGTGCTCAAGGATAGTGCGACCATGCCAGCACTGAGTAGCTCATGGAATCTTGAAGCAGATGAACCGACATCTCCAAAACCCAAAAATAGTACGCGCCCAAAGGTGGTAAAACGAAAGCATCACGCAAAGCTCCGGCTAAGCGCTCAACACGCAAGAAGTGATTGCCGCAAATTCTAATAGGGCTGCTATACTATAAGTAGTGCTTACGCTTATAGGATAATCTGGGATGTATAAAAACACACAAGCGGAATTCCAATTTGTCTAGACTGTTAGAAAAAGTCCAGGTATTTGGTGCCGTGCTACTTTTTAGGCCTATCATTCATTGCGCCCATAGTTGTATCGCCGAAAGCCCATGCGGCTAACTTCACAATGCGTACTGGTTACTATCTGGGCACGGGAACTACGAAGACAATAAGCGGGCTCGGTTTTCAGCCCAGTTTTGTTATGATCAAGGCTTCGACGACGGCTGGCGTCGCTGTCTTTAAAACAAGCTCCATGGCGGCCAGTACAACGGCGTTCTTCAGTGCAACTGCTGATAATGCGGTAACGAACATATCTTTTAGCGCCGATGGCTTTACAGTGGGCACACTTGCCAATGTGAATGCAGTGAATGTGTTGTACCGCTGGACGGCGTTTAATGGTTCAGACTGTACCGCAACGGGATACTTCTGCGAGGGAACGTATACTGGAACCGGAGTTGCCGGTAGGGCCATCACGACGGGATTTCAACCGAATATGGTAATGGTCAAGCGATCGACGGCAGTCGCAGCGCATTTTCGCACAACTTCCATGGCGGCAAACAGGACAGAATTCTTCACTTCTACTGCTGCAGATACGGCCGGGAATTATATAGCCTCATTGTCGGCAACCGGATTCACAGTTGGCAATACAGATAATACAAACACAGCAACGTACTATTATGTTGCTTTTCGCTCAGGTGCGGGTAGTTTTGCACAAGGGACGTATACGGGTAATGCGACGTCTCGAAGCATCACTGGTCTTGGCTTCCAACCGGACTTGGTATTCGTTAAAAATAGCACAAGTGCGACAGCCAAAATCGCCGTTCCATTATGTCAGGTGATAGGCACTTCGGAGACTTAGCTAGTTACGCTAGTGATCTTGTGGCAGATGCCACTGGTATGATTCAGGGTATGCTCTCAGATGGGTTTCGGGTTGGCACAGGAGTAAACACGAATCAGACAGGCACTACGGAGTATTGGTTCGCGTTTGAGGCGCCCCTTCCTTCGGAAGCTCGAGCGGCTCGTTTTCAATGGCTCAGGGCACGTACACTGGTAACGGGGCAGTTCGTTCCATTACTGGTATTGGTTTTGCGCCAGACCTGGTGATGATAAAAGATAACGCGGCGAACTTTGCCGTGTTTCGTATTCGGCAAATGGTAGGTAATGCCACAGCCTACTTTGCATCTGCCACTGCAGATTTTACTGGAGGGATTACCTCACTGGATGCTGGCGGGTTTAGTTTGGGGACGAGTACTATTGTGAATACAAATGGCAACAGTTATCATTGGCAGGCGTTTGGAAACGCCTATACATCGGATACAAACAGTGGGTCGGCTGATTTTGCGACAGGGGTGTATTATGGAAACGGCCTGACAGCGCGACCTATAACTGATACCCCATTCCAGCCCGATCTCGTTGCGGTCAAGCGGAACAACACAACTGCCGGTGCTTTCCGTACTAGTGCCTACGCAGGCGATCTCAGCAGCTTTTTTGGCGCTACAGCCGAAACTGCTGGGGTTGTACAGTCACTGAACGTGAACGGTTTTACGGTGGGTACAAATGCTGCATCGAACACGGGCGCATCGCTCTACCGCTGGTTTGCGTTCAAAACGGGCACGAATTTTAGCGTGGGCACATACACGGGAACCGGTGTTGCGGGACGACAGGTGAGTGCACCGTTCTGGTCTGATCTTATTTGGGTAAAGCGGTCGACCACAGTTGTCGGAGCCCAATTACCGTCAACTCTGACCGGAGGAAACGCGCAGTACCTGACAAATACTGCCAATGCTGCAAATATGATAACGGAATCAATGCCAGTGGCTTTGTGGTAGGGACGAGTACTTCCACAAATACGAACGGCGGCGTCTATCGCCATGCGGCGTGGCGGGTACCTCCTAACGGGGCTCTTACGGTTGATATCGTCAATGCTGGCGGCACGAGCGTTGTGTCGCCATCGGTGAGCTTTGCAAGTCTGGGGCTTGTTTTCAGCTGTACGGAGAGCACCGCGAACCTGGGAATTGCAGCGCAAAAAATACGGGTAAGCAATATGACAGCAAATGCGAGCTGGGTGCTTTCAGTTGCGCCTACGGCAGGACCGACTGGTCTTTGGGATAACACCGGCGCTACGGCACACTACGACTTCAATGATACGACAGGTACACAGCCGGGTTGTGCTGATGGAATCGATGCAGATGCGTTTGCTGGAAAACTACGTGTTGAACCATCCGCAAGCAGCCTTGCGCCACAGACTGGATGTTCATCGTCAAACCTCAGCCTAGGATCAAATCAGGATTATACCCAAGGGGTAGTAGATTCAATCAGTCTCCTTACGGCTGCGGTCGGGTCGAATACTGAGTGCTATTGGGACGTGACGGGCATTCCTTTGCGTCAAACCATCCCTGCCGAGCAGATGCCATCATCGTATAGTCTTGGTCTAACCATAACTCTTATGGCACAATGAGGAAGATTCTAACAGTATTTTTCATTACACCAGAAACTGCAGCAATGAGTATCCCGGTAACCGTCAATGCGTTGGGCGTATCTGTTAGACAGGTAATCCGGCAGATAAGCTGTTGTGCTCACCACAGTTGTCCATGATGATGGTACGTCGAGCTACGTATTGTCGCCAGGGTGTGGGCACCTTATCGTGCCTCTTGTGGCGCAACCAACTGCAAGCAATACATTAACTTCATGCCATTTGCGTTGCCAACAGAGGAGAGGCGGCAAAGATTTTTTACGCCAGCAGAGTATATTTCTTGCATCTGACCACCGTTCACAGCCGCCTGGAGGCCATGTATTGCTCGCCTCAACCGGCATGCGTTATGGGTTTCGACTGACAGGTGAGTCAAATATGGTACACGATCGTATCATAGAGATTGTCTCTACTGACATCGATGCTGTAACGGTACGTTTTTGGCCGGGTGGTCAGCAGGTGGTTATTCACTTGGATGAGACCGTTAAGGTACAGGTGGCGTATGATGCCAATCCTGACGTTGTCATGACGCTCATGCAGCTTAACGCTGATGGTAGCGTTTTGCTTCGAGTGCATTTTCCTGAACAACAACAGCTCGCTGATTCCGCGAAAGGGCAAACCGATGTATATGTGGCAACCGTGCTCGGTCTGACTGCCACAACTCTGTTCCTCTGTGTATATTTAGACTACTGGATACTCGCAAGACGGTCACTACCTCCCAAGAATTGGTGGGTTATTCATGATCATGATCCTTTTTCATAGACATGTATAACCAGAAAGTGTTGACATAAGCAAATTGGTGTGATAGTATAAGCATAATTCGAAAGGATAAGAGGGTTTCATCTGTTTGTGAAAGCAGGTGAAGCCCTTTTCTTTTGAAGCAAATATATCATATATGAGTGCGTCAGGGTCCGTCCTTGACGCGGAGACACTGGGAGGTGTTATCATGGCTGGAACAAAAGCAGGCGGCATGGCCGCAGCAGCAACCAATAAGAAAAAGTACGGTAGCGACTTTTACGCCAAAATCGGCGCAAAAGGCGGTAAAAATGGCAAAACTGGTGGCTTTGCTGCTGGTGATGCAGGTCGTGAGCGCGCTCGTGTTTACGGTGCTATCGGTGGACGCATTAGCCGCCGTACTAAAAAAAGCGCCTAAAGCATTGCGTTTTTGCAATTGAGCCTTGAGTTTAGCTCAAGACTTTTTTGCTTTTCATCTCAAAATGTATCCGTTAAACCCAAAAAACAATTAGCAAATAACAAACTAGTTCAAGATCTCAATTTCCAAAGGAAAAAATTGCAAGAGTGTGCTACTAAATGCAGTTATTTGGAATTTGTGATTTGGAACTTGGGGCTTACAATACAGCCTTGCTGAGAATGACCAAATCCCAAGCACCTATGACCGAGCAATGACTACTGGTCTAAATGACTATGTGATGCTTCAAGCTTCAAATAAGAAATTCCAAATAAAGACGAAAGTTCTAAATACCAAACGGGCTACCTAGATTCGTGAAAACCCCAGTTGCTTATGTTTTAAATCTTGAAAATGGGACTCATTGTTCTTTGCTATTTGAATTTCCAAGTTCAGTCCTATCATCATCCGTGAATTGCTTGATCATTGGTGCTTGCTGTTTTGTCATCAGTGTTTAGCTATTTGATGATATCTCCATAAATCAACACCGACCACATCACCTCTTACGTCTGTACGGGCGGCAAAGACGAGAACGGGTAACATGCCAGATAGCGCCACAGTTATGGCAACTGTAGGTATGGCGGTCGGTCTGTAGGCTGCGTCCGTAGCAGGTGGGGCAAGTGGCGCGGACATGCAGCCAGTCGCGGTAGCTATCGAGACAATCTTCTACGTAATCTTGATCTAGCCGAACACGATATTTCTTAGCCAACTCATGGGCTTTTTCCCAAGCGGCGACCTCTATCTGTAGTAGTTCAATGTCGCTTTCGTAATCGGTGTGCGCCAGGAGCGCATGACCGAGTTCATGTAGAATCGCCCAGACACCGCGCTCTTCCTCAATTCGTTCCTTCTGGTATGAAACATGCTTTTTCCCTGCGTGCCACGCAAATTGACCCGACTCAACGAAAGATAACTCTGGGTAGTCTGCGCGCAGTTTCAGCAGAAGCTGAGGAGGTCTAGGCGTACTTTTGGCAGGCATAATCGTAACATCCATAAATAACGGCTTCATCGGGCGTTTCGCCGGCAGTATAGGTGGAATCTGAAGCATCGGGGTTTCGTACTGTCTCAAATCTGCAAAAAGTGCGTCTTTGAACGCGCCAAATAGTGTCCTGCGCCACCGCCAACAACTATCACCTCGGGTTGAAGAACGGCGATTAATTGTAGGAAACCTGGCGTGAGATTGCGAGAGATTTTTTTCCATATCGCTGGGTCGTGTATCTCTGATGCAGGCTTACCGTATGTATTTGCGATCGCCCTGCCGCCTGCAAAATCCTCCCATGGTGTCATTTTGCCTTTGTATTCAAAAAGCATAGTACGACCACCACCGTCTCCTATGGCAGTAATGATTTCATTATTGACCACAAGAGCTTCGCCAATCCCGGTACTAATCGTTATGTATAGAACCTTGTGATAGTCTTTGATTAACATTGATTCGGATAAAGCGGCCAATTTGGCATCGTTCTCCACCAACATGGGGCAAGCAAACAACTTCTCTAAATCGCGTTGGATGGGTACCTTGCGCCAAGGAAGATTACTAAAGCTAACGCCTATGCCTCTTCTTCTATCAAATATTGTCACCGGCATACCTACGGTACCCGCACGGAAGTCTTTGGTTTTAAAACCGTCGACGGCTATACCAAGTTCTCGCAAGAAATCATCGTAGTCTTTCGGCGTGGGGAACTTTACAGACTCACTGATTACCCCTTCGTTTGTCACGGCAGCTACAAGTGTTTTTGTTCCTCCAATATCGATGCAGATATACACAGCATTCCTCCGCTTCTTTTCCTCCAGTGTAACATGATTTATACTGTACCGACATGAATTTTAACCGTGTATTGCATGATGTTAGGGTTGTGCGACAACGCTGGGCTGAATTACCTTGGGCAGTAAAGATAGTCGCTATGCCCGCTATACTAGGAAGCACTGCCTTGACTGCTGTGTGCAAGGAGTGGTCCTTTAATCGCCATGCGGATGAGGTGTTCGAACCTCATCATACGTCAACCCCTTTACCGCCAGGCTAAAAACAGATATAATACAGGTAATCTTACAGGTTGAGGTGGCCGTGAGTCTTGCTTGCTGTTGCTGGAACCTGAAGAAATACACTACAAAGGAGGCATGTAAGATATGCCAAAATCAACTACTAACGTAACAATGGACGACCTACTAGCGGGGTCTGAGCTCAAGCAGCTCGAGACAGGCGATGTCGTCGAAGGAACCATCAGCTCGGTTCGGAAACACCAGGTTTGGATAGACCTAGGCCCGCGCGGAGTCGGTATCGTCATGCGCCGCGAAGTTAGCCATGGTCAGTCTCTCGAAGAGGGTGCTCAGGTCACGGTGAGCGTCATTGACCCGGAAATGGACGAGGGCTATGCGCTGCTGAGTATGCGCCGCGCTGCTAAAGATCGTGGCTGGGATGAACTCCAGCGCGTGTTTGAAGCCGGTGAAATTATCGAGGTACAGGCATACGATGCCAACCGTGGCGGTTTACTTGTAGAGCTAGAAGGTATCCGAGGCTTCTTACCAGTGTCACAACTGGCGGCAGGACACTACCCACGGGTGAGTGGCGCCGACAAAGATGAAATATTGCAAAAACTCAATGCGCTTGCCAATAAGCCACTGCGCGTTCGTATCCTAGACGTGAGTCGCAAAGACAACAAGCTCATTTTCTCGGAGAAGGAAGCGGTTAAGGACGACATGCAGGCTCGGTTCGCCGAACTGAAGGTAGGTGTTGAAGTCGAAGGCATTGTAACTGGCGTGATAGACTTCGGTGCGTTCATGAATGTCGACGGTATAGAGGGGCTTATCCACATCAGTGAAATCAGCTGGGAGCGCGTGGAAAACCCACGTGATTATGTCAAGGTTGGCGAAACCGTGAAGGCGAAGATTATCGCTATAGACAAAGACCGTCTTTCCCTTAGCCTGAAACAAATGAGCGAAGACCCCTGGCTGAAAGAGGTCAAGGCGTTCAAGAAGGGTGAAAAAGTCGAGGGTAAAATTACTCGAATTACGCCGTTTGGTGCATTTGTCCAGCTGAGTTCTAGTGTCGAGGCCTTGGTGCATGTGAGCGAAATGGGTGATGATGACAGTGTTGACCCAGAGAAGATTTTCCAGCTGAATGAGAAGAAGACGTTTAAGGTGCTCGATATCGACACCGAGGCGCGTAAAATCTCCCTTAGCCTCAAGAGTGTTAAATAGTTCGTATAGTGGCCCGTGCAGCGGGTAGAAAGGAGTAGGTTACTATGGCAGCCTCAATCGAAGTGCCAGATAGTATTACCGTCGGTGAACTTGCCGAAGTGCTCCAGCTACCCGCTACAAGGCTAATTGGTGAGCTTTTCAAGAACGGTATAGTTGCCACAATCAATGAGCGACTTGATTTTGACACAGCCCAGATTATCGTTGGTGAGCTCGGGCTCGATGTCGAATTGCAGCGTAAAGTTGTCGAGGTAGAACCAGTAAAGCGCCAAAAGGCCGCGCAGACCGCAAGCGCTACTGACCGACCACCAGTTGTAGCCGTGATGGGGCATGTTGACCACGGTAAAACCAGCCTCCTCGATGCTATCCGTAGCGCACAGGTCGCCAAAGGTGAAGCGGGCGGAATTACTCAACACATTTCGGCCTACCAGGTTGAGCACAAAGATCGCCTTATTACATTTCTCGATACGCCTGGTCATGAAGCATTTGCGGCAATTCGTCAGCACGGCGCCGACTTGACCGACATCGTCATCATCGTTGTAGCGGCTGATGATGGGGTGAAACCACAGACCATCGAAGCAATTCGCTATGCGAAAAATGCCGGAACAAAGATAGTCGTCGCTATCAATAAGATGGACAAAGAGGGGGCAAACCCCGGGCTCGTCATGGGGCAGCTCGCTGAGCAGGGAGTTGTCGCGGATGACAAGGCGTGGGGTGGTGACGTACCGATGGTCGAGGTTAGTGCTAAGACTGGCGATGGCTTGACAAACCTGCTCGATACGGTGTTGCTTGTCGCTGACATAGACGAGCTCAAAGCCGATGCGACAATCCCGGCTCGAGGGCTTATCATCGAAGCTCATGTTGAACATGGGCGGGGGCCGATTGCTCATGCGCTTATAGAAGAGGGGACGCTTAAAGCTGGCGATTTCATACTGGCTGGTGGCACGTATGCCAAAGTTCGTAATCTTGATGCCACGACCGGCAAACCAATCAAAAGCGCTGGCCCATCTACCCCTGTTATCATAAGTGGCTTCAAAACGCTCCCGGAATTCGGTGATCAGTTTGAGACGGTGAAGAATGAGCGTGATGCTCGTGAACGTGCGGCGGTCGTAGCATCTGAGCGAGCGCATGGCAGTAGTCGTAGCGATATGAGTAGTAGCGAGCTGCTCCGTATCATTAGTCGGACCGACAAACTTCAGGAACTGCCTATTATCATCAAAGCAGACGTACAAGGCTCACTCACCTCTGTAGCGGACAGCTTAAAAAGTATCGAAACCGACGAAGTGGCAGTCCGTGTCGCTGGTTCGAGCGTGGGTGTCATCAACGATAACGATATTCATCTTGCCAAAAGTACTGGGTCTATCATTTACGGGTTTAATACCAGCGTGGCTAATAACATAAAGCGACTCGCCAATCGAGACAAGGTATCGATACGCCTATACAGTGTTATATACCAGCTTATAGATGATGCTAAAAATGAACTGAGCAAACTTCTGGCGCCTGAAGTTACCGAAAAAGAGGTCGGCACACTTGAGGTGAAGGGAGTGTTCAAGACGACGAAAACAGAGGTTATATGCGGTGGGGAAGTCTTGAGCGGCAAATTGACTACACCAGCAATGGTGCGCGTACTGAGGGGCAAAGAACAAATTGGAACTGCGAAACTAAAGGGTCTCAAGCGCGGTCCTAATGCAGCGAATGATCTTGTCGAGGGCGAACTTGGAGGGCTTGAGCTCGAAACGAGTGCACGAATTGATCTTCAGATTGGGGATAAACTCGAATTTTACGTTGTCGAGACAAAGGAAAGGACGCTATAATACGGTTATGTTGAAACTAGATAACAATCTTCTCGCAGAACTTGGTCTTGGTAGTTTACCTGAGGACCAGAAAAAAGCGATGCTACAGCATATACGAGACACTTGAACTTCGTGTCGGTACCCAGTTAGCCAACCAGATGACCGATAAGCAGCTGAGGAGTTCGAGCGCTTCATCGATGCGGGCGGCGACCAAAACCAGGCCCAGGCACTTCAGTGGCTCGAGAGCAACCTCCGAACTACAAACAGGTTGTGAATGACGTATTTGAGGCATTGAAGGTTGAGATCAAGGGCATGGCACCCCAGATCATTGCGACGCAACAGCAGCCAGCAGTCTCGCAACCTCAGGATGCTGTGAGTTACCGCCCAACCATACCAGCAGCCCCAAGTCGCCCAGACTCCACAGCCAGCACAATACAATCCTGTTGAACCGACTCCGGATGAGCAAAAACCATCCAGCTGTATCTCGACAATGGTTACAAAGATGTTGCCATGGTCGTCGACGTTAATGGCAGACGCCTCTTACGTTCACGCGCCCCGCTTGACACCGACCCAACCTACAAATCCATCGGCTAATTGATTAGCTAACGCGTGTCATACCCCGAGCCTAAGCTCAGGTTATCTTCATTTTGTCATTCCCGCGCCGGCGGGATCCAGACTTATACTCTCATCAGTGTATTCACTACGCCTTGTAATCTCACCAATCTTCACTCCCACCGGCGGTTATAACTGCCTCAGTTAATTATAACCTCCGAACCCAATGTGTTTGAATAACACATCGCTACTTAGCCTAGCCACAAGGGCTTGACTGGCATCAGACAACTTGTGTCGCCTGTGCGACAATATTAAAAGGCAGCCTCACGGCTGCTGTTATGCCGATGGCCCAAGTCCTCTATGGTGCTAATATAACCTCAATTCGACATAAGCATACCTCAAAGACTCTACTCGCCGTCAGCAGCGATGCGAGAGCAGCGCCTTTAGGGATGGGAACTTTTTGGCTGGATTTACTCCAGCCAAAAGTGGGGAGGCGAGCCCTCCACTTCTGAGGTCGACAGTTATGTCAAACTCAGGCTAATATACTCAATGGTGGAGCATGGCGGAGTCGAACCGCCGACCTCGGCAATGCGAATGCCGCGCTCTAGCCAACTGAGCTAATGCCCCAATTACGGCTAGTATATCATTCACATTCACACCATTAAAGTAGCCGGCCATACCCGGCGAGGAAGGCGGAGGTGGGCATGGCGGGTTTGCCTGCGGGTTTGAGTTCGTCTATGACGAGAATGCCGTCGGTGGTTTGGAGGCAAAGCTGCTTATCGGCAACAAATATTGTTTTATTATCTACGTTATCCACGCTGTTATCTGCCACATGTGCGGATGTTATAACCACATCTTTGCCGGCTACATTTGTGCGGCTCCCAGGCCAGCCAGATAGGCGCGTACTTCTCTTTCTAGCTGTATGGCTGGTTTAGAAAGGTCCAATACGCCATCTATTTTGCTAATTTTATGTGAATAGCTGGCAATATGTGGGTAGTCAACCTCTGGTACTACAGCAGCGATTTTCCTGAGGAATGACCTGGGCACCTTCAAGATAGTGTGGGAGGTTATTTCGCAGGAGCGCAGCACTGAGTTGATAAGACCATTTGTGAGCGACTGATTGGTTTCAGTTCCATCCAAATCGACGAGCCCAAATGCCAGGATATCGCCTTCGTCAAGCTTTTCGACAACTTTCATAAGGCTCACTCCGGTTAGCTTCTGGCCACTGAGAATCGAAAAAGTTATTGGATCGGCTCCGCGCCACTCTGGCAGAAGGCTGAAATGGCTATTGATAATCCCGAGCGGGAATGCATCTATGACGTCTTGCCGGACAATTATGCCGAAGTCAATCAGCACTCCCACACGGCTTACAAAGCTTTCCTGGGCGATTAATTCAGATAATTCTTTGGCATTATTTGCGGTTATAGTGCGAGTTCCAAGTTTTGTGGCCAATTCAAGCACTGGAACGGAGCCTTTGTGGTGAGGTGGCCTTGGTTTTGTAATAACGGCTTCGATAGTAAATGAATTTGTCAGCAAATCAAGTGACGCGGCTGCTACTGGGCCGGTGCCGAAAAAAACTATGCTCGGTTTATCCCCAGAGGTCGACATTGTTTATTATGTCCTTTTCGTAGTCTAATGGCTCAAGTTTTCTTTCGCTGCTAAGCACAAAAAAAGCTTGAGCGTCGTCTTTGATATGGTCGATAAAAACTTTGCCGTTGGTATGGTCTATCTCGTGTTGAAAAACGCGAGCCAGGAAGCCCTCAGCGGTGAGGCGGATTTCTTTACCGTCCATACCTAAGGCTTTCACACGTACTTTGCTATGACGTGGCACCAAACCGTATACATTTTTTATACTTAGACACCCCTCGTAATCGGCGATTATCGCACCCTCGTATTTCGTTATTTCTGGGTTAATGAAAACCCGAAACGTCCGGTCAGTCTTGTCATCGAAATTATTACGTATGATGACCACACGATACAGCTGATCGATTTGTACTGCGGCTAGAGCTACGCCTACTTCATGTTCACGACTATCTTCCCAGTCTAGCGTCGCCTTTTCCATCTCAGCGATAAGCTTACGAACTTCATCACCAATATAGCCAATTTTTTTACTGCGCTCTCGCAGATGGTGATTAGGAAGTGTGATCAAAGATTTACTCATGGCACCTAGTATATCAGATAGTTGCTTCTGGATTTGTGCTTAACTTTGTGCCGAGCTAGACAGTCTTTTGCCAAAATATATCTACCTGAAAGTTGGCTTAGCACTAAAGTATGGCATATCCTTCGATAAAGGCACCGGAAAACATCAGGACAAGTCCACACACAAGCACACCACATTCGGACTTCGAAAGCCGAATTTTCGAGACATTTCGTACCCTGGTTTCTTTATCGTTGGTCTGTACAATGGCAATATGAGCAACGGCACACGCTATAAAGATCTGCCCCAAAATTTCCCATAATGCAGCTCTGTGGAAGATGGCAAAAACGCCAGTGATTCTTTCTGTGAAATGAGGTGCCAAAGTAGTTGCGGAGCTAAAAGACCATGTGCCAAGTACAACACCATCAAGACACATCAGGATTAACACCACTAAGTATCCAACAGAATAATAATGAGTATGAGACTGTTTTTTCTTGGCAAATAAACTTGCAGCTACAATTACGATCACCGACGTAAGATTGTATGTAAAAATTTGTAAACCAAGAAGCGCTGGGTTATCTGTTGCCATCATATCTTGCAGAGGATTATTTTTTCTAAAAGAACCTTCGGGCAATAGGGCATATCCCGCAGTCGCGGCTAGCAAAAACACAGATAAAAATAGGGGTAGGGCACAACTCAATCTTGTTAATACGTCTGGGCTAGACAGTTTTCGCCGCCACATATCCATAAGCACATTGTAGCACCAAAGAGTTTGTGTGCGGCTCCTTTTCAGTGGTCGCTAGAGCAGGTTTACGGGGTCAAGGTCGTGGGTCCAGCCACTCCGGGGGAGGGTTTGGGCTATATCGACGAGAACCTGGCGCTGGGGACTTTTCACTATGAGCTGCCATTTGTATTTGCCTCCCTCACGGGGATGAAACGCGGGTGACGGACCTTCTGCGGTTAACCTGGGATGGCTTTTTTCTATCTGTTCTTTTAACTTCATTGCCGTTTTCTCGGCAGAGGTGCTTGTGGCACGCAGGCAGGTGAGCTTGAGTAGATATGTGAACGGAGGGAACTGAAAAGCGCGGCGCTCAGCTAGCTCTCGTTCGTAAAAGTCAATCCAGTTACGTTCGGTCGCAGCCACAATGGTCGGATGTGTTGGGTTATATGTTTGTATGATGATGGTGCCAGCTCTATGGCCGCGACCGGCGCGACCAATAACCTGGGTGAGGAGCTGAAACGTACGCTCGCTGGCGGTGTAGTCGGGGATGAGCAGGCTATTATCGGCGCTCAAAATTCCAACCACGGATAGGTTTGGCAGATCAAGACCCTTCGTTATCATTTGCGTGCCGACGATGATGTCGACGCTGCCATTTTTGAGGGCTGCGAGCTGGTTTTCTAGCTGCTCTGCTTTGGAAGCATCGGTGTCAAACCGCATGACCCGGGCGTGTGGGAAAAGGCGTTTTATTTCTTCCACTACGGCTTTGGTACCAATGGTTTTGAGAATGATATCTGTCTCGCTGCAATCAGGACAACTACTCGGCAGTGGTTGTGTGCGGCCACATATATGACAGCGAACGCAGTGCGTATCACCGTGATAGGTCATGGCAAGGTCACAATGTGAGCACAATGCTTGCCAGCCGCAGCGGCTACACAGTATGGCGCTGGCGGTACCTCGACGGTTGAGGAAGAGTAGGCTTTGCTGGTGGCTACCAAGAGCGGACCGAACGGCCGCAACAAGCGGGGTGGTGAGTATGCTGCTACGGGTCAGATTGCCATTGTCGCGCAAGTCGACAGTTTTGATGCTGACCTCAGCCGTACTAGTGACCGCCAGTGACTGGAGGGTAATAATTGGGCGCTTTTTTGCGCCTAAGAAGTAGTATTCTTCGATGCTGGGTGTGGCTGTGCCACTCACAAGACACGCACCATGCAGCTGAGCTAACTTTGCGGCAACGCGTTCAGTTCGGTAGTGGGGTGAGGAATCACTTTTGTACGCTTGGTCATGCGACTCATCTATAACAATGAGTCCAAGCTGTTGGACCGGTGCAAAAAGAGGGCTGAGCGTGGGCCGATGATTAAACATGGTGTTTGCTAGAGATGATTTCATACCAAATATCTCGGCGAGCTGCCGCGGTTAGCCGTGAGTGAAACACAAAAGACTTTCTCGGTGAACACCGCCGTAAAAACTATCGGTGAGCTGTGCGGTGAGCCCGATTTCGGGCGTGAGAATGATGGTCGATTTATTTGCCGCGAGGGCGCGGCGCGTGAGCTCTATATATATGCGTGTCTTGCCACTGCCGGTGATGCCATGTAGCAGGTGGTAACCGACTGGCTGGATGGCTGAAAGTGCTGCTGATTGCTCGGACGTTAACGGTGGTAGTGGGGATTGAGGGTGGTGGATGGTGGATGGCATGGAAGGGGCAGTTGCTGTTCGCGTATTTTGGATTTGGAGTTTGGAATTTATGTGGTCATCACCGCTTTTCTTGGGAAAAGCAGTTGTGGGTGGCAAGAACTGTCGAACAACACTACCAAAAGGAGCTGGATAGTACCCATACAACCAATCAATAAGGCTTAGCAGTTCACTAGGAGCGGCGGTGCGGGTGCGATGGCAGATATGCTTTTCGCCGAAAAACTAGGTTCCATCACCTCACGCAGTACAATACCGAGTACACTCCGACTACGCAGCGCAATTCTTACAACGGAACCAGGCAATAGTGTAGATTCCGATGAATATGTCAGGGCGCTTTTGCCGTGGTACTGCAAGTCTCCGACTAGCACCTCGTAGTAATACATAGCATCGATTATAGATGACCACCCATCGATAATCGAATTAAACCACCAAATCCTAGAGCTTGAAAAAATCCGCTCATACACATTAATTCAAAAATGATGTTGAAATGCAGCTCAAACGTTGTTATTATGAGATGCAGTACGTTGTCGTAACGACAATAAAAGGCTTATAGTAAAAGGTAGGGGTACAAGCATGTTAGACGTTTTCATCACTAGCCGAGTTCGCCGCAAGATTATCGTTATCTATGCCAAATATCCAGATTTTAAAACCCACGTGCGTGGTCTGGCTAAGCTCATCAAAGAAGACGCCGGCAATATCCAGCGCGAACTGAAGCGCCTTGAGAAAGCGGGCTTCCTGATAAGCGAAAAACAGGGCAATACCAAGATTTATCACACGAACAAGCAATTCATCATCTTCAAAGAACTTCAAAGCATTGTCCTCAAAAGCCAACGCACCCAGCAAAAACGCCACGTCTCATAAGAGAGATAAGGGTTAAGAGATACGAGTTAAGATCAGAAACTCGGGTCTGTCATGTATAGTTGGTCTACGAGCCGGGTGATACATGGTGAATTTTCTTGTCTCTCATCTCTTGTCTCTTATCTCTGTTCCTGCTATACTCCTACGGTTATGATAGAAGTGACACGAAAAGACGGGAAAGAAAGTGCCGAAAACCTGGTGCGACGGTTTAATCGTCGTGTGCAGCAATCGGGGCTGGTTATTGCCGTTAAATCAGGCCAGTACTTCGAGAAGCCATTGAGCAAGCGCGATCGCCGTAAGAAGGCAATCATCCGCAATGAGCGGAAGGCTTTGAAGCTGAAGAAGATTAAACTAGGCCAAAAATAATCTGAGTTCGCAGGTCTTATGATTAAGCAACGCCTACAAGATGATGTGAAGGCGGCCATGTTGGCTGGTGATTCGCTGCGGCTTGAAACCTTGCGTGGTTTGAAGAGTGCTATTCTCTATGCCGAAGTTGCGACTGGTAAGCGCGAAGATGGTCTTCCTGACGAAGAAATCCTGAACTTGTTTGCCAAAGAAGCCAAAAAACGACAGGAAAGCGCAGACCTGTATGTACAGGGCGGTGCGCAGGATAAAGCGGATAAAGAGCTTGCAGAAAAAGTCATCATTGAAGCGTATTTGCCAGCACAGCTGAGCGAAGCGGAGCTCATGGCTGTTATAGAAGAAATATTGAATGAAGTGAAACCTACAGGCTTACAACAGATGGGTCAAGTCATAGGCCAAGTGAAATCAAAGGTTGGCAATACGGCTGATGGCAGCGTAATAGCAAGAATAGTTAAGGAGAAACTATCATGATACTACTGATGGGACCGGCTGGTGCTGGGAAAAAGTTTGCAAGGACACAAACTAGCCGATGAGCACGGCTACGCGTACATATCGACCGGTGAGATTTTCCGCCTATTTTTGACTGGTCATCGCCGCGCGGCTATGCTCGAGGGTAAGCTCATGACTGATGAAGAAACCATAGACATGATTGATAAAGTCTTCGACATTATCGATGCAAGCGGTGAATTCATCCTGGATGGCTTTCCTCGTACGACTATGCAGGTTGATTGGTTGATGAAACAGGTCAAAAAGGTCGGTTCGGTAAGCCTGTGGTTGTGCATATGGATGTAAGTGAGAAGGAGACCCGCCGTCGTTTGGGTTTGCGCGGTCGACCAGATGATACGCCCGAGGCAATTACCGAGCGCTACAAACTATATGCGAGCAAGACACAGCCGATTTTGCAGCAGTTCCGTGAAGGTGGCGTTGTGGTGCACGACGTCAATGCCGATGGTACTCCGACCAAAGTATATTTAAACATCGTCAATGCGCTCGGTATTCCCGAAAAGTTCTAATAAATGTTTCTCAGAAGGACTCAACCCTAATGCAGCCAAAAACTGATGCCGAAATCAAGGCCATGCGTGAAAGCGGGCGTATTCTAGCGACCGTCCTCGAGAAAATTCGCCGCGAAGTGAAAGTAGGACTAACACCGAGGCGAGTGTCTGAGCTGGCAGCGGACGAAACAGAACGCCTCGGTGGGGTGCCAGCGTTTAAGGGGTTTGAGGGGTATCCGGATATCATATGTATATCCAACAACAATGAAGTGCAACACAGCATCCCGAATGATGTGCCGTTCAAGAACGGGGATATTGTGAATTTCGATTTTGGCATTGTGTACGAGGGCATGATTACCGATGCGGGAATTACCGTGTGCATCGGTGGTAAGCCTGATCCTGACAGTGCTCGACTGCTGAAAGGTACCGAAGAAGCGCTCTATGCGGCGATAGGTATGGTGCGAGATGGCGTCCGAGTGGGAGATGTATCCGCCACCATAGAGAAGGTTTTGCGGTCATACAATCTTGGCATTGTTCGCGAACTTGTTGGGCATGGTGTGGGGCACGAACTGCATGAAGCGCCAGAAATACCAAACTACGGCCATACCGGCACGGGGCCGATGCTGAAAACAGGCATGACAATAGCGATTGAGCCTATCACTACCCTTGGTGACCACAGAATCTTCGGTGCTCACGATGGCTGGACGCTTCTGACAGTCGACGGCTCACGCAGTGCCCAGTTTGAACACACCCTCCTTGTGACTCAAGATGGCTGCGAAATATTGACGCAAGTCTAGCGACGGTATGAGAGCCAAAGAATTTACAAGTAATTTCTTTGGCTCGTGTCACCGTTAGCCTGTCACCTGTCACCTGTCACCTTTCACCATAGATTAATCAATAGCGTGTAACGATTGAAGCTCAATAGCTACAGGGTAATTTCTTTGGCTCGTGTCACCGTTAGCCTGTCACCTGTCACCATACATTCACCAATAGCGTGTAACGATTGGAATTTAATAGCTGCAGGTTAATCGGTAATGTTAGGTGACATGTCACAGGTAAATCGTTACATGCCTACATTGTTTGCAATTTGCAGCCCCCATCACAACAAGATCATAACAATAGTTGCATAGGGGCAAGCTCTAGCGCTATACTTAGGGACAATATGCGCGATGGCCATCCACCAGAACACTACGTCGGTCTAGATATCGGCACGTCCACTGTTCGCTGTGTGATTGGCACGCGTGATGTGAGCGACCCAGCCACAATATCTGTTATCGGACACGGCAGTAGTCCGAACCAGGGTATGCGCAAGGGCGTCGTCATGCACGTGGACGAGACGGTTGAGGCCATTGTGCAGGCAATTACCGAGACTGAGCGTATATCTGGTGTGCGCATAGAACATGCCACGGTTAATGTGAACGGTGCGCATGTTAGCGGTATGAATTCGCGGGTACCATAGCCATTAGCGGCCCGAATCGAGAGATCACGCCAGAAGACCGTGACAGAGTGGAAGAAGCGGCGGCAATTGTAAAACTGCCGGCAAACCGCGAGATACTCCAGGTGTTTGCAAAGAACTACCGGCTCGACGGGCAAGATAACCTGAAAGACCCAGTTGGTATGCACGGCGTACGCCTGGAGGTTGACTGCCATATTTTGACGGCGGCGACTCCGAATGTGCGTAATCTTGAACTCGTGCTTGAAAAAGCCCAGGTGCGGCCACAGCACCGTACCGTGTCTTCGCTGGCCGCCGCAGAAGCAGTTCTTGACCGCAAGCAGAAAGAAGCTGGCACGGCCGTTGTGGATATTGGCGCAGGTACGACGAACGTTGTCGTTATAGAGGACGGCGAAATCCAGCATATTGCGGTCATACCCATGGGCGGCAACCACATTACAAACGACCTTGCGATTGGCCTAAAAACTGATCTTGACGTGGCCGAGCAGGTTAAGCTAAAACACGTCAATATAGGTGATACAACAGACAAAACCTATCGGATTATCGTCGATGGTGCGGGCTATACCTTTGAGCAGGCAGAGACGAACATGATTGTTGAGGCGCGCGTAGAAGAGCTGTTTGAATATGTCGATAAAGAACTGCAAAAAATTCATCGTTCCCGAAAGTTGCCCGGAGGTGTTGTTATCGTCGGCGGTAGTGCGGCTCTTCCTGGCCTCGCTGAGTTTGCCAAAGAGAGATTTCAGCTCCCAGCGCGGATCGGCAAGATACGAGGGCTTGCAGGGCTGGTCGATACTGTCGATGACCCAGCGTTTGCGACGGCCACTGGGCTAATGCTCCTGGACATCCTGCTGGCGCCATACGTCAATGACCAGGTTACCTCAACTGATCTTTTTGGCGGAAGCTTGCAGTCTACTTTTGGTAAGCTGCTGAAACGCATCCGAAGCTAACAATTTAGCTCAGCGAACACGCTAGCTACTCAGACAATGTCTAGTTGAGCGGGAAAAGTATTCGACAAAAAACGTCCCAGACTAATTTTGTACCCAAGAGCAGTTGAACTCCTTAGCTTGCTCCGTTATACTGACTAATGAACCTAAGCGAGGGGACATACTATGGCACAGGCAGTTGATCCAGCGATTGAAACATTTGCGCGTATTAAGGTAGTTGGTATCGGTGGTGCTGGTGGCGCAGCTATCAACCGTATGATCGATGCTGGTGTTGAAGGAGTTGAGTTCGTTGCCATAAACACCGATGCGCAGGCTCTTCATAATTCTCAGGCTGGAACCAAAATACACATAGGTCGTGAGACAACCCGAGGGCTGGGTGCTGGAGCAGACCCGATTGTGGGCGAGCAGGCAGCCAACGAGTCCCGGGATGAAATCAAAGATGCACTTCAGGGTGCGGATATGATTTTTGTAACTATAGGTGCAGGCGGTGGTACGGGTAGCGGGGCTGGGCATATTGTGGCGCAGATTGCCAAAGATATGGGTGTGCTCGTTGTTGGCTTTGCAACCAAGCCGTTTGCTTTTGAGGGCGATAAACGTCGTCGCAATGCCGATTCTGCTATAGAGAAACTTCGAAACGCTGTCGATACACTGATTATTATCCCGAATGATCGACTCCTTCAGACCATTGACCGCGCAACGCCACTACTTGAGGCATTCAAGGTAGCAGACGATGTGCTGCGCCAAGGAGTTCAGGGTATCTCTGACCTTATTACCGTACACGGCCTCATAAACCTTGACTTTGCCGATGTAAAAACAGTTATGAGGAATGCCGGCTCTGCGCTAATGGGTATCGGTCGCGCGAGTGGTGAAAACCGTGCCATCCAAGCCGCACAACAGGCTATCGAATCACCGCTGCTCGAAGTATCTATCGATGGTGCTCGGGGTATACTGTTTAACGTGATCGGTGGACAGGATCTGTCCATGCACGAAATCAACACGGCAGCGGAGGCTATTACGGCGGCGGCTGATCCTGATGCAAACATCATATTTGGAGCTACTATAAGTCCTGAGCTCGATGGTGAGATTATTATCACCGTTGTTGCAACTGGTTTTGACGCCTCGTATTTTACCAACAGGCAGACGGTAACGACCTCGCTTCCTGCTCAGTCGACAGATTCCGAGACCACGACAGTTTCTCAGCCGCTTGACTCGGTGACTAAAACAACCGAGAAAGATATGGAAGAGCTGGACATGTCCATCAAAGATGACGCTGCGAAACAAGCAGACGATGCAGCCGACTTTACTAGTGAAACTCCCATGCCTAATATCTGGTCGATTCAACATGATGAAGAAGACAAAACAAGCGGCTCTCAAGAAAGTACCAGCATGCACGCACCAGTTGTTTCTGAGCATGACGAAGACGAACTCGAAAAGCCCTCTTTCCTTCGCCGCCTCACTCGCCGACGCTCAAAAGACGCGATAGATTCTGAAGACATCGATAAATAACAGGTACAATAAGCGGTTTGTGTATTAAATAATACACCATAAATACGCTTTACCTAACCCTACCTATAGTGGTATGATATGTCTACAAAACGCTATATGTAGCAAGTGGAGGCTACGAATTGCTTCCATGTTGCTTGCGCGCACTTTATAAAATAATACGAGGAGGCAGAGGAATGAAATGCAGCCAATGCACGTGCGACGATACGAAAGTTATCGAAAGTCGCGATGTCGCAGAAGGTGAATCAGTCCGTCGCCGCCGTGCATGTGCCGCTTGTGGCTATCGTTTTACCACGTATGAGCAGAATTGAGCAGCCACAGTTGATTGTCGTTAAAAACGATAGCACCAGGCAGCTCTTTAACCGCCAGAAACTCTTGGGTGGGTTGTATCGAGCTTGCGAAAAACATCGGTTACCGGCATGCAGCTTGAAAAACTTGTGCAAAGTATCGAACATGAGGCTGTATGCTAAGGCCGATACCGAAGTAAGCTCGGGGAAAATCGGTGAAATGGTCATGGATAGGCTCAGCGAGCTTGATGAAGTAGCATATGTCAGGTTTGCGAGCGTATACCGGCGTTTTAGCGACATCGCAAGTTTTGAACGCGAGTTATCGCACATACGGCAACGCAAGCATACGGTGAACGAATAGCGACAGATTGATTCTCTACGCAAAAACTACCAACACAAATTGTGAAATATAAACAGTAACGGTTCTGCGCAGGGAGTGGCGCACGGCCAAAAGAAAGTGAGGGTTACATGGGACAGGCAACAGATAGCAGCGTGAGGCGGCTTTTTACGGCGCCAAAATCAAAGGCATACGACACGATTACATGGGCGAAGCGTGATTCGGAGCTAAAATCCATTTACAGGTGAAATTGTTTTCCAGCAGAAGGGCGTAGAAATCCCGGAGAGTTGGTCGTTGAATGCGCTGAATATTGTAGCGCAAAAGTATTTTACTGGTACGCCAGGGACAAAGAGCGTGAGGCGTCTCTCAAACAGCTCATCGACCGCGTCGTTGACACGGTGGTTCGACAGGGTCAGCAAGAGGCTATTTTGACACAGCGACAGAGGCCGAAACGTACCGTGAGGAGCTCAAATATGTACTCGCAACGCAACGCGCGGCGTTCAACAGCCCCGTGTGGTTCAATATCGGTGCGCCTGAACGCGCACAGCAAGCCAGCGCTTGCTTTATTCTTGGTGTCGAAGATACGATGCCGGCGATTCTCCAATGGTACACCGACGAAGGAATGATTTTCAAAGGTGGTTCTGGGAGCGGGGTGAATGTCAGCCCAATCCGCAGTAGTGTCGAGCCGCTCGGAAAAAGCGCTGGAACGGCTTCTGGCCCGCTGAGCTTCATGCGCGGTGCCGATGCGAGCGCTGGTGCCATCAAAAGCGGTGGTAAAACACGCCGTGCTGCCAAAATGGTTATTCTCAATGTTGACCACCCAGACATAGAAGAATTCATATGGTGTAAATCTATCGAAGAAGATAAAGCCCGCGCACTGCAAGCAGCTGGTTTCGATATGAGTTTAGATGGCAAGGACATTCACTCGGTTCAGTACCAAAACGCTAATAACTCCGTACGCGTAACCGACGAATTTATGAAAGCAGTTGAAGCTGACGGCGATTGGGATCTCAGGGCGGTCAGTACCGGCAAAACAGTGCGTACAGTAAAGGCGCGACATATCTTCCGGCAGTTTGCAGAAGCAGCGTGGCGCTGTGCTGACCCTGGCATGCAATTTGACACCGTTATAAACACGTGGCACACCACGCCGAATGCTGGTCGTATCAATGGCAGTAACCCCTGCAGTGAATACATGCATCTCGACAACTCCGCCTGTAACCTTGCGAGCATTAACCTGCTGCACTACCTCAATGACGATTTTAGCTTCGATATCGAGAGCTTCAAGCACACTGTCGAGCTCATTTTCACTGCTCAGGAAATCCTGGTGGGTTATAGTAGCTACCCGACCGAGCGCATCACTAAGAACGCTCGCGCTTACCGTGAGCTTGGTATCGGCTACGCCAACCTCGGAGCGCTCCTTATGGCGCAGGGCTTGCCCTATGATAGCGCTGAGGGTCGAGCGCAGGCAGCGGCCATCACGGCCATCCTGACGGGTCATAGCTACGCGACGAGTGCTCGTATGGCACGTAAAGTTGGTCCATTTGCTGGGTTTCACAAAGACCGTGACAACATGCTCAAAGTGCTCCGTATGCACCGCGAAGCGGTGAATCACATCGATGCTAGCTTTGTGTCGGAAGATCTCTTGAACGCCGCCGCAACAGCGTGGGATGAAGCTGTTGAGCTCGGTGAGCTCTACGGCGTTCGGAATAGCCAGGCGAGCGTCCTTGCGCCAACAGGTACCATTGGCCTCATGATGGACTGTGACACCACAGGTATCGAGCCTGACCTTGGCCTCGTCAAGGTAAAAAACTAGTTGGCGGTGGCACGATGAGCATCGTTAACCAGACAGTACCACGTGCACTGAGGGCGCTTGGCTATAGTGACGAACAGGTGAATGATATCGTTGCATACATCGACACCGAAAAAACTATCCTCGGGGCACCACACCTGCGCAAAGAACATGAGCCTGTCTTTGCGTGCTCTATGGGGGATAACTCTATTCACTATCTCGGTCATGTCAAAATGATGGCGGCCGTGCAGCCTTTCCTATCTGGTGCTATCAGCAAGACGGTCAATATGCCCGAATCCGCCACCGTCGAAGACATCGAGCAACTCCACATCGACTCGTGGAAAATGGGATTGAAAGCGGTCGCAATCTACCGCGACAACTG
The DNA here is from genome assembly GCA_016699935.1 of Candidatus Saccharimonadota bacterium. Lineage (GTDB taxonomy): Bacteria > Patescibacteriota > Saccharimonadia > Saccharimonadales > UBA4665 > JAGXIT01. Next base: position 669,860 of record CP064992.1, read on the forward strand.
CAAAGTGGCCCAGCCCCTCTCAATGGCGAAGAAAGATGGAGATGACAAGAAAGAAGAAACAGTCGGTAGTGGCTCAGATGACGGTAAAATCGTCATAAAGGGAGCGATCCGCCGCAAACTACCGCGGATTCGCAGTAGTCGCACCTACCGGTTTGTTGTTGCTGACCTCGAGGGCTTCTTTACGGTCGGTGAATACCCAGATGGCGCGCCCGGTGAACTTTTCATCAGTGTTAGTCGTCAGGGCTCAACGCTAGCGGGTCTGATGGACTCCTTTGCTATTAGTGTGAGTCACGGTCTGCAATACGGTGTACCTCTCAAAGCTACGTGAAAACATTGCGAGGCACAAGCTTTGCGCCGTTCGAAATTACCGATGACCCGGAGATTCGCACAGCAAGCTCGGTCACTGACTATATTGTTCGTCGCCTAGCGCTCGACTACCTCAGCTTCGATGATCGGCTTGAACTTGGTCTTGCGAGTCTGGACGATTTGCCAGAGGAGCAAACTAGTCTGCTTGCATCCGACGAAGCAGATGGCGCCACGGAAATACCAGCTGCTCCGACCAGCACGAAGCAAATCACCATCAGTGGTGAAGCTGCGCAATCTCAACCGATGGCTCCTGTTCCTGCCACTGAGTCCGGCCAGAGGATGCAGGCCATTAAAGACTCTACGGCACCGCTGTGTTATAACTGCGGTAATCAAACCCAGCGTTCCGGCAGCTGCTATGTCTGTACAAGCTGCGGAAGCACAACGGGTTGTAGCTAGGGTAGGTGGTTAGAAATCAAAACACACTACGAAAGTGGTGTGTTTTTGTGTTAGGCTAGGACTATGAAAGTAATTGTACTTTATAGACCCAACTCGGAGCATGCGCGACTAGTGGAAAGATTCCTTCATGACTTGCGGCATCAGCATGATGTTAACCAATCAAGCATACAGATGCTTGACATAGACAGCCGAGAAGGCATAAGCCTTGCAAGCATCTATGACATTGTCGACTCACCAGCTATAGTGGTGACGGATAACGCTGGTGGGTATGTCCAGAGCTGGATTGGTAGCGAACTACCACTCATGCGAGACGTTGCCGCCTACTCAATGCTGTAACGTAGACTCCCCGAATTTCTCCTGTACTGTTTCATACTCTCGTTCGAAGTAAAACAACATGTATCAAAATACGTACGGCCGTACGTATTTTGATACAAAAATGGGTGGGTGGTGTGAGGGGGTTGTTGTGAGGGTTGAGTTTTATGTGAGAGAGGCGTAGAATTGCAGGCAGACATGCATCCCGCCATACTGCGGGTGAGCGGCTATCACCCGCAGAAGCAGTGGAGAGAAACCCAGCCAGTGCTGGAGAGTAGATTCAACGGAAAGGCCCGTTAGACCAAGTAACCAAGCGCTAAAAGATCATCTCTTTTAGAAATCGGATGGTACCTCCCGCAAGTAATTTCACCCGGGATCCGATATTTAACAGAGGTGATTTTTATTTGGGAATAATTTATGAAGTACAAAGCAGTTCTCATCGATCTTGACGGCACAGCGGTTGATTCGCCGCAGCAAAAAGTTGCGAGCGTAAAATTAGCTAAAGCGACAGCTTTATTGCAGTCGCAAAGGGGTATGAGTATGTGCTGCGACGGGCAGAGGGGAGCAATATGCCTGGCCCGTAATAGACAGTATGAACTTACAGGGGCCACATATATTATCGGGCGGCACGCGTATTGTAGACGCTCAGCATGTTCAATTATGGCAATGTAGCTTAGGTCAACAGCAGGTACTGAGGATAAAGAAGTGCTAAACAGCTTTTCGTATAGAGTTCTCTGGAATGACTATGAAGAAAAGGAATACCTAGGGGCGGTTGGGATATTGATGAACTTAATGTAGAGCAGGAAGTATATTTGATTGAAGCTATTTTTATTCCGTTCAGTGCTGCCGACAGAGTGATCACTGCCCTCAAGGAGGCTGTACCTAACATAAATGTTATTAAGGTCACGGCTCAACGTCCCGGAACAAATGACCTACATATTACTCACGAATCGGCTACAAAAGAGCATGCGGTATATGAGCTTGAACAAATAATCGGAGTAAGAAGGAAGATATGGTTGCGGTCGGTGACGGCCCTAACGACACGCAATTTGTTTATGGCTGTGGGCTATAGGGTTGCCATGGGGAATGCTGTCGATAGTCTAAAAGCAGAGGCGGACATGGTCATTGAGCCGGTTAATCGAGATGGACTTGCATTATATTTTGAGCAGTTAGCGAAAGGGAGATCTATGAAATTCAAAGCAAATACGCGGCGGAAGGCGGCGGAGTATGAGAAGGACTTGGTGCGGTACTGGAAAGAGCACAAGACATTCGAGAAGTCGGTTGAGCAACGGCCACAAGAAGGGGCGTATGTGTTCTATGATGGGCCGCCGTTTATTACGGGCGTGCCGCATCACGGGACGCTACTTAGTTCCATCGTTAAAGACGCAGTACCACGCTACTGGACTATGAAGGGTAGGAGAGTTGAGCGGGTTTGGGGTTGGGACTGCCATGGTCTACCAGCCGAAGTCTTTACCGAAAAAAAGCTTGGTATAAAAGACCGCAGAGACATCGGCACCACTGTTAGTATTGAAGACTATATAACAACATGTCGAGACAATATGGTTCAGACGGGTGACTTGTGGGAGAGTACCATAGAGCGAATCGGTAGGTGGGTGGATTTCCGTGGTGCCTATAAAACAATGGACAAAGAATACATGGAATCTGTCTGGTGGGCGTTCAAAGAGCTGTACGAAAAAGGAAAAATATATGAAGGCGAAAAAGTGCTTCTCTACTGTACGCGTGATGCGACACCAATTTCCAAGGCAGAAGTTGCCATGGACAATAGCTATCAAGATGTCACCGACCCCAGTGTTTTTGTGAAGTTTAAGCTCAAAGGGGAAGATGTTTCGGTGCTAGCTTGGACGACGACTCCATGGACGCTGCCGGCGAACACGGCTGTTGCAGTGAATGAAAACGAACAATATGTTGAAGTTGAAGTTGCCACCGAGCGGCTTATCCTTGCAAAAACAATGGTAGATAAAGCCTTGACCGATGAAAAACACAACGTTGTACCGTATACAATCACGCGAACATTTCCTGGTTCAGAGCTTGTTGGAAGAAGGTACGAGCCACTTTTTGAAGATCGTGGTGAAAAAGCACACAGAATCTGGCACGCCGAATACGTCAGTATGGAGGAGGGTACAGGAATTGTTCACTTAGCGCCAGCTTACGGTGAAGAAGACTATGCTTTGTCGCGTGAAAAAGGATTTCCGTTTGTAAATAACATCGATGATAACGGCCTCTACATAGAAGGTGAATGGCAGGGTCAAAATGTATGGGAGGCGAACAAGCCGATCGCAAAAGCACTGCATGAGCGAGGCGTTGTTTGGAAAATCGACTACATTCGTCACAGCTACCCGCATTGTCACCGCTGTGGTACAAAGCTCATGTATAGAGCGCACCCGAGCTGGTTTATGGATATTGCTGGGCAGCGAGAAACAATGCTCGAGCAAAACGAGAATATCAATTGGTTTCCAGGCCACGTCAAGCATGGTCGCTTCGCTAACACAGTTGAAAGTGCGCCAGACTGGAACCTCAGTCGTGACCGCTTTTGGGCGACAGCGATGCCGGTGTGGGAAGGGTAGTGACGCCGACGGTAACGTGCATATCAAGGTTGTGGGGAGTTATGCCGAGCTAGAGGAGTTGTCTGGTGTTGTGTTGGATGATTATCACCGCCCATGGGTAGATGATATTGAATTTGATATAGACGGAATTCATTACAAACGCATCGACAAGGTGATGGACTGTTGGTTCGAAAGCGGTAGCATGCCATTTGCGCAATTCCACTATCCGTTTGAAAACAAAGAGAAGTTTGAGGCGAGCTTCCCTGGGGATTTCATCGCTGAATATGTCGGTCAGGTACGAGCTTGGTTCTACTACCTGCAGGCTGTCTCAGTTGGGCTGTTTGGGGCAAGTTCTTTTAAGAACTGCATCGTCACTGGCACCCTTGCCGGGAATGATGGCCGAAAGATGAGTAAAAGCTATGGTAACTACACCGACCCGAATGTTCTGATGGACGAATTTAGCGCCGATGCGTTGCGGTTCTTGCTGCTGGGATCACCCGTGCTTGCGGGCGAAGACTTTAACCTACTCGATAAAGATGTACAGGATATCCAGCGGAAACTCGCTATGATTTGGAACATGTATGACTTTTTTACAATGTATGCTGAGGTTGATGGATGGGAGTGGGAAGGCTCGCACAATGATCCGTCACCAGAGTTAGAGAACCCGTTAGACTGCTGGATAGTGTCAAGATTACATCAAACACAACAGCACATTACTCGCCATATGGATGAATACAATATCCCCGAAGCCGTGAGTGAAGTATTGCCATTTCTCGACGACGCGAGCAACTGGTACGTGCGTCGTAGTCGCAGAAGGTTTTGGAAAAGTGAAGATGATGCTGATAAGAACGATGCCTACAGAACCCTTCACTATGTGCTTGTCCGGTTGAGTATACTCATGGCGCCATTCACGCCATTTCTTGCCGAAGAACTGTACAAGAAGCTGACGGGTGGGGAGAGTGTGCACCTGTTAGATTGGCCAGCAGCAGGTGGCATAGACGAGCAGGTACTGACAGAAATGGCTCAGACGCGCAGCATCATCGAGCAGGGGTTGGCAGCACGCATGTTTAAGACTGATGATGAGCCACAGGTTAAGGTACGACAGCCTCTATTGAGTTTGAGCTATGGTGGTCAAAGACTTGGCGAGTATTATGAGGCAATCATTTCCGATGAAGTTAATGTGAAAGCAGTAGTGCATACAGATGAGGTGAAAACAGTCATTACTGTTGACAAAAACATAACACCTGAACTCAAACGTGAAGGATTGATGCGAGAAGTGGTACGCGCTGTTCAGAACGCGCGGAAGCTGGCGGGGCTGAACGTTGATGACCGAATTGTGCTACAGCTCTCAGCCAGCGACGCAGAGCTTACGAAAGCTATTGCGGAGCATGCTCAAATTATTCAGGTTGAAACATTGGCTCAGATGCTCGCCGATCCCGGTGCGGATGCGTATGTTGCTGAGACAATGATTGAGGGAATAACTCTTGCGATTTCGCTCAGGAGGTGTAGATGAATAGAATGAGGAGGAAAGTCATTGGCATAACGCCTGCGTTTGATGAGGGTCAAAAACTGCCAGATTCGAAAGCCTCTGTGTATCTACGACGAGAGTACGTTGAGCATATCGCTGCAGCAGGTGCGACGCCCATTATTCTTGTGCCGGATATGCACCCTACTACAATTCTCGACCTATGTGACGGGTTGATTATTTCTGGCGGTGAAGATATTCCTGCCGAGCTGCAAGGCAGAGACGAACTGTGTAGTGTAAGCGAACCGCTTGAACGAGTCATGTGGGAGCGCCAACTTATCAAAAGTTTCAGCGCTCTGAGGAAGCCAGTCCTCGGTATTTGTTATGGTATGCAGTTGTTGGCGCTTCATTACGGAGGCTCTCTGTATCAAGATATCAATCAGGAGGTAGAAGGAAGTATTGAGCATGTCCTCGTTCGGCATAGTATAGAAATGAAACATGATTTTTTAGGCCTAAAACAAAACGAACATGTTTTGGTAAATTCGCGACACCATCAGGCTGTCGCAGATCTGCCAAAAGATTTTATCGCCTGCGCCGTGGCTCCGGATGGTATTATCGAGGCGATGCAACACAAGAGCATATTCGGCGTTCAGTGGCATCCTGAGTCTGACGTGACAGGTGAGCTAATATATAGCTCATTCATTGGCCACTGCCAGTCATAACTATGGTATATAGCATAAACGCAATGCCTGCTATAATACTGGCATTAGACAGGAGATAGAGGATGCCTTTTACAGGAACAGGTACTGGAATACAAAATGCTAACGATGTTTTCTTTAGCAACCCTAGTGATGGACAAACAATTCAGTACAATAGTGCAACGGCAAAATGGAACAACGTTGTAGGCACAAGCGACCCAGCTCTTGGGGGAGATCTCACGGGTACAGCAAGTAATGCTCAAATTGCCGCAAATGCTGTTGGCTCGACGGAGATAACCAACAGTGCTGTCGGTACGACTGAACTGGCCGATGGAAGTGTGACCGAACCAAAATTGTCGATAAGCAACAGCCCTGCGTCTAACCAAGTGCTGAGTTGGGACGGCACGGATATGACCTGGGCGACACCGTCTGCTGGGGTTGACGACGGGACGCGCCTACTGGATTCTTTTGCCGGGGCTGACGATGACGCGAAACTGACAGCGGCTATAACTTGGCAGCAGGGGCACTCCCGTATGCCAGCGATTCGTTTGGGCTCACGGCTACACACATTTAACCAGACCAGACAACTATATAGTGGCCTCAAACTAATCGGTACGCCCGCTGGTCCGCGCAATCTTGAGCAGAGCGGTGGGGTGTTTGTACCAACGCGTATCAATCTGGGTGCAGCAATATCTTCTGGTACCTCTAGTTGGTGGGTGACCCCTGGTGGCAACCTGTTTGACATCTACATGGCAGACTTTGCGGTCGCGGGAGACGGTGGAGTTTCGAAGCATCAATTCATAGATGTGACGACTGGTTCGCTTTATGCCTGTCAATTTCATGCCTTGTCGTTTAACATGATGCGCTCTGTCTTTGGTAGAAAAGATCGAAAATGTCTCATTACACAAACTTTATTTACTGGCCACTGGACCGCCAATAACCTTTGGGATACACAGTTCATGCTCGGTGGTGCCGACAACAATCTTTGGATGGACGGGTACCTGAACATCGGCCCTAGCTCCAGCCCAGCTCAGACGGGTACATATGCCGACAATGACTATGAACTAATTTTGATTCGCTCAGTAAGACCAATGTCGGTTTTATCTTTATGTCCGCTCTCAACGGTTGGCGAGGTCTCAAGGTGTCCGGTAGTGCCGGCCATGGCTTACGCTTTTGGTGGAGCCTACGAAGGCTATAAAAGTAGCAATGACAATCTAGCCGCGCCCGGCACAGTCATACGCCCAGAGGGCGGCAACGGGGCGTTCTTTAGCCCGAGTATCGGGCAGGGTATGCAAAGCCCAGACGTAGCCGAGTCGGGTCTGGTACACATAACGGGTGGCGAATGGGCGTTTTATTCGCCGACGTTCTATCGGACTCCTGCCGCTGACACCGTGCCGATGATATACGCTTCTGGTGGACGAGTGCTCGTAGAGGGCGCGACGCGTAACGATGCTCAAGAGGCCTGGACAACACGGCCAAAATACTTGCTCGGTGGCCCAATGGTGACTGGTCCTAGTAGCGGCGAAAACGTCTTTTACTGTCCCGATATGTCAATGGTACCGTAAGGATAGACTAGAGACCTCCCCGCAAAATAACTCCGTAGTCCATAACGCGCCCTTTTTGTCCCAAATAGAACAATAACCTTCGCATCGTAACAGCGGTTACGATTTGTCAGCTATTGCCAATTTGAAACAAAAATCATCACGTTCTGGGTATACGGATTATTCTGCAAGAGGTCTTAAGTTACCCAGCTTATACCGGTGAAGTTCAGGATGGTGTCACTGCGCCAGGTGTTCGTTTTGGGGTCGTAAATTTGGGTTGAAACCGTACCAGCGGGGATATCAAATGTACAAACTCGAGTTGGATTGCTTGAGTAGTCGTGCCAGCAATCCATCAGGTTGTATGTTTTATGCCCAGTCGTAGGGCTAGTAGAAATAGAGTTTGACCACACGGGCAAGTGGCCGGAAAAGGTAAATTTGACGTTCGGATTGTCTTTTATGATGGTGTTATACAGTGTTTGCGGGCTGGTGTCGCCGTAGCCGGCGTTACTGCCGCTAACGGCACCATTTCCCTCAAGGTACATGTGCGTCAAGATAATCACATTGTGGTTGGCATGGGACTGTATGACACCATTAGCCCACGTATAAACGCTAGCGCGCGGGCAAAATTCTAGGTTCATTACCAACCAATGTAGCCCGGCCGCCTGGAATGTCCGGTAGGCATTGTCGACCTTTCCAGTCTCAAAAACACCTGCAATATTTGGGAAACGCGAGACCGGAAAGTAGCTGTTAAATGTGCTGGAATTACGCAGGTTGGTGTTGACATTGCCAGGTGCCGCACCCCCGCCGTATTGCACTGCGGCGGTGTCATGGTTGCCGATGCAAAGTGCATAAGGGAAATTGACTGCATCTAGAATGGCGAGCCCAGTGTCGGCCCTTTCGTAGTGAGTGTGTGTTTCATCATCCCAGTCAACAAGGTCGCCGTTTTGCACCATAAACTTTATGTTCAGCGCCACCTGATTATCTCGTATCCAGGTCATGCGCTCGGCAAACATAGCGGTACGCACCGCGCTACTATTTTCTTGTTGCGTGTCAGGTACGGCAACGAACGTAAACTGAGTCTCCTCGAAAGCAGTGTACCTGCAGCAGCTTTAAATGATCGACGGGTAAACATTCTGTGGGACTCACTCCTTTATGTAATTAGTATAGCTCATACGTTTTCATTGATGCTATAGTTGATTACATGGAAGAAAACAGCTGGTATCGCTACATAGTTTTGCTAGATGGGATCAAAAGTAACGAAGGGTTGTTGGCTCCACCTGAGCGAATTGCCTATGCCTTTCATACTTTTTCACTTCATGATGAGAACGTCTATGAACCGACAGGAGACGTCACCTTTATGTCGCCCAATCCGGACACAAAAGTCCTGGAAAGCAGCATAGAAAGAATGATTGATGCCGTTTTGCACCTTACGGTAAAGGCAAGGGTAATGAGGGTTGAAGACGTCTTGGCGCTACTAATGTCTGCCCAGGATGAGTTGTTGGAAATTGGTGGCTTCACCAGGAGCATAAACGATCTGAAGGCAACGTTACGTATATCCGGATAGCGCTCTGCTGCATAGTGACCTACAGATTGGCCCAAACAGCGGCGAAAAAGTCTTTTACTGTCCCGATATGTCGATGGTATCGTAGGGTATCGCGTAGGAAACATAGAAAATCCATTCTTATATACCATTAGCGTATAGCGTATAATCGTTGCATATGGCAGCTTTTGCTAGGAGAATGTTATCGGGCGCTGCGGGTAGATATGATATCCCGGCTGAATTTGCAATCTGGGGCTCTTCATCTGCACAGGGCTACCTCGGTGGTGGTGTTAGTGTGGGTAGCGAGCTTCAAGCTCGGTTCGGTATTCCGACCTACAATGGAGGCGTTGGTGGACAGTGGTCAACCCATATTGCCGCCCGCCAAGGTGGGCGACCAGCTCTACTTTCTTTGAGCGGTGGCTCGATCCCAGCCTCTGGAACAATCGCAGCTACAACTCCGACAATGCACATACTGTCTTTTTCGGCGACGGGCAGCCTACAAGGGGTAAATGGCACGCTAGCTTCTTCGGGCGACCTCACGACCTACCAATTTACCCGTTCAGTTAGTGGTAGTGTCACGGGTGTACCAAACGATACGCCATTTATACCTACCCAGGGTAGCCAACGCCGCGCAAACGGGACAATTATATGGTCCGGGAAGAACGATATAACCAGTGGTTCTGGCAATATGACAATTTGTGCTGAATCTGTTGATTCTATGGTGGCATATCTCTTTGCCTAGAACTCGGTATCTTGTCATGGGGCACTTCGCCAATAGCACAATGCCTGTCGGTAGCTCTGCTCGTACTAAGATGGACGCTGAAAACGCGCGACTAGCAAGTGTATACGGTGGTCGCTACGTCGATGTCTTTGCCTATTTAAAGTCCAACCAGGTTTGGATAGATACGGGTGTAACGCCAACAGCAACCGACCTATCCGACCAAGCTGCTGGCGTTATACCGACAAGCCTGCGCGCCGACACAGGCCATTTGAATGGAGTTGGTTATGCTGCGGTGGCCTTGTTGGTAGGCGACATGATTGTAGCCCAGGGCTGGCTCGGATAGTGACTAACGTTTCATGGTGATACCATCAAAATAATCTGGGCACATTATGAGTATAAAAGCTTAATCAGCTTAGGCTATAATAAATGCTATGAGCATAGCAGCGAGGAGGATGCAAAGAGCAGCGCAGGTCACAGTCAGTGGCGGTGGTAACCCGACTGATGGCGCTGGTTCTTTGGCCGTAGGGGAGGCGAGCTACGCCGTACCGGGAGATGCAATTTACGTCGCGACCGACGGCAATGACACGACTGGCACCGGTTTGGTCGGTGCGCCTATAGAACACTAGTGTGCAGCGATTACGGCTGCGACTAGTGGCAAAACCATTGTTTTGAGAGCTGGCGTGTACCACGAGGGTGGCACAAATCACGTTTCTGCCATTGGTGTTCAGGTGAACAAAAATAACCTCACCATTCAAAATTACCCGGGAGAAGCCGTTTGGTTTGACGGTTCTAGCGTTCAAACTGGTTGGACGCAGAGTGGTGCAACTTGGTCAATCCCATGGACGAAAGTATTTGACCACAGCCCCACCAGCACTAGCGGGGCAGCTGATGGTTCTACGCCTGGCTGGCAGTGGATCAATGCAAACTACCCGGCGGCACCGTTTCCTGAACAAGTTTTCATAGACGGCGTAGCGCAAACGCAGGTGACGTCGCTCGGCGCATGCGTTCCAGGCACGTTTTTTGTCCAGGGTACGACCACTAACATGATATTTAGTCCGACATCGCTTTATATAGGCACGAACCCGGCTGGTAAAACGGTCAATGTGACCGACTTGCACAATTTCCTCAACCTAGGCGTTGGCTACACCGGGTTGACACTTCGTGGCTTTGGTGTTCGTCGCTACGGCAATGCCTTGCCGCAGTACTCAGCATTGCGTTTTGATGGCAACAACAATACAACCAACTGTCTGCTAGAAAACGTTGTCATGGAAGATATTGCGACCATGGCTTTTAGCTCAAATCAATGCCATGGCAACGTGATTCGTCATGTTACCGTGCGGCGGGCTGGCTACCGTGCTCTCGGGGGATACCGTTCAGACAACCTGCTATTTGAAAAATTTCTTGTTGAATTCACCAACACAGAGAACTTCAACTCTTCGCCCGACTCTGGAGTTATCAAAGTTACCCAGTCGCAACATGTAACTGTTCACGGCAGCATCTTCCGGGATAACAAGTGCAAAGCCGTCTGGTTCGATATGTCTGTCTACGACATGAATGTCTATAACAATGACTTTTTACGCAACAAAGACACCGATGCGTTTTTCGAAATCAGTGGCACGGGATATGTGCAAACAATTTGTTTGTCGACAACCCAGCAGAGGCCATCAAAGTTAACAACACCGACAACATGGAGGTCTGGAACAACACAATTGTTCGTTGCGGCAGCCTGTCGCAGCGGCTCAATCCCGATACGTCCAATCATGGCAATGGCGATCGACGGCCACTGGCTGTCTACCAAGAAAATCGCCGGCCTGCCAATACAAGCTACGGGCTCGATGGCCGTTACCCGCTAGGTCACGCTATGTACGGCACCTTCATGACTTGGCAGATAAACGACATAGACATACACAACAACATTGTTGTCGATACGCCTGCCAATGCTTACGCCCAGTTTTGTGTAGACGACCAGCAGGTTCAGTCTGGCGGTACAAACCAATTGCTCGCCTCATATGGCGTGGTCATGGATGGCAATGTTTTTCACTGGACGAGCGCACCGTCATCGTCTTACCCCTACCCGTATATTTTCCCACCTACAACCATTGGCGTATCGACACCGGTGGTCTATACCACTCATGCAGCAATGGTAAGTGCAACGTCAATAAACCCAAATGGAACCGAAATAAACCCCAAAAACTCTGGTACATCACTCCCGTCACCGATAGACAGTTCATACGTGGTCAAGAGAGCACATGCTGGCTTACACACCAATGCCACGGCTCTTGCCCCTACAATAGCAACGCTAATCGGCCAAACCGCTGGCACCAAACACGCCGGCGCTTGGCGCAGCTAGAAAAGCAAAGAAATTATGTCAATCAGCGCCCGACGGTTACAACGAGTCCAGCACATCGCATCGGAGCAGCCGTTTGGTGTTTTATATGGTCGGACGATTACGCTCAATCAGCATACATTGGCTGACACGCCTGCTGTTATTAGCGCTGGTACGTCACGGTTTACCTACAAAATTCAGCAAAATGTGACAAAAATTCGCCTGACCTTCATGAACTGGTATAACTCTAGCTACAAAGCTACGCAATATTGCACCGACAATCCAAATACGGCAGCGTTGACCGTGCAGGCTCTTGTCTTCGGGCCAGGGTCTTCTACCGGAACGGCCGTGACCGTTAGCGGTAGTGCTTCGTGGGCTGTAAATGGCGGCGGATGGGTACAGACAGACTGGATAGCCGTACCGATGAATGCTGGCGACTTATTCGATGTGCAAACCTACGTTTCAGGTACACAGTGGTACCCAACGCTCGTCTATAGCGGTTGGTGGACGAGTGGTTCCAATCAAGCGACTGGCGGTTCTGCAAAAATTACCAGTGGTGCAGGCGTGAGCACCGGAATCTACATGCCCGCAGTCATAACTGGCGACCACTCAAGCAGTGCAGTACTTATCATGGGAGACTCAATTGCTTATAACTCAGCGCTGCCAAGCATCGGCTATATCGAAAAAGGTTTGGATGGCAGCTATGGCGCTATAAACGCGGCAGTCGCTGGCGATCGGCTGTATTGGGCGTTGGATGGTACGCACCGCGATGAAAGCTGGTTGTTCAACGCCGATGCGAGCACGGTGGTCGTCGAATATGGACGCAACGATCTGAGCGACGGTCGCACACTTGCGCAGTTGCAGGCCAATCTTATCACGCTCTGGACGCAGCGAAGCGGTACTGGTCAGCGCGTCATTCAGACAACCATTACGCCCAATACGAACAGTACCGACTCGTGGGCGACCACGGCCAACCAGACCGTTGTAAATGCAACCGTCGAAGGTCGCCGCGTGCAACTAAATGATTGGCTGCGAGCCGGCGCACCGACAGTCGGTGGCGTAGCTGTCGCACCCGGCACGGGCGGGGCATTACTGGCTGGCCAAGCGGGACACCCACTGTACAACTACTGGGAAATAGCCGACCATGCTGAATCAGCGCGCAACTCTGGCATATGGAAAGTCGGCTACACGGGCGATGGCCTCCACCCTACCGCAACCGGCATAAACGCACTGTCTCTAGGTGTCGATCACGCAATGATTGTCTAGCTTTCCTGACCTACACTTTACTTTATTGACCACTAAAGAAAAACGACCGAGCTGGTTCCGTCTGGCCTGGGAATATCCGTAGCGGCTTCTTCTTACGCCGCCGCTACCACCGATCCCGGTGGCTCGGTTACAACGGGGAGGGCAAAAAGTGAGCGTGGGTCAGCTAGCTTTCCTTTAGCGGACTACCGTGTGCTATATTTATAAGCAGTATGAGAGAGTCGATTCATAATATTGTGGTAGTTGTAGCTTGGGATCTCGCTGCACAATCAGCAAGAGTAGAACAGTTGGGTTGTAGGTGACCATATGACGTTTAGTCGCAGAATGGCTTCAGCTGCAAATCCGAGGCCGACCTATTATGGAGCCTGCCCAACCAATCCTGGTGGTGATTCGCTAGCCGCAGCAACGACTGTTCTTACTAAATGGGGTACCCGGGTTTCGGTGAGGCAATTTACGGGTGCTACGCTCACGCCGCCCAATCATCCTGCGGGAGCATCGGTTGTTCATACTACCTACAAACCTAGTGTCGCAGCGGTATTAAATGGTTCTCTAGATGCTGATATAACGACACTCGTTTTAGGTACACCCGATGGCGATATTATTGAATTTTGGCACGAGCCTGATAATGATGGGCTGACTGGCCAGGGTATAACTGATATGATTGACTGCAAAAATTATCTCTATGACATGAAGCAAACATTGAAGCCTGGAGTGCGGGTTGCGGCTACGATGACAGGCGGTTTTTTTGCCTCGTATACATCGCAAGCAACGCGTGATTTGTGGGATGGGCTTAGGGGTGACCTCGTGGGTGTCGATTGCGATGGGGTGCATGATGCAACCGGCCCCACCTACGATATGACGTATGCCGATGAGCTTACAAATGTTCTTGCGTTCATGAAAAAATCATGCCCACGGTTGGTTTGGATGGACCATACCAGAAATGGGCACGTCACGGCAGCCGTGGGATACCGACGGAACGGCACGTGCGCTATGGTTCGAGACGCAGTTCCAGCTGCTTGTAGCAATGCATCCATATGCAATCATGCTGTATGACTACAATACGGCCGCTCACAATCTGCCTGATGACTACAATGCGGTCTATGCCACAACACCCGAATTTGATGTATGGAACGCTGCGATTGCGACCAACCCATAATCTTAGCGTCAAAATTCTTTACAAACAGGGGTGAAGGTGCTACAATTTTTGGTATACAAAGTAAGGTTAGGTAAACGGAATGAAAAAGCAGTTATTGCTACCGGCGGCAAACAATATGTCGTAGCCGAAGGTCAAACACTTTCCATCGAGCGGCTCAAGACTGAGGACAAAACAGTCAGTTTCGATGCAATGCTCGTTGTAGACGGCGAAAAAACTACCGTAGGTGCACCATTTGTAAAGGGTGTAGCAGTAAAAGCGAGCGTGGTTGACGCAGAAGCGCGTGCAGAAAAGGTGACAGCCATACGCTACAAAGCCAAAAAGCGCGTTCATAAGGTGCACGGACACAAACAAGCGCAAACAGTTATTCAAATTGACAGCATAGCCTAAGCTTTTACTTTTTGAGTTAAAGAACATCCGTTTTTAGTCGGATGTTTTTAATGGCTGTGGATAAGTTTTCATAAAATGAGTAATAGTGGTAAATAAAGCTACGATATTTAAAGCTTGATGAATGTAGATTTGGCATATAGAAAATACAATTAACAGGGTAGAAAAATAAACGTAGTAAACAGCACAACCAAAATACTCTGTTTTTGATAAAGAAATGAGTAAAAAATATGTATACTTTTTTTGTTTTTCTCTTGAACAACTTTTTTATTTCACGCATACTTTTGGGCAGGATAAGCCAAAAACAAAAACACAGGCAAAATCCGAAACAAATATTGGTCTCTCAAAACCAAACCGAGAAACCAACACAAACACCTTAAACAAACCAAATGATTAAACTAAAACGCACACTGCTAGTTTTGCTCGCGTGCACCTCTCTGGTCTTTGACCAAAGAGGGTATTTGTGCCTATCGAGACCTAAGTTGCCTGGTTCTGGATTCGGGTTTCGGATGTAGGTTTTCGACTTTGGGCTGTAACGTTTACTTTGCTCATCCTACCCCTGTTTTTCCTCACGCGCGGGTACACGGGCGTGCAACGCGCCTATGCCGCCACCAGTGACAACCTGAACTTCCAAGCCCGTCTGGGAAAACACTGCTGGTGCCATTGCCCCAGATGGTGACTACAACGTTGAGTTCAAGCTCTACAACGCTTCCAGCAGTGCAGGTTCTTCCCAGGGCTCTTGTACCGGAGATGCTGCTTGTCTCTGGACAGAAACCAGAACAGGAGCAAACAAGGTGAGAGTCGTCAATGGCTACCTGACCGTCAATCTTGGCTCTGTCACCGCTTTCCCTGGCACCATGCCATGGGATCAACAGCTTTACCTCTCACCATGAACATTGGAGGTACCGGTGGACCTAGCTGGGACGGAGAAATGAACCCCAGGCTGAAGATGACAGCTGTCCCATACGCCTTCAACGCCAAGACAGCCAGCCAAACAGTCAGTAGCTCAGGAGCCAACCTCGCCACCCTGAGCATCGCCGCTCCAACTAGTGGCAATCAGACGTTCACTATCCAGGACCAGGGTGCTGCTGGCAATTACAACATTCTAACGCAAACCCAGATAGCGCCTGGTTCATCCAAAACCAGTTTGGAGCGGCTCAGTCAACCTCAAACTTCTGGCTATCTGGAACGGGCAGGGCAGATACGGCGTTCCAGGCGCCGCTATTTGACAGCGGTACGGCGGCGGCGTGGGATAGGCACGACCAATGCGACGTCGATTAGCAGGCAAGTCAAGCATCACCACGACAGTACAGGGGCCATTCGTTGCGAATGGCTCTCGGTTTACGAACAATGGCTCGACGCTACTAACGGGCTCGACACTCAGTGATTTTGCAGCCAGTGGGGCGATTGGGACGGCCGCAGCAACGGTGGATGCTTGAACGACATTTGTCATCCCTCAGACAACGGCTGGGCGAACGCTAAACTTGCCAACTCCTACAACGGGCACGGCTGGACGCCTGGCATATGTGCTGAACACGGGCAGCACGGCCTTCACCATGCATACTGTCAGCATCCAGGCAGGCAAAGCGCAGACATATATATATGATGGCAGTACCTGGACGGCTACCAATATAGATGGTGCGGGAATGGCGTCACCTTTGTGGGCTCTATCGACACCCAGACCAAGAGTGCTGATGGTGCCGTGGTATCGGGTAACGGTATATACCTTCAAACGGCCGACGGGACAAATCCAGGTCTCGTCAGCACCGGCTTACAAACATTTGCTGGCAACAAGACGTTTTCGGGTAGCATTACTGCCAATTCCGGTGCATCGGTTACTGGCGCTACCACAATAAATACCTCCGGTACCGCAAACACCCAGATAGGTAATGGTAGTACTGGAACAATTACTCTTGGTGATGGTTCTACCGGAGCTATAGCTATTCAGTCTGGTGCGAGCATAGGCCTCACCGGTACCACCAACATAAACACTTCAGGTGCAGCCACCACAAGCATCGGTACTGGTACGGGCAATAACAGCATCGGTAACACCACTGGTACCCTTGGGCCTCACAGGTAGCACTGTTACAGTAGCCGGCAATACATCTATTAACACCACTGGCACTAGTACTACCACCATCGGCAGCGCCACGGCCGGTGCCGTTAGCATTACATCTAATGCAGCTAGTAGCTTCACCACCAACACTGGTGCTCTAACCCTGACCAGTGCCGCTGCTGCCACCTGGGGCACTAACGCTGGTCTCCTCACCCTGCAAGGGGCGGGCGGCACCACCGTGACATCTACCGCTGGTACAACATCGAGTGGCGTCACTATCTCCACCGGCAATGCCAGCGCTGGAGCCAGTGGTAACATAACCATAGATACTGGTACCTACACCAGTGGTACTCCTACTGTGAACATCGGAACAGGTGTTGCTGGTGCAGTTACCATTGGACGAGCTGCTACGACGACTACGATACAAGGAACCCTCAGCATTACTCCTCAGACGTCAAGCAGTACTACACTCCTATGTACAAACGGCGGTGTCGTCAGTACCTGTGATGCCACAGTTCTTGCCCCAACCGCTACTAACTTCATCCAGAACCAGAACGCTTCCGACCAAACAGCAGATCTCCGTATCTCTGGCACTGCCCGGGCAAATACCAGCGTCCTTACCCCACTGCTGGATACTGCCACTGCCGCCGCTCTCTACATCGGTACCACCAATGCTTCCAGCATAGTGCTACAGAAGAACGTTACTATTGCTGCTAACCAAAACATAACCTTCACTGCAGGGTCAGGTAACTTCGACCAATCTGCCTCCACTGGTACCTTCGCCACTGGCACTGGTGCCGTCAGTCTGAACGGA
Source organism: Candidatus Saccharimonadota bacterium (assembly GCA_016699935.1). Classification (GTDB taxonomy): domain Bacteria; phylum Patescibacteriota; class Saccharimonadia; order Saccharimonadales; family UBA4665; genus JAGXIT01. The sequence continues at coordinate 687,462 of CP064992.1, forward strand.
GACACCACTGTCGCGAGCGGCAAGAACCTCACGGTCACGAGTGGCACCACCAGCCTGACTGGTACGACGAACATAAATACCTCAGGTACTGCTACGACTACCATAGGTAATGCTTCTGCGACGAACAACATCACAGGTACAAACACCGTTCTGGGTGCCACTAACATAAACACCACCGGTTCAGCTAATACCAACATAAACACTGCTACGAACACGGGCAATACTGGCATCGGTAACACCACTGGTACCCTAGGCCTCACAGGTAGCACTGTTACAGTAGCCGGCAATACATCTATTAACACCACTGGCACTAGTACTACCACCATCGGCAGCGCCACGGCCGGTGCCGTTAGCATTACATCTAATGCAGCTAGTAGCTTCACCACCAACACCGGTGCTCTAACCCTGACCAGTGCCGCTGCTACCACCTGGAGCACAACAGCTGGTGCCCTAACACTGCAAGGTGCAGCTGGTGCTACCATTCGGTCGGCTGCTGGTGCGACATCCAGTGATGTCACCATAACTACCGGCGATGCCTCAGCTGGAGCCAGTGGTAACATCACCATAGATACTGGTACCTATACTAGCGGTACTCCTACTGTCAACATTGGAACAGGTGTCGCTGGTGCAGTTACCATCGGACGAGCTACCACCACCACTACTATCCAAGGCTCTACCAAAGTAACACCTCAGACATCGACCAGTACTACACTCCTATGTACAAACGGCGGTGTCGTCGGTACCTGTGATGCCACAGTTCTTGCCCCAACCGCTACTAACTTCATCCAGAACCAGAACGCTTCCGACCAAACAGCAGATCTCCGTATCTCTGGCACTGCCCGGGCAAATACCAGCGTCAAGCCCCACTGCTGGATACTGCCACTGCGGTACCTCTGAGTATCGGGACCGGCAATGCCGGCAACATTACCATAGGTAAAAACACCACAACAGTACTCGTGCCAAGTGCGCTTTCCTAGAAGGCACCTGGCAGCTCAAACACGCGTATGGCAATAGGAGGTACCCTAAGTTCCGTCGATACGGCTGCCCAATATGGTAACTCACAGAACCAACTGAGCTTTAACCCCACGGGCGGATCTCTTACCGAAATATACGGTACTGTCACCAGTGCCAACCATATCTGGTAGTAACTACAACGTAAGTAGTTACTATGGTGGCTTTAACCGTATTGACACGGGTGCTGGTTACACTGGGCAGATCACAAATGGCTACGGACTGCGGATTGGTGCGCTCCTAGCCTAAACGGCAACCCAGGAGCAGGCACGGCTAAAATCCTTAACTACAGAGGACTGAACGTAGATGGCACTACCAACAGGGGGCAACACGAGCGGTACGATAAATAACTACGGCATACAGCTCCAAAAGGTAGTAGTGCAACCGCTGGAGCAGGTGGTGCACTCAACAACTACACCGCACACATCACTGTCCCAACCGGCGGTGCTACCGGCACCACCACAAACTATGGTTTGTACATTACCGGTAACAGCGGTGCTGCTGCAACGCAATATGCCATCTACAATAACTCCGGCAGACAACTACCTCCAGGGTAATACATCTATCGGTGCTGCAAACTGCAACCTAGTGGGTATGCGCTCAATGTCAGCGGCACAGCTGCTGCGAGCACCAACGTCCTTACCCCACTGCTGGATACTGCCACTGCCGCCGCTCTCTACATCGGTACCACCAATGCTTCCAGCATAGTGCTACAGAAGAACGTTACTATTGCTGCTAAGCAAAACATAACCTTCACTGCAGGGTCAGGTAACTTCGACCAATCTGATAACTCCACTGGTACCTTCGCCACTGGCACTGGTGCCGTCAGTCTGAGTAGAGACACCACTGTCGCGATGGCAGCGGCAAGAACCTCACGGTCACGAGTGGCACCACCAGCCTGACTGGTACGACGAACATAAATACCTCAGGTACTGCTACGACTACCATAGGTAATGCTTCTGCGACGAACAACATCACAGGTACAAACACCGTTCTGGGTGCCACTAACATAAACACCACCGGTTCAGCTAGTAGTCCAACATAAACACTGCTACGAACACGGGCAATACTGGCATCGGTAACACCACTGGTACCCTAGGCCTCACAGGTAGCACTGTTAGGTAGCCGGCAATACATCTATTAACACCACTGGCACTAGTACTACCACCATCGGCAGCGCCACATTGGTGCCGTTAATTACATCTAATGCGGCTGGTAGCTTCACCACCAACACCGGTGCTCTAACCTGACCAGTGCCGCTGCTACCACCTGGAGCACAACGGCTGGTGCCCTAACACTGCAAGGTGCAGCTGGTGCTACCATTCGGTCGGCTGCTGGTGCGACATACCAGTAACTACCGGCGATGCCTCAGCTGGAGCCAGTGGTAACATCACCATGAATACTGGTACCTATACAGCGGTACTCCTACTGTCAACATTGGAACAGGTGTCGCTGGTGCAGTTACCATCGGACGAGCTACCACCACCACTACTATCAGGCTCTACCAAAGTAACACCTCAGACATCGACCAGTACTACACTGCTTTGTACTAATGCCGGTGTCATCTCTACCTGTGATGCCACAGTTGTTGCCCCAACAGCTACTAACTTCATTCAGAACCAAACAGCCTCCACCCAAACAGCTGGCTTCAAGATCGATGGTACTGGTACAGCCGGTACCTTAGTCAGTACGACTGCTGTCAAGCCCGCTGTTTGACACCGCCACAGGCGTAGCTTTAAACATCGGTACCACCAATGCCACCCAGATTAACCTCAATCAAAACACTGTCGTGGCAGCTGGTAAAACCATCCGTATCACAGGCGACACTCGTACCAACATCAATGCCATTGGTTCACCCACAGAAGGCATGATGACGTACGACACAACAAACAAGCAGCTCCTCACCTACTCTAACGGCAAATGGCAAGCTGACCGAAGCGAAGCCATCTTGGTTGCCGCCAGTGACAGCTCAGATGCCGACAAAGCCTCAGCTGACTATGTAGCTGATGGTAACACTGGTGCAGCCCTTGATGGTGACCAAGTGCAGATCAACGACGCTCTTACGGCTGCCAGTGCTTCAGGTACCCGTAAGACCGGTAAGGTTTACCTCTTCGCTGGTACGTACACTGCTGATGCCACTATCCTCATCCCGAACGGTGTTACCCTCGCTGGTAGTGGTCAAAGCTCAGTCATAAAACTGGCAGACATTGATGCGACCGACAACCTCATCGAAAACAGTGACACGGCAACTGGTGCCAACATCACTATTCGTGACCTCCGCCTAGAAGGTCAACGCAACCTCAACACGGCTGGCACCCAGCACGGTATCTACCTGCTCGGCATGGGCAAAGAAACCAGCGGCAACAACGCCGTCAACGGCGCCTTCATTAGTAACGTCACCGTCTACTACTTCCGCACCGATGGTATCCGCCTCGATACCTCCTCTCACAACACGATTACCAGCAGCATCTTCCGAGACAATGAGCAGTATGGTCTCTACATCCTGAATGTAAACTCCAAGTTCAACAGCATCACCGCTAACCAGTCAGAAGGCAACAACGTCGACGGCTTCCGACTCGAATCTGGCTACAGCAACACCTTCAGTGGTAACGTTGCCTACGACAATACTTCGGCCGGTATGGCTATAGCCGGCAGCGCCAATAACAACAACATCGTCAATAACAACTTCCGCGGCAACAATGCCTATGGTATCTATGTCGGTGCTTCGACCCTGAACAACATCAGCTCAAACAACATCCGGGGTGGTAGCACCTACGGTATCTATGTTTCTGGCTCAGACGGCAACACGGTAACGACAACAACATCTATGACACTGGTAGCGCAACAACCAACAACGCTATCTACTTGACTGATTCTGATCGTAACAGCATTAATGGCAACGTGATCGATGACACCTCAGCATCCACTAACAACTACGCCATCAATATCTTCAATAGCACCAGCAACAGTAACTACATATCTGGAAACATCCTCGGCGATAACGGTGCCGGTGTCACAGCTACCATTAACGATGCTGCGACAGACACTACCTACGGTGGCCAGGCTACCGCCCTCAGCAGCACCGACATCCTCTTCAAACAGTCGGCTTCAACGGCCGCCTTCCAGATCAAAATGCCAATGGCACCAGTATATTGAACATTGACTCAACAAACGGAGAACTTGAAGTCGGTAGCTACAATGGTGGTACTAACCCGGTAGCCGGTAAGATAGTTATAGCTACTACTGCCAATGCCAATACTGTCACCCTGCAGTCGTCTACTCAGACTGGTAACTACACCCTCAGCATCCCAGCCTAACAGCTAATGCCAATGCATGTACCGACAACGCTATCTGCTCTGGTTACCTTGGCACTAGCACTGGTGTTCAGCTACAAGCTGCTACTCCTGGCACAGCTCAGACAGGTCACTTCAACATTACAGGTACAGGGATAGCTGGCACTAGCCTCCTCACCCCACTGCTGAACACCGCCACAGCCGTAGCCCTGAACATAGGCACCAACAATGCCTCGTCAATTGATCTCAAAAGAATGTAAACATTGCTGCCAGCAAAACATTACCTTCGTTGCTGGCACAGGCGGCTTCGACCAACACAACTCTTCCGGCACCTTCCAAGCAGGAACAGGTGCCGTCAGCTTGAATGGAGATACGACGGTAGCCAGTGGCAAGAACCTGACTGTCACCAGTGGTACTACGGCACTGACTGGTACCACCAACATAAACACTTCAGGTGCAGCCACCACCAGCATCGGTACTGGCACTGGCAATAACAGCATTGGTAATACCACAGGTACTCTTGGCCTAACCGGTAGTACAGTCACGGTTGCAGGCACCACTAGTATTAATACAACCGGTACCGGTACGACTACCATTGGCTCAGTCACGGCTGGTGCCGTTAGCATTACTTCAATGCAGCTAGTAGCTTCACGACTAATACCGGTGCTCTAACCTGACCAGTGCCGCTGCTACCACCTGGAGCACAACGGCTGGTGCCCTAACACTGCAGGGTGCAGCTGGTGCTACCATTCGGTCGGCTGCTGGTGCGACATCCAGTGATGTCACCATAACTACCGGCGATGCCTCTGCTGGAGCCAGTGGTAACATCACCATAGATACTGGTACCTATACTAGTGGTACTCCTACTGTGAACATTGGAACAGGTGTCGCTGGTGCAGTTACCATCGGACGAGCTACCACCACCACTACTATCAAGGCTCTACCAAAGTAACACCTCAGACATCGACCAGTACTACACTGCTTTGTACTAATGCCGGTGTCATCTCTACCTGTGATGCCACAGTTGTTGCCCCAACAGCTACTAACTTCATCAGAACCAAACAGCCTCCACCCAAACAGCTGGCTTCAAGATCGATGGTACTGGTACAGCCGGTACCTTAGTCGGTACGACTGCTGTCCAAGCCCGCTGTTTGACACCGCCACAGGCGTAGCTTTAAACATCGGTACCACCAATGCCACCCAGATTAACCTCAACAAAAACGTCAGTATTGCCGCCAACCAAAACATCACCTTCGTCGCCGGCACAGGCAACTTCGACCAATCAGCTAGCACCGGCACCTTCCAAACAGGAACAGGTGCCGTCAGCTTGAATGGAGATACGACAGTAGCCAGTGGCAAGAACCTGACTGTCACCAGTGGTACTACGGCACTGACCGGTACCACCAACATAAACACTTCAGGTGCTGCCACCACCAGCATCGGTACTGGCACTGGCAATAACAGCATTGGTAATACCACAGGTACCCTTGGCCTAACCGGTAGTACAGTCACGGTTGCAGGTAATACTAGTATTAACACCACCGGTACCGGTACGACTACCATAGGCTCAGTCACAGCTGGTGCTGTTAGCATAACTTCAATGCTGCTAGTAGCATCACGACTAATACAGGTAACCTTACTCTTGACTCAGCAGCTGTACTGCAGCTGGGCGCTGCCAACGCCACAAGTATACTTATCGGTAAAACTGCTACTACGGCCACAGTCCAGGGCAGCTTGACAGTCGGTGCCTCAGCCGGCACGGGTACATTTACTAACAACGGCGCCACGATTAATACCGAAAAGACTTATGGTGACTTTGCGGCAAGTGGCGCCATGGATACAGCTGCTAACTCAGTAGATAAATATACTTACTTCAGCATTGGCCAGACGACTACCGGACGAACCATCACACTTCCAACACCAACAACCAGCCCAACCTCTTTGTTTGGCCGTATAATTCACGTTAGCAACATCGGTAGCACAAGCTTTACTATCAGTGGATCACTCATCATGCCTGGCTATACCGCTACGTTTGTCTGGAGCAATACCGATGGTGTGGCAACTGGTGGTGAGTCATGGCAATATGCTGGAGACGGTGGTGGTTCGGGTAGCTACATCCAGAACCAAAACGCTCTGCAACAAGCTAGCAGCAATTTCTGGCTGAGTGGCACTGGCCGGGCCGATACTTCCATACTGACGCCAACGATAGACACCGCCACAGGCGTAGCCTTGAACATCGGCACCAGCGGCAGCCCGACAACAACACAGATCAACATAAACCAAAGCACTGTCCTGGCCTCTGGCAAAACCATCCTTGTGCTTCATAGGCGATACTCGTACCAACATCAATGCCATTGGTTCACCCACAGAAGGCATGATGACTTACGACACAACAAACAAGCAGCTCCTAACCTACGCTAATGGCAAATGGCAAGCAGATAGATCCGACGCCGTACTTGTAGCTGCCAGCAACTCCAGTGAAGCCGACAAAGCTGCAGCAGATTATGTAGCAACCGGTTCGGGTGACCAGACAACTATCCAGAGTGCCCTCGATAGTGCCGACCCGTCTGCTGGCACTCGAAAAAGCGGCAAGGTCTTGCTTTTTGCCGGTACCTACACGGTGACAGACACTATCAACATACCCGACAACACCACATTGACTGGTGCTGGCCGGGGCAGCCTTATCCAATTTGGTAATATCGCTGGCCAAAACAAAAACATGATTCAAAATAAGAATACAACGGCAAGTACTGGTCTTGTACTTCGCGATATCCGACTCGACGGTAACAAGGCAACAAACACAACTGGCACGCAGCATGGCGTATATCTGCTTTCATCAACGTTCCCAGGCTCAGGGGCAGGTGCTCGTATCGGCTCAGTAGTCCAAAACGTATGGGTGAGCAACTTTAGATCTAACGGCATATATGTACATAACCAGTCCGGCAATAGCAACATTAGTAATAACATGGTGCAAGACAACGCAGCTATCGGTATCGCCGTGCAATCCGCACACGCAAATAACGTTACAAACAACTATGTTGTTGGTAATGCTACTGACGGCATATGGGTATCTGGCTCCAGCTACAACGTAATAAGTATGAATAACGTCAATTCCAATACAAACCGAGGAATAGTCGTCGACGGTAGCGCGAACAGCAACACAATCAACAGCAATGCTCTAAAAGACAACGGCACCGGAACTGAAGCTAGTATTCTAGTGTTAAATGCTGCAACGACACTTATTTCCAATAACGCGATTACAGATAATACCGGCGCATCTGCTTACGCAATAGACATTGATCCAACTGCTACAAACGTGTATATAGCCAACAACTCTTTAGTGGGTACGGCGGTTACGAACGGTGTGAGAGATCAGGGTACAAATACGACAATAGGTGGCCAGCTGAATAATGTTATGGGTACAGGGTCGTATGTTATCCAAAACGCTGGAGGTGTATCAATAAGTAGTTCTAACAAAGCTGTTTCCAGCGCAGTAAGCATTCAAAGCGGTAATAGCACGGCTGGTACCGCTGCTACTGTAAGCATAGATACTGGTACAAGTACTGGAGTGGTACAAGCAATATAAATATAGGCACAACAAACGCTGGGGCGGTAACAATCGGAAAAGCAGCTGGCACAACAGCAATAAACCTAAAATCTAGCACAATAAACGTTGGTATCGCTACGGTGGCAACGACTATTCAGGGTGTAACGCAGACTACAGCTGCAACAGCCGGTGCGGCACTTACTATTCAGGGTTCTACTGGCAATACAACTGGGGCAGGTGGCATTGTAACAATTGTGGGTGGAACGGGCGGTGCAACCAACGCCAACGGCGGTAACTTAGTGCTGAGTGGTGGCGCCAAAACTGGCGCAGGTACTCAGGGCTTGGTAACGATCTCCACGAGTGCATTTACATCTTCTACTACCCAAAGTTTCGGAAGCTCTGCAAGCCTTACGGCAGGCTTAGTCGATCAGTACAGTAGCATACCTGTAACCGCAACAGCGTCTGGAGTTACCGTAACTATACCTGCGCCAGCTGCTGTAAACCAAGTAGTTGGTAGATTGCTATATGTCGCAAACGTGGGCGTAACAAACGACTTCAACATTTTATTAACTGGCACAAGCGTAACTGTGGCGCTCAAACCGAATAGTACGGCAACACTTATATGGAATGGCAACGGCTGGACGGCAGCTGGCGCATCGAGTGCGACTGACCTTCAGGCTGCTTATAACAACACACAGACGAGTGCTGGTGGGGCGGAAATTGTTCTTAGATCTACCCTTGATACGCCAACGGGCACGGGAGGATTAACCATTCGAAATAATGACACGCTACCAATTTCTGGCGGGTTGCTCGAAATACAAAGTTCTATTGGCACAAACCTCTTTAGCGTCAACGGCTATGGTAGTGAGTTAGCTGCCAATGGTGGCGCAGAAACAAAGGGTGTCAGCGACATCACCTTCCCAGCAAGTACTTGGAGTAGCCAGAACACTGGTGCTGTTAGCCGTACGATAACTTCTGGGGAATTCCAAACGGGTATTGCTGGAGTAAAGATTGGCACCACAGGCTCCAACCAGGGTGCACGCAACCAGTTGACAGCCAACCCAGTCGCGAGCACCACCTACACGGTGTCATTCACGGCGGCGTCTAGCACAGCTGGCACAGGCACCACACCTATAGAAGTCATCTACTCACCCGATAACGGTACGACCCTTACCAACCTATGCCAAGGATACGGCAATGGTTTTACAAACTCTCGTACGATTTCCAACTACACAACAGTCAACTGGACGAAGGTGACATGTACCGTTACTACGACCGGTGCGGCCGTAACGACACCGCTACTCATCATCCGTCAAACAGATGCTACTACCCGGACTATTTACGTCGATAACCTCAGTATGATCCGTAACGATGCAACAACACGGCCATCCAGTGTCCAAATCGGCGGCGGCAACACTGGTGGCCAGGTAACACTCTTTACCTTTGACCGATCCAGCGCGGCCCCGCTTGTGTCTGGTAGTGATGATCGTTATCTCGGCTCTATGTATTACGACACGACACTTGGCAACATCAATGTTACGAAGCCGATGGTTGGGGAGCTTGTGGTAGTGCGCCAGATAATATCGTGACTTTGACGCCAGAATATTCAAACGCCGTACTAAGTGCGCCAGGAACTTTGGGTGGTAGCTTTACTGCTACTGGCGTGGGTACACTGACGGCCGACTTCTGCTCCAACCAGGGTAGTGTTCTTCAGGTCAACACCAGCTTCTGTGCATCTGGCATTGCCCGCAACTACTACCGCTGGACTTCACCGCAGGCCAGCCCTCAGACATACAGTATTTATGTGTCTTACAAGTTGCCCAGTACGTTCAAGGGCTTTTATGATGACAATACCATCAAGCTAACTGGCCTGCGCGATCATGCGACCAATTCGACAGCAGCACTAAGTGTCTTCAGGAGTACTGGTAGTGCAGTGACACAATGTGGATCGACCACCACAGTCACAACAAGTACCAGCAACTGGACGACGACTAGTTTAACAGGTAACGAAACTTCGTGTAGTTTTGCCGCCAGTGACGTTGTGCTCTTCAAGATTGATGTTACGGCTCAAAGCAATGCCAACGTTTATATAGAAAACCTTGAGTTTAGGTATACCAATAAGTAAGGAAATAGAGTCATGAGACAAGAGACATGAGTCAAGATAAGAAAGAAAAAGGAAAATAATATGAAAAATTACCAAACCACAATACCACCTCCTAGGACAGCGCGAGCCATTCGGGCGGGACCGGCTGGCTTTTTCTGGGAGCCTCCTTGGCTACCGGGTAAACAAAATACACACAAAAATTCCAAAACACAATCAAATCCTCCTGCGTTTCACTCCTTCCATCAATCTGTTTACAGACTGCTGGAAAGCGGAAACTACGGCGGACAAACAAAAAAATACAAAGGAAGTTAAAATGAAAAAGGAAAGAAAAAGGCAAGACGATAGAGTGCTGAAGCGACTGCCGCAAAATGAGCGGCGGAAGCAGGTGCGCTTGCGTCGCCAGATACAGAGTGATCCATTGTTCTCGCTGGCATAGCCAGGGGAAACAGAGATATGAGATTAGAGACATGAGTCAAGAGTCATGAGACATGAGACATGAGTCATGAGTGAATCCCAAAAAAACAAACACAAAAACTCGCTAAAAATCCCAGGTGAAAATCCTGGGATTTTGCTATTTCTAACTTCAATTCGACATAAGCATACCTCAAAGACTCTACTCGCCGTCAGCAGCGATGCGAGAGCAGCGCCTTGGGGGTGGGGAACTTTTTGGCTGGATTTACTCCAGCCAAAAAGTGGGGAGAAACTCGACCCCTCCACTCTCTGAGGTCGACAGTTGTTTCGAACTCAGGCTATTTCTAAGCAATAAACTTGAGTCTCAAAACAGTCTCTTCTGTACTTGTGTCATTCCCGCGACGGCGGGAATCCATTTCTTATATCCGGATCCCAGCCTTTGCTGGGATAACAACCTGGGGTTTTGAGATTTAGGTTAATAATAATTGACATTAAGTATACATTGTCATATGCTGATTGGTGAAATACCTTGATTGGAGCGCTGAGAAAGACGCGTTACTGAAAGCAGAACGAGGTATCGGATTTTCCGATGTGCTAACGGCACTCGAGTCTGGTGGTCTGCTCGTAGACTTACATCACCCGAGTCAAACTACCCTCACCAACGAGTTTTTATCGTCGCAAGTTCTCGGTTATGCCTATGTGGTGCCGTATGTAGAAGACGATGAAAGATATTTCTAAAAACGATTATTCCGAGCCGACTTGCCACCAGAAAATATTTACAAGGAGACAAATTATGAACGACTACGATTTACCAAAGATGAGCAACAGTTAATGGATGATATAGAATAGAGATATTTTAACACCGGTAGCTAATTTTGCCGACCGGAAAAAACAGTTCGAAACGTACGCACGACATACGCTTAATAAAACACGTAATATAAACATTCGACTTAGTGAACGCGACGTACATCGGTTGAAGGCTCGTGCCGCCGAGGAGGGCCTACCGTATCAGACCTACGCGGCATCACTTTTGCACAAAGCAACTCGCTGATTGCAGATGAAAGATGATGCAAGAGTCATGAGACATGAGTCATGAGTGAATCCCAAAAAAAAACACAAAAAACTCGCTAAAATCCCAGGTGAAAATCCTGGGATTTTGCTATGTATTTCAGGGGTAGAGTGGTACACTAAAAGCAATAGCGGTAAGAGGGCAGGGTGCGGTAAACGCATAAAAACAGTGAAAGACATAAAATTCCGAACAGTTGAACGCGGTTTACCCAGTACAAGGGAGGGTAGATCGTGCCCAAAAAATGCCGTAACCGTAAAACCGAGTCTCACTACATATAGGCAGTTAAAATGGGTGAAAAATATCTGGCGAAAACTATGGCGGCAAGCAAACAGACTAGAAAAAAAATGTCTTGCTACATTTGCAAAACCTATAGCACGCAAGCTATACTACTTGCGGCCCAAGCGCAGGAAGCATCCTATGCTTGCCAGGATGGGATGGGGAGCGATGGCTGGGCTTATGCTGGTTACTGCAAATATCGATGTTGTCAACTTGCATCAAAAAATGTCGCTTACGGTCTAACGCCACAAGCTGAACAACTGCTTAGTTCACCAAAAACAACATACGGTGAAAGACTGAAGCTAGATACTAAAAAGGGTATCTACAATTACAATCAAGGATTTCAAGTTGGTATAGGCGTGGATGGTCAGTTGAGTGGTCCAAGGTTTACCGCATCATTTGCGGTTGACCCAGCCAAGGGTACAACTGTTACCGATGCCGGTAAAGATGTCAGCGTGACGTTCACACCCAATTTCAAACTTGAACAGCCGAGGCAAAAAGACAACCGTTTGGTATACCCAGTTACGGGCACCACTGCCCAAAAAGTATATACGTTACGTGCTGCTAGCGTGAAGGAAGACATAATTTTCAACACCTATCAGGGAGACACGGCGGAGTTTGCTTACAAGCTCGATATGGCAGCTGGTACAGAAGCGAGGATGGAATCGAACGGTGCTTTGTCGATATATGGTGTAGATTCAACAATGCTTGGTAAGGTTTCGACGGGTTCAGAAAAGGATCAAGCACTACTAGAGAGCGCTCGCAAAAATGGTGAAAAGAATCTGCTACTTTTCACTTTCCCAGCGCCGTTTATCCGTGAAAGCGGTAAAAAGACCAGTCATGCAAAAGCTTGGTATAGTCTAAATGACAACGTCTTGACAATCCACGCTTCCAATTTAAAAGCCGCAAGCTATCCACTCAGTATTGACCCGACAGTATATGTTGAAACGGCGCGCAAACTGATGCGGGGAAACAACGAATCAAATATCGACTTTGATGTCGACAATGAGCTGATCCAAAAAAGCCAAACGACTGGCGCGCGTATCGATGCCTGGAACAATAACGGTGATCTTGACTACGCACTATGGGATCAAGGGACTGCCGTAGCAGGAGGATACATATATTCTGTCGGTGGACAGGAAGTATACAAAAAAGTATTCAACACTCAGGGGGCAGCCACCTTCAAGGTGCCGACAGGTGTCAGCTCGATTACGACCAAAATGTGGGGGGCGGGTGCTGGTGGCGGTGCTGGCGGGGCATCGGTAGCTGGCGGAACTGGTGGCGGTGCTGGCTATTTGTCGGCAACAGTAACAGTCAGTGCTGGAGAAACCCTCAATTTGTACGTGGGTGGAGCTGGAAATGGCGGAGCGTACAGTGCAGCGGGTGTTGACGCAGGTGGCGGTGGCTCAGGTGGTGGTTTTTCTAGCTTGTATCGTAGTGCGACGCCATTAGTGATAGCAGCAGCCGGTGGTGCCGGTGGCGGCGGTCGAAACGCAACAGCCGGTGGTGCTGGTGGCGGTGGCGGTACAGACACAGGCAACGGAGTTGCGGGTACAACTGTTGGAAATGGTGGCGGAGGCGGTGGTGCTACCACTGGTGGATCTCCAGCAGCAGGAACTGGTGGATCAGGTGGAAACAACGGTGGCTCAGCTGGTGCATCGCTGGCTGGTGGCGCAGGAGCGGATGGTCGTACAGGCAGTGTCGACGGTAGTGGCGTGGCGGGTGGTCTTACTTCGGGAGGGGCAGGTGGCTTGGCAAATCAAAATATTACTCGTCCTGGTGGTGGTGGTGGCGGTGGCGGTTACTATGGTGGTGGCGGTGGTGGCTCGACCACGAGTGCCAATGGCAATGCTGGTGGTGGCGGTGGCGGTGGCGGTGGGTATGCAAATACGGGTGCAGGCGTAACAGTTACCGCTCGAAACGTTGGTGCTGGCACAACGCCTGGCAACTCAGCCGACAGTGATCGAAATGGTGCTGGTACAGGAGGCACGGGTGGTACGGCTACAAATAGCGGAAGCGCTGGGTCAAATGGAATAATCATCATAACCTATACGGTATCTGGTAATAGCACAGCCACAACAACGCGGGTTGCATGGGCACAATTCAACACCACTACAAACGTCATAGAAAGTCCAAATCCTGGTAACGGTGCTTGTACCGGTTGGTGCAATAATAGCGTCTACGATTTACCGCAAGCTCGAAACGGCTTCACGCTAGTAACCTATAATGGCTTTTTATACGTCATGGGTGGTACGGACTCAAATACGGGAGGTACCTGCAGTGGTGCCCAAAAAGCCTGTACTACCGTTTATATTGCCAAACTTGGAGCAAATGGCGAGCCGCAGCTTTGGCATCCGACCGATACCAACAAAAATAACTGGGTATATTGGTATAGCGACACGGCGCTGGTGGTAGTACAGACGGCAGAAGCTATTTATGGTGCGGCCGCCTACAATAACCGCATGTATTTGCTAGGCGGAAAAACAAATGCAGCAGGGGAGGCGTGACCACTGTGGAGGTAGCGGACGTACGACCAAATGGCACTCTCGGTAGCTGGTCGACTTCTGGTATGCAAGTACTACCTTCTGTACGTCACGGTCACACGGTGCATATTTATAATGACACCATGTATCTGATAGGGGGTAACAGCAACGGCACCCTGCAAAGCTCAGTTTATTACAGCAAACTAAATAGCGACGGCACAATGAACGGCTGGACTTTGACCAGTGGTTTTAGCACGTATGGGGCACGCACAACCCAAGGTGGCAGTTTTAGTACGGTGTGGGGAGCCTATATTTATTTAGCAGGCGGCTGTAGTACCGTAAATGGTAGCGGTTATTGCACGGTAGTGGAAAGCGATACGATATTAGCCAGCATTAACGCCGATGGCAGCTTGGCAGAGTGGAATAGCATAAACAACCTGACGGTAGTCGATCTGGATATAATTTGATAGCCTGGCAGGGTGGACTGTATCGGCTGGGTGGTTGCATAAGCCAAAATGGCACTACAGGGGTGTGTGATAACACGATATCGGCCTACGAATATGGTGTCGTGAACCAAGATGGCGATGCCAGCACGGTCAGCAACTCGAGCCGAGTGGAACAGCGCCGTGTAGTGGGGTACTCCGATAAACTGCGACCTTCCTCCAGCAGGTGATGGCGCGGGGCAAGGCGGCCAAATGTCTCTAGCATGGTTGTGGTCAATAACGGATTTATTTATAACATCGGTGGTTGCGTCGCTCCAGCCAGTGCATGCAACACAAACATGAGTGGCAATATTTCTTATGCCGAGCTAAATAGTGATGGTAAATGGCAAAACCTGCTACCTGTGGTGGCACATCATATGGTCTTTGGTGTGTTGATAGTACAAATAAGATTAATGGAGCTAACGGTTTAGGTGCGGCTGGAGCGACAGTTTTCAATAATGTGATTTACGTGGCTGGCGGTACAGATTCTACCAACTGGCAGTCTACGCTGTGGCGAGTTGGCTTAAATGCCAATGGATCTTTAGCAGGTGCCTGGTCGACCCAAGCATTCGGTACAGGAGCTGGTAATCTTGGTTTGACAGGTAATGATGCGGACGCACGGGGTTACTTCTATATGTTTACACGAGCAAACCCAAATGCAGCCAACTCAAACCCAGGAAACTTATACATCTTGGGAGGTTGTGCTGGTTCGAGTGGGATTGGTTGCAATACTTACTATACCGAAACTATAAAGTGCAATATTGATACAAGTGGCGTAGTCAATACATGTGGTACTGGCAGCCAATTGCAAATAGATGCCGACAACATAACATCGGGAGATCAAGGCTTAGGACTCATGGCAGGCACAGTGTATGCCAATAGACTGTATTTGGTGGGTGGTTCTTGCACTAGCGTGGGGGCGGCAGGCAACCCATGTGGATCGACCTATTCAGCAAACCGCAAGGACACTATATATGCCAAAATTGACAGCAGTAACAACATTGTGGCAGAAAGCGGCGGGGTCTGGCAGTTTGCATCGGCGCAAATGAATCCGGTTCGACGACGGGCTATGTCATTTGGTTACAATGGGTATATATACTCCTTGGCAGGCTTTAGCGGCAGCAGCTCGCTTCAGGACTTACTATTCTCGAAGATAGATGTTAGCACCGGTGATATGGAGCCCTGGTCGAGCTCTGGAGTGGTGGTGACGCCGCGCTGGGATCTTCGTGCTATTGTGAGTAACGGGTATGTCTATGCCATAGGGGGCTGTGGTCTTGGCAACGGTTCGCAGCCAGAAGCACCGAGCAACTGCTTAACCATGCAGCCAGAAATTCAGACATTTCAGCTATACAATAATGATAGCGGAACACCCATGGCCTATAGTGCCACTGGTACATGTGGCGCTGGGCCGTGCTCTGGTGCGGGTGGAGTTGATCGAGTGGGGGGAAGTTCTACTATCTTGAATGGCTACATCTACTATACGGGTGGCTGTACTAACACTGGTTGTACCACCATGAGCAACCTTACCTACTACGCCCCGATAGATAGTAATGGTGGTGTTGGTACCTGGGTGCAAGCTGCCAGTACACTACCGACAGCTCTAGCCTGGGGCAAATTACTGGCGGCCGGAGGTGCGCTTTACTATATAGGTGGGCAAACCGGTGCGGCGGCCACAACTGCCGTTTCGACAGTGTATTATACGTCTGGAATAGCTTCTGGCGTACCTACCTGGAATGCCAGCGCGGCGAGCGGTGGCGTGGGAGATACCGCTGGACAAGTGGCGCAACCGCGCACTCAGTTTGGCGCTGCAGCATGGAATAATCGACTATATGTGGTGGGTGGTTACAGCTCTGGCGGTACCGTTCAATCTACGGTGTATGTTAGCCCGCAGCTGAGTTCGGGGGGAAATATCTCGGCTGATTCCTGGGCTTCATCGACGGCGTTTAGTGTGGCACGTGCTGGCTTAGCTGCTGTAGCCTATGCCAATAACCTGTACCTATTTGGCGGTGAGGAAACAGCTGGAAATTACCTGAACGACTCACAGTTTACCCGAATAAATAGCGATGGTACGGTCGATGCTTGGACTTACAGCACAAGTTTACCAGGTAGGCTGCGGGACGCCGAAGGATATGCTGCCAATGGCTACCTCTATCTTTTGGGAGGTCGTTCGGCCAGCACAACATGTGTACCAAACACGCTGGTTACACCAATCAGTGCCAATACGACGATTGCTAGTGGTAATAATCCGACAGGAGTTGGTGAATGGTACGAAACCAACAAAAAGTATACTGGCGATCGTTATGGAGCGGCTGTTGCTTATGCCAACGGGCGAGCCTACATAATGGGTGGTGCCTGTAATAGTGCTTTTGGCGGCCGGTGACCGCACGTATCAGACGACGCTGAAATCACAGCCCCAAGTCGCTAAATATTCACGCATGATCGACACTGACACAGATGTTTTCCCGACCAAATGGCTGCTAAACGGGCTTGATAATTCGACTGGTGCCGAATGGTATCTACGATATCCGTAGCATGAACGATATAGATGGTGATACGGCTGACTGTGTTGTAGATATGACTACATGGGGACAAAGAGACAAATTACGGAAAGGTGACACTAGGTTCACCAGCAACCTACACGCCGAAAGATGGTGGTGGCACAACTACAAACTGTGCTCGCTATTTCTATTTTTCAGTCAATATTGATAGCTCACAAGCTTTTGGCTACCCAGAAAGTGTTGACCTCGCGGACCAACCATTGCTGACCTAAGCTTGTTCTTCACAGCTGACCCTAGTAAACGGCTCTTGCATGGCAAAACTTTCACCGGCGGTGAGCAGCAACCTTTGGATACACCTTTTAAGGTTCATAATGTTAGTTATGTAATCTCGCAAGGAAAAATATGGAGTTAGAGCAGAATTTAAACGCAGCAATGAGCTGAGACGAAGATGCGTGGGAAGCGTGGCTGGGTGAAGAAAGCTCAAAAAAGCTATTAAACCAAAAAACCCTGCAATATGTAAAATAAATATACGATCGTATATAATATTTACGTGGGGAAACATGATGTAACGAAAAGATGGTCGATGAAATTATTCGTTTTGGTGCGCGGGGCAGCCATCACGTCAGTCGCGGTAGCGCGAATATTGCAGAAGGTGCTCGTGGGACCAGTCGAAAAATTAAGTCGAAAATCGATGAGAGGAAGAGAAGCGTAGAAATGAGAGGGAGGCACAGCGGGTCATACGATACATGAAGCAGCAGGGATTACTGGCGGGGTCGTATGAACATGGGCTGCAATTGACCCGAAAAGCGCAGGGTAGGCTGGAACGCATAGAAATTGATTCTATTACTGTCACACCGACAACAGTGTGGGACGGTCTATGGAGAATAATTATTTATGATATCCCCGAAGAAAAAGGGGGCTCGCCACGCTTTTTGGTTACGGTTGCACCAGATCGGTTGTTTTCAGCTCCAGAAAAGCACCTGGATTATACCGTATGCGTGTCGCAATGAGATAGCGACACTCGCAGCACACCTGGTGTTGACGAATATGTTTCTTACTTTGAAGCAGTAAACCTAGATAATGAAAAGGTGCTGTTACGGCGTTTTAAAAACAAATATCCAGATACGAACTTTTCACAACATTCCCGCCATCATCATGCCAAGGCTTCCTAGGAATGCTCACCCGAGCCTTGCAATGCTACTTCGAGAAATTGTGTTCGATTTACGTAATTGCTCCCGCCTCCCTAAAACCATGCATCTTCAGAGGCCTATTTTTCTTCGTTGTAGTGAGATGGAGCCTCTTCTGGGGAGGCCTATCAATCATCATTACGGATACAGCAACGTGTAATATTTGCGCATCAAGCGTATGCCGTACACATATAATCATCATCGTCTAACTCACTCGTACTTCAACTGTAATGCATGTAAATAATTTGTACGATCGTACAAATTATTTACATGGTTGAAAATCATGTCGTGAGTCGGAGGTTGGACTCGGAGGTTGGGAGATAGGGGTTGGGAGTTAGGGGTTTGGGAGTTAGGGTGTTGGGAGATAGGGGTTGGGAGTTAGGCGAGTGGGAGGTGTGATATGCTCACTATGCTTACGATGGATGCGAGCTGGCTCAACCTCACTTTTGCTTTGTGGTACGCACTGGTAGCGAGTTTTGAACCGTCTGCGGGGTCTTCATCTCATCACGAAGCAAGAGGAATTGCATTCGTACCAGGGATGCAGAAGCTGGTTATATGCTCGTGGTATGCTAGAGTTATGGACATCAGGAATTTTCGTAAAATCAGAATTAGACGAAGAAGCGTGGGAAGCGTGGCTGGGTGAAGAAACCTCAAAAAAGCTAGTAAGCCAAAACAGCCAGCCAAAATTCATACACCATCCCAGGTGAAATCAATAGATGGTTTGGCCATCCCGGGTGAAACAAGTTGACCAAGTGACGCATAAAAAGCCAAGAAAAATCAGGCGCTGCAACCATATCTATTCAAATACATATGCCAAAGTTTCAGTTGCCGTCATGGCGACCACGCAAAGTACATCTGCCGTGGCAGCAGATGAAACCATGGCTGATTGGCCTAGGGCTCATGGCGTTGGTAATTGTTGGAGGTAAACTGCTGCTAGGCAAAGCAACCATGAACAAACCAAACACGGTCAAAACACCGGTGGTGGTACAAACCGAACTGGGCTACAAGCCGGTGCTACCAGAGGTGCGGGCTGCCACAGAAACGCAGCCAACCAAACCAAATATGACGAAAAACGTAAGCTTTACAGCTTTAATGACACGTATAAGGGGCAAAATTACTGTAGATCGGCAGTCGCTGCCCGAAAAGTTGACTAGAAAAGTGAAATAGTAAAACTAGCGGATAAGCTTGCAAATGACTGAGGTATTTACCACAACTATTGGTGAAGTGAGAATGTCTACCAGTAAAGAAACAGGTGCACAGCGACTGATGGTGACGAAGTAGTAAAATGCTAATGTTTATCCAGAGCACCACCAAACTTTCCATTACAGAGTGGGTAGATTACATACAATCCCTGGAATAATTTCTATGTTAGTTCACAGAAAAGCGTACTGGTTGTCATCTGTGTCGTTTAGTTCAATACCCAGTTGAAATGCGAAGTGTAATCGCGTTTGCCACTTAAAATGTCATAAAGCGACAACATATAATATTTTCGCATATTAAGTTAAAAATGATGAAGATTATATAATTACGTAGCGATATAAACAATGAATTATAATATTCATTTCTTTTTAAAAGTCATTGTATATATGTTAAATTAACTCTTTTGCATTGTTGTAATGCTTTCTTTTGTTCACATAGTCAGGATAGGGCGGCTAAGTCAATTAATGGTACAACTATTTTGACTTATGTGTACAAGTTATTGTATTAACCTTGATACAAGAGGAAAATACTAAGTGTACTGAATAAACAAAAACAGTTTAAGTACAAAACAAAAACAAAAAACATGAAAAGGCCAACAAACATACTCGTACTGTTTGTGCATACCCTCTGGCACCCGGCCAAGAGGGGTTTTGTCGTCCCTAGCTACCGAACCAACCACCCCTTCACTCATCTCAGCTGGTCCCATGGTCACATGAGCTCAAAGTCTGTCAGTCAAGTGCTGTTAGTCTTGCTCATCCTACCCTTGTTTTTCCTCACGCGCGGGTACACAGGCGCACCACGCGCCTATGCCGCCACATCCGACAACCTGAACTTCCAAGCTCGTTTGCAAACTGCCTCTGGTGCGATTGTCGCTGATGGCTACTACAACATCGAGTTCAAGCTCTACAGTGCTGCTTCTGGTGGTAGCTCTCTGTGGGATGAAACCTACAGCTACAGCTCTGGCTCTGGTCAGTGTAGCGGCCCCTTGGGCACCAATGACTGCCGTGTCCGAGTAGCCAATGGCTACGTCACCGTCAACCTAGGCACAGTCACCAGCTTCCCAGGCACCATGCCCTGGGATCAGCAGCTCTACCTGACCATGAACGTAGGTGGTACCACCAGCTCTGGAGCCATTACCTACGACGGAGAGATGAACCCCAGGCTGAAGATGACGGCTGTCCCCTATGCCTTCAACGCCAAGACAGCCAGCAGTTTAGCCACGAGTAATGGAGCCCTGCAGTCTACTCTGAGCATTGTCGCGCCTACAGGCGGCAACCAAACCTTCCAAATACCGGATCAAGGTGCCGGAGGAACTTATACGCTACTTACAGGTAGTGCCGCAAACGGCATGTATATTCAGCTGCAAAGCTCAACTCCGGGGACACAACAAACCGGTAACTTCAACATCAGTGGCACAGGTATAGCTGCCACTTTGCAGGCGCAAACTATCGACACTTCATCTGCCAGTGTGTTGAGTTTGGGCGTTAGCAATGCCACAAATATACAAGTAGGCAGCAATACAACTGATGCAACAGCAAAACTCTTTATCCTAGATAGTTATAATGGTGGGACTGATCCAACGGGATACAACGGGGCGATGTACTACAATACCAGCTTGAGTAAATTTCGCTGCTATGTTGGTGGTGCATGGCTCGATTGCGAGGGCTCAGCTGGGTCAGGCGTAACAACTATCGGAGCCATAGATTCCCAGACGAAAAGTGCCAACGGTGCAGTTATAAGTGGCACTACTATATATATGCAGACAGCAGATGCAACAAATCCTGGTCTCGTGAGTACGGGATCTCAAACATTTGCTGGAGACAAAACGTATTCTGGCAATATCATAGTTTCGGGCAATCAAAGCATAACTGTCACTGGTGGCGCCACCGGCACCCGCCCAGTCAGCCCCACAGAAGGCATGGTCTACTACGACACGACTACGAAACAACTCTTGACGTACGCCAATGGCAAATGGCAAGCTGACCGAAGCGAAGCCATCTTGGTTGCCGCCAGTGACAGCTCAGATGCCGACAAAGCCTCAGCTGACTATGTAGCTGATGGTAACACTGGTGCAGCCCTTGATGGTGACCAAGTGCAGATCAACGACGCTCTTACGGCTGCCAGTGCTTCAGGTACCCGTAAGACCGGTAAGGTTTACCTCTTCGCTGGTACGTACACTGCTGATGCCACTATCCTCATCCCGAACGGTGTTACCCTCGCTGGTAGTGGTCAAAGCTCAGTCATAAAACTGGCAGACATTGATGCGACCGACAACCTCATCGAAAACAGTGACACGGCAACTGGTGCCAACATCACTATTCGTGACCTCCGCCTAGAAGGTCAACGCAACCTCAACACGGCTGGCACGCAGCACGGTATCTACCTGCTCGGCATGGGCAAAGAAACAACCGGCAACAATGCCGTCAACGGCGCCTTCATTAGTAACGTCACCGTCTACTACTTCCGCACCGATGGTATCCGCCTCGATACCTCCTCTCACAACACGATTACCAGCAGCATCTTCCGAGACAATGAGCAGTATGGTCTCTACATCCTGAATCTAAACTCCAAGTTCAACAGCATCACCGCCAACCAGTCAGAAGGCAACAACGTCGACGGCTTCCGACTCGAATCTGGCTACAGCAACACCTTCAGTGGTAACGTTGCCTACGACAATACTTCGGCCGGTATGGCTATAGCCGGCAGCGCCAATAGCAACAACATCGTCAATAACAACTTCCGCGGCAACAATGCCTATGGTATCTATGTCGGTGCTTCGACCCTGAACAACATCAGCTCAAACAACATCCGGGGTGGTAGCACCTACGGTATCTATGTTTCTGGCTCAGACGGCAACACGGTAAACGACAACAACATCTATGACACTGGTAGCGCAACAACCAACAACGCTATCTACTTGACTGATTCTGATCGTAACAGCATTAATGGCAACGTGATCGATGACACCTCAGCATCCACTAACAACTACGCCATCAATATCTTCAATAGCACCAGCAACAGTAACTACATATCTGGAAACATCCTCGGCGATAACGGTGCCGGTGTCACAGCTACCATTAACGATGCTGCCACAGACACTACCTACGGTGGCCAGGCTACCGCCCTCAACAGCACCGACATCCTCTTCAAACAGTCGGCTTCAACTGCCGCTTTCCAGATCCAAAATGCTAACGGCACCAGTATATTGAACATTGACTCAACAAACGGAGAACTAGAAGTCGGTAGTTACAATGGCGGCACTAACCCAGTAGCCGGTAAGATCGTTATAGCTACTACTGCCAATGCCAACACAGTTACTCTGCAGTCGGCTACTCAGACTGGTAACTACACCCTCAGCATCCCAGCCCTAACAGCTAATGCCAATGTATGTACCGACAACGCTATCTGCTCTGGTTACCTTGGTACTAGCACTGGTGTCCAACTGCAAGCTGCTACTCCTGGCACAGCCCAGACAGGCCACTTCAACATCACTGGTACAGGCATAGCCGGTACTAGCCTCCTCACCCCACTGCTAGACACTGCAACTGGTGTACCTCTCAACATCGGCACCAGCGGCGGCCCGACAACTACTCAGATCAACCTCAACCAAAATGTGGTGGTCGCAAATGACAAATCAATCATCATTGGTTCTACATCAGGCATAGGAAATGCAACAGCCTTGCAGGTGAACTATGGTTCAACCCAAATCTTTACAGTAGATTCATCAGCCGGCAACAACCGTGTAACAGTGGGATCACCAGGTGACTGTATCAATCAGGGGGTAAATTCTGCATAGTACAAACAGCAAGCGGTGTAGGCCCAGCCGTAAACCAGAACAATACCATGAAAATATCAAGTGGTGCGACGGTAAATACCTCATATGCCCAGGTGATATATTTGCAAGACACCAGTTCGGCAGCGAGTCTCGGCTATGGACTTTTGGTTGATATGACACAAACAACGAACAATAATGCTACAGCAAATGCTATAACAGCAACCGCTCGTACACAAAACGCTGGCAACTTGTTGCTATTGAACACCGGGGGAACAGGCTACGGCGGAGTAGGGGAATAAATGGTGGCACAAATGTCTTTACAGTCAGTAATACAGGTGTAGTTACTAGTAAAAACCAAGCGAATAGCACTTCGGCATTTCGTATCCAAAATACAAACGGCACTAATCTACTAAACGTAAACACTACCAATGGTGAAATAGGACTCGGTAGCTACAATGGTGGTACCAACCCTGTAGCTGGCAAGATAGTCCTTGCTAATGCCGCCAATGCCAGTACAGTTACTCTCCAAACTGGTGCCACCGGTACTAGCTACAGCCTGACGCTGCCGACTGCCCTAGGTTCAACCGGACAGTGCCTATACGACACAACTGGGGCTGGGGTGCTCGGCTGGGCGACGTGTGCTGGTGGTAGTGGCATCAACAACGGCACGACGACCCAAACTGCTAACTTCAACATTCAGTCAGCTGCGAGTGGTTCGATTGGTGCGATCGTCCAAGGTGCAGCCAGTCAAAGTGTCGATATTTTCCAGGTGAAACTTTCTGGCGGCAACATACCATTCAGTATTAGTAGCACTGGAGATGTCAATTTGTTGCGGAATACGCTGTATATGAACACCACGACAACTAACTCTAAACGGATATACATTTCGGGCAATATCAACTCTGGCGTTGCTAGCCAATACGGCATCCAGAACGAACCGATCTTCTTACCTTCTGCTGGGTCAAACAACATATACGGCTTAAGCAACACAGCAAAACTGGCAACAAGTGCAGTCAATATCAATCAGTTGTTTGGCAGCGTAACGGGCGTATCAACGAATGCGGATTACACGGGGTACTTACAGGTGCAGTTGGCTTAAACATCCAAGACCCTTCAATGGCTGGTAGTAAGGCGGCGACATACTACGGAATATCTATCAACGGTGTTACGGGGAATGGTGGTAATACGACAGGCAATATTCAAAACACCCAACTTCTCATAGGTGGCACTACAGTTGGAGCTGGTGCTGGTGGTACGGTTTACAACATGGGACAAAGAATTGTGATGCCGTCTGGCTCTGGTGGAACAACGCACAACACCGGGCTGGCAATCACAGACGCCCAGGCGACAATAACGGGCACTTGGTCACTCTATAACGCCAGTGCGCAAGCAAGCTATTTTGGCAGTAATGTGACCATAGGCACGCTACTAACTGCCGATGTTACTAACGGCAATGTCCAAATAGGCTCCGCCACCACTAACGCCACCGCCAATCAATTCATCTTAGACAGCTACAATAACGCCACTGACCCGACTGGGACAAACGGTGCCATGTACTACAACACCGCAACCGGCACATTCCGTTGCTACGAAAACAGTGCCTGGAAGGACTGCCTGACACGCCATATTACGACTCTCGGCAGTGATGTCACGAACAACAACGCCACTGCTAACACCATCGCAGACGTCACAGGACTAAGTTTTGCAGTCACATCAGGCAAGACCTACCGATTCCGTGCCAATGTCGCTTACACCGCGGCAGCCACCACCACTGGCTCGCGCTGGAGCGTCAATGGTCCTGCTAACACATTACTGACCTATACCTCGCGCTATGGCATTACCGCTACCACAGAAACCGTGAACTATCTCGCCGCCTACGATTCACCAGCGGCAAGCAACAGTGATTCTCCAGCAACCGGCGGAAACACGGCGACCATAGAGGGTATAGTGACACCATCTGCGAATGGAACGGTGATCATACGGTTTGCCTCGGAAGTCTCGAGCTCTGCGATTGTCGCCAAGGCCGGAAGCACTATAGAGTGGTGGTAGGGGTAGAACGGGTGTAGCGTTAATGTGTAGGCTTAAGCGGCTGCAGATTGACAAGTGTTGCATTGACGACGTCTAAAGGCACATCGCCAGTTCCTGATACGTTTACCAGAGTACTGGAGGTGTTTAGCACGGCAACCGGCAGGGCGCCGCTTTTTTGCCACTGTAGGCCGTACCAAGTGGTGTTTGCAAGGGGTCAAGGCCGACAATACTATCCAACATAAGGTTTTTGCGGCCGCAACTGCTGACTTACAAGTATTTTTCGGGAATCGTGGTTTAGGCTGTAGAATAGTACACCGTTGCTGACTTGGGCAGATTCTTCGGTATAGGAGTAGCCATCTGGCGCAGGGTAGGGGTAGTACGCAGTAAATGCGAGTGCCGCAATCGATGTCTTTGGCAAAGGGTTACGTGCATGAGCAGTACGTTGCATATGTGTATACACGAGCAACCCTGCACAGAGCATAGCACTACAAGCAGTTAGCATACCAAATCGCAAGGCTCGCTGAGCGTTCTTTTCCTTCATGATTCCATGGTACCACGGCCTGGTGGTCTTGGGCGCGGTTAGCGCACAAATATCGCAGGGCTGCTCATGTTTACCCCCAAAACCACCGGGTACGACCCATATCGACAGGGTCGTACCCGCTCGGTTGACAGGGTGGTGTATTATGGTGATATGCCATCACGTAATATCTATAAAGAATATGTCGAACAGACGTACTATCATGTCTACAACCGAGGCGTGAACAAAGAAAGAACGGATATTTCTCGATGAACAAGATTACCTGACGTTTATTGCTCTCATCGAACGCTATATGGGTCTGCGGGCTAGTAGGCGGCAAAATGGCAGTAAATATGAAAACTTTGACGGTAGATTAGACATTTTGGCCTATTGTCTTATGCCAAATCATTTTCACTTTTTTATATATCAGTACGATGAAAAAGCTATGTATGAGTTTTTCAAACGGATCACGGTATCATACAGTATGTACTTCAATGAACGCTATAAGCGAGTTGGCCCAGTCTTTCAGCAGCGATATCGCGCATCGCTAATCTATTCGGACGAGTATTTTTTGCATATTTCCCGCTATATTCATCTCAATCCCCGTGAATGGGCTAGCTAATGGTGGTCGAGTATACATGACTATACAGGTCATAGTATTACGACTTGGGTACATCCAGAAAAAGTTCTAGAACATTTCAATGACGGGGCAAAGGAATATACTGAGTTCGTTGCCGACTATGAATCAGCTCACCGCGAGCTAGAACACATACAACACATTCTGGCTGATCGCTAATACCAAGGTACTGCAATTAAACCAACCGGGTACGACCCTGTCGATATGGGTCGTACCCGGTGGTTTTGGAGTAGCAAAGACAGTAAAGTTAGATGTTTCTGTGGATAACTGGGGTAAAATGTACATGTTGAGCAAATAATGTGTACAAAAACTATTGCATTCTATTTTGCATAAGCGCATACTAGCAAATAGATTTTGTCCACGTCACGAAAATTAAAAAGACGAAAAGGCAAAATCACTAACAAAAACAAAAACGTTTCCAAACGAAAAGCAGGCACTCTCGCAAGGCCTGCTTTTGATTTGGGCAAAGGTAATAAAGACAGAAATATGTTTACGCGTCAGTAGAAACTCAGACTGGCAAGCTTCGTATTTGCGTGGTTTGAAGCCTGCGATTCTTGTCAATATTGGTTACGCTAGCTTTTAAACCTTGCCAATAAAAATGGACCTTTTTCGCGTTGCTAAAGACGGAGCGAAGTAGCGCAAAAGGGCAAGGTCGATCGATTATTGCTGCCAGGAACGATCTTGTGTGATAAAGATCACTACAAATAAGTAAAATCAAAGCAAAGAGCGCAGAAACACTATTCAAATATGACAAATCTGATGGTGCAACTTCTGGCTTGAGCATGATTGCTATAAGGCTGGCTTTCGATTCAGCTTGGCTTTCATCATAATGTCGCACAACTATCGTAATCGCACCTCGATTGTACAAAAAAGACAGCTCTACTCCTTATGGCGTCCAATCAGCTTATGCATAGTCCTTCAAGATAATAAAGCGCAGCTATCAGCTTGATGTGAAGCAATCTTGTCAGTTGCTTAGCGCCCATTGGATAGAATAAGGTAGCAGGGATGAGCATAAGGTAGTAGTATTAAGAAGCTAGCAACAAACGGCTATATTAACTCTCAAATCGCCACGTTTACGTTCAGATAATAATCTGTTACGCTTATAGTAAAAGGAAGAGGGTAAGAATGGCGTTTATCATCGCTATAACCAATCAAAAGGGAGGAGTCGGCAAAACAACGACAGCTGTAAATATAGCCGCTCAACTGGCAACGAATAAGCGCCGGGTGCTTTTGGTTGACCTCGATCCTCAGGGTAATGCTACTAGTAGCCTGGGTATCGACAAAGCAGCTTTGCCGGCAACATTGTACGACGTACTAGTTGGCGATAGCACCGTGGCAAAGATAGTCCTACCGACAAAAGTAGCAAATCTTTTCATATTGCCAGCAAATAGTAGCCTGGTTCAGGCCGAAGTTGATTTAGTAAGTATGACGCAGCGTGAGTTTCGGCTAAAAGACAAGCTGGCTAATGTTGACGCAGATATCATAATCATTGATTGTCCGCCAGCACTTGGTCTGCTGACTGTCAATGCTCTTACTGCCGCAAATGGCGTTCTCATACCTGTGCAGTCAGAATATTTTGCCCTAGAGGGACTAAGTGAACTCATGAATACGATTCGGTTGGTGCGAGGTGGTTTGAATCCAGATCTCGACCTGTTTGGTGTCGTCCTGACGATGTTCAATAAGCGCACCGTGCTAAGTGAGCAAGTTTTGGCAGAAGTAAGACAGCATTTTGGCGAAAAGTTTTCAAAACTGTCATACCTCGAAATGTCCGTCTGGCTGAAGCGCCAAGTTATGGAAAGACCATCTTTGAGCATGATAAATGGAGCAAAGGTGCGAGGGCGTACAAAGCACTAGCTCAGGAGGTAGCAAAACGTGGCAGCTTCTAAACAACATGGACTTGGTAGGGGACTGGGTTCGCTTATACCCCAGAATCTGGACACTAGCTTACTAATAAATGAAGGTGAGCACATCCACAAACTGGCACTGGATCAACTTCAGCCCAACCCCGATCAACCACGAACCGTTTTTGATGAAACAGCTCTCAAGCAACTAGCCGAAAGCATATTACGCTATGGTATTGTCCAGCCTTTGGTGGTCTGTCCAAGAGGTGATGGTTATGTCATTATCGCTGGTGAGCGGCGTTGGCGGGCAGCGCAAATTGCCAAACTCAAAACGGTACCAGCACTGGTAAGAACCACGAAAGAGCTAGAACAGCTAGAGATTGCTCTAGTTGAAAATGTCCAGCGAGTAGATCTTAGCCCACTGGAGCAAGCAGTATCTATCGAAAGGCTACATCAGCAATTCAATCTACCGTATAGTGACATCGCCAAACGCCTTGGTAAATCGGAATCGACTATAAGTAATACAGTTCGTTTGCTCCAGTTACCACCACAAGCCAAACTAGCTCTCCAAAACGGGCTTGTTAGCGAGGGACACGCGCGGCAAATTCTAGCGCTCAAGGGATCGCCTGGCAAGCAAGAAGAGTTGCTCCGTCTCATTACGTCTCAGCATTTGAACGTGCGGCAGGCGGAGCGTTTTGTGAATTCGGTTAAGTCAGGAAAACTGACCAGAACAGTGCTCGTCGTGCGGTTGGGCTAGAGAACAATGAAACTGCAGTCCTTGGCAAACGGTATAAAACAGATGTAAAATTATACCGAACTGCCAGAGGTGGACGCCTCGAACTTTACTTTCGTTCCGACGAAGATCTCGAACGTCTCATCCGTGAGTTATCAGCGTAAGTTGGCACTAGTTCCCGTGCCTCACACTGGTTCTTGCAGTGCTTTTTAGAACCGTTTTATGGCATTTAAGGGGAGGATTCTAGCAACCAACTTGCCTACAACCTGATCGGTTTGAATGGGCCCAAATCGGCGTGAATCAAGTGATTGTGGGCGGTTATCGCCACATACGAATAGTTCCGTATCTGAAAGCGTAATGTCGACATTATCGGTTGTCGGCGGTATGGCGTACTCTTTGCCGTACGGCAGAGTTGTGTCTGGCTGGAAGCCTTGAGGATGTTCTTTGGTATAGACGGTGACCACATTGTCTTTTATGACCACATGCTCGCCCGGAAGGCCAATCACGCGCTTCACCAGCTTTTTCATCAACTCCGCCGCTGTAATTTGCCAGACCTGATTCATGTAAAATGATAATATCACCCCTGTTGGGAACATACTGATGACCAGTTATTTTTGACCAGGTGCGGGCGAGCTTCCATACGATCAGGCGATCATTATGTTGTAAGGTGGATTCCATACTCGGCCCATCTACTTGGTAAGATTGAAAACAAACAAGGTCAGAAAAATTGCGATAACTGGGGCGAGTAGCAGTATACCTATAGTAGAAAGTATATCGCGAAGACCACGTGACTCCTGGGGCTAGACGATTCAGACGATTCAGTCTCTGTTACGAAAGGATCCTGTTTTTCCATGTAATACTACTATACTGCACGGCAGGACTTGAGTAAAATATTCGGAGCGAAAGGTTTACGTCTCAAAGCATAATCGGTATAATGACAAGCCATAGACCTATGAACACAAAGACACGTCAAAAAGTGCCGTTCCTCGTGCCAGCTTAGATGGTTTTATTGGAGCTCGAGGCGAGTATTCAGAACTATATCGGTCTGATACTCAGTCTTCAAATGGTGCAGTGGCCTCATCTCCTGCGACTAAGGATCCAGGGTACTGCTTCACGGTCAGTAATCGTTCGTCTACCCTTGTTCCCCAGAGAAGTTGGACGAATCGCATCATTTTGATTTACCCCGCTATATTGCTCCAGAGCATCCACTGAAGGTAGTGCGCAAAAACTCCCTGGCGACGACGTTTTGTCCAGCTTTCTGCTGCAACTTTCGCTTTGTTCGTCGTTGTGAGCGGAGCGCTATTTTGGCGTGGGTATAGTAGCATCCAGAAGGTCTTTCAGGGGACAAATACTGTTGCTGCACTCAGTGCTGAAAAAGTTGCGCCCGAGTTACTGAAGGGTGAGGGTGACGGGCGAGTAAATATCTTAATGATGGGTGTTGGGGGCCAAAATCACCCTGGTGGCGACTTAACCGATACGCTCATGGTTCTTAGCGTTGACCCAGTAAACAAGAAAGCCGCTATGCTCAGTGTGCCACGTGACCTGTGGGTAAAAATGCCGGTTAATTATTTTGGTTCGTACCAGAAAATCAACGCCGCATACAGCAGCGGAAAATATAAATATCTTGGTAACAATGACACATCAAACAATGATCAACGGGCGGTAATGGCAGGGTTTGCATCGGCAAGCGATGCGGTCAGCGGCGTTTTGGGCATTACGATTAACTATAGTGTGCTCGTTGATTTCCAGGCGTTTGAACAAGCGGTCAATACGGTAAATGGGGTAACGCTCGATGTTAAAGAGCAGCTCTATGACCCCACGATGGCCTGGGAAAATGCAAATAATGCCGTGCTTGCGCCGGCCGGCTTGCAGAGCATGGACGGCAAACGGGCGCTTATGTATGCGCGGTCGCGTGAAACCAGCTCGGACTTTGCACGTTCAGAGCGGCAGCGGCAACTTCTCGTGGCGCTCAAGCAGAAAGTACTAACGCTCGGTACCCTGAGCAGCCCCGCAAAGATAGATGGTTTGTTAAATGCGTTTGGCGACAACGTTCGGACGGACTTAAGTACGCAAGCAGCGAATCGCCTAGTCAGTATCATGCGTGACATAAACGACAATGATATCGCATCACTGAGTCTGACAACTCCACAGAATCTTGTCACGACCGATCGTGTTGGTGACGCATCTGTCGTGAGGCCAAAAGCAGGCTTCAATATGTATAGTGATATTCAAACGTATGTTCGGATGCAGCTTCAAGACGGTTACCTCTTGAAAGAACGAGCGAATGTCTACATTATTACTACCACGGAAAAGATTCGCTTACATACGGTTGAAACCCTTTCCGGGTACGGTTATGCCGTGTCGGGCTCCTCGACTTCTCAGCACTTACCAGTTGGGGCGACCATAGTCGATCTAACTGACGGCGCCAAGCCGTATACCCAGCATTATTTGCAAGATAGATACGGTATTGCTGCGGTACGTGAGCTACCACGGGGCATTACCGTTCCAGTTGGCGTACAGTTTGCTATACTAATAGGTACATGAGACCACTGATTACAAAATTAAAGCCCAGCAAGGGTTTTTCTCACTCAGTCTACTTACTACTGAATGTCTTGTTTCCGGTGATTGTTATTTCGCTGGTGCGAGCAGGCTTTGTTCAAGTTGCGCTTGCGGTTATTCTGCTTAGCAAATGGCGGATGTTTGCGGTCCGTCCTCGTTTTTGGATTGCAAACATACGGACTAACGCTGTCGATGTCATCGTAGGGCTATCTGCGTTGGCGCTTATGGATGGTACCGATACGATGTGGTTACAGGGGCTATACGTAACCGCATGGGTGCTATGGCTCATTTTTATCAAACCGAAGCACGATGTATTCTGGGTTTCGCTGCAAGCGTTCTTTGGTCAGGTTGTCGGGCTTATGGCTGTTTTTTCGGCACTCGATTATGCCTCGCTGATGACGCTCATAATTGCAGTTGGTTTCATCTGTTTCTTCGCTGCGCACCACTTTTTTTACAGCTTCGAAGAACCGCACATCCGGCTACTCGCATACGTATGGGCATATTTTGGCGCCGCGCTGACATGGATTCTGGGGCATTGGCTTGTGTACTACTATGGGGTTGTTGCTCAGCCTACACTCATTCTTTCGGCCATGGCATTCAGTATCGGTACTTTGTATTATTTAGATCACTTCGATAAACTATCCAAACTCTTTCGGAGGGAAATATTGTTTATACTTATTACCGTGCTACTTGTTATTATTGCCTTTTCGGACTGGGGAGATAAGACTATCTAACTATAGCTTAGCTTCAGCTTAGCTTCAGGAAAGAATGATACAAAGGAGGTTTATGGACTTACAATCAAAAACGCAATCAACAAATAGTGTGTCTAAGGCTAACTTGCTTACAAAGATTCTGATTGGGCTTATAATCATGGCAATTAGCTTTGGTGGTGGGTGGCTTGGTGCCGCAAGTCAGGGTAGGGATAGCAATTCACGGGTTATTGCCGAGCAAAAAACAGCTGTTGCAAGTACGGCTAACCTGGTTAGTTCTATTGCTGGAACTGTTGGTGAAAGCGTTGTGTCGGTCAATGTAACTTCACAATCTGGCGGCTCAACCTACGGCGGCTTTTTTGGATTCGGCTACGGTCCGTATACACAAGAAAGTGCCGGCACAGGGGTGATACTGAGCTCGGATGGGCTCATACTGACAAATCGACATGTGGTGCCTACCGGTACAACTGAGGTCAGCGTCACGCTCAGTGACGGAACGGTGCTCGAAAAGGTAAAGTGATTGCCCGCACGAATGCGCGTGACAGCCTTGATATTGCATTCCTGAAAGTTGAGGATAATGAAGGCAAGAAGCTTGTTGCTGCCAAACTGGGCGACTCGAGCAAGATGAAAGTGGGTGACGCGGTTGTTGCCATCGGTAATACGCTCGGCCAGTTCCAAAACACCGTGACAAGTGGCATAATTTCTGGCTATGGTAGAAGTCTTATAGCTGGAGACGGATCTGGGGATCAAGCTGAAAACCTTGATGATATGTTTCAGACAGATGCAGCAATAAACCAAGGCAATTCAGGCGGACCGCTCGTTAATATGAATGGCGAAGTTATCGGCATCAACACTGCTATCGCAAGCGATGCGCAAACAGTTGGCTTTGCCATACCTATCAACAATGTGAAAGGCCTTATCGATAATGTGAAAAAAAGCGGCAAGCTCGAGAGGCCATATCTTGGCGTTGTCTATGTGATGGTCACCGATGATATCGCGAAAGAGTATAACCTTGGTGCTACCAGGGGAGCATACATTCCCAAAGCAGAAGATATGGGCAGCGATACTATCCTGAAAGATGGCCCTGCAGCGGCCGCCGACATACAAGAGGGTGATGTAATAACTAAGATAGATGGTGTAGAAATTAACGAAAAATCGAGCTTACTTTCGGTCCTAAGCAAACATAAATCGGGTGATAGTGTTGAGCTGACCATACTACGCGGAAACGATACAAAAATAATTAGCGTAAAACTTGGCACCGCGCCAGCAAGCTAACCAACTGTTTAAGAGCTAATCCACATCTATCTTTTGCCTATAAAATCAAGGTCACTCACTAGTTATCTGTCCTTTCGTTTAGGGTTCGTAGCTATGGCCACGACCACAGACCGAAGCAACAGATAACAAATCATGAGTGTTGCTTGATTTTCGGCTGTAACAGATAGATGTGGAATTGCTCTAGGTCGAGTAAAGCTGTGCGAGTCCGTCAGTGGTGGTTAGCGAATAGCCGGTACCTTGGGCAATTGTAGCAAGGCTGGAATGCTGTTCGAGTAAAGACTCGGTAATTATGCATTTCACTTGGTGCTCTTTTGCCTGCACAAAGAGTGCACGGTAGTAGTCCAGTCCATCGGCTCCACCGTACAGTGCGCTGCGAGGTTCATGCGCCGCGGCTCTGTTGATTGGGTATGCATCTGGTACGTAGGGAAGGTTGGCAAGAATGATAGAATTTTGCATTATGAACTTTGAATTTGGGATATGAGCAAGTAAATCTGCACGGAGGAAGGTGATATTTGCGGATAGTTTTAGGGCGTTTTGTTTAGCCACCTCTAAGCAGGCTGGGTCGATGTCGGTTGCAAGTACGGTGCTGTTCGGTAGCTCAAGCTTTGAGGTAATTGCAAGCGCACCCGAGCCCGTCCCAATATCGATAATCGTGATTTCGGAGTGGTGCTTTGTGGATGCTACGAGAAGCGTAATCATGCTTTCAGACTCGGGGCGGGGTACTAGCACATGTTCATTGACCACAAATTCTCGGCCATAAAACTCAACCTTACCGCGGATGTACGCTAGCGGGATATGCTGTATTCTTTGAGCAATCTTTTTATGCAAACTTTTCAATTCCGACCTCTGTAATTCGTACTCAGGGTGCGCCAAAACCCAGGCTTTATCCCGTCCCAGCATATCGCCCAGTAGCACCAACGCATCTAACCTAGCGGTTGTAATATCAGCCTGTCGGAATATATATTCCGTTGCAACAATCCACTCACTTGTCGTCATTGATGAGGGAGCGTTCATAGTCTGCTAGTTTTTCTATAAGATCGTCTATTTGACCGCTCAGAGCACCGGGGATGTTGCTACGGCTGTAGCCGATCCGGTGGTCAGTTATGCGGTCTTGCGGGAAATTGTAGGTGCGAATTTTTTCAGAGCGGTCGCCGCTGCCGATGAGCTTTTTCCGAGCATCACTGAGTTGCTTGGTTTCTTCATCAATCTTCAGCTGGAGCAGGCGTGATCGCAAGACTCCGAGCGCCTTCGCTTTATTTTTTATCTGTGATTTTTCGTCCTGATTTGCAACGACGAGTCCGGTTGGAAGGTGAGTGATACGTACGGCTGAGTCGGTGGTGTTTACGCTCTGGCCACCGTGGCCGCCAGCGCGAAAAACGTCTATGCGTAGATCGGCTGGGTTTATTTCTATGTCTGTCTCCTCGGCTTCTGGTAGTACTGCAACTGTGACGGTAGAGGTATGTATGCGCCCCTGACTTTCGGTAGTAGGTACGCGCTGGACGCGGTGGACACCGGCTTCAAACTTAAGGTGCTTGTACAGGTCGGTTCCGCGCATGGCAAAAATAATCTCCTTAAACCCACCGACTTCACTTGGACTCTCACTGACCAACTCTGATTTGAAGCCCTTTATTTCACCCCATCTGATGTACATGCGATACAGTTCTGCAGCAAACAATGAGGCTTCGTCGCCACCAGCTCCGGCCCGTATTTCGACTATTACATCTTTTTCGTCATTCGGATCTTTCGGAGTCAACGCTTCGGCTAGTTTGTAGTTTGTAGTTTGTAGTTTGTAGTTTAAGGAATCAAGCTCAGACTTGGCGTCATCAGCGAGCTCGGGTTCTTGTAGCAATTCCTCGGTATTGCCGATCTGCTCTTGGAGGTCTGAAACGTTTTCAAATAAGGCAATTATTTCCTCTAGCTTTGCTTGGCGTTTGGCAAGCTTAGGATACGATGGATCGTTAAAAATCGCGGGGTCTGAAAGCTTTTGCTGGATATCCCCCAGTTCAATACGTAGGTTTTGTTCTTTTTGGTCCATAACAGTAGTGTATAGGTTTTAGTGATTAGTTTGTAGTGGCTTACCTAGTGTGTAAATGATTTTGGTGAGCATTTTTTCAATTTCGGTAATTAAAACAAGTGCATTATTGCAATCTATATCCGGGTAACGCCTAGTAACGATAAGTTATTGTGCTTCTGCCTCAGCGGCGGAACCGAGTGCTATACGTGTAAAATTACGAAAATCAGATCGAGTTCCACGCTTACTGCCCTCGGCAATGTTTGAAGGAATAGAAATAGCAGAACGTCTTAGTTGATCGCTTAATACAAAACGCTCATCGACTGGTAATGCATGAACAATATCGTATGCGCAGTCGACAAAATCAATAGCCTTTTGCCAAACCACTAAGTCTCGAAACGACTGGATGTCGCTCATCGTACTCTCTTTCTCGCGCACCCTAAAAACTATCAACTACAAACTTAAAGAAAAGGCTACTCGGTAGCTTTTTCTTTTTCAGCTTTTTTCTCGGCTCGGGCACTGGTTTTTTTGGCAGCGGCCATGCGAGCTTCTTTGGCTTTGGCAGCGGCTTCGGCACGAGCTTTAAACTTATCGACGCGGCCTTCTATATCGAGGACGCGCTCTTCACCGGTGAAGAATGGGTGGCTACTACCGGTAATGTGCACCTTCACTAGCGGATATTCCACCCCTTCAAAGAGATAGTTTCGTCTGTCGCGACTGTGCTGCGCGTCAGATATGTATGGTTGTTGTTCAGGTCTTGAAATACGACCAACCGATAGTTTTTCGGATGTAGATCCTTTTTCATTAGATTTGATTCCTTATGCTCAGAAAATATTGTGTAGTATGCGTGGCATCCGGTTAGCAGGCGAGCGTCCCTGCAGTCGGCCTATCCCAAGCAATTACCCAGCATTATACCACCTCTGTTACGAAAAACGCAACAGCTTGCTTTTTCTCTTTTAGGAGTATGCTTATGCTATAACCTAAAAACAAAAACAATTATTATGCCCGAACAAGCAACTCATTCTCCAGGCACTTTGCAACAACCACCATCAGGTGTATCTGCATTAGGTGTGGACGAATTTGCTCCGGTTGATCCTACCTTGGTCGCTGAATTTGCGGCCGGGAATGAGTTTGTGCGGGCAGAGCAGGCGCCTACACACCATCCTGCCGAAGTAGCTGCTTGGCGAGATATGCATATAACACCAGGGGATCGCCTGGCTGACCTGGAAGAGTTAGAGGCCGTGAAGCCGGGGAGTACAGTAAAACTACCGCCAGACGTTGCATCTATGGCGGCCGGGATCATACATGATGCAAGAGGGCTTATTCAGATTGCGGAGGTAGTGCAACCAACTGGCGTCTCTGGGCACGATCCAGTCGCACCAAATAAAGGACCAAAGGGTGGAAATAAAATACGCACCAACTTCACTCGCGAACCACTAGCATTAGCAGGTGAATTTAGTACTTTTCAGCCAAAAAATGGTTTTGAAAAAACACTAGCTACAACTGTCGAAAGAAATCGGCCACAAATAGAAAGAGCGATAGAGCTTCTACCATATGAACCGACTCGAGAGGTCATTGAATCAGTAGCTGGCTACTATAATGATCATGACATACTTCTGCGTACAGTTACTGGATACTCCGCCGGTTATTCGACGAGTCCAGTGGACGGGGAGAAGATTATCAGTCATCCAATTCTTGCAAAAGCAATGACCGATTTTTGTTCATTTGGTCAACAAGGTAGAACGGCAGAAGCAGATGAATTTGCTAAGGATATTCTAGACTCTCTGTATGATGAATGCGCAATTGGCGCCCAGACATTACCTGATGAATTGATCCGGTTAAAGGCTGGTATAATCGAAAAAACATACCAGTCTTTAGGTTTCACCGTAGAGCCAGGCTCCGTCGAGAGAAGAATTATAGACACAAGAACAGAAGCGTTGGGCGAAGTCAGACATGCCGGGCAGCCACTGTTCCACAACACGCCGCACATTCGAGAAATAGTCCAAGGTGGGTTTGGGATAATGGGAAGGACTGCTCAAACCGAAAATGTTGGACATACATATGCTAACACGGGTGGTTATGAGAGGACGGGACCAGCACATGCTAATGTGCCGCACTTTTCTGAGATGTACGACCCCACGTCCTATAGGCGCCCAATGGGCCCTAGGTCTAAGAATGAAAGGAAAGATGACTTTGTTGGCGGCTGCGTTGTAATACCACTCGCGGATGTTATTAGCGAGGCACCGTTCGGACGCAATATTCGTTATGGCGTGCTAAGTGTAAAGCCGGGTGAAGTTATTGATGCAGCCAATAAAACAGATTCCATTGTGTATGATGGCGGAAATAATATGGGCGCAACAGATAGACCCTGCGCACA
Organism: Candidatus Saccharimonadota bacterium; assembly: GCA_016699935.1. Taxonomy (GTDB): domain Bacteria; phylum Patescibacteriota; class Saccharimonadia; order Saccharimonadales; family UBA4665; genus JAGXIT01. The sequence continues at coordinate 725,486 of CP064992.1, forward strand.
TTTATCATTTGATCGAGTATTCTTCGCCGGCGACGGAAATAATGGAGAAGGAGCTGTCCCGGCACACAACTACACACTCGGTGCTGCAATAGTTCATCCTTCAAGACGCGGAACAACAGGTGATACAGCGGGTATCATCATTACTGCAGATTATGATGTTTCCCCAGCTTATTCGAGAGGCCCTGATGGGGAATTGGTGGAAGATCGGAGTGGCCCAAATTTTGGTAGTGGCTATGGATTTCCAAGATTTGTTCGTATAGAAACTCCTGATGTAAAAACCGCTGACTTTCGTGCAAGTAGCGTGAGGGCTGCCCCAAAAAAGCTCGCTGAACTTTCAAGGCCAACCATCGAACAAGTTGCAAAAGAATCCATCGAAAACCCACTATATGATGGAAAATATGTTGTTCCACTCAGAGGTGCAATTATCTCATTTACCCATGAAGGCACCTTACACGGGAAGAATGACGCTACTCCATTGCAAAGACGCTATCTTTAAAATGGGGTGGAATGCCAATGACGCATCTCACATACGTTACGCAGGTATGCTTCCTTAAAGACATATGAAAGCCTTGGCAACCTTGTGTATTAATAGCATTACAAATATGAATGAAGCACGGCTTGGCTCACGCTGAGTTTTCACTTGGCTGCAGGATTTATATATTAAGACAACAGGCGCGTTCTGATGGTCTCGCGATACACATGCGGTAGAAAGTAATATTCATCAAACCGTGGCTAATAACAGCAAAAACAACATTACAAAAATTCAAAGTTGCTTGAGTAATCTACTAACCTGTTAGGATGTAAGGGCAATTAACTAAGCAGGTGCGGGTGTTGATCCTCCTAAGTGTTTCTATGTAAGGACATTTTGGGCCTCTCGACCGGTGTAAAAGGATTGGGGTTAGTAGATAGAAGGTGATAGGTAGTAGATAGGGTTATCCCAACTACCAACTACCAACTACCAACTACTCCTTTCGTAAAGAAAGGATTTGCCAGATGGCAACAGACGTAGATATCAAAAAATTACTAGAGGCAGGGGCGCATTTTGGTCACAAAACCGAACGGTGGCACCCAAAAATGGCACAGTACATCCACAGCAAGCGCGGTGGCAGCCACATCATTGACCTCACGAAGACTGTTGTGAAGCTCGAAGAAGCACTTAGCGTTGTGCAAGAGATGGCTAGCAAGAACAAACAAGTACTGTTTGTCGGCACCAAGAAACAAGCGCAAGACATCGTTAAAAACCTCGCTGAGGCAACAGGGCAGCCATTTGTGACGGAACGTTGGCTCGGCGGTATGCTTACTAACTGGAATACAATTGGGGCTCAAATAAAGCATCTCGTTGACTTAGAAACCAAAATGGCGAGTGGTGAGCTAGCAAACAAGTTTAATAAACTAGAAGTACAGCGTTTCCAAGAAGAAATCGACAGCATGAACGTGCTGTATGGTGGCATAAAGGAATTAAATGCTCGGCCAGGTGTGGTTGTCGTTTTCGATGTTGTTCACGACCAAAATGCAGTAAAAGAAGCACTGAAGCTCAAACTACCAATTGTGGGTGTGTGTGACACAAATAGTAACCCGACAAATATTACGTACCCAATCCCATGCAACGACGACGCCATAAAGGCACTGCAGTTGCTGGCTGACTACTTCAGACGGCCGTAGAAGCTGGCAAGGCCAAAAGCAAAGTCGAGAAACCAGTCGATAAAGAAGACAAGTAATTTAACAGATAAACAGGTAGCAGATAACAGAAATTGAGCAGGTGGCAGGTAGCAGACATTTGCGACCTGAAACATGCAAAATTTCTGCCAAATGTCGTCTGCTTCTGGTAAATGGAGAAACGAATATGGCAATTACAATTGAAGATATAAAGACTGCGTGAGCTTACCGGTGTCGGTATGACCGATGCCAAAAAGCGCTTGAAGCGAGCGACGGCGATTTTGACGCTGCGCTCAAAGAGATGCGCAAAAAGGCCTCACCAAGGCCGAAAAACGCGGTGAACGTGAGGCTCGTCAGGGAATTGTAGGTACCTACAACCACGACGGTCGCATAGGAGTCATCGTCGAAGTCAATTGCGAAACCGACTTTGTCGCACGGAACGAAATTTTCAGGGTCTCGTCAAAGACATTGCTATGCACATTGCGGCAAGTAATCCGGCGTATGTCGGTAGTGAAGAACATTTCGGCCGAAGCTCGCGACGCTAAAAAGCAAGAACTGCTTGCAAGTGACGCTCTGAAGGGCAAGCCAGCAGACATGGCCGAGAAAATCGTTGAAGGCCAGCTGGGCAAATATTTTGCCGAAGCTTTGTTTGCTAGACCAGCCATTCATTAAAAATCACTATGACCAAACCGTAGCTGATTACGTGAATGATCACAATGCTCGCCTCGGCGAAAACATCGTCGTCCGCCGCTTTAACCGCATCGCCCTCGGCGAGAAATAAAACAGGACGTAGTTATTGACTTTAATACACCTTTATGGTAGTATGCTGGTATTAAGAATACATAAAAATAGATTGTTGATTACCTATGACAGCAACAGCCACTCCAGAAATATCTCAGCCCGTACGGCCTGATGTTAGTTTTGATTCCGGCGCCGGACGCGATGGGGTGTCTCTTGAAATTCCTGAAGAAATCCGTCACCTTGATTTTCCTACACCAGTAAACCCTCAGGGTGAGACTCATGGTTCAAGAGGAGCACAGCTGCGTGCAAGTCTTACGGAAGCAGTCTCAAGTATCCGGGGCTGCCGAAAATGTCGGGTACTAAAGTGGCTGATGTATGGAAGCGCGTCCCTGAACCGCTTCAGGGTATTAGAGAGGCTGGACGCGGGGCGTTATATGGTGCAATCGGCAGGAATCCCGCAGAGCGCAGTCAAAGAATAGCTGCCTTAACGACCAATCCTAAAGCTGCTCTTTTGACTGCCGCCAAAGATGCCCTACAGGAAGGTATTCTCGGTGCGAGAACGGCTTCCGTCGAACAGAGTGTAAACCCAAAGCATTTTGATTTGGGTGTTCGCTTGAGTGCTATGGCTACTAGGGCTATTTTACGCAGACCAAAATCCCCTAAACCTAATTGGTCAAGAGCCTAGTAAAAGTCAATCAATACAACTATAGTTAGTTGAATGTCTACTTTCATACGTGATGTAAGTTATACTGATAGTACTAGAGTAAAGGAGACGCTATGAATCCACAGCAGGTAGTTGAAGAAGCGAAAAGAAGTTTACTGGTGCGGTCGAGCACTATCATGAAGCAGCTGAAGAGTTTGCGGACAGGGCGGGCAAGTGCTGCTATGCTCGACGGGGTAGTGGTGGAAGCCTACGGCACACCCATGCCGCTAAACCAGGTGGCTAACGTTAGTGCCCCAGAGGCTCAATTGCTGCAGATTACGCCGTTTGAAAGCAACCTGCAAAAGATTGCGAGTGCCATTCGTGATAACGAGCCTGGGTATGAACCCCAGCGATGATGGTCATGTGGTACGCGTGCCTATCCCAGCACTCACTGAGGAGCGCCGCCGCAGGAAATTGTTAAACAACGGCGGCAAACAAGAAGACGCCATGATTGCTGTGCGCAATATCCGCCATGAAGCAATGGACGCCATAGACAAAGCCAAAAAGACAAAGAAATCGGTGAGGATGACGCGAAGCGCCTCAGTGGACAGGTTGAAGATGCTATGCAAAGGTTCGTACCGATATAGAGGCTGCCTCCAGAGCGAAGGAAAGTGATATTCTGTCACTTTCTTAGTGCAGAGGGCTGAGAGCAAAAACAAAAGTTTGTCCTAGGGAAATATTATGTCAAGTTTCAAGGATTTAAGACCTCTTGCAAAATAACTCCGTAGTCCATAACGCGCCCTTTTTGTCCCAAATAGAGCAATAACCTTCGCATCGTAACAGCGGTTACGATTTGTCGGCTATTGTCAATTTGAAACAAAAATCAACACGTTCTGGATATACGGATTATTCTGCAAAGAGGTCTTTGAATGTGTGGCAGAAGGGTGTTGAGCTTAGTATTTTGGCGTACGGGCTCGCGCACAACTGCCAAAAATGAACAGTACCGGCTGGCACTACAGATTACTAGTGCCGCCACATCAATTCAACAGATATCGCTGAAGGTTACCGGCGCAATAACAGAGCCAGTACCGTCACTTTGTAGTATTTCACTTGGTTCAGCTGCCGAATTTGAGACTCAATTGGTTATTATCAGAAAAAGGTCTTTCCTGAAATCGAAGTAAAGGCTAGCGATGGGTTTGGTAACAGAGATCCAGAAAATGCTGACAGTACTTGTCAGAAACTGAGCTGACTCAGCCCTTTGCCCTTTGCCCTTTGCCCTATATAATAGAATCCAATGGCAGTTTTTATATTAGTTATGGGCTCGTGCTATTCCTTTTGCTCATCATCACGCATGAGATGGGGCATTTTTGGTGGCCAAGCGAAATGGGGTGAAAGCTGAAGAGTTTGGCATATTCTTCCCACCAAAACTCTGGAGTAAGAAGATGAAGGGCGGCTGGGATTTCACCATAAACGCACTACCACTCGGTGGTTTCGTGAAGCTGAAGGGCGAACACGATAGCGACACCGAAAAGGGTAGTTTTGGCGCGGCCAGCGATTGGTCTAAGGCAAAAATCATGCTGGCGGGTGTGGCGGTAAACCTCGTGACTGCACTGGTTTTGTTTACCATCCTCGCGCTCTTAGGTATGCCGAAGCTCGTCGATAACCAGTTCACCGTAGCCAGCGATACGAAGATATCCCGTTACGATGTCTTAGTCGGGTATGTTGAGGCTAAAACACCAGCCGCAGGGGCAGGGTTAAAAGAGCGAGATAAACTCCTCAGCTTTGCAACGGCACAAAAAACAGTCGAAATGAACGGCCAAAAGCTGTCAGAGGTTACAAAACAGTTTGCTGGACAAAAAGTGACAATCAGCTACGAGCGTGATGGGAAGGTGCGTTCCACGCAGGCAACGCTCCTTACGGCCAATGCTGTTGAGGCAAGCCGTAAAACAGACAATCCGAAGGGATACCTCGGTGTAGCGCCACAGGAAATCATCATCCGCAAATCTACGTGGTCGGCTCCGGTCGTTGCGGTTGGGTTGAGTGCGCAGTTTACCCAGCTGACGCTCAAAGGTATTGGTACGGCACTTGGTGGCCTCGGGGGCATCATTGCGGGCGGCGTTACAGGCAACACCGAAGCGCGACAGAAGGCGCAAACCGAAGCAAGCAGTCAGGTATCTGGTCCACTCGGTATTTATTTCGTACTCAAGAGCGGCAGTTCGCTCGGTCTTCTTTTCATGCTTTTTATCATCGCTATCATATCGCTTACGCTTGCCATTATGAACGTACTGCCCGTGCCAGCACTCGATGGTGGACGACTCTACATGATGCTCGCGAGTCGCTTAACCAAGCAGAAACGCCTGACGCCCAAGATGGAAGAGAACATCGTTGGGGCGAGTTTTATGCTCCTCATCGGCCTCATCATCCTAATCACCATCGTTGATGTCAAACGCTTCTTCTAAAGGGCCAGCTTTGCCAAATGAGGTGAACCTCACCGAAGATAAAACCATATTCCCAGGTGAACCTAAAAAAAGTAAAACACCAAAAGACCGTGGTTGGCGACCGCTACCAGCCGTGCTCTGGACCTTGTTCTTGTATATTGCTCCACAGGTCGCGGCGGCTTCCATACTCGTTTTTATCCTCAGTGCCCTGGGTTGGAGCTCGGAGCGTGCAACAGATTGGTTGCAGAATGCTGTGAGCGCACAGTTTTATTACATACTTGTTGCAGAGCTACTGACACTAAGCGGGATATACTGGCTGCTACGAACGCATCGCAAAACATGGAAACACCTCGGGCTTATATCTTTACGGCTCGCTGATGTATGGAAGGCGGTGCAGGGGTTTGGTGCATATGTTGTCGTCTACATTGTCGTTGCTAGTGTGGTTGGTGCACTCATACCGTCATTGGATGTCGAGCAAGAACAACAGATTGGCTTTGAAGCAGCGCGATCGGGCATCGATTTACTCCTCGTCTTTAGCGGTCTCGTTATGTTAGCGCCGCTGGCTGAAGAAATTGTGTTTCGTGGCTACCTCTTTACAAGCCTCAGAAGTAAATTTAGTTTTCTTTACGCTACACTCATAACAAGCACACTCTTTGGAGCTGCTCACTTGCAGTTTGGATCAGGCGAGCCCCTACTATGGATTGCGGCCATAGACACTGCGGTGCTTTCTGGAGTCATGTGTTACATGCGTGAAAAAACGGGCAGCCTTTGGCCGGCTATATTTATTCACGCCATGAAAAATATGGTCGCATTTTCATACCTTTTTTTGTTCAAATAACCAAGACTATAGAGTACAATAGGGCAATGCAACGAGCGTTCTTTTGGCCGAACACACGAACCATACCACCGCGGCGGTCTTGCGTTAACTCTTAACTCTTAACTCTTACCTCTTAAATCTCATAATACATAACTCTAGGATTCCCCCATGAAAGTATCACAAATAGTCACTCGTACCAGCAAAACCGCTCCTGCTGAGGAAGTTGCCAAAAACGCACAGCTGCTCATTCGCGCTGGGTATGTTTACAAAAATATGGCCGGAGTCTATTCGTACACACCGCTAGGTTTCCGTGTGCTAGAAAATATCAAACAGATTGTACGAGAAGAAATGGATGCTATTGGCGGGCAGGAGCTCATTATGAGTAGTCTGCAGCGCAAAGAAACTTGGGAACAAACCGGGCGTTGGGACGAAAAAGTTGTCGACATTTGGTTCAAATCGCATCTACAAGATGGCACCGAGGTTGGGTTTGGTTGGAGCCACGAAGAGCCAATCATCGAAATGCTTAAGCAATATATAAGTAGTTATAAAGACCTGCCAGCCTATGTTTACCAGTTTCAGACAAAACTGCGCAACGAAGTGCGGGCCAAAAGCGGCATTTTACGTGGCCGTGAGTTTGTTATGAAAGACATGTATAGCTGTTGCGTCGATCAAATGCAGCACGACGCATTTTATCAAGCGAGCATGGATGCCTACATGCGTGTTTTTGAAAGAGTTGGTTTGGGCGAAGACACATTCATCACCTATGCCAGTGGTGGGGCGTTTACTAAATTTAGCCACGAGTTTCAGACCATTTGTGACGCCGGAGAAGATTACATCTTTGTCGTTCCCAGCACCAAACAGGCTTTCAACGCTGAAATAGCCCCGGTTAAATCCGCCCCTGTTGAACAGCCAAATGAAGTAAAACCACTGGAATTTTTAGAAGATACCGAAACGACAGGAGTTGACGCACTAGTCGAGCGTCTAGGAATAAAGCTGTCATCTAGTACCAAAACCATGCTCTTCAGCAGCGACAAAGGGCTGATTGCGGCGGCCGTTCGCAGTGACTACAAACTGAACGAAGAAAAGCTAAAAGCGGTCGTGGACGCCGATTGGCTGCAACTAGCCTCGGCCGATGAAGTTCGCGCGGCAACAGGGGCAGAGCTGGGCTTTGCTGGGCTATATAACTTGCCAGATAGTATAAAATGCTATGTCGACGAATCTTGTGAAGGCTTGGTCAATTTTGAAACAGGCGCCAACGAAACAGGCAAACACGCTTACAATGTGAACTGGGAGCGTGATGTTCAAAAACCAGATCAATTTTATGATATCAAGCTAGCAAAAACAGGCGATCTCTATCCTGAAACCGGTGAGGCCTATGAGGTACACAAAACAGCTGAGGTTGGAAACATTTTCAATTTTGGAACCAAAAAGAGTCAGGAAATGGATTTTGCCTTTACAAACGAGGCAGGTGAGCGGCAATTCGTCTATTTGGGCTCATACGGTATTGGTGTTACCAGGCTAATGGGCGTACTAGCAGAGAAAATGGCTGACGAACATGGACTGGTTTGGCCAGTCAATGTTGCACCTTATATGGTCTATCTTGTGCAAATTGGAAATGAAAACGAAGTAGTAAAAAGTACAGAAAATCTGTGCGAAATATTACAGTCTTGGGGGGTGAGTGTGCTGTATGATGACACGGACAAACGTCCTGGTGAGAAGTTCGCCGATGCTGATTTGCTTGGCATCCCGCACCGCGTTGTGGTCAGTACTAAAACAATAGAGGCAGGTAATTATGAGTATAAAGCGCGTACGTCAAGTGATGTCGAGATGGTATCAATGGACAGACTCAAAAACATATTGACCCAGTAAACAAAACCCAGTAGTATAGCAAGACTAAACGACCAAGACCGGTTCAGCCACATCAGTGCAAAAGGAGGATATAGGTATGAAGAAGTTATTTCATTTGACCCAGGAAGGTATAAAGAGCTTGAAGCCGAGAAGGCGGAGCTGCTTATAAGGAGGGTCGAAACGGCTGAGGCGATTAAGGTTGCTCGCGAGCTTGGTGACCTTCCGAAAACGCAGAGTATCAATCGGCACGAGCCGAGCAGGAGCGTAACGATGGCCGGCTTGAGGAAATTGACCACATCCTCGCCAACGTGGAAGTCATAAAGGCCCGCAAGAGCAAGCAAGTTGGGCTTGGCTCTACCGTAACCCTGAAGCACCCAAAGGGCAATGAAGTCACCGTTCAAATCGTCGGAACCATAGAGGCCGACCCGGCTGTCGATAAAATTTCCGACGAATCACCTATAGGCAAAGCGCTTCTTGGTAAAAAAGAAGGCGATTCGGTCGACATAGTCAAACCCGCTGAAACCATCACCTACCAAGTTATTGCAATTCGCTAGTCGCTACGAGCTTCGCAACTGAGCAGCTGGCTGGTGCGAAACTCGTGGTTGCTTTACATTTGTGCTTATTCGAGTAACATACTACTTATAAAGTAGGAGGGCAGCGGGATGGACTCAACAGAGGAAAATAGCACTAACGAGGTGAAAACATCTAGTACGAAAGCGGTAACACTGCGTGTAAACCCATGGTGGTTAAGTGCGGCTCTTGCGGTTGGGCTACTTGCCGTTGTGGTACTGTGGCGCCCGTGGGATAGCCAGCCGAGTGCAGGCGATCGTACTGTAAGCGTGAGCGGGAGTGCAACACTCAAAGCCGAACCAGATGAATACGTCTTTTACCCAAGTTATGAGTTTAAAAATGCCGACAAGGCTACTGGACTCAAAGAGCTCACCGCCAAAAGCGATGAAGTAGTCGCTGGGCTTAAAAAAGCAGGTGTAGCCGACAAAGATATCAAAACAAATGCTAGTGGCTACCGAGACTATTACTATTTTGACCAAGAGGCAAAAACGCACACCTACAGTTTGCAAATCACCGCTACAACGCATACTCGTGAGACGGCGCAAAAAGCCCAAGATTATTTACTGACAACTGATCCAAGCGGGGCAGTGACGCCGCAGAGTACCTTTAGCACGGCGAAACAGAAGCAGCTCGAGACACAAGGTCGTGACCAAGCTACCAAAGAAGCACGCGCCAAAGCCGACCAACAAGCTAAAAACCTTGGCTTCAAACTGGGTAAGGTGAAAAGCGTCGAAGATAGCAGCAATGCATATGGCGGACCGATACCGATGCTGACGATGGACTCAGCCAAATCGTCTGGTGTGAGTGAATCAAGTCTACCTGTCCAACCCGGCCAAAACGACCTAACCTACACCGTCCAGGTCACGTACTACATCCGCTAACGCTTATTTAGTTGAGTTGTCCGACAGTTGTAGATTAAAGAAGGCAAATTTTTGTGCTCTTGTGAGTCTTTCGGTACAATAGAATACGATATGCAGTGGTTAAATACGATTGTTGATGAGCTTATTGCTCGTGTGCCGGAAGGTGAGATTTTGCTGGAGTCTGGCGCGTCGCCTAGCGGGACGTATCATTTGGGGCATATGCGTGAGTTGTTGACGCCCGATGCGGTGCTGCTGGAACTACGTCGCCGAGGTAGGCAGGCGCGTCACATTCACTTCGTCGATGACCTCGACGCCCTACGCAAAGTGCCGGTAAATATTCCTAGCGAGTACGAAAAGTACCTGGGCATGCCGCTGTGTGATATCCCGGCCGTAGATGGCAGCCAGCGCTCTTACGGTGACTATTTTCTAGATGGCTTCAAACAGGCTGGGGAGCTACTGGGTATAGAAGTAGAATATTTGTACGCTCACGAAAAATATCGGGCAGGCTTTTTTGTGCCAGCTATAGAAAGAAGTTTAGAGCGTATACCACAAGCTCATGCTGCGTTAGAAGCAGTTTCGGGCCGTCAACTAGACGAACACTGGTCTCCGGTGCAAATCATGGAGCAGGGCAGGCTAAAAAACCGTCAGTTTATTCGCCTTAACAAGTCAGATAAAACTATTGCGTACCAGTCTGCTGATGGTCAAGAACAAACTGTCGCGTATGATACCGGTCTAGTTAAGCTCGATTGGCGGCTCGACTGGCCTGGGCGCTGGTGGTTGCTCTGTGTCACAGCTGAACCATTTGGCCGCGATCATGCCAGTGCTGGCGGTTCATACGAAACAGGAGCGCGCATGATGCAAGATGTCTACAGGCTCCAGCGCCATACCCCATTCCCTATGACTTTATAAATATGGCTGGTGATACGAAGAAAATGAGTGCTAGCAAAGGTACTGGTCTAGATGCAGTCGAAGGCGCTACCATTAGTATGCCGGCAGAAGTAGTGCGCTATTTTGTACTTGGTTCCGCCCCGAGCAAACGGCTGTATTTCGACCCTGTCGGAGGGTTGTAAGGCTGATGGATGAATATGCAGCGTTAGGCTGCCAAGCCAGATAAAACGCCCGAAGACGAGCAGCTACTGTACATTTGTACTCGCGGTAATAACCGACAAACGGTTAGCCGCGTACCTTTTAGCCAATATCTTGTGGCCTGCTACCAGAGCGAGTTTGCGTGATCCAGCTAAAACTCTTGAGGTTATCAAGCGGACAGAACATGCCCAGGCAGCAGAGGAAGACCCCGAAATCATTATGCGCGAGTTGACTTTCATTGATGCGTGGTTAGAATATGCCGCCACCAGATGAAGTGAAATTCGCTTTGCGTGAACAGATAGAAAAAGTGAGTTTAGCGAAAATGAAGTGAAGCTATTGCTAACCTAGCGAAAGCGTTGCTGCTGCACCGGCCAATAGCTGAGGGGGACTATTTTCACCTAGCTCTCTATGCGCTCAAAGACGAGTTTGGCATGCGGCCAAAGATATTTTCTCGGCACTATACCGCTTACTAATTGGTAAAACCAGTGGCCCCCGCGCCGGCTGGTTCCTCAGTATCCTCCCCGCGACTGGCTTATCTCTCGTCTAAAGCTGGAAAAAGTAAGAAACATTTACAAAAAGTTAAAGCGTTTGATATAATGCTTTACATGACATATACAGCAACAATATCTTCACAGGGACGAGGTGACCATACCGGCGAAGTACGGCGGCAGTTAGGGCTGCGAAGCGCAAGTGTGGTATTTGACGTAAAGACGACCAGCTAATTTTGCGGCGTGAGCCAACCCTTGAGGACATCAGGCTATCCTGAAGGGGACTGAAAAAAGTTATCAGATATCGAGTCGGAAAGAAACAATCCGTGGGCACATTTGGCAATAGCCAGGATTTACGAACGCGTGGTTATTGATACGAAAATCATCCTGCGGTGTTTGCTGCAGGATAGCTCAACCCAGTCCCCTGAAGCCAGTCGGGTCATACTGGAAGCACCTAAGATCATCATAACAGACGTGGTACTGATGGAATGTGCCTATGTGATGTCATTACTATACAAAAAAACACACCAGCAGATTGCCTTGTCCCTTGGGCTTTTTATAAAAAGAAATAATGTTGTTTACGAAGCAGGGCTAGCAGAGTATTACCTAGGTCTATACGTTCTTGGAAGCCTGGATTTAGCCGACTGCTATCTGGTTGCATATGCTTTAAAACATAACGAAACTCTACAAACTTTCGATAAAAAACTGCAGAGAGTATATGAGGCTGAGAGAGCGAAAGTGGCCTGATGGAAGCCACAGATAAGTTGTTTCATGAGCTAATAGACAGGGCGTTTGATTCTTTGCCGCAGATCCACCGCGACCGGGTGAGGAACGTTGCGATTGTGACGGCCGATGAACCTACACCGCTGCAAAGACAAGAGCTGAAACTGCACTGCAATCAGACATTGCTTGGGTTATACAGTGGTATCCCTTTGCCGCAGCGACAGGGCAGAGAACCGCTCGTGCCAGATGTCATTACGCTTTTCAAGCTACCGCTACTGGCAGAGAGTGATGATGAAGCAGCACTTTACGAGAACATTCGGCACACACTATGGCATGAGGTCGCCCACTACTACGGGCTTGACCATGACCAGATTCACAAACTCGAGAGATAGATCGTCCTCACACCCGCACTTAAGTATCGAAAATAAACTTCAAAATGTAGCATTTTGATAAAGGGAGGGTAAAAATAAACCTCTCGTGGTTAAAACCACGAGAGGTTTATTTGTTAAATGTGTCAGTGTACTTTATTTTGCAGTTTTTCAGAGCTGGGGCCTTTGCCCAAATAGGCTGGTCGTAGCTGGAAGAGGATCCACCAGCCAATTGCAGTACCAATGAGCCCACCTATAAAAGAACCTGGGCCGCGACCGTCTATAAAAAGCATTACAACTGAATACACAATATTCACGAGGCTAGCGTAAAAAGTAGATCCCATCCTCGCTTGGCTTTCTCTTTGAGCGGGCTATATGCCATAAAGTAGATTATGGCAGTGACTATCGAGAAGCCGACCGCCAGCCAGACCCAAAGTGTCATATCGCTGGTGGCAACCGCTTTGCCACCGTATGCACGGCTGAAATCATTGCCCACTTTACAACGGTATCTGCAGAATGTGCAAGTTGCCATAGCACTAATGCACTCCATGCTGTCAATACAGCGCCGACAAGAGTCAGGATGGGTGCGTATTGTACCAAAAAGTCATACAGACCCTTTGGCATTTTGGGCGCTTGCTTGCCAAACACATCATTAAGCTGTTTTTCCAAACCATTGACATCCGCCATCTCAACCTCCTTAGTTATGCTGGTATTGTACAGCTATTAATCGCTCGTATCGAGTAAGATATATCACAATCAGTAAACATTATTTTGGAGCCAGCATATTATTCGAAGCTAATCTGTACCCGTAAAATGCGTTATATTACTTTGCGGCGAAACTTGGTATAGGGCAGTTTTTGTTTGAACAAGCCCAAGAAATCCGTCGTATTGCGGCGATATCAAAGTATTGATGTCGTGTAGGTGCGACGAAAACAGCGCGGTTCTACCTAGATATTCTTTAAATGGGTTCCACCAACGTGTAGCTCTGATTAATTCACTCTCTTGTATAATCCCAAGCCTACGCAGTAAGTTGGGCTGAGTTTCGCAAAGAATAGTGCTTAATCCTACTTCGTTGCCCGCTTCACGTAGAGCATTAAAATCGACGGATGTTGTTATATCATATTCGCCGGGTAGGTATTCAAGAATGTCACCTCTCATTTGCCTGCCAGATTGGTATAGTCTTGGTGCAAATTGTCTTTGGGCTGAAGCAGGGTCAACCGAACTGAATCCGTAGTCAATAGTTATTACACTCCCAGCATCAAGCATTCGTGCAACATTATGTTGCCAATGACGCAAGGTGGGAGAGGCGTTCACTACAACACCTTCAGGAACGGTGTCTAAGACCGAAAGGTAGAACGGATTGTATAGTTCGGGATCAAGCTTCATGTCAACTTCTACAAGGCGCTTATTTGCCCTATCTATACCCACACCAACTTCAATTATTTCACCGCCGATCCTCTTTATTCGGTGTACTGGAAAAGTGTCAGGTAGTTCATTTGATATGACCACTCCCATCATTCCGGATAGAGCTACATCTTCCGCAGACGCTTGATGCCACACTATACCCCTATCGCCAGTAGTATGTTGTTGCTTCTTAATCATTGCTTCGGAAACTTCAACTATTTGATACTGTAGTGCCTGCGCTAGCTCTGGATAAGAGAGTCTAAGCCTATCAATTATGTGATTAGCCATAATTCCAGTACCCGCACCCATTTCCACAACATCGAAACAAGATGGCTCACCAAGTGCTACCCAAACATCATGTATTCCTCGTGCCAAAGTTCCTCCAAAATGGGGTGCTCGCCTGGTGCGGTTTTAAAATCGCCGCGTAAGTTGTCTATCTCGGCCTTACCGGCACCATAATAACCCCTTGGCGACGTAAGACATACTTCCATATATTGGCTAAAAGGAATCGCACCATCAGGAGACGCATTTATACCGTCAACGATGATTTGCAGAAGGTCTTCTTTTTCAAGTTCCTGGATGGCGTTGGTCATACTAGTATATTATAACATAAAATCACTACTTGGTCACGTTATTCTATTTCAATGTAGGGTCTACTGGTATAATTTACCATATGCGGGCGGTGATTTTGATTTTGATGGGACTATTGCGGATAGCTTGCCGGCATTGCTACGGCTGTACGACGATGTGCATGGAAAGCCGGTCAAGCGTACCCAAGAAGCAGTCGATAGCATGCGGAACAAATCGATGTACCAGATTGCCCGCGAAACGGGTTTGCCTATCTGGAAAATCGTCTGGTTGGCGGTGCGTGGGCGGCGCATGTTACGACGGCATTTACGAAGTATACGGGTGTATCCTGGGGTCGCTGAGCTTATTCGTGACCTCTATGAAGCTCGCGTTAAGCTCTTTGTGGTGAGCACGAACCACGGCGCAAACGTGCAGAAATATCTTGAGTGGCACGATCTTGACAGCTACTTCGACGGTATTTATGGTGGGGCTCACTTCTGGTCTAAGGCGAGTACTATGCGCCGTGTTATGAAGCGTGAAGGTCTCGATACGTCACAACTGTGGTGTGTAGGCGACGAAAAGGTTGACGTAGTCTCGGCTCGTGGGGCGGGGCTGCGAATTATTTCTGTGACGTGGGGCTACAGTAGTAAACATGGCCTGGAATTGCTGAAGCCAGATAAGCTAGTGACGACAGTAGATGATTTGCGGAAGGTTTTGAGCCAGTGGATGAAGTAGTCATTGGAAAACTTGTGCACGGTGGGCAGGGGCTCGGCACGTTACCCGATGGCCGGAAAGTGTTTGTATGGAATGCGCTGCCAGGTGAAACAGTACGGGTGCGTCTCATTAAGCAAAAACGCTCGTACGCCGAGGCGATAGCCGAGGCAATAGTAGTCGCCTCACCAGAAAGAATCGAGCCGCTTGAGGCAAACTATCTGGCGACAAGCCCGTGGCAGATGATGACGTTTGAGGCCGAAAACCGTTACAAAGCCGATATAGTCAAAGAGCTATACACCCAGGCCAAACTAGATATTTCTCCTTTCATTGAAACTACTGTCTTAGAAAATGCAACCGGAAACGGCAAAATCACTTTGTCTCCCTCCGCGTTTGCATACCCACCTAGGGCTTCCCACTATAGGAATAAAATGGAGTATTCATTCTGGGGAGACGAAGACGGCCTGCACCTGGCGCTTCACCAGCGTGGCAGTCACGGCAAACAAATAGTTTCGGGTAGCGCGCTGGCTTTGCCGGCGGTCGACGTGGCAGCCCGTGTGGTGCTAGCAGAACTGACGAGACTCAAGGTGAGGGCGGGCGACCTCAAAACGCTCGTTGTGCGTTGCGACCAGTATGGTGCTGCTGTCGCCGCGCTTTTTGTGAAACCAAGTAAATTCCCCAGATTAAAACTGCCATCCCAGGCGAAACCATCATCCCAAAAGGACAGTTCTGTGAGTGAGGGTGGTGGCGGATTGAGGGGGCTGCGAGTGTATCATTCGAATCCGAAGTCACCGGCATCGGTTAGGACAAAACTGATATACGAGCTTGGTGATTGCGGGCTTGCAGATTCGCTACTCGGCAAAGTGTTCCACTACGATGTCGACAGCTTTTTTCAGGTGAATGTGCCGGTGTATGAGCAGGCGCTTGAGACTATTCGTACATACTGCCAGGGTGACCCAGTCGATATGTATGCTGGGGTAGGGACGATAGGACTGAGTGTGGCAAAAAAGCATGTGACGCTCGTAGAGTTGGATCCGGCAACTGCCGCTATGGCACGCCTCAATGCGTCAAGGACGGACCCTGACGCAAGGGTAGTTGAGGCATCGACCGAAAAGGCGCTCGAATACATTACTGCAGAGCAACCAGTTATTTTTGATCCTCCACGTGCTGGGTTGCATGCGTCAGTCGTCAAGCGTTGCTTAGAAGCAAAACCGCCGCAAATTATTTATCTAAGTTGCAATCCAGCCACCCAAGCGCGCGACTTGGCGCTGTTGCAGGCTGAGTACGCCGTAAAGCATTTCACTATTTTCAATTTTTTCCCACGTACCCCGCATATTGAGACCCTGGTAGTACTAGAATTCAGGTGAAATAAACGGGAACTCTTAACTCTGAACTCTTAACTCTGTATACTGCCTCCATGAGTTATATGAGGGGGCGGTCACGGCCGTATGAGCCAGGGCAAACTGAGCCGTATAAAGTGAGTCGAAGCAAGATAGAGCTGTATATGCAGTGTCCACGCTGCTTCTGGCTCGATGTGCGGCACAAGATTACCCGGCCTAGCAGTCCGCCATTCAACATAAACAAAGCTATCGATGAGCTTTTCAAAAAAGAGTTCGATGTGTACCGCCAGAATGGCAAACCACACCCGCTTATGAAGCAATTTGGAGTCGATGCCGTTCCGTATACCCACAAAGACCTCGATACGTGGCGGCATAACTTCACAGGGGTGACCACACTGCATGCGCCGACGAACCTACACGTATTCGGTGCCGTCGACGATGTGTGGGTAAACCCAGCGGGCGAGCTCATGGTGGTAGATTACAAGGCTACCGCAAAAGCGGAGCCGGTCAAAGCACTTGGCCCGGAGGGCGGTTGGCAAGACATGTACCGTCGCCAGATGGAGATTTACCAGTGGTTACTGCGCCAAAATGGGTTCTCGGTTAGCGACACAGGCTATTTTGTGTATGCCACGGGTAACCCCGGCAAAGATGCCTTCGATGGGATTGTCGAGTTTGAAACACACGTTTTCCTCACCACGGCACAAGCGACTGGGTAGAGCAAACATTGCTAGACATGAAACAGTGCATGGAAAGCGATACAATGCCACCTGTCGGCACCGCAGCCATGGGCGGCACATGAATTTTTGCAGCTACGCTCGCTCTCGCACCGAGCTCACGCTTGCAGCCATCCAAAACAAGAACTCTTAACTCTTAACTCTTAACTCTTAACTCTTAACTCTGTATACTACTAATCATGTTAGACATACAATTTATACGAGATAACGCTGAGCTGGTCGAGCGGAAGGCGCATGAAAAGGGCTACAATAACGTCGATGTGACGGCATTGCTTGCAACTGACGAAGCGCGGCGAGCGCAGTTAACGGCGGTCGAAGAGTTGCGGGCACAGCGCAATGCACTGACCGAATCGATGAAGGGTCAAAACCGACAGCAGAGCAGATAGAGCAGGGAAAGGCCCTAAAAGAAAAGATTGCCAAAATAGAAAATGAGCTGAAAGTCACAGAGGAAAAATGGCAATCCCAGATGCAAATGGTGCCAAACCCAACGTTTGACGATGTGCCGCTAGGTGGCGAGGAAGATAGTGTAGAGATTAAGCAAGTTGGCGCACAGAACAAGGGCGCCACAGACCACCTGGACTTCGCAGTCGCGCGCGACTGGGTTGATTTTGAGCGCGGAGCGAAGGTGGCTGGGGCGAAGTTCTACTACCTTAAGGGCGATCTCGCGTTGCTAGAAAACGCGATTACGCAGTTTGCACTCGATTTTGTACTCAAAAAGGCTTTACCTACATGACTGTGCCGCATATGGTGAATTCACGGGTGGCAATGGGGGCGGGTTTTTCTCCGCGCGGTGACGAAAGCGGCAATGAGTATTATGTCGAAGGCGAAGACTTAACGCTCATCGGCACCGCTGAAGCGCCACTGACTGGATACCATGCAGATGAAATTATCGGTGAAGATGCCTTGCCCTTGAAATATGTTGGTTACAGCCCATGCTACCGTCGCGAAGCAGGCACATACGGTAAGCACACGCGGGGCTATTCCGCGTACACCAATTCAATAAACTTGAGATGTATATTTTTGTGCACCAGAGCAGAGCCGAGACATGCACGAGTTTATCCTCGCGATCGAAGAAGAACTTTGGCAAGCGTTGGGCATACCGTATCATGTGGTTAATATTGCGTCGGGCGACCTGGGCGCGCCAGCGGCGAAGAAATATGATGTCGAGTACTGGTCGCCAGTAGATGAAAAGTACCGCGAGTTGACGAGCTGCAGCAACTGTACTGATTTTCAGGCACGCAATCTCAACATCCGTATTCGTCGTAAAGACGGCAAAGTTGAGGTGCTCCATACGTTAAATGGCACTGCTGTGTCGCTGGCTCGTTCACTTATCGCAGTCATTGAGCATTACCAACAGAACGTGGTACACTGAAGGTACCAGATGCATTGCGTCCATACATGGGCGGCAAAACTGAGCTATAAACTAAAAGGAGCTATATGATTCATACCGTCAGTGCGGAAGGTTTTGACCTGAGCCCAAAATTGCAGAAGTACGCCGCAGGCAAAATAAAAGATATCGAAAAATACATCCCGCGCAAGGCCCGCGAAGCTGCAGTACTCGCAGTCCATTTTAAAGAAAGTAAAAAGAGCCAGGAAAAAACCTGTACATTGGCGCTCGAGTTGCCGCACGGTACGCTAGCCTCTAAGAAACAACTACCCACATGTATGCTGCATTTGATATAGCAGTCGTTGAAATTCGCCGACAAATTGCTGATTACAAAGGTAAACATAGCACATATGGTTTACGTCATCGGCTGTTTCGCCGCGCAAAGCGTGAACAAGCAGTTGTCTGAAGTTTGTGTTACTTTCGCGTCAAAGTTTTTACCGAATTTGAAATATTTATGACATTTACTCTCGCATCCCCGAGGCAAACAGGGTACAATAGTTGGTGACTAATCTACAGGCTTTTAGGGAGGTGTAGCAAGCTTATGAATAGAGTATTAAAACGTATCTTGGGTGACCCGCAAGCAAAGACCATTAAACGATTGCGTAAGCGCGTCAGGGTCATAAACGAACTTGCGCCCAAGTATGAAAAAATGACCGACAAACAGCTGCGCGAGCAAACAGACAAACTGCGAGCACGGCTCAAGAAAGAATCCCTGGATGGTATTTTACCCGATGCCTTCGCACTTGTGCGTGAGGCGGCGACGCGTACGCTCAAACAGCGTCACTACGATGTACAGCTTATCGGTGGTATGGTGCTCCACGAAGGTAATGTCAGTGAAATGAAAACTGGTGAAGGTAAGACGCTCGTTGCAACCGCACCAATGTTTTTGAATGCTCTTGGGGGCAAGGGTGCCCACCTCGTGACGGTGAACGACTATCTTGCGCAGCGCGATGCCGGCTGGATGGGCCAGGTGTATCATTTCTTGGGCCTTTCGACCGCCGTTATTATGGCCGATCGATCATATCTGTACGACCCGAAATATGTGAACGAAGAACACGAAGACGAACGTTTTCGTCACCTGAGATCGTGCAGCCGTCAGGAAGCATACGCGGCAGATATAACCTATGGCACAAACAATGAATTCGGCTTTGACTACCTACGCGACAACATGGTGCGCGAGACAGATCAGCTTCGTCAGCGCGAACTTAACTATGCTATCGTGGACGAAGTTGACTCCATCCTTATAGACGAGGCGCGCACACCACTTATCATCAGTGCGCCGAGCGTTACCCCAGGGAATGCGTACGCACAGTTTGCAAAAACGGTGCTCCAGCTACTGCCAAGCACTATGAAGTCGACGAGAAGCGAAAAACGGTTGTGCTGAATGACTCTGGCGTGGACAAGATTGAAAAAGTGCTTGGGATTGAGAACTTATACGGTAGTGATAATATTCGCACGCTGTACCACCTTGAGCAGGCGCTTCGGGCACAGACGCTCTTTAAACGAGACAAAGATTACGTGGTTACGAACGATGGAGAGATTGTCATCGTCGATGAATTTACTGGTCGCCTGCTTGCTGGACGTCGCTACAACGAAGGGCTACACCAGGCTATTGAGGCGAAAGAAGGTGTGGAAGTGCAGGAAGAGTCTATGACACTTGCAACCATTTCATTCCAGAATTACTTCCGTTTGTATGACAAGCTTTCCGGTATGACTGGCACGGCCTTAACAGAGAGCGAAGAATTCCATCAGATATACAAGCTTGATGTCGTGGAAATACCGGCTAACCGCCAAATAGTACGCAATGACCGCAGTGATCGCATCTACCGAAACGAATCGGCCAAGTTCAAGGCGATTGTTCGTGAGGTGAAAGAACTCTATCAAAAGGGTCAGCCGGTGCTCATCGGTACAGTTTCTATAGAAAAGAACGAAAAACTTGGCGGTATGCTCACGAAGGCCGGGGTGCCGCATCAGGTACTGAACGCGAAGAATAATGAGCGCGAAGCGAAAATCGTCGCGAAAGCAGGTGAAAAAGGTGCGGTGACACTCGCGACAAACATTGCCGGCCGTGGAACAGACATTGTACTTGGTAAGGGAGTAAAGGAACTTGGCGGCCTGTTTGTAATAGGTAGTGAACGGCACGAATCACGGCGCATAGACAATCAGTTGCGTGGACGCGCTGGGCGTCAGGGCGATCCAGGGGCTACGCAATTCTACGTCAGTACCGAAGACGACCTTATGCGCATATTTGGTGCAGAGCGAATTGGTCGAGTGCTTGACCGGCTCAAGGTTGATGAAGGTGTGCCTATCGAAAACCGTATGATTACCCGCAGTCTTGAAGCGGCACAAAAAAAGGTGGAAGGCTTTCACTTCGACCAGCGTAAAAATGTGGTCCAGTACGATGATGTGATGAACCGTCACCGTAAAGCTACCTATGCGATGCGTAAGGAAGTATTGCGAGCAGAGGATATTAGCAAGCGAATAAAAGCGTATATAGAGGAAGAAATTAGTTTGCTCGCAGACTCACCATTGCGTTCGACAGAAGAATTTGAACCAGCAGTACAAGAACTATTACCTCTCGACGAAGCTGCGCTCGACCGTATTTTTTCTAAGACACAGGTTACTGTCAAACCGGTACTCATCGAGGAGGCGAAAGAGTTGTATGAAGGCCGTGAGAGTGCATTCACGTCCGAAATCATGCGAAAGGTCGAGCGTGATATTTACCTGCAAATCCTCGATAATCTTTGGATGCAACACCTCGAAAACATGGATCACTTGCGTGAAGGTATTGGTTGGATGAGCGTAGGACAGCGCGATCCACTGGTTGAATACCGTCGCCGCGGACAGATGATATTTGAACAAATGCAATACGCGCTTCGCCATGATGTCGTTCGTGCAATATTCCATGCAGAACCGATAGAAATGGACGAGTTGGATCGCCCGGTTGAAACTGAGCTGACACGTGCAGCACGTAGCTCTATTAGCAACGCTGGACAAATTTTGGACGATGAAAAACAGTTCGATGAAGAGGACTTTACTGGGGAGAAAAAACCATCCCAGGTGAAAGCGACATCCAAAGATCGTGCCAAAGCCAATAAACGTGAGCGTCAACGTAAGGCAAAAGCGAGGAAAAGGAAATAGGGCCTAAAGGGCAAAGGGCAAAGTCGGTTTGACTTAGCCTATAGTCCTTAAGCCCTATGCTTTGAACTATGAAGCATACAGTTGAAGAAGTTACGTTACAAAATGGTGCCAAAGGTCTTCTTGTGCATGTTCCTGATGCGACGGTCATGAATGTGTATATCAACTTCCGAGCAGGGGAGTACATGGTTGATCGCGCAAAGTGGGAAACGCCACACCTCATGGAGCATATTTTGCTTGGGGCGAACGATGATTTTCCACGGGCACGTGATTTCCAGGCAGAAGTCGAGAAAAACGGAGCCTACAGCAATGCTTCAACCGATGTGTACGATATAGTGTACGAGCTCGAATGTGCAGATTTTGAGTGGGAGCGGGTGACGCGTTTGCTGCGCACGGCAATAGACAAACCACTATTTCTACAAGAAGAGTTTGACGCAGAGTTTGGGAATGTACGAGAAGAGTTGGCTGCACGCGCGAACAATCATTACCGCCAGCTTGGTGCGTCAAGTCGAAAAGCGTATGGACTTGTTTCGGAAACAGATAAAGAACGCCTGGTGTTAATGGATAATGTCACGCTTGATGACGTGAGAGAGCACTATCGTCGCACCCATACGACCGACAATATGCAGTTTGTAATTGCAGGTAATATTACTCCCGCTCGCAAGCGTAAAATAGTGGAACTGCTTGAAGAAATTCAACTTCCCCGCGGTGAGCGGTTTATTATGCCTGATGAGGTTGTTTCTGGCTTGAAAAAACCAGTATGCATTCCGAATGAAACGGTTGATACGGTGTACTTTTACATCGATACTTTTATGAATCGTCGCCTTGAGGAACGCGAGATTGACGCACTTGGGCTGGTAAACGCTCTTCTCACAGAGACGCTGTATTCGAAAATACTTGGCACGGCCCGCGAAAGAGGTCTTGTGTATGGAATGAATAGCGGGTTTCAACAGATAAAGCTGAGCAGCAACTTGTGGTTTGGAAGCCAGGTTTCGGCGGCGAATGCGCCGGCTTTGTTCGACATTATCATTGAGCAGCTCGGTAACCTATTCCGCGGTGAACTAGCAGAAGCAGACATTACTGCCGCCCAGGCATATGCCATTGGTCGGTATCAGCGGAGTGCGCAAACAGTTTCGAGTACGGCAGCAGGCTATACTGGACGATATTTCTTCGATGAGCACATAGAAGATTATTATGCAGTGCCAGAACGTATTCAGGCTGTAACTAAACAAGATATCATAGATGCTACACGAGCAATGTTTGCAGATGGTATCGGGGGTCTTGGTGTATATGGCAGCGTGAGTACGGCTTTAGCGGATGACTTGAATAAACAGATAGCTACGCTGTGGCAGCAGGTAGCGTAGATGGAAGAATCGCTGCGTACGGCAAAAGCACTCCAAGATGCTGTGTCTAGCGCACTCACGCGTATAAATTTTGACAAAATGCAGTCTCGTAACTCAGAGATTACTACCCTTATCAATGCACCTGATTTTGGAACGAAACGGAAGTTGCACAGAAAACGGTCAAGGAACAAGCTGCTCTGGAAAACGCATCGTACCGTGGGCAGAGCTGAAGCAAAGCATCGATGAGGTGATTGAGTTATTAGAAACCGGAGACGAAACAATAGAGTCGGAAACGACATCCCAGTTGGGGCTGGCCGCACAAACATTTGCAGGCCTGAAGGAAGAGCTAAAATTTTCAGGTCCATACGACGAAAACGATGTCATTATGAGTCTCCATGCCGGTGCGGGGGTAGTGACGCGCAGGATTGGGCGGGGATGTTGCTTCGTATGTATGTTCGCTGGGCTGAACAACAAAATTACTCAGTTTTGATGATCGATGAGGCAGCGGCTGATGAGGGTGGTATCAAGAGCGCCACACTTGAGATAACAGGGGTATTTGCCTATGGAAAGCTAAAGGGTGAGCATGGTGTACATCGCCTCGTACGACTTAGCCCGTTCAATGCAGAAAGCCGGAAACCAGCTTTGCCAAAGTCGAAATTATGCCCAAGATAGATACCCAGAAGCCGTCGAAATAGACGAAAAGATTTAAAATCGATGTCTACCGTAGTGGCGGTCACGGTGGCCAAAGTGTCAACACAACTGACTCTGCCGTACGCATTACGCACCTGCCGACTAACACAGTTGTTGCTATCCAGAATGAGCGCTCACAGCTACAAAACCGAGAAACGGCTATGACCATTTTGCGTTCGCGTCTGGCTGCCTTACAGCTCGAACAACACGCCGAAAAGGTGAGTGAGCTGAAAGGCCCAAATGAGCAAGCCGCCTGGGGCAACCAAATCCGCAGCTACGTCCTGCACCCTTATAAACAAGTCAAAGATCTCCGCACCGGCTACACCAGCACCGACCCCGAAGACGTCCTCGCCGGCAACCTCACCCCTTCATCACCGCCTACCTCGACCACACCCTTGGTGACATACGATAAAGATTTTGGGGTTTTGCACGTCTACTCAAGCACAGATTGATGCTACTGCAGCATTAACCGCATAGTCGGGAGGTGATGCATACGGCGTGCTATAATAGTGCTAATGATTTTGTTGGATCGGGTAACGAAGACATACGGAAAGACACTCGGCTCGGCTCTCGATAGGGTGAGTTTGCATGTGGAGCCGAAGGAATTTGTTATTGTCGTCGGTCAGAGTGGAGCAGGGAAGTCAACGCTGCTCAAACTACTGACCCGCGAAGAACGGCCATCGAGCGGTAAAATTATCGTCGGAGGCATAGATTACGACAAGCTGCCAGACAAAGACATCCCACTGCTACGACGTAAAATCGGGGTCGTATTTCAGGATTTCAAGCTCCTACCTAATCGTACTGTTTTTGAAAACGTCGCGTTTGCCTTGGAAATTGTGGGAGTCAGCACCAAGGAGATCAATAACACCGTACCGAGAGTGCTTGAAATAGTAAACCTCAAAGATAAAGCGAAGCGCATGCCCGTGGAACTCAGCGGTGGTGAGCGTCAGCGTGTCGCCATTGCTCGGGCTATCGTACGCCAGCCAAAAATTCTTATTGCCGACGAGCCAACTGGGAATCTTGATCCAAAACACGCCTGGGATGTTATTACCGTACTCGAAAAAATCAATCGTTACGGTACTACAGTTTTGTTGACGACGCACAACCAAGATATTGTGAATAAGCTAAAACGGCGGGTAATAACAATCAAAAACTGTCGAGTGGTTAGTGACCGTGCAAATGCCCAGTATAATGAAAAACCGCCAGTCGTGAGGAGCGTCTAACGTAATGGGCAGACGAACGACAACAACGGGCAGAATAATACGCACAGGCTTCTTGTATTTTGTACGTAACGCTTGGCTTGCAGTTGCAGCCATGGCGACTATGATTATTACGCTGTCGATTATCTTGTTCTCTATTATCGTTAACGCGACTTTTGCGAATCAAGTCGATCAGATTACCAACAAGATTGACATATCGGTATACCTAAAAGATACGGTTACGCCTGCACAAGCGAAAAGTTTCGTAGCAAAGGTAGAGCGGCTTTCAAATGTTGAACAGGTGACATACCTTGATAAAGCTGCGGCACTGAGAGCCTTCATAAAGCAAAATTCTGGAAACGATAAGTTGCTTGCTGCCGTGAATGAAACCGATAATCCACTGCCTGCCACAGTCAAAATCAAGCCAAAGGACCTCAATAAAATGGACGAAATCCGCTCATTCGTCACAAAGCCAGAGTGGCAGAAACTCCAGTCCGATCCTATCTCTGACAGTGGTGAGCGCCGAGCCACGATAGATAAAATCACTCATGCCACCAACATCCTGCAGCGAGCCGGTATTATTGCGGTTGCTGTCTTTGCGCTGATTTCGGTGCTTATCATTTTCAACACGATTCAGATGGCAATATTTAACCGCCGTGATGAGCTGCAAATAATGCGACTGCTCGGTGCGAGCACAGGTTATATCCGTGCACCATTCGTAGTCGAAACTGTTATTTACGGGGTGTTTTCGGCAATTATTTCTATACTCATTATCAACGCGCTGTTTATAACGGCATCAAGCTCTTTGCAGGCGACGAGTTTGGGGTTACTTGAAATTAGTTACAGCCAACAGTATTTTCAGGAACGGTACTGGCAATTGTTGCTCATGCAGCTTACGCTTGGTATACTCATAGGAGCTGCATCGTCCATGATAGCCACGCAGCGGTATCTCAAATTCAAAACGCCAAAGAAATAAAGACACGCTCCAGCTTATTCTCAGATAGGATCGAGAATACTTTTCTGGTCTTGAACGTTAGCCGTCACTGCTTGACGGGGATTACCTATCAGGGTGAGCGACAAAAATAGAAAAAAGCACAACGTTTTATCGGATATAAGGAGGGTTGCCAATGGTGCTCAGTTGTGATATCATAAGCATGTTCAGGCAAACATAGAAATTATGCAAAAAAAAGTCTCTCACTCTTTCTCTCGTGTACCGCTGCGTCCAGCGCGATTTGGTCTACTTGTCGCCGCTAGTATATTTTTGGCAGTAGCGACACTCATACCTACGTGGCGGCACATGGTCTGGGCTGATGAATATCAGGCACAAATAAACGCTTTGACGGAGCAAAACGCAGCAAATCGTTCTGCGTTAAGTGAGCTTGAGTCTGTCGCTCAAAGCTATGCCGACGCTATTCAGAAGCTCCAACAGCAAATTGATGGGTTACAAGCTTCTATTAATACCAATTTGGATTTGCAGGCGCAGCTACAGAAGCAGATTATCGAAGCACAGGCTGAGATAGACCGTCAGCGAGCTATTCTTGCCGAGGATGTAAAGGCAATGTATGTCGATGGCACGCCGAGTTCGCTAGAAATGCTGGCGAGTAGCCGTGACTTTAGTGATTATGTCGATAAGCAAGAATATCGATCACGAGTTCAAGCCAAACTGCAGGATACATTAAAGAAAATTGCTGAGCTACAAAAACAACTGCAAGTCCAAAAAGCAAAAGTAGAGCAGCTTATTAGAGATTTACAGGTCCAACAGAGCCAGCTCAATGCCGATCGTGCCAAGCAGTGGGAATTACTCAACATGAATGAAGCTAAGCAGGCCGAGTATGATGCTCAAATAAAGGCGAACAATAGCAAGGCCGCAGAGCTTCGTGCCGCGCAGGCAGCCGCCAACCGCCGCTTGAGTGGTGGCTCTCCTGGGGGTGTTGTTGCGGGCGATCCTTCACATGGTGGCTACCCTGCCTCATCCCGTAGCCCGTGGGGCGGATATTGGGGTACCAATTACTCACTCGATAACACCATAGACAACTGGGGTATGTACAATCGTGAATGCGTAAGCTATACCGCCTGGAAGGTTTATAGCACCTACGGCTACATGCCGTACTGGGGTGGCGTTGGCAATGCAAACCAATGGCCGGGGAATGCTGCGCGGGCAGGGATACCAACGAGTTCAACTCCTCGAGTTGGTTCGGTTGCCGTCTGGAATGTTGGCTACTACGGTCACGTTATGTGGGTAGAGGCGGTTAACAATGACGGCTCAATTTGGATAAGCCAGTTCAACTACGACTTTAGAGGCAACTATAGCGAAATGCTTATCAGCGCCGGTATGGCCTCAAACCTTACGTACATCTATTTTGACGAAATGTAGCCGCGCTGTTCCACCGCGCATACCTAAAAACAAATAACATTCTAGCGCCCCACAGCAGGAGTGAGCGCCATGCAAATACCGGTTTACCAAAAGAGCAAAGTACAACGAATTCGCATTCGTCGTGTCACGCCGCTAGAGAATTCTCCGACAAACTCCATACGAGGTCTTCAGGCTCTAAAACAAACAATACATCGCAGAGTTGGACGTAATCCGCTTCTTCGTCGCAGTTTTCGTTGGCCGATTGCTTTCGTGGGTGAACGAAGGAAAGCCTTATTCAATATTGGCTTATTCATTGGGTTCATGGTCGGTTACATCGGTGTCACGAACGGCATTGCCTATGCTCATCAAACCGTCCGCGCCGAACATGTCGTGAATCACGCAGTCAACGAGCCAATTCGCGTTGTGTTTAGTCGTCCTGTGAAAAGTGGGCTGCAGTATGGCTGGCAGGAAAATATTAAAGGTTCATGGCGCTTCGAAAAACAGCTGGGTGGTGTGCGGGCGCTTGTATTTACTCCTAAAGCGACCCTTACTCCGAACTCGGTGTTGCACCTTCGACTTAAAAAAGTGCAGCCAACAGCCGATATTATGAGTAATACGCCGAGCGAGCAAATAGTCCAGGTTGTCATGGAGCGTGCGCCTCGTGTCACGGCTCAAACTCCAGCGAAAAAAGCGGCGCTGGTCCGTCCAAACAGTGCAGTGTCGGTTCGCCTGAGCGGGCCAAATAAAGGTCTTCGCGCACTTGTCTTAAGTGGTGATATACCTGTTGTGTCACCAAAACCATCTAGCCGAGACGACATGCTTTTCCAGTGGAAGCTCAGTAAGGCTCTCGACCAAGGTAAAATGTACCACGCTGAGGTGAGAGACACACAGCAAAGCGGCGAGAAACAAGTTGTTGCAGTGTTTGATTTTACGACCGTCGCAGAGCCGCGGGTAACAACGAACGCCAGTGGGTATTTAGGCCCAAACCAAACAATTATACTTAGTTTTGACCAAGATATGGTAGCGACTGCAAATACGGTGCAGTTCACCATGCCCGGGAAGGGTGCTTGGGACAGTAAACGCCAGTACAGCTTCACTACGAGTTTAGTAGTGCCGGGTACGACCTATAGCTATAAAGTAAGCAGTGGGACGAGCTCGGTACACGGTGGGGTCATGACAACTGAAAGCGTTTTTTATGCCCAAACTCCGGGCAATGTTAAGGTAGCGAGCGCCCAACCATCAGGAGCTCGTGTTCCTCTTGCGACCTCACTCAGCCTCACTTTTGACCAGCCAGTCGATAAAAATAGCGCCGAAAACGCATTTTATATCCAACCAAAGGTAGCAGGTAGCTTTAGTTGGTCGGGCAACACCATGACCTACCGGGTGTCCGGTTTGAGTGAGCAGACCACATACAGCTACGGTGTTGCGCCAGGCATCAAGCCCGTATTTGGTCTTGTAGGCATCGCTTTCGATAAGCAGTTCACGACAGTTCCACCGATTCGTAAGCTTGCTGTGCCGTTTTATCGCCAGGCTCATAGTCTCAGCTGCGAGTCGGCGTCATTGCGTATGGCACTCGCTTCGTACGGTGTTATGACAAACGACGATGAGATACTTGGGCGAGTCGGCTACAGCCCGCAACCGCGCGATACAGCTCACGAACACTTGGCAAGATCCGTACCTGATGTTCGTGGGAAGTGTGGACGGCAAAATTGGTGTGGATGGCTGGGGTGTTTACTCGGGTCCGATTGCCACGGCGGCTCGGTCATTTGGGCGCAGCGCAGATGCGATTACCGGCGTGTCAGCAGGGCAGATTGCTACAGCAATTCACAGCGGAAACCCGGTAGTGCTCTGGGGCGTGAGCGGCTGGGCAGCCAAAGAAGATAGCTGGAATACGGCTACGAGCGGTGTCGTCCGTGCGCCGCGAAATGAGCATGTTCGCGTGGTGTACGGAGTGGAGGGCAGGGCAGATGCGCCACTCGGTTTCTATATATACGATCCGCTCGGTACAAGTAGTGGGCTGTATTGGACGGTCGCTCAGCTCCAAACCAATTCTGCCGCTGGTGGCGGTCATGCGGTTATCGTCCGCTAAACTATTCACCGGAGCGTTTTATACAGCTTGAACAGGGCGTACTGCAATGGCTTGTAGACAAAATCTATCGGGTTCGCGTGATCAACGCGGTAGCCACCGAAACGTTTTTTGAAGCCAGTCACCCCACCGAGGTCATGGCCTTTGACGTCATCGGTCACTCCGCCGAAGTTAAAGATGGTGCAGCCACGTTTTTGGCTTCTTTCACTGCAGTCCAGATGACGGTGTAGGCCGGGGCAATCTTGCGAAAGTCGTTGCTAGAGCCAGCAAAGACATAGTGCGCCTGTCTATCATAGACCACAAAGAGTCCAGCGGCGGCTGGCTTACCGTCTATGTTTACGAGTACCACAAACCCTTCGTCGTCGTTAAGGGTTTTTAGGTAGGCACCGTAGTAGTTTTTATCGAATATGCCAAAACCATCACGCTCGCTGGTTGTCTTCATGAGAGAATAAAATGTTTCTAGTGGTGTTTCACGTGGTTTTAAGACGACTATGGATGCTCCCGCGCGCTCGGCGAGGCGCACATTGTAGCGAGCATGTTTATGAAAACCCATCCAGATTGTCTCTTCGTCTGGCGAAATGTTCAGCACCCATTCAGCACGCGGCTGTAAACTCGCCGTGCGGGCAATTTTACCTGGGATGGGTTTTTTTACAGAGATTTGTTTTACCGCATCGTTATCTAAGCGCACAAATGCACAGCCGAGTCTATCTGCTAAAGGTCTGAAAAATGCTTCAAGATCTATTATGAGTTCTTGCTGCCATTCTTGAGAAACTGGTCCGTACGGACAGTAGAGGAACGTAAGGCCACCCGGCGCGTGGTAGACGACTCCTAGCCCGAAACCGATTATCTCACGTTGCTTCATAATGCGCACATAGGCGACGTCTTTGCCGCTACTTGTTTGCAGTTTGCCATACAACGGCGCCTGTAAGAACGACACAGGCTCTTGTTGCCGCCCAAGATATGACTGGCTGGCTGCCTCATAATCTTCGACTGAACAACTCTGGATTGTATATACGCCCATGAGTACTATTGTAACCCTAGCTCTTAGAATCGCAGCACATTACGGACGCATTGAGTATACTCGCATCTAGCAAGACGAACATGTATACTACTAACTACATGCAAAACGCACATAAAGAGGCAAAAATAAGGAACTTATTCACGTGGCAGCGTCTCGCTGGCGTGTGGGTACTATTGGCCGTTTTTGCTGGTGGGGTGTTTATGGGACAGAGCGGTTTCTTACCCGTTCGTCAGGCCTTCAACTCCAGGACAGACTTGCCAAAGACAGTTGACTATTCTCAGGTCGACAGGGTCTATCAGGCGCTCAAAGACAATTACGATGGTAAGCTCACTGAAGAACAAGTCTTGAATGGGTTAAAACACGGGTTGGCTACCAGCACAAAAGACCCATACACTGAGTTCTTTACCGCAAAAGAGGCGGAAGAGTTTAGTAATGATTTGCAGGGTACAATCACGGGTGTAGGGGCAAAGCTAGAACTTGATCAGGACGGCAATATTGTCATAGTTGCGCCCCTGAGTGGATCACCGGCCGAGGCAGCGGGGCTACGCGCAAAAGATATCATTACCGCCATCGATGACAAAAGCAGCTACGGCCTTACCGCAACTGAAGCGGTACTGAAAATACGGGGGCAGAAGGGAACGAAGGTAAAACTGACTATCGTACGTGACGCAAAACAGCAGCTTGAATTCACCATAACTCGCGATACCATTCACGTTCCATCGGTCGAATCGAAAATCCTAGAAGACAATATTGGGTATATACAAGTCAGCCAGTTTAGCGATGATACTGATGAACTGGCGCTGAAGGCCGTTCAGTCATTTCGTGATGCCGGGGTAGAAAAAGTGATCTTGGACTTACGCGATAACCCCGGTGGGGAGGTTTCAGCTGCAGTTGGGATTAGTGGCTTGTGGCTGACGAACGGACAAACGGTTGTGCAGCAGCGCCGTGGTAGCAAGCCGTACTCGACCGATACCGTTTCGGGCAGTTTGTCACCCCTGAAGGGCGTGAAGACGGTTGTGCTTATGAATGGTGGGTCAGCCTCTGCTTCGGAGATTGTTGCTCTAGCCCTGCGTGACCAGGCTGGGGCCCGAATTATAGGTGAAAAAGTTATGGCAAGGGTGTCGTGCAACAGCTTGTTTCGTTCGATGATGGTAGCTCGCTCAAGGTGACAATTGGTCGTTGGTACTCGCCAAAAGGTACCAACATAGACAAAACAGGCGTCAAGCCTGACCAAGAAGTTAAACCAACTGAAGACGACATAAAAACAAAAACGACATCCAGCTCCAGGCCGCCCAAAGCTGGCTAGGACAATAGCTTTGCCGGTTCTGGTCGTGTTGGTGGCCAATCCCAAGGGTTAAAACTCAAGGTACAATGACCACATCCCAAGCACCAATGACCAAGCAGCTTACGAATGACATCATTAATGAATTTGGAGCTCGAAGCCTCCCATTCATTCATTTAGACCGTTACTCATTGCTTGGTCATTGAGGCTTGTTGCTTGCTGCTCGTTCGTTCAGAGCGCTTGTTGTTGCGCTTGCGGCTAAAACAGCGTATGATTGGTGAGATAAACGGGGAGTGTACAAGCGTGAGTGAGAAGCAAACGAAGTTTGTGTTTGTAACAGGTGGAGTGCTTTCGGGGCTTGGAAAGGGCATTACTGGCGCGTCTATCGCAAATCTGCTTAAAGCGCGCGGTTTATCCGTAAATCTTCAAAAATGCGACCCGTATCTCAATGTCGATGCTGGTATGCTTAACCCTCGTGAACATGGTGAATGTTTTGTCACGAAAGATGGTGCTGAGACCGACCTTGACCTCGGCCACTACGAACGGTTCATCGACCAAGAATTAACGCGCGAAAGCTCGCTCATGAGCGGACGCGTGTTGCTAGGAGTTATCGAGGCAGAACGAAGCGGTAAATACGGGGGTAATACGGTCCAGATCATCCCACACGTCACGCGGGCTATCCAAGAGCATGTTCTCGCGGCAGCCGAAGGGTTTGATGTCCATATTGTCGAGATTGGCGGAACAGTAGGGGACTATGAGAGCCTGTCGTTTGTTGAGGCTATCCGGGAGCTCAGGATGCGAGTGGGGAGGAAAACTGCCTCTTTGTCCACGTTGTCTACATGCCGTACCTCGGCGCAAGTCATGAGTTCAAAAGCAAGCCAGCTCAAAACTCCGTTCGTGAATTGCGCGGCCTCGGTATAGCTCCAGATATACTTGTGTGCCGAAGTGAAGACAAAGCCCCCTGAGAGCATAAAAGATAAACTTAGCCTCTTCACTGGCGTGGGTCCAGAGGCAATTGCGCTGCTCCCAAATGCCGAAAGTATCTACCAAGTACCACTCACTCTCGAAGATACTGGTATCGCCGATGTTATTAGTAGCAAGTTATCGCTAAATGTAACCAAACCAGACCTGCGGGAATGGCGAGCTGTCGTCGACAAAGCACTTGCTAAACCAAGCCAGACCGTTCGGGTTGGTGTGGTTGCGAAGTACCTCGACAACGCCGATACGTACATGTCTGTTTTTGAAGCAATTCGTGCGGCTGCCTGGGCAAATGATGTGGCAGTTGAGATTACCTGGATTGATGCGCCCAAGCTCGAAACAGCAACAGATGATGAAGTGGCGGCTGAACTGACGAAGGTCGATGGTATCGTCGTGCCTGGTGGGTTTGGTTCGCGTGGGGTAGAGGGCAAAATTCGTGCGGCGCAATATGCGCTGACGCACAAACTGCCATATCTCGGACTCTGTTATGGGCTGCACATGATGGTTATTGCAGCAGCACGGCTACATGGGTACGAAGATGCGAATACCACAGAGGTGAACCCCGACACCACGGCCGCAGTTATAGACACCATGGAAGGCCAAAAAGGCAAAGAAAACACTGGTGGCACTATGCGGCTCGGTGACTACGCTTGCCATTTTGAAGCCGACAGTCTGGCCGCCAAACTGTATGGTACGCAGGATATCGTGGAGCGACACCGGCACCGGTATGAAGCGATGGGTCAGTATGTTGCCGAGTACGAAAGTTGGGGGATCCGCGCGAGTGGTATGAACCCAGACAACGGGCTTGTTGAGGTAATAGAAGGCGTTGATCATCCGTTCCTGATGGCGAGTCAGTACCACCCCGAATTCAAGAGTCGCCCCAATCGCCCACACCCTATGTTCCAGGGTTTCATTGCCGCTCTTAAGAAATAATGTATCTGTGCGCTTGTCATTCCCGTACCCAACCGAGCTGAGGATAAACTCCGGCGGGAATCCATGTCTTTTACGTTCCGTCATCCTGAATTCGTTTCAGCATACTTACGTCACCACTCACAACCATCCTGTCATCCTGAACGAAACGAAGAATCTTCCCTGCATTTGTCATTCCCGCACAGGCGGGAATCCATGCGTTTGCTGGCGCTTGTACACACCATGCTCAAGTATCTCACTAAACTTCACTGTCACCAGTAGTTCTCGGACTGCCAGGCCGACCAAGTTATTTTGCTGCCAAAATCAAAATGCGGGCTTTCGCGCCCGCACTACGAGAAACTTTTTTGGTGGCAAAAAAGTTTCACAAAAAAGCCAGGCACATCTCCAACCTCTCGGTGACTGTTGTGACGTGCTACAACGCGAAAATACTAATTGGATACGCATTTTCGCACTTGTTGTAGCGAGTCACAACAGTCATGCCGGGAGGTCTCCGCAGTGCCTCTACTAGCAATATCGCTATCGCGACTGTAATTACTAGCGGACTGCGGCCGCGTCTTAGGTCTAAGCTCTACCATCTGAGATCTATTTATTTCTTGACTCATGGCCTTCAGGGAAGTACCATTAGCAGTATGGATGACACACTAGCACCAAAACTAAAAAAGATACTTCTTGTCGAAGATGATGATGCTCTGGCGAATACCTATATAACCCGTTTGCAGGCTGAAGGGTTCGATATACGGCGTGTTGCAAACGGCGAGGAAGCGCTTGCTGCTGCCCGGGAGTACAAACCCAACCTCGTGGTGCTCGATGCCATGATGCCCAAAGTGAGTGGGTTTGACGTACTGGACATATTGCGTAATACCCCCGAAACAGCCAATCTCAAGATCGTCATGCTCACCGCGCTTAGCCAGGAAAGCGACAAACAGCGCGCCCAAGGCCTCGGCGTCGATGACTACATGGTCAAAAGCCAAGTCGTCATGAGCGACGTAGTAGACCGCATCAAATACCACCTCGGCGTGTAAGCTAGTATATGGTTGCTCAAGGAGAACAATCTCACACTCCTGAGCGAATTGTTGTTGTGCTTGGGCCAGAGCTACCCTTACTTCATAAGGTTGAGCTTGGCGAAAACCATCAAGACAGTCCAGTTATGGTTGGCGAAAAAACCAGTATATACTCTGGTCCGGATAAGCAAAAAATTGTTTCGGAAGCAGAAGTTATTACGGATTACTATGACTTTCTTTCGCGAGTACAGTCTACTGCAGAAAAAGACTCAGGTGCAAAAGCAGAAACGGCGCTTGGAGATGCGAGGCGATTTGCGTCTGAAACTGTATTTATGACAAAGACTGAACGAGAAGACGCGACAAGAGGTTTGGCGGCGCACTACGTCAAATATCTTGCAGGAGATAGTACGCACGAGTTATTGCTTTTTGTGCCGATACGTCGGCATGATCACAGCCAAGGTTTTGTATCAAGGGAAATAGCTGCGCAGATCAAAAATCTTGACCCCACGCTTGCAGGCCGAGTTCATATAACTTCGCTGGAAGAGGGAGACGATACGACAGAAGACCTCAAGAAAATACCAGAGAAGAACACAAAAATTGGCATTTTTGATGACTGGTCTGTCACCGGTAATCACCTTGCAAATGCACTAGCGCATGCTGCCCAGTCATTAGATCGAGAGGGGTTGGCACGATTCAAGTCAGCGCTTGAGGTAGGCCTTTTGGTGGCCCGCGACGATCAGTTGCAGGGGGGGTTTGATGCTATTATGCAAGATGTTGAAGCATCTCATGGACTATCAGGAGTACCTGTAGTGAGCTATTTTAAGTCTCCAGCCCGTCAGCAGTATCATGGTCCGATGCCTACCGGTAGCCACGCTTCAGTAGATTATGGTTTTGAAGGTCGCATTCAGGCAATGCGCGATTATCTCGCTGAGGTGACGCATGTGGACGAACGTCTACCCTGGATGGCTGCAATAGTTAGACAGTACTAGTACATATATACGTAGAGAACATTTTATACAACTTATGCTACTATTTATAGTTCTCACAAATTAAAAAATTAAAGGATAAAAAAACAAAAATGACAGAAGTACCACTAGGTATAAAGACGCGCTTGATGCTCAACGCGCTGAAGATGTACCGATACGGCTGAAGCCGAGAAACTTGCGTCCATCAGAGTTGCTCGCATCACGCGAGATCGGATTGCGGACGAGCATGGTAAGTGCTGGGATCGCGGAAGAGGTTATCCGCGATCAACCATCATTGGACCCATCTGCGGGATCTCAGATGGTGGATGCTCTCGGTCCTAATGTCATCAACAGAATTTGCTAGCAAGATATAATACTTCAAGTTGTTGTCGTCATACCCCAGTTATTGGCTAAGCTGGCATCCATGATTTGTTATTAATCAGGATACTAGTTTCGTAGCATAGAACAAGTGTCGGTATCTTTGGCTGCTATTGAGATAACTTCACAGCAGAACAGAGTATTAATAACTTGGCCTTTATGTTTGCGTGGTAGAAGCGCTTATTCGACGGTGACTTCGGTGCGGCGGACGGATTTGTCGCTGAAGGTGCGGATTTTGCGGATCTGTATTCTCTGCCTTCTAGCCGACATTTTTCCCCGAGCCAAGATCCCCATATATGAAGAAAACTGTCCCAGCTGGGACAGAAATGTAGATTATGGTGACATTACGCAAGCGAATCGGTGGCTATCGAGGCAAGTAAAGAACAAATGAGGAGATGTCAGGTTTTTAGGCGGACACTTTCAAAAGAACTGCACACAGCCCTCTATGTCCAGCTCTTTAATCGCAAGTCGAATAGTCTCGCGGTGGTCAAGGTTGGTCGCCCAGACGCTTTGTTGGACAAGTTCGAATTCAAGATTGTGCAAAAGTCGCTTCAGGGCTCTCCGTTCGGATTCCATGTGTTCGGAGGTATGTCGTATATCAGTAAAACTAATCGGGCGTTGTTGCCGAGTTTTTGCGCAATGTAAGGCTTTATTTTTGCCGACCATGGCTGGTGAGCCGGGGAATTGTGTCTTCAGTAATGAGTCCGCTTTTGCGCGCCCGGTAGAATGACTGCTGCAGAGTTTGTTGCTTGTAGCCGGAGACTTTGGAGAGCTCTGCAAAAAACAGACTGGGTTTGAATGAAAGCAGCACGTTTTCTCGCGTGGGAGGGAAAAGACCACGTAGCACGTATATGAGGGCAGGGTGCTTCATGTTCTTGTACTTTTCCAAATGACTCCAATCGTACTGCTGTCTCATCAACTGACACTATACTACATTTCTGTCCCAGCTGGGACAGAAATGTAGAATTTATGGGGGAGTGTCCTGTTACACTAAAAAAGGCCAATGTCTTGGCCTTTTTTAGATATGAGAGTAGATATGAGAGAAGTGTAACTAGCTACTATTCGACGGTGACTTCGGTGCGGCGGACAGAGCGGCCGGAGAAGGTGCGGATTTTGCGGCTGGCCATTTTGACGGTGCCGTCTTTGGCAGCGTGGATAGTGAAGTTGCGGCTAAGGGTGGTGCCTTTGCCAGCCCGCTTGCTTGCGCCAACTTGGCGGACGATAACTTGACCAGTTTTTACGGCTTGGCCGCCAAAAAGCTTGACGCCTAGGCGTTGGCCTTGGCTATCGCGTGTATTTTTACTTGTTCCACCGGCTTTGACATGTGACATAGTTGCTCCTGGATATGCGGCCCCTCGGAGGCGGCGCATTGCTGCGTTATCCGCTCCTGCATTCTCGCTCTCCGTACCGAGGTACGGTTCGCTGTGGGTGCCGAGCGGCTGCCTTGCACTGCATCCACCCTCGAGGGGCCTTGACAGTGGTCGGTTGACGCTTAGGTTTTTAAATAAAGAGGAAGAAAGGTGGTGACCGTCCTTGCCTCAATCTCCTGAGGATTATACTAGAAACCACCCCTGAAAGTCAATGGTACTAACGTGATTTATCGGTGCGGAGGAAGCGGACGCCAGCGTAAACAATAGGAGTAGTCAGTAGTGATAAACCACAGCGAAGGAGCCAATAAGGAATGAGTAAGCCGACGATGAACGAAATATTCTCGCCAAAACCCACGTTTAGGGCAAAAAATGCAGCCGTTAGAAATACGGCAGAATCGACGAATTGTGAAACGAAGTTTGAGGCGTTATTGCGGAACCACAGGGCGCGTTTGTGCATGCGAGCGCGGAGTTTTGCAAAGATGGCTATGTCAAGGAAGGCCGAAGAGGCAAAGGCAATTAGGCTGGCGACAGACATACGGATGGAGTTATGAAACACGCTGTCGTAGGCTGCCTCGTTACCCTACCGCCGTGCGCTGGGCGGGAGGGCAGTTGCGAGCGTGGTGTAGAAAATGAGCAGGACTATGACGGCTAGACCAGAAAAGACCATGCTGCGTGCTCGTTCACGGCCGCGTACCTCGGTCACAACATCGGTCAGGGTAAACAGGAGAG
Source organism: Candidatus Saccharimonadota bacterium (assembly GCA_016699935.1). Taxonomy (GTDB): domain Bacteria; phylum Patescibacteriota; class Saccharimonadia; order Saccharimonadales; family UBA4665; genus JAGXIT01. The sequence goes on from CP064992.1 coordinate 763,330, forward strand.
GCATGAGAAAAATCGCCACGCTCGCACGAAGGGTATAGTCGCCAAGGTGGCCGATAACGAACGTCTTCGCGCCCATCAGCTCAGCGGCCATAATGCCAAATATATACAGTGCAACGACGAGGTCGGCCGGACGAATTAGTTTATTCACCCTGTTAATTTATCCATAATGTCATAGTGTACCTCATGTGCGTACCAAAGTCACGAGCTCGCGCCCGACTATCTGCCCCTCGCGGTGATAAATGAGGTCTTCGTTTGCTGCGTGTTGGAACCGGGTGCGCTCAAACCCATATCTGACAGATGTGCGAGTAGTGGCAGGTGCTTTTGCTCTCGCCCATCGAACCAACAAGGCAAAGCGAGGCACAGACGAGTGCCAGGCAGCAGCTGCGGCTTGATGTTTTGCAAAAATCGCTTCAGTATAAGGTTGACTTCAGTAATTGTCTGAGACAGTATGGCCGAAGTGGGTCGTTCAGTGAAAGGGCGGCCGAGGTAGGTTTCACAGGCAATAACAACATTGGTTGTTGATGATTGGTTGTTGAGCGATTTCCATTGGTAGGTGGTCGCATCGGCGGTCTCTAGGGTATAGGGCATAGGGCTAAGGGCATAGGTTTGTTGGAGCCAAGTCAGGTTAGCTTTTGTGTAGTCAATCATGCGAGGTTCAAGGTCGGTGCCGTAGGCTTCGTAACCCATAAGCAGTGCTTCCTGTAGCACAACACCTGTGCCGCAGAATGGATCCAATATGGTAGGTGGGGTTTTGAGGATCTCGTCTCCGATTTGTCGGCTGCTATCTAATCCAATCTGGCTATTCGCCAGATTGATAATGACTTGCGCGAGCTTTGGGTGGCAGCATGCCAACGCGGGCATCGCGCTTTTGACGTCCGCGGTCACGCAGTGTATAGCTCTCAATATCTTGAATCGCAATCGTTCTGGCGATAATGGTTTTGTTCTGGGAGGCAATGATCAGGAATTCTGTACCGTTTTGTTCGGTGAGATGACCGTGAATGACCTGAGCGGCGCCAAGCTCTACGTCATTGTTTGGCACCAGCCGGACGGAACCCTCATGGCGCGAGCGCAAAACTTTTTGAGCGTTAAGCCCAGCGCGTTGAGCTTGGCGGGCGATATGTCGAATCCGTAGGCGGATAATCCCAGGTGAAACTTACCAGAGGCGGGAAGGGTAAATGCGGTTGAATCAGTAAGCCCTATGAGGGCTTTTTCAACCTGTTTGAAATTGACACTTGGCACCTCACCTATGACACTGGCGAGCCGTGTACTCCCGCCCAGACGACTAAAATCAATGGCGGTATGATCTAGGGTAAGTCCTGCAACGCTAGGAGCTACCACCGAAACTGCCTCCGCAGCATACAAACTCTCTAATTCAGCCAGTCCCAGTGCTGGCTGTCGCCCCAAAATGCAAACAGATTGAACCATAGCTGTATAATAGCATGTAGATTATGACAGAGCCTTCGTTTTTTCGGCGGAACTGGAAACTGTTACTCAATGTCGTAACAGTCTGTGCTCTGATTGTTCTGGTTGTGGCCATCCGCGATCAGTTTACGGCTACATTCGAGAACTTATTCAAGGTACATGTATGGGCGCTCTTGTTGATTCCGTTCATACAAGCGTTGAATTACGATGCACAGACGCGTCTGTACCGCGACCTCTTTGCAATAGTCGGGAATAAGCTCTCTTACAAAGAGCTGTACAAGAGTGCTCTGGCGCTCAACTATGTGAACACCGTGTTTCCGAGTGCTGGGGTAAGTGGCATATCGTACTTTGGGGCGCGCATGAAGGGCGATAATATCACTGGGCCAAAAGCGTCTGCCGTGCAACTTTTTAAGCTTGTGATGTATTTTCTCAGTTTTGAAGGCCTGATTGTCATCGGTGTGTTTGCGCTGGCGGTGCAGGGGCATATAAACAGCATTGTGTTGCTGCTGGCTGGCTCTATTGCAACGGTGGTTATCATCGCCACGCTAGGAATGGGCTTTATCATAAGCAGCAAAGAGCGTATATCGGGCTTTTTTGCCTACATGACAGGGCTTCTGAACCGTATGATTAAAGTGGTACGCCCCAAACACCCAGAAACTATACGGACAGAGAAAGTCAGGCATGTGTTTGATGACCTGCATGAAAACTACATGCTCATGACACGCGATTGGCGAAAGCTCAAGCGGCCATTTATGTGGGCGATGCTCGCAAGTTTATGGGAGGTTTTGACGATATACGTGGTGTATGTGGCGTTTGGAGAGTGGGTGAATATAGGTTCGGTTATCCTCGCCTACGCTATTGCGAATTTTGCGGGGCTTATTAGCGTTCTACCGGGCGGGATAGGGGTGTACGAAGGTCTTATGACATTGACATTGTCAGCCACAGGCATTCCATCGCGGCTCAGTCTGCCGGTAACGGTCATGTACCGCATGCTTGCCATTAGCGTACAGCTTATCCCGGGAGCATACTTCTACCACGAGCATTTAGGGCAAAAAGAACCGCCTTCGGTGGAGGTAAAAACTTGATCAGCATGTCACCATGTACCTGTCGCCTGGCTCTAGCCTGCAAGGTGTCGCCATTGATGCGAGATCCACAACTAACGGATAAAGGATAATGTATTGTGACAGGTGACAGGCAAATGACTAATCCCATCTTTTCCGTCAGTGATTTCGTGGCAGTGCTCAATCAGACGCTGGAGTTTGCGTATCCCTTCGTAGAAGTCGAGGGTGAGCTCAGCAACTTTCGTGTCAGTAAAAACAAATGGGTGTATTTTGACCTCAAGGACGAAACGGCGAGCCTGAAGTGTTTTGCAACTGTCTATGCGCTGCCTGGTCCGCTCGAGGACGGCATGGTGGTGCGAGTGGTGGGGTCACCGCGGTTGCACCCGCTATACAACTTTAGTTTTCAGGTGCAATCTGTTGTACCAGTTGGCGAAGGGGCGCTTAGGCGGGCGGCAGATATGCTGGCAGCTAAGCTTGAAAAGGAAGGATTGTTTGATTCGAGTCGGAAGCGTCCACTGCCGTACCCACCACGACGAGTGGCGCTCATTACTGCCGGAGATTCGGCAGCCTACGCAGATTTTGTGAAGATTTCGAATGCACGGTGGGGTGGGCTGCATATAGTCCACTACAATGTGCTGGTACAGGGCGAACAAGCGCCGGGAGATCATCGCCGCCCTCAAAAGGGTGAATGAATCAGATGTAGCGCCCGATGTGATTGTTATGGTTCGCGGCGGGGAGTACTGAGGATTTAGCGGCGTGGAGTGATGAGCGAGTGGTGCGGGCGGTGGCAGGGAGTCGCGTGCCAACATTGGTCGCTATAGGCCACGAGGTAGATGTGAGCCTTGCCGAGCTCGCGGCCGATTGCCGTGCCAGTACGCCGAGTAATGCCGCGGAGCTTCTTGTTCCCGATAGAAACAGAAGAGCGACGCCATCTGCGAGCCTACCGCCGCCGGCTTGATGAACAGCTCGCAGTACGTATTGTGCACCGCCGCACTGGCTTGGTGATGCTCACCGAACGCATGGATGAAGAACTGCGGAGGGTTGCCCGGCTTGCACGCCAACGGTTTTCAGTCGCGACGGCATTGCTCGCAGCTTTCGACCCGGTTCGTCCGTTGAACCAGGGCTATGCTTTTGTGCAGACCCCCGCAGGCAAAACGCTAACTCGCGCCGCTCAGTTACATGTAGGTGATGACATCCAGGTTAAATTTATAGATGGTACAGCGGAATCCCGGGTGAAATCAGTACTGGCAAATAAGGAGGTTATATGAATAAAAAAAGTACTCAGTTTGACTATGCGGCAAAAACCGAAGAGCTTGAAGGCATACTCGCGCATTTGCAGGCAGAAGACATCCAGCTCGATGAAGCTCTCCGACTTCACGAGGCTGGTAAGCAGCTCATAACAGACATTGAAGACTACCTGCAGCATGCTGAAAATGAGGTGAAAAAGCACCTCGCCAAGGACTAGTTGATGGAGTGGCTGATTGGACTACTGCTGGCGTGTTTTGGTGCCTTTGCGGCGGTTATTTTCTTTGGTGCGCCGTACTTACCGACGCTACTACCGCAAATAAAGGCAGCGTTTGATTTACTTGAGCTCAAGCCGGGGCAGACCATTTTGGAATTGGGGTGTGGGGACGGAAAGGTGTTGATCGCAGCGGCGCAAGCTGGGTACCAAGCAGTTGGCATAGAACTCAACCCCTTGCTGGTAGTTGCTGCATGGTTCCGGACACGTCAGTATAAAGGAGCCATCCGCGTCCACTGGGGTAACTACTGGCGTATGTCATGGCCGGAAGCCGACGGCGTCTTTGTATTCTTACTTGACTCGTACATGGCGAAACTCGATGCGCGTATGCAAGGGTATAAAAAACCTCTTGCCAGCGTGACATTTCGTATTCCGAACCGCAACGTCGATGCCGAGAAAAACGGTGTATTTCTATATATATACCGCTGACGCCTTGCATATGGGGTGGCATGTGCGTTACCATGAGCAGTATGAACAGCATACGGGACGAACGGGGTTCGGTGATTACTCTGGTAAGCATTATTCTGCTGTGCTTATTTTTGGTCGGTGCCTTAGGGTTTGGCAGCTGGGCGTACATGGGTCGGCAAGACTATAAAAAGAATGTCGATGCCAAAATAAAGGTAGCAGTTGCGAAGAACACGAAAGAAGTGCAGCTCAAAGATGCAGCCGATTTTGCCGAGGCTTCAAAGCAACCGCTCAAACCATACACTGGCCCTGAATCTTTCGGGAGCGTGAAGATTAATTATCCGAAAACATGGAGCGCTTATGTGGTAACGACCGCGGGCGGACAACCGCTCGATGCGTACTTTAACCCCGACTTTGTGCCATCAGCCAGTGACCAAAAATCGGTTTTTGCGCTGCGCGTCCAGATTGTATCCAGCACCTATAGTCAGACGTTGACACAGTTTCAAGGCTTGCAGAAACAAGGGAAGGTAACCGTAGCGCCCTACGCGCTGCCCAAAACACCCACCCAAGTCGGTGTGCGGATAGACGGCCAACTAACACCGACAAAGCAGGGCAGTATGGTGGTGCTACCGGTTCGGGATAAAACACTAAAATTGTGGATTGAATCAAATCAGTTTGTGACCGATTTTAACAACATCATCTTGCCAAACGCTAGTTTTTCACCATAATTTTCACAATATTCACGCACGGCTTGCTCGGCTATACTGTATAGACGATATGGTAGCGTAACTGAGGGTAGTTAGTGCAGCGAGATCATCGAGCGAATGAGTTTAGTGAACAGGAGAAGCTTTTTGTAAGCTTAGCCGATGGCATGAACAACACCATGCTCCAGCTTGCGCTTCTGAGTGAGCAGGCCGGTACTGTACCACCGAAATCCCAGAACGTCCTCTGGCAAACGGTGCACGATGTGAGTCGGGCGTCGCTACAACTCCTTGAGGGCTATACGCTCACCATGCGTCTGCAGGGTGGCACCGCCGAGCCAGAACTTGAGGCCGTGGCGGTGACGAGCCTACTGTATGACACGCTTCATTTACTTGAGCCCTACGCGAAACAACTGCAGGTAAGTCTTGTGTTGGATGTGCCCGCAAAGTTGCAACCAGTTATCACCGACAGGGCTATTCTGCAGTCAGCACTGCTGAGCCTTGGGCACGTTTTCATTACCGCTCACTCAGAAAGTGATGCTACGAATAAAACAGTCAAGATAGGTGCTCATATGAGCGGACATGGTATTGTTGCAGGATGGTACGGACAAAGTATCCAGCTAACAACTCAAGCGCTTCGGCGAGCCCGCCGGCTTGGTGGTTGGGCGCAGCAGCCATATGGTGAGCTTGTGAGTGGCCCAGCGACAGGGGTATTTATAGCCGATAGTTTGCTATCGACGGTATCCACTCGTTTACATGTGGCACGGTATCATAATGCTTCTGGTCTAGCGGTGACGTTGCCAGCATGTCGGCAGTTGCAGCTGGTATAATTATGCACGTATTGCTTATAGAACCAGATGTTCTCCTCGCTAAAACGTACATGGCGGCTCTGCGTAAACAAGGTCACCGTATATCTCATTCGGTGACGGCTCAGCAAGCTATCGCTGCAGCTGATGCTCGGCAGCCAGATGTAGTGGTGCTTACGTTTGCTATAGCCCGGCACAATGGGGTTGAGTTTTTGTATGAGTTTAAAAGCTACACCGAATGGCGCGATGTTCCGGTTGTCTTACTCGTATCACAGCTCAATCACGATATGGCCCAGCGAGAAAGTTTACGCCACGAACTTGGTGTGCGAGAAGTGTTGATAGTGTCGCAGCTGACGCTAAAGAAGCTATGTGATGCAGTCGCGAATGTGGGGCGTCCAGCACTATGATCCAAAAAAAGACGGCTGCAATTATCCTGAAGCGCATTGATTACGGCGAAGCTGACCGTATATTGACTGTACTCACGCCGGACGTCGGCAAGCTCAGTCTGATTGCGAAGGGTGTGCGAAAAGTTAAAAGCAAGCTCGCGGGCGGTATAGAACTTTTGAGTACAAGCGAAATAAGCTACATTCCTGGACGAGGGAGCGTGAGCACGCTTGTGTCGTCGCGGTTAATTCGCTATTATGGGCAGATTATTCAAAACATTGACCGTACTATGCTTGCCTATGAACTGATTAAGCTTCTCGACAAGGTCACTGAGGATCAACCTGAAGCCAGTTATTACGAGTTGCTCGAACAAGCCTTTTGCGTCCTGGATGACAAAAACGTATCTGTTGACTTCATCCGGGCGTGGTTTAGTGCGCAGTTGCTTCGACTAGCTGGCCACACGCCAAACTTGCAGACCAGCGCGCAAGGGCAGAAGCTCAGTGTCTCTCAGCGCTATGATTTCGACTATGACAGTACGGCTTTTACGCCACGTGATGAGGGTACGTTTGGCGCGAATGAGATTAAGTACGTGCGCCTCCTTTTTAGCGCAAACCGCGCAGAAACGATAGCCTTAGTGCAGGGGGGCGACGAGCTCGCGCCATTTTGCGCCCCACTTATTCAAACCCTCCGCCAACTCCACCTCCGAGTCTAAAATGCTGCTGCTTGCATCTGATAGCTCGTCTCGTTAAAGTGCATAGCATATATGAAAACACAGGATTTGCGCTGTACTGCAGAAGAGGGTAATTTTCACCACCTTGATGTGCTGCGCGTAGCTGAAGACAGAGGAGCATTGTCGGTCGTTCGCAATCAAGTAGCCATTCCGTGCACTAAATATGCGCGTTTGCGAACGCTTCTTGGGCTTTTTGTTTGTGCTGGCGATGCGGCAGACTTGGAAGAGAGTGTCTTGACACCGGTGCCAATAACAAAAAGGGATTTTTTGCCGTGGCGGCTACTACCTGTAGCAGTGAGTGTTGGTAGGAGCTGTCTAAGTGGGGAGGTTAGGGACACCATACCGGAAAGTATGACTAATTTCGTCCTTAGCCTACAGGAACCAAGGTTGTTCCTATCAAAGACACGAAAACAATGGTGTCTGCTGATTGGTGACACCTCTCGCCTCATTCAGCGAAATGCTGCGCGAACCACACATATCCTTTGCTGTCTTGCCGGGGTGGAGCCCGATAGCGTGACTACTGTCATAGAGGTTGCGCGAAGAGGAATGCACGTACGATTCTTGCCCTTTTTCCACCGCCCGATCTCGAGATGGGCGGCTCTGTCTATGTGGGCTTGACACCGAGCGTGAAAATCATAAACGAAATAAAATTGCCGGGTAGTTATCAACCGTAAAAAAAGCTATACTGACTCGTATGAGTGATAAGGAAAATACTGCAATAAATGAGGTGAAATTGAAGATATTGTGTCGCTGTGTAAGCGGCGCGGATTTATTTTTCCTGGTAGTGATGTTTACGGCGGTTTGGCGGGGACATGGGATTACGACCGTTTGCGGCACTGAAGCGCAATATTATGCAGCTGTAGGAAGATGTTTGTCGACGAGCGCGACGATATGTATGGCGCAGACGCGGCCATACTCATGAACCAAAAGTCTGGCAGGCCAGCGGCCATGTCGATACCTTCACCGACCCACTAGTGAATGCGGTAATTGTAAGGGGCCGTTTCCGCGCCGATCATCTTATAAGAGATTATGAAGCCAAACGCGATTCGCATGATGATATAGAGTCAAAAGTTGACGAGCATGGTCGTGATTACGAAAATAAAACGTGAAGAACCGAACTTTTCAAAGAGCTTATGGAGCGCGAGATGGGCCCAGATCCAATGACCGGACATTGATGATGAAGAAATTTTGGCAGGTATCCAATGTCCAACATGCGGTGAGCGTGAATTTGGTGAACCACGACAGTTTAATATGATGTTTACTACTCATGTCGGGCCCGTTGAAGACGAGAAATCGATATTACCTGCGGCCGGAGACGGCGCAGGGGATTTTACAAATTTTAAGAATGGTCGATGTACCATTTACCCGGATGTGTTGTTTGGGATTGCCCAGCAGGGCAAGGTTCTGCAATGAAATTTCGCTGCGACTTTGTGTTCCGTAGCCGTGAATTTGAACAAATGGGGCCAGAATATTTTGTGCAGCCAGATAAATAATAGCGTTTGAGCAGTGGCGACAACAGTGGCATGCATATTTTGTAGCACTGGGGCTGCCGGCAGAGAGCATACATGAACTCTTGAAGTGCCAGAGGCGGACAGAGCTCACTACAGCAAGCGTACTGTTGATTTCGAGTTCGATTATCCCATAGGCAAGGAAGAACTAGTGGCGGCCCGGGCATACCGTACCGATTCTCGACCCGATGAACATCCAGAATGCAGCCAAAAGAGTATGGAATATCGCCCGAAAGACGGGCGGCGCGGCGTACGTACCGCACGTAATTGAGCTAACAATTGGTGTGGAGCGCGCTGTCATGGCTGCACTGACTGCAGCTTACTGGAACGACACCGAAAACGACCGTTGTGCTACGTCTACCATATGATCTAGCACCGGTGAAGGTGGCGGTCTGCCCACTGGCTAAAACAATCCTGAACCCTGTGGAAAGCGCGCGATATATATGCCAAGCTCAAGAAGAAATCGGCGCAGTCTTATGGATAGACAGCGGTAACATCGGTAAAAACTACCGCAAAATGGACGTAGCTAGGGGTCCCTTATGTAGTAACAATGACTTTGATACTCTAGAAGGCGACACCAAAGACACCGTCACCGTCCGCCCCCGCGACACGACTGAACAACAACGCTCCAAAGTCATCAATCTCATAGCCCTACTAAGCAGCACACAGTCGACGCTTCACGATAAACAGAAAACGGTTTATGCGCTTATTGATGCCTCAAATCTATGGGCTGTTCAAGGCAAAAGGCAAAACTATTTGATTTAGCGGAGTTAAAATCATTTCTTAAAACGGCACATGACGCAACGGACATAAAAGTGTATTACTCGATGTTTATCCGGATCCGAGCACAAGAGAATATAGCGTTAGGCTGTGTATTTCGATTCTATGTTTATCTGAAAAGCCTTTGAAATTTATTGTTCGAAAAAAAAAGGCTTTAAAGCAGATCAAAGTTGCTACTGAGCGGGGTTTTGTGATTGAAGAAAAGGGTAATATGGATGTTGAAATGACCATTGATATGGTGAATCAAATCCATAGTTACGATGAAGCGGTACTATTTAGTGGTGACTCAGACTTTATATTTTGTGAGATTTATAAAAACAAGGGGGAAAAAGGTATACGTTTATTCATCGCGGAATAATGTATCTACCGAACTACGCACTGGCGCCGATGACATACCGATGTACCTAGTATTGCTGATGATATATGGAGCATGTGCTGAGGAGAGAGCTCATAAAAACAACCCTCAGTGATGAGGGTTGCTCTTGATGTAATTCCTCGACAGTTGAATGGTTTTCAACCATTGGATACATGAATTATAGCAGAAATTTATATAACATTCAAGCCATAAGAGTCAAGCTCACGCAAGCTGAAGAGAAGGCATTACAGATAGGGGTTAAACTTATGATCATTTATTTCACAGATGGCAGTGCGGAGTCCGAACGAACCCGGGGCCTGGGGGTTTGCGGTGGTGAGCGAGGGGAAGCCGGTGGTGTTGGGGGCGAACCAAGCGGGAAGTGACTACCAATATCTGCATGGAGGGCTACGCGATACTATCGGCGTTAAAGCTACGCCGGTGGTCAGCCTTGCAAGATACATACCGATAGTGAATTCTGGATAAATGTCATTACCAAATGGGCTCCAGGCTGGGAAGCAAGTGGCTGGAAGAAAAAGGGCGGAGAGATAAAGAATCTCGACATTGTACGAGAAAATTTGTGTACTTTACAGAGAAGCCAGGCATAATCTGGGTACGTGGCCACGTTGGACAATGAAGGCAACGAACTCGCCGACTATTGGGTTAACCAAGTTCGCACCGGCGAGCGGGTATAATCGCGGCTGTTGATGCAACTGGTGCCGACGAATATAACCTGCCGCGCTTCCACGAAATCAGCCATGACTAATATTAGTTAAAATATAATATTGAAAAATGTTACGAAGATGTGCTAATATACTAGCAGGTTACTAACTACCAGAAAATAAAAAAATGCAACCAAAAGAATTTCTAAACCGTATCCTGCAAACGCAATTCCTGATGACTTTGCGCCAAGACCCCTTTCAAGTGCAACTGAGCCTGAACTTGCAGAAAATTTTTTCACGTGCTCTTTGCGCCGTTGTGGGAAGATGGTCTGACCCTGGTAGATATGTGGTGCTGTTTGCGTCAAGTTCCTACGCCTGATGGAACACTTCAGCCGCTCAGTTACACCGGGCCTGATGGGCAATTGGTAAAACCTACCTTCGAAATATGTCATGGGGGTTATTACTGTAGAGTAACGGGCAATCAAAAGGATTGAGAGGGGAGTTGAACAAAATATTCAATGACTATAAAAAGAAATTATTGATGCTTTACCAGACGTAACAAGCTATGGATCATTCTTAGAAAATCTTATAATATATGATGAAGATGTGCAGATGGACCCGTGTTGAAGCGGTATTCAGGCTGCCCGGTTATTGGCGGAAGAGGCCGGTGTTGAGACGGCATTTCACCAGATGACGCTTAGCTTTATGCCAATGTGGCAGTCTATGCTTGACGGCGAGTGGCCCAGGAGAAATGTAAACGAGCCTAGGGAAAAAGACAAATTCTGGTGGATCACTAAGGTTCAGCAGGATCTTGCTATGCATGGTGTTCAAGAATTGAATCGCAGAATGAAAATGGCTATGGGGGCAGGTCAAGAAAACTTTTTCTCAAAGGCAAATAGCTCAGCTAGGGGGTTTTTAGAGGGCAAAGGTGCGGAGTTAGACGTGGCTATACTGCTACTAGAGATGGTCAAGCAGGCGATGATTGAAAATCCAGAACTTGAGTTAACGGTTATTCCCGCACCTCCGCAATTTGAAAAGAGTGATTATAGAGAAATGGCCACAGACGAAGAGAAACCAAAAAACCCAAATGTAGATTTTCTGGTTATAAACTTAAGAACTCATCAGGTAGCAGGTGTGCAAGTAAAAAGTACTCGAGGGGGAAAAGAAGCTCAGTATGATACCCAAAGTGGCAGAGTAACTATACTGTACGGCGAAGACATCGCTCCGCCAGTGATGATAGGGGTGCCAAACTACAACCAGTTCACTCGCAGCGGTAAGCCTGTTATACATCAAAAACCACATTCATGGTACGGCAGGCTTTGTGTAGACATAATGCAGTCACTACCAACTTATGGTATGGATGCCGCCCGAGTGTTTCCGTTTCGAATAGAACACCAAGGCTTCTCGCGTAGGGATGGTTCTAGTAGACCGCGCCTACCCGGAGAGCAGATCGAGTTAGCGGTTCATAAGGCCCAAATGAAATTGCTCGTTAGGGCTGTGCTTTCCCACGCAAATAGTATCATCGGTGCTGAATGGCCTTCTGAGAAAATCAAAGGACAATCTCAAGCACAAACATCATTACGCTCAGATAAAGTACAACCAGCAATACAAAGGATTCTTGCAGAGGTCGGCGCTGCTTAGGCTGTAAAAACCGTTCAAGATACTTGTGGTACGATGACGGGGAGGGCTTCGGCTGAAATGCCTAGGGCGAAGGCGAGGCGGTCTAGCTGCTGGAATTTGCCATATTATATGGGCGTGCCATTTGTATGGTAAAGTCGGTAATAAACGGTCGAAATGGCGTACCTTGCCTTTAAACGTTTGAGCGGACGTAAGCTCATTTATGTGGCATATGTACCAGCAGGGTGGTTCATGTGCCAGAATACGCTAAATTTTGCATAGTGAATAGACACTTATAAACTAAATTTAAGGTAATAGAGAAAAGCAAAAAGCAGGGAGTAGAGTATCCATAAAAATGTGTCAGCCCCGCGAGAAAAACTGCGCTGCAAACCGTCACGTATAGACTTCTTCAGGGGTAAATCTACGGCATTTATTCGTAGCCAGCCCCAGTTTATAAGGATGACTCCGAAGTAGCAGGCGATACAGTATATGCATAGTGAGCCGACAACAAAGATAGTTTGCGAAATGTACCAAGCGCCAAATGCCAAGAAAAAGAGTGAGAAAAACTGTGCGACTAGCCGTGCGTTTTTACTCAAACGGTCGGCTCCAAGCGCGGCCAACCCAAAACCAAGCATTACAGCAAAAAAAGCTACGCAGAGCAGTGAATTTGAAAAGCCAAAGACGGATGATTGCCATGCACCGAACACGCTGGAGCAACTAAATGAACCACTTAAGTCACACGCAAGCTGTTTGGGCGCAGCTAGTTGCTCGCCCCAGGTTATCCTTTCTATGGCTTGCATGAAAGATGCCGCACCGCCAATGAACGAACCGAAAACTATTGCAAATAAATACGGTTTGAAAGGGCTTTGATTAGACTTTTTCATAACCTACTATAACGCCCGCGATTTTATATGTGCAATGATTTGGATTACACCTGAGGTATACTGAGTATTATGAGACAGGCTGTTTTTGATTTTCTTAAGTCCCAGGGTATTAACTATAGGTTGCAGGAACATGAGGCGGTGTTTACGGTAGCGGAGAGTAGTGTGAAGCTGCCGGAGAAAGTGCCGGAAAACACTCTTAGTTACCGACGACAAAAAGCAGCACGTTTGGATGGTAGCGATGCGGCCTACATCGGCTCGATATGAAGAGTCTTGCGCGGGCATGCAGTAAAAAAGATGCAATTTGTGCGACCAGAACGGGTCGAAGATCTGTGGGGGTTCGTCCGGGAAGCGTCAGTATCTTCGGTCTGCTTCACCCGGGAGCTCAAAACATCCAAGTTATCGTGGACGAATCGCTCATGCAGGAACCAGAACTCGGCTTCCACCCCAATGACAACACCGCCTCGGTATTTCTGAAGCCCGATGATGTCGTGAGAGTCATAACTATCACAAACCACGACTATCGTATACTAGCATTATGATTCACGAAAATTGGGCCTACGTGGCTGCTGCGATAAATGTGTTGGGCACGATTTCGTATGTGGTAGCGGTGTTTCAGGGTAAAGCACGACCAAATCGCGTAACGTGGGGTGTGCTAACGATCGCGCCGATGATAGCGTTTGCCTCGATGTTGTCACAGGGTGTTAGCGTAGCACAGAGTATAGTGACATTTAGCTTTGGGTTTTCGCCGTTCATGATTTTTGTCTCAAGCTATCTAGTGAAACATCCGGCTTGGCAGATTAAACGCTTTGACATTGTATGTGGCGCGCTCTCGCTACTTGGTCTACTTCTGTGGTGGTTTACGGGGGAAGGGAACGTCGCAATCGTGTTTAGTATAGTGGCTGATGCCCTGGCATTTTTACCGACGCTCGTTAAAGCTTATTACCACCCGGAAACAGAAAGTCCGTGGACGTTCATGGCAAGCGAGCTTGCAACTATCATGGGGCTAATGACGGTCACCATGTGGAATTTTGAGCATGTCGCTTTTCAGGTTTACATATTGTGTGCAAATATTGTCGCAATAGTATTCATTTATTTCCGTTTTGGGGTATGGCTCGAGAAGCGGAGAAAACACAAAACATTATAATAATATTGTAATGTTTTGTGTTGTGTGGTAGCATATGGGTATGATGTTTACGACAGTACAGAAAGCTATCAAAATCGGGACAAGTCGCGGTGTTATTTTGCCTGCAAAAGAGCTGAAAAGACTTGGCGTCGCCGAAAACGATGAGCTCGAACTAGTTGTTCGTAAAAAAACCGCTGCGGTCACAAACGAAGAACTTATGGCAACCGCCGAAGGAATAATGACCAAATACCGTAAGGCGTTTAAAAATCTCGCTGAGCGATGAGCTTCAGATCACTTACAATTGAGCAGCTTTTAATGCTGCACGCATATGTGCTTGCAGAAACGGGTGGTGGTGATGGTCTACGTGATGTAGGTCGTTTGGAAGCGGCGATCGCAACGCAAACGCAGGAAGTCTTTGGGTCGGAGCTGTACGCGACAGTCTATGTAAAAGCTGCTGCCATAGTACGTGGGATTGTGGCTGACCATCCATTTATAGATGGAAATAAGCGAACGGCTATGCTTGCTGGTCTTACATCCATGGGTATCAACGGTATAAAGCTAGAGTCGACAAATCAAGCGCTGGAGGATTTTGCGGTAAGGGTAGCGGTGGAGCATTTGAGCGTCGAGACCATCGCAGAGTGGCTAGAGGCGCATAGTCAGGGAATGACGGCGTGAAGTCGATAGTCCTGGGGGGAGGGTGTTTTGGTGCACAGAAGCGATTTTTAAACGAGTTGAAGGTGTATTAAGTGTTGTGCCAGGCTACGCTGGTGGCGATGATGCCGAACCCTACATATGAACAAGTATGTGGTGGTAAAACTGGTCATGCCGAAGTGGTAAAGGTAGAATATGACAATACAAAAGTAACGCTAGAGCGCTTGCTGTACATCTTTTTGCCACGCACGATCCGACCACACCAAACAAGCAGGGCGCGGACGTCGGGACGGAATACCGTTCAATTATTTTATACACTGAAAAGGCCGATGCGGTAAAAGCTCAATCTGTTATACACGAGCTCCAGGGAGAAACCGCAGCTGCTATTGTGACCGAAATTGCACTGCTAGAGACATTTTATGAAGCTGAGGCGTACCACCACAATTACTTCGAGGAGCACCCCTGAACAAGCCTATTGCCAGATGGTTATCAACCCAAACTCGACAAATTGCGAAAGTTTCTGCGCGATTATCCCGGTTGATTAGCTATAATGAAATCATATAAAAAGAGAGGCTTTAAGAATGATAGCAAAATGGAATGGTCAAGTTATTGCCGAGGCCGAAAAGGATGAGTTGATATATATAGAGGGGAACTGGTATTTTCCGCCGACGGCGATTAAAAAGGAGTTCTTCATACCGTCCGAAACCCATACTACTTGCGCCTGGAAGGGTGAGGCTAGCTACTATAATGTCGTAGTTGGTAGCGAATCAAATAATGATGCTGCTTGGTATTACCCAGTGCCAAAAGACGGTTCGATCGAACGCGTCCATAAAGATTACACAAATTATGTGGCCTTTTGGCGAGGAGTGGAAGTTAATGGATAACGATTGGGATTCGGTACAGCTCAGAAAAATAGCTGCGGAGCAGGGGACGCCGCTGTTTGTTTATTCGCGGCAGCTACTAGTAGATCGGGCAAACCAAATCGCTAAGCTAGAGCTACCATTTGGTTACACGCCTCGTTATGCCATGAAAGCCAATAATCACCCAGAAATTATACGAATGTTTCACGAACTTGGGTTGCATTTCGACGCAAGCTCAAGCTACGAGGCGAGTGAATTATTAGCACAAGGAATCCCAGGTGAAAGTATCAGCTTGTCGAGCCAACAGCCCGCACATAATTTGGAAGAATTTTGCAAGCGGGGGTAAATATGTGGCGACTTCTATGCATCAACTAGAATTGGTTTTGCAAGAAAACAATGCCCACAACAGATAGGACTACGTGTCAATCCCGGTATTGGGGCAGGACACAATAATAGGCTGATGACAGGTGGAGCGAATAGTAGCTTTGGACTGTGGAATGCCTATGTACCCGAGGCGCTACAACTAGCTAATAAAAATGGGGTGAAGATTGATCGGCTGCATGTTCATATTGGTTCTGGGGCAGACCCGAAAATGTGGGGTAAAATACTCGAAACAGCGCTCGGTATAGCAGAAATAATGCCAGATGTAACTAGTCTCGATTTGGGAGGGGTTTCAAAATACATCGCTACGGCGATGAACATGAAGCTGATATGGAAGCTATCGCAGCTGAAATTAGCCATCACCTGCAGATATTTGCTGATAAAACGGGTCGAAAACTGCAGATGGAGCTTGAGCCGGGCACCTGGCTGGTTGGTCATGCCGGAGTTCTGCCGGCAAAAATAGTTGATATAGTCGATACCGGTGCAGACGGCCATACGTTTTTACGGCTTAATACCGGTATGAATGATTTTGCTAGGCCAGGTATGTACGGTGCGCAGCACATCATCGCAGTACTAAATGATGCGATTGATACTCAAGAGTATGTCGTCGTGGGTCACAACTGTGAAACTGGTGATATCATCACTCCGGCAGCCGGTGACCCAGAGGGGATTGAGTCTCGCGAGCTTAGGCAAGCTAATATTGGTGACGTAGTAGTTATCTATGATACGGGCGCCTACTGTCGGACGATGTCTCATAAAGGATACAATAGTTTCCCAAGTGCTAAAGAAATATTCATAGATTAACGTATAATACTAGAATGAAGAGTGGGCAAGCGAACGAAAGCCATAAGATAAGACTGTTACGAAAACATCCTGTGTTATGTTTGATACTTTTCTGTACGGCAGTTATTTTATGGTGGCCGACAGTTTATACCAATCTCGTAACACGCTCTGAGCGGTTTGAGCTAAGCCGCTATTCTATGCAAAAGCTACCAAAAAGACTACGGCATTGTGCTAGGCGCGGGTTTAAAAACTCTGGCACCGAACCATCACCATATTTACAGTGGCGAATAGAAACAGCCGTCAAGCTGTACCAAGCAGGTAAGGTACACAGGCTACTAATGACCGGCGATGGTAGCTATGCAGATCACGACGAGCCAAACATTATGAAAAAGGTAGCTCTGGAGCTTGGTGTGCCGGAAAATGATATTGAGGTTGATAAATTTGGCTTTGATACCTATGATTCCTGCGTTCGGGCACACGATAGGCGTGAGGTAAAAGCGCCATCGTGGTGACCCAGGGCTACCACCTGCCCAGAGCTGTTTACACGTGCCAATCTGCTGGAATTGACACGATTGGCGTAAATGCTCAAACTGGATCGGGTAGGTCGGTTTCGGCCTATGATGTCTTTCGGGAATGGCTGTCTACGGATAAACTATTTGTTCAACTTTTGAAAAATAAAGTATAAAAATCTTCTGTTTGCGTGTGCAAAATAAGGAATTTTACAGATATGATTACAACAAAGCGTATAATACTTGATTGCTCCCAAACAAAATGAGGAAGACAATAAAATGAGCAAAACTATTACTGTAATTGACACACTGCAGAACTACCAATACCAGCTGGATGCCCCAGAGGGACGGCAATTTGCTGATGATTTCAAGCCAGACTTAACGCCACGACAAATGCTGGAGCTGGGGGTTTTTAGCCACTATTTTGAGGGTGAGCAGGCAGAGTTTCCCGCAAAATGGTTTGCACATGCGCGACTATCAGCTATTCACGACCCCAAAATAAACTACTTTCAGGTAGATGCTAGCCAGACTAGGGAGGAATGGCAGCGAAAGGGTTGGATATATGCCGAAGATCCCAGGGGATGGTTCCAGTGGTACTGCCGATATTATTTGGGTCGCCGGATCCCAAGTGAAGACACCAGACAGATCAACAGATGGAAAAACATGTCACGGCACGTTTCCCAGGTGAAAAAGTACTGTAAAGCCGGTGATGAACTGTGTCGCCCGCGTCAGCGCCAAGCATTGTTACATTGGGCATATGACAGCCGCAAACTATAGTAAACGAGGGTAGTTTAAAAGACGTAAGGTGTGTACAATAGTTGGAAAAGAGGAGCAAGAATGGCGACGAAAAATAATCGGTCTTTGAGTAATAAAAATATGGGACAGAAACTACGTCCTTTACAGAGATTTGCAATGTTTTTCTTTAGCCGTTCGAAACTGACGGCCGCTATGGCTCTGACGATTGCAGCCTTCGGTGTGCTGAGTTATACGACATTGCTGAAACGAGAAGGCTTCCCACCAATTAGTGTGCCTTATGCCATTGGTCAGGCTACTTATTTTGTGAATGATGCCAGTCAGGTTGACCGTGAGCTAGCCAAACCAGTCAGCGAATTTCTGATGAAGCAGTCAGACGTCAAGACGGTCCAGACCAACAGCTTGGGCAATTTTGCGACGGTAATCGTACAGTACAAAGAAAAACAGATTCGACCGGTCGTAGTCTGGCTCTGCAAAAGCCATGGTTGAAAAGGGTATATTGCCAGCTGGAGCAAAACTAAAGTTTGAAGCAGCACGATTTGGTTTTACCGAGCGTGGCGATGATGCAGTTGTGTCCTTTTTCTCGACAAAAAATGCTGCTTTACCAGAACCAGATCTTGTCCCGGCTGCCTCACAGGCTGCCAAGTTTATAAAAGATCAAAAGCTAAGTTTTGTTAAGGACGCTTCGATCATTAACCCTATCGAGCAAGCGCAAAATCCCATTACAGGTGAGACCCAAAATGTCCAGAGCCGTTTCGAAAGATTTGGTGAGCGTTCTGGTGATAAGACAGCCTTCTACAGTTCGGTACCGATTGGCGCTAGCATCGTAAAGGGCGGAGATGTCGTAAAGTTTGGCGATCAGCTTCAAGAGGCGGTTGATGCCTATAACCGCAAAAACAAATCAAGTGGTTTTGCTATGCGTGTGAGCGCTAGTTTTGCGCCAAGCATTCGGCAGCAGATAAGTGAACTGCAAAAAACATTGCTCGAAGGTCTTTTAGCTGTGCTGGTGATTGGTTCAATCGTCATCGCGGTACGCGCTTCGGTCATCACTGTGCTGTCGATGGTGACAGTTATACTGGCAACGCTCGGTGTGCTCGAGCTCATCGGCTACACCCTAAATACTATTTCTTTATTTGCCCTTATTTTGAGTCTGTCACTGATTGTTGACGATACTATTATTGTAGTAGAAGCACTTGATGCTCAGCGCAAACGTAAAAACGACCCGGATGATATCGTCAAAACAGCCATCGGTAAGGTAGGCCGCGCTATGATTGCAGCTACCTCTACGGCAGCACTTAGCTTTGCTCCGCTGCTTTTTGTCGGCGGGATATTGGGAAGTTTTATCCGTGTTATGCCTGTGACTATCATATCGGCGCTAGTCATTAGCCTCTTGGTGGCGCTTATTTTCATCCCGTTTTATGCCAGGTACATTATGTTAGGCAAAAAACACATAGGTGCCAAGGCAGAGCATGAACTTGCGGCCGATTTCGAAGCTCGCGTGGCGCGCTGGTTAGTGAAACCGATGCTGTGGGCGCAACACAGCAAGCGTAAACTATTTGGCGTCGGACTAGCAGCCATTGTGCTTAGCTTTGCATTTATCGGCACTGGTGGCTATCTTTTCAGAAGGTAACTTTCAATATTTTCCCGCCCTCCAAAGATACTAACCAGATTGCCACGACGCTACGCTTCCCGACAGGTACCACGATTGAGCAAGCCGAAGTAATCAACGATAACGCTATGGAAAAGGTAAAAACTGTTCTAGGTGAAGATTTTGTATCCGGTGCGAATTATGGTATTGCCAACGCCCAGTCTGCCCAGTTTTACATAGACCTAAAAGATTATAACAAGAGGAAAACGACAGCTCCGCAGTATGTCACTCAACTTAAAGCTGCTTTCAAAGACTTTACGCAAGCCCAGTTTAGTGTCAATAGTGTCGATGCCGGTCCGCCAGCCTCAGACTTCACAGCCCGAATATCCTCGAATGTGAACCGGCCAGCCGCCGAAAAACTAGCAGCCGATATTGCCAGCTACCTTAAAACAGCCGACATCAAGCGTATAGATGGCAGCAAGGTGAAGATAGAGACTGTTTCGGTTGACAATGCCGATGTGTTGACGCGTGTTGATAGCAAAGCTTTTGTAGGTATTACGGCCAAGTTTGTCGATAGTGACACAACAGCACTAGTTACGCTAACCCAGAAGGCTGTCGAAGACAAATTTACGGATAAGAAAGTTGCCAGTTATGGTCTTGCAAAGGACGCAATTAGCTTCAATTTTGGCCAGGAAAGCGAAAATCAAGACAGTTTCAAGACGCTCGCAGTGGCATTTCCGCTTGTTCTAATGGTCATTTACATAGTACTTTGCAGCCCAGTTCCGAAGTCTGTTGCAGCCACTGCTAATTTTTATGGCTATACCGTTTAGCCTATTTGGAATAACGCTTGGCCTGTGGCTGACAGATAACGCTTTTAGTTTCTTTGCCATGCTCGGTTTCTTTGCACTCATCGGCTTGAGCATCAAGAATACAATATTACTCACCGACTATGCCAATCAGTCGCGTCGAGCCGGTATGAACCCAGTCGATGCGGCGCACGAAGCCTTGGCCGAGCGGTTCCGTCCGCTGATAGCGACAAGCCTAACCGCCATCGTCTCTATCATCCCTCTGGCGCTGACAAGTCCGTTTTGGCAGGGGCGAAGCGGTAGTCCTGATGTTTGGACTGCTTTCTAGCACGCTCATGGTGGTGACGGTTTTCCCATATTACTACCTGGCGGGCGAGTTTCTACGCGGCGTATTCCGCCGCCGCATTGCACTGCCGCTGAAACGACGATTGCGTCGAGCCTAAGAGCCAAAACGGAGGTTACCATAAACCATGCAGCATAATCAGCACACATCACCTATAAACAACGGACCGTTTGCGGTTTTAAAACGCATCTTGTCTGGCCAGCCTGCTTTTGAAGCGAAACAAGTGCAGCTCGGTAGTGATGCACAGGCAGAACAAGGAGTCGGGCAAGGAGTGAACCAATATTTGCAGTCGTCAGGACGTAAAATATATCCGGTGGTGAAGGTAGCAAGCGCACATTTTCACCGCAGCGGCGATCACTCTGAGCTGCGTGTGCATATTCATAATGCATCTCATTTTGACATTCAGCTCGATAAAATCAAGCTGCTAGGTCGCACGGTCGAGCTTGACCGAAACCTGTCGCCGCATGGTAGCGCGGAATTTCTTGTGTATCAGGGCCACTCATTTCAGGCTCGTCCCGATACTCGCGCGGAACTGGTCTATCAAATCATCGGTTCGAATGATTATTTCATGAACCCACACGATATTATGTTCCGCCAAGAGTCTGACGGAGTATTCCTTGTGACAGAATTGCGCAGCCGCGATAATCTCATAACCGACGTGTAAAATGCTGTCTGCTAAGTAAAAATTATGGTACATTTGAGGTAGTAGGGTGAAATAAGGAGAAAACCATGTCAGAGCATAAACTCAATAAAACCGAAAAAGTTGACACGACCGACTATAGCGCAAGCACGACCGATACGCGAGTACTGAAGGAACGAAACGCCTACGATCACCCAGGTTTTTTCCTGCGTGGGGCAGGTTGGATAGTCGCGCGGTTTCCACTGACACGCCACAAGTACCAAAACTGGACGACGAGCCGCACCATCATTGTCGGCTGGTTACTCTGGCTCATTATACTACCGATTATCCCGATTGTTGCGGCAGTAATTTGGTATGTGCGAGATCCAGAAGGTTTCAAAAAGAGCCCATGGGCAAAAGCTCTGCTCGGACTAGCAGTGGCATGGGCGGGCTACGCTGGTGTGATACTGACGAACCCTTCTCAGGCGAATGTGAACGGTAAATACTCACCGGTCCAAACGCAGCCAAATGGTGAGGTAAAGGGTAAAGCCGATACGCTGAACACGGCGAGTGCTGAGGCGATGAAAAAAGTTGAAGCGCAAAAGGAAAGCAAAGATTCTGGTGGTCGTAAGTTTGCAAACTGTACGGCGGCATTTGAAGCGGGCGTCTTTAACATCAAACGTTCAAACGCCAGCTACGAACCGCGCCTTGACCGTGACAGCGATGGCATTGCGTGCGAGAAATAGCCATGGACATTAAACAAATCCTCCTAGAGCAGCTCTCTGGTGCCGCAGCCGAAAAACTTGGGTCACGAAACGGACTGGACCAAGCAAGCACAAATGGTGCGATGGACTCAGCTTTAACGGCGATACTGAGTGGCTTGCAGCAGGAAGCTGGTAGCAAAAAAGGAGCTAATAAGCTCGATACGGCAATCGCCAAAGACCACAGCGGCTCCATTCTTGACAATCTTGCCGGTGCCGTCGACAGTGATACAACGAAACTTGATGGCGGCAAAATCCTTGAACACATTTTTGGGAAGAATACTAATAATGTCACTGATAGTGTGGCGCAGAATTCAGGCGTTAGTGGTGCTGCAGCGAGCGATATACTGACGACACTTGCGCCGATTGTCCTAGGCCAGATTGGCAAACAGAAACAATCAGAGGGGCTTGACGTTGGAGGTCTCGTGAATATTTTGCTTGGACAAAAGGGTGGCAAGGGTGACGGTGGTCTTGGGGACGTAGTCTCTGGCATGTTCAACAAAAAGAATGCCGGCCTCCTCGCGCTTATTTTGGGATTTCTGAAACTGTTCTTGCGCAAAAAAGTGATTCTGACACGAGCTCCGCACTCTGAGCAGGCTGGCTGGTGCGAAAAATCGTGTCTGATAGAAGTAGATAACACATCAACACAACCGTCTTTTCAGTGGTACAATGCTTGGTATGGTTGAAGATACAGCAGCGGAGCAACAACAAAAAGCAGTGGATTCCTACCAAGAAACAGATGTATTTGCGTGGGCAAATAACCTGGTGCAGTACAAAGACGAACTCAAGATTGAACTCTTTTTTATCTCAAAAAACTATGTGCTCTACCGTACGGCGATGGCGGATGGGCTCAAAAAGCAACTTGAGCCAATCTTTATTGATGATTTACTCGACTATGTGTTGGAAGGGGCCGATAAAGGGCTTATTGTCCGGGGCTTCGAAGATGCCGAGGCTGAAAGCAATGTGTTGCAGCGCACCCAAGTGTTTAAGGTAGAAAAACTTCGCGAGACGCTAGGTTGGTTGCATACTCAGGAGCGCGAAATAGTGTTGTTTAAAGATGAAGAGCACGACATAAACCACATGAAGGGTGTGCTCGCGCGTGTTTCACACCCGGAGATGGATAAGCCATTTTACCTCGCAAAGGTTTTGCCAAAATCCCAGGTGATGAAGGGCAAACAGGGATGGATGCTCCGCGCCGATAAATTCGTTCCCTTTGATGCTGAAGCGGCACTTCGCTTACCGACTGACCCTCAGCTGCTTGTGCTGGACCAAGATTTGTATGTATTCAACCAAAGCAAACTAAAAACACTGTTTGGATATGATGCCAAAGAAGCTAGTATCGCCGAGGCGAAAGTGCGCGAAATAATGGAGACTTATGGGTTGAGTTTTCCTGAAGGGGTGGGTATGAATGCGCTCCTCAAAGGTAAAAAGCAGCTTATCCAGAAGCTGCAAAAGCTCGAAGTGGGTAAAGTCACGCAAGAGAAGGCTCTCGAATACGCCGAAGATATGGATCTGCAGCTTATGCCAGACGAGCAAGGAAAGATTATCATCCTGGACGAAAAAGACCTGACGACGTTCGTAAACATTATCAATGATGACTACTGGGAGTCACCGCTCACCGGTGAACGCTACGAAATCATCAAAAAGCGTCCACTTCGTGTCAAAGACGACGAAGCCGAGGTATAGGGGTGTCCGAACACATTGCAAAGGAAGGTAAGACCGAAAAAGCAGCTCGCTGGTACCGTAATGCCAATGCGCTTGGGGCGGCAGCTTGTTTTGCGGTCGGTGTTTTGGCGCCACCCGTCGCAGTTGCGGCAAATATTCTGGGTGCAGTAAACCTTGCGCAGGCTGCTGGCGGGGAAATCGTCCGTCAGTCCGCTCGTAAACGCCGAAAAAATAACATACCGCGTACCAGTTGATTACACATTTCTGTGCCATCATCGCCTTCACGATTCTGTCACCACGACCACTTGAAAAATAAACGGTACGGCCGTACAATTTAAAAATGGCTAAAAATGCGCAAACAAGTGCGCTGGTGGATGCAGTACTGAGGACGGTCGTGTTTGGTACGGCATTGACGGCGCTTATTCTGGCACCGAATGCCCTCATCGGTCGCGATGGGCCGATGAAACGAGCATTCGATGCGCTGGACAAAAGAGCTCAAGAGCGAGAGATTGCTCGGGTGCTCGCATATATGCGCAGTAAGAAGCTACTGGCTGAAAACTATCAAAACGGACTTGAAATAACCACACTTGGACGGTTGCGTCTAAAGCGTTTGGAGTACGAAAAGCTTTTTATACCAATACCAGAGGTGTGGGACGGGCAGTGGCGGCTTGTTCTCTTTGATATTCCTGAGGAACACAAACGAGAGCGTCGACTGTTTACCGATAAAATCAAGCAGCTCGGATTTCGGTATTTGCAACAGAGCGTGTGGGTGCATCCGTTTGAGTCCCGGCAAGAAATCACACTCGTTACTGAAAAACTCGAAATAAGCCGCTACGTTACCTACATCATCACCAGCCACATCGATCATGAGGCTGTCTTGATCGATCGCTTCAAGTCAGCTTTCACCCCTGAAAAGATTTAAACCGTACGGCCATACGGTTTAAAAGTAGGGTGAAACTATACTGGACTTACGCAAAATCGCACTGCATCCAGAGCCATCTACCAGTGGTTCAGAAGACAGTTTATCTGGAGGAAGAGTAGCTGTAGCTACTTTGACGAGAAAAAACTGGCTTATGAACGCTGGTAATGGGTCTGGGGTGGTGGGAGTTTTGCGTAAGACCAATATATTGGGCTGGTGCGGGTAGGGCGACGTGGTGGAGGAGAAGAAATTGTGGAAAATACAATTGGTTAAGGGTTGCAGACAGGGCGGGGCAGGGTATACTAAAAAGTACTTTCGGGGGCAGTGACGCCGATGAAGCACGATGTAAACGCATAGCGTAAGGAGATACTAGCAATGAGACAGTCACAAGCACTCACTCTTATGATGGAAGGTCGGTCGGTTTTTCTGACCGGTGCACCTGGGGCGGGGAAGACGTACGTTTTGAACCAGTTTGTGCGCCTGGCAAAACAACGAGGTAAAAATGTGGCCGTGACGGCAAGTACGGGTATCGCCGCGACGCACATAGGGGGAAGTACGATTCATAGTTGGTCGGGACTAGGGATTCTTGATAGCCTGAGTCAGTATGACCTCGCGCGTTTAAGTGCTAAATCGAACCTAGTGAAGCGGTACAATGCTACGGATATCCTCGTCATTGACGAAGTTTCGATGCTGCATGGTCGGCGACTCGACATGGTAAATATGGTAGCAAAGAAGATACGGCAGAGCGAAGCGCCGTTTGGTGGGCTACAGGTAGTGCTCGTGGGTGATCTGTTCCAGCTACCACCGGTCACGCGGGGAAGTGACGCGGCAGATTTTGCGCATCAGAGTGCGGCGTGGCAAGAATTGCATCCAGCCATATGCTACCTCAGTGAACAGCACCGTCAAGCGGTGGGTGATTCGCTGCTGGATTTACTCGGGGCGATGCGCCGCGGCGAAGTTAATGAGTTTCATGAAATGGCGCTTCGGGAACGGATGGCTGAGGTCACTCACGAAGCTCAGGCGGTCACGCGACTCTACGCACATAACATTGATGTCGATGCCATTAACCAGCGCCACCTCAAGGCAATTACGGAGTCAGCCCGAACATACACAATGGAGACAAAGGGTGCTAGCGCCAAGCGCGAACAGCTCATGAAAAGCGTGCTTGCGCCAGAGGTGCTGGAACTGAAAAAGGGCGCTGAAATAATGTTTGTCGCCAATAGCCAAAAGGGAAAGTTTGTGAATGGCACCCGCGGGGTTATCATGGATTTTGTTGACGGCGCACCATTGGTGGTCACGACTGGTGGCCGCGAAGTCTTGGTGGAGCCGCATAGTTGGTCGCTTGAGGAAGATGGGCGTGTGAAGGCGGAGGTGACTCAGCTGCCGCTACGACTTGCATGGGCGATTACCATTCATAAAAGCCAAGGAATGAGCCTGGACGCGGCCGAGATCGATCTGAGCCGTAGTTTTACTCCTGGCATGGGTTACGTGGCACTGAGCCGCGTCCGAAGCATGGAAGGCATATACTTGGTGGGCATAAACCAGATGGCGCTCGCTATGCATCCGGTAGTGCACGAATACGATACGTGGCTCAGAGAGGCTTCTGAGCAAATGGCGCTAAAAACAGTCGATTTTACCGAAGATGTAAAGAAAAATGAGGTGGAATCGGCCCTTGATGAAGCGCTGCTCGCCGAGCTAAAAAAATGGCGCATTACCCAGGCGGCAAAAGAAAAAATCCCTCCCTATATGATTTTTCACGACACTACCCTACATGAGCTCGCCGCCCGCCGCCCCCAAACCACCCATGCCCTCCTGGCAGTAAAAGGCATGGGTAAAACCAAGCTTGATAAGTACGGCTCCGGCCTGCTGGGTATTATTAACAAAAATAACTAGTCTCTTAATCGCCGTAGGAGCAGTATAAATGAAGGCTTGTGTACCTGTATGGTGATTTCTTCTTATGTTATAAAAAAGCCATGGTTTTACGAAACTTGTCGCGGGAGTGGAAGTGAGGCGGCGAGAAACCTTGGCCATCGCGAAGGGCGTCAAAGACTGACAACACCCCAGACCGGGAATGTCCGCATGTTTCTCGATAGTTACATCGCGCCCGCAAAACTGTGTTTAGCGGCCTTCGGTATCTTTTTCGTTTCGTAACACCATCTTGACTCATGACTCTCGGTAGTTTTCCTGTATACTACCAGTATGAGCGAAGAACAAAAACAGGGGAATGGTAAAAAACCGTGGTGGGTAGGCCGGCCGAGGAAAAAGCCACAAACTCAAACTATGCATCCACCGAAACCCAAAGGTAATTACGCATTTATAGATAGTCAGAATCTGAACCTTGGGGTGCAGAAGATTGGCTGGAAGATGGATTGGCACAAGTTTCGGGAGTGGCTGAGTGAGAAATATGGGGTGACGCAGGCCTACATGTTTATTGGCTATCTGCCAGATAACGAATCGCTCTACGAACAAATGTATGCTCATGGTTTTTTGGTGGTACTAAAGCCGACCCTTGAGATCAAGCAACGCCCAGTGGCCAACGACCAACGAATGACAAACAATCAGCATGCAGCGGTGAACACCGATAAGGAAACAGAGAAGCCGCCAGTAAAAGGAAATATTGACGCCGATCTGGTGCTATATGCCATGAAAGAGCTGCCGAACTACGATAAAGCAGTCATAGTTAGCGGTGACGGCGACTTCTTTAGTCTTATAGAGTATCTGCGTGACCAAAAAAGGCTGTTAAAAGTTCTGGCGCCGAATCGCCGATTTTCGACTCTGCTGCAGGAATTCGACGACTATATCGAGGGTATAGACCAGCATCGCAGTGAACTTTCGTACCATACCTACCACAAACCCAAAAAGAAATAGACTATTCTTCTAGTACATAGCACTTTCGACAGATGTGGAAGGTTTTTCGCCCTCAAAATAAACTGTACGGCCGTACAGTTTAAAAATATATAGGGGTAATGGTGTGGTGGTAGAGGGGGTGTAGAATAGAAGCATGAAGGTGAAAATAACGAAATACGGACACAGCTGTGTGTTGGTAGAGGGTGAGCAGCGGGGAAAGGCGCGGGTGGCGTTATTTGACCCGGGTGGGTGGAGCGATATACCAACTGAAACCATTGAGTGGTTAGACGATGTCTTTATTTCTCATATTCACGGCGATCACTGCGACCCAGAGAAACTACGGCAGATGGTCGCAAAGTTTCCAGATGTACGGATTACGGCGCCGACAGAGGTTGTTGAGGTGTTGAGGCAGCAGGGATTTACCCAGGCGGCAGGCATTATGCCCGAAGGAGCGGTTGCGTTTGTGAGTCCTCATGAAGAAGTGAGCCCATTTGGCGCGGTTGTACCAGAAGAGTTGGGTGTACATTTTCTTGGGGTCTACACACACCCAGGTGATTGTCACCAATTCGCGGCAACTATGCCCATCCTTGCCTTACCGATAGTGGCTCCATGGGGGTCGACGAGGCGGGCTTTAGAACTTGCTTTGGAGCTCAAGCCAAAGTATGCACTGCCGGTACATGACTGGTTTTTGAGCCCTGAAGCACGGGAGTGGACGTATGAGGGGATGGAATCTGTGCTTTCCAAGCAAGGTATAACTCTACTCAAACCAAAAATGGCATCCCGCTAGAAGTAGAGATCTCATAGTTTTGACTTTTAATGTGGTGTTTCGCCCACAGGCGACCTACTTTTCTTGCCGCAAGAAAAGTAGGCAAGAGCTCGGCACGCTTCCATCTTCGGTAGCTGTTGTGAGTAAATACAACGCGAAAACACTAATTGGATACGCATTTTCGCTGAAGTTGTATTGTCCCACAACAGCTATGCCGGAAGAGTTCCAGAGTGCCTGTCGTAGTTATATCCGCCCAGGGGCGGGATTATCCATAGTGGCCTAACGGCCGCGCCTAAATACGAATTACCGTTTTGGGTTTTCACCTGGGACGGTAATGTAACAGGGTAGGTTTAACCCAGACCAGATGGTGTGCAAAGGTGTATAAAAACATAGAGTTGACAATATGGTTATGTTTTGATATGATAGGGTAGTTCTGTAAAGAAATAAAAATATGACAACAAATAGAAAAAACAGCCAAAGCTGCGTATGCACCCTGCATTTCCATGTGGGGCTCTATGTAGCCATAGCCGCGCTGCTCATAACGGCGATGAAAACGAGCGAGGGCATGATTGCCGCGGTCTATAATCAGAACAGCCATGGTGGTGGGGAAATGCTGCACAATACCCACATGCGAGAGGCCGAAACCCACATAGGTCACGCCCAACTAAGCTTCGCTCGCCTCACTCGCGTTAGTGGAACATGAACTTGCTTTAAAGACAAATAAACATAAAAGGGATATAATTAAAACCAAGAAGTCACTCAGTGCCCGCCTAAAAGAAGACTGAGATAACGATGTTACGCGAACAGAAAGAATATTTCGCAGAGTAGTTACTCTTGTATGAGTCGTACTCGGAGCCGTAGTAATTGGTTTGACTTTAGTTGCTGACTTTATGCATTCCCGGCGCGTAAAAGAAGTTTTGACAGTTGACAGAGTTCAGCCTCATCGAGAAGTTACCCTTGGCTCTCTTGGAGATATTGACACTAACCTTGATACGCCGGATATTCCAATGAATACTCTGTGGGACGTAGCGAATGCCGCAAAGATTCCTGAGGTTAGTCCGGCAGATGTCGTAACGATGCTTGCAGCACAGGTGCCTAAGGGAAAGAAAATGGGAGCATTGCCGGTTGGTTAGGTGTTTGTTTTACCGAATGCCGCACAAGTGGGGACAAAAATTGATCCACGTAATCAGCAATAACTAATAAGCATAAGTGTCTGTGGGAAAGTGGTGTAAAAAGCACCACCTTTTTCGCATTATGTGTATTGTAGTGGGTGATGGTGGGTAGTACACTGTTGGAAGTGGGTAAAAGTAGGTAACCCGCTTCAAACAAAGGCGAACTACCTCTCAAGTCGCCAAAAGAATTCTCTCGTAGAACCTTTCGGCAATACATAAAAACAAAAAACTCACCGCACACTTAAAAAACAATCATATGACACAGGTGGATTACTTCCAACGCAAACTCGACGATAAACGGCGGCTAACCATACCGACCGAACTTCGTGACACATTTGCAGGCGGAGCAGTCATCACCCGTGGATTTGGACAGTATCTGCACCTGTACCCGAAAGGGGTCTGGGATACGATGGTTGAGCCTCGGCTCGCTGGCGACATCCTAGATGAGCGCATCGCCGACCTAAACGCGCAATTTCGCATGGGCAAGGTCGAGCAATCACTCGATGGCAAACAGGGGCGGATTACACTAGAGCAGCACTTACTTGACTATGCCGGCATCAAGCGCGATGTCGCGGCGGTAAGTGTGGGCAATTACTGGCGATTATTAGCGGTCGAACAGGCATAGTGCCCTGGGCGACAGATTGAAACCTTAACAATTAATGCGCATGAATCATGAAGAATGAATCATGAATCATGCAAAAACGAAATAGTCTAACCTTCGTTGCGAAGAACCGTCTACGGACGGGGAAGAGCAGTCGGAGTCGGCGGATTTATTCCGCGACCCCGCACAATGAGAAACCCTGAAAGGGTGTCTCATTAACGCGAAGTGTTAGTGTCACCTATTCAGCAGTCAACCAGTGGATATGTATAAGGCACCACTGTATAAAAAAGCCTTCGTTCTTTCCATAAAACACCTCCCAAAACTCCACCTCACACATAAGTCTCTCACTTTGTTCTTGGGAAGTCGGAAGCATTACGAGATTTTTGAAATCTTACTAAACTTTAAGCTTTCTTACATACGGACCAAGAACACCAACCCTCCTTCATTTCGCTCATTCCATCTATCTGGTTACAGACTGTTGGAAAGCGTAAACTCCGGAGGGCAAAGCAAAAACAAAAACTAGATACAAAACAAAAAGTTGGCTGCTGAATAGGTGATAAAAGTCGGATTGTCGGGTAGACGGATAGTTCTTAAGGAGCATCTGGGTAACCGATACAACAAAAAACAAAAACATCACCAAAACAAATACAAAACATAAAAACAAAGTTGCGACATGCACTATGCATCAGACAATACACAAGCCCGTACTGCTCGGGACGGTGCTCACGTACCTTGCGCCAGAACGAGGGAATTCCTACCTCGACCTGACGGCGGGCTACGGCGGACACGCTCAGGCGGTATTGGAACGTACCCAGGCGCCATCACTGATGACGCTGGTCGATCGCGACGAGACTGCGGTGAACGCACTCACGTCGTTCGAGAGTCAGGGTGCAACAGTATTGCATGCCAGTTTCGAAGAGGCCTCAGTCACACTGCTGAGTGGGGGCAAACGCTTCGATATGATACTGGCAGATTTGGGTGTATCGTCGCTGCACCTTGACACGTCGTCTCGGGGCTTTGCGTTTCGCACGACCGGTCCGCTCGATATGCGGATGGATCAGCGCGCAGAGCTAACAGCGGCAACAGTGGTAAATACGTATAACCAGGCTGAGCTAGAGGGCATTCTCCGTCGTTACGGCGAGGAGCCACGTGCTCGGACGATTGCGGCAGCTATAGTGAGTCATCGGCCATTTGCGACGACGACAGAGCTTGCAGAAGCAATTGCGAAGGTGATGCCGCGGGGGAGTAAAGTCCACCCGGCGACACGCAGCTTTCAGGCCATACGAATTGCGGTAAACGATGAGCTTGGACAGCTAGAACGCAGCCTGCCCATGTGGTTTCAACTCCTGAAACCAGGTGGTAGACTCGGCGTCATCAGCTTCCATAGTCTCGAGGATCGCATAGTCAAACAGGCATTCGCCGATATGACTGGCGACCGTTATGACGCTGACTACCACTTGTTGACCAAACATCCTGTCGTAGCCGACGACACTGAAACAGTTTCTAATCCGCGGGCACGGAGCGCCAAACTCCGCGTCTTGCAGCGAAAATAAACAAAAAAGAAAGGGAACTCGCAATGCCAATACGGGTAAAAAGTAGCTCCCGGACCTACAAAGTCCACGTCAAAGTGGGTCGGTAGGGGCACATGTCGGCGGAGCAAAACCGTTCCGCCGACAACTAAGTTTTAGCTCTTATGAGCTTAAACAAACGAAAAAAACAAACATATGACATATTCATCAAGTCTGGCGCTTGGACGCCAACAACTCGCAGTACGCGGGCAAAATTCGGTCACGTTTCGTCCGGCAAGCAAACGGCTCGGGCCAGTTAGTAACACAATAGTGCTGATTGTCCTTGCATGTTTGCTTGGTCTCTTGTACCTGACACAGGTCACAAAAACCAATGCCTATGGTTATTCTATGAACAAGCTGCAGGTTGAGCAAACGTCGCTCCAGAACGAGCGCGATGATCTGGCGGCTGCTTCTGCACGTTTGCAATCGCTCGATACAGTTAAGAATTCTTCTGAGGCAAAATCGCTTGTTGCGGTTGCCCCAAGTGGAACGGTAGAATAAACGGTACGGCCGAATACAGCAATGGAGACGAAACGTGGTTATGAATCTGATCCTATTATGCGCACACGTTTATGGTATGCGCTGATTGTCGTTGTCTTTGCGGTGTTTGCGATTCGGCTGTTTTATACGCAGGTCATACGGTACGACCACTACAAATCACTCGCGCTCAGTGACCAGGTTCGGGAATACGATGTTTTACCAGAGCGGGGCGCAATATATGCTCAGCTTAACGGCAAGACTATCCCACTGGTACTTAACCAAAAACGGTATACCATTTTTGCTGATCCCAGTATTATCAAAAATGTGGCTGAGACTGCCCGGGCAATCGCACCACTTCTAGCTGAGGATGTTTCTTCGGTGGAAGACAAACTCCGTACAAAAAGACAAAGTATGTTGTCTTGCAACGTCGTGTCAGTGCTGAGACAAACAAAAAAATCCTAGACTTACAATATCCGGGCATTGCCTCGCAACAAATGAATTATCGGGTTTACCCGCAGGGTACGATGGCGGCGCAAGTACTTGGCTTTGTAAACAACGACGGGGAGGGAAAATATGGGCTTGAGGAGTCGCTCGATGCAACACTCGGCGGTAAAAAAGGCCGCCTGAAGGCGATTACTGACGTCAATGGCGTGCCACTGGCGGCAAGCAGTGAAAACCTTCTGATCCAGCCCGTGGCAGGCAAGAACGTGACGCTGACGTTAGATATGGGCATGCAAGCGCAAGTCGAGAACATCGTTAAGTCTGCCCAAGAAAAATTTCGCTCGAAAAACGTGAGTGCAATTGTCATGGAAACAAACACTGGGGCTGTAAAGGCCATGGCGAACTATCCTACGTTTGACCCTGCGAACTACCAAGCAGTTGAAGATGGCACGGTGTTTCAAAACTATAGTGTGGCAAGTCCAATTGAGCCTGGATCGATTACAAAAGTCTTGACCATAGCCGCTGGTATTGACAGCGGTGTTATCACGAAGGATACATCGTATTATGACCCAGGCAAGTGGACGATAGACGGTGCAAAAGTGCTGAATGTGGCCGAGGGTACCGGATCAGGCACACAGACAATCAAAAGCCTGCTGAATCTGTCGCTAAACACGGGCGCAACGTGGACGCTCATGCAAATGGGAGGCGGTAAGTTGAATGACTCTGGTCGCATAAAGCTACATGATTATTTTGTGAATCACTACCGACTAAGTAAGACAACGGGCATAGAGCAAGGCTACGAGGGCTCGGGGTTTGTAACGGAACCAGAAGATAAAGATAACGGCATAAACATAACCTATGCCAATACGTCATTCGGTCAGGCGTATTCGGCGTCTGCTTTGCAAATGGCAGGTGCAATGAGTGCGATTGTAAACGGGGGTTCGTATTACCAGCCGCGATTGGTAGCAGAAACGAGCGATGCCACGGGGGACATAATGACGAAAAAACCCGTTGTCCTCCAGCGCGGTGTTGTATCTGAAAAGACAAGCCGCAGCATGGTAGAATTACTCGATTACGTTACAGAAGAGCACGTGGCCGGATTCCCCTACATGCGCTTTGACAGTCGCTACAGCGTCGGGGGCAAGACTGGTACCGCGCAGATAACCGATGAAAAAACAGGCTTATACCGCGAGGATGTCTTTAATGGTACATTTCTGGGCTATGTTGGTGGCGACACGCCGCAGTATACGATTGTTGTGTATAACATAGAGCCGCGGGGCTACGGTGGTTTTGCTGGTGCGCAAACCGGCCAACCGGTTTTTGCCGAAATTGCACACATGCTTATCAATAACTACGATGTTAAACCTAAGAAATCCTAAGGTGACCGAAAGAATATAATGCGCTATACTGTACAAAAAGCCAAAGGAAACGAATAAACTATGGATATACAAGTGCTCTCGACAACATTGCAAGGTTCGAGCTTGCTAAAAATCGTACTGCTGGGCATGGGCGGATTCCTGCTGTCTATGGCGCTGACGCCACTCTATACCACTGTCGCGTATCGCTGGAAGCTGTGGAAAAAGCCACGGACCGAGACGGTGACAGGGGCTAAGGCAACGGTGTTTATGAAGCTGCACGGCGAGAAGCATAAACGACATATACCAACGATGGCAGGTATCATATTTATTATTACGGTATCTGTTTTGACGCTAAGTGCGAATTGGTCCCGGGCGGAAACGTGGCTGCCACTGGCGGCATTTGTCGGGGCGGCGTTGATTGGATTTATCGATGACATCATTAACTTGCGAGGTGACGGCACGGGTAAGGCGGGGCTGCCTTCAAGACTGAAAATGCTCCTGATTACCATCGTTGCAGCAGTAGGGGATGGTATTTCTACTACAAACTTGGCTTTAATAGCATCCAGGTTCCGGG
Source organism: Candidatus Saccharimonadota bacterium (assembly GCA_016699935.1). Lineage (GTDB taxonomy): Bacteria > Patescibacteriota > Saccharimonadia > Saccharimonadales > UBA4665 > JAGXIT01. Next base: position 797,729 of record CP064992.1, read on the forward strand.
GCTTGAGCACTCAATCACCATCGGGTGGTGGATTATTCCGCTCTTTACACTCGTTGTGGTGGCGACAGCGAATGCCGTGAATATCAGTGACGGGCTGGATGGCCTCGCTGGCGGTCTGACGACGATTGCATTTTGCAACGTATGCGGTTATTGCTGTGCTGGAACAGAAGTACGGTATCGCAGGGTTTTGCGCGGCCATGGTGGGGGCGCTGATGAGCTATACGTGGTTCAATGTGTTTCCAGCCCGGTTCTTTATGGGGACGTCGGGTCTTTTGCCCTTCGGAACGGCTCTTGGTGTCGTAGCTATGTATACGGACACTGTTCTGTTACTACCGATTATCGGATTTGTCTTTGTTGCTGAAGCTGGTTCGGTTATATTGCAGATTACTTCTAAAAAACTACGAAATGGTAAAAGATATTTCGCATTGCGCCCATACACCACCATTTTGAAGCAATTGGCTGGCCTGAAGCAAAGGTTACGATGCGCTTTTGGGTTATCGGTCAAGTGTCGGCACTGATTGGCCTGGCGCTTTTTGTCATGGGTCGTTACGGCTAGCCAGCTAGAGGCTATAGGTCAAAAACAAACATGGAAACAATACAACAACATCACTACCACACACAACTCACTGCGCGCCAGTCTGGGGGTTGCTATGGTTGAACGGTCGGCATCTTTGAGGAACAGGCCACAAACGGCAGATGCACTGCGGAAGCATCGGCCAGATTATTGGTTACTCGTTATCGTTGCGTGCCTGCTTGCCCTTGGGCTTGTCGTGGTGTATTCAATTAGCCCAGCTCTGTCTGAGCTGCGTGGAGGTAACTTTGTTGCTCACCAAGTCGTCGCGATTGCGCTTAGTATTGTCGCTTTCATTATTACTTCACGTATCCCACTCTCTCAGTGGCAGCGGTGGCAGTGGTGGCTTCTTGGGGTTGCGGCCGTGGGTACGCTTATAGCACTGATAACCCCACCGATTCCAGCCTATCCTCAACACCGCTGGATACGACTGGGCAGTTTTTCATTGCAGTCCGTAGAAGTGCTGAAGTTTGCACTTCTCGTTGCCATTAGTGGCTTTTTGGCAAACCACGTACGCCAGAACACGATCGGTAATTACAAAAGGCATTGAAGCCGCTTGCAATTGCTATGGGTATTACAGGATTCGTGGTGGCGTTCGTGCAGAGCGATCTTGGGTCGGCCGGGGTTATAGTGGTTATGGCGACTATTATGGCATTTGTGGCAGGTATGCCCATGCGCAGAATACTGCTGATTGGTGTTGTGGTAGCGTTGGGCACGATCCTGGCGGTTGCCTCGACACCGTACCGACGAGACCGATTACAAACATACCTGCACCCCGAGGCAAACTGCTCAACAGATGCCGGTCACCAGGCATGTCAGGCGCTTATCGCTGTTGGCTCCGGTGGTCTGTTCGGACTAGGTCTTGGTAAGAGCGTTCAAGCGTACGGTTATTTGCCAGAAGCACAGAATGACTCAATCTTTGCCATCTATGCTGAAAAGTTTGGGTTTGTGGGGTCTGTGGTGCTTCTGATGCTCTTTATGACACTTTTTGCACGCCTCAGGCTCATAATAGAACGAGCACCCGATATGTTTAGTAGACTCGTCGTTGTCGGGGTGCTTGCCTGGCTGAGTACGCAGGCAATCATCAACATTGGTGCTATGATAGGATTGTTGCCATTAAAGGGCATCACGTTACCACTCATAAGTTATGGTGGTACAAGTGTTTTGTTTGTCGGTGCAGCACTCGGCCTGGTATTTCAGGTTTCACACTACACCAGCTTTACGACGCGCCGTGTTACGACCGGAAGGCAACGAGATAGGAAAGCATATGAACATAGTATTGACAGGCGGCGGTTCGGGGGGGCATATCACCCCGGTGCTCGCAGTCGCCCATGAGTTGAAACGGCAATCCCCCGAAAGCCTTGTTACCTATATCGGTCAGCGAGGCGATGATTTACTTGATGTAGTTGAGCGGCACGAGGCCATCGATGAGGTGAGGACTGTTTCCGCTGGCAAATTACGTCGTTACAGTGGTGAGGGTTGGCGCCAACTGCTTGATGTGAAAACTCAGGTGTTAAACTTTCGTGACGTTTTCGTACTTTGCACGGCATTGTGCAGTGCTATCGTATGATGAAGCGTGTGCAACCGGATGTCGTCTTTAGCCGAGGCGGGTTCGTCAGCGTGCCGGTTGCTTTGGCTGCAAAGTTGAGGAATGTTCCATACATCACACATGATGCTGATAGTGTGCCGAGCCTGGCAAACCGATTGATTGCTCGCTGGGCGGCCTGGCACGCTGTTGCACTGCCAGCCAAACTCTACCCATACCCAAAAGATACAATCGTTGAGGTTGGCATGCCAGTTGGCCATAATCACCGTGTTGTGACGCCCGATTTGCAACAACAGTACCGGGAAGAATTAGGTATTGATGGGTACGACCATGTTCTTGTTGTGACAGGTGGTGGCAACGGTGCGCGGGCGCTCAATACCATGATGGTCGCAAATACCCGCTATCTACTTGCAACACTTCCCAATCTCATAGTTCTTCACTTTTCAGGTCGGGCACTTGAACGCGAAACTAACGAAGCGTATGATGCGTTGAATCTCGGCAAGGCGAGAAACCGCGTCCAGGTTTATGGTTTTCAACCAGACTTCTACCGCTATAGTGGTGCGGCCGATGTGATTGTTGCGCGTGGTGGCATGAGCAGTATTGCCGAATTTGCGCTGCAGCAAAAGCGTGCCTGCTGGTGCCTTCAAAACAACTCGGCTGGAACGTCAAAAACAGTCATGCACTCACTGAACAGGGGGTGCAGTTATGGAGCTCACCGAAGATCAGGCTGAACAACCAGAACGGCTTGGGCGTGCCCTTGCTGCGCTGCTGGGTAATCAAAGCGAGCGCAAGCAGCTCAGTCAGCGCATTGCGAAACTTGCGCACCCACAGGCAGCCTCAGAGATTGCGGGACTTATCCTTCGGACAGGGCGGGGATAGTAACTCACATGCAGTGGAAACATAGACAAAAAGACAACACCCCTGGTTTCACGGAGAGATCGTCCTGCGAGGAAGCAAAATCGGCCTCTTTACTCGTATTACAGCGTTCTTCAAGCGCCTGAAGCGCAAGGAGAGCAGGAAGAGCCGGGAGAAGCATGGATGCTGCACCCGCGCGCAAATCGCCACTATATAGCACGCTGCTCATTGCTTGCTTGGTAGTTGGGCTCGTTTGTGCAGTCAAAATCTTGATGCTTTCTGCGAATAGTAAGATTGTTGTGGCGGAAAACCAGCAGTCGCTTCAGCTGCCGACCAGCTCGTACGCCAAGGTTATTGATGCCTCTCTCCGAAGCAGCCTACTGAACGCCAATAAAATTACCCTTAATACGAAAGGGGTCGCCAGGGATCTGCAAACGAAGTATCCTGAACTCTCAAGCGTCGTTGTAACGGTGCCGCTAGTGGGGAATCGACCAGTTGTGTATGTTAAGCCCTCGCGGGCTTCATTTATGATTGAGTCGCCGAACGGACTCTACACCATGGCTGACTCTGGCTACATTTTGGCGAAACTTCCTGTACCTCAAGATGGTCTCACGACGCTCAGCGAGTCCAGTCAGCGTCAACCGACCATCGGAAACAGTTTATGTCTGCTTCTACCGTCTCTTTTGCAAGAACAATCACGTACCAGCTGGGTCAGGGCGGGATGTCTGTTGCTAGAGTTGAGTTGCCTGCAGATGCACCGTATGAAATGCGTGTACGCCTTACCGCGAAACCGTATTATCTTCGATTCAATCTCCAGGCAGATGCCCTGCAGCAGAGCGGGGGAGCCATCGCTGTACTACGCAAAACCCAAAATACGCAGCCAATTCGTGAGTACGTGGATCTGCGCGTACTTGGGCGGGTGTATTACAAATAAACTCGAAGCGGGGTAGAAGGTCTTCCCCTAGCGCTACCCCACCCATGTTCATAAAATGTTCGTATACGAGTATTAGCGTAATCACAAATAAATATATAAATATAGCAAAGTAGGAAATGTCAAATAAAAAAGGGGCAGTGGGGTTAAACAGGGAAAGAGTTATAAAAAGTCAAATGCGTGAAAAAGCAAATCTTTTCACAACGAGGCTGTGGAAAAGTCAAAAACTATATAACGATAGCGTTTCTGCAAAAAAGCAAACACTAGGTATTAATGAAGGTTCGTTCGACGCTAGGCTTAACCAGGTGAAGTAAACAGATACGATTCAATCTCCCAAATGAAACCGCGAGGTGGCGTATTAGCAGTTTAGAGACCTGGTTGCTAGAAGTCCCCTGTTAGTAGGGGTATTCGTATTCAAGTTACTGTCACATAATCACGTCGCAAAATATACATTGTGCGACATATAATCACTGTTCGTTTTCCATTCACCTACACTCTCTCACCCATGAAATTTTGCGTCGAGCCACCGCGAATGAAAATTTTTTCATGCACTCTCCTTTTATGCCCGCAAATATACAACAAACCCGAGTACTTACTACTTACCACCCCACGCGCAGCCTATAGTATTTGTTCGTAATTTGTACGTAGGTTTATCTTGAGCTACAAAGCTGGCTCGAAAGCAAGTTTTGCTGCTTCTACGCCCAGATCGTACATGAATTCTTTGGAGGCAGGTGATGTCATACGCGGTACATCTAACTGTGCAACAGCAGCTGGCGGTATTCCAGCGTACCACTTCACGTTTCCATCGCAGAGAAGTACATTCTCAAATCCGGCCAGGTTTAACATCGTTCGAGCGAGCCTAGAGGTGTAGTGGCTGCTCGTATAGTGATCTAGGATTGCAACGCGCTTCAATCCGTCAAGCATCGTGCGTAAACGAGGAATTTCCTCATCTACTCGTTTTTGGGTTACCTCTGGAGGCACCCCGAAGCCACTTACGCTTGTGTCCGAACGAATAAAGCCTATACGTGGAATCTCAATGGATAGAGTTTCATAAAATCCTCGAATACTATCACTCAGAGGTATGGCAGAATTGGCAGGTAGCACAATTGCTTCAGGCTTGAAGCCTAGGACTGTAGCCATGCAAGCTGGAAATGTCACTAGCGACAATGGGACATCATCTGACGTTGTCTTGAAAAGCATTGCATTGCGAATAGCCGAATAATTACGAGGCTCTAGCCATCGAGGGTCCCCACTCATCGGTTTCTGTGTCGATTTTTCTAGGTTGCTGCAGTTGGGGCGATTGATGATATCGCATCTTGTGTCTTAGGCCCGGGTCTCTACATTACTCGCTGAGTTCGTAGGTGGCTTTGGCGACGCGTTTGAACTGTGGTTTTGACTGGAGGTTTAGGAGAATGGTGGTTTCTTTGACAAAACGGCTTTTAGGACGCGCTGGACGATTTCGTCACGGTGAAGGGGCTCTTTGGCTTCCCTCAGGACTTCGCTGATGATATCGGCAACGGTGCCCTTTTTATACCCCACTCTTTCAGTGCGTATAAGCCGCGGCCGATAAGCACGAAGCGCTTGTCTTTAATGAGTTCGTTGTGTATGGCCTGGGTGGTCACGTCTTTACGCTTGAATTCACTGGCCTTGATAGCCTGGGCGATTTCATTGAAGTGCATGTGCTTTTTGTTTTCACTGAGGATAACGTAAATTTTGTCGCGAATGTTCTTTGGATTGACGGTGGGCCACTTGACGAGCCCCAGCGACCATTGAGGGTCGCAAGCTGCTTGCTGATGCTTGCCAGTGCGGCCACGAAAGTATCTGTCTCAAACCCTGTCAGTTTCGCTAGATCTTTCTTGTCAACAGGCTTGCCAGCCTTTTTGATTGCATCTACTACCGTGCCAACTTCTTTCTTAAGATTTGCAGTGTCGTGCACTTTGCTGTTCCCTGCCGCCTGGAAGTAGGTGTCATCTTCTGAAATAACGGTAATATTTGGGCAAAGTTCTGTTAGGAACGCTAGTCGAGACTGGTCTGTGCGGGTGTTTTCTGCGGTCAGCTTGCCTGCTAGTGCCGTTATGCGAGCCGTCTCCCCTGCTTCACTTAACGCAGCTAACAGAGCGGGCTGAACCTCGCTGATATGAGGTAGCTCTATGCCCGTCTGGCGTAGTTTTGTCATCACTGACTTTTCGAGCTGACGCACGCGTTCACGGGTAATGCCCAGTAGTTCGCCGATTTGCTCAAGCGTTTCCTTGCGGTCAAACAAGCCGAAGCGACGTGCGATTATCTCGCGTTCTCGTTCACGCTCTACACTGTCTAGAACACTTTGAACAATTGCTTCCGTGTTGAGAATGGCGGTTTTTCTGACATGATTACCTCTACTATAAAACTTTTGATATATAAAGTCAACGACTTTTTGCTAATCCACCACTTTTTTGTTGCCCATCTTATAATGTGCGATTGCTGTGTTATTGTAGCACATAAGTTGACGTTCATACATACAGTGTGTTGTAAAAGTTAATAAGCTCATGTTTTGACTGTGGACAAAGTCGTGTTCTCGCGCATCAGAATTCATTTCGGCAACCATACGTCACCGTTCACTACTATAGTGTCATTCTGAACGAAGTGAACAATCTTCACTGCGCTTGTCATTCCCGCGCACGCGGAATCCATGCGCTCGCTCCAACGTCTGCGTACTCACTACACCTGAAAATCTCACCCAACCTTATTCCCTCGGCAGTTCTTGGACTGCCAGCCGACTTCTTTTTGTGCCGGACAAAAAGAAGCAAAAAACCTCGGCCAAAAGCTTCACCTCTTGGTCAGCTTTTGTCAGTTCTACAACCGACACGAGAACTCGTCAAAAAGGTATTGCCAGAAGCAATACTAGCCTTCCGAACGCGATGTGTTTGAATAACACATCGCTACTTGGTCAAGCCACAAGGGCTTGACTGGCATCAAACAAGTCACGCCGCCTGCCAGAAGTTGTAGAGCCTGACAACATCTGAGCCAGGAGGTTACGCGTGGCCACCATAGTTACATCGCTAGCGCGACATTTTCTTTGCGGCCTGCGGCCGCATCTGAAATCTAAGCTCTACCATCTAAGCTCTATTTGTCTCTCGACTCTTGACTCAATGCTCTTATTCCCGCCTACCAAACCTTACTTTTCTTGCGGCGAAATGGTGGGCGACGCTTGCCTTCGGGCGCTTTAGCGAGTAGTTTCAAAGCCATTTCTTGGGTGATTGTCGTAGGATCAGTCTTCTTGTCTATCTTGGCGTTTTTCTTGCCATCGGTGACGTATGGACCCCACCTGCCCTTCAGGACTTTGACGCCATTACCGAAGTCGGCGATGTTTTTTTCAGCCTCTGCAACAAGCTTGGCAGCATAAAGTTCTCGAGCTTTTTCTAACGTGATAGTATGGGGGTCTTCGTCTTTCGTGCTGACGAATAACTTACCTATTTGGATATATGGTCCAAAACGACCGATGTTAGCACGGATATCTTGGCCGTCTTCGGTTTGCCCGACTAAACGAGGGAGTTGAAACGCAACTAGTGCTTCTTCGACGGTGATGGTTTCTATACGTGCGCCCTTTGGAAGCGGTGCATTCTGTGGTTTTTCGGACTTGCTTGCTTTATCGCCTGCTTCGCCAAGTTGTAGGTACGGCCCGAACCTGCCGAATCGGGCGTAGATGGTTTTGCCGCTCTTGGGGTCGATGCCAACTTCCCTCGCCTGTGCCACGGTGCTGCGGTCGATATCGCCAGATTTGGCGACAAGGGCGTGAAAAGGCTCATAAAAGCTTTGTAGCATGGTATTTCGCTCTAGTTTTGCTTCGGCAATGTCGTCAAAGTGCTCTTCGACACTTGCCGTGAAGCCATAGTCAATAACAGGCTCGAAATGATCAGTCAAAAAGTCGGCAATCAATTGCCCACTAGGTGTTGGGACTAGTTTGCCTTTGGTAGCACCGGTGTTTTCCTGGACGATTTGACGCTGAACGGTGAAATTATTTAGGATAGTTGATGATTCCGTTTCTGTTCTTGAAAAGGGGCTCGCCCCTCTTGAGGTGATTTCATCGCTTCGCTCGGAATCAGCCTCCACTCCCCGTTCGCTGTTCGCTCATGCCCGTGCTGCGCACGGGTTTCCTCGGTAGTTGATTTTGATGCCACTCTTATCTCTTGTCTCTTGTCTCTTAACTCTATTTGTATGACATCGCGGGGGTCCCTTCGCTGTCACCGCGCTCTACGTAGCCACGGGTTTGGATGGTGCCGATAATGGTGGCGTAGGTGCTTGGGCGGCCTATACCGAGTTCCTCGAGCTTTTTCACCAGTGAACCTTCGGTGTATCGTGCTGGTGCGCGGGCGAAGACCTGACGGGCGGTGGCGGACTGGAGTTTCACTTCATCTCCTGCGGACAACAGGGGTAGAATGGCGTCTTCTTTACTTCGTCCGTATACTTTCAGGAATCCGTCAAAGGTAATTACTTCGCCCTTGGCCTCAAATACTGAATTCTGAATACTGAATTCTGAATTCTGAGTAGCTATGGTGATGACGGTTTTTTCAAGTTTGGCCGGGCTCATTTGGCTGGCGAGTGTGCGTTTGCGGATGAGTTCATATAGTTTTTGGTCGTACGGGTCACTGCTAGCGACCTCGAGGCTCATATTGGTCGGGCGAATGGCCTCGTGGGCTTCCTGGGCGCCTTTACTTTTGGTCTTGAACGTGCGAGCTTGAACGTACTGTTTGCCGTAGGTCTTTTCGATAAAGCCGGCGGCAGCAGCAATAGCTTGCGCGCTGAGCGACATGGAATCGGTACGCATGTAGGTTATCTTCCCTGCCTGGTATAGCTTTTGAGCGCTAGTCATTGTGGCACGGGAGCCGAAACCGAGTTTGGCATTGGCTTCTTGCTGGAGGGTGCTGGTAGTGAAAGGCGCTCCCGGATTGCGTGTCCCAGGGGTGGTAGAGACATCCGAGACGGAAAATGTAGTGCTAGACAGACTAGCGAGGAACTCGTGGGCGGTGGTTTCGTCAGCAAACCGTGTCGGGACCTCAGCCTTTAGCACGTCTTCGTCGTGTGTGAATTGCGCAGTGACCTTGAAGTCGGATTGGCTTTCAAACGCCATAATCTCGCGCTCACGCTCCACGAGTAGTCGGACAGCGGGGCTTTGCACGCGGCCAGCGCTCTTACCGCCGGGTACCTTTTGCCAGACAACGGGGCTTAGTTCGAAGCCAACTATGCGGTCTAGAATTTGCCGAGCCTGTTGAGCCTCGACAAGCTTCATATTGACGGTACGCGGGTGCTTGACAGCCTCTTCTATAGCGGGTTTGGTGATTTCGTGGAACACAATACGGTTGGTTTTGGCGGGGTCAAGGCCGAGGACTTCACAGAGGTGCCAGGCTATTGCCTCCCCCTCACGGTCTTCATCAGTTGCTAACCAGACGGTATCAGCTACTTTGACGGCTTTTTTAAGCTCGGAGATGACCTTCTTTTTCTCTGGATCGACCTCGTACTGGGTCTTGAAGCCATTCGTTATATCTATAACTGGCGTACCGTCTTTGGATTTTTTTGGGATAGCCCGGATATGGCCGATGCTGCTGAGCACGGTGAAATCACCACCGAGGTATTTCTCGATGGTTTTTGCTTTTGCCGGGCTTTCGACGATGACCAGGTTTTTTGCCATAAACTTCTTACAGTATATACACTTAAATATATTTAGCCATAGAACGATTGGAAAGCATACATGACCTGCGGCAGTATAGTCAATAGCGAACGATTCATTGGGAAATCTTAGGAAAATATTTATCGTTAGTGCTCTATGTATTTATATAGGCGATGCACGAGTGCGTAGCGCGAGCTTTAGGAGGAGAGTCTTTTCGAATTTATTTCGAAAAGACGAGGAGGGCGAGCCCTTCCTTTAGTTCGGGGCCCAGTGGTTATTGCCCAGTGGGTGAATTTTAACGGAGAGCTCTAGCATGGTGAGCGTCTGGGTAAACAAGGTTGGGTCGAGCTTACTCTGGCCCAGCAGGTCATGCGCGTCACTGACGCCGTTGTACAGGAGGTCGAGGATGATTTGCTCGTCGGCATTATCACCCTTGTGTATGTATGCAGTGGTGATGAGATTTTTTGTCCCAAGTGCAAAGAGGATGTCGTCGACAGAGGTGACTGGTGTCGCACCGGATTTTATAAGTTGGTTACAGCCCACGCTGTTCGGACTCGTAATATTGCCAGGAACGACCAGGACATCGCGTCCTTGTTCGAGCGCAAATCGCGCAGTGTGTAGCGTGCCGCTTTTATCGGTTGCTTCTACGATGAGTAGCGCATTGCTCAAGCCAGCGACTATGCGGTTGCGGGCTATAAAGTTTTGCTTGAAGCTTGGTGTCCCCACCGGATATTCTGAGATGATAGCCCCGCCCTGCGCCAGCAGGCGCTTTGCCAGGTTGGTATTGCTGGCCGGGTAGATTTCATCGAGGCCGTTTGCTAGAACCGCAAGATGTTGACCGCCATGTTTTAGGGCGATTTCATGGGCGATAGCATCGACACCAAGTGCTAGACCACTGACAATGGTAATTCCACGCTCTGCCAGTTGACCGGCAAGTTGCTCTGTCACCGTCCGTCCATATGGAGTGACACCACGGCTGCCCACTATGGCGACGCGAGGTCTTGCCAGCCATGTATCTGGCCCCGCTCCAAGGTAGAATAGCTCTTTTGGCGGCGAAGCAATATCCTTCAGAAGCTTAGGATAAGCAGGATCTATTAATGTAACTTTATTTACTTTCATACCAAAACGTTAATAAGTATTGACACTCTGACACTTTTTGCTAAAATAGCAACTCATAAGTGATTGTCACCTTTGTAGTGACCACTTTTGCACCTTATATCCCCATTCTAACGCCTCCGGCGACATGTCGCCAGAGGAAAATGTTAGATTGTTTTAGAACGTGCCATATCAAAAGTTGTTACCCTCCACTTTTCTCTTGGCGTTCTCTGGCGAAAGCTGGAAGCGTTCTAAAACAAACTAACCCCTTTAACTAGGTTCGGTACGTGCTTGCACGGACTGGCCCCAGATACTGGTAGTGAGCCTGAACGGTTCTTCCGCGTAAGCGGGGAAGCACGACATCGTTGATTTCATAGATGTTTCGATGCTTCACTCATCTTGGTGGGTTGAAGGGTGGAGGGAGCCGACGCGTTCGGCTCCATAAATAGGGTTTACAGCGGTGCCCACCCCTCTGTAAACCCTTTTTATGTTACTGAGATTATCGCCCTCTATATTAAGTTGCTCAGCTTACGCAAATATATTTTGCTAATGTTACCTTAAAAGATTGCACGGTGTGAGCAACATATTCATTGACCGATTTCTAAAGCATACAAATGAATTCATCTAACGAGCTTATTCACACTTATATCCAAGAAAGACGTAGGTCTTTTGGAGAAATGGTAGATAAGCTTCTTGGGAACCCCAAATATAAGTCCCACGACGCTCACCGAATATTAATAGGGTTAGAGCGCGTGGATGATGATCTCGTAGCCTTACCCTATTCTGTGCGTGAAGAAGCTTTTGGCGGAGAGTACGGTTGGCAAAATTGGATTCACGCTAGTTTAGCTGGGGTGGTGCATTATGAGCTTTTCGATTTAAGAAAGAAGGCACATATCCCCGGGGATCCTTTGTCATCAAAGGCGCTGTTATTCGGGTACGGAAAAGTAGCCAGTGATTCCGTAGGGCCGATCTATCGTCTTAATGTTACCGGCTTTTCGGACTGTGCAAATGAGGTTAGTCATCGTTTTACAATGGATCAGGAAGAAGCCTTTAAAATGGTTGGACAGGCACTCGGTGATTTAGTGCTTGCAGTCGTTGCTCGCGGTAGTGGCAGCCGAATAGAGATTCCAGATATGCCCCCAGAATGTTCATGAATGTTTCGGTCTTTGAGCGGAGTAGCTCTTATAAAAATGTGCGGGTTTCGCGGGTGACGGGAGAGCCGTAGGTGTATCAGTTCATAGGGGATACTATTGTGGGCATGGCTTGTACCGGACTCTTACGGCCGGCGACTAGCAGAGATAGCCCCTACTGACTTTTTGTTTGTACATTTTGCGATATGAGTGCCTATAACTAAAATTACAGTGTTAGAACGAGAGTATGTATTTCATTAGAAAAGCACGTAGCAGTTAAATTCGAAACCGTATTTTCAAAATTTCAAATGGGTTAGTTTTGCTTGCGGGTAGTAAGGCTGAGGGTAAGGGCGCTGGCGATGATGAGGGTGCTCAGGAGTGATACAAGTAGACTATTTGTGCCCGTGTTTTCGAGCCGAGGTTTTGCAGCTGATGGGGTGGTTGTGGAGGCGCCAAGTACGTGTGGTGTTTCTGGCTTAATGCTGGCGACAAAAGTGGTGCCCATTCCTGTACTCCCCTGTTTGTTGAGATTTCGGTGGCGACTTTCAGGTTGGCGCGTGCTACTACTGCCGTTACTGGATTCCGAGTCATATTGCGACTTGCTTCCCCGTAGTAGCTAGCAGGATACAGTGTACCAATCAGCTGCGTACCGTCGGGTGAGAAAAAGACTGGCACAAAACCTTCGGCGAGTTTTTTCAGTTTTTCACGACTTCCGTCTACAACACTGACATAGAAGTAAGTGCAGCCAGTGTAGTAATGGTACTTGTTTTGAGGGTAATTGCAGCCATCTTCTACGTCGGCAACCAGCAGGACGCTATTATCTGGTGCAGCATCTATGTAGAACTCAGAAACGTTTTTTGAATGAGTCAGTTTGGTGGCTTCTGTTTGGCCGCTGGCTATTACCCATATATTTGACTGTGCATCGCTAGGATTACCGTTTTTACTATTGGTTCGGCTGAAATAGATATTGCCGTTTTGAGCGTAACCGCCACTTAGCAAACCATCGACTCGTGGTGCTACGATTGTGGTAATTTGGCCTGTTTCAAGATTCACATTTTCTATGGTAGTCAATTTGTACAGCATAAATATCGGATCAACCCAGTAGTTAGAATCGTTGCCAGTTGAAGTTACAGGAAAGACACCAGGGCTAGCGCTAATGACCCCGTTTGGTCTACTGCTTTTTGATTTTAAGGCTGTCAGAACACCATTCGTCACATCCGAGCTAAATGAGTTGTTTGTTGCCGCATATCGTTTATTGCTCGGCGAGTAAGAAATGGTATATATCCTATCTGCTTGGATATCAACTGGCTCGGCGAAATACAATGATTGCCATTGACTATACTGATGATAGGTCTGGATATAAATATCGTTATTGGATGCAAGCAATGTGCCATTTTTAGCCCACAAATTTATATCATAGTAAGCGTAGTCCCCATCCGTACAGACTGGGTTATATAAACCCTCGCTATCGTAGTTATTGCATGCTGGCACATAAACACTTGCCCCTGCGACGTATCCGTCGATACTGCTTTTAAACTTTAGACCTAGTTCCAGGTCAGTATTATCTTGATATATACCTGGAACAATACCCCCTGTGTATCCTTCCCATATGCTTTGTGAGTAATCCATCGGGTCTGTAACGCGGGTAACTAAAACATTTTTTCCGTCTGGAGAAATTGATAGTTCCCTGACGCTATCGTAAACGGGTACTCCCTCAATCATAGGATTGAAAGTAACTACATTTTCAGGATTTGAGATTGGGTTGCCATTTTTGTCAATGGTAACAGATGATATTGAAGCTTGGCTTCGTAGGTTTGGGTCTTCGCCAGTGCAAGGATTTTGCGATGTGCTGTCTGTATCGTCGATAACCTTGCTATCATTCGTACACTTGGCTTGTTCTGAATAAACGATTGTGTGATTTCCGTCGGTGTCTGGTGCGGAAATAGTGGCTGTTTCTACGCCGTTGCTTGTTTCGGCGGCCACGATATTGCCAGTACCGTCGGACGCGGAGGTGATTACCTGACTTACGGACTCTTCAGTTTCAGTTTCTTTATTTACATCCGATGAAGTGATGTCGGTGTATAGTATTCTGCCATTGTCGCCCTCTAGTGCGGCATAGGCATGCGACGGCGTTAGCGCAGCTAAGCCGAAAACCGTAATTACCGCCAGAATAGGTGGTAATACTATTTTGTAACTATACTCATAGCACAAACTCCCCTCGTTAAAGCTCACATTGTGTCTTCGTTATACTCCCGTGTTTTTCGGCTGTCAATGATCTGTGTTACTTGTCAATTTCGCCACGATTTTGCATGGCAGCGGCGAACTAAATAAGCATTAATTCCTTGACGGCTAGTATGCTAAAGCCCTCTATCTCTTAAAAATACTTTTAACCATCGTCAAAAAGAACACCACATAGCCATACGATGCCATTATCCGTTTGCTAATCTGGCGAGATTTTTCTCAGAAGTCAGTCGTTGTTTGTAAGAATTATCACAAATATTCTTGTCTATTTACCAGGGCCTATGTGCTACAAAAAGCTGCGGGTTTCGGGAGTGACGGGAGTGCCGTAGGCGTATTCGCTGAGGATGGCGGTGATTTCGCGGGTCAGTTTGGGGAGGCCGCCCTGCTCTTTTCGCTAAACTTCTGGAGCACAAAGTCGGCCGAGTCGATTTGCTCGGGTGTTTTGGGCCGATACCCACCCTCACGCGGGCGTAGTCAGGGCTGCCGAGCATCTTCGTGACGCTTTTTATACCGTTGTGACCCGCGCTACTGCCGCCTATGCGCATGCGGATTTGGCCAAATTCGATATCTATCTCGTCATGGACAACGACTATGCTTTCACCCGGAACTTTGTAAAAATGCGCTATGGCTTGCACGGCCTCGCCACTGAGGTTCATGAATGTCGTTGGTTTGCACAAAATTACACGGGTGTCATTCATCTGTTTCACCGCGGATAAGCATTTCATATCTGTTTTGTTTACCCAGGATGGAAAGTCATTCTTTTTTGCAAATTCGTCTAGACAGATAAATCCCACATTGTGGCGAGTACCATCGTACTCTTTGCCTGGGTTGCCCAAGCCGACAAACAGCAGTGTTTTGTTCATGCCAAAAGTCGTGAAGCTGATACGGTCGCCTATTTCTGGGCGACGCTGGAACAAGGCCATTATGCGACCTCCGGTCGCATAATTACGAATGATGAATTATGAATTATGAATTGAGAAAAGCTGCATTTGCATGATTCATGATACATACTTCATGATTCCTTCCGTTTGCTACGCGCCTTGTTTTTCACGATTTTGCGTTGGGTGGTGGAGCGTTCGGGTTTAGTCGGGCTGTTGCCGTGTTTGTGGCGGCCGTCTTTTTCGATAAACCAGAGTTGTATAGCGGTGCCGTCGAAGTTCCACTGCGTCCGCAAGTCGCGTTCCATGTAGCGTCTGTAGCTCCAATGGAGGAACTTGGTGTGGGCGCCGAATATTTTGAAGGCTGGTGTAGGATTGTCATCTTCCTGAACCATATAATTGAGTTTTGGTGCACGGTTTTTGAGTCCGGCTGGCGGGTGCTTGCTAATCACGCTAGCGAGCCAGTTGTTGAGCTGACTGGTCGGGATACGTGTTTTGCGATGTTCGGCGACCTGGAGGGCGAGGTCGAAGATTTTGGTGACGTTTTGACCGGTGACACTGCTGGTAAAAACCAGTGGTGCCCATGCGACAAAATCAAAGGCGTGTGCAATTTGAGGCGCAAGCGCATCGCGCGTGAAGGCATCTTTGCCCTCTACGCTGTCCCATTTGCTTACAACGATGATGAGCCCTTTACCTGCCTCTTTGATCATGCCGGCAATTTTTTGGTCGAGGGCGGTGCTTAGTTCGTTCACGTCTATGAGCAACAGGCAGACATCTGCTTGCTCGATAGCGCTTAATGTGCGGATGACACTGAAATGCTCGATACCTACGCCAATCTTACCAGGACGGCGAATACCAGCCGTATCCATGAGCTCGATTTCCTGGCCGATGTACTTTACGGTGGTGCGGTTAATATCGCGCGTGGTGCCTGCGCGGTCAGCAACAATTGCCTGCTGCTTTTTGGCAAGGGTATTGAAGAGCTGCGATTTACCCACATTCGGTCGTCCAAGGAGAGCGATGCGGAGCCGGCTACTATCTTCAACGAGCGTGGCGTGCGGAATCTGCGAGATGAGTGTATCGAGCAAGGTATCGATGCCCCGTTTTTGGGTGGCACTGGTCGGGAAGATCGGCTTGATACCTAGGCGTTCGAAGCCCTCGAGGTCGCCACCACGCGCTCGGTCGACTTTGTTGATGATGAGAAAAACGGGTTTTTTGCTCTTGAGGGCGAGCTTGGCGACGCGACGGTCTTCTTCGTTGACTGGCACATTTGCCTCCACGACGACCCAGATGATATCGGCACTATCGGCCGCTTGGATGATTTGTTCCTGAATGGTGAACTCGAAATCATCGGTTGCATCTTTCATGCCAGCCGTGTCAACTAGCCAGAAATTATGATCTTTCCATTCGGCTTTGGCGGTGATGCTATCACGCGTGGTGCCGGCCTCAAGCGCCACGATGGCTTCGCGCCTGTCGAGGATGGCATTGAACAGAGAGCTTTTGCCCACATTCGCCCGCCCTACGATGGCGACAATTGGTAGTTTTGTACTCATTACCACACAGTATAACAGAGGTAAACTACCTTTGCAAAAAACTTATTCTGATGGTATTATTCACACTATGTTTTCTCATCGTTTACCAGGTGTAGAGTCTCTTGGGCAAGTCAGTTTTATTAGCGGGGTGAGTCCCAATGCTTTCTCGGTAGATCCCGAAACAGGATTCTTTATACCGAATAATCAAGCTGAAGATGGCTTAAGAACGTACCTGGGATTTATTGGTCTGTATGGAAGCGACGGCGGGTTTAATGGATTGAGTGAGGTGACGATGGCATGCTTCATTCAATTACCAAGCTAAACGACGTGCCTCAAGAGTTCCAGACAGTGAGCTGGCAAGGAAAAGGCGTTGGCGCTCGACTGTGGAATATGCCTGAGGGCCCAATGGGTATGCCACATCCACCGTACAATATCGGTGCCTTCACATAGCATCCCAGAAGATGGGTTGCTGGATATGCGTGGGCTACAGACAACTCAGAAGTTTTCAAACAAATCCGCCGTCAGCTGGCGGTTGGGCTTGGTGCTTGCACCCTTGAAGATGTTACTGAGGAGGTTGGAGCTTCATATGGCAGCGTTGCGGCTGTGCTTCGCCGGATGCCACCTCAAGCCCTAATCCACATGCAGGAGCGGCTGCCACATGTTTCATGGCACCTGAGGCCATCATTTATGCTTGTTCGCGGCCCGAGCAGTGGCTTGAAGATGGTGGGACAAGTGTCTTTGCCCGGATTTCCGCATAAAGAACCAAAATCATAGCGACGTTGCTTAACACAGGGTTTGAAGGTAGCTGGTTAACTCGCCGAGTCCTTGTGAGCCAAATTGGGTGCGGTTGAGGGTTGAGACGCTGCAGCCTAGAGCGGCAGATATTGCGGCGGGTTTGGCGGTTGCGGCCTGTGGGTGGGTGTACTTCGTAGGAGTGAGAGCTGTTCTCTTGGGGTCATACTTTAACCTCAATTCGACATAAACGTACTACAAAGGCTCTACTCGCCCTCCACTTCTGAGGTCGACAGTTATGTCGAGCTCAGGCTACTAGACCCGTTTATGATGTCTTTAGTGCAGACTTATGACGACTTCGTCATCTTCGTTCTTCCGCAGAAGCATCTTTAGGGTCACTGGGGTACCGCGTGAGGCTACAGCGTACACTTGAGAGTCTGGTTCTTTATAGTCTTGGATTGCATTTTCCGTGACAACTGACTGCGCGATGGGCATGCTCTTCTGGGCTAAACCAATATGTTTGTCGATAACCTCTGGCACAATGTATTCTTGCTCATCCTGAATTTGTCGTTGTATCATCGCCTCATTTACCCCCTCAAGACGCTGTAGATATACATCCAGGCCGCCGAGCTCGTTGACGTTGTGGAGCTGGCCTTCCTCGAGCACGTATATTGTGTCCATGAGCGCAAGGAGTGATTTGCGGTGGGTCACCATGAGTACTGTTTTGTCGCGGATAATTTCTTTCAGTGAGTCGCGGATATAGTTTTCACTCTTGGCATCGAGGGCGGCAGTCGGCTCATCGAGACACAGTATGGGTGCTTGCTTTATGAGCGATCGGGCTATCGCGACACGTTGGCGTTGCCCGCCGCTGAGGGAGCCACCATTTTCACCAGTGGGCGAGTTGATGCCCATGGGCATTTTTACGGCAAATTCGAGCACATTTGCAACCTGCACGGAGTATTTCACTTCCTCCACGCTGATCTGGCGGTAGACGTCGCCGTCGTATATGTTCTCGACAATTGTTTGATCGAATAACTGCGGATTTTGACTGACCCAAGCGATTTTCCGGCGGAGCTGCTGTAACGAGATTGACTGTGTATCAATACTGTCTATCAGTACCCTGCCCGACTGCGGCGTGATAAAGAGTGGAGCAATTTCAGGATTGTGCTCTTGCCGCCTCCACTTGGGCCGATGATGGCAACTTTTTCATTTTGGTTGATATGGAGATTCAGGTTCTGGAAAACAACCTGTCCGTTGTACGAGTAGGTAACATTTTGTAGGTCTATAACCCCCGGATATTGGGTGGCAACATGCGGTCAGAGCGCAAATTTTCGATGTTCTCGTGGTCGCTCAGGACTTCGTAGACGCGACCGACGTCAATTATCTTTTGGTAGCGTGAGGTGATTTGCTTTACGAGGCTTTCAATAGGCCCCAGTAAGTACCCCATATATGTCATGAAAATGAGCAGCTCACCAAAGGTCATTTTGCCCTGCATCGCAGCAGTACCGCCAAAGTACATGACTGTAGATGTCGCTAGAATAACCAAAAATGAATTAGTATTTGCGAGTAGGTTATTCCAGGTAAGACTCTTGCGTGTGGCACGGTATCCCTCGTGCCACAGCGTATCCACCTTCATGAGTTGCTTCTCTTCAAGTGTAAACGCTTGCACTGTCTCGGCGTTATCGACGGCTTCGTTTATGCTGGAAGCGGTCTTGCTGTTTATCTCAGTAAGTTGCTGGGCGTATATGCCCATATGAGGGGCAATCAAGCGCATAGTGAGGTACAAGAGTGGCATGAGCACTACCGACACTAACGTGAGTACTGGATTGAAGCTGAACATGATGGCTAAAACACCGAGTATCATGATGATAGAACTGATGATAGATGCTGTTGTGCCGAGTACCAATTCTGATAGACTGTTGGTGACTACATTTTGGCGATAGACATAGTCCCCTTTTGCTAGGCGCTGTTGATGGTAGAGTGGCAGGTGCAAAATGTGACGGAATGATTCGGCTTTTATGGAGCGATTGAGCCAAAATCCAATTTTGAGCAAGAGGACATCACTGAACCAGGAAAATCCTGCACCGACCAAAAAAAGTACTATAGACATGAGAGCGGTTATAGCGATAAGCTTGGGTTGCCCTGTGAATTGTTCAAGCGGACCCGGTGCTGGGATTGTATTGAATGCCGAATCGGCCATAATTTTTATTGGCCACGGTTTCAGGAGCGAGACAGCCGCTTCGACTAGGCCAAGTGTTACCACAATCGCTATGGCTGGCCGGGCGCGTTTTTGGTACTTTTTAAGCCATGTTTTGAAATCAGTTCGGATGGTCTGACGACCATTTGTCTTGAGCCAGGCATCAACAGCTTGATTCACGAGATCTTTTGGCCAACCCAAACCGGTCAGTACATCTGCCAGCATGTTTGGAGGGACACCACTAGCAACGGCCATATCAATGGCTTCGTATAGTTTTGGCATCATACGGTAATTTTCCTCATGAGTCTTATGCTTACTTTAGTATATAAGAGGATGTGGTGATTGACCAACAACATTGACGCATATACTTTTCCGCTGCTTATCAGTTTTATATATAGAACCGTTTATTAATAGATTTGACGAGGGATATGTTGCGTAGTATAGTCATATTGCATATGGTAAAAATATTGTATTAGAAAAATAAATAACTAATGAAGGAGGCGAGAGGCATGGTGCGAGCAGCGGATGATGGCGGTAGTAGCAGCTCATATAGCTACTCTAATGATGTTGAAGAGAATCGATTGAAAAACCAAGCCGCTGTTGCACAGGCCGCAGCCGCACAGGCTGCAGCTGCTAAACAGCGCGAACAAGAGAGAGCTTTTGCAGCTAAGCAAGCCGCTGCTGCACAAGCCGCAGCCGCACAGGCTGCAGCTGCTAAACAGCGTCAACAAGAGAGAGCTTTTGCAGCTAAGCAAGCTGAGGAAGCCGCTGCTGCCGCGCAGCTTAACGCACAATACAATTCGATTGAAGATCGTAAGCTTGCGAACCAAGCAAGCATTGCTCAGAACGACCTTAACAACAGCCGCGAAGATCGTAAGCTTGCAAGTCAAGCGGCAGCCGCACAGGCTGCCCAGCAGGCTCAAACCAATTCTCAATACAATTCGATTGAAGATCGTAAGCTTGCGAACCAAGCAAGCATTGCTCAGAACGACCTTAACAACAGCCGCGAAGATCGTAAGCTTGCAAGTCAAGCGGCAGCCGCACTGGGAAGGCTGCCCAGCAGCTCAAACCAATTCTCAATACAATTCGATTGAAGATCGTAAGCTTGCCAACCAAGCAAGCATTGCTCAGAACGACCTTAACAACAGCCGCGAAGATCGTAAGCTTGCAAGTCAAGCGGCAGCCGCACAGGCTGCCCAGCAGGCTCAAACCAATTCTCAATACAATTCGATTGAAGATCGTAAGCTTGCAGAACCAAGCAAGCATTGCTCGAACGACCTAACAACAGCCGCGAAGATCGTAAGCTTGCAAGTCAGCGGCAGCCGCACAGCATGGCATTGACTCACATGTTGAATTAGGTGATGCTTTAACGTCTAGCCCTGGTGATGTTCCTAACCCCGGTGGTGGCTCCAACCCCAGTTCTGACGACTCGCCCACTCCAGGTGATGTTGGTCGTGTGGAAACTGTCAGACCTGGTGACACGCTAAGCAAGATCGCGCTACGGCATGGTACTACCGTAGAGGAGCTAGTAAGATTGAATAATATTCAGAATCCAGATTTAATCTTTCCAGACCAAGCTATCAAATTGCCGAACTCTCTCGGTGGCGCTGCTCAGGCGCGGCTGACTCAGACGGAGTACAGGATTACGTTGTAGTAAAGGGTGATACATTAGTGAAATAGCACAACGCCGTGGTCTTGATTATCGGGAGATTGCAAAGGCAAATAACATCGATAACCCAGACATTATTCGCAGTGGTCAGGTAATCAAACTACCGTCAAGTCCGGTTGGTGGTGGTATGGCTGGTGTTGGCGATGATAATGCTCTTGCCACTACGCCAATAAGTCTGACGAGTTTTACCAAGAATCCCTAGCTGTATTGGCACGTAAACAATCTACTCGACTTACGTGGCAACTCCCATGACCCCAGTTTCGCTAGGAGTGTTTATATGTCCTCTATTCTGTCGTCAGTGGAGCTATCTTCTCTGATTCCTTCAAGATAAAGGAGCTGCTCAGGAATCGCTCCTGGACAAGGCTGGTGCAGGTGTGATTCCCGTGTCCGTCGAGTGTATGATGACGATATCTTTGGCTGTGCATAACTAAGATTATATGAGCCAAAGTGGGTGCGGTGGAGGGTGGTGACGTTGTAGCCGAGAGCGGCGAAATGTGCGGCGGATTTGACGGTTGCGGCCTGCGGCTTTGTGTACTTCCCCACGTCTCTTTGTTGTAGGTTGGACGGAGTCCAGCTGGCCATAACAGCTATGCTATCACACCCGGTGTCGGCTTCGTGGGTGACAATCGCTTCGAGCCCATTGAGGACTGCTTAGATTACATCATCAGGCGGCCTCATAACATACTAAGCGGTTGAGTAACTGCAAGTGCTAAGACGGGCTTTGCGAATGCTACACCGGATACGAGAGCCACGTATGTTTCGTCGGTCTACCTCTTGTGCAAATTCATGTATCATAAACTAATTGAGCTCGCTTGATAGGAAAAGGTTATTGGTGTATAACAAATGACCAGAAAGGTTATGACATGGATACTGAACAAGCTCCCGTCGTAGGTTCCCCTGCGGAAATATATGGTGTGCCTAGAGAAGCCGAAGACTTAAGAGGATTTGGTGGTTTGTGCATGGTTCTAGTGAGACGAGCCGCAGCCTTAGCTTATGGTGCTGCATTAGTCATTGCCGGGATACAGAAAAATTTGAATAGGACAATAACAGATATATTACGACGCGCTCCTTCGCTACATTGAAAAATAGTGATACTTCTGCGCCATCCAGAAATGACAATAATACTATTAGGACGGGCTTGCTTCCCGTTTATTAATTATGGCATAAATCGTGTGTTCGATTTGGTCTTGTGCGCCAAGAAAGTAATGTATAATAACCAGATGGATTTTAAAAAATACCCTAGACGTTCAACAACATTACTATTGTTATTGGTGGTTGCTTTTGTTTGTTTTTCTATTATCGCGAATACGTTTGGAATGGCTGCACAATCCAAAGGAGCAACAGACGGCGGCGCTCCCTTTCTAGTCGCATTCTTTTTATTAGGGCCAATCCTGCTTATTTGTGTAATTGCTGGGCTTCTCATCTATAGCTCAATGCATAAAAAATCAACACCGAATGCTATGGCTGTACCTATGGTCAATAAGCAAACAGTACATGATAGCTCTGCGGTAACTACTACGGCAAGCAATCCAAATCAATTACCTCAGGTTAATCCTGAAGTGCCAGAACAAGTAAATCGTCAGTAGCTTAATTTAGCCTCGAGGTCGACATAACTGTCGACCTCAGAAGTGGAGGCTCGCCCTCCCCACTTTTGGCTGGAGTAAATCCAGCCAAAAAGTTCCCCACCCTAAAGGCACTGTCTCGCATCGCTGCTGACGGCGAGTAGAGCCTTTGTAGTATGCGTATGTCGAATTGAGGTTAATATATCAATTCGTACGAACCGCTTGGTAACCTTAGCACCGAGTATTTACCAAAGTGGGTTCGGTGGAGGGTGGTCACGGCGTAGCCGAGGCGGCAGATGTGCGGCGGATTGGCGGTTGCGGCCTTCGGTCATGGTGATTTGGTATGAGTCTGGGAATTCTTTTCTCCATTGATAAGGGAGGCTCGCCTCCCTCGGGCGTGGCCATCGCTTCTGCTCGGCCGCAGCCCGCTTCACTCGCTCGCTGTTCGCTCGCGCCGGTGCTACGCACCGGTTCGCAAATTCTCGTAACCGAGAATTTGCTCAAGCCATCCTCTAGCGTCACGCCGTGATCAGCAATGATTTGCTGATGGAGTGGCTGGAGGGGTTTGTCGAGGTGACTTCGTAGACCTTGGTTTTAGCATAACGAGGATGGGTCAGCTCATTTGCGAGATCGCCATCATCTGTTAGCAGTAGTAGACCAGAAGAATCTTTATCGAGTCGGCCGATGGGTTTTAGGTGATGGTACTCAACCGGTAAGAGGTCGTAGACGGTTGCGCTGCCCTGTCCGGCTCGAGAACAGACATAGCCTACTGGTTTGTTGAGCATGATGGTCGTGTGGTTTGTGCGCGGGGTTAGCTTCACCGCATCTGGGCAAACGGTATCTGTTGAGTTCACCTGGGATCCTGTTTCGGCAATCTGATCATTGAGCGTGACGCGTCCGTCTGAAATTGCCTTGTCGGCTGCTCGCCGACTGAGTGATGACGCTGAGGCTATAAATTTGTTGAGACGCATGTATCTATGGTAGTCGTCTGCGACATCGGAAGCAATGTCTTTAGAGTGCTATGCTGTTGGGGTCTTCGCCTGCTGAAGGGGCTGTAGCGACAGGTTGTTGTGCTGGAGCTGCAGGTGCAGATGTGGCGACGGTAGGCTGAGGCGTTCCGGGGCTGCCTCTTCTTTGGCTACTTCTTTGGCGAGAAGCTCGTCTAGGTTTGGTCCACTGGTAATATCGTTAATTGGTCGTATGACCTTTTTGCCGGCTACGTTGACCTGGTCTGATTCATCTGTAGAAGGGGCCGACGGGTGGCAACGCTCTCGGGAGAGGCACTCTGAGGAACGGTATCGGTAGGAAGAACTGGCGGCGATGCTGCTGCCGCATTTTCGACAACTGCTTCCGTGCTCGGACTGACCGAAGGCGTTACGTTTGTTGGTTCTTGAACTTCGGCGTTGGTTACGGTAGTTGTTTCTTCACCTGGGACTGTTTTTTGACTTGGCGGTAGAATCATAGCTGGCGGTTCATTGACGGCGGCAGCCAAATCTTCAACTGCCTCAGTCAGGGCTGCTTCATTAGAGTCGGTTACACTTTGGCTGTCGGTGCTTTGGGGCAGCGGGCTTACTGAAGACGTGGTCTGATTATTTGCAAAAGCAGCAATTTGAGACTCCACACTGGCCTCTTCTGCGGCAGAGGTTTGTTGTTCGGTGGCTGTGTGAGTGTCAGCGGCTACTATGTTTACGGGTACTTCGACTTGTGGGGATGATGGTGACACGGCAGCGGTTTGCTCAGGCTTGTCGACCGTTGCTCCTGCTGGTGTAGTTCCTGGTGTCTCCACCTCAGGGTTTGCAATCATGCCACTTTGATGGGTGACGATTGGTGTTGGTGTTGCTGCCGGTGGGGTGGCGTATTGGTTGCTTGCATCGTTGGAAGAACGAGGGGTCGGGGTCTTGCACGGTAGTGATAACTGGTTGCGCGACCTGTTGGCCGAGCGAAGTATCTATCGGTTGGGTGAACATGGGTGCTGGTAAAGGTACGTTTAGTGAGGTATCTGTGCCAGGTGCTGGGACGGCTGTTGGATATGGCTGCGTTGGCGTAGCAGGTGGGGAATGGGGTTTGGGTCAGCGTCTTGTGTGCTAACTGGTGCGATTGGTTGATCTACGGTTGGAGAAGCCGTAGACATACCGGCAGTAGCGGAAACAGCCGTTGCGGTAGCTGATGCTGTCGCAGTGGTTGTTTGGTCTGGATTAGGAGTAACCACCGTTGTACCATTCAGCAAATCACGAGCGCAGTTCACGATGTCCTCTAGGGTTACCTGAGATTTCACGAGGTATTTATCGGCTCCCAGTTTGTCGGCGCGCGCTTGGTCTTCAGCTTGTCCAAGGGCTGTGAGCATAATAACCTTCGTATTTGCGAGTTCTGGAGTAGTACGCAAGATATCGAGCATCTCGAAGCCGCTGATGCGTGGCATCATCACATCGGAAATGATGAGGTCGGGTCGGTGTTGCTTTGCAACAGATAGGGCTTCTTCGCCGTTCTGCGCGGCTACAATATCATAGCCCTCGGCGCTGAGCCGCGCCTGATAGATTTCCCTGAGGTTGTTGTCGTCTTCGACGAGAAGTAGTTTTGCCACGTTAGCCGCCTTTATGCGTGAAAACACTTATGTTTATATGTGAAAGTATATCATGCTGATGCCGTTGTCGATACTGCTGTTGGGGCTGATGATGTAATGGTCGTTGCTCCAAGTGGACTTGCTGCTTCAGCCGCCATTTGCTCCTCGGCTTTTTGAGAGGTCAATCGAGGGATATTAATGTAAAACGTACTGCCTTTGTTCAGCTCGCTCTCGACCCATATCCGACCCTGGTACAGTTCCACAATCTTACGGCAGATGAAGAGACCAAGACCGGTTCCGCCGATAGTGCGAGTGGCGCTATTGTCGACGCGGTAAAATTTTTGAAATAAGTGGGGGATGTCTTCTGGCGGGATGCCAGCACCGGTATCCCGGATATATACCTGCACAACGCCATCGTTACCGGTTAGCCCTAAACTCACCTTGCCTTCTTCGGTGTATTTGCAACCGTTATCGAAAATGTTCGTAATAACCTCTCGCATGCGGTCTGGGTCAACCTGCACGTAGTACAGTGGCCGTACGACTTTGTTCATATCACGTACTTCACCATTGTTGCCGCTGGCGTCTTTGATCTGTGAATTGCCGAAGAGGAACTCCATAAAAAGACCCTTTTTTTCAGCCGAGAACCTAAGATCTTGAGCAAGCTGTTCAAGGAAGGCACCCATTTCGATTACTTTCGGGTGGTTGGTCAGGCGGCCGTCTTCGGCTTTGGCGCTCGTGAGGAGATCTTGGAATAACTGGCCGAGATGCTTCGTACTGCTATGAGCTTTTTCGAGGTAGTCGCGGGCGCGATTGTCGATGGTTGCAACCTTCTCGTTTAGTGCCAGGCTGAGGTAGCCCTCTATGGCAGCGACTGGTGTACGCATTTCATGGCTGGCAGTGCTGATGAACTCGGCCCGTTGACTTTCTTCGGCGCGCTCTTCGCTAACGTCACGAAACGCCGCAACCATACCTGTTGTGCGCTTGGCGGCGTTGACCAGCGGCGAAACGCTAAAGTTGGTTGCAACGGTCGTCATAGCTTTTGTACTCAGGCTGATGGTGTTGTCTCGTACTGATAGGCCGCTTGAAAATGCTTTGGCGAGTGGTGTTTGCTCGGCTGGAGTCGTTTCGCCCTTGGTGTTGGTAAATTTAAAGACAGATTGCCAATCGAGACCTTCGGCTTCTTGCTTTGTCCACCCGGTGATATTGGTAGCGCCTTGATTGAAGTGTCGGATAACCTGCTGGTCGTCGATGAGTACAACGCCGTCTTGTATAGCGCCAAGGATAATGTCTGACTTGGCTTTTTCATCTTTCAGCGAAGTCGCCAGTTTTCCGGTGACTGCGGCCCCACTGCCCTTTCGTTTTATTGCGAGCACCCAGCCAATTGCTCCAAGCAAGGCGACCACTACAACCCCACCACCGAGAATCAGATATTGTTTCATAAACTGCTTACGTATAAGTATCTGTTTTTTCCCTGTAAAATGCAAGGTGCATGTCCAGCGAGATATGGACGAAAACTGCCAGATATGGTAACCTGTTGAAGCCAATTTGAAAATTGAGAACAGTTAATTGAAAATTGGTGCACGTCTGCGCCACCTGGCCCCATCTTCTAACGGTTAGGAAATCGGGTTCTCATCCCGGAAATAGGAGTTCGATTCTCCTTGGGGTCACCAAAAGAGACTTTTCAGGTTCTGAAAGGTCTTTTTTATTGGCTATGTATCTGTAAAGTGGACTAATTTTATCGGTTCCAAAGTGCATGGTTTCCATATCAAAGGTTGTACCCTCTGGAAACAGCATAGTTTGGAACCGTACCCGTAGGTCGTAGTCTGCGTCAATCCATTGTTTGGCAATATCGTGCATGTGGTTTATAGCATAAGTAATCTTGGCTTCTTGCACCGTCTGCTGGTCTTCTAGCTCGTCTAATTTATCTTTAGCGTCCAACTTTCTCACATCTAATCGCTCTATCAAGTCTGATAGCTCCTGCTTACGCTTGTCATCTTTTTCAAGCAGCCTGTCCTCGATGGCGTTTAAACGTGTATCAGCAATATCGTCTAGCACTTCACGCTGTGCTTTCACTTGATCGTTAATACGTCCATTCTCTTTGGCTGCTTGGCGTATCAGAATCTCTTTGTAACCTCTTAGGAAGCCCTCTGTGGGTTGTACGTTGCGTAGCATGTCTATCCACGCCTTATGAGCTTCTCCAATGCCTAGAGAACGCTTTGTAACTGTTTTGGGGCACTTGGGTCTGTAACAGTGGTACCGAGGAGAACTATTCTTCTTACCACCAGATAACGGTGCGGAGCCATATAGCGGTAGATTGCAGCCTACGCACAGTAGAACTTCTTTGAGTGGATATGTTGGATTGTGTTTGGAATAAGTTTCTTTGACCTTAGCTTTTTTATTCAGGAGCTTCTGATTGTGCCAGTACAGCTCTTTACTGATAATAGCTTCGTGTTTCCCCTCGACTAGCTCATAGTTCGTGAACTTATCATGAACATAGCCAGCATACTCTGGACGCTTTAATATCTGATAGACCCCATTCTTGCCAATTAGCTTTGGCGGTACTCTGGTGCCGTCTTTTTTTGTGTAGGGTTTTGTTTTAACACCTAGCTCATGTGCATAGCGATGTAGCTGTGCTGGGTTAATATCTGCTTCACTATATTGTTCGAGGAGTTTCTTAATAAGTGGAGCTGTTGCGTCAGGCTTGATAGTGGGACGAGGCTTACCAACATCATTCATTATCGTATGTTTCTGGTAACCGAGGATTGGACCATGTTGCCAGTACCCCTGCATAGCCAATGAACGCATATTGTCTGTTGTATTTGAACCTTTGACTTCGTTATCAAGCTGACCGTTTAAGACAATCATACCTTCCAAGAAACGACCTATCGGGGTATCGTCCACCATAGGTTCACTTGCTGACCGTATGCCGATACCCTTACTTGCCAGTACACCCTTTACCTGCGAGTAATAGGACATAACGTCCCTTGAGCCACGATTTAGCTTGTATACCAAAACCAAGTCAATCTTCTTGGCATTTTTAACCGCAAGTTTCAGTAGGTTTTGCAGTTCGGTACGTTCGGCATTTTTGCCAGAACGGGCTTCGTCAAAGAACCAGTCGGTAATTATAATATGATTCTCATCGGCATATTTTTGTATTACTTTACGCTGTGTTTCGGGGCTTTCACCGTCAATCTGCTTCCTGTCGGAAATCCTAATATAGGCTAGTGCAAAGCGTGTTACTTGGTAGCTGGTATCCATACTTTTATTCTACTGTACCCGCTATTTTTTTGGAACCACTTTTTGATTCAACATCATACTACTACTCTCGGTCAGGGTGAGTATAAGAAGTTCTATTTGGTCATCTGTCATGCCGTTACCGTCCGCTCCTAAGAGCTTACGCATTTCTTTAACGCTAATAATGAGCTGTGGTTCATAGGAATGTGCCACCTTGGTTCTTTCTTGAACCACGAGAACGGTTTATTACCGAACCCCCACTGAGAATGCCGTAAACCTGTGTGTGACCTGTAATCAAAAGAACGTTGCAGGTCAGACGGCTTCAAGTCTACTACTTAAAACAATCTGGTGTGCAACGTTCCATCTTTAATTATACGCAAGCAGAAGCAGTTTGTCAATACTTTAGTGCTTATTTTTGCGGTTAACACAAACATATATCGGCGAAAAAAAATAATGTGTACGGTAACACTGTCTTTCTTGTTGCGAATAAGTGAACGGTTTCACTGCTAACTCACTGCTGTTTGTTTGATTTCACAACTTCGATAACTAACTTAGGTCTGTCGAAGAAGCCTGTTTTGTCTTCCATGATGTAACTTCTGTCCTGATGTTCAGCAAGCCATCTGACGGCTCGTACGTCGCCCTCAAGAGCCTTCTTAATCATAGCCAGTACCATTGCCTGTGCGTAAGAGGTGGGCTGTCCTTTAGCTAGGTCAGTTAAGTGGGTACTGAATAGTAGGTTGGCTCCTGCATTCTGCTCTAGTAGTTTACGGACTATCGTAGATATATTCTTAGAACCCTGCTTGCGTCCAGCAGGGTTACCAGATTGTCCTGACTTCCAAGGCTTTAGATTTGGGTAGTTTTTGTTATACATCTCTCTATCTATTGTACTAAAAACGGGTTTGGCACCGTCTCTAATCAGGGGTCGAGTCGTTTCGGACCACGATAGAGGTAGGTAACTTCTCTTACGTTTGAAACGTCCAGCAGTTTCATTAGTAGTCTGCTAGGGCTTAATCCGAGACCGCCATGTGGAGGACAGCCATACCTAAAGAAGTTAAAGTAAAACTCTAGGGGCTCTCTGTGTAGTCCTTTTTCCTTGGCTTGTTCCAGCAATTTCTCGTAACGGTGTTCACGCTGTGCACCTGTGGTTACTTCAATTCCGTTCCAAAGCAAGTCAAAGCTCTTGGTCAGAGTCTCATCACTCTCTAGACGCATGTGGTAGAAAGGTCGTGCCGTGACAGGATATTCAGTTACAAATACAAACTCGTGACCGTGCTGCTCTTTTATAAGCTCTGATAATTTACGTTCTTCTTCTGGGTTAAGGTCGTCTACTTTGTCTGACTCAATCTTAAATGGAGCCAGTAACTCTTTAGCTTGTTTCATAGTGACCTGCGGAAAAGGTATAGTCGGAACTACGATTTCTCGGTTATACGCTTTAAGAATCGCTTCACCGTGCTTCTCCTTGACAGCTCCAATCATAGCAACCAGCCACTTTTCTTCTTCCGCAATAACGTCTTGGTGTGACTCTACAAAAGACAGCTCCATGTCATATCCTGTGAATTCGGTATCATGTCGAGAGGTAAAAGATGGGTTCGCCCGAAAAACAGGACCAGTTTCAAAGATACGTTCGAAGCCCGAAGCCATAGCCATTTGCTTGTATAACTGCGGTGATTGAGCAAGATAAGCGGTACGTTCAAAATACTTCACCTCAAACAGTTCCGCAGCACCCTCACTAGGTATGCTCATGAGCTTAGGAGAGTGTATCTCCATGTACCCATTTTCAGTCCAGTATTGACGGGCAGCTTGCTCCATAGTCGTCCACGCTTCAAAGATAAGTCGTTTGTCAGTTCTTCGTAGGTCAAGCCAACGCCAGTCAAGACGCTTCTGCTGTTCCGCTTCGTTTTCAGCATTCTCAGATACGGGTATAGGTAATTCTGGGTCTGCTAGCGAGAGCACTTCCAAATTATCAACCATTATTTCAACGCCGTGTGGTGCGTTCTTTTCTAGTTTTGCCGTGCCATTTACTTTAATCACTGACTCGATCGTCAGGCTCTTACTGGCTTCGTAGGCAGGGAGCTTTTGAGAACAACTGATTGAAAGCTGCCCTGATTATTACGGATAATTAAAAGACAATACTGCCTTGGTCACGAACTGTTTGGAGCCAACCATCTACTACGACAGCCTCTCCTGCTTTCTCGGTTAACTCTGTTGCTGATAGATGTTTCATACTGCTCCTTTCCGCAAATATAAAAATACCCTTACAGTAAAGCTGATTATTCAGTTCTACTGCAAGGGTGATAAAGTCACGGTGCCACCTTGCTTTGTTGCTCTATTGCTATTGCAACCTTTGTACCTGCGAAAGGAATATGCTGTAACGGGCATGTCCGAGGAGTTCTAATAACCTTACGGCGTTCTTCTCCTAGCTCAGCAGTGTCGGCTGCGTCATAGCTCCTAGGCACTACTTTACCACAGAGCTTAATGATTTGCTAGTGTTTTAATAAGATTGCATAATAAGTAGCCAAAGCTCGATATTGTATAATATATGTATAGGGACTGGACAATTTCGCCCAACCACTTGCTCACTTCATAATAATACAAAGCACACCTGATAATCCAACTAGATAAGCCATAGGTTCACAACTACGCAGGGAGAGGTAATGACCACTGTACTCCCTTGAGTAACTCTACCCAACGCAGTATCTCCTCACAGATAAGGTTCCAGTTCGCCTCTATCAGGGTCACCAAGTAAAAAGCTCAGCCATAAGGCTGGGCTTTTTACTTGGTTCCTTCAGGCTGAGGCGAACTCTGAAGAACGAGCGAAGCGAATGGGGAGTTCGCTAATCGAGGGTGCGCGTTAGGAGCCAAAGCTCCGAGCACGCCGCAAGAATATACAAAGTATTCTCCTTGGGTCACAAATAAATTGCAAAGCAAATGCCAGTATCCGCAAATTCAGCGTCGTCGTTACTCCAGCGAGTGATTGTAACCTCATCCCCTCAATCGCCATAGCAGCATTTTGAACCGGCACTTCTTAAAAGTAGCTGGCATATTCGTCCTTCAGCTCGTCTATGGATTAAGTAGCCCTAACTTGTAATTTGCGTATCAACTAAAATCGTACACCAAGCCCTACAATACGAACAGCGGGCATCGTTGATTTTCTATAAGTATGGGGCTATAGTTTTTTTAGTAGTTCATGATATCGAAAGAACAAATATGCAAGATGATGAAAACACTAAACTCACAGATATTAACCTCACTACTCCTATTCCGCTAACCGCGGTACCAAGTGGTCAGAAAGAAATTCACCCCTCACCAGCCTTTGTGGAGGAGCTACAAGCTCAGCAGCAACAAACCCCGCAGCCCCTACAACCTACGGTTGTTAGCTTAGAGCCCGCCCAACCTAGTCAACCAACACCTTCACAACCTATACACCCCGGCTTTAGAGCACCTTCTAATGGTCAAATGCAAGTGGGTATGTCGGCAAGTCAAATGGGGTATAACGAACCAAAGAATAAATTACTTGACTTTAACCCTACGAAGCTGATTACTAAAGCTGTGGTGGGTTTTGTGGCTCTGGGTGGTATTCTTGCAGTTCTTGTAGCTACAAACATCATTCCTCTAAGCCAGTTTAAGACAATTGAATATGTCAACTCCAAGGGCATTCACTACAGATTGAACTTCTATACTAAGCACAGCACAAAGACAATAAGCGCAGGTAACACCCAATTAGTGTCCAAGGTTTCGAAAGGTGGTAAGTTTCCGCTTACTCTATCCATAGCAAATGGTGATGAGAGCTGGTATAGCCGAGTAAAGAATTGTGGTAGTTACACTAAGGTCTTTGATGTCCAAAACGATAATCTTGACCAAAAGATTTCTGTTTGCAACCTACCGCTCGGACAGAATACGCCAGCTGGCGTTTACGTTGCCGGTATTCTCTACAATAATCAAACCAGCATTGTCACGTTTAGCCAAGACCTGTCGGGTACAGATTTATCTAGCCCGAGTGGTGCACAACAATCGCTCGCTAAGTTTGGCCTAGACCCCTATCAAGACGACATTAGGAAAATAACAGCTTCAATCAAAGTTCGGTAGTATTAACCAAAACCCCAAATTTAGGTTTTTTAGTTCGTACTGCCGAAGGAAGTCATTCACGGCTTGAAATCGAGTGTCGTATTGGCGCCCAATCAATAAGCTGCATTTGCTTCATAATTAAATAGCCCAGGATTATGAAACCTATGATTATAAAAGGTGCAAGCACTCGTATGAACCTTGACTTAATAATTCCAATGATAAGTCCGGATATTCCTGCACCCGCCAGATAACTTAGCGTTCTACGGCTATCGCCTGCCATGTTTCCCCGTATCAACCCGCCTAAGACGCCCGATGAAAGTGGCACTTCAGGGTTTGGGTCATCGCTACCTTTTGTGACTATGGCTTCTGTTTTCAGTTTTAGGTCGAGTAAGAAAAGTAAATCATCTGGGTTAATCCGTGGTTTGAACTCAATTATTTTTCCAAATTCGCCCCTGTCAAGCCAGCGGTAATGACACTTTATACAACTATCAATAATAATGCCGGTCGAGTTATAGTCTACGCGGTTCATTATTGCGCCACAGTGCGGGCAAACAAGTTCGCTATCCCGTTTAGGTATTGGCGCGGAAGTGTCCGTCTCCATAACTTCAACTTTGCTTTCAAGCTGTATGTCCTTATCAAGTAGATGGCTACTGATTATTAACACTCCGTCATCATTAGGGCATATAAAACTGTCGTCTGCTATGGGGTTAAGGGATCTATTACATATCGGGCAATTCATACCTTAAACTATAGTAGTTTTTGACTTATCTTTCTATCATGATTAGTACGTATCTGTTGCTGCAGGTAATTCCAACGACTAAAGTCGTTTACAGCGCATTCGTTTCCATTGAATTACCTCCTCACAGATGAGGTTCCACTTGGTTTCTTCAGGCCGAGGTGAACTCCGAAGAACGAGCGAAGCGAATGGGGAGTGCGATAACAAGCTAGCTCTCGCAGGAGCTCGCTCCGAGAAAGCTCGTGGTCTATCGTGACTAATTACCAATTCGAGCATGCTAGAACAGTGCTCTGATACATGAGGTCTGGTTTCTTTGACTAAGTTTGAGAAGGTGGAGGTGTAGGGTTTATAGGTGGCGTTGAGGGTCCTCTGTGCGCAAGTGGAGTGACCTGCTTATTTTGCGTTGCAGATTTGATGAGCTCTCCTATTCTTTGAGGGGTAAGATTAGGTATATCGGCAACATCCACATAGTAGTCTTGAGGACGTAGAGGGTCTATATACACATCTATTGGAATCGGGGTATTGCGAAAATCAGCCACAGCTAATCCTCCAATCCCCGTTAACGAATCGCTAGTATAATTCTGTACCGCACCACTTGGGTCGGTAGCCGCAACAACAATCTTGTAACCACTATTATTGTTGCTGCCATCAGGTCGTATATCTACTAAGATGCCTTGTAGCTTCTGGCCGCTTTGCATAAGCTGGTTGATGTTGTTACTACGCCTAGCGGAACGAATAAAGGCATACGGAGCTATAGCCAGACAAGCTACACCAACCATAGGGAACAAATATATGATCCACTGGGTACTGGCACTCTGCACCACTTTTGATTGGTCTGGACGAACAGGGTTATATGCAATCTCTCTTTTTTCGCCTATGCGTGGATATGATGATGAGCTTATACTACTAGCTACTCTATACGATTGACCGTTCACCTCGTATTGTACAATCGGTGAGTAAGTTGTAGAGCCGTCGTTCCTATGGCTTGAAGAATCAACAACCTCGCCCGTAACTCTTGTCCAGCTAGGGTCTACTTTGTTTGATATGAGCGCAAATACACCCACCCCAGTAAAGATTGCTCCAAACAACATTAAGAATAGGAGTGAGCCTATACCAAACTTTTGTCGTCTGGCTTTGTAATTTGCCATATTTGGACGGAAGTTTATATTCATATTGTAAAGATTATCACAAAAATGCTTACGGCTAATAGCGACATCGATCAATACCGGACTATCACCATAGGGTTGGGACCATTTCGCTCAACTATTTGCTGACTTTTAACAAGCTAAGCCCTAAGGACGGGCTTCTTACCTGATTTTTTCAGGCTGAGCCGAACGCATTGCGTGATGCAGACAGCCCCCACCATAGATCAAACCAAATATCATCATACCTATTAATCACATTTCGTGATTTACAAGAGTTCAACCCACTGTTGCTGATGTTAGTTCATGTATTTTTCGGTGTTTGTATATGTAGAAATCTCGGAAACCATCGGATAGCATAGATACCTTATATTTTTCAAATAGCAGATAATCTATGGCTTCTGTAAGCTTTACTACGTCAATCTCTCCTGTTTGGAGCCTGTTCGTCAGCTCGTCGAAAGTATCTTTGATATATGTTAGTACTGCCTCTGCATCTTCATTGTGGTAGATAAAGTGTCCATTTGTGTCAATGTCATACTTCCGCCCCCCTATCTCAATACTATCTATGATTGTAATACCGTTTTCGCTGATAAATGTGTCGTATTCATTACCAAATAGGTCTTGATCATCAAGGATGTCCGTAGTGTAGTCTGCTGGTGTCTTGGCATCGAGACGTTGCTGAACAGCAATGGCTACTTTTGCTGGCGTAGGTGGTGGCCCTTGCGGGTCGGATGCTGATAATTCTTTTCCACTATTGTTGGCAGATCTTTTCTATCTGTCATCAGTCCAAATTGTTGCTCAGATAGCCCGTATTTTTCGTAGACAGTTTGTAGCAATTCCGTGAAACCAGTCAAATCCCCTTGAAAAAGCAGAGATAAATATAATCTTTAACCTGCTCAGCCGACAATGGCCGGAGTATGCCACTAGTGTCATACGTGCCTAGCTCGAGAGTAACTGCGTCGTTAATTACCTGATTCAATAGGTCGCGATAGTCTTCGTAGGTTTCATGCACACCAGGAAAATGTCTATAGCAAGCTGTTCCGTTACGGCCTCGTTGAATGCCAGGAAGTAGCTGCTTGTTAATTGGTTTTCTTTGCCTTTTCGTATATCAAGTCCGAAATGTCTGCGAAAACCGACGTTGTTTTGTTGAGCAATAGGCGAATCAGCGCGTACAGCCTCGTCATAGTTGCGCCCATTGTGTGATAAAAAGTGGAGGTATTCATGAATAAATACTTTAGTCTGGCCGCGCGATCCGCTGGGTATCTGCCCCGTGACGATTGTAATAGTGTTTTTATCCGAATCAAAGTACCCTGCCCAATGAGGATAGTCTAAGTCTGCATCTACAAACTGGATAGTGGGCATCGCTAGGTTAGGTCTGGTCAACAAGTTGTTGCTGCCCAAGATACTGTTAACTTTACGTTCTACGAGTGAAACGCCCGTATTTACAACTTCGTCTTGCTCGGGCGTAAGGGTAGGAATAGTTTCCAGCTCAATCACACCTTTTGGCAATGAAATTGGGGGGCGTTTGCCGTAATATTCGTTGAGGTTTGCTACAGTTTTTTCTGGTGTTGGTTGCATAATGTAATATTGTGTTATAAAAATGGCTCTTGCTAAGTGGGTAGACCTTACCTAAATATATAATAACACTAAAATGTAATAAAGCAAATAGGTAATATACAAACTATTGCTTATGGTTACTTGTGGTATGGCAGCCCGGCGTTGATGGTGCTGGCGCGGTAGAGGGCTTCGGCCGTGACGACCATAGCGAGATCGTGCGGAAGTGTCAGGCGGCCAAGTGACCACTGGTAGTCTGCGGTGTCGCGTACTGCTTGTGGCAAACCATTTGGTCCCCCGATGATGAAGCTGACTTCCCTGCTTTCAAGCTCACGGGCACGCAAAAAATCGGCCAGTTTTTCGCTGGTGTATTCCACCCCGTTTATTTCAAGCACCACTGTTATTGTGCCTCGTATTTCACCCAGGATGTGCTTTACGTCGTCGGCGTATTTATCGGCCAAATGCGTTGTACGCACCTGGTGTAGTTTTTGCAGGCGGGCGAGATACTCATCCCAGCCTGATTTGGCATAGTCTAGCTTTGGCTTCCCGATGGTGACGAGGTGCAGTTTCATAGGTGGATAACTCCCAGATTATGCACAACCGTTATTTCGGCTGTGGAGAAATATTCGTGGGTTGCTTTGGCTGCACCCGGTAGTGCTTCTCGGGAATAATCATCGATAATGATGGTACTACCGTGAGCCATGTGTGGCACGACTAGTCGCAGTGAATCTCGAATGCTTTCGTAGAAATCGCCATCTAGAAATGCAAAGGCAATCTTGTCCGGAATGTCGGTAGGACTAAGGTCTTTGAACCAGCCTTTGTGAACAATGGGTGGCTGCAAGTGGGCTTTCTGGAACTCACGGAGAAACTGTTTTTTACTAACTGCCAGTTCGCCCGCGGTGAACTGTTCCCCTGTTATCGAAGCGTCCCAGGTGGATTTGGTCGGTAAACCTTCAAATGAATCATACACGTGGAACGGTATGTATGCGGACTGTCCTCGCGCATCGAGCAAGCGACGGATAAAGAGGCTGGTCGTGCCGATGTAGCAACCAAACTCGACGACTGCTCCTTCTACTCCACCATCAAGCACGCGCGTTAGCTCGCGCAAAATGACCTCAACCTGCTGCTTACTGACCTGGTCGGAGATGAGGGAGTGTTTGGCTAGAAGTGAATCGAAAACATTCATGAGGATAGATTAGCCTTTATCGTGTCACCTGTCACCATGCTGCGGGAATAATGGCCAAATGATACTTGCCAAATTTCTGCTTAATGCAACCTGATGTGTCTGCTAAATGTATAGCCAAACACCACACATGAGGTATTTCGGGAAGCTGTGGTGTTTGGGCATGCTACAGGGTCTGCCATAGGTGGTCGAAAAGTTCTTTTTGGAGGTGCGTGACACCGGGGTTATTGATGACTATAGCAGATAAAACATTGGCGTCGTTCATGGTTATTAGGGCAGTTTTGTCACCGAAGATTAGCGTGTAGCAGTTTGGCGCTTCGCCCCGTGTGGCTGGTAGCTCTCTGCGCTCGCTGAGTTCATCGGTGCTGCCACCGCTTCCGACGCCGATGACGCGCACGCTGATACCTTCGGCTATGCGGCGTTGGGTGAAGTTGGGAAAGTTATGGTACAGATACTGTCGAACACGTTTGGTTGAAATGACGCGGTAGGCTTGAGCATCCTGCTCGCGGCAGGTGGCAAGGACATCGCGTAATATGGCGGCGACACCCTCATGGTCTTCGTAGAATGTAGCGAATGATGCTGCTTCTATTGCTGCTTGATCTGGCCGAGGGAGATTTGCGATGTAAGATTTGGCGAGCATTTCGGCGGCAGCGGCTTGCTCCTGCCGCTCCTTGAGGAGCTCAATTATGACCTCTGGGTTACTAGCGGTGTAGCGGCGTTGCTTGCCGACCTCTATAGAGCCCACAAGTCCCTGCTCTGCCAGCTTTTTCATACTTTCGTACACGCTGCCGCGGTTTATACCCGTATCGGCTGCAATCTTCCGCAAACTGCTCTGCGGGCTAGCAACGAGCGCCTCATACACCCGCCTGTCACGAGTTTCCAAGCCAATTTCCTCAAATCGAAATGCATTTGCCATGTGCTCGGATTATAACAGACATCACATGGTTATGATTAATGTCACATATTTATGGCCACTCACTGTTTTGATTCACTATATTTCATTTATAATGAAAACATAAAGGAGTATTGTTATGCCCTTGCAGTCACTTGAGCAGCTTGGTTCTGTGCAAATAAGACCAGATCATTTTTTATTCACAGGCGTAGAATGTTCTAAATATAGGGGTTCTGTTGCGACCCAATGTATCAAAGAGGCTGTAGATCTCGCAGAAGAACGATCGCACAGAGTACTACCGAACGGTCTAATTTTGAGGTTTCACCCGCTATTCAAGAATCTGATTCGTTCATGCAGATTGCGCACACTCTTGGTGCAAGTGCTGTTACCTTTCAATCTGACAGATGGAGCTCGACTGGTAACCCCTGGCGAGACGAATTGCGAGAAGCCCGAGAAGTTCTATTCCCATCAACTAAACCGGCTTGCCCTTCCCGCACTCTAAGTTCTGCTGCATCGCGAGAAGTTGCTCATCAATTCGTACTTCACGCCTGTCATGAGAGGGTAGTCGCTGCCTAGTAGGAGCGGTTCATTGCTTGTACTATGGGTAATACGGTCCAGTTGCTGGTGTAGTGGGGCTGAGCATGTAACTGTGCGGGTTTCCGAGCGCTACTGAGAAGTTCGGGTGCCGGGCAGTTTTATATGTCCCTTACGCTGCCGAAAGGGACTCGTTTGATGATGACATCCTGCATGTTTGCCATGGTGGCGGGTACAACGGTGTACTCGCCGTAGCGGTCATTTAGGGTGTCTGTTGCTCTGGCGAGCGAGCGAGTGTTCAGCCTAGTACCGTCGAACAGGCCTAGCTGTAGCGGTGTGACGGGCTGCACGTCGAATGCGGCAATGTTTAGGTGGATGACTCGGGCGGGGATTTCTACCAACCTAAAAGGCGCATGATATTTAGGTACAGTTCCTGGGTGGAGTACGCTGCTGCTGGTAAGCGACGACTTTTACCCCACCAGCTGTGGTTTTCGAAGCCCAGGCCTAAAAATATGCCATTCGCTTGGTAGCCGTGCTGCCGTAGCCGTCGCCCAGTCTTTTCGCAAAGTTTCATTATGAGCTTTGCAATTTTTTCTGGGTCTGCAGTTTTGTCGCCTACAGCGTAATCATTGCCAAAACTACGCGTGCGAAACTGTTCGGCATCTATTTCGTATCCGCGTAGGCGTAAATACCAGTAGTAGCCAGCTATGCTTTTAAAAACCTCTTTTTGAGCTTTACCATAGGCGCCTCCAGAAAGTCTAGCGGTGTGTATATGCCCGCTAGGTTGAGCCGAGCTGCGTAGCGGTGGTTGATGCCGGGTAGATCCATAAGACCTAGCTGGCCGTATATATTGTGGATGTCGACGTAACGTATGGTGTCTAGCCCGTTTGGTTTGTCGAGGCTGGCGGCAATTTTTGCCAGGAACCGATTTGGGCCTATGCCTATGTTTACTGTAACGTATTCGCCCAGTTCGTCGTGTATGTCGCGTTTGATGGCGCGCCCGACGTCTGCTAAGGGCTGGCCGTTTTGCAGCGCCAGAGAGCCGCTGAATTCCACAACAAATTCATCTATAGATTTTGGCACAACCTTGTTTGTGTACCGCTCTAGTACCTTTTTGAAGCGCCTGTGGGCGTCGAAATATTTCTCTGGGTCGGGCGTGAGGATGACGATGTTCGGGTCCAGCTTTTGGCGTCCCGGATGCGCATGAGTTTTATACCCTGCCGCCGAGCTTCGTACGATGAGGCTATTATGAAACCTCCTGGGCTGTCATATGCCGCCACGCCAACTGGTTTATGCCGGATTAGTCTGTTTGCCTGTTGCTCTATGATGGCGTAGCAGGAATTGAGATCTATGTGCATGGTGAGGGGTTTGGCAGTGTTAATCGGCAAGTCCGTCATGTGTTACCTCAGAACCCAGTGCAGATTTGAGCTGTCCAGCCGCAGGCGAAACCACATGGTCTCTGCCTTGTCTGTGAGTTCAAATATATGCTGACGTTCTCTGCCCTCAAGAAAGGTGTGATAGTAGTCGACTTTAGCCAATAGGTAGTCATTATTCTGCCAATGCAGCAGATATGGAGTGAAACGTTTATGGCGGGCGCTGTAGTAACTGACGACGCTTACTTCTTGGTTGATTTTTGCTTTCATTGCATGCTCCTAGTTATGAGTTCCGTGCTGGTTATTAGCACAGCTGGCCAGCACGAAACTCGTGTACAATTTAATTATGTGCGGACGATATACACTAGACGCCTCGGCAGAAGATATCTCGCGTCGTTTTGGCGCCCCTGCTCGGCAGGTGAAGGTGAGTCCTAGCTACAATGTCTCACCTGGCCAGCTTATGCCAGCTATTACGCTTGAAAGTGATGGAACTCGAGCCATTGAGTTGATGGTGTGGGGTATTCATCGATTTTTCGGCAAGGATAAGACAAGAGTGCTCATAAACACCAGAGCCGAGAACGCGTTCGGCGGCTTCTGGCGCAAGACAGTTTTCGCTCAGCGTTGTCTTATACCGGCAACTGGATTTTACGAATGGAAACTTACGAAAGACGGCAAGATTCCCTACTGCATACGCCCCAAGGATGACGCGCTGTATGCCTTTGCTGGCATATGGGAGGACTGGCAAAACGACGAAGGCCAGCGACTGCGGACGTATTCCATCATGACGAGCGCCGCCAACGAAGAAACAAAATGTATCCATGACAGAATGCCCATTGTGCTGCACCGAACGGACGAAGCTGCGTGGCTTGACGTGGCTAGTGGCTCCCAGAATGCGATAGAGAGGCTGCTGTGCCCGTCTGAAGACGGTAGATTTGAAATGTACGAAGTGGGTACGGCGGTCAATAATCCGCGCAATAACGGTAGCTCGCTGCTACTGTCTGCCAAGTAGACTCACCCAGGGGTTTGTGATTTCTCGCCATTGCGGCACTACCAATATTCTACGGGGCGTGAGCCTGGGTGCTATGGTGACGTCAAAGGGTGTTTTCAGCGTGACGGCACGGGCCCCTGGGAAATAGCGGCGGATTTGCGCGAGGTCTTCATGGAGGTATTGGCGTGTTTTCATACCGTCGCCCCCTTGGTGCCGAGGAGCGTCCAGCTGTCGCCTTTCCGGCTGAGCCGGTAGACGAGGCCGTCTTCACTGCGCATATCAAAGAGCTGCAAGGCTTCTTGGCCGCGTTGGACGAGGTAACGCAGGCCGTCGGCGAACTTGACCGCCCTGCCCTCTAGTTCGATTTCGCGCGGGAAGGTTTTCATGTCGCTGCCGGAAAAGTAGATGGCATTGACGTTGACTGTTTGATTGATAGTTTGGGTCATGGGTGTCTCCAGTATGAGAGTTAAGAGTTATGAGATAAGAGATAAGATGTCGAGACGACAAAAACGCCAGAGAGAGCTCTAGCGGCGGATTTGGAGGTTTTATGAGATGCCTGTGGCGAGGAGACCGTCTACCCCTGCCCGACTAAGGAATCTGGTATGGCGTAAAGGCGCACAGTGACCGAAGTATGCTTGCCTGTATATAAGTCTGTGGGGTAAATCTAGCTGGTAGCCAAAAGTCCTCACATGGCTGGACTACATACTATACGCT
This sequence comes from Candidatus Saccharimonadota bacterium, assembly GCA_016699935.1. Lineage (GTDB taxonomy): Bacteria > Patescibacteriota > Saccharimonadia > Saccharimonadales > UBA4665 > JAGXIT01. The sequence continues at coordinate 839,284 of CP064992.1, forward strand.
TGTGCTTGAGCGGTGCATAGTGTAGTTTTGCCAACAAGACACGAGTTTCGCACCAGCCAGCCTGCCGTCCAGCAGAAGCTGGCCGCACCGCTGTCTTCTCCAAACTCCTGCACAGAGTTTTTTTCCTCTCCAGTACTCTCTTCACCGTACTTTAGTACGGCTCGTTCCGTGCTTCGAGGAGAAAATGCTTTAAGAGCGTGAGAGTGCGAAACTCGTGCAAGATATACGAAGGCTGTACGCGGTGCGGGCTTTCGTGCCTCTACCGTCCAGCGTCTACCCCCTAGCCTACTTCTCTGATTCGAGCTTTCTCAGGAATTCGACTAACTGGCGGGGCGTGATTTCGGCTTTCACGAGGTAGCCGTCCGCCTGATGTTCTATATCGGCGCGGACGTCGTCACGCTGTTCGAGGTTGGTCGTGATGATGATACGAGCGTGCATCTTAGGAGTTTCACGTGGGTCTCGAAGTGTCCGTAGCACCTCTATGCCAGTTATGTTTGGCACCATGAGGTCGAGGAGGATGATGTCATAGGTGTCTGTTTGGGCAGCAGCGAGTCCTTTTTGACCGTCGAGCTGGATATCGACTTCGTAGCCAGCCTTCGTCAGTGCGCGCGCATAGAGCTCGCTGATGAAAAATTCGTCCTCTATGCAGAGAATTTTTTTGAGCTTGGGTGGTTGTGGGGTGGTGTCTGGTTCCATAGGTTCCTATCTTAGTCCCGGTAGAGTGAGTGGTTTTTAATCCAGCCGTGGGCTCCCCGGGTTATGCCATTAGTATTGCCTGTTTTGCCTGACTCTGCAAGTGTAGCGTACGGCAAGACGGTAAACGTGAAGGTACTACCCTCGTCTACCTTGCTGCTGACCGATATTTGGCCGCCGTGTGCCTGAACAATGGCATGGCTAAGGTATAGGCCGAGCCCAGTGCCGCCTATCTGGGCGCGGTTGCGATGATTTCGGTAAAATTTTTCGAAAATGTGTGGCAAGATAGTTGTGTCTATGCCAAGGCCGAAGTCTTTGACACTGGTTTCGACCATACCGGCGGCATTGAGGGTGGCGTTAAGGTGAACTTCTTTGGTACCTTTGGAATATTTGATTGCATTGTCGAGCAGGTTGGCGACGACTTCATAAATGCTGTATCGGTCGACGCCAACGCTTGGTAGGTCTCGGGCGACGGTGGCTTTGATGGTGACACCGCGCACGCCAGCTCGAAGCCGCAAATCATTTATGACGGAACGGAGGACGTCTTCCCATTTCTCTTCTTTGAGCTGGAGTGTGAGCTGGTTGTCCTCTATTTTGGCAACGTTTAAGATGTTGTCGACGAATGCGGCGAGCTGCTGAGCACTGGCATCCATTTTTTCATAAAATCTTTCAATTCGGCACTTAGGCTGGGTCCAAGCTCTTCATCGAATACCTCTATATATCCGCGAAGAAGCGTTAGAGGTGTGCGTAGCTCGTGGACGGTCAGCGCTACAAAGCTCATTGCCTGGTCGTCTTGGCTGTAGACCTCAGTGTGGTCAAAAAGTATGAGGAGCGTTTCGTAGCCCATAGGGTTGTCACTGTTGAAATGTGCGGCGAGGTCGAACTGTTTTGTGTCTTTTTGGCCTGGCAGACCAATCCGGACGCGCTCCCAGCGCATACTGGCAGTCACGCTCGATCGCCGAACAGTTTGTAGCCAGCTGTGTAAGGTTTGATCGTCGGAAAACGCCATATCGAGAGCGGTGTAGAGGTTCTTGGTCTCAAGCTCGTCGACCGGCCGTGCGAAATATTGTATGGCGGCTTCATTGGTGTAAACGATATTGTCGTCTTTGTCCAGTACGACCACAGGTAATGGCAGTGAGTTTGCGAGAAAATTGGCGTGAATATCTTGGATTTTCTTAGCATTTGTCTTTTCGACGTCACTTACAACACTCGCCATCTGATAGACATGATTGACAAGGTTGGAAACGAGCTCGCGACCGTACTGCAAGCTATCGATGTTTGGTGATGGCTGGGGTTCGCCGTGCGGTGCAATGTGTTGGACGGCCTGCCAGATCATGTGGATAGGTTCGGCACTTGCATGGCTGGCGAAGCGAGCAAACAGGACACTGCCACATACCGAAAGAACATACATTGCGATAAGGATGGTGGTCGTTGATACAGTATCTCTGGTGGCAAGTAACCAGCCTGTTCCAATGACTAATGCCTGAAACACAAACATAATCAATACGAGCTGGGTCGTGAGCTGCCGGCGGTATTTGCTGAAAAATCCATAATCTACTGGTATGCTAAGCGGTCTGTGCCACTTAGGAGGTTATCCATGTTTGGCCGGGGTTGAGTGAGAGTGGTTTGCCGGCGCCGTCAGTGAATGTCAGGGGTGCGGCGGTGTCACTCTTGCTCCAGGTGCCAGTGGTAACGGTACCATCCTGAAACACAAATGCCTGGCCACTACCTAGTACGTCGTACTGGGAGTGTTTGTCGCTGGCAACACTGTAAGTCGTGATGATAGCAACGACAACCTTCGGGTGTAACTGAGTTTGTGCGCCCGTGCTGTCCACGACCATGTGTGCTGCCCCACCTTGGCTGCGGTTGTATGTGTTGCTGGTGGTATCGTAATCGAATCGAGCATTGTATTGCCCGCTTGAGATATTGAAATTGATACCGGTGGCGGGTGTGCGTGTGTCAGTTGTGGCAGTTTGTTTCTGATTTGGTGTGGTAGCTGCTGGCGCCTTGTAGGGCTGCTCGTTTTTACGGGTGAAACCGGTAAACGAAGCGGCGCCGTAACCCTTGCTGGCTGCGAGTTCACCGAGCTTGGGTATGCTGGTGTAGAGATTGTGTGGCGCGTAGCGGCCAGATATACGCCAGAAAAAGCCCTGCGTGTCATTGAGATCTTTTGTGCCCCATGCGCGGATGTCAGCGAGCGCTTCAGGGCTGCCACCGGCATGGGCGTAGGCGCAGTCAAAACTCATGCACCACTGCACATAGTATGGTCGAGCACTACGTACTGGGCCGATATAGTCGGGCTGAGTATCTTGGTAGAGCGTGAGAAACCGGGTAATACCGCCTTCGGCGATTGCCTCAAACACCACGCCTGCTTTGTCTATACCACTCTGTGGCCTGGCGTCTGGGTAGTGGTTTTCGACCATAACCCCAAAGACTGGTCGCTGGTTGACGCTTGGGTCAACCTGTAAGCCACTGAGGGTGCTCGCGACGGTTGTAATTTTGGGGACGGGCTTAGACGGGTTTTTGCTCTGGTACACTCCGCCCTTTACGGTTGGGCGTGTCAGGAAGTACGCAGTCGCTCCGCCACAGCCAATGAAGAGTATCGTAAGGATCATTGTAGCAATAGTCCACTGCTTGTTCAGTGTCCAGCGGGGCGAGAAAAACCCGGGGCGTGTCTTTACCTGGGATGGCATATCTACAGGGTTGGTCACCACCTCATTTGCTGTTTCGGCGATTTCGTCGGGTGGAACGAATGCGGGTTCTGGGGGTGTTTGCTCGCTCGCATCATGCTCGGCAGCGAGGTCGTGGATAGACCGCTGCGGTTCTTTTTCGAGCGGTTCAATGCGTTTTGGTTTACGGCGCGGCTCATCCGCCCCAAGAAAATCATCAATCATAAGCACTATTGTACCAGACCATCGTTTGTTGCAGAAACAGCTATAGAGGGGTTACACTACATGATTACTAAGGAAAAGTGCGACAGTAATGACTAGACCAGAAGAAATAGCACCTGGCGATGACCAACATTATGTGGCGCCGGAAGAAACCATGGAAGCTATGCGGGCCTTGCCGGGTGCGGTGGCAGTAGGCGCAGCCGCGGTCCTCGCATGTTTACTGCATATGCGGAATAACAGCCCGGGTTACCAAGTGCCAATAGATGAGATGCAGAAGGCTATATTAAGGGTTGGACCGGAGGCCGAAACAGGTGAGCTTAATAGTGTTTTCGATGCTATTCATAATGCTAGAGTGCCAGGGGTTAGCTTGGCTTTTCGACGTGATAGGGGGTCTGGTAGCACCATTTTAAGGCTTAGAGGTCAACATAGTATCGTATCACCAGAGGTTTTGGATCTGTTGCGCGAAGAATTCCCGTCTGTCATGGCCGCGCTGGATTATGCCGATAGTTTGGGACGGGCATCTGTAGAAAAAGACGAAAAACCTTCAAGATTTCGACATTCAGAAATGATAGAAAGACTGCTCATAGGTAATCCCGGAGTAGCGATTGGGTCACGCTTAGCTGAGCAACATGCTCTAGGTTATCTTCAGTCCTTACAAAACGCGGCTACACTTCGAAGGGTTGTACCTAAGTTGGCCATAGGGAGCGCAGATGCTTACTATCAGCTTATTTTAGTAATACATGCGCATAGAGGCGAACGCGTTTTCTATGCTCGTCAGGGATCTGACGCTCCGGTACTTGTAGACGGTAAAACGTATCCGTTTACGACTTTGAGCGGCTTAAAGCTAGATTTGGTAGTATCGCGGCGTTATCCTAGCGTTTTGACAGACCATGGGGCTATAAACGGCTGAGAGTCCTGTCTTTACCCAGGAGGGCGAGGGTGGCGGGGAGCTCGGGGCTGAAGGGTGCCCAGGTGGTGTAGATGCGGATGAGGCTAAAGAGAATGCCTGGTTTTTGACCGGTTTCTTCTAGCAGTTCGTTTAGGGCGGTTTGAATGTGCTCAGCGTCCCAGTCGGTCACCTGCTCGAGTTTGTCGTGGGTGGCGGCGATGAGCTGGTCTATTTCACTTCGTTCGAGTTTGCCCAGCTGTTTGTTCTCTGTTATGAGTGAACGGTCTTCACTTGGTTCGGCAAAAAAGTAGCTCGTTAACGCCGGCAGATCCTGAAGAGTTTTGAGTCGTTCTTGCGCAAGAGCCAGCACCTGCTTCTTATGATCGACATCGGCATCAGCTGCTGTAGCAGGCCAAAATGATTCAACGCGCGCATACAGATCATCGAGGGCAGTTCGCGGATAAACTGACCGTTGACCCACAGTAAACGCTTTTCATCGAAGCGGGCGCCACTGCGTTGGACCTTAGAGAGGCTAAAGCGCTTTATGAGCTCATCGCGAGTGTAGAGTTCTTGCTCGGTTCCGTCATTCCATCCCATGGTGGCGATAAAACTCATCATGGCTTCGCCGAGATAGCCGTCACGAATGTAGTCAAGGACATCCTTGGCACCATCACGTTTACCGAGCTTCTTGTTTCCCTGTTCGTTCATAATGTGTGGCAGATGCGCAAATATCGGAAGAGGGGTTCGCTCCTCTATTTGCAAATGACCTGAATTCGTTTGCTGCGCCTCTCCCCAGAAGCTCGGGCTTCTCCCTTGTGTTTTTCATCGGCGTTTGAAGCAAAAGCGCCTTCTACGTTGAATCCGAGGGCTTCATAGAGGTTGAGGTAGTTTGGCATGCTACTTATGAACTCTTGCCCGCGCATGACGTGGGTAATCTGCATATCGCGGTCATCGATGATGTGGGCGAAGTTGTAGGTTGGGTAGCCGTCGCTTTTAATGAGAATAAAATCATCTACGACCTCTGTACCGGTATGAATATCTCCCATCACTTCGTCGTGCCAGTCGTACGCCCTAGGATCAGATCTAAACCTGAGTGGTTGCGTGCCATCCCAAGCCGGTGGATGCGATGGCCGATGGTCTCGATACAAGAACGGCTTTTTGGCGGCTTGCGCCTCTTCGCGGAATTTCTGTACCTCTTCTGGGCTGTATGGGTCGGCGTAGGCTCTTCCCTGTTCAATGAGCTGCTGGGCGACCTCTTGGTAGCGGTCGAGCCGCTGGCTTTGTATGTATGGCTCGTAGGGGCCACCTATGTCGGGACCCTCGTCGTAAGTGAGACCGATGGCTTTCAGGCTAGCGATCAAATGCTCGGCACTACCGGCAACCTCTCTTTTTTTATCGGTATCTTCGAAACGAAGAATAAACTGTCCCTCGGCCTGTCTGGCAACGAGATAGGCGAATAAGGCCGTACGAATACCACCAACGTGAAGGTAGCCAGTTGGACTTGGCGCAAAACGCGTTCGTATCGTAGACATACTGTCAGTATATCAGATATACCAGAGTAGATTTAATGGGTTGCGGCTAGCTGTTCGTGGCGAGGGCGGTGAGCTGGGCGTCGGTGAGCGGTTGTTTGCCATGTACCTGGTACCAGGTACCGTCTTTTACCCAGGTGGCATGGCTGTCGCTAAACTTATAGATAGTCACAGTTCCGGCGGCAAGTTCGGTGTAGTTTGGTGCGCCGTTCGCCTTTACAGACGAGACCTGACGAATCATCTGTGCTCCGTTCCAGTTGGTCTGCTGCTCTACGAGTTGATAGGTGGCAAGTTCACTCCGAAACGTATAGGTAAGGCGTTCATTGTGAGCAGAAACACCCTCGTACTTGAAACCAGCGGCCGTGAAATTTGGCATACTGGTTGATACGCCGGCGACAACACCAGCCATACGCGCTTGCAGGCTCGGTGTATTGCTGTAGGTAAGAAAACTAGCTATTGCCAGCAAGGCTGCGATGCCGGCTGTCATGGTAACGAAATGGCGGCGGGCTTTCTTTTTGAAGTGCTTCTTGTGAGCAGCAATATCAACGAAGTGCGTCGCATTTGCAATTGCCTGTTCGAATATGTCGACTGGATTTGAGCTTTGGATTGGCGGTGCTTGGATAGGTGGTTCATGTAAAGAAACACTTTGTGGGGCAGCCTGGACAGCGACGTGAGTGAAAGTTACGGGGATTTGTGCTGGGCTATGAAACCGATGTACCTGCTGGGCTTTTTCTATTTGCTTTGCTCGTCGCGCCCGGGCGGTATCGACGTGCGCCGCTACGTGTTTGACTGGTATGGCGTGTTCTCTAGTGTGAGCAAGTTCTTGCTGAACATGAAGTTGTTTCTTGAGCCCTGATTGAGGTTTCTTGACGGCGCGGCGCATGAGTGTTTGAGCCGATTGAGGTGCGTGACGTTTTGCATGCGTTGCGGTAGTGTGGGCGGGTTGTGAATGTACTGACGGCTGTTTTGTTACGGTAATTTGTTTTGGCTTTGGGGCTTGTTTAACCTGTTTGTGCGCAGGTGCGATGATGTCAGTAATCCGCCTACCCGTGACAGCATCGTAGGACTTGCCATTCACTTGCACAACCATTTTTTCCATATTGTTTGCTTTCCCTCGTCAGCGTTGCTCTTTCAAGTACATAATACCGCTTTTGCTTCTGTAAACGCAAGTAGTTTCTCCTGGTGAGCAGCATCTACTCGACGTACACGGGAATTCCCACTGCCCCAGCCTATCTCAGTAGAGCCCGCATGCTCTTTTTTAAGTCGTCAGTGGAGCTTTCGGCTCTACTTCCTTAAAGACAAAGGAGCTTCTACAATCACTCCTAGACACGGCTGATGAAAGTGCGATTCCCGCGTAAGTCGAGTATACTGTTGAACATGAACGCACAAGAAATACGCATAACTTACCTGAAATTTTTCGCTGACCGTGGCCACGTGGTGATTCCACGGGCGCGATTGGTGCCAGATAACGACCCGACGACACTTTTTACAGGCAGCGGTATGCAGCCGCTCCTACCGTTTTTACTCGGTGAAGCTCATCCTGATGGCGTACGGCTGGTCGACAGTCAAACCTGCCTACGTGCCCAAGATATCGAAGAAGTCGGCGATAATCGCCATACCACGTTTTTTGAGATGCTCGGGAATTGGAGCCTCGGCGACTATTTCAAAGCTGAGCAGCTACCTTGGTTCTGGGAGTTTCCCGATTTGACTACCCGTACTTTTCCCGACTGAGTTAAAAACCACGAAAATAGCGTCGTTTACGAGCCAGCTTAGTTTTATCACTCAGAGCCAGGGTCAGGCGTTGGTTGGTAGCTACAGAACTGAGCCAGCCAGGACGGCTGCAAGTATTTGATCTGAAAAGCGCCCAGAAGCCCGCTGCAAAGGTAGTCTTACTACAAGCTGGTGTGTTAACGACTGCAGAAAGTGTAGAGTCATGGAATGTGCTCGAATGGTCGGATGACGAGCGACATTTTCTGACCCAGCGCTTTTCACGAACGGTGGGGCGAAAGCGCAGGAATACATTTTGCTTGACCGTCAAGATGGCGCACAGGCTAGGAATCTTACCCGTGACCTCGCTCTCTTGCCGGCAGACCAAATCCAGTTATTTAACAAGAAGCAGAATCAGTTTTATATCTATAATACAGAAACAAAGCTACTTAGGACTGCACAGTTGGGTGCGAACCCACCAAATGCACTGCGGCTTGAGCGAGTTTTAGCCTATAAATCTTACGGTGATAACACGGTTCTTTACGTAACCGACACACCTTTGGGAAGTAAAGCAATCCCAGGGATTGTTTCGGTCGTTCTGCAACAGGGTACGCGTACGAGTGTGCTGAAGCGCTTGCCCGTAGCAGAAAAGTACCTTATTGATATCGCCGGCTTTGATGGTGACTGGTACGTAGTCGCTGGTTCAAGCGCACTTAAGGGGTGTATATATTCCGGAATCCCCTCGATGCCGTGCTCGCGAAACCAACAGATATTCCATCACCGTTTCGGTTCTTAAAAATTATGAACCCACAGTACGTCGCGTTTTCGGCAAATGCCCAGTTTATTTTGGCAGCTCGTGGTGTGGATCAGGCGGTGTATGATATTGAATACCAAGATGTCTATCACTACACGACTGAAGGTCCTCTGGATGCTCTGCAGGAACACGTGAAGTGGATGGATGGCTACCGTTTGGCGTATGTTTCGGCCGGCAAATTGGTCGTGTATGACTACGATAGTACCAACCGTCGGACGCTGTCAAATGCCTCGCCACAGTACAGTATGTTTTTTGCCCCGAACTACCGCGTTAGCTACAGCTTGACTCAAGCGGCGGATGGCATCCCCGCACTTACTCAGACATCCTTGACGACCCAGTAGCAATGTAACTCTAGGGCTATTAATTCCAGAACTGGATGCCGCGCCACATACGCGTCCAGAGGGTTGGTCCATTACTGGTGATTTGTTGAGGTTCAGCTACGCTAGGTTGAGTGGTCGGTGTATTGTTTGATGCGACACTTGGACTAATTTGTTTACCCCATACCACCAGTCTGTTTGTACTAAATCCAGGTGGGTCACAGGTAATGAGTACGGCAGTTGCTTGCTCGCCTTTTGTGTCGGTAAGCACGCTGACCTGTGATGGTGGTACGATTTCTTTGGCGAAAACTTCGTACGAATAGACTTTACCGTTATAGAGCACGGTAAACACATCTCCAGTAGTTAGCTCGCGGAGGCGTACAAAGGCGAACTTAGCTTTGCCGTTGTTGAAGATATTTTGGCTGGAATGCCCAAAGTAGGCACTATTGCCATTTTCTCCAGGCTTTACTGTGCTGGGGTAGTGCACAACCCCGTTTTCGAGTGAGCTTTGAATGGTTGCCTCGTCGCTGCTGATGAGGTTGAAATCTACGGGCATCTGGATGTTGATCTTTGAAACAATTACCGTTGGGTTGGCGGCTTGTTCGGGTGAGATATTACTGACGATGATAGGTATGCCTGCCACCTTGCTGCTTGGCTGTATGAAAGGCGTGATGATGAACTCATTAAAAAACCCGAAGAGCAATACTAGTAACATAACTGCGCCCACGCCGAACCCGAACAAGAGTGATTGTAGGTGGTGGCGGGCTTTTAGTTTCCCGCCTGCGCTGACTTTATGCTGAATTCGGTGTTTTATGCGCCTGGTTGCTTCAGCTGTCTGGGAATCTAGTACTCTTTTGCCAACTTTTGTTTTCCGGACTGCTTGTCCTGCTCGTTTTTTCGTCTTGGCCAGACGGTTTGGTTTCACCGGTCTGACACGAGGGATTGGTTTCAGAGGCGTGTGGTCTGCTATAGTCACGCCAGCTTCGCTGGTGATGACTCGGGGTGATGTATCTGCTACGGTGCTTGTGGTTTCAGGAGCGGATGCTGCTAATCTGGAGCGCGACGCTACGGGTGTCTGCTTTTGAAAGAGTTTCTGGTACGGCGTGTGCTCATTTGCCGCGTAAAACTCCTGCCAGACCTCATGCTTTTCAGCCTCTGGGAGTCTCGTGTAGTACGCGTGCCACTCGGTCTGGATCTCTGCAAGACCTTTCCCTGCCGCAGCCAGTTGCTGCAAAAACACCTGGTGTTTACTCAGTACTCGTTCGGTCTCAATTTCTTGCAGCTCCTGCGAGGCCAAAGGCTCTTCGCCGAAGGCTTTGGCGACCTTACTACGAATAAGCTCCACAGCAGCGCTATCGGCTGGTTCTGGCCGCAAGGGATTATCGGGGAAAAGTGGATTGGTGCTCATATGCGTTACCACGCCAGCAGGCCACCGCCCACTCGCGTTTCATTGAGTAGTATAGTACAATACACCTCTGGTGACCATGGGTTATACTTATGGTTGCATATCGGGGCGAGTGGTGAAATTGGTATACGACTCACTTCGTTCGTTGAAAAATAGATATGACGGCGCAGTGAATGGAATTGGTAAACTATTCGCTAAAGCTGAAACGGGTCTAGCTCTTATGGGGGGCAAGTGGCGGAACTGGTATACGCGCACGACTCAAAATCGTGTTCCTTACGGATTGAGGGTTCGATTCCCTCCTTGCCCACCATAAGCTCTAGACACCGCTCGGGCGCGCTACGCGCACGATGTCTAAAATCATGTGTCCGTACGTGCCGATTCAAGTCCGGCCTGCGGCACCAAATCTATACTTCACGCTACACTGCGCTCGCCTTTGGCAAGCTTCCCCGCAAAAATCATCTTTTCAAAACCATAAAGCACTATAAGGCCTCATTATTTTTACGCTCATAGGGTCTATTATGACGCGGCAGCTTCTAGGCTGGGCGCGTAGGGGTTTAGAACAAGTTCCATCGGACCGAGAGCAACAGTTCCCTGGTATCGAGTAACTTTTGCCATAAAGATTTCTATGAGTTCATTATATTTAGTAATATCCACGCCAGCTATGAGTCGGATAGTTCCCTCAGTTTTGAATTGTGTATTTCTCGTCGCCGAGCTATTGTTTACTTGTAACTGTAGGCGATCTCGCTCTGCAGATAGTGACCGAGCATCTCTTCCGGTTAAGCGAATGCATAGATCAACAAGGCCTTCATCTGAACTGGGTAAAACCACAGGCTTCCCAGATGCAGTGAATTCTTTGAGCCCCGTACCGCCATTTGCCCAACCGCTTAATGTTCGTTCTATGTCCTCTATTCTTCTTCCTTTTAACGCAAGCGAGGCTTGAATTGCCGCTACGACGTCTGTTACACCTAAGACTGTAATTGATTGTTCGGGAATACCATAAAAATCTATTTCCGTACGAGTTTTAGCACTATACTCAGCCAGCGCGTCGCAGGCTAGCATATCCAGACTATGTTGTTCTGGGAGAAGCGGTCTAACCAAAACTAATTCTGGCCTGACCACGCAAAGGTGGCGTTCTGGAGTAGACATATTATCTTATTAAAGCACCTTACAAGTAAAAAAGCAAATCTATGCAACCTCGAGAACAAGCCACGTGGTGCTTAAATGTTCTGCAAACCGTAAGCTAGAAGAATACCAATAGTATTGAAGGCTATATCAGATAGCGAATTGCGCCAGGTCTCGTAGCCAAAAGTAATCCCTAGTTTTGCGAGAACAGGCGAAAGTATAAAAATCTCAAATGGCTCCCACAGCGTTACGATTATAAACGCCGGCAAAGGCCCAATCAACCACGCCAGCGCCCCACTGCTCACCACATGCACCAAGCTCCATTTATCAAAAAGTTTGTCATTCCGTTTGTGTTTCTGCGCCATTGCATAAGTGTATCAAATGCGAATGTAAAGAAAAGGGCTAGGCGGCCTTCGTAAGCATACACCGATCCTTTACTTTTGGAATCCTGGATGGCGGGTGTTTTCTCAGAGTGGTCAGCAGTGTGTCAATCCGTCCCATGCGGAGTACACCTTCCTTAATGCTTGAGGGTATATTGGGTAATATGCCACGCGCAAAATCAATAAATTGCTCACGCGGTACGTGGTACGCATCGGGCGGGTTAGCGCACAACAGGACAATATCCGGATGATAATCATAAGATGCAGACGAGTTGAATTTAATCTGTGCGCGGTACCTCTTTGTCTTGCCGTGCGCTCGCCAACGGACAAGCGCATCCATTGCAAATAACTTCCCTTCATATTGGAAGCCCATATTTTCTCGACCTAAACAGGGGATCGATAACACGTTATTGCGACACAACCCAATATTTACAAAGGCTTCAGCGGCGGCACCTATGGCATGTGCGTCCTTCGTTTGAGCATTTTCGCACGCATCAAACAACCTATGGCTTCGACGATAGACTTCTTGCCAACGTTTGCCAACCGAATCGCCGAGGCCAAGTACAACTGGCAAGAATACGTGTGCTAGGGCAGTCGTAGTATCCGAAAGGTTCATGAGTACAGTCTTCGGAAAAAGAGCTTCATCGGTTTCTTGCCGTAGTCTCTGGTACAGTATCTTTTCAGATATCGGGACGTCGGGATGAAGTATAATTTCGGTTTGAATATCAGCTCGGCGGGTCAAAGACCCGCGCGACTCATCAGAATTTTGAGCTTCTTCGAACCGGTGTAGTGTAGAAAGGTCGAGAAATTCCAGAGACGGCGACACCTGATAGAGGTGTGGGTGTCTGGTGAGGACCATACTATTGACTATATAGCTTTTGTTATGCTGCGAAATGTGATTTATGACACAAAGCTTGTGGTTAGGGCTTCAAAGGGTTTTGCGGGGTTTGGAGCCACCAGGTGGCGGCGGAGGCGGCAGCGGTGACTCGCCAGATGGGTTTTTCACCTGGGATGGCTGATGTAGCGATGTTACCTTTTACCGCGACGACGTAGTGGTCATGGTGGCGGGTGAGTATATGGAGGTTTGGATACGCCGTTGTGCAATCGTGCAGAAGCTCCACCAACTGCATGAGGCCGAGGTCGCTCGTGAAGGCGTATGGGAGGTGCAGCGATTTGCCGAGTTTTTGGAGTTGTCCCAGGCTGAGAACGAGAACTGTCTGGTTTTTGTCATCCTGAGCGCTAGCGAAGGATCTCTGGCTTGGATTATCCGATAGCAGCGAAGATTCTTCACTTCGTTCAGAATGACGAAGAGTTCGCCCTAGGAGTGACTGCGGCTGCGTGCAGAAAAAGTCGGCTGCATCTTTTGTGATGGTTAGCTGGCCGCCGTATTTGCTAGCGAAATTTTCGAGCATAGCATATGTTTCGCTGTTTCGTCCCAGGTCGCCGGCTAGTAGCACGCCGTCGGCCCACTGCCCTGCTGCCAGGACTTCGGCGAGTGCACGCATGGCAAAACCGCCACTGGGATTACTCGGGGCAAATTCGGCAGCTGGGAAAAGTCTGCCGACGGTCTTTTCTAGACAATCCGGCAGTAGCACACGCACAGTGCCGATGCCTGCCCTTTCGGCGCTCGCGTAGGCTTCGGCGGCCGCAGCAAAACTTTGGGCATGGCCACCTACAATCAGCAACTTCCCAGCGGCACTTTTCACCTCGGGTCTTGCCCATAACAGATCCGGAAACAGCGCCTTTTCACCTTGTTTGTGCCAGTAGGACATGGAATGCTGTTTGGCGAATGATGAATGAGGCATGGAGCTAGGGTCTTTCATGCATTATTCTCCATTCTTCATACATCATTCTTCTGCCCCAGTTTGTAGACGACGTTTTTGCGTTCGACTATGATGGGCCAGTTATGTTCTTTCGCTATGCGAAACAGGTTTTGGTCGGGGCTGAAGGCTATGGGGTGTGTGACGGATGCTAGCATAGCAGCGTCGCTGGCGCTATCTCCTACGGCATAGCTTTCATCATAAGTAGCGTTGTGTTTGGCAACTAGTAAATCGAGGGCGGCCTTTTTATCGAATATTGGTGTAGTTGCTTTGCCAGTAAAGTGCCCATCTAGTCGTTCAAATTTACCCCCTACCCAGTCGTCAAATCCGTGGTGTTTGGCCAGGAGCTCGATGACTTCTTGCGGTGAACCACTGATGGCAAAAAGCAAATAACCCCTGCCTTTTAGCTCGGCCACAAGGTCGCGGGTGTAGGTGAAGATTTGGTCTTTGTACTCATCAAACACCTCCTGTACCACCTGGTCGTATACTGCTGGGTCAATCTGTGGGAGGGCGGCTTTGAACTTTTCAACAAGTAGCTCTTCGTAGCCGTGGAATCCTTCATTCGTGCGTCGGTTTTTCCACTCCATGCGTGCAGTGTTTATAGCCTCGAAATCACCAGGTGCAAGCTGCCCTGCTTTGCCCAGTTTGTGGACGACAGCGTGGTAGAGCTGCCAGCGTATGAGCGTACCATCTATGTCAAAAACCGCGAACTTCTGGCGCGCATGCCGGTCAGCCTGCTTGTCGGCGGAGCCGCCAACTCCACTGACCTCTTCGGCTCCTGCCTGTTTTTCGCACGTACTTCCTCTCTCACCGTACTTCTGTACGGCTCGGTCGGTCGTTCGGCGAGAAAACAGCCATGAGCTCGAAGCATGCGCTCCAGAAGCCCTCATTGTGCAGTGCTTATACTTCAAGTAACAGCTCCTTTGCTTTGGCGAGGCAGGCTTCGGCGAGGTGGCGGGCTTCGGCTTGGTTGCTGGGTTTTTCACCGCGGATGGCACAATCGACAGAGGTGGCGGCCACCCGGATATCATCTAGCGGGTTAATGACCCAGCTGTGGTCTGGGTTCGTTTGTGCCAGCGACCAGCTGAGGCTATCGGCCGCTTCGTTGAGTCGTGCCTGACGGTGCTGATGTCCTGGTGGAAAACGCTCTTCGAGGCGATGTAACCACACCTCGGGGGTAGTCACGACCGAAAATACACGGAGCTCGCCGAACCCCAACTGGCGAAACCCATCAATAGAGCTCGAAAATATGTCACCGAGGTTATAAGCATATGGATAATCATCTATTTCGCTGCCGTACATAATGAGTGTGTACGGGTTGATGTTGTACTGCAGGTTTTCGTGCTGGGCAATTTTTCTCAGGATTGGCGCAAGTCCAGCATCTGAGTGCTCATAATAATAGTATCGCTTGGGGTCGTCATCTGCGCGTGGTGGTCGGGACGTAAAGTTGCGCGTTTTGCCATAGCGCGTTGGATCCAGTGCAACCAGGGCATCCATGAGCGTTGTTTTACCCATGCACGTAGCTCCGACAAAGCAAAGCATGCGAATGAAACGCAGTTGTTCTAGTACGACATTTGTCGGTTTATATGTCGGCTGTGCTGCAAGTAATTCTTGCAGCCTCTCTTGTGTCCTGGCCGATATCTTGCCTCCATTCATATCCTTAGTCTAACTCCACCCCTGTTTCCATACAACCACAAAATAAACCGTACGGCCATACAATTTAAAACGACCATAGAAGACATCAGACACTATTAACTGGGTAAATAATCATGACTGGTTGTATATAGATAGATATTTGCAAAGTATATTTACTAGCATAATTAGTGAGTGACGATCAATAAAATAAACCGTACGACCGTACGGTTTAAAAATGATGCGGTACATGAGAGTAGGTTGATAGTGGTGGGAGCGAGGCGGGGCTATACGATGCTGGGCTGGCAAGGTTGTTGCCATATTGAACCTTGTATCACCCCTCACCCTTCATTCGGGCTGGGTAGCTTTGGTCTATGGTCTATGGTCTATGGTCTATGGTCTATGGTCTATGGTCTATGGTCTATGGTCTATGGTCTATGGTCTATGAGGTCGAGGTAGCGGTCAGGGTTGCGCCAGCAATCATCGTGATCGCCACTTATGAAGACAAGCTCCTCTACTGGCAAAACAGCTGGGTTGTACCATGAGCGGTCGTCTCCTTGGGTAATGATCGCCATAGTGCTGAAGCGCTTCGGTCGATAGTTTGGGTGGCGGATGCGGCGATACATCTTGATTGCTGGGATTGGTCGCGTCAAAGTATACACACAGTTCCACCAGGTTTTCCAGCCGTAGTACTGCAACTGACCATTGCCAAGGATGTGCACCAGGTCGTACCAGACATGACGAAAGGCATTGTCAAACACATGCCGTCCGGTGTTGCATGATGCGTCGATGATGAGGTATGTTTGACCTGATCTGGGCAGCTTTAGTAGCAAATGTGCTCCAGAGTGGGCAATGACCAGGTCGGCGCGACGTGGATGTTTGATAATGGTGTAGCCATGGTCTACGAGCGATTGTTGCATGCGTTTCCCATGACGTGGCCCCTCTGCAAATCCGTAGACAATGCAGGCGGTTTTACTCAACACTACTTTCCTTCGCAAAGATGTTTATAGATAAGGCGCTTGGTGGTCACATTTTCGTGCTCGTTTTTATGGCCGGCAACTGTCCAGGTGAGATGGGCGTTTGGTGCCTTTTGGCTGAGTTCATACGCCGTCTTTGGCGGACAAACAAAATCGTATCGCCCCTGTACGATGTATAGTGGCATTTTGAGTTTATGCGCATTTTTTAAGATGAATCGGTCTGGCAAAAACACCGTTTTGCAAGGTAGCGTATTTCTATTTGCATGCTGGTGGGGTCAAAATTGACCGGGTTTATTGGCAGGTAGCTGTCGTCAAGACTCACGACACCACTTTCAAGCTCGGCATAGGCAAGCGTTGAGGCGACTGCCAAGTCAGCGTCGCTCCCGAGAGCATTAGCAGTATGGTATGCGCCTGGGTTTTTGGTGCTGTTTTGGGGTTGCTGCAAGATAGCGCTCCCAGACATCAGGAAAATGGGCTTGAAACAGACCTTCATCTAACCAGTCGATCTCGGCTTGTGAGCCAGTAAATACGCCACCGACTACAAGTGCACTGACGCGACGAGGTTCACAGATAGCATAGTACAGTGCGAGGCATGAACCCCATGACTCTCCAGTGAGGATAAATGTATCAACTTTAAGGTAATCGGCGATGCGTGTAATATCAGCCGCAAGTTCTTGGGTGTTATTGTGATGCCAGCGACCAAGCGGCGTACTTTTGCCACAGCCCCGTTGGTCAAAGAAAATAACTCGTTGAGTTTTTGGGTCAAAGCTCAATCGATGTTTGTCTTTCGTGCTGCTACCCGGGCCGCCGTGGAGGAAGATGATGGGCTTTTGGCTTTTTATTGCCCCAATCTTGGATGTAGAGCGTGTGGCCATGGCCAACATCTAACATGTGCTCGTCTATGGTGTATGCGTCTGGGTTCATATAAAAGTGTAGCAATTATCCTGTCACCTGTCACATAGGATTATCTATTACCCTGTCACGATTGAACCCAATAGATACATGTGACACGGTAATTTTACGTGACACGTTACATGTGACAGGCTCATCAAAATTATTTTTCGGGTTTCCAGTCGCCGCCATTGACGCGGTTTTTGGGCGAACCAGCGTGCCAGTGGTCTGGGTCGGTAGCCTGAATCTCATCCCACATACGACGTGCAGTTTCGGTGTATAGCTTCGTGTTTGCGACGAGAAGGCGGTTGGCTTGCCAGGTTTTGCGCAGCGCATTACCCTGCATGGCTTGTTCGCAGAGCTCCATGTCGACATCCAAGTTGTCGGCGTCTTTGACGATCTGGGCCTCGATGCACTCTCGTTTTTCGTACTCTTCTAGCAAGGCGATGAATTCCTGGCCCACACTCGTGTCTTCCATCATATCCTTGGCAGCTCCAGCTTCGTCTTTCGTGACGTACTGGCGAGATAAATAGTCAACGTCGCCTGTTCGGCTTTCGGCTATGTCATGTACCAGCGCCATTTTTACGAGCTTCCCGGTATCTATTTTGCCACCTTCACGGCCAGCAATCACCAGCGCGATCCAGGCCACCCGGAAATGATGATCGGCTAGGTTAGCAAAATTGACGCTATGAAACCGCCGCCATTGCCGGTCTATCAGACGCAGAGCTCCCAGCTCATACAAAAATCCACATCCCTGTTCATAGGCTACAGTGTAGCATTTTGCATATGACATATAAACAGGTAGCAGAAATTTAGCAGGTGGCACTTGTCATAGGTGTCGCTTCCCTGCGACCTGCTATATGTATTTCTGCTAAATCTCTATGCTCACCGGACAATGGTCGGAGCCCATGACTTCGGGGTGGATTTGGGTGTTTTTACCTGATGTGCAATGTCTGAGCTAGCGAGCCAGTAGTCGATGCGCCAGCCAACATTGCGAGCCCGGGCATTGGCCCAATGTGTCCACCAGGTGTATTTTTCGGCTGCAGTGGGATTAGCCGCCCGAAATGTATCGGTGTAGCCGGCATCCAAAAACGCTTGGAACCCTTTCGTTCTTCATCAGTGAAGCCGTGTTTACCGACATTGGCTTTCGGATTGGCAAGGTCGATTTCCTGATGAGCAACATTCATATCACCGCAGTACAGCACAGGCTTGATCTTCTCGAGTTCTTGTAAGTACGCCAGGCAGGCTTTATCCCAGTGGTCGTAGCGAAGTTTCAGCCGGCTCAGGTCGCCTTTGCTGTTGGGCGTGTAGCATGTCACCACCCAATAATTCTCGTACTCCGCGGCGATGATACGGCCTTCTAAATTTGGGTCACCGTAGCTGTCACCTGTGACAGCGAATTGTTCGATGATTTCACCTGGGAAGCCATCTATGTATCTGATAGGTTTCACTTTGCTGAAGATTGCCGTGCCGCTATACCCTTTCTTAACAGCGCTAAAAAAGTGTTCATCGTACTGTGGTAAATCGAGTACAAATTGTCCTCGTTCGGCCTTTGTTTCTTGTAGACACAGCACATCAGGGTCGTGTTCGTCGATAAACTTTTGCAACAGCCCCTTCCCTAAAACCGCCCGTATACCATTCACATTCCAACTGTATAGTTTCATTATGAATAGTATACTGCGACTTACACAAAACTCTTGCCACCCCAGTCTCACCAGGACCGTCCAGAAGGCACTTTTCTGTCGTCATTGAACCTACGGGTTCACTTCCTCCAGATAAAGTATCTTCTGAATCATTCCTGGATGAGCCTGGATATGGCGCGATTTTGCGTAAGTCGAGTATACGCTATAGCACAGTAATTCCGGGCTGTAGCTCATTGACTTGACGACCATCTCTTGAAAGGGCTATGCTTCCTACATGTATAAACGAATTTTACTCAAACTTTCAGGGGAACAACTACAGGGTGATAAAGAAGGCGGTTTCGACGCTGAGCGGGCAAAGTGGATAGCTGGGCAGATAAAATCTGCGGTTGATGCTGGGTCGCAGGTGGCAATCATCGTCGGTGGTGGCAATTATGCTCGCGGTGCACAACTCATGGGCAATGGCATAGTGGATGTTACGGCGCACAATGCCGGTATGCTGGCAACTATTATCAATGCGATTACACTTGCTGATGTCTTCAATGCGGTTGGTCTCGAGACGCGCGCGTTGAGCAATATCGAGGTCAATCAGTTTATAGATAGCTACACCTTCCGTCGTGCCGTCAGTCACCTAGAAAAAAACCGAGTAGTAATAATTGGTGGTGGCACTGGCCGGCCGTTTGTAACAACCGATACTGCAGCAGTAAACTTGGCGCTTGAACTGAAGTGCGATGCGATCATCAAAACCACCAAGGTTGACGGCGTGTACGACAAAGACCCAATGAAGTTTGAAGATGCTCGTAAATTCGATACCCTTAGCTATGACGAGGCACTTAGTAACGGTGATATACAAGTGATGGACAAAGCTGCGCTTGGTATGGCGCTAGAGGACAAAAAGACGCTCATAGTCTGCGACCTTCTCACCGAAGGCAACATCGCCCGCGCCGCCGCTGGCGAGGCTGTCGGGACAATAATCACCTAAGCTACGTCGGAAAACCTGTGAGTGCCCCCATCATGGGACCACGTTTGGGGTTGTTGCTGAATGCGGACGCTTTGGTAAACTGAATCGTTGTGGTCCCACTCAACCATCTTTATGACATCTAAGATTTTCCCTACCGTTTCTTCGACTTTCCTAAAACTATGCCGGGGATTACTAACCCTTCGTGATCGATCAAGATGCTGATATCATGTTGTGGATCAGGCGATCCACCGCCGTCATACGGACGAATAAGCAAACCAAACTCTTCCCCATCGGCGGAGTTAGGATTTTGATGATATAACGCAACTTGGTGAGTAGGGCTTGCGCCACATGCCACACGAGTAGCGACCTCATCAGGTTTTCTTAGTATATCTGATGCGTGTGGTTTTGCCTCTTCGCTCGCCCGTGAGAGTTCGTCCAATAATAGGTAGCCAAAAGCCGTCGGTGTTTCAAAATGAGCCATATAGAGTATTATAGCACAATATGAACTAAAAAGCAATTGTGGCGGAGGGAGAGGGATTCGAACCCTCGATACCCTTGCGAGTAAACCGCCTTTCCAAGGCGGCGCCATAGACCACTAGGCGACCCCTCCGTGATTCATCGGTTAACCAATGATTTAAATGCTCGACCACCTTTGTATGATTTGATTTGCATCTCGCGGCGGTATGCTTCTTGCTTGGTTAAGCATATTTCAGTATACACAATTTTCCACGGAAGATAAGGTTTTGTGGACCGCGTATAACCAGAATTATGCTGATGTAATCTACGATTTAAATCATCGCTATGACCTACGTAATATCGTGAAAAGTGTACGGATTGTATTATATAAACATAGAACATGGATTATTACTTATTCGCCTTTTCCCGCCTAAAGGCGGGACCCCGCCAAAAGCGGTGGCCAAGGCGGCGCCATAGACCACTAGGCGACCCCTCCGTATGTACTGATGGTAATTAATTATCACTCAAAGAGCAAGTAAAGGGATTCGACCTACCTCCGGTAGGCCCGGAACTTCTCTGCATCAGGCACAGCCTGACCTGGAAGATTCCCCTGCGAAATGCCACAGGCATTTCTCGCCTCGATGCAGTTGCCCGCAAACCGCCTTTTCCCGCTTAAAGGCGGTGGCCAAGGCGGCATTCGTAGGCTACTAGGCGACCTCTCCGTACAAAAATATTGTACCAACATTATCTAAATGACCAAATTCCAAGCGCTAATGACCAAGCAATTTACGAATGACTGAGCCAGACGAGCGCTTGCAAATTCCAATGTTCAAAATTCAAAAATTCACCAAGTACGTGCTATTACTATAGCTCATTTGGTAGTCGGAGCTTTGTTGTGCTTGGAACATGTGACGTGAAGATTATTATTGCCAAGCTAGGCACGATAGGATGGTGTTGCGAAAATTACTTTGGAAAATATTCCGCCTGTGGTTGCGCCTCTGTTGCTTTAAGCGGTACACTAGAATCAAGCATGTCTCTGATAGAACTAAAAGACGTCAGCAAACTGTACGGCTTCGGCGATGCCACGAGTGTGGCTCTTGACGAGGTTAGCCTGAAGATAGAAAAAGGAGAATGCGTTGCGGTCATGGGTCCCAGTGGCAGCGGTAAAAGCACACTGATGAATATGATTGGGCTTTTAGACCACCCAACGCACGGGGACTACCTCTTTGGTGGGAAGCGGGTCAGTCGGCTTGCGACGAATCGTCGGGCGCGGATTCGCCGTGACAAGATTGGATTTATATTCCAGTCCTTTAACTTACTTGGGCGTTTAACCGCAATTGAAAACGTTGCCCTGCCTCTACTCTACCGTGGGTTCCCAACCACAAAACGCAATCACGCTGCTCGGGGATGTTGGAACGTGTGGGCTTAACCGACAGGTGCTACTACTATCCGAGGCAACTTTCTGGTGGCCAAACGCAATGTGTAGCGATTGCGCGGGCGTTGGTTAACGAACCAGAAATCATCATTGCCGATGAGCCAACTGGCAACCTTGATACCGAAAGTTCTCGCCTTGTTATGGAACTGCTCGGCGAAATTCACAAAAGTGGCAATACCATTATTTTCGTTACGCATAACCCAGAGCTAACTCGCTATGCGACGCGAGTGGTCTATATGCAGGATGGTCTCATTAAACATGATGAGCAAACCAAGTTAGGCGAAGTTGGCCGCTATGTTAGCAAGTTTATGTACAAGGTGCCGACTGCAACTGAGGAAGATGACTTGGCGGGTGTGTCTGCGTTAATGAAAATACGCCCTGAGAGTACGCCTTCTGACAGTAAGATCCAGAAGAAGGCACGGAAACAAAGTGCTAAGCGCAAGGCGAAACGAAAGGCAGAGGCATGATAAGCATACGGAAGGGGTATCTCGGTCTTGCCATGCAAAGCCTCCGCGCCTCACGTACGCGAAGTTTTATGACTATGCTTGGGATTGTAATTGGTGTAATGTCGGTCATTCTTGTGGTGGGGATTGGCCAAGGTGTCAAAGAGCAGATTGCGAACCAATCTGCTCGCTACGGCAAAGACGTCCTCATTGTCCGGCCAGATGCTTCGGCGAGTCCGCTCGGTGGCGTGACGAGTACGGCATTACTCGAACCTGCCGATGCTGATACGCTGCGACGGTCGCCGAAGGTACAGCAGGTCATACCGCTTAGTACCATGCGTGGTGCTATGAAGGGCGATCATACAGTGACCAACCCGCTTATTCTAGCTACAACCCCAGAGCTTGGCGACATTTTGCACCAAAAACTAGAATTCGGCGGTTTTTTCACTCCTGCGGACGGAGAAAAAGTCGCTGTGCTCGGAAAATCGGCTGCGGCACAGTTGTTTGACGATACGGCACCACTTGGCCAGCGTTTTTCCTACAGGGGTCAGGAGTTTGTGGTTAGCGGTATATTTCGCTCATTCACCGCTGCGCCTTTCTCACTTGAGGCAAATTATAACGAAGCGGTTTTCATACCCTATGCTGCGGCGCAGTCGCTGCTTGGTTCGGCGCCACGCATGAATCAACTATTCGTGCAGGCAAAGCCAGGTGTTGATCTCAAGACACTTGCCCCTGAGCTTCAAAAGGCTATATCAGATGTGCATGGTGGCACTGATGATGTCTTGGTTCTTGCGCCTGGGTCCAAAAAAGGTGTAGCTGAACCAACACTGAACTTGCTGAAGCTGATGACTATGTGTATGGCAGTCGTAGCGCTTGTTGTGGGGGGCGTCGGTATTATGAATATGATGCTCGTGAGTGTGACAGAGCGGATTCATGAAATTGGTTTGCGTAAGGCCATAGGCGCAACTAATAAACAGATACTACGGCAGTTTATTACTGAGGCATTTGCTTTATGTTTTGTCGGTGCACTAGTGGGTGTGCTGCTTTCGCTGGCTGCAGTTGGTGCGCTCAAAGCATATACCAGTCTTTCGCCAGTCTTGGTATGGCCAGTCGTGCTTGCGGCGCCGCTCGTTGCGCTTGCAACAGGAGTATTGTTCGGGGCTATCCCCGCCCTCAAAGCCGCCCGCATGGACCCCATCGAAGCCCTCCGCCACGAATAGATTGCACACAAAACTGAGTTCTTTATGCTGAAAGCTTAGTACTGCTCTTTTGGGTAAAAACTTTCGTTTTCTGTGAAGCTACTCTGACCATTTTCGATGATATTGAGCATATCGACACACGATTTGAATTTGAGCGCTTGGTCTGAATATTCTTTTTGTCATCCACTGTGCGTTAGCATGGGGCCAATTTTTTGGGTTTTGTCCTTCGAATCCGCTTGAAATATGATGAACAACTTATCTTCTAGAAGTTCTTTTGAATCTTCTGCATAATCTCGTTGGCGATAGAACCCACAGAAAGACACTGAAACATCGAGATTGGTCTGTTCTTTCAGCCCGCGTTTAGCTGCGTCTTCGAAATTTTCTCCCATTTAACTGGTTGACCAATAACTCCCCAATACCAGTAGAATGGCTGTCGTAGGCGCTGGTGAAACAAATATTCTGTTTCGTTGGTCTCAGTATTTAATCTATGCAAAAAGATACTGTTGTAAGCTTGGGCTGTTTTAGTGGAGTCCGCTTTTCATAATCAAAGCGGTTGGCGAGCTCCTTTCCCTCTGGCGTCAACTCGTACTCGCCTACTTTGTTTTTCTCTGCTAAACCCATCTCGACTATCTTGCGTAGATGAAATTTGAAGCTATCACTCGTCAATCCCGTGACGACCATCATATCTGAAAATCGTCGAGTCGGATTGTGCGCTAGCTCGCGGAGAACTGCGACTTGTAGCTTTGGTAGCTCCTGCATAATATTATTGTAAGATACTGTGGCCTTTTCGTGAAGTTAGGGAAAGAAAGTACCCTACACTTTTGCATCTTCGAAATATATAATTCCTAGCAGTGAAATATACAAAAACTCAGCTCGCAAAATATATCGTCTTTTTTCACGAACACGGTATGGTCGTGAGCTGGCAAAAGCAGCTCGGTATGACCGGTTCCGACCCGCTGGATATTCGGTGAGGCACTGGGAACGGCTGCTTGGACCGGATGTGAATAACCTGCGCCACATGCGACAAACTATTGATGTCGCACTGTGGTTCGTACAGAATGAGAACGCCATCGAACCTAATAAGTTTTCAGCACAGGAGATTACGCAGTTGTATGTTACGGCAGCTCTTCATGACCAGGCAGAAGCTATCATGGGTGATATACCCCGGGGTCGTAAATCTAGACGACAAAGAAAGCTCGAGCAAGAGGTGTTGCGCGGTTACGAAAGTGAATTCGTGCCGCATATGCAATCATCAGAAAAGTATTTTTACAGAGTAGGTCGAGACGATATCGCATTCGGTAACACCCAACAGAAGTTGCCTGGTGCCTTCAGGGTTGTTGAGCTTATCGGATTTATGCAAAATGCTGCGGCCGCCGTTAGGCGACATGAGCAGCTCAGCAGCGCGTCGCTTTCCTATCCAAAACGAGTTTTTATGGGTGTTCAAGACAAACAGATGCATACGGCAGTCAAAACCTCTCTAGAGCGTCTTGCTGCTGAAGTTTTTGGAAGCGGAGTTATTGGTGAGCTTATACGTGCCGGCGAACGATTCCCTAGCGCTCACGTGTCTCTGCATCGACATGCCCATATCATTTCACTTGGTATGACCCGCGTACAGCTGCAGACGTTTGATTGGTACGAGACAGAGGATCCGGGTGCAACTAAGGGAGAAAAATCAAAACGTCTTCATGATTTCAGTGAGCAAAAACGTATCTGGGATCAGTGGCGCTCGGCAAATAGTTGACACAGCGCACAGGCTCGGCAGCTGAAAACTTAGTTTAGAAAAATTGCATTATAGGGTAATATATTGCCCTATAATTTAAAGTATCTATGTTTTATAATTCTCGAGAATAATCAGGAGTTTTACTGTGAGTGGCCAAGAAGAGGTAACAAGAGAGCAATGGATTCAGCCACCACTAGGTGAGTCGCTTGGACTTCTAGCCCTCGAAGCATCTAGGAGCGCAGCATATTTTGGTGATTATGTATTCGAAGAAAACGAAGGTGTAGATAGAGATACGCTTACTCATGGTCTTGGTCGTCTTGCTGCTGAGCTGTGGGAGCTGCCAGATCCGAATTGGGGTGGATTGACAGATAGGGGTGGTTACGTAGCGTACCTAGATCAAGTTGAAGAAGTGGGTGTCCCGAACTGTCTAGTGCCCGAGTACGGGACAACGATTGCAGATGGTGAAGCCATAATCGAAGACTACGCAGGGAAGCATAAATTTGATCTCGTGTACGTTTCCGGTGTCACGGGAGTGAAGCAGAGTGATGAAGGCGTAACAGAAGTTTTTCTCTCTAGAACTAGTGGCAAAGACTGGACATACCAGCCTCACGGTGGTGGTCGAACGGAGGGCGAAGGTTCCGTAGCAGCACTGCTTAGAGAAGTTGGCGAAGAAGCGGGTTGGGACGCAGCTGTCGCGCTGCTGCAGGCTCTAAAAAAAGGTACGGCGTACTATGCAGGTTATTATGCCTCACGAATTGGTGATGTTTTAGGTGAGAAGGCTAAAGGGGCGAATACGCTATTAGCCATACAATGCTTCATCGTAGACGGAAGAGCGTTGGAGGGAGTTAAGCTTAAACCAGGCTCTGACTCTGGGGGTGCTGAGTGGCTGAACGTCCATGATTTACCTGAAGACTTTATCACGACTACTCAAATGGATTACTGGCTCAGAACATATTTTAGTGCTGAAGTCCCTAAATCAAAATACACTCACCCACTAGAAGGCTATGATGGCGTACCTAGGTCCTGAAATCTTACGAGCGCAAGCACCTAGCCGGTGACTATAACCTGTCGCTTTGGATAAAATGATTAGAACATTGACCACAGGGCGGCGAGGCCGGCGGTGGTCATAAGGAGGGTGGTCGCCCAGCCAATGATCGTGGTTGTGCGGTGGTTTGTCCAGTGCCCCATGATTTTTTTCTGGCTTGCAAGCTTTACGATGAAAAACAGCACAAATGGCGCGACGATGCCGTTTGCCGCCGCTGAATAGATGAGCGCTTTTATGGGGTCAATGCCGACAAAATTCAGGCCAAGCCCAACTAGCATCGATATGATGATGACGCCGTAAAAGGCGTGAGCTTGTTTGAGCGGGCTGTGCAGTCCTCCCTTCCACTTCAAACTTTCTGACACGGCGTAGCTCGACGAGCCGGCGAGCACAGGGATAGCCAGCATACCCGTGCCGATGATGCCGATGGCAAACAGATAGTAGGTGGCATCGCCAGCGAATGGTCGCAGTGCTTCGGCGGCTTGGGCGGCGCTGGTGATATTGGTTATACCGTTTGGAAACAGTACCCAGCCACAGACGGCAATAATGAAAAACATGACCAGGTTGCTCAGGAACATTCCGCTCCAGACATCTATACGCATGCGCTTGATTTGCTCGGGAGCCGTCGCGCTGTGCCGTTCGCGAAGCGTCGTTTTGCCCTCGAGGATTTCCTCTTCTACCTCCTGGCTCGTTTGCCAGAAAAATAAGTATGGCGATATGGTGGTGCCTAGGATGGCGCAGATGAGCAGGAGGCTGTCTTTGTTCAATGACAAGTTCGGTACGAAAGTGCTTTTGAGTGCTTCGCCCCAGTCGATTTTTGCGAGTATTGCAGACACGATATAGCTGAGTAGCACGAGCGCGAGCCATTTGAGGTAGCGGGCGTACTTGGCATAGGGCATGAGTACTGGCAGCAGCAGGCTCAGGAGCGTGAAGCCAACCACAAGCCAGCCGAATGAAAAGCTTGGACGGAGCAGTTGCACGGCTTTTGCCATAGCCCCGAGATCAGCGCCGATATTGAAGGCATTTGCAGCGAACAATAGCAAGGTAACGAACCGGAGCATGCGCCGGGAAAAATGGATACGGATATTGCCCGCCAGTCCCCTGCCTGTCACCATGCCGATGCGAGCGCACATTTCCTGGACGATGCTCATGAGCGGGAATGTGAAGGGTGCGAGCCATAAAAAACCGAACCCGTGCTGTGCGCCAGCTTGGCTATAAGTCGCTATGCCCGATGGGTCGTCGTCGCTTGCTCCAGTAGTTAGACCAGGACCTAAAGCGTGCCAGTAGTTTTTTGCCCGTTTCACGCCCGCTGTGGCCTGCTCTAGGGGTTTTTGCGTGACTTTATTGCCTAGTTCCAACGTTTTGTCGAGCATCACGGCTGGCATTTCCACGCTTTTTTCGAGGAGTTTGTCGGGGTTAAATCGTTTCTGTTCTGTGGGCATAATAATAAGTATAAGCTGTTTGCCCGTATTGTATCAGAGTATCTGGTCACTTAGTAGCGGGAAAGTTGGCGGTTAAAAGCACGAAGGTGGTTTTCGGAACCACTGCGCAGTTTTTCTAGCGCCAAGACAATGTCGCTTTCGGTTGCCGTAGCAAGTTGTTTGGTGATGTCCGCTATGTCCTTTTCTTCTATGGCGACGCCAACTTTATATGCCTCGGAGGCGCTTTGCCTCCCCTGGGCGATGAGTTGGTCGTAGAGGGCCTGAAGTTCAGTATTGTTGAATTTACCCAGCTCTGTTGAACGTGGATCGGGTAAACTACGAGCAGTTAGCAGCGTCAAAACTTCGCCCTGATGCGTCTGTTCGCTATTTAAAATATTGCCAAATACATTTGCGCCGTACTCATCATGCATGACGCTGTAAACATCATGAGCAAGTTTTTCTTCCTCTATAAGATAGGCGAGTAGTTCGTTTTGGGATGATTTATTTGCTAAGGATGCTGATGAACTTGTGTTTTCTGGCTTTGTCATTTTCACCGTTTTTGGCTGGCTGTCTGGGTAGACGTCTTCGAAGAATCTGATTTCACAATTGAGTAGGTTACGCCAGCAACGACTATAAGCAACACCACCGCAGTAAGCACAATTGGCTTGTTAAATAATATTTTCAATGGAATCCTCCTTTTTATTGGACGAGGGTGCCGCCGACGGCCTTTACCTCATCAAGTCCGCCGAGGTCAGTCACGACTGAGTACCCAGCATCTTTGAGAAGCGTTGTAGCTTGTGACGAACGGTTCCCACTACGGCAATATACGTATAGAGGCTGAGTTTTGGCTGAGTCTGGCAGCTTGCCCGCCTGCATATCTTGCAGGCTATGATTGACCGCGCCGGCGAAGTGACCACTGGCATATTCTTCTGCTGTACGGACATCTAGCAAGGTCGCAATGCCTTTCTCGGCTTCTGTCTTTACTGTAGCGAATGACAGTTTAGCAGCAGGTTGTTTGCTTATTTCCGGCGAGCTGGCGGGCTTAGAGACAATCATGAAGCTTCCGATAGCACCTACAAGAAGTGCGAGAACAATTATTATTTTTTCATACTAAACCCCTTTTCATACTTTACTTTGTATAGTATACTCTTAAGTATTATGAATCACAAAATTATCATAGACGTCCGGGAACCTTTTGAATACAAAATGGGACATGTGGAGGGTGCTATAAATATACCACCTTCTCGCCTGCTCAGTAATCCTCCAGAACTAGCAGATCTGCCTCGGGACGCAGAAATAGTCGTTTATTGCTTGAGCGGCAGTCGTAGCAACGCAACCATGCCCTACTTGCGGCAAATGGGCTTCACAAATGTCACAAACGGAATCAACAAACACCACGTTGAACGCAACCACCTATAGTCCCTCGTTGTAATAACTTGTCATTCCCGTCCCCAGCCCAGGTTGAGGATAAACACCGGCGGGAATCCACATGTCTCTTCTCGCCATGCCGAATATATTTCGGCAACCATACGTCACCGTCTGTCATTCTGAACGAAGTGAAGAATCTTCCTCGCGCTTGTCATTCCCGCGCAGGCGGGAATCCATGCGCTTCCCGACGTTTGTACATACACGAAACTTTAACTATTCACTGAACTTCACTTCCACGGGTAGTTCTCGGACTGCCTGCCGACCAACTTTGGGCAGCCAAAGTTGGACAAAGCTGCCGGGGAGAGTGCAAACGACCGGCTTACTTGAAATTTCTTTTGACCTGTTTGGTTCCTCTCGAAACTCCCCCGCCTTTAAGCGGGGTCAAACATTCTCGTCACGCAAGCAGTCCAAAAGAAATTTCAAATCAGTCGTTATGCAGCTGCGTCCCGCAGCCCCAGAACTGCGCGGTTAGCAGCATAGCTGCACCGGAAGATTCTCTTGCGACCCGCCACTGGCGGCTCTCACCCGGTACCCCAAGAAACGACCTCTAACAGCGTCGAGGAAAGCACGTACGGCGCATCAGTCTATGTTCTGCAATATCGCTTCGCGATATTTTGCGGCCTAACGGGCGCAGCTAAGCTCTAAGCTCTAAGCTCTAAGCTACAAAACCGTTTGCCAGTAGTACCAGAAATGGTTGAGGATGAAGGCGATGATGGCGAGGAACCAAAACACCAAGATATCGGCGTGGTGTTTCTGGATAAATAATACCGCTTTGTTCCACTTGCCGTGCAGTCGAAAATGCTCGGCACGTAGGCCGTAGAGGAAAATGTACCAAAACCCGACGATGGTCGCGACCCAGGTGACCATGCAGTACGGGCAGAGGTGCTCAAGCACCCATATACTTTGGTAGATAAACCAATGGACAAAAACGAGGCCAGCAAACATACCGGCTTGCAGCCCGAGCCAGAACCAGCGACTGAACCGCGCTCCAGCCAGTAGTGCCATACCCATCGTAAGCATGATGGTAAAGGTGATGATGCCAAAGAATTGGTTTGGTATGCCGAGTAGCGCGTGTCCTTGCCAGACATCCATGGAGGGGCCGCAACTAATGATGGGATTGAGGTCGCAGTTGAGGGGTGCGCTAGGGTTCTTCAGGTGGTGAAACTCCTCAAGCGCAAGTATAAAAGCGGCAAACAGGCCAAGAATGCCGCTGCCAATAAGAATTGTTGGCACATGACGCTCAAGCCAGTTCAAGTGCCGCGGATGAGCCTGGCTCTTAACTTGGGGTGCGCTTTTAACAGAGGCGGTTTTCACCCGGGGCTGACTTTGCCCTTTGTCCTTTGCCCTTTGCCCTTTGCTGCTGCCTTGACTCATGTAATATGCCTCTTTTCATTATTCACTGCATTTGCCAGTGCTGACAGATGCTTTTTGGTTCTGTGCGGTACGAAGGAGCTCGTGTATTTGTTCCATGGTGAGCGCGTACCCGATGTTATTGTACGTGGTAGATGTGGCGAACACAACGCCAAGCACGGTGCCGTCACTGGCAACGACTGGACCACCTGAGTTACCGTGGACAATAGTGGTTTGTAAACTGTAAACTTCACGAGTCGTACGACTTCTGCCGTAGATATCTTTCCCAATAGCCTCAAACCGGTCAAGTACTATAGCAGGGCTCACCTGGTATTCACCGCCACCGGGTAACCGAGTGCAAACGCCGCAGATCCTGCGGCTGGATTCATGCGATTTATTGTCAGCGCAGGACGGTTGAGGCCTGGTACTCGTAGGACGGCTATGTCATTGCTTGGGTCGAACACGGTAACAGTCGTGTTGAAAGCGTCATTCCCTGCCCGGATTTTTGGGTTGCCGACGCCGGCTACAACGTGTGCGTTGGTAGCGACAAGCTCCGATGCAAACACAAAACCACTTCCGTCCACGATGCCACCGCAGCCGAGACCCTCGATTTTTACTACCGACGGCTCGATAGCGCGGAGCATGGCGGTGAAACTCTCAGGCTTAGGCAATGTATGCCGCGCATCTGGTGAAGGTTCTCTCCCAGCAAAAACCTCTGGGGATTGATTGGGGTCTATCAGCGAGTTGAGGCTTCGGAGGAGAGTTGCAGCTGGGGGGAGTTCCCCGTTTAAGGTACCAAGGATATGCGAGTTTTTTAATTGAGCTTGGAGGCTGCTGGGTGGCGCTAGCGCGAAGAGGGCGCTTGCTAACCAAATACCCAGCAGGAGCGTGACGACTGACATTGCAGCACCGATGACATTATCCATACGCTGCACGGTGTGATTACGTACGGCTAGTTTGAGCCGAACTGCGAGTATTTCACCTACGGTCATGAACGCAAAACACGTAGTGAGCAGGACGGCCAAGCCTGCGAGTGGTTTAGAGGGTCCGCTCACGTGATCCATGGCGAGTGTAGATAGCCATGAACCCGGAAATAGCCCAATTATGAAAGCAATCGTCGAAACAAATTGCCGCAAAAAACCGATTTGATACCCGCGTAGTAACGCTCCTATGGCAAGAAGTACAATGACAATATCGACAAGTGGTATATTCATAACCGCTGACACCTAGTGTAGCGCGTTTTTGGCAGTTTTGGCAGAGCTTGCCCGAATAATCCGTTCTTTCGCGTGTAGACCAACGGCTAGAACAAATAACAACCCCAGAAACAGAATATAAGCTGCTCTGTCTACTAAACTTGCTGCGACAATGTCGGATGTAGCGACGCCATGGATGCTTTGCGAAAATAGCAGGAAGGCTTCGCGGATACCTATACCATCTGGAGTTACCGAAACAAACAGCGCAAAGTTAGCTGCGCCCGTATATGACAGTGCTTGACCGAGTGAGACGTCGGTACCGCTGGCTCGAAGCGTTAGGTAAAACCTTACCGTTAGGAATAATATTTGCAGTACGGTGAAGATGACAACGCCTGTCATGAGGGGTGCTGTGAGGATGAGGTGCTTTGATTCTGAGCTGTGTTTTTTTGAAATCGTATGAATCACAAGAGCGCTTGATCCAACTGCGGCCATCACCGCCAGGGCTGTTTGCCACCATGGTCGTGTGCCGACTGCCAGGCAGAATGCGCTCAGTACTGCGAAGACAGCATAGGCAACGAGGGTGACGAGTACGTACCGCTTGAGCGGTAGCCCGTGCTTAGCCTTCAAGTAGGCGGCGCGGACGCCTGGCCCGCTTTGCAAGGGTCCGAAAAAGTTCGCTATAGATGAATATATGGTTAGCAACATGTTTTCGGTAGCCGGAAGGCGGATGCCAACCATGCGGACGAGGACTTGGTACAGTCCGATGAGTGCAGCCATACCACCGATGTTTGCGAGCAGTATCGCAGCTAGCCAAGCTGGATTGGTTGCCTTGAGCTGCGTAATTTGATCGGGGTGAGTTTTAATATACCAGATGAACGCGGCAATGGTTGCCAGCAGAACCGTACCGACTGCCCAGCTTCGCACCATTCGCTTATTCATATGCTAGTATCGTACCACTGCTTGACTGCGCTATACTACCTTGGAATGAAGAAAAACCGTACCAAGCAGTTCCCCGAGGTTGTCGTGACCCTAGTCGCATCTTCGTGGTTTTGGCGGATCATGCTTGGGCTGTTTATTGTGCAAGCAGTCTACATTGCTCTTGTGGGGCGGTTTTCGATGGCGTTTGATGAGCATTTTCGTTTGGCCGCTATCCAAGAATATGCCAAAGTACTATTCCCCTGGCAGGTGACGCAGCCGCCAGGTCCAGCCGAACTGAGCGCGTTTACCGCAGATGGCTCGTACCTCTACCACTACCTGATGAGCTGGCCATATCGGTTGATGACGCTTGTGACTAGTTCGACGACCGCACACATTGTCATGATGCGACTTATCGATGTTGGGCTGGTCGTAGCAGGCTTTATGGTGTTTCGTCGTCTACTTTTTGAACTGCGGGTGAGTAAGGCTGCGGCACAGGTTATTCTGGGGCTCATACTGCTCATGCCAATGACGCCTTTTTTGGCAGGACAGCTCACCTACGATGCATTGTTTTTCACCATGTGTGCCGTAACCATGTTGCTGCTATTTCGCCTTGCACGCATGCTCTACGGGTCGCATATGATTCCGTTGCCGCTCATGCTTTGGACGGGTACAGCCGTGTTAGTGACACTCCAGATAAAGTACGCGTTTTTCCCGGCTGTGCTGGGGGCGGTGCTGTATATGACTAGTTTGGTTATTTGGTTATGCAGAGCGAAAAAGCTTTCCGTGGCGCGTATGTGGAAACTATGGATTGTGTCGGCAAAAAGTGGTGCCGGCATGGTTGCATTAGGGGTGTTTCTGCTTTGCGGCGTATTGTTTGTGCAGCGCTATGGGATGAACTATCTTCAGTATGGCAGTCTGGTTCCGGAGTGCCCTGCTGTGCTTGGACACGAGCGGTGCCTGGGCTTTGCGCCGTACGGGCGTGACGCAGAGATTCGTGAAATGGGTTGGTATAGCTCAATATCTTCTGAGCAAAAAGTTGAGTATGTAAAGGTTTGGTATGAAAAAATGGTGTATGAATCGTATTTTTCGGTCGGGCCGAAAGAGATTGCGTATCCTACGGCTGATCCACTCCACGTTCCTTACGTCACTGGCAGGGTGCTTGCCGCGCTGGCGGTTGCTATCATCGTCATTCGCATACCGTGGATATTACGGAGTGGCGTGTATGCTCAGCTCGCATTCGCAGTATTAGCTACCTATACCGCATTTCTCTTTTGAAAAACTACGGTGCATTTCTATCAACTGCGGTACCACTTTCTATTCACGGCCGCTATATGCTGCCCTTTTTGCCCTTAGCAGGGTACCTTGTTTACGTGGGCGTGCAACCATTTTTGCGGCGAGCAGTTGTACGAAAGGTAGTGACATTGGTGATAGGTCTGCTGTTGGTGGGGAGTCTGTGGGGCGGTGGTATGACTGCGTACATTATCCGCTCATCAGACGCTTGGTATTGGCCGAGCGCTCAGGGTGTAAGCCGAGACGTGCGAAGTGTGCTGTGGCCCTTCGTTATCCGTTAGTTGCGGGGGTAGCGGAGGCGTTTGACGTCTTCGTAGGTTTTTTTTCGTTGGTGCCTTGCAGACGTACCAGCATGTCGGCAACGAGACCAAGTGACCAAAAGAATATACCGAGGGTCGTCAGGTATAGACCGGCGATGCCGAAGGCCTTATAGGGTGTTATAGTGCCAGTTTGTACCCAGTGCCAACCGGCAATGATGATACCGAGCATACCCACGGCAAATGGGATGAAGCCAACAGAGAAGAAAAAGCGCAATGGGGCGAAATCGCGGTAGGCGCGGAGAATGTTCAGGCTACTTATGGCGATGTAGCTGACAAGGCTTTTCACGACGCGAGACTTTCGGCCTTTGAAGTAGGTAACATGAGTCGGGATTGTGCGAATACGCATGCGTTTGGCGGCAATGATCTGGAACGACTCCTGGGTGTAGGTGTGGGTGCTGTTGAGATTGAGCGCAAAAAGGGCGCGGCGATTGTAAGCACGAAAACCACAGGTAACGTCATTGAAACGTTGCTTGAGAAATTACTGACCACACGGGCGCCTAACTTGTTGCCGTAGTACTTGCCTGCTGGCATGTTTTCTGGCCGACGTTGCTCGCCAGTCGCAGGGTCGGTAAAACGGTCTGCTGCAACGAAATCAGCCTCACCAGCGATGACCGGTCCAGCGATGTTCGGGATGTCTTCTGGGCGGAATTGAGGTCGCCGTCGATGTTTACGAGCACGTCAGCCCCGCGCTCTAGGGCGATATCTATGACTTCACGGAACCGGAAAGCGAGTCCCTTCCTGCGCCGTCACTGTAGACGATAGCGCCAGATTTTAGCCTTTTCGGCCGTTCCGTCCGTGCTGCCATCGTCGACGATGCAAATATCGAGCTCGCTAATACCATCGTACTTTTTAGGGATGCGCTTGACAAGCTCGGCAATCGTCTCGGCCTCGTTTTTACATATAGAAACAACGACTAATTTCATGGATACTCCTCTGCTGCTCTTTATCATATCACCGACAGTAGTAAAATGTGCCGACATTTTTTGGGGAATTTTAAAAAGCACTCCCGGAGGAGTGCTTTTTGTTGCCGTTCGTTATTAGCGGCGGTTGTCTTCGCGTGGGCGAGCTTCGTTGACCACAATATTGCGGCCATTCATTTCGCTGCCGTCCAACTTAGCGATAGCGGCTTTCGCAGCAGCATCATCTTCGAACTCAACGAAACCAAAGCCCTTAGAGCGGTTGGTGTCGCGGTCTATGATGACCTTGCTGTAAGCCACTTCACCGAATTCGCTGAAGAGGTCTTTTAGTTGTTGGTCGTCGATTGCCCACGGCAGTGAGCCGACAAATAGTTTGGTTGCCATTAAATGGAACCCTTTCTTTCGGTTGTCGCTGAAGGTAATCCCGAAAGAACGGTCTTAGCTGCGCCTTGCATCGAACATAACTTATTAATCTTTCTAGAACCTGAATTGCCGGGCTTATGACCGGCCACCCCTTTTTCGCAGCCTTCTAGTACTGGTGAGCATAGCATTATTTACGACAGAATACAATGAGATTTGTTTACTAGAACGGTTTAATGCGTAAGCCCATACTACAGATATGGATGTAAACTCACTCACACAAGACCTAACCAATAATGTGACCTCAAATGTCTCAGATTCACTTGTCGCCTGGGTACTGGTGCCCTCCATCATCATCACGGTACTGTTCCTTGTAGTGTTTATTGGGAGTATCATTCGCCGCCGCCACATCGAAAACGCCATCTTCGAAATCCGCAACATCCTGGGCGAGATGCGCGATGCGCAAATATCATCCGCGCTTGAGGCGACTGAGCGGCCTAAGTAACCCGTCAGCCAATCATAATTGTATTCTGCTCTATTTCATGAGAACTGGGAGCGACTGATAGAATATAACCAAAACAAAAAGCGTAACCAAGCCACCGCTTACCAGTCGTTCTTTGGGAATACGGTTGAAGTGCGCAACGAGATTGTGTGGCGGTGTAATTCCATGGTCGCAAAAGTTGTTACACTAAAGTTAGCATAACTGTTTAAAAGATTCTGTAAAAATTTTCTCAGCAAAGCATAAGGCTTGTGGTGTATAGTGCAAGTAATGCGCATGACAAGCTGCCGGTGCGCCCACGTAAACTAACGATCGTCGAAAGGAACTCTCGCCCTATGAAACGATTACCACATATCAAACAGCTTAAACGGCTCAACATTCTCCATCGCCCTACCGCTGTTCAAGACCTTACATCCGAAATCGGAAGCGAAGATTACAATGACACATGGCTGTTTGAAGCCGAGAAACTCGAAATCAAACGCCTCCGTCGCTTCCGCCAGCAACTGGCATCCTAGAAGGACCTGTCTCGCCGTTTTGTAGTATCCAAATGCTACAGTTTCAGATCTCTTTTGCCTTGTCTACTAAGCTTTGACCGCCACGCTCTAGCCAGCGATCATAGGTCGGGCTTGACGCCGCGTTTCTTTCGCGCCACATATTGAAGGCGTCTCGGCTATAGATGACAGTTTGGGTGTCGCGTAAGCCCTTGCCGGTAAATACACTATTGGCAGCACCAGGGCCACCATTGTATCCAGCGGCCATGAGCTCGGTCGTTTGTAGCCACGACGGTCCTTGGTCGGGCAAACAAAATTCATTTCGTAAATATGCCAAATAGGCTGTACCAAATTCGATATTGGTTGCAGGGTCCCAAATGTCATAATTGTTTTTGGGAGTTTTGAGATGTTTTTGGCTATTTCCTGCGCCGTAGCTGGAGTAATTTGCATGAGCCCTTCAGCTTGGCCACTGTCGGCTTTACGGTAACCGCCCGACTCCAGCGTCATAATAATGGCGATAAAATTGGGGTCGATATTGTATGTTTCTCCCATTTGGTTGATGGTTGATTGCCAATGTTTAACTGTTTTGGGTAACCACGGCGCTGTTATGCCTGCTTCGTTATACACCACTCCGACTTGATGATTATGCATTTGCACCGTACTCCCCAGGCCAACCCTACCAAAACAGCTCCAGCCGCGAAGGACAAAAGCTGCTTTTTTGTAACTGCTATCTTCATAACCCTATAATATCACTTCGACCTAGCTTCAAACATCGTTACTTGACATGTAATCTTGCCAGCTTTTCTCGTATAATTGGGTGATGAATTGGGTCACCTGGTCTTTGATAATGTTTGGTTCTTCGGTCGGGTTGTATCTGGTGGTACGAAAATCAGCGCTCAGCGGTGTGCCAGAGGCCTACACGAATCTGGCCATGTTTGCACTGCCACTTTTTGTCTATACTGGCCTAGCTTTAGAACAACAGACAACATTTGATATGTCAGCCTGGCAACTCGGCCTAATCGTGGTTGCTGCAATCGTTTTTGCTTACGGCGGTAATACTACTTCCTGCGAGCCATCCGAATCGCGCCTAACCCTGGTTATAGTCTGGTCTTATCAAAGAGCTATGTTTTGTTTACGACGCTTTTTGCGGTACTTTTTTGCAGGCAGAATTGTCGGCGCGTAAGGCGCTGGCTATCGGTTTGATTGTAGCGTTTTCTGCCCTAATTATGGTCGACCGTAAGCACGCAAAACACGTGCCAAATCATCGATGGGTGCGTCTGTCGCTAGCATCATTCTTTGCCTGGGGCATGCTATCGATCAGCTCAAAATATCTGTTTTCATCGGTCTGGCGACACTGGCATTTCTAGTCGTGCTGTATGCGATTGTCACCTATGCATCTTCGCTACCAATTACCGCGAAGTGAAGAAAATCGCTGGACTGCATAGAAATTTCACTTGGTTATTGCTAGCAACAGGGGTGTTTTCGACACTTTTAACCTGGGGCAATTTGAAGCAATTCGTTTGGCGCCAAATTTGGGCTATGTCAATGCGATCAATGCTGCTTCAATATCAGCTGTAACTATCTTGGCTGTTGTGCTTTTAAGGACGAGCTAACACGCCGAAAAGCGTTTGGGGTTTTTGTGTCACTGCTGCCCTAATTTTGCTTATCGTTTAATCGCGGCGCACACCCCGACAGTAAGGTCGTAGGAAGTTTAATTGAGGGACTTGGGAGAGTGGCAAAAAGGATGCAAACATTCACCTGGCCAGCTAATTCTCAGCTTGTTTTCAGAGAGTTGAGCAAATATACAAGCATATGACAGAAAATATCAAAAGACGTTGGCTAGTTGGGCTAATGGTGGTGAGCATGCTACCACTGCCCTTCTTTGTGAAGATGCCTACCTGGAGCATTTCATCGTCGGTGTGGTTATATGTCTCGGCGGTTGCTGGATATATCGGCCTAGTCATGTTGCTCTGGATGTATATACTCGGGACAAAAACGGTTATGGGGCTGTATTTTCGTGATCTTGCGCCAGTTCTGAGTATCCACAAATGGCTGGGTAAATACGGAACGTTACTGATATTTCTCCATCCGTTGGCGGTCGCTTTTTCGTACGGTGGGGAGATTGTAGACTATATTATCAAGCCGAACCTTGCTATGAGTTTTGAGCGGAGCGTGACATGGGGGCGGTTTGCGCTATATGCGCTTGGAATAGTCTGGCTGACCTCAGCTCTGGTGCGCGGTCGAATTGCCTTTCGGCCCTGGAAGTATATCCATTATTTAGCGTACCTAGCATTGCCACTGGCGTTGGTACATGTGCCTAGTATTGGTAGCTCGTACCGTGCGCTAGATGCACCTAGAATATATTTTATTAGTGTACTGTTTCTGCTGGTTCTCTTCAGCATATTACGGCTGCGGCACCTTTTTAGGCTGGGGCGAGCGAAATATAGTGTTACGAAACATACCGAAATATCACCAAATGTCTGGCTGATTGCCCTCAAACCGACTGGCCGAATTCTGACGCCTCGAAGGGGTCAGTATGTTTACCTACAATGGTCGCTACTGGGTGAAGAGCATCCGTTTAGCGTGCTACAAACGGATTCTGAAACGGGCGAACTGACCATTGCCTACAAAACGCGCGGGTTGTGGACGCGTAAACTAACCGCACTAAGGGACGGCGATGAGCTCTTTCTCGATGGTTCGTACGGCGAGTTTATGAGCGACATTTCACTTGGGAACACCAAACCAACGGTGTTTATTGCGGCTGGGATTGGTATAACGCCTTTTGTCGAGCAGTTGCTAGCTGCGTCCAAGAGCGAACAGTGGCTGTTCTATGCAAACCAACGGCCAGAATCTGCTACATTTCATCGCCAGTTTCGTCAACGTCTAGGGGACCGTTATGTCTCTATTTTCAGTCGAGTCGATACCCCCGCCAGCTTCTGTGATGAACGCGGCCATATGAGAGGTGATGTCATTGCGAAATATCTAACTAGTCCTGCTGATTACCACTTCTACATATGCGGCAGCGAAGGTTTCATGCATACCGCTGAAACTTCGTTGCAGCAACTGGGTATCCCCTCAACCCAAATCCACACCGAAGCCTTCGGCTGGTAGCTATCGCTGTTAAGTCGTTGTATACTATGATTATGAAACAGTCAACATACCAAACAGTTGTATATCAGGAAGGCAGCTACTATGTGGCGCAGTGTTTGAACGTCGATGTCTCTAGCTTCGGCACATCGCCAGATGAGGCACTTTTAAACCTTCACGAAGCACTCGAGCTATATTTTGAAGATACAACAACCTCTATGGCTTCTGATGTGAAAACACCCTCATTGCACACGCTTCGTTTGAATCATGCCTAAACTCCCCTCCTCGAAACAAATTATCCGCACACTTGAACGGCAAGGCTTTGTCTTTGTTTCACAGCGCGGAAGCCATGCAAAGTATCGGCTAGGTCAGCACACGGTCATTGTACCGAGCCCGCGCAAGGAAATTCCACTTGGCACCTTTCGTTCAATCGTCCGTCAATCCGGCCTAAGTGCAGAAGATTTCTAGCAGTAGTTTCGTCAGCGAAGCGGGCTTTCACTGCGTATTTTCTTTTGCCAGCCAGCATCGACTACAATAGTTTGAGCAGTTATATGTGGTGTTTCAGCCAAAAATAAAAAGGTTTTGCCGATTTCTTCAGCCGCAACCCATTCTTTCAGTAGAGTCATGTCAAGACTTTTGGGCGTACTCAGGACTTACCCCGTTCCACGCGGGTGTTTTTGTTGTACCAGGAGCCACAGCATTACAGCGGATGCGTGGTGCCAATTTTTCGGCGAGCGATTGGGTTAGGGCTGATGATCGCCGCTTTCCCCGCGGAATAAAGTGGCAGTACAGGGCTTGCGCCGTAGGACAATCCGTAAATTGAACTCGTAAACAAGATGCTTCCGCCGTCATTGATACTTGACTCAAACTCTTGTGCGCACAAGGCTGCACTTGCAGAAGTTATGGGTGAGGCTAGTGAGTATGTCAGAAGCGGTCCACTCGCCAAAAGGTTTTTCGTCTGGCATGCCAGCATTGCACACCAGTACGTCGATATTGCGATTGCCAAGTGCCTTACGAAGATCATGAATTCCTGTTTCTGTGAATATGTCTGCCTGGACGGTTTCTACTTTGACGCCGCATTTTTGGTAGCAACTGCCGTAGCTTCAGCTGCGACCGTGTCGGATAGAAAATTTAGAATGATATCGTAACCTGCCTCGGCAAAAGCATGCGCTGTCGCTGCGCCGATACCTTTGGCCGCCCCGGTGATTACTGCTAGTTTAGCCATGGATTTTCAGCTCCTGTCGTGGGTTGTCGGGGTAGTTGACGGTGTCAAAAGGACAAAAGACTCAACTTTAATGCGGTAGAAGCGATGCGGGCGGTCGAGATGTGCCATGAAATCTTTCACCTGTTTTAGGCTAAAGACGCGACCGACGTAATGCTTCATAGCCACGGCGATATCTTTCGGATTTGTAAGTTGCTCAGCTGTGCCCTCCAGTTGTAGCCCGCGTGGTTTGTCGGCCGGTGTTTGGGGCAGACATATTGACGCTGCAACATGTGGGTTTTGCATGACTTCTATGGAATGGCGCCTGGTTGTGGCGGAAAACCAATAAATATTTTGGTCTTTGTCGGCCGCAAACCAGACATTACATACCCAAGGCTTGCCATCCTTCCCCACTGTCGCCAGCTGCATCAACTTGGCTTCTTTTAAGTATTCTTTAATAATTTTTTTCCAGGTCAGGCATCACTCCTCCTCGCTAGTCTTAAGATTACATCGGCCACCTAGTGCAAGTAAACCCTTTTCGCCGGGTCGGGTGTAAAGGACTGAGTTTCTACCATGGTGGATTTCGAGTGGTTTTCTCATTTGTGCGGAAAGTAACATAGCACCAGAACCATTCGATTCAGCTTCTGGTATACCCCAGTCTGGTGCAAAAGTACGCATACGGATTCGTCCAGCAAGTTCGTCTTCCCAAGCCCAAATGATTGTGTGTTGCCAGTCATTAGTTTCGGCCAGTTTCACTTCGTTTACATTGTTTACAGAGGTGAATTGCTCGATTTTCCACTCGGGAAGTCTGGAAGTATTTTTCGCAGCCATGTTATATCGCCCTCCTGCCAAGTCTCAACATGGCCTGCTCCGCATGTGATGTTATTTGGCACATAGCCAAGCAATTTGCCCAGCAACCATGCGGTCCCAACCATCGGCTGCCCCGCAAAAGGTACTTCGCCCGTCACGGGGTTGTAAAACGTCACGCGAGCCGGATCAAATGATTCGACAAATGAAGTCTCTGCATGTCCGTAACTAGTGGCCAGTTCCATCCGAGCAGTTTCATTTATGTCGTTTTCGCGATCATCAACTACCGTCAGCCAATCACCTCCATCACCTGCTGAATCTACAAATACAGCTAACTGATAAGCTTTCATACTTGCGCTTTAGCGAGCT
This sequence comes from Candidatus Saccharimonadota bacterium, assembly GCA_016699935.1. GTDB lineage: Bacteria > Patescibacteriota > Saccharimonadia > Saccharimonadales > UBA4665 > JAGXIT01. The sequence continues at coordinate 880,898 of CP064992.1, forward strand.
GTTGTATTATCTGAACATTGGTCAGTTTTTGGAGCTCTTTCGGGTCTAGCACGAGTTTGCTGGTACGATTGCCGCCACCCATGACTACTTTTTCTTGCTCAAGTACTCGGCTATCGATGTAAATGGGTAGATTTTCTGGGGTGCCGATGGCGACCACGCCTCCTATCTCCATGCCAGTAAGTGCGCGTGTGGTTTCGGCATCGGCAAACGAAGCACGTTTGACGCCCAATAGCTCGCATACCTTTTTATTGACATCCAGGCGGGTTGTCCCTAGCACGACACAGACAGCGTATTTGACCGGTTCGGTTTTCTTCGATGCGACGAGGATGGTATTGGCCGCTTGCTCAAGCGTGAAGCCGTAATGCTCGCAGAACGCTGCCGTGTCAGCTAACTCTGGGTCGCAGGCGAGCGTTTCACTCCGGATGCCATATTTTACAAGGGTGGCTTTCACCTGAGATGATACTTCAGTCATACTTTGACCCTGACGAATATAAATTCATTTTCTTGGTCTGTTGGGTTTGATATTTTGTGCTGTGTGTCGGCCGGAAAATGAAAACATCACCAGCTTCGTAGCCGTATTCGCCGTCTTCGTCGTGAACTAAACCCGTGCCTTTCACGACTACCATTATTTCCTCGACACCTGGGTGTTCGTGCCAGTCATACATCCCGCCAGCCGGCATATAGCCGTGCGTCATCATCTCAAATGCAGTACTACGAAGGTGTTTTGACGAAGCGTAGATCTTCCTCTGCCCGCTGCCACCATGCGCTACTTCTTTGTATAAACTATCCCCGTGCGTTTGATGATTTTCATAAATTTTTAATCTCTTCCCAGAGTTCTCTGGGGATATCTATTTCATTGGCATCAGTGCGCTGTTTAGCCAATTCGCCAGCCTTCTCCCCGGGAATTCTGATAGTTTCACCAAAGAGCGCATTTGTTGCGTGAATACGCTCTAGCAAGGTTGTGTTTGCTTGTTTAAAATTAATGTTTCCAGATGTTTGTCTCGGGTCAATGACTAGTATTATTCCACCCCTCTCCATCATTTTCCTACCAAATTGACTACCATTGCCTTTTGTGTCTACAAACATGTTTTCCATCCCGACTAGAGAACCACAGAGTATCTCAATCATGAGCGCGAGCGCAAAACCTTTGTAGTCGCCCATGGGCATAACGGAATGAGCAAGTTTAGGGTCGCGGGTTATTTGACCACTAGTATCGTAATACGTATCTTCTGGCAGCTCGGTGCCATATTTGTTGGCCAAACGCACTTGCCCCCAGGCTCTCTTTGCTGTTGCCAGGTCGACCACAAGTGGTTCTTTTTCTGTGGGTATGGCATAGGCGATAGGATTTGTACTGACCACAGGATCATAACCACCTGGTGGCGCTACGCCTGACCCGCCGCCATCGTTCATGACAATTGCGAAGTATCCTTGACGTGCAATGTATTCAGCAATCGCACCAGGGCGAAGCCAGCTATCCATATTTTTGACTAGAGCTGTTCCTACTATTGCTTTTTTCGCCCGTGTGATAGCTTCGTCGGCTGCTCGTTTGCCTACTATATTTCCAGAGTGTGATTTTGCGTCAATAATAAAAACCGCCTGAGTCTCAGCTAAAACTTCTGGCGCCGATAGTCCTGAAAAATCTTGAGCTATGAAGCCGGAGAAACTAGCAAGACCATGGCTAACATGTCCGCGCAATTCCCCTCCCAGAAACATGTCTATTATAAAGGGGATATCCGCATCGCTATACTCTTTTGCCCGAAGCGCATTAGTCATTACCTCTTTTAGAGTTGAAATTGAGATTTTCATACACTCATTATCCCACATACTTACCATTCGTCTATCAAAATTAAACTGTACGGCCGTACGGTTTAATTTGCCCATACCACTATCGAATCGGAAAACAAGTTTTTTGAATCCATCAGATATAAATAATAAACTGTACGGCCGGACGATTTAAAAATTAGGATATGAATATTAGTTAGAATGGGATAGTTGAGATGAGTTGAGGAGGATGGTTTTAAGGCCGTACTTTTGGGTTAGGGCTTCGTCGAGCTCTGGGGCGATGAGGAGGATGGTGGCGCAGGCATCAGCGATGAGGGCGGATTTAGCGCGGACATAGGTGCTATTGATGTCGGCCGAGGTGGCGGGCGCACTCGTGCGTGGATCGATGATATGCTGCTGGTTTTTGCCCTGGTGTTGCCAGGTGCGCTTGCGGTTGGAACTCACGGCCAGTGCCCCGTTCTGGATGCGGGTCGTGCCAATAGACGTGCATGAGTCTAGCGGATGCTCAAGAGCGAACTCGAGTGGCATTGGTGCATTGACTAGAATATCTCCGCCGCCGTTTATGATGAAGTGTTGCTTGCCACTATCTTTCAGAAGGTCGCCGACGCTGTCTATAAGCCAGCCTTTGCCAAAGCCACCAAAGTCAAGACTAATTCCACCCGGGATACGTATTTCCACAGGGGTAAGCTTCACCTCACCCCAAAATGAAGCAGATATTCTGCCCTCGCCTGTCTTGCCGTAGCCACGACGCACAAGCTCGCCGCCAACCGATATATTGAACACGCCGCCAGTTATATCTTGGAGGTTACCTGCGAACTCTAGCATTGCCAGCATCTCTACGGGTGGGGCCATGAGTCGCTTATGCAGGTTGAGCTGGCCGAGCAGCGAGTCATCCGAGAATCGAGTATACTGGCGCTCAAACACTCTGATGGTATTCACGATGGAGGCTTTGATTTCGTCTGTGAGCGCATCGTCGAGTGTTTCTATCCACCAGTGCGTACCGAGTGCATCCAGCTCGAATATACTTGAACCGTTTAAGCAGGCGGGTGCATTTTGGGATTTCTTCAGACCCTTCCCCTTCGTGTTCGACTGCCAAAAATAAACTGTACGGCCGTACAATTTAAAATGACAGAGTTTTAGGCTACTATCGTCGAGATTCAAAATCTATACTCCATACCCTATACTCCATACTTAATACTTAATAGTCCTCTTAACTCCTAGCTTTGGCTTGGTTTGCGATGTTAGCTAATGCGTTCTGGAAACCCTCGGTGGTTAGTGATGCCCCGCCGACCCGGCTGAGTGAGATATCAGCAAGAGGTTTACCAACTACCACAGCTTCAATATCAGCATCGAACCAATCAACAAAATCCCCGATTCGCGGTCTTGGTATTTATGAACACTGTTCACAGCAGAAACAAGTCCGTTTTTACCGTTACGTTGACAGTGATGTCATTACTAAATCCTTTGGGGACACTGTAGCTTGAGGTGGCATTGTAGCTGCCGTTTTTTTCTTTGAGTTTGTTGCTGCCGTTGTACTGGTAGCTGTGACGGTTGGTGTGCTTGGGGTTGAAACTGGTTGGGAAGTGGTGGTTTTGGAAACCGTTTGATTTTTTGGCGTGCTACTTATTAACACAAAGGTACTTATGCTCAAAATAGCTGTAATTGCTATCGCCCCGACTATAGCTGGTGTCGATGTGTTTGTTGATTTCATGTCGGTAGTATAGCAAGCCCTTCCTGAAGCCTAGCTGAGGAAGCTTGCTTGCGCCAGGTGGACGATAGTGTAGTATAAATGTATGAAGTTTGTGAGTTTGGGAACCCAGAAGACGTAGTCTCCTTCAAGAAGCGCTCTCCCGCGGTATTCCGGCCGATGGCAGTTTATACTACCCTATCGAGATCCCGCCCCTTACCAATCAACAGATTGCATCTTTGCCGACGCTTGATAACAAAGCAATTGATCATTTGATTCTGAAGGCATGGCTTGGCGATGAAATACCCACCGATGACCTGGCTCGTATTGTCGATAACGCAGCGACATTTGAGACGCCCTGTGTGCCCGTCGTCGATAAGCATGTTTAGAGTTATTTCACGGTCCGACGATGGCATTCAAAGATGTGGCAGCCCGCTATTTGGCGGCACTTATGGGGTATTTCAATGCTAAAACCGGTAAAACTTCAACGGTGTTGGTTGCAACCAGTGGCGACACTGGTGGCGCGATTGCCCATGGGTTTGGTGATGTAGCCGGTACCAAGGTTGTTGTCTTGTACCCCAAGGGCCGCGTCAGCCAATTGCAGCAAGAACAATTGCGACGGGTGGCGAACAATGTCCATACACTTGAGGTTGATGGTGACTTTGATGCTTGCCAAGCGCTGGTAAAGCAAGCTTTGGCCGATAGGGCTTGCGGAGCCAGGTTGGTCTAACTTCGGCCAATTCAATTACGGTCGGGCGGTTATTGCCCCAGACGTTGTACTACGCGCGGGCATATGCTCAGCTCGGTGGTCGGAATGATTTGCGCTTTGTCGTACCGAGCGGAAACCTTGGGAACATTACTGGCGGAGTCCTTGCGCAGCAGATGGGTATACCGATAGCTTCATTCCTGGCTGCCAATAATGCGAATAATGCCATAGAACAGGTATGCGCACGAGGGTAGATTTACGCCATTTGAGGCCGTGCCGACCATGTCAAATGCCATGGATATCGGAGCGCCAAACAACCTGCCTCGTCTGCAGCGGATTTTCAGGAGTGATCTAGATGCCTTCAGGGCAGACATCAGGACCGCACAGGTTACAGATGAACAAACCGTTGCCACTATCAAGAAAGTCTACGAAGACACTGGCTACTTGCTTGACCCGCACACGGCTGTGGCCTGGTGCGCCAGCGAGCAAAATCCAGACGGCAATGTACACGATGTCATTGTATCAACTGCCGCACCTGAGAAATTTGCCGAAGAAATTCAACGCGACACAGGCATCGTAGTTGATAACACTAGCGAACCAGCCAAGCTCCGTCAAACTCCCGAGCGCTTCACTTCAATTTCCAATTCCCTCGCTGAACTACGTACATTCATAATGCATAACTCATAATTCAGCATTCACCGTATATGTATCACCCCATAAACCCCGACAAACCCATCCGCATAGCAGTTATGGGGTTAAGCGGTGTCGGTAAAACAACCCTAGCCCGCTGCCTGCCAAGTAGCCGTTGGTTCCTCTATTCTGCTGATTACCGTATTTGGACACATTATTTAGGTGATGAGTTAAATGATTATCTAAAAAATTGGCCATGGAGCATCCTTTACTACGAGATTTGCTAAGGCACGATGCAATAACCGTCGAACACCGGGTGCATTTCACTAATTTGTTGGCTACAACAGATTATATGGGTATGCTAGGTGACCCAAAAGCTTTACGGATCGACCCTTCAGGACTTTACGGCTCGAATGGCATCCCACGCTAATGCAGAAATTGCTTCAACCCTAGATATTGTGCACTTTATCAAACGCGCGGAAGACCTGTATGGGTATCCTCATTTTATCGCTGATCTAACAGGTAGCTTGTGTGAGGTTGTTGAGCCTAATGACCCATGTGATCCTGTCCTTAAAATGCTTGACGAAAATGTTACGTTAATTTACATCCAAGCAAGCAAAGAACACGAAGAAACACTCAGATTAAGAAATGTGTCCGATCCAAAGCCCTCTATTACCGACCGGATTTTATTGCAGAAGAGCTACCTGGCATATTAGATCAATTTGGGGTTGAAGACGTTTCGAAAATAGCACCAGAAGAAGTCGGCGCCTACCTTTATCCTCGCCTATTGGCGCACAGGGTTGAACGTTATGAAGCTATCGCAGCCAAACATGCCCTAACGCTTACTATGGAAGAAGCCGCCGCCATCCGTTCTGAGGCCGACCTGCTTGAGCGATTAACCAAACGTTAAGCGGTGGTTGAAGTCTGCAGAGTAATTTTGTAGATTGAGTAGAGTAAGAGTGCGCTGCCGAGGAGGCTGAAAGCGGCGCCAATGTTGTGGACTGCGGTCAATGAGGTTGCACCAAATGTGGCGAGAAGCGGGCCAAGTAGTGATGTCCCGCAGGCGGCGCAGCCACTGCTTAGTATGCCAAGCGTGGCAGCAAGGCCGCTTGTGCCAGTCGCGCGTGCCGAGGCGGTTTTGCGCCGAAGTGCGTAAACAAGTACGGCAATGTTTACCCCGAACAAAAATGCCAATGAGATGACACTGACAGAGAGCAAACTGTCAAATGAGGTGAAAAGTGCTTCGTAGCCATAGCTAAAAAATCGCAGTTTTTGCCACGGCGACATATCGGGGTTAGTCAGTATGTACCCGACGAGTTGGTAGTTGAGCGACCAGATGATGACGGTGAGCATGAGGAACGCAGCGGTGACAGCCAGTAACGTATATGGCGGCTTTGTTCCAATTATGCGAAGCGTGTTCTTTGTAGCCAGTTTTAGTTTCAGTGAAAGAGGCAGTTTCATAGGTACTATTGGACTTCCAGTAGTGCTTTATAGATGTTGTAGGGTTGCGGGCCGACGACTTTTTGGCCACCGATGATAATTGTGGGAGTACCCTGCACAGAGTCGCCTGCGGCTTTGTCTACGGCTGTATTGTAGGCGTCAGCATGAGTGCGGCCACCCGCGCAGGTCGTAAATGAAGTTGCGTCCAGGCCAGCTTCGCCGGCGAGTTGACCGAGCTTTCAGGACTAAAGAGCTTGCGCACGGTAGCGTCGGTGTCACCCTTGCTGAGGAAGTTTTCCCACATGTAGCTAAACATTTTGTCATGATAAGCTGTAAATTTGCCCTGCTCTGCCGCACAGAATGATGCATACAGTGCCAGACCAGAATCTTCACCAAAAGTGGGAATGGCCGGTAGATGATTTTTGCTTTGCCGGTGTCGACCCAGTCACGGCGGATATCTTTACCAGCCTTTTCGTGTAGTTCGTTGCACTTTGGGCACTTGTAGTCGCCGTACTCGACGATAGTAATAGGCGCACTGGCCTTACCAATTACAAGTTCAGTCGGTGTAGCATTTGGTTTGGCCTCATAAACATTTGACGTTAAAGATGGTGTGTTTGTTTCATTTTGCTTAATAGGTATAGTGGAGTCTTTGCCGCTAAAAACCAGAAAAACCCCTATGACAGCAAGTATTACCAAAAACATCACAATAATCATTTTTTTCACTAACTTAGTATATCATTACCTCAATAACTACTTCCTTAACGCCAGACCCACACTCACTTTCTGGGTGTTATCTTGAGCGAAGTCGAAAGATCCCCTTAGAAATGCGTTTAAGAGATCCCTCCACTTCGGTCAGGATGACAACGGGATAAAAAGTGAGTGTGGGTCAGCTGTCACACCTTACACTAAAATAGATTGTGCGGCCGCACAGTCTAAAATCAACCTGAGTCTCAAAACCCCAGGTTGTTATCCCAGCGAACGCTGGGATTCGGATAAATGGACTGGATTCCCGCCTTCGCGGGAATGACAAAAGTACTAGTAGGTCCAGTTTTGAGACTCAAGTAAAATCGGTGTTTCATTTTAGCGTTAAGGGGTATCTTGGGAGAGGATGAGAACGGCGTAAGCAGGAGATTCAGGGTGGCGATGCGAAATTCATCCGTCGTGATTTCGTGTATGTCGGCTTCGTGGAAATCGGGGCTGTAGCCTTTCAGGTGCTGTTGAAACGGACTTGCCAGGTGCCGGGGAGTGGCAACTGCATTTGGTAGTTTTCGTGGGCTTGATCACCGAAATTGACTATGATGAAGACATCATCACCTGCTCTTCCCCTGTCCCAGCGATGGTACCCGAGCACGCCATTGTTGTCGTCTTGGTGAAAAACAGCTGTACTTTGCCCGAGCAGCCCTGCAGTATTACCATGTCGGTTGAGGCGAAGATCTATCAAGTGACGATGTGCCAGTACGAAACCATCGTATTTTTCTGCTTTTACCCACTCGAGCTCCTGCCAATCGTTAAAGCTCCCTTCTTGCAAAAATTCTTGACCCTGCAACAGCATGGGTATGCCCGGTGAAGTAAGCATTACAGCGTCGGCTAGCAGTGATTGTTCGCGGGCATGTATATCGGCCGCATCGCCCGAGCTAGCCGCTTCGTTCAGTCGAACGGAACCGTTGGCGGCGGTGTCGTGCGAATCGCTAAAGATTATTTTTTCGTAAGCGTTGCCGTTGTAACGGCGCTCTAGTTCGTAGCGGACTCCCGCCAGTGTACGCCCACCGCGTAGACCTAGGCCGTCACGCAGAGCGTGCGGAAAACCTAGTTCCCACTGGGCATCAAAGGCGCAGCCTTGCTCAGTGCGCGGTTTGGTGAGGTAGGCGCTATTAGCACAGTCTTCGGCAATCATGATAGCCGATGGTTTGATTTTGTGCGCCAGCTCCACGATATCTTGCAGTAGGTACCAAGCATGGGATATGTCGTGAGCGGGATCGTTATCGTGACCTTCGGTGTTGCGCATGTATGTGGTGCTATCGACTCTCAAGCCATCAAGTCGATATTCACTAAGCCACATCGTGACATTGTCTAGTATAAATTGACGTACTTCAGGCCGGCCATAGTCGGGTCGTCCACCCCAGGGTGTGTCGCCACGGACGTCATTGTAAAAATATATGCCACCCCGGCCGTTTTCACTCCATCCGTCAAATTGCCAGAGGTCGGTTTCACCCGAGAAGTGGTTGTAGACGACATCGAGGATGACGGCAATGCCTTTTTTGTGGCATTCGCGAACGAACTTTAGTAGCCCATGCCGTCCGCCGTAGGCGTTTTCGACCGAGAACAAGTGGTTTGGCGCATAGCCCCAGCCGTACCCGTGTGCCATACTCGTCACCGGCATCAGCTCTATGACGTTGACGCCGAGCTCTTTTAGGTAGTCTAGTTTTTCCAGCGCATCATCGAAGCTGCCTATGGTCGCTGCATCGGGTCTGTTGAATGTACCGACATGGAGTTCGTAAATGATTTGCTCTTCTGGTGGAGCAGGCGAAAAGCTATCACCTTCCCAGTCAAAATTGGGGTCAATGATGACCGAGGCGCCATTATCTGAAGTCGTCAATTGCTGAGCGCGCGGATCGTTGCGCGTCAAGACCTGGCCGTCAGCCGTGGTAATCAGGTAAACATAGTTTTGTCCGGACTCGATATTTTTAAGTCGAAGTGACCAGTAGCCGTCGGACTCGCTTGCCATGGCAAGTTCTTTGCCTGCGGCGACAGTTCCAGCTAACGCAACAGAGCGAGCAAATGGCGCCCACACCCGAAATTCTGTGTATTCCCCATGCCCAGTCACCCCCAAATTCTTTTTAAGCTGATGCGTCATTGCTCTCTAGTATGAAAGCATGAGCGGTTTTAGGCAACCCCAGATTAATGCGGGCTTTCGCGCCCGCACAGCGACCAGGACCTTTTGCTGCCAAAAGGTCCTGGACCTAAAACCAGGCCAAAGACTTCACCTCTTGGTCAGCTCTTGTCAGTTCTATAACCAACACGACAACTCGTTCGCCCTGGATTGCCACCGGCAATCCAGGCCTCTCTCAGACAAGTCGTGCCGCCTGCCGGAAGTTGTAGAGCCTGACAACATCTGAGCCAGGAGTCTCCGCATGGCCATCATTAGTTAATGTCGCTTACACGACAAATATTTGCGGCCTTAAGGCCGCATGGAATAATTAAAACTATTCTCGGATTTATTTCGAGAATAGTTTTATAAGTTCCCAGGAAAGAGCAGCCGGAGCTGCGGCTATGCAGCTCCGCGCGATGAGAGAACCTATCTCGGTTCTCTCATTATCCTAGTGGCCGAAGAAGCCGCGGCCTAGTTTGTCGGGGAGCATGGTGGTAGAGACGTTACGATCGGCGAGGGTTTTCACGACTTCTGGGTCTTTGACGGAGCCAGATGATGTCAGGATGGTGGTTATGCCGGCGTCGGCCAGTACTAGTGGGCCGTCGGGGAATGGGAAGAAACTGTCGCTGTAGGCTGTGGCACCCTTTAGGTCGTGGTCACGGCTGGTTGCGCGGGTGACGGCAAGTTTGGCTGCCCCTACCCTGTCTTGCTGGCCAACCCCATTGCCGAGCATGCGGCCGTCTTTGACTATGCAAATGGTGTTACTATTGCTGGTGCTACCGACTGCCCAGGCTTGTACCATGTCGCGTTGTTGCTGTTCAGTGACGGTGCCATTTTGTTCTATGTAGTCGGCCTTCAGGTCGACAACAAAGGTGTAATTTGGCTGTACTAGCATACCACCGCGAACATTGCGGTAGATTGGCGCGGTTTCGAGGGATTCTTTTGTAAGCGTTGCCAGGGCTGGGTTGGTCACGATGCGCAGTTTTGCCCGACTCAATATTTCCATAGCTTCGGGTGTCACTTCACTGCCGACTACGCCGTCCAACAGGCGGTTTTGACCGTCTGGCATATGGTACTGCATGAGAGCCGTCGCAACACTGGCATCGATGACGCCATTTAGCATGACGACACCGCCGAAGATGGCTATTTCGTCGCCCTCTAGCATTTTCTGGACTGCTTCTACAGCTGTGTCAGCCACCCCTGCCCCGCAAGCATTGCCGTGCTTGACACCTACGGCAATGGCTGGGACTTTGCCGAAATTCTCCTCAAACCCAGCGGCGATGTGCGTGACGGTTTGTAGCAAACGGTGCATGTCAGTTTCGTTGATATAGCTCAGCTCCCACCCTTTTGGTGGGTAAACTGGTCAAGCCCAAGTGGGTCGGTGGCCACGCGGTTATCGGCGTATAGCCCAGCTGGGGTTTGCCAAGGGTTCTCGCCGTATTTGGTGGGTGCAACACGGCGGCCAATCCAGCCAGCGACTTCATCACCACCATGGTAGCGGGCAGAAATCATAATGTAGCGGGCGCATTCGTACTCGGCGATGGCACAAAGTTCGTCTCGGAAAGCTTTTTCGTCGGGTTTACCATCTGTTAACCAGGTCTGTAGCACTTCACTTCGTTGGTCAGCGCGAGATAGCACAATGCGCCGGGCTTTTGCTCCGGCTCGCAGCATGGTCGGACCACCGATATCGGTTTTTCGATGACACTTTGCAAGGTGGCAGTGCCGCTGGCAATCTCTTCCTCTAGTGGGTACATATCGACTGCCACGAGGTCGATGAATGGAATGCCGCGCTCTTTAAGCTCGGCTAAATCTTCTGGCTTCTCGGCATCGGCCAGCAAGCCACTGTGAATTTCTCTCGATAGCGTCACGACGCGGTGCCCAAGTATTGCCTCCCCGCCAACCAGCTCTGCGACATCCGTAACCGGCACGCCAGCCTCGGCAACGACTTTCGCCGTGCCACCCGACGATATGATATTCCAGCCCAGCTCATGCAAGCCCTTGGCAAACTCGGCTATCCCGGTTTTGTCGTACACGGAAAGCAGTGCGTTCTGGTTTGTTTTTAGTAAGTGGTCGATAGACATAGTGCTCCTTTAACTTGAGAATGATTAGTGATTTTTCAATGCTACACGTTTACTTGTGTGTGCTTGTTTATCGTGTGTATCTGTACATCTTGGTTAGTTAGGCTAAAGGCCATAACTGCCACAGCGACGCGCGTATCGGGGTTGAGGCTATTCCAAAGCAGATTCGCCATATCTTCAGCATTCCCCATGAGTGGCAAAACAAATGGGTCTTCGTTGTAAGGCGATAGAATACCGCTATCTTCTCCTTGGTAGGTGTGGATTGCGCGTCCGATGCCGTCATGCAGAGGTAACTCATTTCCATCGAGTGTATCGTATCGCCAGGTTTTATGAATCGCTTCGTCTCCGACTTTCTTGACAATAGAAATGCCCGCAACTTTTTGTCCAATCTCTACGAAACCAGAGATCCTGGGTGTGTAGTTAGGACTATCCGGTTCATACAATAAAGTAATCGCGGCGTCTTCAAATGATTTTCCGCAGCGAAGATACCTACCAAAAGTATCTGTCTGGTTGCCGTTTGAAACTACAACGCTGTCGTCGAATCTTCGAATAGCATCATAGATTGTGAGATCAGGATCACCAACTCCTTGGCCGGGATCGTGCGGTGCGGTGCTCTAATGTTGTCTTGAGTATCTAGTATTCGGTTTTGCGATCCCGCACTACGGCCACCGATACAATAGCCAATAATTGCCACATCGTCGTAGTAGCCTACAACGAGTAAGCGGCCTGGATATGGGTTAGCCCGTAATATGTCCAAGTTTGTTTCTGGTGAGCTAACATATTGAGACATTTTATCTCTCCTTGATTATGAATTATTAATCTTTACCGCCCACTCATATGCATTCATGAACATATGCATCCAAGGTGACGCTACGCCCCAATCGGCGGGGTGCCAGGAAAGCTGGCGGGTTAGGAAGGCGCGTTCGGGGTGAGGCATAATGATGGTGGCGCGGCCATCTGGTGTGGTTAGGGCTGTGATGCCATGTGGCGAGCCGTTGGGGTTGGCTGGATAGGCTTCGGTGGGGTTGTGCTGGCTGTCGACGTATTGCGCAGCGACGAGGCCGTTTTTCACCGCATTTGCCCTTTCTGCATCTGTAGTAAACATCGCATAACCTTCACCGTGAGCGGTCGGAATCGGCAGGACTGAACCCTCCATGCCAGCGAAAAATATGGACGGCGTTTTGTTTAGCCGGACTTGCGGTAGTCGTGCCTCGAACCGCTCACTACGGTTCTGGAGGAAGCGCGGCCAGGCTTCTGCACCAGGGATAAGTTCTTTGAGCTCAGAGAGCATTTGGCAGCCGTTGCAAACACCGAGGCTAAAGGTATCGGGACGTTCGAAGAATGATTTGAACTGGGCGCGAAGTTTTTTGTCAAAAAGTATGGTCTTGGCCCAGCCACCGCCAGCGCCCAGAACATCGCCGTAGCTGAAGCCACCACAAGCGACCAATCCGACAAAGTTATCGAGATTAGTATTGCCGGCAATTATGTCATTTAGGTGGACATCGACAGCTGTGAAACCGGCGCGGTCAAAGGCGGCGGCCATTTCTATTTGGCCGTTAACGCCTTGTTCGCGGAGGATGGCGACCCGTGGACGATCCTTTTTCGATTTTCGAAGAGGGGCTCGCCCCTCTTGAGGTGAACTCATCGCTTCGCTCGAGTCCAGCCTCCACTCCCCCGCTCGCTGCTCGCTCGCGCAGCCGCTACGCAGCGGTTCGGCCGCTGTCGCGGCCTCAGAGACACTGGCGCTCGAAGCCTGAGCGTCTTGTGTCCGTGCTGTATCTTCGCTCGCGCCGCCGCTACGCAGCGGTTCGGCCGCTGTCGCGGCCTCATTTGTTTGATTTCTTAATGCAGCTACTCTTATCTCATAACTCTTATCTCTTAACTCTAGCAATGGGTTTAGCCCCGGATCGTCGTCATTACGTATGGCGGTATATTCTTCTTCGGCGCAGGCGGGATTATCGCGCAATTTTTGTATGCGGTAACTTGTCTCGGCCCACCACTGTTCCAGCTGCGCCCGAGTATTTTTGTAGACCACTTTCTGGCCGTCTCGGAATATAACATCCTGTGTTTTTGATGGTACTCCTACGACATACGCATTTTCACCAAACACCTGGGATACGGTTTTTGCATCTGATGATTTCACCTGGATGACGACACCGAGCTCTTCATTGAAAAGCTTTGCTATGGTCTCCTGCCTTGTCATTCCTGCCGAAGTGGAGGAATTTTCTTTTAATTTTTCAGAAGATCTTTCGATTACTCCTTCGGCTTTGCTCAAGATGACAGTACTAGGAAGTGTAGTGAGGTCTATGTCGAGGCCGCAGCGGCTGGCAAAGGCCATTTCGCACAGGGTTGTGAAAAGACCACCATCGGAACGGTCGTGGTACGCCAGAAGGTAGTTTTTAGTTTTTCGTTTGTAGAGGGCGGCCGCAAAGTTTTTCAAAATGGCTGGGTCGGCGTCGGGAGTTTCGCCGCCAAGTTCGTTGTAGACCTGCGCAAATGCGGAGCCTCCCAGTCTTGTGTGCCCACCGGAAAGATCAACGAAAAGCAATACGGAATCCTCTGTAGTATCGAGCTGCGGAGTTAACGTTTTCGTTACGTCGCTTACGGGGCTAAAGCCGGTGATAATGAGGCTGAGGGGTGAGGTGACTGATTTGGCTTTGTCGCCGTCTTGCCAGGTGGAACGCATACTTAGGGAATCTTTGCCGACCGGTATGGTGATGCCGAGGGCGGGACAGAACTCTTCGCCTACAGAGTAGACAGTGTCGTAAAGTGCCTGATCTTCTTCACCGTGACCAGCGGCTGCCATCCAGTTGGCTGATAGTTTTATGTCACTGAGCTTTTCGATGTCTGCTGCTAGCATATTGGTGATGGTTTCGGCGATAGCCATTCGACCCGAAGCGGGTGCGTTGGTGACAGCGAGTGGGGTACGTTCTCCCATAGCCATAGCCTCGCCGTGATCGCTGTCGAAGCCGACGGCAGAGACGGCGACATCACTGACTGGCACTTGCCACGGACCGACCATTTGGTCTCGGGCGATTAGCCCGGTGACGGTTCTATCGCCAATGGTGATGAGAAATTTCTTACTGCCCACGGCTGGTATATGCAAAACGCGCCTGGCGGCTTCTTCGAGGTCGATATTTTCCAGCCAGCTATCCTTTGACGTCATTCTGAGCGAAGTCGAAGAATCTACCAGTTCGTTGTTTTGTGAAGATCTTTCGACTGCGCCTTCGGCTTCGCTCAAGATGACAGTGGTGGCGATAGGGCTGGGCGCGCGGGTGAATTCGCGGGTCATTTTGGGCGGTTTGCCGAAGAGCGTGCTCATAGGCAAATCGACAGTGTTATTTTCAAGTAAACTATCGTGGACAACGAGCCGATCTTCGTCCACCGCCGTGCCGATGATACTGTAAGGGCAGCGCTCCCGCTCGCACAATGCAGTGAACTCGGCGACATCTTTTCGTGGAGACCTATGACATAGCGCTCTTGGGCTTCGTTGCACCAAATTTCCATCGGTGACATGCCAAGGTCGGCATTGTTGATTTCGCGCAGTTCTACGTGGGCACCAAGTCCGGCATCGTGCACCAGCTCTGGTACGGCGTTGCAGTAGCCACCGGCACCGATATCGTGAATCATGACGATGGGATTTTCTGCACTGGCCCAACAGGCGTCAATAACTTCTTGGGCTCGGCGTTCCATCTCGCCATTGCCACGTTGGACAGATGCGAAGTCTAGGTCGGCGCTACTGGAGCCAGTTTGCATGCTACTTGCAGCTCCACCACCCAGACCGATTAGCATAGCTGGACCACCCAAGATGATGATTTTATCGCCAGGTTGCAATTTGCCCTTCTGGACATGCTGATCACGGATGTTACCTAGGCCACCGGCAATCATGATAGGCTTGTGATAGCCACGGACTTCGTGGCCATCACTTTGCTCGTACGTTCTGAAGTAGCCTGCGAGGTTGGGACGGCCGAATTCATTGGCAAAGGCTGCTCCTCCCAATGGTGCTTCGAGCATTATCCCCAAAGGCGAGGTAATGCGGTCGGGTTTGCCGTAAGGCTTTTCCCACGGTTGTGTTGCATCGGGAAGTTGCAGGTTTGAAACGCTAAAACCGGCTAGCCCCATTTTGGGCTTAGCACCGCGGCCAGTGGCGCCTTCGTCACGGATCTCGCCACCCGTGCCAGTGGCGGCTCCAGGAAACGGTGCAATTGCCGTCGGGTGATTGTGCGTCTCGACCTTGATAACAGTGTGGATTGGTTCCTGTGTGTAGCTGTACTCGTGTGAATCTGGGTTTGGGAAGAACCGCCCAGCAGTCGGGCCAGCCAGCACAGCGGCGTTATCCGAATAAGCGCTTAGTACATTCTCGCCACCCCATTCAAAGGTGTTACGGATCATTTTGAATAAACTTTTGGGTTTCTGGCCGTCTATGACCCAGTCGGCATGGAAAATTTTGTGGCGGCAATGCTCGCTGTTTACCTGGCCAAACATCATCAGTTCAGCGTCGCTGGGGTTACGACCAAGCTCGGTGTAGGCGGCAACCAGATAATCGATTTCGTCGGCGCTGAGCGCCAGGCCCTGCTCGGTATTGGCCTTTTCGAGAGCTTCTTTGCCACCTCTCAGTACGTCGACAATGATGAGCGGTTTTGGTTGCGGGTCAGCGAAGAGAGCTTCGGCTGCCTCGAGCGAGTCGAGCACGGCTTCTGTCATGCGGTCGTGGAGGAGCGGCGCCACCATGTCACGCTTAGCAGAGTCTATGTAGTAAACAATACCGCGCTCAATCCGATTTACCTGGTTTAGTCCGGCGTTATGAGCGATGTCGGTCGCCTTGCTCGACCACGGTGAAATGGTACCCGGACGTGGTACAACCAAATACATTACCCCTGACCTCTTACCAGTGTACGGTGTATCGTAAGTCAGTAATTTGGTAAGTTCAGCTTCATCATGGGCAGAAAGCTTTGATGCTACATCGACAAAGTGGACAAACTCTGCGCTCACGTTGCGCACATTTTTGTCGACAGCCGCTAGGAGTTTGAGCAAACTATTTGCTTTAGAATCGGATAACGCGTTTATTCCTTTATAAACCTGCACTAGCGCACCTCCAGCGTCTCACCGCCAAACGTGATATTAACGGGTTCAATCACAACCTGCTTTGGCCCGGTCTCTACCACGCCACCTTGCCATGCTTTTATACCACATTTTTGAGCGATTTCTATGGTCTGGATGGCCTGATCTGCCGGTACAAATACGGCATACCCCGCGCCCATATTATAGTTGTGATACATATCTTCAATGCTGTTGCCTGAATGTTCTTGTATGAATGCAAAAACAGGTTGAGGCGTACCGATATCTGTCATTCGATATGTTAGCTTTGGTTTGCCGCGCATGAGTTTGCGCCAACCATGCCCAGTAATATTTGAAACATAGTGTAAGTCAATATTTTTCGCAAATAGTTCCTGCAATACTTCTGCGTACAAGATTGTTGGTTGTAGCAGTGCCACACCAAACTCATTACCATCTGATAATTTAGTGTGGTAGCCATCCGGAAGCTGCTCGGCAATTTGTCGTGTCATGCTTATACCATTGGCATGTACACCGCTCGATTCAAGGAGGATAATGGCATCGCCGGCAGCTAAGTTGGCATCTTGCACTATTCGACTTTTAGGTGTGATAACGCCAAATCCACTGCCTGCAAATTCAAGTGCGCCGGGAGTAACAATACCTGGTAGTGATTGCGTCTCACCTCCGCCCCATACCACGCCAGCCTTGTCACACGCCGCACGCCAGCCTTTTATAAAGTCGGTTGTCAGTTTGTTGTCGGCTAGCCAATCGTATGATTGTGCCGACCAATAGGCGTTTAGTACAACTGGTTTCGCACCAACGCTAATCAGATCATTTATCACTGTTGCCACCGTGTCTTGCGCAATTGCAGCGAAATACGATGTGCCGGTGTCTTGGTAAACTTTCTGAGCGATTAAGCTTTTTGTCCCTAAGCCTTCTTGTACGAGCGCACCATAACGATCTCCCATATCAAACACATAAGCTGACTCACCACGCGTGCCAGAAACTTCGCTGTAGCCATATGGCATATTGCTTGCCGTAGCCAAACCTTCTTTTTGAGCCAGAACCTTAGCCGGGTCGGCCAGATCATAATTTACCGATGCGTAGTAATCAAGTTTTTTCGTCATGATTTGTTCTCCTTTAGATATGTTTCCCAACCTTCGGTTTGGAGTTTGGCGTCGGTTTTGAGGACGCTGTCGTGTTGTTTTTGGCGAAAAGTTTCGTAGCGGGTTGCGAGGTCAGTATCCATGAGGGCCAGGATTTCTATGGCCAGCAAGGCACCGTTACGGGCGCCGTTTTCGGGCATGGTTGCCAGTGGTATACCCGGGGGCATCTTTATACTGGACCAAAATGCTTCGTGGCCGTGATGGTCACGCTTCACAGGTATGGCTATGACTGGTAGTGTGGTGTGGCTGGCTGTCATACCGGGCAAATGCGCCGATCCGCCTGCTCCGGCGATGATGACCTTGAGTCCCCGTTCGGCTGCTGAGCTTGCGTAGGCACCCATTTCCTCTGGTGTACGGTGTGCAGAAATAACCCGAACCTCGTAGGCTACGTTAAATTCGTCTAGCAGCTTTGCGGCTTCGCTCATGATATCGAGGTCACTATCCGACCCCATGATGATTCCTACTAATGGCTGGCTCATACAGCCTCCTTTCCTTTTAGAGTTATGAGATAAGAGTTATGAGTTAAGAGCCCAAGCCAGTAAGGTACTATACTTTTCTTATCTCTTATCTCATATCTCTTAACTCTAGTTCCCCTCATATGCTCAGTAGCCCCCGTGCTTTCACGGCGTTTTCACGTACTGTTTGCAAGTCCAGCCCGGTGACTGTGATATGCCCCATTTTGCGGTCGACTTTGGTCGGGCTTTTGCCGTAAAGGTGCAGGCTTGCACCTGGTATGGCCAATACATCAGAGGTTCCTTTCACCTGGGTTTCGCCGTCGCGTTCGCCGAGGACGTTAATCATGACAGCGGCTGGCACTAGTAGCGATGTGTCGCCTAGTGGCAGTCCGGCAATGGCGCGAATGTGCTGCTCGAACTGGCCTACGCGGCAGGCTTCGGTGGTATAGTGGCCGCTATTGTGGACGCGCGGAGCTATTTCGTTGACTAAAACGTCGCCGTCTTTGGTGAGAAACATTTCTATACCGAATGTGCCGGCACCACTGAGAAATTCGGCGACTTGCCGAGCGATGGCCTCAGCTTTTTGCGTGACCTCGGCCGAAACTGGGGCTGGCACGAGCACCTCGGTGCAAATATTGCGTTCGTGGATAGTCTGAACGATGGGGTACAGGGCTACATTACCGTTCATGTCGCGGGCGACCATAACGGCTAATTCGCGCTCGAAGTCGATCAAACCTTCGGCGTAGAGTGCTTTGCCCTCAAACTTACCAAGCGCTACGTCCAGCTCGGCCTGGGAGTGGACGACCATGTTGCCCCGACCATCGTAGGCGCCGTGCCGAGTTTTGATTATCATGGCACCGCCAAATGTGGCAAGCGCATCCCGGGCGGAGTCTGCCCCTGTTATTTCGGCAAATGGGGCTAAAGGCACGCCTTTTTCTAGCAAAAATTGTTTCTGGGCGTATTTGTCCTGAATAAGACGAATGGTGGACGGTGAAGGATTTATGACTGCCCCGCTCTGTTCGATCTTGGCCAAGGCATCGGCGTCAAGATGTTCGATTTCGACTGTGATGTAATCTGCTCTAGCGGACAACTCCTAAGTGCTTTTTCGTCGTATAAATTGGCGACAATTTGGCGGGCCCCAACTTGCTCGGCCGGACAATGTTCGCCTGGGTCGACAACTACAACATCAAAGCCGAGAGGTTTGGCGGCGAGAGTTAGCATGCGACCTAGCTGGCCTCCGCCGACAATACCAATGGTAGGTTTTTTTGCCGCTCCCTGTTCCATTACTTACAGCATACAGGAAATATGGGGGTCGCACAATGGGCGTAAAAATGAAAGTGGTATGACAAATAGTATATAGTGTATTGTCCGACGGATGGCAGTTCTCGGACTGCCAAGCCGACCAACTTTGGGCAGCCAAAGTTGGACAAAGCTGCCGGGGAGAATGCAAACGACCGGCTTACTTGAAATTTCTTTTGACCTGTTTGGTTCCTGCGAAACTCCCCGCCTTTGGCGGGGTCAAACATTCTCGTCACGCATGCAGTCAAAAGAAATTTCAAATCAGTCGTTATGCATCCCCGGGTTTCAGCGACCCAACCCCGATTGCTTCGAAGTGAGCACTCACTGCAGACCGATAATTACGAAGTTGTAGAAGCCGACAACATTCTGGCCGGGAGCCTCCGCATGGCCCCCACTAGTTACATCGCTAACGCGATAATAATTAGCGGCCTTACGGCCGCACTCTTATCTCATATCTCTTAACTCTTAACTCTATCTTGACTCTTCTCTTGACTCTTACCCCCATTTGGCTCGTTGCAAGTTGATTGTTTCTTGATCTTGCACGTTGATCTTTCTTGATTCGTGCCTCATGACTCTTGCCAGGTTTTTCTGTATACTGGAAGCATGAAACATATTCTTGAGGGGACGGATTTCAAGCTGCCGGGTTGCCAGGCGGTTTTACCATGGCAAAGTGCGCGATGTCTATGACTTTGGCGACCGGCTTATGCTGGTGGCCAGTGACCGCTATAGCGCATTTGACCGGATATTGGCAGGGGTGCCCAACAAAGGTGCGCTACTAACGGCAACGAGCCAGTGGTGGTTCGAGCAGACCGCTTCGATAGTGCCAAATCACATCATTTCTTACCCTGACCCAAATGTGGCATATTGTAAAAATACGAAGTTATCCCGCTAGAAATGGTGGTGCGAGGCTATATAACGGAGTTACCAACACCTCTCTGTGGCACACCTATTCGAACGGACAGCGCGATTACGGCACCTTTCAGCTTCCTGACGGGCTAAAAAAGAATGATAAACTACCCGAGCCAGTGCTGACCCCAACTACCAAGTTTGAGATACATGACCGCAATCTTACTCCGGCCGAAGCACTTACAGAAGGGCTTTTGAAGGATGAAGTTTGGCAACGTGTTAGTGACTATGCCCTGCAACTTTTTACTTTTGGCCAGAAGGTGTCCGAAGCCAAAGGGTTGCTGCTGGTCGACACTAAGTACGAGTTTGGTCTGACGCCACAAGGTGAGATTATTCTAATAGATGAAATACACACGCAAGATTCATCGCGCTATTGGCTGACAGAAAGCTACCAACAGCGGATTGACGAGGGTGTCGAACCAGACAATTACGACAAAGAATATCTGCGGTTATGGTTCAAGGAGCGTTTCGACCCTTATGCAGATACGCCTGCACCAGAAGTACCAGCCGAGATCATCGAAGAGTTGGAGCGCCGATACCGGTTTGTTTACGAAAGTTTGGCTGGCCAGGCGTTTGAAGAACCCGATACAACGGACATTGTGAAGCGGATTGAAGCAAATGTACTGCGTACACTGGGACAACATGAGAGTTAAGAGTTATGAGATAAGAGATAAGATTTGTGCTTCGCACAGCGTATTCCCTATCTTACTCCTTAACTCTTATCTCTTAACTCTAACCGCTAAGGAGCATGCATGAGCTTGCAGCCACTAGATTTACCTACCCCAACTAAAGAAGGAGAAATGAAAAAAATTACCCATTACCCTGTCGCCTGTCACCATACATTTACCATTATCCATTAGCCATGAATCCCGGGCCAATAGTGACAGGTTAATTGCGTATATTAGGCCACAGGCCACAGGTTACAAGCCAATCTTCCCGGAGGGGAGCTTCTCATGACTCTGCAACCACTAGATTTACCCACCCCAACTGACGACAACCGTTTCAATGCGGTTGATCCGCTCGATGGCCGCTATTACGACCCAGAGATTGCCAAATATCTTTCGGAACGGACTCGCATACTTACTCAGGCGCATAGAAGCTGCCCTGGCTTACGGCTTGGCGGAGTTTGGCCTTTGTAGCCAGGAAGTTGCCCAGCAGATAGATGCTGCCAGTCGCAAGATTCGTGGAAGATGTCGCAGAAGAAGAAAAGACTACGCGCCACGACGTAAAAGCCATCGTCAACACCATCAAAAAAAGATCTGCCAGAAACTGCCCAGCCCTATGTACATTTTGGCGCCACGTCTTATGATATAGTCTCGACAGCTATGAGTTTGCAGCTGCGAACCGCCGTGCACGATCTGCTTTTGCCTCGTTTGCAAGCTTTGCAAAAAACATTGGCCGAACTGGCCGAACGCTACGCCGACACTGTGCAAATAGGTCGAACTCACGGTCAACACGCCGTGCCAATCACTTTCGGTTATTTTCTAGCAACCTATGTGCAGCGTTTGGGTGAAAGCACTCGTTCGCTTGAGGTTTTGAGCGCTAAACTAAAAGGTAAATTCTCTGGGGCGGTTGGCACCTACAATGCCATCTCTGTTTTTGTGGACGACCCACTGGCGTTTGAAAAAACCGTACTTGGCTATGTCGGCCTCGAACCAGCGCCAGCTGCCACACAGATTGTCCCGGCCGAAGGCTACATACGCTTGCTCGACGAGCTGGCCATTTCTGCTGGTGTCATGGCGAACCTATCGCACGACATGCGCAATTTGCAGCGCAGTGAGATTGGCGAAGTGCGTGAGAAGTTCGAGGAAGGCCAAACTGGCTCAAGTACCATGGCGCACAAGCGTAACCCCTGGAATTTTGAAAACATCATCGGCATGTGGAAGCAAGTGACAGCGCAGATGGTCAATGCCAACCTAAACATATCGAGTGAACACCAGCGCGACCTGACCGATTCGTCCTCGGCCCGTTTCTACACAACGTCTTTTGCGCTCGTTGCCTCGATGGCGAAGCGTTTGAACGAGGTCATGAGCAAGATTGAAGTCGACGAAGAAGCCATGCAGTGCAACTTGTACCTGACGAAAGGTGCCATTGCCGCCGAACCGCTTTACCTGTTGCTCGAAAAGTACGGCCACACGACGGCGCATGAAGCATCCAAGGCGCTGGCTCACGAAGCAATGGAACGAAACGTCTCTCTGTATGAGGTAGCATCCCAGGCGGAATCGATCGCTCCCTACTGGTCCAAATTCACCGACGCCGAACGTGACCTAATCCGCTCCCCGAAACCCACTACACCGGTTTGGCCTCCCAGAAGGTCCACGAAGTTGTAATAGAACAGCTAGAGTTTGACAATTATACAAATAGTAGTATAGTATAGATCATATGAGAAAACGTATTTTAACCTCAGCCGTTCTGTCTGTCGGGTTACTTTTGGGAGGCTGTAGCGAAACAAATCCAGAAACAAGGGTGACAGCTCAGCAACTTAAAGATAATGGATGCAAATCTGGAGAAAAATATCGTGTTGCCGGTAATGTGGCGTTGCTAGGCAAAAATCGGAATGGATACCTTATCCAACAGTTGTGCCTGTCACAAAGTTGAATCGTATTATGATAGTGCGTCAAATACTACAAAAATGCGTACGGTCACAAGTACCGAGGTAAGGATTTCTATCACAGATGGTTGTCACTACTTACGATTTGCGCGGAGATGATGCAACTGATGCGGGTATCCGCGTCAAGGAAAAGGAGGGCGGATTATACGTACCGAATCTTCCGGTTGTTCCGGCATTTGATAGTACTCATACGGATAGTGTCGATGTCATCGGAGTCGCTACTCAAGACATGGCAAGGGGCCGCATTATCGCAGCCAATAGCATAGTCTCATCCGACTCGGAGTAGTTCTACTTACGTTGCCCAATTTATCAGATCGCTACAACTTCGAACGGTTGTATGAGCATATACGTGGAGCGTAATGTGCGAGTAAAGATAACTTCAGTCTGCTTTGTCAGGCTGGGCTATGTCAACTGTTACAATAGCGAGTAGCGGTGGGTATTTATAGTTGCAATACTACTGGATAATGTTGAAAATATACTGTTCAATGTGTATAATTCTAATATGGAATTTCCATCAGTAAAATTTAAACCCAGACGCGATAGTTACAGTCGAACTCGAGGTGGAAAATCTACTATACTGTACTTGTCTTGTAGTAACTGCAAAGAGCCAACGCTTGTTTACCAGAAAGATGGTCCGGGCAAGTTACTACGCTGTTATGCTGATCGTATACTTTGGCCTCCTGATTTGGTAGATAGGCTCGATGCGATTACTCCCGAGACAATAAAAACAGTTGGGGTAATTGCCTGCGAAGGATGTATGCAGGTTATCGGAACCCCAACTGTCTATAGGCGAGAAGATCGTTCGGCATTTAGGGTTATGCCGGGCTCCCTATACTCAGATGCTTCAATCGAGAGCGCTAAAGCTCGTTCAGTTGGCGAGACCTAACAGCATTGACCACTGATAAAATGTCATGTGCAGTGTCATGAGTGGCGTCTTGGGCATTTACGATGGTTATGTCAATATGCGGATCCATATAATCAGCCATAATAAGGGATGAAAGCTCTCGAAGCCCCTCCTCCATCCTCTGACTATGGTTTCTGCCAGCTATAGTTAGGCGGGATTTCCAAGCTTCGATCGAACACGGTCGAAGATAAATTTTCAGCAAATCGTAGGCTGGGCTTTGTAGAGCAGGTACACTTTTTAATGGAAAATCAAGTATCGGAACCAACCCCTGTTTCATGGGGCATAGAATTCCTTCAAAAGGAGTACCATATCTAACACCATAGAGCCTATTAACGGTGACAAACGAACCATCTCTCTCTCTCTTCGATCGAACTCTGCTTCCGTCACGCTATCTTTATCTTTTTCTCCAGGGCGTAACTCTCGGGTGGTTACTGGTCGTACGTATTGGAATTGGGTCGTCCTACTTTGCTCTTGCATCGCTGCAATAACAGCCGATTTGCCGATTGCAGAGGGGCCGAGCAGTAATACGAATAATCGGTCAGGCCGGATATGACGCTGCTCTATCTCTTTGATTTGCTGCTCACGGACTTCAAAATTTGTACTACAATGATCAGTCATTAAAAGCAGCCTTAGCGAGTTCGATTGCAGTTCGAAGTTCATCGAAACTACGACGACTTGCGTCTTGCATAGTTTCTTCATCCCTTTTTTTGGGGTATAAGATTGCCCTTGAAGCGCTTATCATAACGCCGTAGCCATGGCCATCCAAGCAAAGGGGTAAACTCCGCTCCAGACTACCACCCTGAGTACCGCCTCCGGCTAAAAGTATTGGTGTCTCATCTCCGATAGTATCTCGAATGTCTCGCAGGTTTTCTGGATGAGTTGCGCTGAGTACAGGTAAAATGTTTCCGTTTGTATTCCATGTTGTCATACCTTCGCGCAATAGATGTCGCCATAGTGGTTGGCCATCAAATAGCTTAAGATCTTGTACCTCGCTGGCTGAAGGGTTAGAGGTATTGATGCATAGTACGACTAGTTTATTTTTCCACTCCGTGAACGGCTTAATAGCGTCCAAACCCATATAAGGATTGAGAAGGACGCCGTCTGCGTCAAGATTACCAAAAATCTCGTCTGCAATAGCATTTGCCGTATGTCCGACATCCGCAAACTTTCCATCGCATATACGAACGACGTCAGGGTAGCTTTGTTTGAGGTAAGCAAATGTGTTAGCGAGTGCTTCTCGCCCGGCGCTTCCCTGAAAGAAATTTGAATTCACTTTATAATCTACGGCACTTGCGGCGGTTGCATCAATTATACGTTCATTAAACAAGGTTATGCCATCGCTCAAATGACCCTTGCCCCCCACTTCTTCCCATATTTCTTCTGGGATTTTACCCACTACAGGGTCTATGCCGACCCCGGCCATTGAATCAACTGATAACCATCTACGAATGATCTTTTCGATTCCGGGTGCTGCTGGTTGGTAGGGGTATAATTCTGGCATATGCTGTCTATTCACCATCTGTAGCAAACTTTTCCCATGACGCATCGTTGTATAGCTCATGTCTGTGTTTTGCGGCAACGTGTTCACCTGCTCCACGTGAAGATGTCGTACCGGTAGGCCGTCTTACAACATTTATACCGCTCGATGCGATGCCACGTGCTTTACTTACATTGTCGGTTTGAAGGCTTATTCTCTCAATTCCAAGCGCGGTGAGAATCCTGCCCGCACCGGTATATGTCCTAATATCAAATGTATCCCCCAACAGTCTCTGCGCAGCAACTAATGTGTCGACTTTTTTTGGATTAGCCTTATTTGTTGCAACCGGGGTACCATTTTTATAGCCTTCAGTTTCCATTTTTGTAGCAGATCCGTAGCCCCTACCATCCTGTGCGGGAATATGGAGTATTATGCCCTCATCTTTATTAATGATCTGGCCCAGAGCAGTGTGGAGCTGTTCGCGACAATCACAGCCACGATCATCATATATCTGCCCGATATCGCAACCTGAGTCTACTCTGACAATAAGGTCTTTTTTTGCCACTCTAACAATTGGTTTTGGTGAGAATAGTTCGTAAAATTTCCATGTGTCATCTGGTACGACTAGCCCATACGCGTAGACTGGGTGGCCGTTAAAAACAAATTTTTTTGCGTATACAGTTTCATAAATATCTGAGTCAGGGGGGTCCCTTTCGAGCGCGGCTAAAGCACTTATCTTTATATGCGCTTCGGGCTCTCGTAGTCCGATTGCGGTGACTAATCGATTGACCTCTTCCATCGTGTCGCCGTTCAATCCACTAGGACTTACTACCTGTGGGTAATAGGCCATGCCGGAAGAACAAGGACGTACCAAAACATGTTTTTTACCTCCACCAAATTGGCCCATGACACTTTCGTAGTTTGCATGGCCTGGGAGAGCTAGTTTATGACCCGCTTCATCTACTTCCAGTATTGTAACTGGGATATTCTGAGGATCTTCGTTGACTTCTTCAGGGTGCGTATTTACATAGATTATCTGAGAATATCGGTGCGAACCATCACTATCTATTGTCTCAACAGGTGACATCCATGCTGCCCCGCCGTCTACATCAAGGGGCCCGCCTAAAAATTGAGTAACCATGCTGCTGGGATTGTTTCCTACGGTTTGGAGTAGGATAAGTTGCTCTAATGCTGAACGGTATCTTTCGCTTATTCGAGGCGCGCCCGCAGCACTAAACCGCTCATATACTGATGGTGCTAATCCTGGTAAGAATACTTCACTCATATTTATATGATAGCATAATAACGTAAATTATTCAAGTATTAGAAAATTATTATCAAATAGCGTGGTTGTCATTAAATAACTTCACTATATTAACCTCATCACTATTGTGTAGATGACATGAGTCTAGAAAATGATAGTACATTCCTGCCGGTAAGCCAAGTCGTTTGGCAAGGTATGATTGTAGTGATACGAATTCGAGTAGATTCAGGAGAAGCTTATTGTAGGCATCCGAGGAATGGGCATGCACATGCATCTCTAGCTTTCCATACCTGATACGCCCCCAAATAATTTGTGTGCAAGGTGAAATTTTCATATCTTGGTCAATCATTTTGTCCCATAGCGAAATTTGCGACGCTCCTGTTGGGTATTCCGAATCCAGTGATCGTAAAAGTATTCAATTTGAGAATTTGGTTCATCAAACATGCGGTGGTGATATAGCTTTGTCCACTCATGCGTAACGAGAGACTCATTCTCGCCCGAATATATATAGTCGTTGATAATATCGAGATCCGTTTGACTCATTGGGAATCTTTTATCGGCTGGGATAACATCAGGATTATCAATCTGAATGCAAACTATTTCGTCACGCAGGTATTTACTGTTGCCTGTGTTTTCCTGTGGAGTACAGAGCTGTTAACGTATCAAACCAAGCCTGGTTAACATCGTTAGCAATAATTTGGAGCATAATTATCCCTTCCAGCGCAGTATACATGATAACTGAGTATGAACGAAGTATTCTTGGGCGTTAGAATCTTGCGCCCGAAAGCGCCTTATATTTCCTTTTCTAGTATTTTATAAGTAGTGGCTGTGAGCACGCCTGCGCCGAGGGCTTGGGTGAGGGTGAGGCCTTGGGAGAGGAAGAGCCAGCCGATGAGGACGGCGCTGAGGGGCCAGGCTAGTTCTAGAACTGCCGCGCGGCTGGCGGCGACACGCTGGAGGCCGTAGTAATAGATCAGCAGCGCCACTAGGCCAGTGCTACAGGTTATGGCTAGTAGGTAGAAAAACTGTGTTTGGGTGATTTGGCTGACTGCCCCGGCCGAGTGTGATGCGCCTATGAAAAGAAGCGAAATTATGGCCGTCAAACCAAACCTGGCGGCAGTGACGTGCGGATACGAGGTGCCTTTCAGGGCGTATTTGGAAAAAGCGGTGCCTATACCCCAGCAAGCAGCCGCCCCGACGGCGAACATTGCGGCTTTGAGTGTGCCCTGCCCTGTTGCTAGATTTACGTGAAGGTTCGGGAATGATACCAGGTAGGCACCGGCTAGTGCCAGCACTGTCAGTCAAGGAATCGAGCCGTTAATCTTTCACGCAACAGCAGTGTCGCGGTGGCGATAGCGAAAACGGGATTGAGCTGCTGCAGCAGAACTACCACCGAAAAATTGATGAAATTGATCTGCCCAAGCGCAGCTGTGTAAAGAGATGGTGCCAAGTGCACCGGATAGCAGCGCCACCAGCCCCATCGCCCACCACTGCTTGCGGGTGAGCTCACGGAACTTTGAGCGTGTCGACCACAAAAATGGCACCAGGAAGACGATGCCCAGTATATGCTCGTAGAAAACAATCACCGATGGCGGCAAGGTGTAGAGATGTCTCCGCAACAAGCCATCGACACTCCATAGTAGCGCGGCGATAACTACAGCCAACGCCCCCGCATGTGCGAATTTTTCATAGAAATTCCCTTTCTACTTCACTTAGAAGTAATCACCTTTCGGCGACTCCCGACTGTACGGTCGGCGCATGAGTCTCACATGCTCATCCCCGCTCGTGGCGGGGTCGACGGCTATAACGTCCGATTGGCGAATTTCACGCCACCCTGGTTAGTTTACAGCTTGTATTGTATCACAGTGAGGCGTTGAAAAAACATTGTTTACCATTATTTGTTATGTATGTATACTCTTCCGTAGTAACTCACCACCTTTGCAACCTAAAGGTAGGCGTCCTAAACTGTTATTACCACATAACAATGAAAGGAGCCTACCATGGCTTATTCTACCAACCCTAACTTACCAAAAGCGAGAGCAATTGCCATGCAGTTGCTCATCCGTGAAAAGCTACCACTACAGGTGGTAGCGAACCGTTGCGGTGTACACCGCAGTACAGTCTGGCGCTGGAAACAGAAATGGGAGGCGCTCAATGAGAACGTTCAGCTTACCAACGATAACCGACCAACCAGGAGTGCCGGCAATGTATTTAGGCAAGCAGCCCTCAAGTGGCTGGTTCCCACCATTAGCTCCAGGCCATGTACCAGTCCTCGTGCTGTTGCTCCTTATATTGTTGCCCGAGTACTAGAGCTTCGGGCTCAACTTAAGCGCTGTGCTGAGGTTGTTTGGTACCACATCGCCCGCACGGATGGCTTACACGTAAGCCTGAGTAGTGTGCGCCGCATATTGCGGCGTTACCACTGCTTTGACGGTGCTCGGAAGAAACGGGTGCGTCCAGATAATCCAAGGCGTCCCCACGTGACTAGGCCTGGTGAGCTGGTTGAAACGGACACCATTCACTATATTTGCCCATTAACCAAGAGCAGACGGTATGTCTATACCGTCATAGATTTGTATACCCGTATGGCCTACGTCGAGATCCATCCTCGCATTCTGCCTGGCTTGGCTGCACGTGTGGTGCTACATGCCAGGAATGAGTTTGGCTTTGACTTCCATATGGTGCAGGCTGACAATGGTCCGGAGTTTAGCCATTACTTTGAGCAAGTGCTCAGAAGAAATGTTATGTCTACCCGACATACCAGACTGGGGAGACCTAATGACAATGCACACATAGAACGCTTTAACCGCACCGTCCAGGAAGAATGTCTTGGAAGCTCAATATCCTACAAGATAACCACCAAGCACATACAAACAAAACTAGACGATTACCTTGAATATTACAACTTCAAGCGAGTACACTTGAGTTTACAGTGCAAGACTCCTGCTGAAATGTTGCAAGGTCTTGAGTTCTCTACGCTCTTCAGCACATATGCAAGTTCTGGAAGTACAAGGGCTAAATCCCCAATTATTAAGCTTTATTAATCCTTATGGTGCCAGTATTGCATTGGGAGGTAGCAAACAGATTCTGGAAACCACTCGACATCCCTGGCCATGGTTCTTTTGCCGGCTTAGAAAAGATGCTATTTGTTATGGCTCGGTTGGGCAGGTTAACAGCAGACAATACTGGAATCGTTGACGAGCTTGGTATCTCCGAAGATAGAACAGCGGCCTGTCTCTCTGCCTCAGACTATGTTTCTGGGCTGGTAGTAAGTGAAAATATAAAACGATTAGATGTTATGAAAAACGGGCACCCAGAGCTTGCCGAGTTACTTGGTAATGACCCTAGCAAGAATTTATTTGCCCTCGCAAATATAAATGCAGACTACGCTCACTCTGGGCAAGAGAGATTCTGAAATTAAACTAGGGTACATCATCCACATTAGAGCCCTACAAGCCTACGGTGCACTTACCATCAGAGGTGTTTTGCAATCAGGAGAACTTCCAAAAGATTATTCATTAGGTTTAGCATTAAGATTATTTGCTGAAGCAGCCAGCCATGATGGCACTGAGAAAGCGTTAGATCAAAAGGAGCTTTGGCGTTTTGCAACTCCTGATATCATGGCTCCGCCTGATTTTACATTACTAGCAAAACAGCTTGGGATGGAAGAGGCCTCAGCTAATAACCTACAAATAGATGCTTCAGGGCTAATAGTTTTACCTGGTATTAAACCAGTCGATTTTGACGAAGCTAGCTGGTACCAACAAGAATACATAGGCGGTATGAGTTCATCGGCAAAAGTGGTTAAGAGCTTTGACATGGCGGATAACAAAAATAACCCCAAGAAAATCAACCCCAAGCAAGATGACACTGTAAAGCAGCTAGAAAGAATAGAATATAAAAATAGAATGTATGAAACTGGATTGCGTAACATGCCAGGTTTGTTATTACCAGGGTCATTTCACCGCAGACTCGCTGAAGCGATAATTTCTATAGATCCTGAAGAGCCGCGACATTTTTTCCAAGAACATTGGCGCTCTACTGTTGGCGATATAATTCGTATATTGCGATTTGTACTAGAAATTGACGCGAGTACCAGCTAGACTGTAGGAAGTAACTGGAGGGGTTCCAAGTGAAGTTTATAGATAAGTTGCGGGCGTCTGCGGTGAAGAATGACTCGCTGGTGTGTGTCGGGCTGGATAGCGACGTGGCGAAGCTGCCAGCTGGAGTCGACCAACTTAGTTTCAATAAGGCAATTGTAGATGCCACGCACGACTTGGTGTGTGGGTACAAACCAAATACAGCTTTTTATGAGGCCAGAGGTGCCGAGGGCATACAAGTCCTGAAAGATACATGCGATTACATACGGGCGAAAGCTCCCGATGTGCTTATCATACTTGACGCCAAGCGTGCTGACATAGGCAATACTAACGCCGGCTATGTGCAGTTTGCCTACGACTACCTGGGCGCCGATGCCATCACTCTGCACCCTTACCTAGGCCGTGAGGCGCTAGAGCCATTCCTAGCCCGCGAGGATAAAGGCGCGATTGTGCTGTGCCGGACATCGAACCCTGGTGCCGGCGAATTCCAAGACCAGTACGTCGACGGCCATAAACTGTACGAGTATGTCGCCAAAATGGTTGCTGGTGATTGGAATGGCAGCGGCAACTGTATGCTGGTGGTCGGTGCCACCTACCCTGCCGAAGCGGCAGCGGTCCGACAGATCGTAGGTGATGATGTGTGGTTTTTGGTGCCAGGCGTGGGTGCCCAAGGTGGCGATGTGCAAAAAACCATGGAAGCCGCCCAAAACAGCCGCGGTGACGGCCTGATAATTAGCAGCTCCCGTGATATCATCTTTGCCAGCTCCGGCACCGACTTCGCCGCTGCAGCCCGAAATAGCACAGAATTACTACGAAGTGAAATTAACACCTATAGAAAGGGTAAATGAAGTGAAAGTACTTGCAGAACTAGAGAAAATCGGTGCGGTATTCACAAATAAACATTTTGTCTATACCAGTGGCAAGCACGGCACTGGCTACATAAACATGGATATGATGTTCCCTCATACGTCGTTGGTTGCCGAAATATGCAAAGAGCTAGCAGCACCCTTTGTCGGAGAGTTCGATACAGTTGTAGCACCCGCCACGGGCGGTATTGTCCTAGCAGTGTTGACTGCGCGCGAAACTGCGACAAAAGGTGTTTGGGCGGATAAGGGCGGTGAGAGTGGTTTTTGGTTTGAGCGTGCTGGGTTTGCTGCGCAAGTTAACGGTAAACGCGTGTTGGTTGTCGAAGACTCGGTTACAACTGGTGGGTCGGTAGAAAGGTATGCCGCGAAATCGAAAAGCTGGTGGTACGATAATTGGCGTAAGCGTAATCTGCAATCGTGGTGGTGTGACTGCTGAAGTGCTTAAAGTACCAGGTCTGTATGCGCTCGCAGAGGTTTCTTTTAGCTCATATGAGCCTGCCGATTGTCCAGAATGTAAGGCTCTGGTTCCGATAGTTGAAGATATGGGGCATGGAGATGATTATAAAAAGAGCATCTGGACTATGCGGGTGGGTACGTAAAATTGCAGAGTAGTTAATGCTGTACGATCCTAGTAAGACGTTTGAGGAAAATGTGGTGAATGGGCCGTTTGATTTGCCTGACCCAACCCGGCTGCCTTTGCAGGGAGACTCCCTGCAAGACGAGGCGCAGTTTATGTTCCTCGGATTTCCTATTAACTTTCCGTTTGGGATTGCGGCTGGTTCCCTGCCGACCTCTCGCCATACCAATGCGGCCTTTGAGCTTGGCTACGACGTGGTGGTTTATAAAACCCAGCGAGCGCACGATTTCCCGTGCAACCCATATCCCAACGTTTTACCGCTACAGGTTGCAGGAGATTTAACACTCGAAAAACTGAAAGAGCCACTTGTTGTCACTGCTGATTATACAAGCGATCTGTCAAAACTCAACATTACGAATTCTTTTGGCGTGCCCTCGCCTGACCCGGCGGTATGGACGGCCGACTTGCCTGCCGCTCTGGCTGGTGCCGGGAAAGGCCAGCTGCTCATCATGAGTGTGGTCGGCACTATACGTGAGGGCTATGGGCCAGAAGAATATTATGATGATTTTGCAACTGCAGCGCGGCTAGCCAAACTGGCTGGGGCGAAAGCGGTCGAGATCAATCTGTCTTGCCCAAACGTAGCAAGCGAAGGTGTGATTTGCTATAACCACGATGCAGTAGTCGAAATATGCAAGCGTACCAAAGCGGTGCTCGGCAACACGCCACTGATTATCAAAATCGGCTATTTCACTCCGGATCAACAAAACACCCTTGAGGAAATAGTCCGGGATATCACGCCGTATGTGGCGGCCATAAGCGCCATCAATACGCTGCAGGGTTCGATTTGTGAATGATGATGGTGAGCAAGCCTTGCCAGGCGTGGGTCGGCTAAAAAGCGGGGTGTGTGGTGCCGGGATAAAATGGGCGGGTGTCGATATGGTGCGGCGGCTCGATGCACTGCGTAAACGCGAGGGGTATGGGTACGAAATAATCGGTGTCGGTGGTGTGATGATACCGGCCGACTTTGCCGACTATCGTGCAGCTGGAGCAGATATTGTCCAGGCTGTCACTGCGCCCATGTGGAATCCCCTGCTCGCCCAAGAAATCAAAGCTATGCAACTCCAGTGACGTAACTTACATTGTTGTCATTCCCGCGCAGGCGGGAATCCATGCACTTCCCCACGTTTCTATGTATGCCAAACTTTAGTGTATCATTTAGCCTCACCCCCACTGGCAGTTCTCGGACTGCCAAGCCGACCAACTTTTGGGCAGCCAAAGTTGGACAAAGCTGCCGGGGAGAATGCAAACGACCGGCTTACTTGAAATTTCTTTTGACCTGTTTGGTTCCTGCGAAACTCCTCATTACTATTCGTCAAACATTCTCGTCACGCAAGCAGTCCAAAAGAAATTTCAAATCAGTCGTTCTGCGTCCCCGGTTTTCAGCGACCCAACCCCGACTGCTTCGAAGTGAGCACTCACTGCAGACCGCTAGCAGAGAAGTTGTAGAAGCCGACAACATCCGAGCCAGAAGCCTCCGCATGGCCAGAATTAGTTATATTCCGCCTGTGGCGGAATGGGTTTAAGTGGCTGGTGGCTTCGAACATGAGCCGATATCTAACGCCGAAGGCTTATGAAAACCAAAAATATTTCCGGGTTGATTTCGGAAATATTTTTATAATTTTCAGGAAAGAGCAGCCAGAGTCGAATAAGCGAGCGCAGCGAGTTGTGAGACCCTGAGCGATGAGAGAACCTATCTCGGTTCTCTCATTACCGGAATTGACGCAGGCGCTCGATGCGTGCGGCTGTGCTAGGATGGGTCGAAAACAGGTTTGAAAGTCCGCGCATGCTAAACATGTTTGTGAACATCAGGTGTGCTGTAGCTTGGTCGTTCGGGCGGGGTTGCAAACCAGCCATGTTCGGTTTGAAATCCTCGAGTTTCTGCAAGGCGCTCGCCAGGTCGCCACCGTGACCTATGAGGTGCGCACCGTGTTCATCAGCGCCAAACTCTCGGCTGCGCGATACGGCCATTTGGATAAGCATGGCGGCAAATGGTGCCAGGATGAGCATAGCTATGCTGCCAGCCCAGTTGTTGCCTTCTTCGTCGCTACCGCCAAAGAGTGAACCGCCCCAAAACGCCATTTCGGCCAAGATTGAGATGGCACCGCCGACGGCTGCAGCGATGGTAGAAACCAGCATGTCGTAGTTCTTCACATGGCCGAGTTCATGGGCTATGACGGCGCGGAGCTCGCGCTCGTTTAAGATTTCGGTGATGCCTCTCGTCACTGCCACGACGGCATGTTTGGGACTGCGACCAGTCGCAAAGGCATTTGGTATGGGCGAGTCAACAAAATAGAGTTTGGGCATAGGCAGGTTGTCTTTTACGGTCAGTTCTTTTACTGCCTTTTCGACGTGGGGATATGCTTTGACATCAAGTGGCACGGCCCGTTGCATCTTCAGCACCATGCTGCCACTGAACCAGTACATGCCAAAATTCATGACAGTTGCGAGCAAGAGCGCGATGATTGCCCCGCTCCGTCCGCCGAGCATATAGCCAACTGCCAGGAACAGCCCAGTCAGAGCACCTAGTAGTAGTGTTGTTTTTGCGAATGATTTCATGCGTGAGCCCTCCTTTCGGCCAAGTGTGAGTAGTACCCTATATTTTCTCACAGATTTCATGCAATATCTAGGATTGTAATATCTTGAACTAACTTGTATCATACCCAGGTGAAAATCATAGGTGTTTTTGGGCAACAGCGTGGCGACGAGGGCAAAGGCCGTGTGGTCGATATGCTGGCCGAATCGTGCGACATGGTTGCTCGGTTTAACGGTGGTAGTAATGCTGGCCATACAGTAGTCCTACCCGATGGCCGTGAACTGGCCTTGCACATTGTGCCTTCGGGTATTGCTCACGAAAAAGCGGTCAACATCATTGGTAATGGCACCATCGTCGACCCAATCCGTTTCAGCGAAGAAATTGCGTCTATTGAAAGCCTCGGCATTACCGTGACACCCGAAAAGCTCAAGGTTAGTTCTTCGGCGCATTTGGTTCTGCCCCACTACAAAGTACTGGAAGAAATTCGCGAACTTGGGCGAAGTGCTCAAGGCTCGACCAAGGCAGGTATTGCCGATACCTACGCTGCTAAGGCACAACGGTCTGGTGTCCGGGTCGAGCGGCTACTCGGTAGTCACGATGCTCTACTACAGGTCGTACGTGATGGCTTGAACTCGGTACAAATGGAGCGAAAAAAGCATGGTTTGCCCCCTGTAGATATCGAAAATGAAGTGAAAATATACAGCGCAGCCATAGTAAAGTTGCAGCCTTTTGTGACCGATACCTCAGTGTATGTAAACGAGCATTTAGCGGCGGGCGAGACGCTGCTGGCCGAGGGCGCGCAAGCTTTCTTACTTGACATAGATCACGGTATGTACCCATACGTCACCTCTTCTTCGACGACGGCTGGTGGTGTGGCGACTGGCCTGGGTATAGCCCCAACTACGCTCGATCGGTCAATTGGCATAGTCAAAGCTGTGCAATCACATGTCGGTGGCGGACCGTTCGTGACCGAAATTCATGATGAAAAGCTGCTAGATGTTTTGCACGGCGATATGACGACCATAGACGCCGAAAAGGGTACCACAACTGGTCGTGTGCGTCGACTAGGTTATCTTGACATCACTGGTATACGCCGGGCAGATATGGTGAATGGTACGACAGAACTCGCCATTACCAAGCTCGATTGGGTACCACGCTATGGCAAAACTATCAAAGTCTGCACCTCGTACACCTATCGCGGTCAGACTCTTTCTATGGCACCAGATTCAGCCTGGGCGCTGGAAAAGTGCGAGCCAGTGTATGAGGAACTTTCCGCCTGGGATGAGGATATAACAGAGGTGCGATCTTTCTCGGAACTACCTACTGCTGCCCAAAAATACATTGAAGCTATCGAGAAATGGACGGGCTTACCCGTCACCTATATTGGCGTTGGCCCTCGCCGCGACCAAGTCATCATCCGCTAGTACGTTGTGTTAAAGCATTTTATAAGGTTTGCAAGGTTTTTTGGAACGTCGCTACATGTCAATTGGTTGATTGAATGGATGGGAAGGATTTTGGCGCTGGTGCTGGTAAGGAAGGCGGCTTCGTAGTCTTCGAGTGAGTTGAGCGGAATGGGCTGATGGACGATGTCGAAGCCTTGTTCACTGGCCAGTTTGAGAACATGGTCGCGGGTGACGCCAAGCAGGATGTCTGCTTCAGGCGGTGAGTAGATAGTATTGCCCTTTAGCATAAAGAAATTGCTGCGAGTTCCCTCGGTGATTTCGCCGCGGCGGTCGATGAGCAGTGCGTCGTGCGCGCCTTTAGATTGAGCTGCCCGATAAGCTACATAGCTCGGGAGCATATTGAGAGTCTTCGCGTGTGGGTAGGTTCGTTCATACTCGTAGGTGGTGCAGTGGCAACCGGTTTTGTACAGTTTCCTCGACGAAGTAAGGTGCGAGGCACAGGACGTATAGCTCGGCATCGGCCGCGGTTTTGCCGCCGATGAGCAGAATCTTGATATTGCATGTTTCCACTTCATTTGCCGCGATTATATCTGTTATGTAGTGCTCAATTTCACCTGGTTTGTAGGGGTGCTCGAGGCAGATAGCCTGCGCCGAAAGCTCAAGTCGGCGGCAATGCTCGCTTACAAAGTGTGCTTTGCTATGCGAAACGCGGATGGTTTCGTACACGCCATAACCGTATGAATATTCGATACTGGCGAGTGGTACAACTGCTTGCTCAGCTGGTAAAATATGGCCATTCTTTGAAAAATATGCGTAACTCATGTACCTATAGCGTAGCTCAGAAAGGTACAATCACCAAAACTACTCTACCCCACGAGTTTCGCACCAGCCAGCCTGCCGTCCAGCGAAACTGGCCGCACCGCTGTCTTCTCCAAACTCCTGCACATTTTTCCTCTAGTACTCTCTTCACCGTACTAAAGTACTGCTCGTTCCGTGCTTCGAGGAGACAATGCTTTATGAGCGTGTGAATGCGAAACTCGTGTACTCTAATATGATTGTGAGTATCGTGTCGTTGCGTTACGGTTCTCGCTGATGGTTTACGACAGAAGTCAAAAACAGGTGAACTACATTACCAGCAAATCCCGAAGACGGGGCATGAAGGCATTTGAGCCCAGGAGACGAGTTTACCTCCAGAATTTGGGCGGTCTCAAATGAGTCGACCAGGTAGTCAACAGCGGCAAATTCGAGCTTTAGTATATGGGCAATATCGGTTGATCTGGTCACCAACGTATAATCCCACGCTGGTTCTGGAACCGAAACGTGTCGCAAAGACCTGTCATATTCGACAGAATTACCATACTGGCTGCAACTCTATTTCAAGTGCAGATCGGTACTGAACTCTTGTTTTTGTGAATAGCTGGAGCTATTAACGGCGCTGGAAGCCACCACGAAAGCTATTGCCATTGTCTGGGCGGCTTTCGCGTGGTTTTGCTACGTTAACAACGATCATGCGTCCTTCAAAATCTTTGCCATCAAGGGCGGCGATGGCTGCTTGGGCGGCTGCATCGTCTTCCATTTCGACAAAAGCAAAGCCTTTTGAGCGGCCACTGTCTCGGTCCATGATAACTTGTGCGCTGACGACGGTGCCGTACTGAGCAAAGAGAGTTGTCAAAGAAGCGTCGGTCGAATCATACGATAGTTTGCCGACAAATAATTTTACTGCCATTGGTATTGAGCCTTTCTATGAGCTGATATTATGCGAGACATTGTCTACTCTTGTAGCCGAGTATAGAATGGCTGTTGCTGTAAGCTCACTGTACGCTGGGATAAAGTCTAGAATAACTTGCGAATCATATTGTACCACAGATAGTAGAAATTACCTATAAAAAGCTGGCAGTGCCTGTTTTAAGGTGAGAGTTTTAGCGGCGGCGAGTCATTAGGCGGAGGTTTGAGAGGTAGTGCTGCGGGTCGGTGGTTGGGTGTGTCCGCAGGTATTCGAGATGTTTCTCGACAAACGGTATGACGTGGTTGGGGTAAAGCTCGCTGTTTGGACTATACCCCGCCTCGGTTATATAGGTTGTGTCTGATGCCATGCTTTTTAGCGCTTGAACGAATGCAAGGCCTTCTGGGCTGGCAAAAAGGCGATGTTTTTGGCTGCTGCACTCATGGTTATGATTCCACAAAAGTTAATGCGTATCCGATACGCCCTGCTCGACCTGAGCGCCCGATACGGTGAATATAGTCATCGTAGGTCTGTGGTTGGGTGTAATTGATGACATGGGAGATATCGGTAACGTCGAGGCCACGTGCCGCAACATCGGTGGCAACGAGGATGTTCACGTCGCCTCTTTTGAAACTGGCAAGTGCGTGCGCTCGTTTTGCTTGGCTTTTGCCCCCGTGTATGCTGGCAACCTTGAAACCGCGCAGTCCGAGTTCCTTTTCGAGCCGTTCTACTCCGCGTTGAGTTGCTTCAAAGATGATGGCTTTTTCGGTGTCCGGATGAATAAGCAGGTCGTGGAGTTTGCCTTCTTTGTCGGCTTTACCGCTGAAGCGTATAACGTCCTGGTGGACATTTTCACTCGTATCGTTTGTCTTGACGGTAACAAGTTCTGCGTGAGGCGAAAATGTACGGATCAGTGCATCGACGCGGGCATCCATGGTTGCCGAAAAGTAAAAGGACTGGCGTATCGGGGCTACGTGCTCCAGCAGCAGTCGGACGTCGGCCACGAAACCCATATCGAGCATGCGGTCAACTTCGTCGAACACGACAAGGTTAAACTGCGAAAGCTGCAATGTGCCACGGTCGAGGTGGTCTTTTATGCGACCGGGTGTGCCGATAACGAGCCGTGGTCGTGCGCGTAGTTCACGAAGCTGTGGACCATATGCCATTCCCTGAGTATAAGTGCGCTCGCAATGTTGCTGCCTTGAGCCATACTTCGACACTCAGAAGCTATTTGTTGTGCAAGTTCACGCGTGGGAGCGACTATCAGGGCGCGGCTAGTGTTGTCGTTGAGAATCCGGTGCAAAATTGGTAGCGCAAAGGCAGCGGTTTTACCCGTACCGGTTCCGGCTATGCCGATAACGTCTTTACCGAGTAGTCCAAGCGCAATTGTTTGATCCTGTATGGGCGTGGGCGTTACGTAGCCCTTACGGTCGATGTTTTGCTGCAACCTTTTATCGAGGGTAAAGTCAGAAAAACTATGCTTTGTTTGGTATGATTCGCTGTCGGTTGGCGTGGCAACGCGAACAAACCTCTCGGGGTTTATGTATTGGCCACGACCACGCGGTTTGCGCTGCGGTCTTGGTTTGCTATAGGAGAACGGCTGCCTTTGTAGGCAAAGCCGCGTCGGGTTGATGTGGGCATAAAAATAAGTCCTTCGTGTGTAGCTTGGTTTATACAAACAGATTGCTATGAATCCTGAGAGTAATAACTACGTAACCACTTCCGGACTCTTGATAGTGTGCTGTCGTTCATACTGAACACAGCAGATAACAATTCCCTAACATCTTAGCATAAATAGAATCAAACTGCAAATCAGTTCTAGAAATTGTTTTCTCATAGCGCATATGCTATTATGAAAATAGAACAGATTTTGTGTGAAAAGAAAAACTATAATGAATAATGATTGTCTTCTTGCAAACACAGGCTCACCCCAACAATTGTATATGGTGGTAGCTTCTTGTCTGGTGCTACTTGCGCTTGTGACTGTTTTCTGGCGACGGAAAAAGTGTATCAACTCGGACTGACGGCATTCTTACTAGCTTTTACATGGTTACTCAGCCCTCTTGTGTTGGCACCAGTCTATGCAGAGGGTACTTCCGCGGTCTGCTCGCCACCTCGCTCAACGCCAGATGCAACCAGTGGCGTACTAGGTGCTTCGCAAACTATCAATGTCCTAGCTAACGACTCGCCTACGGTCGGCCATAGCTTTGTAGCTTCAAGTTTACGGCTTCGCCTTGTCGGTAACCCGCGCGCTGGTTCTGTGCTTGGAGCGAACAGCATGACTGTAACCGTTCCGGGTGAAGGGACGTATACGGCGCTCAATACTGGGTTTATTGTGTTCACGCCCGAACCTGTTTTTGTTGGTACGACACTAGGCGTCGCTTATACGATAACAGACACGGTTGGTGCCACGACAAGCAACACTTATACTCCTACCGTGTCTGGTGCGCCCGTCGCAACTTGTAGCGACCCAGCTAGTGAAACACGCGTACTCGCTCCTCTTCTTATTAGTTATATTAATGGGGTCGATGAATACATCTACGACGACTGGCTCGCTATGAGCGGAAATAGTCCGCTACTTGACCCGCTACTACTCGACCTTAACCCAGCCGAATCGGGCACGCAAACGACGCTATCATATCCGCTTGAGGGTTGGACAGCGAATTATAACCCCTCAACCGACAAGCTAACTCTTTCCGTGACAGACTGGATCGTTTTCTACACCACAGTCGACAGGGTGTTTTGTTCACGTATAGCCTTACTCCCGCTCCAGGATGCACCCAGCCGGCTGCCGCCGATGCCACCATTATTCTAGTCGGATAATTCTTCTATGCTGCAAATGTTTTTAAATGAGTTATATTCGTTGTCAGTAATTGGCATCTGACCAAATAGCTGCCCAAAATCCCTCCATTGTCTTTAACACGCCTTTCGCACCAGCCAGCTTGCTTCCGGCACAGCCGGAACTCTGCTGGCTTCTCCAAACTCCTGCACATGTTTCCTCTTTAGTACATCGGCTTTGCCTCTTTTCTCGCTGCTCAGAAAGAAAATGTAAAACCTTTTCTTTCCTGTGCGGCTGCGACACCAGTCGCTGTACCTTAGTACAGCTCATTCTGTGCTTCGAGGAGAACATGCACATGAGCTCAAAGTGCTAATTGCGTGTTTAATAGTATGGTCTTGTGCAATTATTCTTGGTAAGAAAAGAGAATACTGACGAAACCGTCACATAATGCAACGAGTGTAGCTATTCCGATATCGAGTAGTAATCGATTAGTTAGAATACAGCGAAACTGAAAAATCCTTGAAAAGCTCATTGTATATCGCTTTGACCTACCTGTAGGCCCGTGCAAATCTATTTCTAGCTCCGGACGAAGCTAGAATGAAAAACTAAATAATCTGTTACTAAATACTACTCAGCGTTACTTTCAAAGTTTTGTACTTTCCAGTTGTCATCTTGTTTGACCAGGTTGACAGTGAGTGTGTATGTTTTGGCATCACTACCTTTTATTTCGTACACAACCTTACCTGTCGTGGCCTTGCCAGTTTCTGAGGTGACGCTTTTGTCTTTCATTTTTTCCTCTGTATTCAAAATCGGTGCTATACGCTGCACCATTGCATCGAACTCTTCACTCGTGACTGTTTCTTTGGCCTCTTTGCTAAAAAGCCCATATGCTTGGCCAGAATCTTTGGCTTGCATGGCATTGATGAACTTATTGCTGGCAGTCACGGCTCCTTGAGTGGCTTGGTTGGCAAAAATCATTAGTAGGACGAAAACACCAGCCACAGCTAAAGCTGCAATCAGCAATTTCTTTTTAAAGGCATCTTTGTTTTAGTGGCTACTGTTGCCACTGACTGTGTTTCTGCTGCTGTTTGGATTTGGTCATCCATAGTACTTGCCTCCTTAGTGTTACATCTTTGTATTACGCCTTTTGAAGGTAAAAGTAAAGATGAAATTTAAAGCGAGTTAGTACTCTTCTTGCTTCTCGAAGGTAAATGAATCGAAAATTATGGCTTAAGCGAAAAGACTTAGGGTGTAACGTAGTTGTTATCGAAAGTTCGACTGTAGATGGTGCTGCTTGGTGCGCAGGTATAGGTTTCGCTGCTGATGCTTGGGCCACATATAATACTGTAGTTTAGTGAACGAGTTGTGGCATTGTAATCTAGCGTGCTGAA
The DNA here is from genome assembly GCA_016699935.1 of Candidatus Saccharimonadota bacterium. Classification (GTDB taxonomy): domain Bacteria; phylum Patescibacteriota; class Saccharimonadia; order Saccharimonadales; family UBA4665; genus JAGXIT01. The sequence goes on from CP064992.1 coordinate 922,659, forward strand.
ACCAAGATGCTTGGCGCGGAAAACTGAACCAGCCACGGGTGTTTGGAAATTTATCAGCCCCTGCCCACCACCACCATTGACAACATGTGAGACGCCATGAAAGCTATCGATTGTTTCCATATTGTGACGATGCTGGGCAATATTGAGAACGTATTTACCACCGGTGACTGAACCAGATCCGTACAGGTCACCGAGTGTAGAAAACGCTGTGTTATAACCAGCTGGTGCTGTCCAACCAGTGCTGCTGAGGACGGGGTGATGACCATAAGTGACGATGTAATCGATAGCATCGTCAGTCTGCGCTTGGGCCATCAGTGAGCCGGCTTTAATTTGCCAGTCTGCAATTGCACCGTCCCAGGTCGACGGATAGCTAATGAATAATACTTTTCCAGCTTTGAACCAGCCCCAATCTTTGCCCTGACAAGTGTTGACTGTGCTGCCTAATTCACTACCACAACCAGGGTTTGAAGTATTGGTTGCTGTGTCGCTCGGCACTGTTTGAGCGTTTGGAATGAACGAGCGACCTTTATAGTTTGCCAGGGTATCGCGTGGTGTACCGGTTGGCGCATTCGCAGTCGGCTTGCCGTACTCGTGGTTACCCCAAACCGGCATAAAAGCGGCTTTATTTGAGAAAGGCTCGATGTCTTTGTAATACTGGTGGACTGCTGGTACGCCACACTCATTGGCAATCGCAATGTCTCCGCCGTGAATCATGAAATTGGCGTTTTGATCCAATACAAGTTGGTTTAGTTGCGCCTGGTAGCTGCGGCATGTTGAGGCGATGGTATCGCCTACGCTAACAACTTTGAAGCTATCAGTGTCGGAAGGAACAGTCGAAAAAGTATGGTCGACTCCATCGACACCGATTTTGTAGTGATAGGTAGTCCCTGTTGATAGGCCAGACAGCACAGCTTCGCGGAATGGTCCAGCTATGTCAACAGGTGTGATCGCAGAATTGACAGCTGTAACCGCGCTACCATAGTTTGTATCTAGCCCATAATAAATTGTTTCATCACCGCCGCGCCAGCTAAAGACAACACTATCAGCAGTGTTTCCAAAAGCGTATTTAATTTCATCGGCAGTTGGTGCGGGTGGAGGCGTTGAGTCGACGGCTACTTCCTGATCCAGGCAGTTAGTCACTGCTAGGGCATCTACAGATTTGCAGTAGCTTAATTTTACGAGTTTGCCGATGAATTGGTCGGTGTTTTTAGTTTGTGTTGGTAATGGGTATTTGTTGCCAGCCGTAAGATAATTTGTTGAGCGAATCAGCCCGGTATCAGGGATGTTAAAAGTATTTGTTGTCGTTTGATTGCCGTTGATAGTATCTACTAAAACTGTTTGCATAGTGAACGGCGCGCTAGCACCCACATCTGCACCTTTTACGCACGTCAAGCGGTATGTGCTGCCATCGACGAGAGCCTGAGAGCCGCGAACAGCCAATGTACCAGTGGGTGTTAGGGCACCAGCTATACGACATTCGGGATATGTTTTGCTCGAAACGCATTTACTGAGCTGAAGTTTTACCTGTGAAGTGCCTGCTGCGAAAATACCTATTTGACTGATATTCTCAGAATCGGGCTGGCAAGTGTCGCGGTAGACGAAAAGTGCGGAAGCGCCAACAGCCTGGTTGGATGAAACGTTGATGGTGTCGCCAGAAGCTGGTTTGGCATAAGAGCTAGACTGAGTATTTGTGGTATTGCCAGTAAAATTGGTACCGCTATTATCAGAAGTCCAACTACCTACAAACGATAAATTGACACTGGAATTCGCAGTAGCGAGATTCTGAGTAGTACCAGTTACGGAACGAAAGTCATAGGTATAAAGACTATCGGGGCTGGCTGCCTGAGCACTAGATATGATGGCTGGTAATATGCCGACTACAAGAGCTGTTACTAGGAACAAAAAACTTCTTACTCTATGATGCATTTTGACTCCCTTTTTATCCAACTTTAAAAATTGCATATAAAATAACCATAGCACAAAAAATAAAAAAAACAAGTTGCAAAAAACATCAAAAAGTGCTATCATAGCATTAAGTAATAAATGTTGAGGAATTTTTTATGAAAAGTTTTAGTACAAATTCACTTCGTTTAAGTACCATCTTAGCTTTATTTTATTTACTACTTCCTGGAATAGCATTTGCCGGGACAACTGCGCAACCTATTGAGGGTGTAAGGGTAAACGGCCCTCTTTGCTACAGTAATAGTACGGTGTCAGTAAGAGCTTTTACTGTTGATAGTAAAAAAAATTCGTGCTGTTAGCGTTAATGGCACAAGCAATACATTTGCTCAGCCAAGGCTAATAAATGCAAATACCGCTGAACTTTTTAGTGGTCAAAGTCGACCCGATGGAAAGGTTTTTGTTTCAGTAACCCTTGAAGACGGTGCGATAAGTACAGCAGAGCGAAATTGCAACACTAACAAAGCAGTTGTTAATGATCAACTGTCATGTTCGAAGTCGATAAAGGCCAGTGTTTTTACTGGTCAACAAGCAGCTCCATACAATTTAAGTGCAACAGTTAATGGCTTGCCCGCCCAGAGTATGTATTATAATCCGTCAACCGGTATGCAGATGAGTGGCTTAAGCCATCAAATAACGTCTCAAAACGCTGGTTTAGCTGAACTTTCAGTTTCCGGTGATATTTACACGGATCGTTGGGTGCGATACTTTGTCGATGGCCGTCAAGTTGCCCAAATGAAATGCAGTAAAACTGTACCTCCGGCATCATATACGATTGCCATTGAAAATGGTTTTCAAACTGTTAAAAAAGGTGAAATGTCAGAAATAATTACTGCTTCATCATCAAACGGGCCGCTAGTTAATTGGACTGTAACTTCTAAAAGTCAAAATCATGAAATAGATATTCTGGACACCAGCTCACTTAGTGGCGTTTCTTCTGTAACATTTCGTGTGCGTATAAATGATAGTGCTAAGCGTAACAGTGCTTACTCGTTTGCTGTACAGGCAAGCCCAGTCGATGGAAGCTCACAACCAGCTTTTGCAAGTGGTTCAGTTTTTGTTCCACTCGATCTACACATTCGTGAATCAGTAGAGCAAGCAGCAATTTTTGGTAAAGACTCAACCTTGATAGTAACTACTCAACTAGTAAACTTGAATAATGAAGTATCAAACGAAGCCGCAAGTTGGACTGCTCGGTTTGTCGATGTACCAACTGTGGGCAATATATCTGTAGCGTTTACGAGTTCAAATGAAAATGTCTCCGCTGCTATTCTCCAGGTCATGTGTGATGAATTTGTACCCGTCGGAAGCTACAATATTGAAGTTGTAGCGACACTACATGATGGTACGGTGTTGAGCCGTATGGTAGAAATACAAGTAATTCTTGACCCTACAATCCCCCCGGTAGAAGAATAGAACTAACTAACGAATTCGTAGGTTTGCTTGCTAAGCATTACAGTATCGGCGCGTTGCAGTTTTGGCCACCGCGTATTTGATGAATCGGTTGGAAAGCGTTGCAAGAAATCATAAACGGTGGTGTATGCTAGATGCCTAAGGACAACAATATATCAAAATATTTTAAAAAAACTAACGTTTGACGTAGACGGTTGTTGGGTAGGTGCCACTAAAAACGAGTGAGCCGGGCTGCAGTTTGGCTGACTGGACTTCGAGATGTTGGGTGCGGGCAATCGAGTTTGAAGTGCCGGTACTTAGCACACGGCTAGCAATGTCTTGCGGCACATTATAACGGCCAATTTGGATTTGCTGCAAGCGGAAACTGAGCTGGTCGTTTTGGACTGATCCAGTAGCTTTTATGTATACGGCGGCATTATTGGCGAATCGTTTGCCCCAGCTAGCTGCCTTGTCGACATCGCTTTGGCTGTAGCCTACCCCACCGATGAAATTGACTACTTCGCTGGCGTAGGTAGCATTGAGATTGCCAGAAATCTCCACTACGTCGTTACCCAGCCGTACTTGGACGTTTTTGAGCGGCATCCATAACCAGCCTAGGTCATTGATGGCGGCCGTTATTTCCGATTGTGTCAGGTTCAGTCCTTCGACTGTTTTGGGGTCAGCAAAGATGGTTTTTTTGCCCGGTTTGGTGGGGTTATCTGGAGCTGACGTAAAATCGTTCAGTACGACAGCGGTTTTTTGTTTGTAACTAGCAAGGTCGGCGGCGCTGTAGCGGACGCCAAGGTCACGCGGTTTTGTTGCCCCCATGAGTGTCGATAGACCGGGTACAAAACCGTACCAACCGGCTACTAGAAGTGGCACTAGTAACAAGACGAAAACAATTAGACCAAAAACTTTCAGTTTGCGATGTTTTTTGATGGATTTGTTTGGATGGTTTGCTCGACTGGCATCACTTTTTATGGGGGTGTCATTTGATTTAGTCTGATCTGTTTCTACTGCCACTTTGCCTTCTCCTTTTTAAGTAAATTATTCTACCAACTAGTGCTTAAGTATCGATTTTTTACTTAAACTCAACTGGTTTTCGTGCTGCCAATTGCCAGGTACCGCCCGCTACTTTCATAAGGCCGTCGACTCGGTATGAGCCGGTTTTGTCAGGGGCATTGACAAATGACATCGACATTTCGACTCCCCGAGTATTATCGGATGTCGGTGAGCTGTTGTAGTCAGCTATTGTGCTGATGGCTGTACTTTTATTGGACGTGGTGTTACAGACTTCGAGGTACATTTCTACTCCCGGTATGGTCTGATCGCTAGCGCCAGCCACTATGAAGTAGACAGTTTCGGCGGGCTTACTTGTGGCCGTAAAATCAGCTAGTCGGAATGATGATTTATTACTATCAGGACGAACTTCTCCTACAGCAACATCTCTGTAGGCTGAACTAATCAACTTTGCGTTGTAGCCGGCGGGTACGGTTGGCGACTGTTTGGCTGGGAATGTGCAGTCATGGACTTCTTTGTACGACTTGCTACTGGTAACTGCAGTACTACCCGCATTTGGATTATTGCCCGAACTTTTAGTACTAGATGAAGTTGTTTGAGTGGTCTCCTTAGTGGTGGTTTCGGTTTGTGTAATTAGCACAATGAATAAAGAAATGACCACTAGCCCAATTAGCAACGGTACTAACGGTAAACCAACCGCTGGGCGTTTTATCTTATACCATCGCCAGACTACATATGAAAATACGACCCAAATAAGGGCTATTAACCAGCCGATTTTACTCGTCAGTGCCAGCAGGCAAAAAAGAACTGTGCAAATCGCACTTGCGGTAAAATACTTTTTGCTAACTACTGTCGCAGCTTGCGTGCTAGGCGTGGTTGTTTGTTTGGGTTCATGCGGCGTTTGTGGCGGGCTGGTAAAGCCAGTCATGTCGTCGTTTTGAAACTCGATCGGCCGGTCGGTAGCCGAGGTGTACGTGGCCTTGACGCTGCCTACCTTTAAGACGCCTGCTTTTTTGAGAGAATTGGTAAACTTCATCGTTACCTCCTTGCATCTCATACTATATGCCTGGCTGGGTAGTCTGTAATGTGATATTCGACACATTACAAGCAAGTATTCGTCAGCTAAGACGCCTGCTAGATTATGCTAGCGATGAAATTACAGCGGGAATAAACCAAGCCGGCGATGGTTTTCGCCCATGATGCCATCGGCGTCACCACCAACCCATAGCCCTGCCCCAGCGCCTTGCGATGCAGGGCTGACGTACATACCGGCCCAGCCGTAACCACGACCGGTTGAAGTGCCTTGATTAAATGAAGCAACCGCAGAACCGGTTGAGGCATTGATAGCACCAATACCGTAATGTGTTTGCGGTGCATATGCAGCTGAAGTTTGTTTTACCCCAGCTCGATAGACAGTAAAGTTCAAGTTTCTAAAATGGCCACCTGTATAGATGTAGTTAGTTGTTGCTCGACACGATAGAAATGTGTCATTGTCTGTGTAGTTTACCCAATCTGGTGTGGCATTAGTACTGTTACTATTTGGCCACAAACTAATCGAGTCACGTAAGCTAGGGTAGACTGACGTTCCGCCACCGCCCGTAGTGCAAAGCACAAAAGACGAGCCTGTTGGGTTCCAGTCGACGTCTCGCATACACATCGAAAGTTGTGGTAAACAGGGTGAAGTTCCTGGTGCTGTAGTTGAGTTCGGTAACACAGTCGAAAAATTCATGATGTTAGCCGGGTACCATGGGGCGAGAGTCGTAGAGGTTGTGCCAAGATCAATCATGGCAATCTGCAGACGCGTGCTAGCATTTACTTTTCGAAAGTTACCAATGAATACTGCTCGTGTCCCCTGGGGGTTAATGGCTATTTTTCTACACGGAGTGCGCCGGAACTATACGTAGAAATTGTAGGATCAATGATTGTTTCAGTTATTGCTAAGTTGATATAGGAGGTTCGAGCACCAGTTAGGGGTGGATGGCCATCAGTGCTGAGCCGTTGACTTTTGTACCATTGACTTCAATATGTGTGGCATCGCTAGCTACAAAAAGTCGTCCGTTTAACATCTTGAGATCGTAAACGGTCGCTGGCCTATTAACACCTAGCGTTAGTCTGGGGTTGAAACTGGTATCACGAGTATTCGTTACGAGATTCCATTTGACGATGCCAGTCACGGGTGCGCCGCCAACAGACGTGAATCGTCCGCCAATGTATAGTGACTTGCCATCACTTGATGTTTCGAGAGCGTAGACTTCACCGCTTTCACGGGTGCCGTCTTTGCCTAGCAGTTGCGGTTTAAACGCAGTATCAATGACACCAGTACCAGGGTTGAAACGGAAGATATTGGAAAAGACGTTATCGGTAGGAAAATTCGGTTGTTTAACAATATTTACGATGCCGCCAGCATACATATAGTTGCCGACCCGCAATAGCTCGTTGACGGCTTTGGGGTCAGAGGTGTCGCCGCCGGCTTTGGCGGTACCGATAACATTTGGTGTGTAGTCGGCTGGGTTGGTATTGGCCAGTGGTATATCTGGTGCCGCAAAACTTGCATTGGCAGCAGGCTCATTGTTAGCCCAGCTAACGTAGCAAAAATAAGTAGGTTTGCTGTCAATTTGGTGATGGATTTATTCATTGATAAGTCCTTTAGGTTATGTAGATTGTTATTCCCCTACCCCTCTGTCAACTGCTTGTATTATAGTAAAAATTACGTAGTATGTAAATATTCTGTTTTGACAATAAGATAATATGGCGCAAAAGCTTCATCATTGCCAAATTTGACCGATTAGTGGCTGGAGCTTTTCATTATTTTCTGCCTAATCATACATGCCAGCTACAAAAAGTTGTTTCTGTTAGACTAAAATTATGAAAGAAACTTTAGCCGTCATCGCTGCGCTCTTGGCGGTTGTAGGTAACATATCGTACCTGCGCGATACCGTCAGCCGCAAAATTTCACCCCATCCCTATACCTGGCTGGTGTGGTCGGTCGTGACCGGTATAACGCTAGTGGGGCAAATTACCAAAGGCGCTGGTGTAGGTGCCTTGCCGACGGCTGTGGCCGAATGTTTTACGGTGGCAGTTTTTATTTTTCGCTGCGCCACGGCTTTGCCAATATTGTTCGTAGCGACAACTACTATCTTGCGGCAGCCCTGCTCGGCCTCATACCGTGGGCTATCACCCATGACCCGACATTTTCGGTAATTATCGCCGTTGCTATCGACCTGACGGCCTCGACCATGACCATCCGCAAAACCTGGCGCAAACCGGCTTCGGAAACACCGGTGCTGTACGGCGCTAATGTGCTTCGCCACATTTTGACGCTGTTTTCGCTGCAATCTTACAATATCGCCACTACCCTGCACTCTATCGCCATGCTAGCCACAAACACCACCATGACCAGCATAATTGTCCTAAAGAAACCCCGCACCATAGCTGGGAAAAACAAGCCATGAAGGAGCTATGATTTTGTGTGGGATGGGGTGAAAAACAGGGGTGGGTTTAACCGCATTTGGTAAAAAGCTGCTGCTGGGGAGCGGGAAATGTGCCGATGTGTCTACGCTTTATCTAAATAACCGCGATAACGTCTCGGGTCTTCGCGGTTTTTGTCGTTTTTGGCATAGAGCTCAACAAACAGTATTTCATTCTCGGTCTTGACTGCTATGAATATGATGCGGACTTTATCACTACGACCGAGGGCGGCGACATCGAGGCGCATTTTGATAACCTCTACACGTACATCTGTATGTATGATTGCTGCTGTCTTTCGGGCGAAAACTCACGGCGATACTCGGCAAGATCGACGTCATCCGACAGCTGTGCATAGAGCGGCAAAATGTACTGCTTTGCAGCTTGCACATCGCTAGGTATCGATCGCCATTTCTTGGCAAGTCGTTTTACATCTTTTGCAAACTCTGGCGATTCCTCAAAGTTCATCACTCGGTTCCGTCACGGCTGTTTTGCTCGTCCGATAGAATACTCCACGGTATGCGATAGGCTTACCATCTTTTGCTGCGAGCCACGGTGTATCAAAATGTGAAAGTTCCGATAGCTCACTAGCAGTTTTGTCGCTCAATCTAGCTAACGTTTCGTCGATGTGTAGTAATTCGTTTGCACTTAGTTTACGTAGGTCGACACTTTTATGTGGCAAATACTTTTTTGGGTATTCTTGAAGTATTTTGTCTCGACTACTTCTAACTCGTCCTTTTGTTTCATAGCTTCGACAACGCTCACAAAATCGCGAGTTGGCGTTGGGCCGAAGTGGTTGCGGACATAGGTAAGGCCGGTAATGGATTGGCCAGTTTTTCGTAATAATCGAAGTCGATGAAGTACAACAGTTTGTAGAGCACCGTCTCGCCGACATTTGGTTTGGCGCCGACTTTTCCTAGTACATACAGCAAAACCTCACGTAGCTTTTCGGGATTTGTCTGTGGGTCGATATCACGCGGAATGATTTCTTCAGTCGTTTCAGCGAAACTATACGGAGCTGCCGGTTCATTTGCCACACTAGCAGTGCCGTCTATAAGCTCGCTCGGCGCAATCTGATAGTACTCGGCTAGCGCCTGCATCTCATCGAGGTTAGGCGGTCGCCTGTCTGCCTCAAACTCGCGTAGGTGGCACGAGCAATGCCGATAGCATCGGCTATCGTCTGCTGGCTCGCTCCAGCATTCACTCGCAATCGCTTGATTGTAGTAGTAAAGCTCATAATCTTTCCCCGCCCGATCATGGTTTATATTACCATAATGTTACCACGTGCTACAAAACTAGTCAATACTATTGCTACAGTTCTAGTCAGTCCTATAGAACACGGCTAAGAAGTCGTGACTGTACAAGGCGCTAAACTAACAGTTTCCATCATGGACGGCAAAGTCTACCTGACCGACGCCAAGGGCGGCAAAGTTATGGTAGAAGCAGCCGATGTCAAAGCAGACAACGCACCCTCTAGGTTGAATAGCTTCGGCTCCTATGCTTCGGGACTCGCTTGTATGCTTGTTTAATATTGCATAAACACTTTTTCCCGATATCATTTTTGCAGATATCGCATGTCCTCACTGACTTGTTTTTTGTTAGCATTTTTCTTTTTCACATATAGTTTTGATAGTTTCATCGATACCTCCTTTGATTAGTATTTTCAAAACGAAACTTATTTGATATACTAGTAAATGTAGTTAACTAGTAAATAAAGTATACCAATGCGTACAATATACAGTCAAGAACAAATTGTTAGAACCAAAAACATTGCCAAGATCATTGGAGACTCTAGCAATGTGCTCATTCTCTACGAGCTAATAAACTTTGGCGAAAAATCGTTCAATGAGCTAAAACGGATGACAGACATAAATGCCGTAACCCTATCCAAGAAACTAACACTTCTTAAAATGGAGGGTTTAGTTGACTATCGCGAGTGTGGTATCGAAAATCGTTATTTTGTTACTAAAAAGTCAGAGGATTTTAGGCCACTCATTCGGGACATAGAGCGTTTAATAATTAATAAGTAAGGAGGACATATGGGATTACTCGATATAATAAAAATCTATTTGGCGGAGCTTCTGATTTAGCACAGGGGCCTATCCAGGACGCAATTGGTGGTTTAGGCGAAATTCCTGGAGTGCAAGAAATTCAAGATGCCGTAGGTGGTGCAACTGAAGCGGCAACTTCTGCAACCGAGAAGGGGCAGTCAGCAGTTGAGAATATCACCAACAAACTAGGTTTGTAAGCCTAGGACAAATCAAGGGTAAAATATAGGTTTGGGTTTTAATCGGGGTATGTATACGATGATAATTTCTTGCTCACGGAGATAGAGAACGATATACATATAGCCAAAACCGGATCATGCAGCTATATAAATTATAGAAAAGCTAAAATCAAGCACCAATTGCCATGTACAGCTCACGCTGCAGTTCCAGATAGTCGCTTACTATTTCGTCAGCCGAGCCAAGGACTGAGGTAGCGTCACGCATAGTTTTGTATCGTAAACTCACGAGACTCGTGAGGTTCTGCATACTTAGCTCATTTTCGCCCTGTTTTTCATAAGTATCGAGGACAAACTTCACAAACTCACGCTCATTGTTGTCGAGTTGCTCCAGGTAATATTCGCGCACAATTCCGGCACGCTCGACGCGTGTCATTGTATCTTTGGCATAGGCAATGTAGCGTAGTACATCGTATACATCACTTTCTTCTGCATCACAAAGCTGCTTAAGTGCTTGCAGTTTCTCCTCTTCAAAACCGCGCTCCGCCAAACCTTGCAGCAAAATTTCACGCGTGCGTGGATCACACCACTGTTTACGCAAATCATCTTCGTCCTTAAAGAGCTCTGGTATTTGCCCAAACAATTTCTCCAAGAATTCATGTGGGCTCACGGCTCTCCCGTCCATATAGAATTTTGTATCGACTGAATATTTAATCTCGCGCTCCTTGCCGTCTCCTAGTCGAACAACCGTTTTTTGCTTCGGCTCTATAGGCACGTCAACAGCAACATCGCTACCGTCATATGCTGGCTCAGGCTCATCGGTCTCTATTTCGTCATCTTCCGGGTTACCTTGTACGACATCATCAACCACAATAGTCGCTGGCTCAGGCTCGACCACATCAGTGGTCTCAACTTCTTGCGGCTCGCCATCCCATTCGGGGTCCTCAAATTTAGTGTCGTTGCCATAAAAGTCTACAATCGTGAAATAATCTTTATCATCATATATGCGAGTACCACGCCCGACGATCTGCTTGAACTCTACCATACTACCAACGCCACGCATCAACACCACAAAACGGACATTGCGGGCGTCTACGCCAGTACTGAGTTTACGACTTGTCGTGACTATGGTTGGCACTTGCTTTTCGTTATCACGAAATTCTTCAAGGTAGCTATCGCCAAGGGCACCTTCTGTAGAAGTTATACGAACACAATAATTACGACCGTCGCCCAGCGTTCCGGCTGGTTTATGTTTATTGATCGCATCCCGCATCATCGCAGCGTGCTTTTCATCATTACAAAACACGATTGTTTTTGATTTGGATTGATTTGTTCCAGCAGTATCTCCGCCATGCGCTCTTCGCGCTCCGGCAGATAAATCGCCTTGTTAAAATCACTCAGCGTATATTCGCGCGCCTCGTCCACTTCGCCACTTTCCACAAAATCTTGCGGGTTAAACACGTAGCGGTCCATAGTGGTAGTGATGCGCTTGACCTTAAAAGGTGTCAAAAATCCGTCTTCAATGCCTTGTCTGAGTGAGTAGGTGTAAACAGGATTACCAAAGTATTTGTAGGTGTCGATGTTGTCATCACGTTTCGGAGTAGCGGTCAGCCCTAGGTGGGTTGCGCCGTTAAAATGGTCGAGCACTGCCCGCCAGTTTCCTTCATTGCTTGCGCCGCCACGGTGACACTCGTCTATGATGATAAGGTCAAAGTAGTCACTTGGGTAATCTCTAAAATACGGATTATCGACGGACCCCCCAGTCATCGCCTGGTAGATACTAAAGAACATACTACCATTTGTCGGAATCTTGCCCTTCTTTCGCACAGCTTCACCATTTATCCGTACCGCCATGTCGCCAAATGGCTCAAAGTCGCCCATAGCTTGCTCGACGAGTATATTACGATCAGCCAAGAACAATATGCGTGGCCGGCGTTCATCACCGCGCTTATTCCAACGCGCCTGGTATAGTTTCCATGCTATTTGAAATGCTATGGTCGTTTTGCCCGTACCAGTTGCCAGCGTCAAAAGTACTCTGTTTTCATTACCAGAAATCGCCTTTACGGCTGCGTTTATGGCGTTTTCTTGGTAGTAGCGTGGTCGGTGTTTGATGATCTCGTACGGCTCAGTCAACGCGCGGTACTGCGCGTCATTAACATCGCTATACGTCATTACAAATAGGTCATCTGGGCTATTATAGCCGCTCACTTCTTCGCCACGGCCAGTCTTCATATCAAAGCAATAGATTCCGTGACCATTCGTACTATACACATAGCGTATCCCAAGGGTCGCCGCGTAGTCTTTCACTTGTTCTAGCCCGTCAGTAATTTCTTTGTCTTCGGCCTTCGCTTCGACTATGGCAAGTTTCTGATTTTTATAAACAAGTACATAGTCGGCTTTTTTAGTTTTTCCGCGTTGCCCACTGCCTATCAGCCGGCCATCGGTAAATACATACTCCGACAATACAAGAGAGCCAGTAGTGACATTTTGCCCCCAACCGCACTGGGTCAATTTTGGGTCGATCAGCTCCCGCCGGGTAGTCGCTTCGTTCATTACTACTTATTTTACAGCATTACAGAGAAAAGATGACACCGAGATCAACGAACTGATCTTTGATAACTTTCTTCCACTTTGCAGTTATATTTGGCCTGTCTATGTGTTCGCCTTCGGTAAACACGAATAGAACTCTCACAAGGTGTAGGTTTTCGTTTATATGCAAGATACACCTATTGCCAGACTTAGACGGACCGACTTTTGTACCTTCCACCGCGAAATCCAATTTTACCAACTTGTGTTCACCTACGCTGTTGATTAAATCGGCCTTCTTGATCCGTAGTAGCGCGTCAATACGCTTGCACATATCGTCGATGTCATCGCGAGTTTTGTCCCAATTGGATTTGTGTTTCTTTGCGAACGCCTTGATATAGTAACGCTCTGAAAAAGAATCGAATTCTACAGCGTAGTTCGAGGCTTCCATATATGGTCCGGTTCTTCCTGGGTAATAAGTCCGTAAGGGATTGCCTCACCATCCCTACAGATCTGCCACGGCAATTGGTTATGAGTAAAGTCTACGATTGCCTCTGTATTGTAGCCTTTCCATACTTTACCAATCTTATCGATCATCCGCTTTTCATCTTTAGTAAGCTCACTGGCAGGTACTTCGCCATTTTCTGCTAAAGAGAGAAGCATAGCCTTGCCTTTATACTCTGGTGGGTTGATTATACCTTCTTCTTCTAGCTCATCAAGTGCGCGAAAATACACGTCCGCCACGGGCCCACGCGGTAACTTACGATAGGTCATACCGGACATCGGTGCTAGGTGATCGTAGTACCAGGTAAAATCAGCTAGGTAGACGAGCTTTGCAAGTTTCGTCTTTGTTATCTTCCCATCAGCATCCGCGCCGGCTTTAAGAGCGTTGAGAATAATTTGCTTATATTTTTTGACTGCTTCAAGCGTATTTGACAAAGTCGAAATCCCATCCGGTGCCCCAATCAAATCGCCCAATTCAACGCGCAACATAGCTGCCATTTTTTCTGCTTGCGATACAGTGATTTCTTTTTTGCCAGCCTCAATAAGGGCATAAGTCTGACGACTCATACCTAGTACCTCGGCTACTTGCTCCATCGTTAGCCCACGCGCTAGACGAGCACTTTCGAGATTCTTACCCACATTACTCATAGTGTTGTCCTTCGTTTGTTATTTGTTTTTAGTTTAGCGTACTTAACAGTATATGTCAAGAAATACAACATAGTCAACTTGTATTTTTAACATCCGTCTGTTAGGATAGAGGTAATTCGGAGAGGAATCCGGAGGGTAAAAATAGGAAAAGCGCCTATCCAGCGCTTCCTTATACAAGAATGTTCCTCAACAAATTGTATAGCTCCTATCTTACCACATATAGAATTAAGTGGTAATTCCGCCGCAAACCGAAAGAAAGGAGCTACAACAACTATGGCAGGCAAACAAGTCCACACTACCTACAGCAAGCAAGCTGGCAACTGGCGCAATGTTTCCGCTGGCTCAAGCCGACCGGCAAAGGTGTACGACACCAAGGTGCAGGCACAAACCGCTGGCCGCCAACAGGCGATCAACAACAAAACCGAGCATGTCGTTCACAATCAGAACGGCCAGATTGCTTCACGCAACAGCTACGGTGGCGATCCGCACCCACCAAAGGGCTAGGTCACATCACCGCCAAAAGAGGCACTCTCTATGAGGCCTCTTTGGTTTGCTAACTCATCGTGACATTCTAGCCCCAACCGCATTCGGTCAATTTTGGGTCGATCAGCTCCCGCCGGGTAGTCGCTTCGTTCATTACTACTTATTTTACACTCACTTTGAGAAAACGCTTGCGTCAGCAAGGATTGCTTTAGTGTGCGAAGCATACTAACTTTTGACTGATATTTTGCAATCAACGAAGATAACTTCGCAGAAATATCATCAAGTTTCTTTATGATCTCATCTTGATCTGATATCGATGGTAGCGTAAATGCATACGCAAACAAGTGAGGCCTATTCACTTTCGGCATACCGGCTCTATCTGAACCAGAAATGGCATATTGAGTAAAGTCATTTGATAATAGTAGATAATATAAGTAGTCTCGCCTTACCTCATTGGTGGGAAGAAGCGGGTAAATATCCGCGCTACACAAACCAGAAAAATCTGGTCGGACAACCTTTTTGAGGTATGGACGTATTTTGCTATACAAGACCATTGTTCCATCAAAAGGAAACTTACTAGAAATTAGCTTCTCTTCTTTCGCCATTTTTAAGTTGATTAGCTGCCCTGTTTCAGGCTCAATGTTCGCACCACCAACATGCAGGCACTCGTTATATGGCTCATATCGAGGATCAATTAATTTTGAGTCTATGGTGCAAACATCTCCTAGACATTGTTCTTCACCTATTACATTTCTGAGAATCTCAGTGTATAACCGATAGTACAGAGTCCGAGTATATTGAATATTCTTCTCCGTCAACTCAATAGCCCGATCAATCTTCTCAAAAGCTGCGTCCAGCCGCTCTACCACCCGCCGTTGCTCTTCGAGCGATGGGAGATATATATCAAGTGATTGTAGTTTTGTTATTGTTAATGTGTCTACGGTCGTTCCGTTACTCAAGCTGCTCGAAAAATGCTGCTGATTTAAACCATTGGTTTACGTAGCCACTCGGTCAACATCACTAGTTTTTTTCAGCCAAAGGACACTCGCGTCTTTAAAATAAAACTTCTCATTTGCCTGTACGATATAGTATTACCTATTGTCCCTATAGCGGTGATCATGATGTCGCCTTCTGTTGGGACCCCGTTCTTATGCGAAAGATCATTGTATAAATCTTCAGAAATGTATAGTTCATTGTTTGCATTACCCGTTTTTGATAGCCTCGTAATTTCACGCCCACGATAAAACGGTATGCCCGAGCTTTTCCACTGTGATTTCAACACTCTTCTGCTAGAGCTAATGGTAAATGTGTCGCCAAGCTTCACAGTTTTCATTCGGAGTAAACTCCCTTTAATATTTCAAGCCTCGCTAATAGCCCGTCATACGTCATAATAATGTTTTTTCATCGCCTTACGAAAAAACGAGAATGAGCGTCTTTTTGTCTTCATCCATTGATGAAGTATTGCGATCGCCAATCAACAAGATGCCCATGGGATCAAGACGATTTAGGTCAGAAAAGTCCGCCCGAGCATTGTCTGAAAGTCGTTAACGGCAACACGTATTTGATTCTCCATCTGGACAAGACTTCCGGTTAGCTGAGCAGACATGGAATAGCAGATATTCTCTCTTCCTTCATCGTCTCCTCTATATTGTCCGCCAACAAGCGGTGTTGTAGGAGGCTTTATTTCAACAACAGCAAAACTACCATTCGCACCATTTAAGAACAGCTGGTCTGTCGCTACGCCACCTTGGCCGTTTCTCCCACGCGTGTTCTTGCCGCCTACATATGTCTCGCCTTGCATATAGTAGAGCGGGAAATGAAAGATCTGTTGGATAATCCAGGAATTATTATCAAAATAATCCTGCCAAAAGGATTCAACCCTGTTTCCGAGGTTTTCCCGTATGAAATCTATTGCTGTCTGAAGCTTTGCAGTTGCAACAGCATTTTCTATGGAACGAAAATTATTAGCCTCAAGCTCTCTTAGTTTTCCGATGATCAGATCACGATTTGCACCATCGCTAATTTGCAGAAGTATTCCTTCAGCATTGTTATCTGCGAGAGAAAAAGTTGTATCACCATATCGGTGTCCCCACTGCTCTAGCAAGGCCTTGATTCTTTCGAGGTTAGAGAATAATGTCGCCATGTCTTCACCACTGAGATTCAGTTCGTATGCCTCATCTCGATGGAGGGTTGTAATTGACCTGCCCTCGAATTCTTCCCATGTCTCATTTCTACCCTTTTTTTCAAAGCGAAAGCCCCCGCGTAAGTGATTATCGGACGCATCAACCCATATTGGATAAAAAAATAATCTGGTTGAGCCGGTTTCATGTAGGGGTATCGGGCTAACATCCATAGTCCCTGCTGAAGTCGAATGAGTATTTATCTCAGGCATACTGAACCTTTAGCCTATTCTTGCTCATTTTTTTCTGCTTTGATTGTATTTAACACTTGCGCAAGCTTGTATGCACTAATATTCAAGATATCCATAATCGCAGCATTAGTGTGACCTTCACTCTTAAGCTGTTTGACGAGGTCTTTCCTTTTTTCATGCAAATTATCCTGAAATTCATAAAATTTCTGAGCTTCATACCATCCCAGGCTTTCATTCCAAATATTTGGAATGTAGAAAGTGATTGTACGCGTGTTTCCTGCCTCATAATGATAACCAAGCAAGATCGTGATAATATCCAACGCATTCACAAATAGCTTTCTGTAGTCATCCTCGCTCTTTGCGGCACCAAGTTCTTTCTCTATACGCTCAAGGTAGAGTCTACATGCGCTCTTGAAATGACTATCTGCAATCAAATCATCGATATCTTGCCTGAGTTTTTTGACCAAAGTCTTCACATCTTTTTGAAATATTTTGGATTTTGGTATGCAGAAGCAAACCCATAATACTTGTCCCCAAAAACGTTTCGCATCAACATTTCGGTACGCATTCCGTCGCTATAGTATCTAGATTCAGTCATTATCTATACGTCTCCGAGACGATTATTGTTCATAGGCTAAGGTCCTCAGTATTTCAGCAACTTCTTTATCGATTTGCTTGATATCCTCTAAAATATCCTCTGGTGTTTTTAGTTCTTCGGCTTCTGGCGCGAAGGGGTTTTTGACACCTAGGTCGAAGGTGGTTTGGTCGAGGTCTTCGGCTTTGACCGTCCATGAGTTTTCACTGGTTTCTCGGGTTTTGAACTTTACCAGGAAATCGTCGAAGTCGTGAATGTTCAGCGGATTGGTTTTACCGAGGTTGCGACTAGGGTTGAGTTGGTAGTACCAAATATCCCGCGTTGGTTCGCCTTTGCGGAAAAACAGCACCACGGTTTTGACGCCGGTCGAGCCAGTCGCGCTAAACACACCGCCTGGCAGGTCAAGGATGGTATGTAGGTTAAAGCCTTGCAGCAGCTCTTTACGAATCTTGCCCGTCGCGCCATTTGGCTCATTGGTCAGGAATGTGTTTTTATAACTATCGCCGCTTCACCGCCAGTACGAAGATTCTTCATGAAGTGCTGTAGAAATAGGTTTGCAGTTTCACGAGTCGGGATTTTGAAGTTGCGCTGAACTTCAGGGCGCTCATTGCCACCGAATGGTGGATTTGCCAGTATATAATCAAACCGATCTTTTCCTGAATGTCGCGCGTGTCTTCATTGAGCGTGTTAGCATGCACCATGTTTGGCGATTCTATGCCGTGCAAAATCATATTCATCGTGCCCAGTAGGTATGGCTCTGGCTTTTTATTCTTGGCAAAGAACGTACGCTCTTTTAGAAAAGACAGTTCGTTCGCCATTTTCCTGGCTGCGTAGGTAGGCATAACTTTCGGTTAAAAACCCTGCCGATCCTGCTGCGCCGTCATAGATAGTTTTGCCCAGTTTTGGCTGCACCGCCTGAACCATAGCCTGTATAAGTGGTCGCGGCGTATAAAACTCACCGCTGCGCCCTGCTCCACCCATAAGCTTCAAACGATCTTCATATAATGCAGATAACTGGTCAAGCTCATCCTGAGTCTGAAATTGAAGATTGTCGATGATATCTATCACTTCCCGGAGGTTGCGCCCGCTCTGAATCTTATTTGTGATTTCACCAAATATTTCGCCGATTTTGTAGGTCAGCGTTTTGGGGTCATTTTCGGCATTTTTGAACGAGCGAAGGTATGGGAAAAGCTGGTGATTCACAAAGCCCGTCAGATCATCGCCTGTCATTTGCGCAGATATATCGGGTGAACCATCTGCTTTCTTTGGTGCCGCCCATATGTCCCACTGGTGTTCGGTCTTAAACAACGGCTGGTACGCAATCTGGTGCAGTGTCGCTTCGTCCTTGCGCACCTCTTCAAGGTCGTCAAGATATTTCAAAAAAGAATCCATGACATCTGTGCCATGTAGTCATTCGCACCATTTGTCCCCGCATCCTCAAACAGGATATTGTCTATGCGTTTAAATTCAGCTCTAATATCAGCCAAGAGGACCCCCTTCTCTGTTCTCAGTATACCCTC
Organism: Candidatus Saccharimonadota bacterium; assembly: GCA_016699935.1. Lineage (GTDB taxonomy): Bacteria > Patescibacteriota > Saccharimonadia > Saccharimonadales > UBA4665 > JAGXIT01. The sequence goes on from CP064992.1 coordinate 941,366, forward strand.
TCTGCCCCTGTTTTCTACGCTCTACTCGCTTGACTCCATTCTTTGGCGGCGTTCGCCCATGGTCTCGCCTTCGTATGACCAGTAGGCAGTACCAGAGACAACATTACTATAGCCGAGTACTTGTTGTGCAGCGGTGGAATGAGAGGACAGTCCTGTAACAGGTGAAGAAACTCATTATTTCGTTTGGGATGGGGTGAAAGATAGGGGTGGGTTTTACCGCGTTTGGTTTTGGTGGCTGGGACGCCCTGCTCCGTTGCTGCGACATACTATGTAGATCCGAGTTCAAACAGACGAGGAGCATGAGGGGTTATTTGCCGAAGTTGGATTTGATGTATATTATGGCGAGGCCGATGCTGGCGGTTATGGTGGCGGTGATGAGTGAGCGTAGTTTTTGGTAGCCACTCAGCCTAGCTGCCCAGTAGCTAAAAACAAAGAGTACCGAAACGCAGTACAAAAAGGTGTAGTTAAAGGCCGTGGCAACAGAGTATAGGCTAGTTTCGCTCACAAGCAGGATGACTATAGGCACTAGGCAAAACGTCGCAACCGCAACTGTATCGTCAAAGATTTCGCGGCGCTCTTGCTTGTTGAGGGCGCGTTTGTTTTTGATGGTAAAGCCTATCAGTTCGGCGTAGTCCTCGGCAACGATAATCGCCAGGACGGCGATAAATGCGTTTAAGGCTGCCCAATACCCGGTGCTAATGCCGCTGGCATCGAGCCCAACAAGTGTTACGAAAAGCAAAATCGTCCCATACAAAACCTTGGCAGCGTGTTGGTTGCCGTAGTGCTGGTTCATAAAAGTCATTACTCGAGATTTCATAAGATCCAAGAATCATTATAGCTTAAAAACGGTGCTGTTCGTCGTGCATGGTAGGCTCTTTACGAACGGCGTATAATATAAGTGTAAGGAGAGGAGGAAGTTATGAACTTACCAAATACCTACACCGACAAAAACGAAACTGGTTGTTGCGGCGTACCAAACGTCGCCGACTGGGACGAAAAAGAGGTGACTTTTGAAAACAAACAGTTTATTCGCATGCATACCAGGAGTTTCCTGTTTATGCCGATCAACATGTCAAAAGTAATGACCGCCATCCAAAAACAAGCCGACGAGGCTGGCGCCACCATGCCGCCTGAGCAAGCCATGATACTGACGCGCGACCTGTCGCCCTGGAAAGCCGAGCAGCTGTATGCTGTCAGTAAAACTGTGGAAGGCGCCGACAATGTCACCCTCAGTGGCAGTTACGTCACCAAAGTATTTGAGGGACCGTACAAAAACGCCAAGCAGTGGTACGACGCGCTGTTGGCCTACGCCAAAACCCGTGGCAAAACCGCCGAGAAAGTTTACTTTTTCTACACCACCTGCCCCAAATGCGCCAAGACCTACGGCAAAAACTACGTTATCGGCCTGGCTGGCTAAACTGTTGCTGTATAGTTATAGATATGCAGCGTGTTTTCTCGCGTCGAAATTTGCTTGGAGCAGGCCTATTTCTCATAATGGTCGGCGAGCTGACGGTGGCGCTGTATTCGGGTTTACTGACACCGCCAGGGCTTATCGTGCTGGGTGTGCTGTATCTACTACTTTTTGCTCTACGAAGCACTGGCTGTGCGCTACAATCTGTCAAATGTAGGTATTGTACTGCTCAATTTCAGTGTTTACTCTGTGCTCATCACCGGGCTACTGCATGGAGAGATCACCGACTACGTCAAACATCCCGAAAACAATCTCATCACAACACTCATACGCATTCAGTGTAGCTTTTCCCGCTTTTTGCCTACTTGCTCATAAACAAACTTGCCCCACGCAAGGTTGCTAACGTGCAAAACTCTCGTCTGTCATCATTGCCTGGGTTGTATTTATGGCCTTATTGTCACAGTCGCAAGACTTTGGCCTGGCAGTAGTTGCTAGAACCTTTCAACAGGCCCCAGCTATTGCAACTGTATTTACTGTAGCAGCAATGCTGGCAGCCGTTCTTGCACTACGCAGTCACGCTACGTCTGACCAAAAGCCGCAAAGATGGTTGCTAGCTTCTAGCTGGCTCCTGTCCGCCATTTGCCTCGTCCCAACCCTGCCAGCATTTATGATTATGGTCATCGCCATGCCAGTGCTAGGAATCCTAGCACTTAAAAATAGCCGTTTTCGACATTCGAACATTGGTACATCGCTATAAGAGCAACTCTAGGAGACAGATTACGCCACTATAGTCATGGATTACATGTTCTCCTTCAATCAGACTGGACTAAAACATCGAGATCAGTCGAAATATCTGCCAGTTTTGTTTCTATCAGTTTCCGGGCATCGGCCAGGGCGAGATTGTAAATGTCTGGACCATAGTTTTGTAGGACTATCGAGATGATATCTCCCGCGGCAATTATGCCAAACTCAGCCATTCCTTGCTCTTGCAAGCGCGTCAGTATTTCTTCGACACATTTTCGGTGCTGCTCTTCGCTGCCGACATCCCATTTTCTTTTCATAGGTTCATTGTACACCGTGAAATATGCTAGGGGTAGCTCTAGACTTTGCCGGTGCGTTTGCGGTGTGGGCAGCCCTGCCAGCAACAGGGGCGGCGCATACCGCTGGACATTTTGGAAAGACCGACTTCTATGCGGCGCTGGCGGGTTTCGGCTTTTTTGGCCTCCTCGACCCAGCAAATCCATTCGTTGCGAGCCAGTGGTGTTATAGCCTGCCACAGTAGCAGGACTTTTGGAGTCGAACTAATCGCCTCCCGAAAATCCGGGGGCAGTTTATGGACAGTACCTTCAGAGAGTTTTGACATTACTCCACCATTTTACCCCACTTTGCAGCAAAACAGTTTAGTTAAATGAACCTAACTCGTTTTGCTGTAAATATTTTTACAATACCTGGCTGTAGTGTTTGATAAACTTGTATTTGTAGATAAGGAGAAGGTATGAAAACGAAACTTATATTAGCACTAGTTGGTCTTGCCGTCGTGGGCGGCGTATTCTTTTTTGTGACAAAGGATTCTGATGATAAAAATGCCCAACGTACATCAACTAGCACCACTACGACTGCCTCGACTAAGCAACCAGCATCCGCTGATCTTCCTAAATTGACCGCTCAGACGGTTGGAAAAGATGCCGATTGTTCGACTTACAACTTCAGTGAGCTTACAAAGGTGTGGGGCGTGCCGTTTACTGACACCGATATCAACAAAGTTTCAGAACTTTCGACTAGTGGTGGAAAACTATACTCCTGTTCTTACAATGAGACAAATACGGGTATGGGTGTAACCTTTAGCATAGAATACCGTGAGCACCCTAATGTTGAGTCTGCAAAACAAAGCATGAATGAAACACGGAGCACCGAAAATATGGTGATACGCTGTATTACCTAAAAGAGGATAAGTCGGGTGTAGGTGATGAGGCGTTTTTGTGGGCACGGAATCGAACGGATGGTAGCAAAGAGTCAAATCAGCAACTCTACGTACGCAAAGGCAGCGTCGTGTTCTTGCTTTCCGGTGTCAACCTCGCTGGTGTCGATGCTAGCTACAAAGACAAACTAGTCGCTAGCTTTAAACTTCACTTTTAAATACGAAGGGAAAGTCTAAATGGTTGAACCGAAGACAAAACCAACCAGTGTCAGTGCGCTGGACTTTGTGTCTGCCACACCGAACCCAGTGCGCCGCGCTGATGGCATAAAACTACTTACGATTTTTCAGGAAGTAACCGGAGAAAAGCCCGTGATGTGGGGACCGAGCATGATTGGATTTGGCAGTTTTCATTACAAGAGCAAATCGTGCGAGGGTGACTCGCTGCGCGTTGGGTTTTCGCCCGTTCCACCGCTCTTGTACTTTACGGGCTGGTTTTCTACGAAGAAACTGAACCGAACAATCAGCTACTGACCAAGCTCGGCAAGCACACTCGGGGCAAAGGCTGTGTCTACGTGAAAAACTAGCCGACATAGACGAGTCGGTGTTAAGAACCATGATTAAAAATGCTTATTTTAACGGTAAGAACGGATGATTGTCGACGACTTCATAAGCCAGTTTGACGGCGACGTGAAGGCGTGACTAGTCCAGGTGCGAGCTACCGTAAAGGCACCGCTCCTGAAGCAGTGGAATCGATGGCTTACGGCATGCCTGCCTACAAACTGCATTGCAAACCACTGGTGTACTTTGGCGGCTAAGTTAGGCACATTGGTTTTTATGCGACGCCAAATGGTCATGAGCAATTCAAAAGAATTTGCATTGTATAAGCAAGGCAAAGGCTCGGTACAATTCCCACATGATAAACCCCTGCCTGTGTCGCTAATTCAAAAGGTTGTCGGATTTCGTGTAATAAATATGCAATAATAGTCAGTATGTCTTCTGCTAAAATTGAAAGCGGAACAGTACACCCCTATGCCAGCAGACCTAAAAGGCATGCTTCAAGCAGACAAGAAAGTTTTGATGGCTTGGAATGACATAACACCGCTAGCACGCAACGAATTTATCTGCTGGGTCATAGATGCCAAAAAACCAGAGACACGGGCAAAACGCATACTGGTCGCAAGAGACAAACTAACCCGCGGCGAACGTCGCCCCTGCTGCTGGATCGGCTGCATACACCGCCCAGCAAACCTCCCAGCCCGTCCATAAAGGGCATCCTAGAAAAACGCAACTTACGCTAATTATAGCTAATTTTCACCTGGGATGGGTGAAAATACTGGGGTGGCTTCACTTGGGACGCATATTGGGGATTTGGCGAGTAGGTTTAGAGGCCGAGAACTTGTTTGAACTTTGCTTGATCGAAGCCCAAAATCTTTGTTTCATGGCGCTGTCATCTTTCAGAACCGTAAATGGTACACCAAAATTACCATCATTGACACTCATAAACTCTGCCATTGCATGCTCGTCTTCGTCTGCCATTTTTCGTGTAGGGTATATTTTCCTTATCAAGCCAGGCAGTTAGTAGGTGGCAAAAGGCGCAGGTTGTGGTTGAGTAAATAGTTATTTGCATAAAGCCTCCGATGTATCTTAGCTCCCAAAGGTAAACGCATTTATGGTGACGCCCGCTGGGAAAGTTAGTTGTAATGTTTTGTTGGTCATGAAATTATCTGCTTTGACAATCTTGTATAGACGAGCCTGGTCGATCTTGACTTGGCCACTAGTATTTACATCGGCTCCGCCAGGGGCGCTTAGCTCGTCAACCGAGACGCCAACTAGTGCCCCCGGAGGCCCGCTCATAACTAGGTAAACTTCTTTCGCCGAAAAGTTTATATTTAACTTCGTGTTTTGCGCCAGGCTTTGGCTGGATTCGCCGTCCATCTGCCACTTGCCACCGAGCGACCATTCGTGCTCTTTTTGAACCACTCACCAAGGTGTAATCGACTGGCTGATTTGCTACAAATTGATCGGCGTTAGCAAAGCGTTCGGCGCGCTTAAATCGAGGTATGTCTCTGGTGTTTGGCCACGCACGGCTGAGCTCGCGCTACGCTCTATTTCTAGCTTTGCAGTCACCGTTTTGCCAGACTCTTTGAGAAGTGCTTGGATGGTCTGTTCTGTTTCGGCATAGTCTCCCTCGCCAAAATGGGTGTAGCGCACCTGACCGTCTTTGTCTATCAAGTATTTGGCTGGCCAATATTGGTTTTTCGTATGCCCGCCACGTTGAAAAGTCATTATCGAGAGCCACCGGGTACTTTATGCTCGCGTCTTTGGTAGCATTCTCAACATTTGAGGTAACTTTCTCAAATGCAAACTCGGCGCATGGACGCCGAGTATCACCAGCCCGTCGTTTCGGTACTTGTCATACCAAGCGTTTAGGTACGGCTGAGTCCGCTGACAATTTATGCACGAATAGGTCCAGAAGTCTACCAGTACAACTTTTGCCCTTTAGCCCTGATATCGTCTGTGGGCTGCTATTTACCCACGCTGCAATATTCTTAATTTCCGGTGCATTGTAGGGGTCAACATTATATTTTGTTTTGCTTGTTGGGCCAGTGCTGCTTATCCTTGCCGAGCTTGTGCTTTTGGAACAAGTTTTTCTTCTACTAGTTTGATATTCAGAAAATCTTTTCCACCAAATAGGTTTGCACTTTTTATCCCACCCTGTAACTACAAAGACCCCGACTAGGATGAATAGCACAGCGATACCTCGCTGAAACCATCCCTTGGGATCACTCGCCCATTTTATTCGCACTAACAGTTTGCGCCCTAAAAGGGCGATAGCTAAGAGTGATGTCGCTACGCCCAAACAATAGATAGCCAGGTAGAAAACGCCTAGTAGAGTGCTGCTTGGCAGGACTGATGCAATAACCCAGGCATAGGTGGGGCTACAGCTGCTAAAAATTGGGCCAAGCGCGGCACCGATCAAAATTGCCGAAAGCGTTGCGTTTTTTTGTTTGTAGGCTTTGCCGAGCAAGCCTTGGGACCTATGCTCTATTCCCAACCTGCCAATTATTTGCACCCACGCATTTGGAAATAACATGAAGAAACCTAGAATAATCACCAATACTCCTGAGCCGATAGACCAAACCTTAGGGTCAATACCGATAAAGACAGTCGACGCTTTCAAAAGGATTGTAAACAACACTAGCGACACAACTAGACTGGCGGTGATTATATACGGCCGCCATTTGTCCTTTTTCTCTCCGGCCAAGCTGCCGCCGAGGATTACTGGCAGTAGTGGTAGCACGCATGGGGCTAAGGCAGTCAGAAGCCCCGCGACATATGAAAGAAGTGCTGTTACTAGCATATCGGTCTAACCCTTTAGGACTTTATGCCTGCTAGGACATCGGTTAGTGAAGTTGCTGACCACTGGGCTGTCTCGTTGCCAGTGTTGTCGGCCTGTACAAATGTGTACTGAACGGTGACACCAAATTTCTTGCGTAGGTCAGTCGAGCTATCAAAGTCTGTTTTGATCAGCGTTACTCCCGCAGGAATCTTTGACATGTCGGCCTTGATTTCTTTGTCTATGCCTTGGCAGATTGAGCACCAGCTGGCGTGAAAAAAGTAGACTTTTTTGGTGTCTGCGTACTTGCTGGGGTCTTTGTCGTAATCCGCTAATGTGACATACGAACCTTGTTTGGCCATAGTTTCATCTTTGGCCATGCTATCGCCTTCCTGCGCCACTGTGTCTTTGGCCATAGCAGAATCTTGTGCTTTCTTTACCATGGCTTCGTCATCAGCCTTTTTTTGCATAGCCATTTTTTGTTGTTCTTCTTTGGTATTTTGATCATTTGTATATGCTACTACGCCGCCACCAACTAATAGCAGCCCGACAACGATGCTTATGGTTATCAATGCTTTTTTATTCATGGTTACCCTCGCTTACGTTTTACTGTATCTTGCAAGTATACTGAGTACATGCCTGCAATGTCAAGTTGACTTTACGCATTCTATTCACCGTCTTTGGCGCGTTGGACAATAATCTTAGTCGCAATCATCGCCATTAAGGCTATAGGGATGGCTGAGTCTAGCTGGTGTCTAAGGCTTTGAATGATTAAGGCAGTTATAAGTACAAGCGCACCGACAAAATAGGCTGAACGACTAGCAAGTGCTTGGTTTTGCATTTCGCGCTCGTCTTCGGGTTGTTCGCGCCACAGTAGTACCAAAAATGTAGCAATCAGCCCCAGCACGACTGCCAGTATCAGCATTTGCAAGCTCGAAGGCATGACAAAGGTTTTTGGAGCGATGGCTAGTAGCGTGATGACGGCTAGGCCGAGTAGCAGCACGACGTCGAGTAATTGTTTATATTTTTTCATAACGAAATATCTCCTCCACCTTACGCCCTAGTATAGCGGCAATTCGCAGTGCAAGCAGCACACTTGGCACGTAATTGCCTTTTTCTATGGCGATAATAGTTTGACGCGTCGCTTGGACCTTTTCGGCCAGGTCATCTTGGGTAATCTTAAGAGCGATCCGTGTCTCACGTACCTTATTCACCACTGTATGTTCTTTGTCTCGTATAAACATAATGTAAGCTCAACCGTACATATTGTAACACAATCAAGATTAAAGTGGAATAAAATGAAACCTGATTCTCAAAACTGTTTCTCATGTACTTTTGTCATTCCCGCGAAGGCGGGAATCCATTCCATTTATCTGGATCCCAGCCTTCGCTGGGATGACATCGTGGGGTTTTGAGGCTCAGGTAATGACAGTCCTCTTACAGATGATTAAACTCAAGAATACGTTTGGGATGGGGTAAAAGATAGGGGTGGGTTTAACCGCATTTTTCTAATATTGTCTGCTGGGTCGGCTGCGCCTCTTTCATAAAACCATGCTCGTAGTAAGCTCCTGCTCGTGGTTTTATTTCAGTTGCACCAGAATACCTGTGACATCTGGCTCTAGAACCCAACAGCCAAAACCAAACAAAAAACCCCTCCTATACGAGGGTTTTGTATTTAGCTCAGCTTGTTGGTCGCGGATGATTAACAGGTCAAAATCCTACGAACGGTACTGAAAGTTATTTTGTCCAATACTCGTATCAATAACCAGTGTCTCTTGATTGTCCAACTAGCTCTTCTATTCCAATAGATTTGAAGTAATTAAATGTAGAGTCATAAAACTCTTGTTTCCTCGTTGCATCAGGGGATAATTACCGTTCGGCAAGAAAATAATCATACCTTGTCTAGCCCTTGTTAAGAGCACGATAAGCATTTTTGCTTCTTGTTGATTTGATATGTTATTTTGCCATATTATGCCTTTGAGCTGGTACTTTTTGAATTAAAATATTGCCAATCAGCTACATTAAAACGCATGTCAGCGTCCCAGCAAACTAGTGAATAATCAAGCTCTAACCCTGGCATACAAACTCCGAGGCTGCATCCTCTAAGAAATATGAGCTTTTGTTGTTTTCTTTTTCGCCTAAGAAATAGTGGACTTCGTTAATACCCTTATTGCTATCTATGGCAAATGGTATCAGTCTTTGCGCTCTACTGGTGGCTAGCATTCCTGGACGCTCTGTACCTTTTTGTTTGTTTTCTTATCCAATCTTTAGCAATTTTTAGATCGCGAGTTATTTTTATTGGATATGCGTCTTCTAGCTCTTATAGATATTAGCCGCAGAGGCGTCGATATCTAGCAGCGCTTTTACAAAAATTAGACAATTTTCAGCTCTAAATGAACGCATGGAAGTCGCTAGATGGAGTTCGTGATATTTTTGTGCATTATTTGGCACATTCGAAACATTATATTCAGAATCGACTAAGTTCGGCGATATTGCAATTTGCCAGTCCGCCGGGACAGCATCAACCCATGCACTAATGCCAGCTTCGCCTTTTTTTTGAGCTCTTGTCCACCGCCAACAAGGCAGACTATACACGCCCAATCTTTGTGTCTATCCAGGGTATGAATTAAAAACCAGATTCAGATTCGCCATGAACCCACTGCCTTTTCTTTCTATTCATCCAATTTGTGATAGTATTACCATCCCAGGCTCTCTGAGCTTCATCAAAGATTGCCACATGTTCGCTGGGTGGATTTTCGTCATTAATGTACTCATCGCGATAGTGGTGAACTATTTGTATAAACGATTTAACTTTATTTCTGGCATAACCTATCCGAATACCATTTTTGTCCTTCTCGTCTCTCGCCAGCGCTTCAGTCAGTACGTTTACAAGTGGCCCGTTGCCAGACAATAGTACGGCATGATCTTCTGAATTTGAGTCTCTTTTTGGGTTGCTATATTTAATCCAACAAGAGTTTTCCGGCTCCAGGAACGCCTGTAACAAAAATAATTGTCTTTTTGTTGTTTTGCATTTGCAGTCATCAATTATTTCATTTATTTTCTTGCACGTTGTAGTTATGTTGTCACCTGCCTCGCTTCGAGTGATGTCTTCAACGCTGTGGCCTGAATACAATTCTCTTGCTGCTTCGATTATTGTCGGAGTCGGTTTGTACGGTGACTCTTCCCATCCTTCAGCTCCGTTACCGGTCAAATATTCAATAGATCCCACATAATCTTTTAAATGAATACTGCCCAAACAGTCAGCGCCTTCAATATTTCGTGGCTCACCCCTATATTCTGATACTACTAATGCCGGGAATATATCGGCTTTATGTGAACCTAAATGAAAATTTTTTAGCTCAAGCATATAGTCAATTACTTGGTCTATGTCTTTAGCTATAAATTTATTTTGTCCAATTTTAAATTCTAATAAAACAATGTGCGGACTATCAGAATGTATTAACAAAATTACGTCTATTCTCCTCCCCATACGAGGAATAACAAATTCTAAAAAAATAGTGGCATTATCAATATCGCATAGTTGGTCTTTTAGGATTTCAATTTCGGAACGCCACGTTTCAAATTGTGGTTGCTCGACATTAAATCCATCGCGAATACTGCCCTGTGATAATTGGCCAATAATAGAATCATTGTTTTGTTGAAGAAAATCAGCTACTGATGATTTGTACCAACTTGCATTTAAGAGCCTTGTGGCCACTTTTTACTCATAAACACATTCTACTATAGATCGTTTAATATTTGGTAAATCAGGTCATGGAGCTCTGCTGGGGCTATGAGGACAGTTCTCTAACACATTAAGAAAATGTGAATACGTTTGGGATGGGGAGAAAGACAGGGGTGGGTTTAACCGCATTTGGCAAGTTTCGGCTGCTGGGACGGCTACGCCTCTTCCGCTGCGGCATGCTCGTTAACCTTTGGCTACCTGCGCGTGCCCACGCTACACCGCAGCACTTTCGCTCCGCAAAAGAACTAGTTCTCTCGCCATGCAGGCGAAAACAAATAGAGGAAGTTATAACTAAAAAAAGAAGACCTAGTTATAAATTAATATCTCTCTTATGTGTCAATTCTACTAGCCTGTCTATATAAACTCGTTTCCAATACCACATTGAAACCCAGCCAAATAGAGGTTTAGCAATAACACGAAGCATGATGTTTGATTTCGAGAGATCATATTCATAAGAATATGTGATCTTTGTACCTTCTTTCGCATCTTTCATTAAAAATTCTTCATGTCCAGTCGCGTTGAATGTATGATTTGTGTTTTCTGAAATATAGCCTTTTCCAGGAACAAGAGTTGTCTGCATAGTTACTGGTATCGGAGGAATCCCAAGGGATTTAGCTTCTGCATGGATTAATAGGTTGTTACCCTCTCTTTTAACAATCTTTACTGAATGAGCTACTTTTGGGAAATTTTTAGGCATATTTTCAAAATCAGTAGTAATCTTATACAGAGATTCCCTCGGGGCATTAACTATCCATGAGGCTTTGAGGTGTATTTTATTCATATATCTCTTCGATTATCTCACAGAATATATGAATAATCCTTAGCAAATTCGGCGACTGGCATTATCGGTTTCAATTCCACTCTGGGTATACAAAAAGTCAGAACCATTTTCACAGTTCTGACTTTGTCTTTTACGGCTTGGCTCACAACGATAAAGGCAGTTATAGGCATGATTAAGCAAGACATTGCTTATGAAATGTAGGAATTATAGTAATTATCCTAATTTTCAAATTCTTATAAATTCTAAACCAGCTGCCTCTAATATTGGTAATGTCGAGAGTGGGTTAGTACGAAATTCTGCATGTATATCAGCCAGTCTATCGATAAGATCTTGCCTTCGAGCTGTTTTCATGACTGTAATCCATGCCGCCATGAAGTTTGCTCTATCCTTTGGAATAATCCCATGTTCAACAGCATTATCTATCGGTTCCCACAACATTCCTTCTAAAACTAATTGTGCAGAGTATTTAGCAACTTTTTCATCGGTAATACCAAACGGATGCGAAGAGAAAAACTGATCAAGAACAGTGCCAGAGTAAGATAAGTGCCCCAGCACATCTGCTTTACCTGCGAAAACTCTAAGTGCTTCAATCCCTAGGTTTCTGTAAATATGAACCATTGTATGATGTCCAGTACCGTAAACAATATTTACTGGTAAGCGTCCGTCATCAGTATTAATTCTTGCTCGTTGAGCTAGGGCACGTACTTTATCGGAGTTTTCTGTTCCAAAACTTGAAGATCCTTCCTCGACTGCATCTATTTGTTCAAGCGTTTCCAGAACCTGTTTAGTACTTGTAAGCTCTCTGACGGCGTTAGAGTACATTACGAGACGGCCTTTTTGACCTTGTTCTTCTAACAATTGACCTAGTTCTTTTTGGCGTAATTCTCGTCCAGGAATTGACCTATTCAAGAATTGCTGATCGTAATCGTTACCCATAAGTGCATCTAATAACCTACGAGAGTAGTGTCTAATATCAACAGGAGCAATTAGACTGCTTCTCGCCAACAAGCCTCGATCACGCCAATACCCGAAATCCTCTCTGGGTTGTGGTGGTAGATAAAATGGCATTCTTGGTGGTTGTACATTGAACTGCATATCAAATGCATTGCCTACCGAGTATCCGAACAATTTACTGTCTGCAATCTCAGCATCACCTGCATTTTCAACAAAGGAAATGAATGGAGAGCCGCCAGCTTCAATTGATTGAGCTGCGTTTATTGAATTGCCGTGTGCATTAAAAACAAACAATAAATGATAGCGTGCGTTAATTGTAATAACACGTTCAGGACTAGCTAGAACGGTTACTTGATCATGAAGCTGTTCGGCAGCTGATTGAAACGCGTTGACACGATCTTCAGGATTTAGATCCTCTCGAAATAAACGAAGAATATCTTTAGGGGTATTTGACATTCTTATAAAATAACTCAATTTATTTGTAGATAGCAAGCATATGCATAATCGTTCGGTTTCAATTCTATCTTTGTTATACAAAAGTCAGAACCAAAATTCAGTTCTGACTTTATCTGCTCCAGCTTGGCTCCCCTAGTAGACGCATTGCGAACTAAGCACTACTCACCCATCATCAAAATGGCTAATGAATTTAAGCTTTGTTTCGACTCTCTCACACCTGATTCTGTCTAAGGGCTGCGTCCATGAGAGCCTGCATGAATAAAGATTCTCTGATAGCACCTGCTGTCTCTTCGGTTGCATCCGGACGGATATCAGTCTGCAGATGCGCGCCACCGTATTCAGGAAAAACTGTAGATAAGTGAAAGTTACCACGCGTATCTCTTGCTAGAGTTTGATAGGCTAGACGATCTTTAATCAATCCGTGTACTAATAGCTTTTGAGTAGTATTTGGGTCTCCTGTTGCTAAGCCGACCCCGCTGTAGCACCGCTCCTCCTCAGTTAAGGCTGGATTATCTCCTAAAAAGGCACCGTGTAAGTGCTCTGTCAATCGGTAGATAGGTGAAACCGTGTACATAAACATTAAGAAACCATACTATATGGAATTTGTAAATACGTGGCTCCGGGGACTGGATAGCGCTTCGCTATACCGTCGCTCCAGTGCTCGAAGCAAGCTTCTGTGCTATTCACTCCTTACGAACCAGCATCCTACGCACGACTATGTCGTGCTGGTCACTGGTCCAAAGCCAGTCTCAGGGTAAATAAAAATGACCAGACATGAATGCCTGATCATATTTATTTGGCTCCGGGGACTGGGTGACATCGTTTTCGGTCACTGTGCTCGGAACAAGCCCCTGTGCGCAGTTCCTGCCAACCGAACCGGCGACCTCGCTCATTACATTCGCTGATCTCTAGTTCAAACTCAATCTCGATAGCCAAATTAAAACCGCCTCTTTTGAGACGGTCATAATTTGGCTCCGGGGACTGGGCTCGAACCAGCGACCTAGTCGTTAACAGCGACCCGCTCTACCACTGAGCTACCCCGGAATATGTTGTTTATGAACGTTCGCCCATTGCCACTCTTCAGCTGTTTTTTTTTGCTTGAGAGCTACAGGGCGTGCAGTAACTGATTTGGCATATCATTTTCAGTCACCTTCGAGCATTTGCCGTTAACCTCATCTATTGTACATAAACTCCCATATAAAACAAAGTGCTCCGATACCCTTCCGCCGGTGCTTGAAGCACCATAACCAGGGAACAATATCGGAGCGATGTAGATATAAGGTACTTACTCCTTTGCAGGAGATACAAGTAGTATCATACCGGGTTCACGGACGCGTGTAAAGCCCAAAACTGATAGTTTATCCACAATGCAGCGATAAATATCACAAACTTATTATTTTTGGCGGTGAATGAATGCGAAAGCACGGCGTCGAACAGCGAATGTCGTGGCTGCAAGAGTGATGATGCCCAGGCTTAGTGCTGTCAAGAGTCCTGCGGGCGAGCCAGTGCTGGCGAGCGTCGTAGTGGCGGTAGTGGCGTTTGCTGCTGTTGTCACGACAGTGAGTGTTACTTCACCAGACGCGAAGTAGTTTATGCGGTAGTTGACGCCATTGACTGCAAACACAGCACCATTCGCAAGACCAGCAAATGTGCCAGTTAGCGACGTACCGTCGATGATGGTAAAGACAAGGTTTTGTGCTGGATTAAAACCAGCCAGTTGGCTGACCTGAAGGGTTGCCCCGCCAAGGTTGACTGCACCACTTACCGTAGCTTTGTCGTACTGTGAGCAGGCGGTCGAGCCAGTGATTTCCTGTTGCCAGGTAGAGCCAGCGTTCAGTAGGAGCGAGCCAAAGGTCATACATCCGGGGCTGTTACCGATAGCCACCGTGCCACCACTATCCACATCGACATCCCCAACTGTGCCTGTGCCCTTAAGTGTTGCGCCACTCAGGACGATGGTGCCGGCTTCGGTGAAGTTGCCGTTCAGGAGGAGTGAGCCTTCTTGGGCGCCAAAAACGGGCGCTTCCCCTCCCACGTAGCTCGTATCGACACCGCCAGTAAATGTTGCTGTGCCGGAGCCTTTTTTGACAACATACGAGTCGCCAGCCGGGAAATTGGAGAATTTCGAGACGTTACCCGCAAAGGTATAGCTGGTATTGCTAGAAAGCACGACTGCAGCACCATTTGCACCGACGGAAAGCTCTCCGTCACCAGTGACGTAGCCGATTGTCTCAAGCGCTCCCGTACCTATGTACAAAGAGGCATCATTGCTGCCACTTTTCATCAGATGTACGTGGCTTGTGTTAGCGATAGATTCGTCGAAGGAAGTTTCGACGGTCGATGGTTTAGTGGCTGTAGCGAGCACATCCATATCGCCTGTCACTGCAGTGACTGTATCTGCTTTCGAAGGGTAAAACCTGACTCCTTGGACGGTCAATTTTCCGGTGTAGGTATTAGCGGAAGCACCCGTAAACTGGATGGAGCTGTTAGCGAACACCGTCGACGGGCTGGTAGTGACGGTTACATTACCCGTTCCAGAGATGACGCCAGAGAGGGTGAAGGCAGAAAAAGCAGCCCCTGTATCGACGCCAAAGGTAGTATCTCCCGAAAGAACGATATTGCCTGATAAGGTGGTAGATTCGCCAGCTTGGACGACTGCTCCAGTGCTTGAGACGCCTGAACCTATAACATCAAGTGGCTCGCTAACTGTTTGCGCGCTTGCAAAATCAAATTCGAGCGAGTCGCCATCGCCTAAACTAGTCCCTGCTGCATTTGAACCGAGTCCTGTTGGATGTGTTACGGTGATAGTAGCCGCACCAGAAGTAGCATATGTCATACCGCTATACGTGTTTGCTCCGCTCAGTGTCAAATGTGACACGTAGGCGAACACCCCCTGAGTGCCGCTGATGTCACCATTGATAACGATATTTGCCAAGCGGCTAGCGCCGCTAATCTGCAGGGCTTCCGACACGAGGGACACATTGCC
This sequence comes from Candidatus Saccharimonadota bacterium, assembly GCA_016699935.1. Taxonomy (GTDB): domain Bacteria; phylum Patescibacteriota; class Saccharimonadia; order Saccharimonadales; family UBA4665; genus JAGXIT01. Next base: position 956,954 of record CP064992.1, read on the forward strand.
GTTGACAGTGAGGGTATTACCATTGACGCCTTGGCCAAAGAATAAGCTGTCATTGACTGTCGCAGCCCCGTCAAGGGTGACATTTGCATACGCCCAGATAGCTGAAGTGTTGGGGTTCACGCTTGAGGTGACTATATCATTTGCATACGATCCAGCTGTGTAGATATCGATTACTCCACCGCCGCTGTACATGTCATTTGCCACATTACCAAAACATGTCAGTGAGCGACAGGTGAAACGAGCGTTACTTTCGGCACCAACAGTGCATGCGGTGTAGGTATTGGCGGCGCCTCGTACTACGGCAGTTGCGCCACTGACTGCAACAAACTGTGTGGCTGCGCTACCAGTAATGTTTCCATAAAATTCGACCGTTCCGTCACGGCCTGAGCCGCCGATGTTGACTTCACCGCCAGCGCTCGAAAAGTTAGTTGTACCATTGATGGTTATAACCGTTCCAGAGTCTGGAGTGATAGAGATGTTAAAGCCGGTGTAAGTAATGTTTGTATTGATCGTGACTGATGCAGTGGCGTCGAGTGCGTTGACGGTAGTGATAGTAAGTGCGTTACCACTCACCGTATAGCCGGTGCCGCTAAAACTAAGGCCAGTGACACTTAGTCCAGCGATATCGTTACTCATAGACTTGTTGGTTGCAACTTCAGGAAACGCGAGGGCGTCGCCGTTTTCTGGCACGCCGCCATTATCGCAGCCCGTCCAGTTGCCGCCGTTACTCCAGTTTGCATTAGCCGCCCCTGTCCAGCTACAGGTGTCCGTTGCTGCCCAGACTGAAGCAGGTACCACACTCAGCACACTGAGCATGAGCACAACGGCAAATGTAAGATTAGTAAGTCTTTGTTTCCACATAAGATAACCCCTCATTTACATAGTCTTCTATACCAGTATCTCAGAAAAGTAAAAATTATCTAGTAAGAAATCTCACAGTTAGTGGTTGCGCTTAGATCACTGCTAGAGGTTTTTTATAGCGCGCTGCGCAGTGCGGTCGTCATCGCGTTTTCGCAGGGTCTGGCGCTTGTCCCAAGTTTTCTTGCCTTTGCCGATGGCGATACGGAGCTTTATGAAACGTCCTCCAGTGAGGATTTCTAGTGGCACAATGGTGCGACCCTGCGTCTTGGCCTCAATAAGGGCGTTTATTTCCCGGCGCTTGGCCAGGAGCTTTCGGGTACGGGTTTGGCTACTTTCGTCTATTGGTACGCTGCTGGTACCGTTTATGGTGCCATTTAGCAAATACAGTTCGTCGTTTTTGACGGTTACATAGGCACCGCGCAGCTGTCCATGCCCCATCCGTAGGCTTTTAACCTCGCCACCGGTTAGTTCCAAGCCTACCACCATAGAATCATCCAGTTCGTAGTCGTGTCTTGCCCGTCGATTCTGGATCGACTTTACCTGGTTGACTACGTGCTTATGCCCGCGCCGAGTAGCTTTCTTTGCCATCCCCTATTGTACAACAGAGATAAAGCATTGACAAACTATGTAAAAAGTGCTAAGATATGAATCAATATTTAACTATAAGAATAATTTTTATATAACGATATGGTCGAAAATAGTATTAGGTTGTTGCATCCCGAAGCTCACGATTCTACATGGGGTGTTAGGCATCATATTGCTGATACGCTTTTTACTCGTGTGAAAGAAGTCAGAGAAGCAACAGATATTCAACCAGATCCAAATGTGACCGTTTTAATACGTACTCGCAATCATGAGAGAACGATTGGAAGTTTGATCGACGATGTTTTGGTTCAGCAATTCGGTGGTGAAAAACAACTAGTCGTTGTTGATACTGAATCTAATGATCGAACAAAAGAAATTGCTAAAAGATACGGGGCTGTAATAGTGCCACTTCGGCAATCCACATTCAACTATGCTGACTCATTGAATAGAGGCTTTGAAGCAGCCGACCACCCGTTTGTAGTCGAACTTGTTGGACATAGTAATCTTAGTTCAACTTGTGCTTTACGAACTCTAACACGTTGGGCTGGAAAACCAAATTTCGCTGCAGTGTATGGCGCAGCTTTACCAAACACAAACGCCACACGAGGTGACATCTTGATTTCCGCACTTACAAGAGCCCACAGAAGGCTTGGTCCAGCAGAGCGAATAGAAAGATGGGAACCCGGAGCTCTAGTTGCGCATCGTACTATTCTTTCAAAGGCTGTCTGGAAAGAACTTGGTGGTTATGACACAGCATATGGTGATGGTGGTGAAGATACTGCTTTTGCAAGAAAAATGCTAAATGAACGTCCTGAATTATTTGTGGTTCGAGATCCGGGAATGAGTGTTTTGCACTCTTATGGACTTGACCCGCTAGCTACAGTAAGACAAATTTCAACTCTTGCGCGAAAACGATATCAGGGTAAGGGTAGATCTTTTACGGAAATGAAATATCGCACTGATCTAGAAAGGGTATAGCTCAAGCTTAATTAGCGTATTGATGAACGGATTTTTGTTGGTAAAGAATTGTAATAGTTAAACCAACATATACTTAATAATCTGGCTTGTGTACCAACATGCGTGATATTTGTCATAGCGGTTCGATGATTGATTTGCTATAGTTTTAGTTACTAAGAAAAACCAAAAAACATGAAAACCCGCTTCCCTCCCTGGGCTGTTCGATCTATTCGTTTGTGCCAAACACCCAAAATAATCTGCCACAAACACCTCTCCCGCCTCGCCTCTTGGGTACTGGTTCACTAAATTAATTGATGTAGTTTTCTTATTTCAGTTTATCGACGCAAAAGTAAGGAAAATGATTCGCGTATCTTATCTAAGTCTAATTGTTGAGGGGCGGTTTGTACTACGGCTGGCATGCTCGGTTCAAACCAGATTTCTCTTTCAGCTTGAAGGGCTGCCTGTCCAAACGTCTGGGCCGCATGAGCGATTATGTGTGGATCGAACGGTGTCCGTCGGAGCGTTTCCAGTGTGATGGCGAAGTTCGCATCAGCGACCCATCCGACTATCTGTGGGGTTGCGAGGCCGTCGTGTGGCCATCCTCTCAGTAATCTGCGTCCAAAACGACCATGCCGTGCACCCGCTAGGAGCTGGAGGCCTCCGGTGGCTACAGAGCGTGGCGAGAGTAGCGGACCGTAGGTCCAGGGCATTGGTACTAAAGTGTCTTCTTTGCCAAGCTGATATACAGGCCCACCTATACAAAATGCGTCGGGGTGTTGCTCGAAGGAGTGAGCAACCTGAGTCGCGCCAGATATTCCTGCTGTACTTTCATCTGGGTTGACTAGTTTTACGTCGGCATCGAGAAAATGCAACAGGGTCGAAGGATTTTCGCCCGCAAGATGGTCGAGTATGCGGTTACGATTTAATGAAGGGCCGTTATGTCTACCATGAATAACGGTTACTCCTTCTATGTGCAATCCTGCTGACCCGTCGGAAGATCCATCATCAAGATAAACCACTTCCTTATACTCATTAATGGCTAAGACTGGGAGTAAAGTCTTAAGATTGGGAAGCCGGTTTCTTCCCGAAACAACGGCAACTATTGCTGGTGAAGCCATATGTATACAATATCACGGTATTGCATATGTGTAAAAATATCGTAATAAACTAATCTTCTAGGGCGGCTTTGACTGTTTGCCAGATGGTTTTGTCGCCGTTTTTGTAGCGCCAGTACCACCATTCGGCGCCCCAGAGGTCTATGGGGTAGGCGCCGACACGCTGGGCAAAGTCTATGTTGAACCGAATGCGTGCTGGACTCATGGACAATGCCTGTTCTTCCGCTGACATCTCCCAGATAGCGCGGTGACCCCACGGTTCGAGTTGCAACTCATGAATAAATACGGGTTTACGAATGATTTTTCGATGATAAAGCGGCGAACTCTATGGAGCCACGGCTTCTGGATGGTGTGTCGGTAGGCGCCCTTGTTGAACATCATAGTGTATATGCTGAAACCGACGCCACCTCGTGGGTGCGGACGCCGGAGGGGATGCCCCAGCCGTTACTGGTACTCATGTAGATGGGGTTTTTCGGTGAGGTCGGCGACGAGTTGGTATTCTTTGCGTAACCGGCGGAGATTGATATCTATACCCTCACCAAAGCCTCGTAAGACCGCTTCATTTTCAAGCTGGTAGCCGTCTATAAGCTCTGCCTCGTCGTACCACGCCACGGTCGCCCTTACATAGTCCAAAAGCGCTTGGGTCTTCTCTGGATCTGGTAAGGTGATCGCCCATGTGGGCCAATGGTATTCTGGCCAACGTGGTTGTTTGACACCAAGACACAATGTCACGATACCGCCAGCGTTTTCGATAAGTTTCATCTGACGGTCGAGTTCTTTGAAATCATACATGCCCTGCTCTTTTCGCATTCGTCCCAGTAGCTCATGAGCCGAAAGCGTCGCCAGCCCATCTTGAGCAACCACTTCAATGTCTCTTCAGGGTCAATACCAAAGCTCCTACACTGCTTGATGCTGAAACTTATGCCGTATTGCCTAGGATCAAATGTGTGCATAACCATTGCGTAAAATATAACAGATTTCGCTTATTCGTGGTGCTATACTGGACTCATGACCAACGAAGAGGTGCTTGAAGACCTTAAGTCATATATGACAGTGACCGTTCGGACAGAGGTCAATGCTGCGCTCGATGCCAAGCTCGAAGAAAAGCTCGAAGAAAAGCTAGCGCCTATTCATCAGAAAATCGACGAGCTGACTGTCTTTGTCCAAGAAATGACCACTAAGAACCTAGCCAAAATCTCTCACTACCAAGCAAATCGATGATCACGAGCGTCGTATCACAAAACTAGAACACACTACGGCGTAAATCTGACCCACACTCACTATTTTCACATTGTCATCCCGACCCCCGCATCAAGTGTGGGGCAGGCTTCGTGGAGTGATCTCTTCGGTTTCAATAGCATGGAGATCTTTCGACTTCGCCCAAGATGACAGTCCAAAAAGTGAGCGTGGGTTAGGGTGTAAATACTGCTCGGGCTTCCTTCCAGACAGATTCATCACCTAGAACTTTCCAGCGGTAGTACCAATATTCGGCGCCCCAGAGGTCTATGTGGCGGATGCCGGTTTGTTTGGCAAAGATTACTGTTGATTTAAGGCGGGCTGCGTCAAAGGTTTTGTTCTGTTCGTCTAGGCCGATATCTGTGATATTTTTGCCATTTGGAGGCCAGGGTTCTGCCTGTAGCTCATGGATTACGCTGTCCTGTCCTTTGAGCATTTTTTGGACACCAGCCAGGGCAGCGTAGTGCCAGCTCGGGAACGGATATGTTTGGTAGCGTTTGGTCAGCGTCGCATCCCAAACTCGCCGGTACAGTGATATACCATTTATATCACCGAGTGGTCCGCGCAGGGCGAAGCCGGCGTAGTTATTACTACGGCTAATAATGACAGGATGATGCGGGTCGGTTTGTTTGACGAGCGCCAGCTCTTCGGCTAGTCGAGCGCGGTCAAAATTGTAGCACTGGCCAAAATGATTAAAAAACTCGTTTTCTAGCTGATAGCTTTGCAAGGCCGGTGAGGTCTTGTAGCGTTTTACGATTGCCACCATAAATTTCTCTAGCTGTGGTTGCCACCTTTCTCGGGGCTGTTTAGTGTCATAAAACGACGGTGCATGGCATTCTGGCCAGCGCGGTTGGCGTAGCCCGATGGCCAGACTTACTTTCCCGCCCGCTTTTTCTATGGCCTTGAACTGCCAGTCCAATTCATCGAAATTATAAATCCCAGGTGAAGTCTCTATCTGTTTCCAGTAGCTAACGAGACGAAACTGCCGCACGCCGAGGTCATTTATGGTCGCACTCAGCGTCTCCTGCGGGTCAACGCCCAAATACTCAGCATAAGACGGTATAAAAGTGACGCCAAATTGGTACGGCTTCCCCGCTTGTGAGTGCTGGTACCAGAGAGCGATAGTGTAGCTGAAGCTTGAAACAAGCAATATGAAACATGAAATAGCCAGCACGGTTCGTTTCCAAAACGATTTAGAACGGAGAATGCGGTACGAGGAAAGGAGAATATACCCAAACACCACAACTTTCCGAATTTTTCGCTTATTCTCTATGGCCATAATCAACCTACACTTTCGCAGCATATCCAGATATGCTTTGTCGGCGTAGACTGATTCTGACTCATAAACCTATGACCGAATACTTTCAGAAAGTTGTGGTGTTTGGGTATTACTGCCCAGAATTTTGGGTGCAGATTTTTACTCGCTTTTTCCCCATCTTTCTTCATTCTTCATTCCTCATTCCATGTTGCCTGCGGCAGCATGATACCATTATACCGTGCCAAAACAATTAACCGTATCCATAATTGTTCCCGTCTACAACGATGCCATCGCACTTGAACGCTGTCTTGCAGCCATTGCCGAGCAGACAGTTATGCCGCATGAAGTGATTGTGGTTGATAACAATTCGACAGACCGCACCGTAGCCGTGGCTGAAAGCTACCCTTTTGTGAAAGTTCTACAAGAAGCAAAACAAGGGGTTGTTCACGCGCGCAACCGCGGGTTTGACGCTGCCACCGGTGATATCATCGGTCGGCTCGATGCCGATTCGTGTGTAGCGAGCGACTGGGTTGCCACGCTCCAAGCCCTTTTTGCGACTGGGACTTTAGATGCAGTAAGTGGCAGCATTCGGTACCATGATATCTGGCTTTCTCCTTCACTGAACGTGGCCGACATACTTATCAGGAAGTCGTTATCGGTGCTCATGGCCGATGAAGTTTCGCTGCAAGGTGCAAATATGGCGCTTGGTCGCAGTGCGTGGCACGCTGTTCGCAGCTCTACCTGCGTAGCGCACGGGCTTCACGAAGACTTCGATCTTGCGATTCACCTGCGTCAGCTCAGCTACCGGAACCGTTTTGAGCCTTCACTGCGCTGCTCAACTGCCCTGCGTCAAGCAACGGGAACATGGCTAGACTTTGCTCGCTACATGATGGTGTGCCCTGCAACTTATTTTCGACACGGGCGGCTGAAAGGCGCCTATATTACTCGCTGTTTTACTTGTCATACTTTTCTACCCAATGTTGCACGTCTTATCTAAGGGGCAAGACACTTCTGCCCGTGGCCTATCCTGGGTGAAGCTCTTCTCTACTAAAACACCATCCCGGGTGAATCCCGTCACATTTATTGAATAACATTGCTACAGTTGGTTGCTGCTTTGCCACTGGCCGGTCGGTAGTTGGTACGGGACGCAGTTGCCCCAGAGGCCGACCTTGGCTTTTTGTGCTTGTTCCATGGCCACGTTGAACTCCTGGCTTTTTGCGAACGGAAAGGCATAGGCAAAGGCGTAGCCTTTCTCGACCAGTTCTTTGTTGAGATAAGTGCCTTCTTCAGCACAACATATCGCAGTAAACGGTCATAGCGGTCGCGGTTAGTCGTCAGGGTGTCTGCCACCAGACGGATTCGCTGAGAGCCGATCCGGTTTTTGGTATAGGCAGCAGCGGCCGGGCCATAACATTGCACGGGAGTATCTGGTTTGTGTTTCAGGGAGTGTCGATGCCAATGAAACGAATTGTTTCGGTGGTGCCCTGCATATCGACCATTACTGTGTCGCCATCGACAAACTGCTTTACCGCATACGAACCTGGTTGCCACTGCATAAACTTCCTAGAATCCACCGGCCTCACCCACCCTTGCCACCAGGCAATGGCAACAAACACCACCAGCACCACCGCAAACACCACCAACCCCCGCCGCTTTTTCGTCATGAAGAAAGTATACACCCAGTGTCTTTTCAAAAAACATGGATCATAAAATTGTCATGCGCCTCTCGAAAGCCAAGTCCACCATAAAAACGTGGGAGCCCGGGATCTCCCTCGCTTAACTGTACGCCTACGGCGGGCACATTATTCTGCTGTAAAGCGCTCAGCATCACCCGGACGAGCTGTGAACCTATGCCGCTTTTCTTAGGGCCAACTGCGACAAGATCAATTGAACCCATTCGGATATAATTTGGAAAATCTGTCGGCATATCGACAGTACGGTAGAGTCCGAATCCGCAAAGTAGGCGTCCAGTATACGCAGCTACTCCCTTGCAGCGTAAGGCGGAAGCAAGAAAGTCCATCGGATTTGCAAATTCAGGAATCTGAGCTGCAATCGCTTCAGCTGCTCCATAGTCGAGATCATGTTCCCTAAGAATATCGAAGTTTGATTCTATATACATAGGCTTGCTCAAGTGCTCACGCACCTTCTTTCACTAGGTCCTCATCCACATTGTCGCCCCAATGCCTTCTATTGGCTGAGGTAAAGAGTTTACGAGCTTCAGGTAGAAGGAGCCCAGAGACAACCTCTAGTCTTCTTCTCGAATTAGCAAATATACTTGGCATTTCGGGTTCCTTTCGCGTAAAGAAATCTACGTCACTTCGAAGGGCTGCAACATAGAGTCTTTTTAGGCCACCTTTATCTATTGGGTAGCAGCACCCGTAACAAGGTTCTGCAACACTATACATAGTGCAACCGCCTAGATCTCTACCCACTTTTGGTTGCACGCGTCGAATCAACGCCAATTCAGCATGCCCAAATAGATTACCATCTCTGAATTCGCGCGTTTCTTCAACATATACTTCTTTATCTGGATCAATCAAAACAGCACCAATCGGTGAATCGCCAGCCCTAGCAGCCATAGCCGCGGCACTTATGGCGAGACCCATCATCTGCACGTCAGACTCGGTCGGTTCATATGGTCTAACCTCAATCACTCCAGGTGCTCCATTTGAGGCCTTGCTGTAATTATGTAATTCAAGAGACATTATGAATAGATTTATATCATGAAAGAGTAAATTAAGATATAATATTACAAAAAAATTAAGCTGCAAGGGGGATATCTTCGTCTACGTACAAGACGTTAACACCGTCCGGGCTGATACCATACGATACTGTTTGCCCAGCATTGATGCCAAAGTGCTGACCATCCACAGAACCATTTACATTTCTACCTACCGTGAAGGACATAGTTTTACCTAGCATAAGCAGCTTACCACCTAATGTACCATCTTGAATTGCTTTAGCGTAGCTCGGGATACTGCTATAACCAGGTAACTCAAAAGCAAAGCCACCTGGTTCAGTCAGTGTAATTTTAGGAAACAGTGCATGATGACCAATATGTCGAGCATTTGTTACGGTTAAGCCTAATGTGGTACCAGATATTTCTGTACCGTCTGGCCAGCTCCTTCAACTGGGACTGGCAATTGTAGCGCCGAATATCCGACTAGGAGTAATCTCTCATGCAATGTATCCCTAACCAGCGGGTTGCGGTAGCCAGGCACGCGCCTAATCCAGGTATTGAGTGCCTCAGCGCCTCGAGAAAAGGTCCCTACGTCGGCAACGGTTGCCGCAAGATACCGTATTTCGTCTGCATGCATTTCGATTCCGTGGACAACGCCTAGTTTTCCCCGGTCTATAACCTCATCGGGTTTAACACCCTACCGCCTATTCTGTGAAGGTTGATGGCAGCGTTAGTTGCGTTCCCTGCGCGCATGGCAATGACAACATTATTTGTTCCTTCTGCCGCTGCAAAAGCAGCATTAAAGGTAGTATCTCCACCCACGCTTACAATAATATTGACATCCCCATCCGCTGGGGCCTTTTTGCCCGGATTTGCTGTATTGTTTTTCTTAGGCTCGCACTTGTTAAAACCTCTTTTGCTTTCTGAAAACGGGGTGTTCTTCACGCAGTTCGCGTACATATTCTTTGACTTGATGTGCTCGTGTCGCGTTATCGTTCACTACAAAAATAGCAGGACCGAGATCGCCGAGACCGCCAAGCTTTTCTTGGAGGGCAGTTTCTCTATGCACGGCGGCCTCTAGTAGTCGATGCCTTTGTTGGCGAGGAATTTGTCATCGTAGTGGTGCTTGATCTTCGTCATGTCGGTTAATATATCAACATATTTTATCAGATTCTGCGGGAAATTGCGACCAGTGAGGCAGAGGCTGGTTTTGGGGTGCTTTTGGTGATGAGATCCTTCAATTGTTTTTCGGTGAGCAGGCCGTCATGGACAGCATTGTTTATCTCGTCGCAAATAATGAGGTGAAACTTGCCAGAGGTGGCAGCCTCAAATGCGGTGGAATAGGTTTCGGCAGCGGCTTGCTTGTGCTGCTCGGGCGTGACATCACTGGCGCTCAGATCACCAGCGTCATAAAACCCCTTGCCGCCTTTGTAAAACAGTAAATCATCCCCATAAATGGGCAAGATATCACGTATAAAGGTGTGTTCTCCGACACCCCAGTATTTGATGAACTGCACATATGCAACCTTCCAGCGGTTCCCAAGCGCGCGGCACATCAGCCCCAGGCTGGCAGAGGTCTTGCCCTTGCCATCTCCCGTATACACCACCACAACAGACTCTTTAGTCTGAAAATCCTCAAAGCTCATGATAGCAGTATGGCAAATAGTAACTGTAAATTCCAATTAACTGGTGATGATGGGTTTGATCAGGAGGTTTTGGTCAGTCATTGTGAAGCCTCTGGCTTCGAAAAAAGCTACAAGTTTAGGGTCGTGTTCAGTCTGTTCTGGCAGGGAGTCTGGTGTCGCAGTAACGAACTGTACGCCGCGCCGCCTAGCATCCGCTTCAACTTTCTCCAGTAGTACGGTACCGATACCATGTGTTCGTAAGGTTTCGGTGACGGAAAGTAATTGCAGGTGGCACTCTTTAGGTGAAGGAAAATTATAAACTGCAATACCACCGATCTTTCTGCCAAAGTTAGGTCTTTCACAAAATGCACCAAGGATTCGGGAACTATCAACCATTTCTGCAAATAGACCCGTTGTCATTCCCCCTAGGTGTAGTGCAAGCTCTCGTGCAGTTTGGTGCTCACGGCTGTCTTTGCCAAGCAAATCCAGTAGCCGATACTCCACAGCCAATGCGGTTTGAAAATTCATAGATAAATTATATCACAAATAAACAATTTAGTAAATTACTAAACTATAAATTTAGGGCGGCGTCTATGCGGGGGCGGTCGAAACCGACGATTGTTTCTTTGCCAATAACTAGTACTGGTATACCCGTTTGGCCAGATACTTTCATGGCTTCTTCGGCGTTCTCACGCTTTTCGTCGACGTCTTTTTCGGTGTATTTGACACCTTTTTTGTCTAGGTATTGCTTGGCAGCGCTACAAAACCCGCACCATGGTGCGCTATAAACTGTTACTTGAGGTGTATCTGACATTTTGAAGTCCTTTCTATTACTATACTTAGTATAGCTTTAATTTATTTCTAACGCAAGTGGGTTGAAACTTGGGAGTTTTCTTGCTCTTCTTGTCTGTCGCCACTCTGCTTCCAGCTCTATGGGAAAATGGTATACTAAAGTCGTTATGAGGTACGCGTTTGTTTTTACCAGTATTGTTGCCATATGGTTGGCGATGATTATATTGGCAATAAAAACAGATATTGGCGGGCTGTTTTTGGCTGTAGTCGTACTATTGCTCACGGTCATACTCTTTCTAATTGGCTTCAAAAGAGGGCGCTAACTATGTTTCGAACTTTTCAGGTTCTACGCTCTGCTGCTCGAGTCGGCCGTATACGATTGACAAATGCCTACGACTGGAAGTTGGAAATTGCGCAACAGTGCCAAGAGTTGGGGGGTGTGTACATCAAGTTTTTGCAGATGCTTGCTGTTCATCACAGTACCAAATATCTTGTCGAAGGCATGGGTGCAGCGCTGGCTTTCGAGCAAGTTCCTTATGAAAAGATAGATCTACATCATCATATTGGTAATTTGGCAGAACAGTTTAGCAGTATAGATTCGAAGCCGTTTGCTGCTGGTTCTTACGGTCAGGTTTACATGGGACAGTTGAAAACTGGCGAAAAGGTTGTGGTGAAAGTGCTACGGCCGTCTGTACGAAAAACGCTTCGGACTGATTTACGGATTCTAACTGTCATTGGCGCGTTTACAAGCCTATTTGCGGGGACATCGATGGTGAATTTCCGTCTTATGGCCAAAGAGTTTGCCGGGCGACATGGCTAGAAACAAACTATCAGCTAGAAGCGCAAAATGGAGAGCATTTGCGTGCTTATTTTGATGCACGTGGAACATTGACTATCCCCAGATCCTACCGCGAGCTTACAACAAGGACTGTACTTGTCCAAGAGTATGTTGGCGGTGTATCGTTAGTGTCTCTCGAAGCCAAACAGCATGAGGGTTATGGCATAGATAGTATCGTCAATCAAGCCCTTGGCTCGGATGTGTGGACTCAGTTGCGCTTACTTGGAACTGAGCTTCTAAGAGCTACCGTCTATGCTGACTATCTTATGGTTGACCCACACCCCGGAAATATCAGGTTATTACCAGACAACAGGGTCGCCCTTATAGATTTTGGCCTTATTTCTCCTGCCCCGACAAACAGAGGATCATTTGCTTCTTTGATACACGAGATGCGTAAGCTTTACGAGAATAAGTTTGAAGCCGGTAATTTCGCCGTAGCTATGCTAGCTTTTTTTGATGTTGAATTACACGACGCACTGGAACGTGTTGCACAGGAGCAAAGCGAGGATTATACGTTCTCGCTTGGTGGTTTTATCGACCATTTTACGGCTAGTCAGACGAAGCAAACAGAAATACAGCACTATTTATCGGACAAGCAGCTACTGCAGCTTTTTAGCAATATTCTCAACCAAGACAATAAGCTCGGTATACGAATAACAGAGGAGAACGCACTGGTTCAACGATCTATGACTATGTTTATGTCGGTTATTCGCGCCATAAGTGATGCCCATGATGAGCGAGTCTACGAATCGATTATTCATGACTGTATTTTGGCGGTCGATGAAGAAATACAGGCCGTTGGTATTTCTCAGACAGCTACCCACCGTGAGATGAGTGAGGAGCGGGCTTATGAGGTTGCTTCCAATTGGCTAGCCATGGTTGCGGAGCGCGATCGACGGATGTACCAGTTTATAACAGGAAGGAGTTACGCATGAGTGACAATTCACTAAAGGAATGGGTTATACAGCTTCGCTACCCATACACTGCAGGTGTAATTGCCGTTATCTGGTTGGGTAGTGCCACCTTAGCAATTATTCGCCCGGAAGTATCCGGTGAAGCATTAATCTCGTTGGTAGCTTTCGCAACTCTCATAGTGGCTTATATTGGCTTCTCGTCCGGCCGCCGGTAGAGTGTTTTCTATTCCCACTCGATGGTGCCGGGGGGTTTACTGGTGATGTCGTAGACGACGCGGTTTATCCCGCGGACTTCACTGACGATGCGGCTCGAGATTTTCGCTAGCAAATCGTGCGGCAATTTCGCCCAGTCGGCCGTCATGCCGTCGCTGCTACTGACAGCACGGACGGCACAGACTTTCTCGTATGTGCGGCCATCACCCATCACACCTACAGACTTTATGGGCAACAACACGGCGAAAAACTGCCAAACATCGGGTCTGATAGAGTGATTTTCTATCTCTTCGCGGACGATAGCATCGGCTTTTGCAATAGCTCAACATGCTCGGTGGTAATTTCGCCGATGATGCGGATGGCTAGGCCGGGGCCTGGGAAAGGTTGACGTTGCACCATTTTCTCTGGCAGGCCGAGCTTGGCGCCTAGCTCACGGACTTCGTCTTTAAAAATTTCGCGGAGAGGCTCGATGAGCTTAAGGTGCATTTTCTCTGGCAGCCCACCGACATTGTGGTGGGATTTGATGGTGACACTGGGTCCATTGACCGAAACGCTTTCGATGACATCTGGGTACAAGGTGCCCTGCACAAGGAACTTTACGTCTGTGCCAATGGCTTTGGCTTCACGCTCAAAAATTGATATAAACTCTGCACCAATAATTTTTTCGTTTTGTTTCGGGGTCTTCAACACCCTTTAGCTTGGCGTAAGAAATCATCTGCTGCCCGGATTGGTTTGACATTTAGACCAACTGATTTGTAAGCGGCGAGCACTTCTTCGTACTCATTCAATCGTAGTAGCCCAGTATCGACGAAAATACATGTTTGTTGATGTCCAATGGCTTTATCGACCAATGTAGCAGCGACCGAAGAGTCAACACCACCGGAAAGGGCGCAGACGACTTTGGCATCACCGACAGTCTGGCGAATGCTTTCGACCGCTTGGTCAATGATGGAGCCAGCCGACCAATTGCGGTGAAAGCCACAGAGGTCAAAGAAGCGTCCCAGGATGTTTTGCCCTCTTTGCTATGGGCAACTTCTGGGTGAAACTGCAAACCAAACAGCCCAAGTGCCGGGTCTTCCATGGCGCAAATGATGCCACCACTCATGGCAGTGACGGTGAAACCTTCGGGTGCTACGGCGACATGATCGCCGTGGCTCATCCAGACAGTTGAGCCATCGGCTTTTTCGTCGATAAGGCTGCTTTCGGCGGTGAGCGAAATGGTGGCGTTGCCATATTCGCGCGTGGTGCCGGGTTCTACCTTACCACCAAGATTGAGGGCAAAAAGCTGCATGCCATAGCAAACACCCAGGATGGGCACTTGAAGGCTAAAAATATCTTCATTTAGCCCTGGCGCGTCTTTTTCATAGACCGAATTTGGGCCACCAGATAGGACGATCCCCTTTGGATCATAGGCAGTGATCTCATCTAAAGTGGCTCGAAATGGCAAAATAATGCTGTAAACGCCTAGTTCACGCGCCGAGCGTGCAATCAGCTGTGTGTACTGGCTGCCATAGTCGAGAATAACTAGTGTTTCTTGACTCATTGTTTAGGCTCCGTGCAACTCACTGTCATTCTGAGCGAAGCCGAAGAATCTCCAAGGTTTTTAAGAAGATCTTTCGACTCCGCTTCGCTACGCTCAAGATGACAAACCTTAATCACTGGTAGTTGCCTCCGTCGTTGGTGATGAAGAGGTCATGCGGATGACTCTCCGCCAGAGAGGCTTGCGTTATCTGGACAAATTCGGCAGTTTCCCATAGCTCGGCGATAGTTTTTGCTCCAACATAGTACATGCCACTATATATGCCACCCATCCACATATCGATAAAGCTTTTAACAGTCCCCTTGCACGGGACAAGACCTTCTACGCCTTCAGCTACGAGCACATCACCGGTAAAGTTTTTACCATGGAATTCATCCTCACTGCTTATTTCGAGACCCTTTTTCATAGCACCTATAGAACCCATACCTCGGTACGCTTTAAATGCGTAATCGTCTGATCCGTCTAGAATACTGCGGAAACGTGACGGTACTTGGTCTGCTTTGACGCGCGTTATTTCGCCAGGTGATTCTTCGGTCGCTGCAAACAAGCTACCAGTCATAATTGTAGATGCGCCTGCAGCCAAGGCTTTCATGACATCTCCCGAATTTACCAGGCCTCCATCTGCTATTACAGGAACGCCTGCTTTGAGAGCCACTGGTTTGATTTCTAGGAGCGCTGAGAGTTGAGGGACGCCCATGCCAGAGACAATGCGAGTTGAGCAAATTGCGCCAGGTCCCATGCCGACACGTAGTGCATCTGCGCCAGCGTCAATGAGTGCTTGGGCGCCGTCTGCTGTGGCGACATTGCCGGCAATAACTTCAACGTCGTAATGCGCTTTTATATATTTAACGGTGTCAATTACCTTTTTTGCGTATCCGTGGGCTGAGTCGACCACAATTACATCGACACCAGCCGCCAATAGTGCTTCGACGCGGGATTCATAGCCGGGGCTACTACCGACAGCTGCGCCTACTAACTGTCCGGCGTCTTTGACTGCTTTGACTTCCTTGGCCTGTTGGGAAATTGTTAAGTTGCGGTGGATGATACCTATCCCGCCTTCTTTCGCCAGGGCGATCGCCAAGCGTGACTCGGTGACTGTGTCCATTGGCGCAGACACAAATGGCGCCTTCAGCGCCAGTTTTTTCGTCAGTTTAGTTTGTAGGTTTATATCTGCTCGGTCGAAACCGGAGTAACCCGGACGAAGGAGGACATCGTTGAATGTGAGTGAAAGAGAAAATTGTTTCATAACCTATTCTACCGCATGAATCACTCGTTGCCAAGACTGTCTGTGAGAAATGTTACAAAAAAGTGCGCTTGAGTGTTTACAGGCAGTAGTCCACTCTGTTACAATTACCCAACGTAATGGCGGATACTTCTACCACCACGCCTGGGTCTCATACGGCGCGCTCTAAGAGCGTTGCTTCGGCGGTTTTACTTGATATGGCAGATACAACGTGGCGAATATTTGTGCCGACCATCGGTCTGCTGCTGCTGGGACGCCACTTTGACTTGAAGTTTGGAACAAAGCCGTGGCTCATGCTCGTGGGCGTTGCAGTTGGTGCGCTCCTGGCGGCCCTACTCATTCGCCATCAAATAGTACGACCAACTGAAGAGAAAACGAGGTGAAAACAAATGATTTCACCTCAATTTTTTGCGTCTGAAAAGCTCAATATTGTATTGCCAACGGAAGCAATTTTTTTTCGTCGGCCCTCTGCCAGTTACGAACGCCATGTTGCTTGGTGGTTTTAGCGTCACTGTATTACTTGATTTTTTTCTACACAGCATCTATGGTGAAAAGGGTCAAACAAACCGGTTTGTTGGACTTGTCCAGTGGGCATTTGAGGGTATGTACAAAGCCGTCTACGATATCGTACCCGACCGGGTGATGGCGCGCAGCATTGCCCCACTTGCACTCACGATATTCTTTACTGTGCTTATTAGCTACTGGGCAGATATATTGCCAGGTGTTGGTCACTCGATTAGCTGGCACGGTGGCGAACTGCTCCGTTCATTGCCGACTGACCTGAACTTTACGATTGCGCTTGCTATCACCTCCATGACAGCGGTGCAGTTTTATGCCGTGAAGCAGCATGGGTTTCTTGGCAACGCGAAGCGCTATGTAATCAGCCCGCTCAAAAACCCTATAGGAGCGTTTGAGGGTTTTCTTGAGCTCATCGGCGAGTTTTCACGCTTGATTGCCCTGAGCCTGCGACTTTTTGGGAATGCCTTTGCGGGTGCGGCGCTACTTGCAATCGTCGCCGGGCTGGCGTCCTATGCAGCCTCGGCGGTGCTGCCGTTTTTCATGGCATTTGAGCTTTTCATCGGCTTCATCCAGGCCTATGTGTTTTACGTTTTGACCCTCATCTTTGCTTCACTTGCCACCGCGAGCCACGGCGGCTCCCACGACACAGCTCATGATTCTGCTAAAACCAAGGAGGTAGCCGCAGCGTAAATGAGGTTAAATTCGCCCCTGTAAAACTAATCAACGAAGTTAAATAAGGAGAAATATCAATGGAAAATATCGCTTTTGCACTCGCGTACGCACTGCCCGCACTTGGTGCCGCTATGGGTGTCGGTCTAATCGGTAAGGGTGCTCTCGGCGCCGCAGGGCGCAACCCAGAAAAAATTGGTGAACTACGTACGCTCATGATTACCGCTATCGTGTTTGCTGACTCACTAGCCATCATTGGTATCATTGTTGGTTTCTTGGCTAAAGGTTAATAGGACGGCATAGGAATATCTGTGACACAATTATTTACCCAATTTGCATCTGAAGCAGCCGCTGCGGAAGCTTCCAATCCTGTGAAAGCACTCGGGATTGACGTCAAGCTGCTGGTTTTTCAAATCATTGCTTTTGCACTACTGACGTGGCTGCTAAGCAAGTACGTTTTCCCGGTGCTTATGAAAGCGGTCGATGATCGCCAAAAGCGCATCGATGAGGGCAATACGGCTGCCGCTGAGGCCGCCAAGCAGGCCGCTGAAACAGAGACGAAACTGGCAAAGTTACTCAAAGAAGCGCGTAGTGAGGCGAGTGATATCGTCGCCACCGCCAAGGAAGAGGCTGCCGGATTGGTAGCCAAAAGCGAAGAAAAGTCGAAGGCACAGGCAGAAAGAATCGTTGCGGCTGCACACGAGACCATCGAAAAAGACGTTTTGACTGCCAAAAAAGCCCTGCACAACGAAACGATTGAGCTCGTGGCTCAGGCTACCAAGAAGTCGTGGGCAAGACGGTCGATGCGGGCGTCGACAAACAGCTTATCACCCAATCCATCAAGAGGTGAGCGCCTAATATGCAAGGCAAACTTAGCCGGCGCAAGATCGCTCAGTATGTAGCTGAACATGTCCCTTCGGGTCGCGTGCCAGAGCAAGTCATGAACGAAGTGGCGGCTTATTTGGTTGAGACACGCCGCGTGCGTGAAGCAGCCCTAGTCGTTCGCGCTATAGAGGACGCCTTGTTTGAGCGAGGTATAGCCGTGGTGACGGTGACATCTGCTCGCCCGCTCGATGACGAGCTGCGCCAGGCTGTAACCGCCCAAGTCGGCATGCGGGATGTGTATTTGCGTGAGCTGGTCGACCCGACGGTATTGGGTGGTATTCGCCTGCAAACAGCCGATGCATCGTATGACGGTACACTTGCTCATAAACTAAATGGCCTCGCGGCCGCGAAATTATAGAAAGGATTGACAGATATGGCAGATATTGCAGTCAGCGAGTTATCAAAAGGGCTTCGCGACGCTATCGCGCAGCTCGACAGTGGTGAAAATATGGAGTCAACCGGTGTTGTTACTCGCGTGGGTGACGGTGTGGCTTGGGTACACGGTTTACGCAGCGCAGGGTATGCCGAAGTGCTTGAAATCCAAACGACGCATGGTGTGGTAGAAGCATTTGCGCTCAACCTTATGGAAGATGAAATCGGTGCGGTGCTGCTCGGCGAAGATCGCTATGTCGTAGCCGGTGATGCCGTGAAGCTCAAAGGTGTCGTGCTGGAAGTACCAGTAGGGCCAGAGCTTTTGGGTCGTGTCGTGAACCCGCTTGGGCAGCCGCTAGACGGCGGTCCGGCTATAAAAACGAAAGAAACTGGGCTCGTTGAACAACGTGCTATTGGCGTCATGGGGCGTCGTTCTGTGCATGAGCCGCTTATGACAGGCATCATGGCGATTGACGCTATGTTCCCAATCGGCCGCGGTCAGCGTGAACTTATCATCGGCGACCGCCAAACTGGTAAAACTGCCATTGCCATCGATACGATGATTAACCAGGCCAAACAACAGACTGGCGTGGCCAATATATACGTTGCTATCGGCCAGAAGCTCAGTAAGGTTGCTCGGCTCGTTGAGCGCCTGAAACAAGAGGGCGTGATGGAACAAACCATTGTCGTTGCGACTGGCCCAAGTGACCCTGCTTCACTGCTATATCTAGCGCCATATGCTGGAACGGCTATGGGCGAATGGTTCCGCGACAATAGCAAACATGCACTCATGATTTACGATGACCTCACCAAGCATGCTGTGGCGTACCGCCAGATGTCACTACTGCTTCGTCGTCCGCCGGGACGTGAAGCGTACCCAGGCGACGTTTTCTACCTGCACTCACGTTTGCTTGAGCGATCAGCCAAGCTCAACGATGAGCTTGGGAGCAGCTCACTGACTGCCCTGCCTATCATCGAGACACAGGCCGGAGACATTTCTGCCTACATTCCGACAAACGTCATCTCCATCACTGATGGTCAGATTTTCATGGAACTGACCTGTTTTACTCAAAGGTATTCGCCCAGCTATCTCAGCCGGCCTCAGCGTTTCACGTGTTGGTGGTGATGCCCAGACCAAAAGCAGTCAAATCTGTCTCTGAGTCGTCTAAAACTTGGCCTTAGCCAGTTCCGTGAGCTTGCGGCGTTCTGCCCAGTTTGGTTCTGACCTTGACGATGAAACCAAGAAGCTCATCGAGCGCGGTCAGCGACCGACTGAGCTACTTAAGCAGCCGCAGTACAGTCCGCTAAGTATCTGGGAGCAAGTGGCAGTATATTTGCCATTAACGAAGGACATTTCGACCGTGTTGCGCGCGAAAAAATCAAAGATGCCCGAAGGCTGCCCTCCTTGCAAAGCTCGCGAATGAAGCACAAAAAGAGATGGATGAACTGAATAAAGGTACTGAAAAGGTTGAAGTCGATAGCGCCACCGGAAAGCTTCTTGCAAAAGTCGCTACAGCCGCTGCAAAAGGATTTGAGGCGTAAGTAATGAATGACGTATGGAGAATGGCTGAGAAGAATGACGTATGGCGAATGGCGAATGATGTATCCGCTGCTATCACCTACTTAATACACCATTCGTCATACGCTATTCGAAAGAAACGGAGTTTCTGCTAATGGCCTCTACCCGTCAGCTTAAAAGCCGTATCCGATCCGTCGGGAGCACGAAGCAAATTACCAAAGCCATGCAAATGGTAGCGGCGAGCAAGATGCGCCGTGCCCAAGACGCCACCAAAGCCTCAACACCGTATTCACGAGTGGCGAGTGAAATATTGACGCACCTTGCAAGCCAGGGCGCGACGAAAAACCACCCGCTATTTACTGAAACAACGGTAAAATCACGACTGTACATCGTCATTACCAGCGACAAAGGTCTGGCCGGAGCATACAATGCGAATGTTCTGAAGGCTTACCTGGCTGAGCTGCGTGCGGACGAAGCGAAAAGTATCTCGAACCACACCATAGCCGTTGGGCGCAAGGCTTCACAGTTTGCTGTGCGGCTGAAACACACTTCCCTACGTGGCACGTACGAAAATCTCCCAGACCAGCCTACTGGTGCCGAAATATCTGCCATCATCAGCGCAGCGTATGATTTGTTTGTGAGCGGTGAAGTTGATGCGGTTGACCTCATCTATACCGAGTTCGTCAGTAGCATGACTCAGATACCGCGCGTCCATCGGATTCTTCCTGCGGGCTGGACTCCGACCGAGGTTCGCCAGTCTATTCGCGATGCTCAGTACGAGCCAAACATGGAGTTAGTGCTAGAGAGTGTCGTCCGTCGACTGGTGGAGTCACAGCTTTACCAAGCCTTGCTTGATGCCCGCGCCAGCGAACACAGTATGCGTATGATCGCTATGAAAAACGCGACAGACAATGCCAGTGACCTCGTGGACGACCTGACACTCGAAATGAATAAAGCTCGCCAAGCGGCCATAACGCAAGAACTGGCGGAGATTTCCGGCGGCGCGGAGGCCATGAAGTAGCATGGCTACTTCTGGAATAAGGTATGAAGAATGACGAATGAAGTATCGAAAATCAGATCGTTTACCGACCTTACGACCTGGCAGCAAGGCCATAAACTCGTGCTTATGACGTACCAAATGGTAAAAAAATTTCCGCGAGACGAAGATTTGGGATTGAAGATACAAATGAAGAGAGCTGCTGTTTCGGTAACCTCAAATATTGCCGAAGGGTTTTCCAGAGGCTCTTACAGAGAAAAACGATTCTATGAAATGGCGAAAGGCTCCCTTACTGAATTGCAAAATCAATCGCTAATCGCTCGAGACGTCAAGTATATCGACTCAGCTGAATTCGCCACATATGCCGAACACTCTGTAACTGTGCTATCTTACTCATTGGTTTGATTCGTTCGTCTAAAGATAAGGATAAAAAATAATGTCCCATACGTCATTCATTATTCGTCATACATCATTCATCAGAAAAAGGAGCACAACATGAGTAACCCAACAGGTAAAGTAATCCAGGTAGTCGGCGTGGTGGTCGACATCGAGTTTGATTGTGGTGGGCTACCAAATATTTATGACGCACTCGAAATCAAGCGGGGCGATGAAACCTTGACTTTGGAAGTCGCGCAGCACCTTGATGAACATACTGTGCGCGCCGTTAGCATGCAGAGTACCGATGGGCTGAAGCGTGGCGAGAGTGTTTCTGCGACTGGCTCAGCCATTTCTGTCCCAGTCGGCGAAGAGACTCAAGGACGCATGTTCAACGTCGTCGGCGACCCTATTGACGGCTTGGGCGTTCCTAAAGGCAAACGATCACCAATTCACCGCGAACCACCAGCCCTCGACGAACAGAGCAGCAAAACTGAAATCCTAGAAACGGGTATCAAAGTTATCGATCTTATCGCACCAATCGCCAAAGGCGGTAAAGTTGGACTGTTTGGTGGTGCCGGTGTCGGTAAAACCGTGCTTATACAGGAACTTATCAACAATATAGCCAAGTTCCACAGTGGTAATTCGGTTTTTGCTGGTGTTGGCGAACGTACCCGTGAAGGCAATGACCTTTACCACGAAATGAAGGATGCTGGCGTGCTCGCCAAAACGAGCATGGTCTTTGGTCAGATGAATGAACCGCCAGGTGCTCGTTTGCGCGTAGCTCTGAGTGGCCTGACAATGGCTGAAGCTTTTCGTGACCAAGGTAAAGATGTGTTGCTGTTCATCGACAATATATTCCGATTTACGCAAGCGGGTAGCGAAGTGTCTGCCCTGCTCGGCCGCTTGCCTTCTGCCGTCGGTTACCAGCCAAACTTGCAGCAGGAAATGGGCGCCTTGCAAGAACGTATAACTTCGACCAAAAAAGGTTCAATTACGTCCATCCAGGCTGTCTATGTCCCAGCCGACGACCTAACCGACCCGGCTCCTGCTACAACCTTTGCTCACCTTGACTCTACAATAGTACTCAACCGCGGCCTGACAGAAATAGGCATTTACCCAGCGGTAGACCCACTAGACAGCAACTCAACCATTCTTGACCCAGAAATTGTCGGTCAAGAGCACTACGAAGTGGCTCGAGAGGTTCAACGCGTCTTGCAACAGTACAAAGAGCTGCAAGACATCATCGCCATATTGGGCATGGAAGAGCTATCTGACGATCAAAAGCAAATCGTCAACCGGGCTCGTCGCCTCCAACGCTTCATGGCACAGCCGTTCTTTGTGGCCGAAAAATTTACCGGCAACCCAGGCGCGTTCATCAAGGTTGAAGATACTGTCAAAGATTGTCGTGACATTTTGTCTGGCAAGTACGATAGCAAACCCGAGAGCTGGTTCTACATGGCTGGCGGCCCGTTAAGTGAGAAAAAGGATTAGTACGATGAAGCTTAGGCTTGTCACCCTGGCGGGAACCAAACTGGACGAAGACGTCTATGAGGTCATACTCCCGACGGCCGATGGTGAAATTGCCGTGTTTCCTGACCATGAACCTATAGTGACAGTTGCCGTTCCCGGTGTCATTTCGGTGCGCCGAAAACCGACAGACAGTGATGATTTACTTGAGGTCTACGCGGTGACTGGCGGCGTCATAGAGATTGATGCTCAGACTATAAGTGTTCTTGTAGATGATGCTGACCATAGCTCCGAGATTACTGAGGCCGAAGCCAAAGAAGCGCTCGATCGCGCCCTGAAGCTACAAAATTCTGCTACAAACCAAATCGAGCTTGAAAAGGCCCACCAGCTCGTCGACCGTCACATGGTTCGCCTAAAAGTCGCCGACCTTCACCGCCGCCACCGCCGCGGCTAGACTTCAGCTTTAGTAGGTGCTCTTTTCCCGAATCTTACTTATTTATAAGGATTATGTAATGTCATTTGACTCAGAACGAGCTGCCTGGTTGATGCGGCAGGTGTACGCATAGAGCCAGGCACATCAAAATGTTCAGGACGGCTAAGTATTTTAAGGCAATAAACTAGAAGTTGTTTGCGTTGATTACGTTCGACCTGCCCAACTTACCAATGCAGCACTTTCTACTACACTTGAACAGCTAACTACTTAGATGTCAACGAAAATATCTTCGACGGTAGTAACAACTTCTTGAGCGCGTAAAACAGCTAATGCTGCAGCTGCCCCTGTCATAAAGGCTGCGTCTGCACTGACCAGATTATGATCAGGATCGCCCACTATAGATCTAGCGGCTTCTTGTAGAGCAGTAAGCACCCCCGGGGGTAGGCTTCGCAAGGTACGTTCCATAAATTCGGGGTCGCCTATGAGGCCCCGTCTAACGACAGTATCTGCTCCATATGTTTCACATTTCAGCTTTTCAACCATTATCTAAATATAAAGAAGACAGTTCATTCTGAAAGTGATTAATATTACGAATGGTAAAAACATGTAGACAATATGAATTGTGCATAGTATTATATGCGTAGTTTTGTGATATTTATTACACATATACATGACCGTGCAACCTTTTACAGAACAAACTGGCAACGCCCAAGACCTTCGGGTGGTTCAGCGTGTCACAGATCATGAGGTAGTTCTGCCGGGTCGAGTACACATAATTGGAAATACTGCATTAAATTACCCACGTGCAGACGAGGAACAAAATAGTATGGAAGAATATAATGTACAGGAAGTTCCTGCGATGGGTTTCGGAAATCCAGACGCAAAAATCAGTTATGCAAAGCAAAAAGCAGAAAATCGTCTTAGTGATGAAGTAGAATCAGCTGCGGTTGAGATTATTCAAGCAGGCTCTGCCATGGGCGAAATAACAGACAAAGACGACGGATGTATGGATGGTCGGGGTGCTAAATGGGTTACATTCGCAAATGCACTTGGAATATTCGGGGAAAAAGCTACAACTGCCGCCAAGCACTTACGCGCAAAATTAGCCGGTGGCGGTTATCTAACAGCACTTTCTATGAAAATTGCACTCGACAGTCACGTTGGCGATGTCGATGAAGAACTACGAGAGGTTACGGTGACTCTTGCAGATCAAGGCATAATTTGCGGCACTCACAAGGGTGATCACGAGAATGAAGAAAAAACAGACTGTGGCGCAAATGATAACCTAAAAACTATTTTCATAAACGGCTTCAATCATTTTGGTGCTATTACCAAAACAATAAAAACCATATATACACTGCGGGGTATTGCCTATGATGAATCAGCTGATAACAGAGTGCATGCTGGCTGGTCTGGTACGCTAGAACAGCAAGGTTATTTTGCAGGAAGCAACGGTGTGTCTCGTTATAAAGTCATAATGGGTCATATCGCCAGAGAACAGCAGAAAGATGGTGGCGAGTATCCTGTTTCAACCAGCAAGCATCTTAGGGGTGGGCATAATGAAGCTTTTGTGGTGCTAAATTTCTGCGAAGGAAAGACTTTCTCTCAAGCTGCATTCAAGGAACAGTTACAAGCTAGATTCCCAGATACTCCAGAAGAAGAACTACCACAAGTCTTTGTAGTGGATGTGTCTCGCATATTAACACTTGCTGAAGCTATGTCAAAGGGTCGAGAGGATGAAAAAGGGCATTCAGGGGTCGCATTGTTTGCGGGTATTTCATATCAGTTTGCGACAGCGGCAACACTGACAGATGGTAGCCTCAGGACATTCATTGTATCTGAAAAATAGATAGTCCTTTGCGTATATGATTGGTAACTCTTTACAAATTGCGTTGTACTCTGTAAACTTGTAGTATCACAAATAACGTGGAGGAATAATAACTATGTTTCGTAAAAATAAGCTCGCTATGCTTGTGAGTGAGTTTTTGGTACCGCTGTGCTCGCACTCGCTGTGCTCGCTCTCTCGCATTCACAACTAAGCTATCCCTATTTTATTGCATCGGGAGCCGGTCTGACGCTTGTGCTTCTTGTGGTTGCATTAGCTGGTATTTCGGGCGCGGTTTTTAACCCAGCTCTGACCATTGGTCTCTGGACAGTGCGCAAACTGCGTACACTTCAGGCGTTAAGCTATATTCTCGCTCAGTTCGCTGGTGCAGCGGCTGCTTGGTATCTGTTTGTTTACTTTACAAAGCTCGACAATGCCAAAAATAATGGTACGTTCGATACTCGCCTGCTTGTTGCAGAGACGGTTGGAACATTTGTGTTCTCATTTGCTATCGCGGCTGCAATATACCAACGAGTTAGTCTCGGCCTTAAGGCTTTCATGGTCGGTGGCGGTTTAATGGCTGGTGCCGTTATTGCGTCTCTCGGATCCGTCGGTGTCTTGAACCCAGCTGTTGCCTTTAGCGTTCACCAGTTTGGTTGGGGCACATATGTACTTGGTCCTGTCCTTGGTGCGGTTATTGGTTTCAACCTGTATAACCTATTGTTTGTAGAAACCGAGGTCGCTGAAGCGGCTGAGGCAAAGGCAGAAGCTAGTGAAGCAAAGACAGTGAAAACAGTAGCCGCCCAGCGTGCTGCTGCCAAGAAGTCAACTGCTCGCAAGGCTCCTGCAAAGCGCAAAACAGTCGCTAAAAATAGTTACCTGCGTTCAAAAAAGCCGCTCACTCGAGCGGCTTTTTGACAGTTTTCTATGCAGTACTAGCCAGCCCAAATCTTTGAGGGCTATACAAAAACTTGTCATTCCCGTCCCCAGCCCAGGTTGAGGATAAACACCGGCGGGAATCCACATGTCTCTTCTCGCCATGCCGAATATATTTTGGCAACCATACGTCACCGTCTGTCATTCTGAACGAAGTGAAGAATCTTCCTCGTGATTGTCATTCCCGTCCCCAACCGAGTTGAGGATAAACTCCGGCGGGAATCCATGCGCTTCCCGACGTTTGTACATACACGAAACTTTAACTATTCACTGAACTTCACTTCCACGGGTAGTTCTCGGACTGCCTGCCGACCAACTTTGGGCAGCCAAAGTTGGACAAAGCTGCCGGGGAGAGTGCAAACGACCGGCTTACTTGAAATTTCTTTTGACCTGTTTGGTTCCTCTCGAAACTCCCCGCCTTTAAGCGGGGTCAAACATTCTCGTCACGCAAGCAGTCCAAAAGAAATTTCAAATCAGTCGTTATGCAGCTGCGTCCCGCAGCCCCAGAACTGCGCGGTTAGCAGCATAGCTGCACCGGAAGATTCTCTTGCGACCCGCCACTGGCGGCTCTCACCCGGTACCCCAAGAAACGACCTCTAACAGCGTCGAGGAAAGCACGTACGGCGCATCAGCCCGTTCTGATTATGTCGCTTGCGTCACTAGCGTTATTATGCAGCCCTTGCAGTATCTAAGCCTAAGCCCTACCCTCTACCCTCTACCCCTTCCCTAACAGCGCATCCTCAAATGCTCGGATATCTTTCATGCTGTCGCCGTAGAAAGATGTGTCGGGCATGTCGAGTGTCATAACTCGGTTCCACATAGCAGCCAGCAACTGTTTGGTTCGCTCTAGCATTGTTGCCTCGAAATGGACGACTTTTTCGATAATGTTGCCCGTGGCATCGGGTTCGACGAACACAAGTCTACCCGTGTCAACGCTGTAGTCGCGGTACGTGTGAGCCTTCGACCAGGATCTTGTAACAATATAGCTGGAGGGTGTAGCGATAGAGTTTGGCGGGGTCACTGCCGAGCTGACCTGTTTTGTAGTCGACGACCGTGATAGTTTTGGCTGTCTTATCTATTTCGAGGAGGTCTATTTTGCCTCCAAGGTGAACGTCGTCACTAAAAACACCCTCGTCCCGGAATGACTTTTCGGCAACATTGCCTTGGTGAAAACTAGCTTTGTGGACTGCGAGAAATGAAGTTAGAGCGTGTTTGGCACGATCCGATTGGACAGCTAGCTGGTCACCCGTAATGGTCTCGCGCGTTAGGTACATTTCGGCATGACGAATCGCTGCGGCAGTTGAAGGCAGTTTGCTATGCAGATTCAGTTCATTTTGTAACCACTGCAGAGTGCCATGGATGGCATTGCCGAAGCTGGCATCGACGTTCGGTGCGCTCGGAAAACGCAAGATAGTTCCAAGGAGAAAGCTCTCCGGCCCGCCATATTTGAGGTCGAGAAAATGCGTCAGATGGGTCGGGCTGAGCTGGTACCGTTCGAGTCGATTGTGTAACAGCTCGGTTAGTGGCGCGGCTAGGTTATAGTGTCGCTGCTGCCAGTTCATGGTCAGTGCTTCAAGACTTGGCGGTTCACTACTGTCATGAGTGACCAACTGATGTTCGTCAGGCAATATTCGCGTCCGTCGAGCGCCTTTGTCATCACTCGATTCATCGAAGTATTTTACGGCCTCGGCCTTTCGGCCGCTAAATGTCTGTTCGTGGCTCGTGAGGTGAAGCCCATATTTCGCCCGGGTCATCGCCACATACAAGAGGCGCAGGCGTTCGTCGTCCGTACTGCCAGCGTGACGAATATGGGTGAGGTTGGCCGGAAGGGTAAGCTTATTACCCATCCCGAGTGCCTTGGAGCCCCACACGGTATCATCGCAGGCGACGAGAAAGACGTGGTCAAACTCGAGACCTTTTGCCTTATATACGGTCATGAGCTGAATGGCTTCGGCTGACTGGCTGTAGGGGCTAGTATTGAGCATTGGTTGCTCGGCGGTCTCATATGCCTCGACAAACTCCAGGAGGTCGGGCAATCTTAGTTCTTTGCCTACGCCCGTCTGATGCTCACGTAGCCGCGAACGGATAACGGTGAGTTGTGTGACGGTTTCGTACAAAACCGTTTCTCCCTGTCGCGTAAAGTAGTAATCCCGCAAAGGGCTCCGGACGCTCGGCAGATCGCGGTCGTGTGTGGCGACATCGCTGGTGCCGATGAGCGCATCGAGCATGTACTCGACAGATTCTGTTTCGACTTTTCCGGCAAGTGTTAGAAGCAGGATCGCGGCATGTTTGAACTCAACCGAGCCAAGAAGCAGTTCGCTCCACGTTTTGCGCTTGTCGCTCGCCTTCCAAGACATACGCCAAATATCACTGGTTGAGAAATCCCAAAAATCGTAACTGAGCACTTCTGGCCAGAGGCTGTTCGCCAGGCGATGTTCACCGGAGTGCAGTGCCATGACAAGTCGGCTCATGGTGAGTAGCTCGCGAATGACGGGGGCTTGCAAGATGTTTTCTCGTTTCTCATAGGCCACGGCGAGCTCACGGTTTTGCAGGTATGGAACGAGCGGCTCAAGGTATTTGTGCTTCGGAGCAAGCACGGCGATTTGTGACGGTTTAGTGCCAGTTGCAACCAACTGTGCGATAGATGCTGCAATAGCCGTGCGCTCAGCGACGGCGCTCTGATAGATTTGTCGTGCCATGTGAACTGCGGGAAGTGATTCATTTTTCGCGTGAATCTGCTTGGTGACGCCCGGAAAATGATGATGGAGACGTGCTTGTATCTGTCCTGAAACACGATCTGTTGTTTGGAGAATTTCCGCCCGGGAACGGTAATTATCAGAGAGGGATATCACCCGGACGTCTGTATACATGCGATAGAAATCGAGCATGTTGCTCGCTTCGGCGCCCTGAAATGCGTAAATGGCCTGGTCATCATCACCGACCGCCAGGACATTCGGCTTGCCTTCTTGGCTGGGGTTATTCGTGAGGAGTTCGACCAACTTGAGTTGGGCGGCATTGGTATCCTGGAACTCATCCAGCAATAGGAATTGATACTGCTCTTGCAGCGTGAACCGTAGTTCATCGTGGCGTTCAAGGACGTCTATGGTACGCAGTATCATATCGTCGAAATCGTACAGCCCCTTTTCGGCCAGTTTCGTCTGGTAGGATTCTAAAACATCTGCCAGTGCAGCAATGCGTTTTGCCTCAAGCTCACCTACCAGCATAAAACGATTATCACTGTCTTTCACTAGCCACTTGTTCTTCCAGGCCGTCAGTGGCTTGGTCGTAGAATCCTCAGAAGCTAGTGTAAGCGCGGCATCTAATTCGTGCGCGGCCAGACCAGCGAGGTGTTGGTGGGTGGATGGTGGATGGTGGGTGGTGAAATGCAATATCTCTCTTACGGCCTGAAATATGGGTTCGGCGGCGGATATTTTGCTCGGCAGGCGAGATGAATATGGTGCAAGTATCTCGCCTATACCGTCTTTTGTTTGTTCGATGACTGCTGTGTTTGCTACGGCGATACTACGTAAGTCTTTGGGCGTAAGAAGCCCGCGCTTTACTTCAGAAATGGTTGAGACAAGGTCACCCAAGTGGTGCCGTACTTGTTTAATGGGACTCTGGTAGTCGGTATTTTCTATGATGCTCGCAAGGATTTGGCGTTTACCCAGTTCATCGACTGGGCGTTCAAGTCGTAGGTCTGTGAAATACTCTGGAAACCGGCCAATGATGGTGCTACCAAAGGCGTGGTAGGTGCCAATAGATACATCGTAGGCCGCTTGTCCTATAAATGACATAAGTCGCTCGCGCATGTTCTGAGCCCCGCTTTCGGTAAATGTCAGACAGAGGATGTTTTGCGACAATGCATCTGTCACCTCGAGGATGTGTGCCACGCGGGCGCTAAGTAGCTGCGTCTTACCCGTCCCCGGCCCTGCAATAATAAGCACAGGCCCATACACGGTATCCACCGCCTCCCGTTGAGCCGAGTTTAACCCCATATATACTTCCCGAAACGTACTCATGTCTACTCTTTCTTCCAAGCCCCAATTGTTCCCTACTTTATAGTATAGCAATTCCAATAACCTATACGTACGTCTCAGTTATTGGAACAAAATCTTAAGCCTTTTGTTCGGGGGGGCAAATATCAACATAAAGGCGGGAAGTGGATTTAAGTCTACTGATTTTAACTTGAGTATATCTTCGATTTGATCTGCTAATGGAACGAGTACTTCTGATTCAGGATAGTATAAACTTTGTGGTTGGATATTTCTTTTTGAAAAGACGAATCATTGCTGGAGCGTTTGGGAGATTTTTGGCTTCAAACTGTGTGACGTATCTGTCAACCCCACATCGTGCTGAAAGTGTACGAACATCGTCGATACACGGAAATGGGGTAATGTAGACACTACGTTGCAGTATGTAGCAGCCATAACGGCGCAATTCATTTTGTAGGGCATGGCGTGCCGATTGCAGCTCATTCGGGATGTCGTAGATGATGATTCGCCACCACCCATCCCAGACTTGTTGAGGTATCGCGACAAGCTCAGATTCTATGCGAGCAAGCCGCTTCCGTGCCTTATCGGTCAGTTGCAACCCATGTTCATACTCACCGACCAGATAGCCCTGCTCTTTCATGTAGTACAGCACCCGGCGAACCTCTCGTTCACGTTCTCGCTTGTCTAGGTGTCGGAACAGACTGTCAAGAGGTTTCTTCAGCCCAATCATAATGTTTGGCGCAACCATTGTTGCCCCCGCTGCTAGCCCAAACACACCAAACTTCAGTATCTCATCTATCACCTGACTTGTTGTATCATTCCGTCCCATTCCAATAAGTATAGACGTACGTCTCAGTTATTGGAATATGCATGCTTTTCGATCCGTATTATAGAGATTGTGGGTAGCGTTGATGGGTTGAGGCTGGAGTGGTGGAGGTTGTAGGTTAGGGGCTAGTTGACCGAGCTACAAACGGGACACAGGTCTTCGCGCTCAAAGGTGCTTGTCCATTGGACGGCAGCATCTTTCAGTGAAAGGATATCGGTATATGCGTGAAAGTCAGCGGCATATCTAAGCAAAGCAGCAATACGACCGTGAATATGGACATCTTTCCATAGCATCGAAGCCCAATCAGGCCCGACCGGTGTGACATAGGCAGGTTCCTTCGGACGGTACGCGAGCTTTGGCCGTCCGTCGTGTTCACATGCAAAATTGTGGGCGATGAACTCTGCATCGTAGAGCGCGGTTTGTGCCATACCGCTGAAGGGTGTTTCGGCATTATCGCCTATGACAAATATGTCTTTGTCGCCTTCGGCACGTAAAAACTCATCGACGAGTACCTTTTTTCGGGCACTGAGCGTGAAATCTTTATCGGTGAAAAATGGATTGTTTGCAACTCCGGCTGTCCAGACGATGGTGTGGCTGCGGATTGGTTTGCCCGACACATTGAGCTCTTCGCTGCTGGCACCCTCGACCTTACTGTTCAGATACAGCTTGACTCCAAGTTTGCGGAGTCGGCGTTCTATGGTACGGCCGATAGGTTTGGGTAGGCGTGGCATCAGGTGTGGCATGGCTTCAACGAGATCGATGTGGACTGCTCGATTGCGAATGGCGTGTTTGGCCATGATATCACGCAAGTATGAGCCAAGTGCCCCAGCCAATTCTATGCCGGTAGGCCCGCCACCGACGATGACGTAGTTGAGGTCTGGTTCGTCCTCGGCGATGAGTTGAGCGTGGAGGTGTCGTTTGAAACGCTCGGCGTCATCAATGCTTTTTATGCCGTAGGTGTTTTCTGCAAGGCCAGGGATGCCGAAATAGTTGGTAACAACTCAACCGCAACGACAAGTTTGTCGTACTGGAGTGGTGCGGCGATGCCTTCCAGTTTCAACTGTTTTTTAGCTCTGTCGAGTTTGTCGGCTTTTCCTATAAGAATCCGCACCGGGTCATCGCCAAATATTTGCTCAAGTGGTACAGTCGACTGCTCGCTACTCCCACCAGTCGCTGTTTCGTACATGGTTGGGTAATAGAAAAATCTGGCCTTTCAGAAACCAGCGTCACCTCAAGTTGGACCTGTTTCGCAAGCTCAAGCGCAGTCCGAACGCCACCAAACCCCCCACCTACAATCACGATTTTTGTCTTGGACCTGATTTTACATCTGTCATATTCACCTCATTGTATCAGTAAGCATAAGCTCAACGCTAGCTATTTTCCTTGGTTTGCGCGTGTGTTAAGCTTAAGCGTATGGATGGGCTCAAAGAAAAACTAGTCAAGCATGGGTTCTTGGGTGGGCTCGATGATTCACCCGAGGCAAAAGAATTCTATAGTCACGATGCTAGTATGTTTGAGTTACGGCCGCAGCTCGTCGCGCAGCCAAAAGATGCCGTCGATGTCCAGCGGCTGGTACGGTTTGTGGCTTCGAACAAAAAGAAACATCCGGAGCTTTCCTCACTGGCCGCGCTGCTGGTACAGACATGGCAGGTGGCGCTATCAATGAATCCATCATCGTTGATTTTGCAAAACATTTTACGCACATCGGACCTATCAATGGTCTGAGTGGTACTGCTCAACCTGGTGTATTCTACCGCGATTTTGAACGTGAAACGCTCAAGAAACATGTGCTCATGCCCTCGTATCCGGCGAGTCGTGATATGTGCCAGATTGGTGGGATTACGGCGAATAACTCAGGTGGAGAGAAATCGCTTGAGTATGGCAAGGTCGAGAATTTCGTAACTGAACTAAAGGTAGTTTTGCCGACGGCAAAGAGTATACAGTTAAGCCGCTCAATAAAAACAGCTTCAAGCCAAGATTAATCAGGGTGACTATGAGGGCAAACTGTACCAGCGTATCTACAACCTTTGCGAAGATCACTACGATATGATTAAAGAAGCCAAACCTGGGGTTACTAAAAATAGCATGGGCTATTCGCTGTGGCGAGTATGGGATCGTGAGACGGGTATCTTTGACCTTGGTCAGCTTATTGTTGGTTCGAAGGGACGCTCGGGCTTGTGACTGAGACCACATTCCGGCTTGTACCTGCCAGGCCGCATTCAGGGCTACTCGTGTTGTTCCTGAAAAATATTAAGCATCTGGGTGATATTGTGCCGAAAGTGCTCGAGCATAAACCAGCCACGTTTGAGAGTTTCGATGATCAAACCCTGCTTTTGAGCCTGCGATTCATGCCTGCTTTTTATAAACGGCTTGGGTTCAAAAAGTTTGTGCATTTGCTCTGGAGCCTAATACCCGACGGTTTGCAGTTGCTGCGCGGTGTACCAAAGCTCATTCTCATGGTGGAGTTCAACGGTGAGACAGAGGAAGAAGTTCGCGCCAAAGTGAGTGCCTTGCACCGAGACCTCGGCAAATTCCATGCTCGGTACGAGATAAATGGTTTTGAAGAGGATCCTACAGAAGGAAAAAGTGAGAAGTTCTGGGTGATGCGTCGATACAGTTTCCAGATACTCCGCAGCAAGGTGAAGGATAAGCACACAGCTCCGTACATCGACGATTTTGTTGTGCCGCCGAAGCATTTGGTTGAGTTTCTTCCAGCACTTCAGAAAATCATTAAAAAGTACAAATTGTTTGCCACAATAGCCGGGCATATGGGCGATGGTAACTTCCATGTGATCCCACTTATGAAAATTGAAGATGATCGTGAGCGCAAAAAAATCGAGCCATCTCAGCGAGAAGTCAATAACCTTGTACTGAAGTACGGCGGTAGCCTAAGCGGTGAGCACAATGATGGCTTGGTGCGAGGCCCATGGCTCGAGGCTCAGTTTGGAAAGCCTGTGCTTGCGCTATTTAAACAAGTCAAAGACATATTTGACCCAGAAAACATCTTCAACCCACAAAAAACCGACGCCACGTGGGATTACTCCTACAGCCACATCCGAGAACATTTCTAAAACACAAATTTTTTTCACACGCCTGAGTTACAAGCATCACGTTTCGCTGTAGTTGTTCTTGCCTGCCAGTTACCGTTTGTCCGAGAAACGGCTCCCAAACAACTTTATGTCATAGAAGCATAGCCGCTTTCTATGTGCTGGTGTACAATTATGCGTAAGCATGATGAAGGGGTTTAAGCGAGTTGCAGCGGATATGTCCCGGGTGAAAGTCCCCGCTGTTCCACGTGTGTCCCGGACGAAAATGACCGTTTTGTGGCTCGTGGGTGGGGCGCTCGTGGTAGGTTTGCTTGTGGTGCTATCTCTGAACCATTCGTTTCCACTTTTGCAGACACGCGGTGAAATAGCGAACCGGCAGCGCGATTTGCTGGTATTTGCGACGGCGCTGGCACTGCTTGTGCTGGTGCCGGTGTACTTCATGATATTTACGTTTGCCTGGCGGTACCGAGCGGGGCACAAACAAGATTACAAGCCAGAGTGGGACACGCACAAAGGGTATGAGGCGCTCTGGTGGGGTATACCTATTGCCATCATTAGCGTGCTCGCCGTCGTGACGTGGGTGACTAGCCATAGTTTGGACCCATTCAAGCCACTTGCCAGCAGCCAAAAACCACTGCAAGTGCAGGTGGTGGCGCTACAATGGAAGTGGCTGTTTATCTACCCTGAACAAGGTGTCGCAAGCGTGAACGAAGTGGCCTTCCCCGCTAGCCGACCAGTGGAATTCACCATGACGAGCGATGCGCCGATGAATAGCTTCTGGATACCGCAGCTTGCAGGCCAAATTTACGTTATGAGTGGCATGTCGACCAAACTGCACGTGGTGGCCGATGTACCGGGCGTGTACCAGGGGATGTCGTCGAATATCAGCGGTAAAGGCTTTGCCGACATGAAGTTTAAAGGCGCGGGCAATGACCGCACGTGATTTTGACTCGTGGATAGCTACTGCATACGCTAACGAGCAGTTAACACAAGAGCGTTACGATATGCTCACCAAACCAAGTACGAACACGGTTTCGTACTTTCGCGCGCAAGATCAGACTGTCTATGACAATGTTATCATGAAGTATATGCATAGTACGGCGCCAAATGAAGTGAAAGCATTAGAGAATAAAGCACCATCCCGCGCGGGTAATGGAATGAAATTGGGCACCACATGGAGGGCATGCACCAATGAGCTATGACTTACGAGACATGAGACAAAAAGCTTCGCGCATAAGTACTCCATTACTCATGACTCATGACTCATGTCTCATGACTCTCCAGGGAGGTATACGATGATTTTTGCTGATCTGCTTGGGAAGATGGAGTGGAGCTATTTCTGGCACGGTTGGGTGCAATTTGGTGGCCAGGCAGGACTGGTACTTGGTCTACTCACGGTAGTGGCGCTTCTGACATATTTCAAAAAGTGGCAATGGCTGTGGCGCGAGTGGTTGACCACGCAGGACGCCAAGCGTATCGGTGTGATGTACATTGTCGTATCGGTGGTGATGCTTTTGCGTGGGTTTGGCGACGCGATAATGATGAAACTCCAGCAAGCGCTTGCCAGCGGTAATTCCGATGGCTTCCTCGATGCCGAGCACTTTCAGCAGATATTCACGGCGCACGGCACCATTATGATATTCTTTGTGGCGATGGGGCTGATGTTCGGCATCATTAACCTCGTTCTGCCGCTAATGCTTGGTGCTCGCGATGTTGCCTTCCCGACACTGAATTCCGTCAGTTTTTACCTGTATTTTGCTGGTGTGGTGTTGGTAAATCTTTCGCTTGTATTCGGTGAGTTTGGTGCGGTCGGCTGGCTGGCCTACCCGCCGTTGAGCGAGCTCGCCTACAGCCCTGGTCCCGGTGTAGACTACTGGCTGTGGAGCATACAAATCGCTGGAGTGGGTAGTTTGCTGAGTGGCATAAATTTCATCGTGACCATCTTGAAACTTCGCGCTAAAGGCATGTCACTCATGAAGATGCCCATTTTCGCCTGGAGTGTGCTTGGCGCTATGATGCTCGTGGTGGTGGTATTCCCCATTCTCACTGCAACGCTATTTATGCTTTCACTTGACCGCGCAATGGGCATGCACTATTTTACGGCTGACCTTGGTGGCAATGCCATGATGTACATTAACCTCATTTGGGCGTGGGGTCACCCGGAGGTGTACATACTGGTGCTGCCTGCATTTGGCATGTACAGCGAGATTGTGGCGACCTTAAGCC
Source organism: Candidatus Saccharimonadota bacterium (assembly GCA_016699935.1). GTDB lineage: Bacteria > Patescibacteriota > Saccharimonadia > Saccharimonadales > UBA4665 > JAGXIT01. The sequence continues at coordinate 992,902 of CP064992.1, forward strand.
GCAAGCGACTGTTTGGCTACACCAGCATGGTGTGGGCGCTCATGTGCATCACAGTGCTGTCGTTCCTGGTGTGGGCGCACCACTTTTTCACTATGGGCGCGGGCGGCAATGTGAACGCGTTTTTTGGCATCATGACCATGGTCATCGCCATCCCAACTGGGGTGAAAGTGTTCAACTGGCTGTTTACAATGTACAAGGGTCGCATAGAGTTCATGACGCCCATGTGGTGGTTTATGGCCTTCGTGACGACTTTTCTTATAGGTGGAGCAACTGGCGTACTTCTGGCGGTACCAGCAATAGATTTCCAGGTACACAACAGCCTGTTCTTAGTAGCGCATTTTCACAATACCATCATCAGTGGCGTGGTGTTTGGCTATCTTGCAGGAATCGCCTACTGGTTCCCCAAAATCTTTGGGTTTCGATTGCATGAGCGGCTCGGTAAGACGGCGGTGACGTGTTGGGTGGTTGGCTTTTTGGTCACGTTCATACCCATTTACATCCTTGGATTTATGGGTGCGACTAGGCGGCTTGATCACTATGACCCAAGCATGGGCTGGCAGTCGCTGTTTATTGTATCGGGTATCGGAACACTCATAATTGGTCTCGGTGTGGTGTTGCAGGTAGCTCAGCTGGTCTACAGCATATGGAAACGCCGAGAACTGCGAGATAAAACCGGTGATCCGTGGGGAGGGCGCACGCTTGAGTGGTCTGTGCCCTCGCCTGCGCCGCACTATAACTTTGCGCGTTTACCTGTCGTCACTGCCCGCGACGCATTTTGGGAGGCAAAACAAACCAAGCGGTCGCTGTATAGCGGGCCGTACACCGCATTTGAGCTTCCGCGAAATACTGGCATGGGTGTCTGGATTGGCGCATTCGCTTGTTTGTTTGGGTTTGCCGTGATCTGGCACCTGTGGTGGCTAGCGGTGCTGGTGCTTTTAGGTATAGTAGTGACGCTCATTCGCCGTACTTTTGAGGAAGATACAGAGTACCATGTGACTGCGGCAGAGGCAAAACGACTCGATGTGGCTGCGACGAAAGGACAGGTATGAGCCAAGCACGACCTCAAACTTCTGCTTTGCACGTTGGAGCACAGAAGAACCCAAAAAGGCTGGAGGCGCCGCCGTAGATAAGACGAAGGGAACACTCGGGTTTTGGATATATCTCATGACCGATTGCGTGCTGTTCGCGAGTTTATTTGCAACATTTATGGTGCTGCGCGGAGGCACGGCTGGCGGGCCGGACGGCAAGGACATCTTTGACCTGTCGTTTGTGCTCGTAGAAACAGTGTTGCTCCTGCTGAGTAGCCTTGCGAGCGGTATGGCATTGCTTGCGGCACACGCTGGACATAGAACACACACTTTGCGTTGGCTCGAGGCGACAGGTGTGCTGGGTGTGGCCTTTCTCAGCTTGGAATTGTTTGAGTTTAGCACGCTTGTGGCGGAAGGCCATAGCTGGACGCAGAGTGCATTCCTATCGTCGTATTTTGGGCTAGTCGGTACACATGGGCTGCATATCTTTGCTGGACTACTCTGGTTAGGTGGCACCTGGCTGTACATATACAAACGTGGTTTGAGCGGTCGACTTTATGAGCAGGCTTACCATGTTTACGATGTTTTGGCATTTCCTTGATATTGTCTGGATTGGTATATTCACCATCGTCTACTTACTGGGGTTATCTAAATGAAATTGTCAAAGCACATCCAACCACTGCCAAATTTCCGAAAAGCAAGCGCGGCGACGTATGTGGCTGGGTTTGCGCTATCGGTTGTGCTGACACTGGCGTCGTTTGCCTTAGTGTGGGCGTACCGCGCAGCCGAAGAGGTGGTGTTTAGCCGTGGCGTTCTGATTGGCCTCCTGGCTGTTGCTGCCATTATGCAGATACTAGTGCAGGTCTTGTTTTTCTTGCACGTATCGACAGAGCGCCGCGTCCGAATAAACCTGTATGCTGGGGCCTTTACCGTGTTTGTGGTACTGTGCTTGGTGATTGGTTCAATCTGGATTATGCAAAACCTTGACTACAATATGATGCCTCGTGACATAACTGAGATGGTCGAACACGACGAAAGCCTTTCACAGTAAATGACCAAAACTCAAGCATTAAAGACCAGGCACTATTTCAATTGCGCAACGACTCAAGGGGCTTTCCCGAGACTTTCGGACATCATGTCATTGCTCAGTCAGTGGTCCTGGCGTTTTGATTATTACGAAAGAGGTATGGGATGAGAGTAAAAGACTTTGTAATAGTGGCGAAGCCCGGGATAGTATTTGGCAATGTTTTTGCTGGTGTCGGAGGGTTTTTTGTTGGTTCACCTGATGTGGTGAAGTGGCCTGCTCTGTTTGGTTTGATTGCTGGCATGACGGCAATCATTGCAGCCTCGTGTGTGGTCAATAACTATCTCGATGCAGACATAGACGCACGCATGAAACGTACGGCTAAACGGCCATCGGTGACAGGTGTCATTCCTCTTCGAGTTGGACGAATCTACGCTGCGATGCTGTATGCTCTAGGATTTGTGTTGCTGCTATGGCTTACCGGTGTCCCCACAGCGTTGATTGGTTTGTTTGGTGCTGTTATGTACACAATGGTGTATGGCTACGCCAAGCGCCGTACCCCATGGGCAACATTCATTGGCGCATTACCTGGTGCTACACCGCCGCTGGCTGGCTACGTAGCGGCGACTGGCCGGTTTGATGAGGCGGCCTGGCTGCTTTTTATCATTATGCTTGCCTGGCAAATGCCGCATTTTCACGCCATTGCTATTCGACGGCTTGCAGATTATACAGCGGCAAACATTCCAGTTATGCCAGGCGTACATGGACTCCCACGTACTGTATGGGAAATGCGGTTTTTGGTTTGGTATTCATAAGCGCCTGTTACCTGCTGGCACGCTGGGGTCACGCGGGCTTTATGTTTGGCCTAGCGACGGTTGCCGTAGGTCTATACTGGTTGCAGCCCATGTTCAGCCCCCGCTGGCGACGTGACCGTGAAGATATCGCTAAAATTGTTTTCAAACGCTCCCTGCTTGTCCTGATGGTACTAAACACCTTCATGACCCTCTCGCATGTGCTGCTATAGCATGTTTCATCAATACATAACCACCCCAGACGTTTAGCAAATACCCTACACTACAATGAGCGAAGCGAACGAGCCGATAGACGAGCTTTAGTGAGGGTGGAGAGTTCGATAGGTTATGTCGAACTCGGTATAGAATAGTCTGGGTTAAACATAACTGTCGACCTCAAAAGTGGAGGGCTCGCCCTCCCCACTTTTTGGCTGGAGTAAATCCAGCCAAAAGTTCCCCAACCCCTAAAGGCGCCGCTCTCGCATCGCTGCTGACGGCGAGTAGGGCCTTTGTAGTATGCTCATGTCGAACTCGGTATAGAATAGAGTAGAATATGGTTATGGTTCGTTTAGAGAAAAAAATGATTCGTCCGGTTGTTTCGCTTGGTTTCGTTGCTCTGGTAGCAGTGTTTGTCTGGCAAAACTGGGAAACGTTTGGACAGAGTATAAAGGTAATAAAAAGTGCTTCGTTGGATGATTTCTGGTTGGCGATTCCCTTGGTTGGCCTTACCTTTTTACTCGCAGTGTTTTCGTATGGTTTTTGGCTTTCCGGCGGCTAAAGCTACGGGAGCTACTGATCGTTGAGCTTGCAGCAGCGTTTATAAATCGTTTAATCCCCTCTGGCTTAGGCGGATTGGGCGTGCACGGCCTGTACCTACACAAACGGCGCCATTCGGTCGCAGAAGCAACCGCGGTGGTAAGTATCAATAACCTCCTCGGAATGAGTGTTCACTTACTTTTGCTTGGGTTTATTCTGGTGGCTGGATCTGCTGGCCAGTTACACCTGGGATGGTCACAAAAACAGGGGTGGGTATTACTTGGGATTGGTTTCGTGATTGGAGCGGCACTGCTAATGCGGCGCGCTAGGCGCATAGTAATTCGCTTTGTGCGAAACTTGCTAGTTAGCCTGCGTCGGTATGAACGTCAGCCGCACAGACTCGTTTACGCTGCGCTGCACTGTGCGCTCTTACGATCACCAATGTGCTCATCCTCCATTTGGCTGCTCGTAATTTTGGCGTGTGGCTCGACCTTCCCAGCTGTTTCTCGTCTACACAGGTGGCGTCTTGCTCGGTGCGGCCGTACCGACTCCAGGCGGTCTTGCGGGTGTTGAAGCTGGGCTTGTGGGTGGTTTCATGGCTTACGGTGTGGCCGGTACCACCGCCATAGCAATCGCCCTCGCCTTTCGCCTGGCTACCTACTGGCTCCCAATGCTACCCGGAGTCATAGCTTTGTTTGCGGCAAATAGAAAACACTTGATCTAAGGTTGAATTTAACGACCCCTCAGGTAGAATTACGTCTAGCTATATCGGTAGCCATTGGGGTTATCAAGTGGTAAGGCACCAGCTGTTTGAGCGCTGAAAGCGCGAGTAAATATTCAAACGGTCCTGGACCAAAACATTACCAGTTGGCGGACCCGCACCGTACATTTCACATCATTGGGGGTTGGCCAAGTGGTAAGGCACCAGCTGTTTGAGCGCTGAAAGCGCGAGTAAATAATCAAACGGTCCTGGACAAAACATTACCAGTTGGCGGACCCGCACCGCACATTTCACATCATTGGGGTTGGCCAAGTGGTAAGGCACCAGCTGTTTGAGCGCTGAAAGCGCGAGTAAATAATCAAACGGTCCAGGACCAAAACATTACCAGTTGGCGGACCCGCACCGCACATTTCACATCATTGGGGTTGGCCAAGTGGTAAGGCACCAGGTTTTGGTCCTGGCATTCGGGGGTTCGAATCCCTCACCCCAGCCAAATTAGTTTTAACTATTTTAACCAAACCACGACCCCTGTCGTGGTTTGGCTTTTATGTTAGGTATAGTTTGGTTACGTTCTATATGACCCCTGAAATATAGAACGATTTATGCAAAAACCTATTCAGTAACTACGAAACTTGAATCAACAAAGTGCATATTATCTAGTTCGGTCTTTGTTTCTGGCAATGTGTAAACAATGACATTATTGCCGAAGAAGTCTTTGATCGTATCTCCATCATTGGCAAACAATTTGTTTTCTCTCATCATCTTGGCTTCAGCGTATCCGACATACATAGGGTAGTATGTTGTATCACCGATTATTGCAGGTACCGTAGATTTTATATCGTCTTTGAGCTTCTCGGGTACCAGGCCTTCTATGAAGTAGAACATCTTGGTAGTGCCATTGGTTTCATCGACAACTTGTAAGCGGGCGGCATTTTCAATATCCTTAAATGAATTTGGTGACAAGAAATGATATGAATCCGCAAGGGTGCCAGTTGGTTTCAATATGCCCCGCACGGTGACATTTTTTGCCCCGAACAAGTCTGGCAGTACATCTCCAACATTCTTGAACAGACCTTCTTCTTTCATCATCTTCGCTTCACTGCTTCCTATGACGACGCTTTGCCCCGTCAACTCACTTGTTCCACTTTCTACCTGAAATGAGCCAGGCAGTGACGACACCGACGCAAACAGCTTAGGCGTTTCGTTTTCGGTGAAGGCAACGACATTTTCGCTACTGGCAATAGTGTCATTTATAGACTTTTGACTTTCGATTGACACGGTTGCGCTATTAGCTGACATTGCCCCTTGTGCATCCATCTCAGAACTCAGTTTCGCAAACGATATAAACAAGGCAGTGAACAGCACGGCCATTACTATAGGAGCGACGGCTGAGATCCAATTTCGTTTACCTGGTCGATAGGTACGCAATGTTAACGAGTTTGTAACCACCGATATCGAGCTAAGCGCCATTGCAATTCCAGCGAGCTCGGGTCTCAATACTAGCCCCGCAAATGCAAATACTCGGGCGGCTATAGGTATACCAACAACGTTGTAGAACAAGGCGAAGAACAAATTCTGACGAATTTTGCTAACTGTCGCCTTAGAGATCTGGATCGCCTCTGCCACATCGCGCAGGTCGTTTTTGATGATGACAATGCCGCCAGCTTCCATGGCGACATCAGTGCCATTCCCCATAGCTATACCCAGATCAGCTTGTGCAAGTGCAGGCGCATCGTTTATGCCATCACCTACCATCGCAACAACTTTACCGCCCTGCTGAATACGCACAATATTTGTAGCCTTGTCCTCTGGCAACACTTCAGCAAGTACATTGGTTATGCCTACTTGAGCAGCAATAGCCTGTGCGGTTCGTTTATTATCTCCCGTAATCATCCAAGTCTCTATGTCTCGAGCATGAAGAGCGTCAATAGCCGCTTTAGAGGTCTCTTTGACTGTGTCCGCAACGGCAATTACACCTACGATTTCAGTCTCCGTAGCGAGGATCATTGCGGTCTTCCCCCCAGTCTCAAGCCGTTCAATTTTTTTCTCAAGACGATCCAGCGCTAGCCCGAGCTTTTCGGTCACCAGTCGACGATTGCCAAAATAGTACCATTTATCATGTAGTTTCGCTTTAACCCCATGGCCAGGGATAGCCTCGAACCCGTTTGTTTCAATTAGCGTTACGCCTTCTTCTTCTGTGTGACGGTAAATCGCTTCGGCAAGCGGGTGCTCGCTGGCTTTCTCTATGCTGGCAGCAATCTGAAGCACGTCATCCTCGTCAAATGCGCCCAATGCAATGATGTCTGTTACTTCTGGCTTACCGTTTGTGAGCGTACCTGTTTTGTCAAAAACTATGGTGTTAACCTTACAGGCAATTTCTAATGGTTCTCCACCTTTGATAAGAATGCCATTCTCAGCAGCCTTACCTGTACCCACCATCAGGGCTGTTGGTGTAGCTAATCCCAGCGCACATGGACACGCGATGACTATTACTGCAGTAAACGCCATGATTGCATAGGCGAATGTTGCTCCGAGCAGAAAATACCACACGACGAAAGTCAGAATGGCTATGCCGATGACTGCCGGGACAAACCACGATGAGATACGGTCTGCAAAGCCCTGAATCGGCGCCTTGGAGCCCTGCGCATCTTCGATGAGGCGAATGATACGAGACAGGGTAGTTTCGCTTCCGACACGGGTTGCTGTGAATTCAAAACTTCCAGTTTTATTGATCGTTGCCCCAACGACAGTATTTCCAACTATTTTTTCAACGGGTAAACTTTCACCAGTTATCATGGATTCGTCAACCGCAGATGTACCTTTACTGATCACGCCATCTACCGGAACTTTTTCACCAGGACGAACAAGAATCGTCTCGCCATTTACTACTTGGTCAATGGGTATATCGATGGTCACGCCGTCACGTATAACACGCGCGGTTTTGGCCTGCATCCCCATCAACTTTTTGATGGCATCAGATGTTCTATTTTTAGCACGGGCCTCAAGCCACTTTCCCAAGATAACAAACGTGATCAGAAATGCAGCGGTTTCAAAATACTGCTCGGGAATCTTTTCACCATTCAGTCCTATCAGTGACTGGTTTGTCACTGCATAGATAATGAAGTAGATTAAGCTATAGAAAAATGCTGTCGATGTACCAATAGCAATAAGACTATCCATGTTAAATGTCTTCATCTTGAAGCCAGACCACATTCCTTTATAGAATCCGGCACCGATAATGAACTGGATAGGAAGCGTCAAGATAAGTGATACGATAGCAAAATAGGGTGGCAGTGTCTGGCCACCAGGCAAAGCCGGAAAGAAATCCAGCAACATGAAGTAGAGCATGGGCAAACTCAGCACCATACTAATGAGAAACTTATTGCGAAGGCTGGTTATAGCATGTGCTCGGTTCATCTTCTCTTTTGCTTCTGCTTCTTCGCTGTCGAGCATTTCGGCGCGATACCCAGCCTTTTTAACCGCGTCGAGAAGCGCAACGGGCTGCACAGAACCATCCGTATTTACGAGTGCCTTCTCAGCAGCAAAATTGACATTCGCCTTGGAAACACCGGGTACTTTAGACAGTTGCTTTTCAATAATACCCGCACACGACGAGCAGTGCATGCCATAAATTGCCAATCTTGATGTCGCAGATCCTTGCGAAACTGGTTGAGGAAGTTGGATGGGTGCTGATGGTTGTGGCGCACTATCAGCTTTATTTTTTGGCATAAAGATGGATGATAGGGCCTGCACGATGCTGGTTGCAGCCACCGCTTGTTTTGACGGTGTATTCTCGTCAATATCGTGATCTTTTCCATCTATGGTAATTGATTTCGTGTCGCTCATTTTACCGATAAATACTGGTTTTCCGTTTGAATCAAGGGAAACAGTGCCATCGGCAACAGTTTGCAGTTCAACTTTCACATGCTGTGGATGCTTCGCCGGTATGTCGATAGTTTCGCTAGCTGATGAATCTGAAGGGCTCGCCGACAGCGATTTGCCACTAACTATAGAGGCGTCGTACCCCGCAGTTTTTACTGCAGAAAGTATACCGTCTTCATTTACGACTTTCTCGTCAAACATTACTTCGCCACCCTTATCTGTGGTAGTTATGGTGGAGTGGTGAATTCCAGGTAAGTCTTCTAGTTCCGATGCGATGAGCTTTTCGCAGGACTCACAGTGCATCTTAGGAACTGATAGCTGTATTGTTTTCATAATTATTTATCCTCAGCTCGGTAGCTGCTATCACCAAAAGCAGTGTTAATTTCTTGGGCGGTGATAGGTCGTTCGGCCTGAACATTTGCTGTTTTGGTTTCTAGATCTACCTGTGCATCAAGCACGCCGTTAATATTCTTTATTCGTTTTGTCGTCAGTTTCGCGCATGCCTCGCATGTCATGCCACTGATAGTAAATGTTTGACTCGTCATATTCGTCCTTTACTCCGTTACTGTTATTGAACCGCGAGGCACACCCATGGCACACGCAATTGTATAGGTGCCTGGTTTTGTTGCGGTAAAAGTTAATTCTATCTTCTTACCCTTCTTCAAATACTGCGGGCTATCGTCGAGACCGATGATCATGATCGTACTCATACAACCTTGGCCATCCTCTTTCACATCAACCACTAGGGTTGTTTTTTGTCCTGCCTTGGCGGTAAATGTGCTCGGGGCAATATCTTCTTTCAGTTTAAATGTCGTATTTAAGATTACTGAGCCTTCGGAGGACTCCTGCTGTACTGCCGTATTTACCATCGGCTTTGAGCTATCGAGGAATCGATTGAGACCAGCGAGAGTAAACCCGTTTGTGAAATTGATCAGTGCCATTGCGACAACGACCACTCCAACTATGCGAAAGAACCGCTGTGCAAATGCTCCCTTAACTACTGACGTAAGACCACCTAGGGTTAATAGTCCCGGAGTTGTACCAATCGCAAATGCACCCATAATTACCGCTGCCTGCAATGGATTCCCCGTACTCACGGCAAATAACTGCATGGCCTGTGTGAAACCACACGGCAGAAAGAAAGTGGCCGCTCCCATTAGAAACGCGTTTTTGTGGCTATACTCACGTTCTTTTCGAGTGTGTATGCTTTTTTTTGGCAAGGCCACTCGGCAGGGTGAGCCCACGCGTTATCCGCGGGAATATCTCTGTCAGTTGCAACCCGAGTACCAGCATGACAGCCCCGACGGCAATCGTGATAAGACCGAGCAATGTACCCTTGAGTGCAAACGCTGAGCCAATCGCGCCAATGAATGCACCGAATGCGATGAATGAGACTATCCGACCAGCATTGAAAAATAAATGTGGACGGAATTTCTGTAACGCTGTCTCGGTTGGGTGGTTCTCGGCATATTTAGAAGCAACGCTTATGACAAGGCCGCCGATCAGAGCCATGCAGGTTGAGAACCCTGCAGTCAATCCTACCAAAAGTGCCATCGTCCCGGTGCTGCTATTACTGGTTGTAGAGGAGGTTAATTTATCTATTCCAAATACCTGAAAGAGCACATATAGTCCCAGAACGACTATGATGCCAATCGCAAAATCTTTCCAAATTCGCTCGTTACGTGTGAAGAGAGGCTTTTGTTCACTTTCGTACCCAACTTCATATCCTGCAGCCTGCACGGCTCTCTCAATATCCTTATCTGATACTTGTTCCACGCTGATTATTGTTGCTGAGTTAGATTTGAGGCTTGCTCTAGCGGAAGTAACACTAGGGATTGATTCTAGCTCCTCAGCTATGAGTAGCTCACATGATGCGCAGTGCATGCCTTTGATTGGCACAGTTTTTCGAGGGCGTGCGATTGCGAATCGTCGTCTCGCTGCATGAGTCGATTCCTTCGAGATGATTTATGTTTTGTCATCGCTGACGCCTTGTACGAAGATTTATTTTTAATGATTCCATAGTAGTTCCTTCTTTGTAGTTAATAGATACAGTCAAAGAAGGTTGGTCTAAATACGCAGATTTTCAGTCAGAATTACTATGTCTGGCGGTCGGAATGACGATGAGGTAATTCGGTTCGTTTTCTGCTTTTTAGGTTCGGCATAGTCGGTAGAGATGCTCAAATAGTATGACGACTCTTGAGGAGCGCCGTCATCATCGTCATTTTTAAGTTGATCTATCTCTTTTGCTGTAGGCGGAGTAGGGGCTTGATGCTGATTCATGCAGCTGACAATATCTACGTCTGAATGACCCATATCGTCCATTGATGACATAGCGAACGTCGGTGAGCCTGCAATGGCAGGTATGATAATAGAAATCGCAACTACGATGGGTAAAAGAAGTCGGTTAATGTGTAGTTTATTTAACATAGTGTGCATCCTACTCACAAATATACTCCAAATAAATAACATATTCAATAGTGCGCATATATGTATATTATGGTACACTTAGTGACATGAGCAGTGATATATTATCTATCCAAGAAGAAATCTTTAAACTTATTGGTAACCAGAAACGGCTTGAGATACTTCTTTTACTAGAAAACCGTAAGCTAAACGTTGGTGAGATGACTGACATGCTAGGTCTCCGACAGGCAAATCTCTCACAACATCTCACCCTTCTCCGCGCACAACATCTTGTTGAAGTACGAAAGAAAGGGCGTGAATCTTTTTATAGCCTTGCCGATGATAGTATCGCAGTCGCGATTCGAACAATCCATGACTTTCTTCGCAAGACCCACCGTATTGATGCGCCTTTTGATAGCAATTCCTTGTTCCCAATTGTCACTGATCCAGTTTGCGGCATGCGATTCAGCGCTTCGAAAGCATTTTCGCATATTGATAAAAACGGTAAACAGTACCATTTTTGTGCGAGTGGCTGCGAGTCTTCCTTTAAGGCTAGCGTAAAACTAACTAATGAAGAGCAATTTGCTCAAACCATTCACGCATAGGAGGAAAACATGAAAAAACTCAATTTGTAGCCTTTGGGTTGATAATTATACTGTTGTTAGTTGTAATATTGCTTCTGAACAATAAATCACAGAATATGTTGAACTCTTCTACTGAAACAGGTCAAAATTCTCAGTCAGGTAGTCAAACAGGCAGTATGTATGCCAGCATGACGGGCGATCAGTTCGACAAAGCATACCTAACTGATATGATTGCACATCATCAAGGCGCCCTCAACATGGCAAGCCAAGCCCGAGAGCTGGCAACAAAATCAGAAATTCGAACCCTAGCTGATGCGATACTTTCTTCTCAAGCTACTGAGGTTCAACAAATGATGGATTGGCAACAGGAATGGGAGTATTCAACAACTGATATCAGTAACCCGCATGCAGGCCATATGATGGAATCAAGCGGTAGTATGGGCGACGATATGGCCAATATGGAGGCAAAGCTAAACGGTTTGAGTGGCGAAGCCTACGACAAAGAATTTTTAAAACAGATGATTCTGCATCATCAACAAGCGGTTGATATGTCGAAATATGCAGATACAAACGCCAAGCATCAGGAAGTGAAAGATTTAGCACAAGCGGTCATTTCTGCACAAGAAAAAGAAATTGCTGACATGAAGAGTTGGCAACAAAAGTGGGGATTCTAAAGGCATATGCGCAAGGTGCTGGTGGGCGGGGCTTTACTAATCCTAATTACTGGAGCCACTTATCTTACGCCCACCATTCAAGATTTCATTAGCAACAAACAGACACCTACTAAAGTTGCCACTAGCAAGACACAGGCGAAAGTAGCTGAGTCCAGAGACCCTCATGCTCATGATTTTAGCGACGTTGATTATGCCCAAAAGAAATTAATCCATCACCAATTAGGTGCCATGATTGCCGACAAAGCAAAAATTGATGCAACCAGGCCAGAAATACGACAACTAGCCGAGCAAGTAAGCTCACAGGAAACGGAACGAGCAAACGTCTATACGGCACTGCTCACTTCATGGGAAGAAAGCTACTTGAATATTACCGATTTCCCGGAAACAGGTGGCTGTAATGGTTACCCAACGTTTTCTGGCATGTTACCTCATCTTGATGTTGGAAAATATCGGTTATCGAGCGGCGAAAGCGTAGACACAACATTTTTAGCCCTATTAATAGAGCATCATAAAAAAGCCACTGATCTAATGAAACTTGAAGGTGCAAAAATAGGGTATGGCGAGTTAGTTAAGCTGCGCGAGACTTCACAGGAAGATTACAAAGCAGAAATAAGCACCTTTGAAACGTTACAAAAATCAATTCTATAGCCATACCGTTGATTCATTTTACTAATTAGGACATCTAATGTGCTTCTTCATTTGGCGGACTAGTGAGCTCGAAACCGATCGGCGCATTATTTCGCAACTGTCACTTTGAGATAATATATTAAGGCTTCCTTCCCACAGAATCTCATTGTCAATGATAGCGATCTTCCGATGGTGTTTAACCGTATACAACACCGTTATGCCGATGCTCTGCATATCCTGCACGGCTTTGTATGCCTGGTCGATATATTTGCCATCGTGTTCATTCGGAGGTCGCGTGTTTACTGTAATTTGAATCCCTCTTTGTCGTGCTTGCCTCAATATGGGCAAAAGCATATCTATTCGCTTTGTTGTTATGAACGGGCTCTCAATATATATGTTTTGGTTTGCGCGCCGAAGATCTCCGATGAACGCTTTGTAGAATGTTTCGTTATCAAATAGTCGTGAAGTGCATAGCGCGGCTGTATCAAGGCTGTTGGAGAATAGTCGCTTAAACATCGCTATTATCCACGTCCTCATCATCGTCATCTCGTTCGCCGACGCCTAGGCTATCTAGTCCGATCAAAGTTCTATAATCGTCCCTCATCCCCAGCCATGAAGTTTTACAGAGAAGATAGTGTCCGATTATTCTAGATATAGCGATGTAGATGCTTTTTAAATGTGGCAAAGACTCAGCTAGATGAGACAAGAGGAACATATTCCTCGTTTCTTCATCAACATGTCTTATCAGACGAGTTACTAAATAAGATAGGTTCAAGACTAGTTCAGAAGCCATGTAGTGTGCTTCTAACGGATGGAAGACAAGTATCTAAGACATTCACATATTTCTAAGTCATTTTCAAAAATCTGGGGGTATAAAATTTTTACACTAATTGCATTCTAACTAAGCATGGGGTAAAATTTCGCATCATGAAGACTATGAAAAAAGTTATGCTTTTTTTGAGTAGCATTTTTGAGTTTAGTTGTGTTTCTTATTATTGCCAGCCTTGTTAATGGATTAAACGAAAATAAAACAAAAGAATTCTTCATTCAAAAATCCAAACTGGTATCACTACCAAGTGGCTGTACGGAAACCGGGCAATATTTCCAAGGTAATAGTTTAGACGTACAGGCAAGACTAAGTAAGCATTACTCCTGCAAAAATACCAAAGTGAAAGACGTTTGTGATGCGATTTTGCCGAAAATATCACGCGAAGAATTTACTATTCAGCCTGCTGAATGCTCGGAAGAGTTTAGCTTTAGCAAAAGTGGAGCCAGCGATGAAAGATACATAGTTACAGTTAGAATTCCAACAAAAGATTATACTTCTACTTTGGACTTTAAAGAAGCTGAAATTGTGTATGTAATAATATCCAGAAGCTAACAGCTAATCTAGAACCATTACATTTACTAGATCTCATACCTTAGCCACAATTTTTACTTATTCTGATAATCAATCTATACTACTAATATGAAATGGCCGGGATGGAAGGCTTGGGGGCACTGGGGCTGGGCTTTGCTGTAGTCGGGACTGGAGCATGGTTGTTGGTAGGCAGGTCAGACCCACCTGCGTCTAGGCCGTCCCCAACGCTACAAAAAACTGTCAAAAAGGTTGAACCGAGCGGTGTACTTACTTTTTGCGGCTATGGGCGACATGCTGGCGCATGATTCCGTGGTAACACAGGCAAAAGTGGCAGATGGAAGCTATGACTTCAAACCGTATTTTTCAGCTATTCGACCGCTCTATACCGAGGCAGATGCGGTGTTTTGTAATGCCGAAGGGCTGACGGTGGGCAAAGAATTTGGCATAAGCGGGTACCCTAGCTTTAATGCGCCGACAGAGTTTGCTCATGATCTTACGGCAGGCGCGGGATGTAACGTCATCAACCTGGCGAATAATCACATTAATGATAAAGGTCAAGCCGCGATAGATGCTAACAACGCCGTATGGGAAGAATTGAAACCATTGGCTTTTGCTGGGGCAAATCGTACTCCCGAGGAACAGATGACAGTGCGGTATTTTACCAAAAATGGGGTGACGGTAGCATTCTTGGCCTTTGCCGACTACAGCAACAACGAAAACTATACCCCATATGGATTGAACATCTACCACAATACAGATTTAGTTGAGCGACTATTAGGTCGCGCACGGGCTAATGCGGATGCTGTGATTGTATCGGCCCACTGGGGTACGGAAAATTCCAATGCTGTGAACCCTGACCAGACAGCCGCGGCTCAACTTTTTGCAGATAATGGTGCGGATGTTGTCATAGGTACTGGGCCTCATGTAATTCAGAAAGCGACGTACGTTACTGCTGCAGACGGTAGGAAAACATTCGTTTGGTATAGCATAGGCAATATGCTGTCGTCTCAGCTGCAGGTAAACGAGCTCACGGGCATAATAGCCGGGTTTACACTGAAGAAGCAACCACAAGGCGGATTGATAGTTGAGCAGCCAACGGCGCAGATTACCTACATGAGCTATGATTGGTCAACTGGTGATAGGGCGGCACAGCGATTGAATACGCGAAGTAATTTGCAGCTCAGGTCGCTGAGCCAAAGCGGCACGGCGGTGCGTGATATGTTTGGACAGGAATATAGCGCAAGTGAGCGAGAAACCTATGTGAAAACCACACTAGGCAGCGACACGGGTGTAGAGGTTAAGCCATAGTTTAGAGAGTTCAATTCGTATTTTTTCTATTCCTTCTTTCTCTTGTTAGAAAGAAACAAAGTACACCGAGGAGGACGGGAAGTCAGTTTCGACCGTATCCTCGGCTCTGGCGGCGACCCGACCCTTCTCTGCTTTGAAGTGAAACATTTTTCCAAAACTTTAGGTTTCAAAACCTACGCCCTAAGCCCTACGCCCTAAGCCCTAGCATCATGCATCAGTTCGCGGCGCCGCGGGCTTTCATTTCGGTGAGGGCAGCTTGCAAATATGGGCATGCTTCGTCGAGTGTGAGCTTGCTGTCATGAAGAGCTTTTGCAAGGTCGCGGCCGACGTAGCGGAAGTGCCATGGTTCGTACTGGTACTGGGTTATTGCGGTTTTATCTTCTGGATAGCGGAGGATAAAGCCGTATTCGTAGGAATGGGCTGCGAACCACTTCCCTGCTTCGCGTTCTGAGAAGCATATTTCTAAGTAACACTCACGCGAGGTAAGACTGACGTCAAAAGCCAAACCAGTTTGGTGCTCGCTTTGACCAGGCCGCGCGCTAAATTTGTTTGCGGCTTCTTCTCCGTACTGACGGGAGTAACTCGTGAAATAGATCTGTTGCTGTTCGTAGGAACGATAACCACTGGCAACCATTACACTGTGTCCGGCTGCTTCTGCAGCACCAAATAGCGCTATGACGTCGGGTTCAATATCGGAGCGCAGCGACTGTTCAGCGATGGATTTGTCGATGCGCGTTCTAACGGGCGGGACTGCTAAGCCTGCGGGTACAAAGTGGGCATCGGGCAACGGGTGTTCTTTGCTTACGACTGCCCACAGACTTGTCGGTTGATTGTAGTCTTCGACACGCGCAGTAATTGGTGAGGCATTTGGTAGCACAAGCTCAACTTGCTTTACTTTGGTTTTTGGCTGGTTAATTGGTATTACGGGAGCCTGAACGGAGTTGTATTGTGGGGTGAGAGTATAGGCGGCGAAGACAATAGCAGCAACTCCTAGTATCGCAATGAGAATTTTCTTAGGCATGATGTCTGTAGTATACCTAAAATGACACAGCTTTCCGAAAGTTTTCGGCCGAAAAGAATGAGCGAAAAGTTCGGAAAGCCGTCTTGTTTGGGTTTGCACACCTAGAACTACTTGCTACCGGTGGTATTACGTCGTATAGTACATGACAATACAGTATGAAAAACCAGACAAACCCGACCGATTTCATCGAGCCGCTGCATGTGAATGGCATGCGCGGACGCTTGCTCAGAGTACCTTCGTCCAATCGTCGAAAGCGCGAAATTTTATTGCTGTATGGCCATCATGCCCAGCTGGAACGATGGTGGGGTCTCGTTCAGAACCTCCAGTCTTACGGCAATATCACTGCTCCGGATTTACCCGGTTTTGGGGGGATGGATAGCTTTTTCAAAATCGGCAAGCAACCGACCATTGATGCATATGCAGACTACTTAGCTGCATTTATCAAAATGTACTATAAACGACATCGTGTGACGCTCATGGGGATTTCATTCGGGTTTCTGGTCATTACTCGCATGTTGCAGAGGTATCCTGAGCTAGCGAAAAAAGTGGATTTTGTTGTCAGTATCGTCGGTTTTATGCACAAAGATGATTTCTTGTTTCCACCAAAACGGCGCGTTGATTACCACATAATTACTCGTATCATGGGTGCGGCACCGGTGTCTTATCTTATTCGTTATCTAGCACTAAATACATTTGTCATCAAAAACGTGTATGTGCGGCTGCCTGCTGGACGGCGTCGTTTTATTGCAATGGAGCGTGATGATTTCAAGAGACTGATGGACTATGAAGTGAGACTGTGGCAGATCAACGATGTACGGACGCATTGGCGCACGACCAGCGAGTTTCTCGAAATTGACAATTGCCAGGTGCAGATTAATCTACCGGTTTGGCATGTGCAATCTAGTGGCGACCACTATTTTGACAATGCTATTGTTGAACAGCATATGCGGGTTGTTTACCGGACTTATGAGGGTGTTATCATGAAATCACCCGCCCATACTCCGAGTATCCTTGGCGACAAAAATGAGCTCAGCGTTATGCTTCCGCCACAGCTTCGCAAGCAGCTTGCTCGTAAACAGGGAGCGTAAGAGAATGCCCCGCACGATATGTCTGAAACGCTAAAAATGCTATACTAATCTACAATTATGAAAATTGGACTGGTTTGTCCCTATAACATCACGCGTGGCGGTGGAGTTCAGGAAGTTGTAAAAGCGCTTCAGCTTGAGTTTACTAAGCTAGGTCACGATGCGGTAATTATTACGCCGCAGCCGAAAGAACCGTACACATTCCGTGATCACCGCGTTATTTTCTTGGGAACGGCAACCGATTTTAAATCACCGCTGGCTACAACAACCCAAGTTAGCGCGAGCGTGCTCACTGATGAAATAGATAGTTTGCTAGAGTATGAAAAGTTTGATGTGCTTCATTTTCATGAACCATGGGTTCCGGTACTAAGCCGGCAGATTCTTAGCCGAAGCACTTGTGTGAATGTTGCAACCGTACATGCCAAGCTACCAGAAACAATTGCCAGTAGGGCGCTCATGCGGGTGGTGACACCTTACACGAAGCCGCTTATACGCTATATAGATTCTTTCACGGCGGTTTCTGAAGCAGCCGCAGAGTACCTTCGAAGCTTGACCAATGAACCGATACAAATTATCCCCAATGGTATCAACACAGGTCACTATCGTCACCCTGCCCACCTTGCTGATGTCCCGAATGGTAAAACTATTCTTTACATTGGTCGGCTAGAAAAGCGTAAAGGTGTGAAATATCTGCTCAGAGCCTTTCAGGTACTGCAAGATCGGCAGCCAGATGCGCGTCTCATCATTGCTGGCGATGGGGTGGACAGAGTAAAAACAGAGGAGTTGGCCGAAGAGTTAGGCCTCAGTAACGTCGCGTTCCTCGGCTATATAGATGATCATACTAAGCTACAACTTCTTCACAGCGCTGACCTTTTTTGCTCGCCGGCGATTTACGGCGAAAGCTTTGGTATTGTCCTGTTGGAGGCCATGGCAAGTGGTTTAGTCACGGTTGCAGGCAACAACCCAGGGTACGAGAGTGTCATGACTGGCCTTGGCCAGTTATCGTTAGTTGACCCGCGGGATAGTAAAGAGTTTGCTCACCGTATGGAGTTACTGCTCAATGATGTCGGCATTCGCGATCGGTGGAAAAAATGGGCGAAAAAACATGGGAAACAGTTTGAGTACCATAAGGTCGCTGCGCTGTATCTGGCAGCGTATGAAGATGCAATAAAAAATCAACTATAAAACCAAGGAGCAAGCGTGAAGATTGGTTTAGTGATTGATGACTCGCTTGATAGCACTGACGGCGTACAGCAGTACGTCCGTTGTGTCGGTGAATGGATGCGGGAGCGTGGTCACCAGGTGCACTATCTGGCGGGCTCAACAGTACGTACGGACATAGAAAATATTCATAGCCTCAGTCGTAATATGAAGGTGCGCTTTAACGGCAATCAGTTATCAATACCACTTCCAGCAAACCAAGGTAAGCTTCGTCGTTTAGTTGCACGTCTGGAACTCGATATCCTCCATGTACAAGTGCCATACAGCCCTTTTCTAGCGGGAAAACTCATTCGCGTTGTTGGGCCAAATGTTGCTGTGGTTGGGACATTTCACATTTTACCCTATAGCCGTTTAGCTCAGTTTGCAAGTAATGTTCTTGGTAAAATAAATACCGCGACCGCTCAGCGTTTTGATGCCCTGATGGCTGTATCTGAACCGACACAGGTATTTGCTGGGCGATTTTTCGGATTTACGAGTATTGTGGTGGCCAATCCATTCCATCACGATGCGTTCTCTGTGGCGCGGCGCGGGAAACCGGCGAAGCATGCTGTGAGGCGAATAGTGTATCTCGGCAGGTTGGTTGAGCGTAAGGGACCGTTTGAGCTTGTCCGTGCGGTAGCTGAGATTGAGCGCCAAAACCTAACAAGTACCCCATATGAAGTGATTATTGCTGGCAAGGGTTTCCTTCGGCCAAAACTGGAACAATTTACCCGGGATAACAAAATAACAGATAAGGTTATATTCCCGGGCTTTGTTGATGAATCAGAAAAAGCAAAGCTACTCGCCAGCGGTGATATAGTCGTATTTCCAAGTACAACTGGTGAAAGTTTTGGCATAAGCTTGCTCGAGGGGATGGCGGCGAGCCGGGGTGTTGTTCTGGCTGGCGATAATCTTGGCTATGCTTCGGTGGTGGCAGACAAGAAACAATTGTTTAACCCTCGGGACACTGCCGCGTTTGCGCGTTTACTTGCACGGTGGATCGATGACGATACGGGTCGACTAACTATGGCCAAAAAGCAGCAATCGTATGTAAAGCAATTTGACGTAGATGTTATTGGGCCGAAAATTGAAGATTTATACGCCCATGCTTTGCAAAAACGCAGGCAGTCGTGACATAATACAGACTATGGCACGATTATTTCCCAAAGAAAATTCAGATTTCGCAGTTACAATATCAACCCACACAATCTTAAGAGTAATTGGGCTCACAGTTCTTGCGGTTTTGCTATTCTTTGCGGTAAAGCAAAGCGCTGGCACGCTCACGCTCATCGGTGTCGCCTTTTTCTTAAGCCTTGCTCTGAATAGTCCTGTGCAATGGTTGGCGAAGCGACTTCCCGCCAAAAAGAAAAATCGCCGTAGTTTGGCCACAGGCATATCAATTGGCCTAATTCTCTTGGCGCTCATTGGTTTCCTGGCAGCTGTTGTGCCGCCTATAACCAAGCAAACGGCTGGCTTTCTGAGTGACTTGCCTCAACTCATTGATCAAACACGCAATGGTGAGGGTGCTTTGGGAGCTTTTGTTGAGAAATATAACCTTGAACCTCAAGTTGAAAAGCTTTCTTCTCAGCTATCGACGCGCCTCGATGACGTGGGTAGCTCTGCGGTAACGGCTGTCTCAAAGATAGGTAGTAGTATTTTTGCAACGCTAACTGTGCTCGTGTTGACAATAATGATGCTCGTAGAGGGTCCAAAGTGGGGTAAGCTGCTTGAGGGGCTGCTACCGGTAGCTCGCCGTGAGGACACTCACCGCTTGGCGACAGATATGAATAAGGTTGTGAGGGGCTATGTGAACGGTCAGGTGATATTGGCGGCTATTGCGGCTATGCTCATAGTGCCCATGCTCTTTCTTGCTCATGTGTCCTATCCGCTCGCCTTGATGGTTGTTGTCTTCGTGTGCGGCCTTATACCCATGGTCGGACATACTATAGGAGCTGCAATTTGTACGCTTGTAGCTTTGTTCACTTCTCCCGCTTCTGCAATCTTGGTTCTGTCGTATTATATTCTCTACCAGCAGATTGAAAATTATGCTGTTCAGCCAAGGGTACAGGCAAACTCTACCAATATGTCACCACTATTGGTTTTCATTGCAGTCTTGCTTGGTGCAAACTTTGGCGGTCTTCTCGGCGCACTCGTCGCTATTCCTGTTGCAGGCTGTGCACGGATTATCGTTCTTGATTATCTTGAGCGCCGAGATATTCTGACCCCTGCGACTGTGCACGATGCCAAAACGCCTGGTGGCGATATCTAGCCTAATCAACTAACGAGAGAGCTCAAACTACCTCAGCCACGCTCTTCAAGCTACGATTTCTCTTTAGAATGCGGTTTAATCAGTTAAGTTTATAGCCAGTACCAAACGGCGCCATTCTGTGTGTCTTTAAGCCCGATACCTTGTGACATGAGCTGGGCGCGAAGTTCATCCGACCCTGCCCAATCTTTGTCAGCTCGCTTTTGCTCGCGTTGTTTTACGAGTACTTTCTGATCGTCAGCAATATCATCCCGAAAGAGTGAGATACCAAATGTGTCCCGAACCAGTTGCATTAGTTTAGTGACAAGCCACAGATTGTTCGATGTCATGCCCTGTTGCTCGATTGTATGTACAACAGAGTCGATGGTACGAAGAGCGGTAACGGTATCAAGATCATTGAGTAGTGCGTTGGTAAAAGAATCTAGTAGCTTTTCTGGGTCTGTGTTTTGTGTGGCTTGATCGCCCATCTGTTGCCAGCGCATGTCGAAAGTTTGCTGCCAGTTCCTCAGCCGATTAGCGGCCGCCTCAAGGTTATCCCAGGTGAAGTTGCCCTCTGTTCTATAGTGCTTCCTAAGTGCAAAGACGCGGAAGGCGTCCATGTCATAGCCTTTGCTAGCAATATCTTGCAGGGTGTAAATATTGCCAAGACTTTTACTCATTTTTTGGCCATCCGCTTTTAGGTGATTGTTATGCACCCAAAACTGGCTGAATTGCTTCCCGGTGACGGCTTCGGTTTGGGCAATTTCATTGGTGTGATGGACGGGGATGTGGTCTATTCCGCCTGTGTGGATGTCAATGCAGTCGCCGAGTGTTTCTCGGGCTATTACCGAACACTCAAGGTGCCAGCCAGGAAAGCCAACGCCCCAAGGACTCTCCCACTCCATATCTCTTTTGCATTGAAGGTGAAAATTTCCAGACGGCAAAGTCGGTAATGTTGCGCTTCCTTCTACGCTGACGCGGGAGCCAGCTTCGAGCCCGGAGATGTCGAGGCGAGCGAGTTTGCCATAGTCAGTGAGCTTGCTTGTATCGAAATACATGCCGTCACCCGGGATTTCATACAGGAAGCCTTTTGCGTCGAGGGTTTTTGCAAAGTCTATTTGCTGCGCAATCATGTCTGTTGCGCGGACAAGATGCTCAGGGATGAGTAGGCCGAGGAGATTCGACTCTCTCTCAGCAACCTCGATGTATTTGGCGGCCACATCCCACGCGGTGCTTCCTTCGTGCCGTGCCCCTTTTTCCATTTTGTCTTCACCATTGTCATCGTCGCTTGTCAGGTGACCAACGTCAGTGATATTTTGGGTGCGCTCGACGGTGAATCCTTCGGTTCGTAGTGCCCTAACCAGGACATCCCAGTAAATGTACCCTAGCCAGTTACCAATGTGTGGCTGGCTGTAAACGGTCAGCCCACAGGTATAGAGTTTAACGGTGCCGTTTTGAAGCGGCCTAAGTTCGTCTACCTGTCTTGTGAGCGTATTATACAGTTTCATGCGGTATCTCCGTGATTGGTTTGAACAAGATCGGTAGCGAACCGAAGACATTCAGTTTTAACCTCGGTATACGGTCGCCCGTCAACGACTTTGAAGCCGGCAGCATAGTCGTGGCCACCACCACCCATGTGCTCGGCGAGCTTTGCGGCGACCGGGTAGCCGTTGTTTGCTCGCAAGGCGGCCGTCACTCGTCCGTCATCGTAGCTTTTAATGACGATAGCAAGAACGACGCCGCGGACCTGTAGCATATCGAACTGAATGAGCGGTGCGGGATTGTACAGTGGGCTGAATTCATTGATTTCCGGTTGGGGAATATGTACTAGCGCAATCTTACCACCAGCATGAAATTCAGTACGGGCAATGAGTTGGCCTTTATAGCTATAAATTTTTTCGGGCATTTTCCCGTACTCGCGGCGTAACTCTTCAAGACGAGGTCGATTGGCGCCGATATCGGTCAAATCGGCCATGACACGGTAGGTTCCGGCGGTTGTTAAGTCGTTCATGAGGCCTTGCGTGTCGCCCAAAATTGAGCTCATGATGTGTTCGGCTGCTTCAGCAGAAACATTCCAACCAAGTGAAGTACTCAGATGAAAAATGAGTTCCCCGGTGGAAGCAACGTGTTCATCGATAATCTGCAAGTTGGTAAAATCAATCTTCTTTTCGACGGTAGCGTGGTGATCGAGGACAATACACGGCTTACTTTTCAGCCAACTGAGTTGCCCGCTTTTCTCGAGCTTATCAAGCAATGTGTATGTGCTGGCATCGACGATAATGCTCAGGTCAAATTGATTGGGCAAGCTATCAACCACCCTATCCCATCCATGTAGGTAGCGTAAGTATTCTGGTACGTTGACGCCACAGTAAAGGACGATGTCTTTACCGAGATCACCAAGAATGTGCTCGAGCGCCAGAGCGCTACCCAGTGAATCAGCATCTGGGTTGTCGGCCTGTACGATAACGATTTTTTGAGCTTCTTGCACAGCCCCATGAATTTTGTCTTGCATGCCCCTATTGTACTTGGGTTGATGGCTGACGCAAAACGCTTGTGGTATGATGGCGTTATGCAAAGTAATAAAAACACGCAACAATTGCGCGAATTGCTCGCCGAAGCTACCGCCCTAGTTCCTGTTGGTTCAAGATGGCGGCATTACAAAGGTGGAGAATATCTGGTGACCGCAGTGGCGTTCGACGAAGAGTCGCTAAATTTTGAGGTCATATATAGCCCAATCGATGCTCCAGACATTCATTTCGCTAGATGGATGAGCATATGGCTCGAAACGGTACGGTGGCAGAATGTCTCACTACCCCGCTTTAAACAGATGGCTGATTAGAGAGTTTGGCGTCCATCAAGGGCGCGACTGAGGGTAATTTGGTCGGCATATTCCAAATCGACACCGATCGGTAGGCCGCGAGCTAGGCGAGTGATTTTTAGTGGTCGGTCGCCAATTTGCTGCTGGATGTACAATGCGGTAGATTCACCTTCCACGCTGGCATTAGTTGCAAAAATGATTTCAACTACATTGTCTTCATCAATACGTTTGATAAGTTCGGTAATGTGAAGTTGTTCAGGAGTGACACTATCTATCGGCGAAACCAAGCCGCCTAGCACATGATAAGTTCCTCGAAAGCTGCCAATTTTTTCAAGTGCGACAATATCTAGAGGTTCTGCTACTACGGCGACAATTGTCCGATCCCGTCGTGGGTCACTATACAGTTCTGATACGTCAGATTCAGCATCAATTAAGGTAAAAGTTTTCGGGCAGTATTTGACATTTTTATGCAGGTCACTAAGAGCTTGGGCAATTTGCTGCGACTTAGCCGGATCTCGCCTGACTAAGAAATAAGCATAACGTTCAGCCGTACGTGAACCAACTCCTGGGAGATTACCTAAAGCTTCAATAAGCGATTCGAGTGCTGCTGGTAGAATCTGCATGTTTTAAAGACCAAGATTGCCGAGCATGCCCATAAATGGCTGCATTTTCTCTGCAGCGACTTTCTGGCTTTCAGAAATGGCATCTTTGACGGCGTCTTCAATCCACCGCTCCAATTGTTCAATATCGTCTAGGTCGATCTGCTGCGGATCTATCTTCACTTTTTTAATTTTTGTTCACCTGTAATCTCAACACGTACCGCACCATCACCCTGTTCGACGGTAATTACCATTTTTTGTAATTCTTTTTGAATTTTTTTCACTTGCAGTAACATCTTCGCTTGGTCAAATCGACTCATATTTTCCTCCGTTAGTCCTACTATTGTAACAGATTATTAAGGCTGTTTTATGGAATAGACAGCCTTTGTCTCAGGAGCGTTTGGCCAGGCGGTAAAGTATGCTCGCAAGTGATACAGCATCGAGAAGCTGATAAGGGTAAGTAGTAAAACGACACCACTATATTTGGCGACTGGATTTTTAGGAAAACACTGACAGCCATTGGTCAAGCAAATAAAATAACCCGCCAGCGATAGTCAGATACACCAAAGGGATGAGCATAGCAATAGTTGCGCTTCCGCCAATTACTATCAGGGCTGTCGCTACGAGAAGAGTTCCAATAAGGAAGTAATTACCACGAAGAACGGGACGCTTCATTATTAGCAATAGACCGGCTATGAATAAAATGGTTTCTCCTACAGTTAGGAGCGGCGCGCCGTACATCCAATATTCAGTTGGCCAATAACCCCTATATATAATCGATGAGCCGAGGTGAAGAAAATTTTCCACAATGAGTACAGGATTTGGTATTGTGGTTGGTAGACCAAAGACTGCCCTCAGAACCGCAAGGTCGCGTACCATTCCAACTAGAAGCGGCACGATAATGCTTAACCCCAGGGTAAAAATGAGTGTTGTGTGTACGACACCCAGCTTGCCAAACAAGTGCTGGATTTGTTTTCGCATAAGGTATAAGCCAATCAGTGCAAACCAAGCCATTCCGGGCACATACAAACACGTTGCAATGACCGCGGTAATACCGTACGACATAAGGCGCTCATGCTTTGTTCTTCGCATTAAGAACACGCACGATATTAACACAAGCGTTCCCATTTGGAGTATGTGCGCGCTGCCAAACCGTCCAATATGTAAAAAGCCCGATGAGCAAACAAAGAGAAGACTGCTTAACAGTGCTACACGCTTGGAGTACCAATGCGTTGCAACCCAATAAAACAGCACCGCCGCAATGACTGCAAAGAACGCTGAAGCGATTCGTGTTACCGCTAAACTGTCATGGCCCATTTTTTGTCCAGTCCACACGAGTGCTTTATATGGCGCGTTGACCGGGTTTTCGTATATAACCCGGAGACTGCTTGATTCTTGCTTCGTCTGGACTTCTTGCGCTGCGTAATTGCCTGGTAATGTAGTGATACCTCTAAAAAGCAGCACATATGCAATACATCCTAGCCCGATGCTGGCAACTGCGAGACGCCAATGCGTACTAATGAAGCTTAAAAATCTGTCCATAAGAAGTATGTGTGTAAGTATACAGCGAGCTTGTCGTGAATGCCAATGCCAATGCCAATGCCAATGCTAGGGAGTATTACCGTAGTGGCGGCGTACTTCCTGGGGTTACTCTGTCCCAAACGGTACAGATGCGTGACTACTGTCGAGCGAACGAATGCGTTGCTTTTCGCGGTCGAAATATAGTTCGACACCACCGGTCGGTCCATTACGGTGTTTTTTAATCAGAACGTCCATGATGTTTTTACGCTCGCTGTCGGGCTCGTAGTATTCTTCTCGGTACAAAAACGCCACGACGTCCGCATCCTGTTCAATAGATCCTGACTCTCGAAGGTCGGCAAGCTGTGGAATTTTTGGGCTGCGACTTTCTACGGAGCGACTCAGCTGGCTAAGCGCAATCAGTGGGACATTGAGTTCCCGGGCGATGCCTTTGAGACCTCGTGAAATTTCGGATATTTCTTGAACTCTATTGCCGTCACCGCCGTATTTGCTCCCGCCGCTCATAAGTTGAAGATAGTCGACAATAATGAGACCAATTTTTTGGGTGTGGGCTTCCCGTCGAGATTTTGTACGGAGGTCGCTAACAGTTATCCCTGGCGTGTCGTCAATATAGATTTTGGCCTCAGAGAGTGTCCCCATGGCTTCTCCAAGTCGTTCAAAATCATCGTCGGTCAACTTGCCGGTGCGGAGTGCCCATGCGTCAACACCAGACTCCATTGCCAACAGACGATCAACAAGCTGTTCCTTGCTCATTTCCAGACTGAAAATCAAGACAGCTTCCTTTGCTTGTGTGGCGACCTTATGAGCCAGGTTTAGAACGAAGGCTGTTTTTCCCATAGATGGACGTGCTGCTATGATAAACAGATCAGACCGCTGCAGACCGGCGAGAATGTTGTCGAGATCACGGTAACCGGTTGGCACGCCGCGTAACTTATTTTTATCTTTGTGCAGGTCGTCAAGGCGCTCAAAACTCTCGGCAAGGACTGACTCTAGGCTGACAACATTTTGTTTGACATGCTGCTGGCTGACAGCAAAGAGCCGGCTTTCAGCTTCCTCTATAAGTTCCTTGAGCTCTTTTGATTCATCTTGACCGAGGTCTGCCATGACGGCGCTAGCTGCAATGAGGCGTCTTCGCAATGCTTTCTGGGCAACAATGTCGGCGTACTGTTCGACATGGGCAGCGGTAGGGACAAAGTTGGTGAGCTCGGTTAAATACGATGGGCCGCCAACCATATCGAGGAAGCCGTTACCTTTCAGTTGATCGGCTAATGTTAGGATGTCTATAGCTGAGCGCTTTTCATACAATGATTGCAGGGCTTCGTAAATACGCGCATGCTTTTGGTCGTAAAAATCATCTACAGATATACGGTCAGCAATTTTTACAATAGCGTCGGTGTCGATAAGGATAGCGCCGAGCAGGCTCGCTTCCGCTTCAACATTGTTGGGAGGCGTTGTATTGGCCATAGTGTCTCTTAACTCTTATCTCTTTACTCTTATCTCTGTCTGTTGACTATGATTCTAGCAGTTCGGCGCCGCCAAAGATATTGCTTATGGTTGTAATTGCATCGTTGGTTGACGCTTTGTGCGCAACGGGCTCACCTTTTGACAGCGAATGGTGGTTGGCTTGTTCCGCACCGCTTCGGTGAATTTTGTTAAAATTGCGATATTGCGTGGTTCACTCAGGCGCTTTTGGTGAAACGCAAAGGAAAGTTCAAGTGTGAGGGTATCGTCACTGAGGGTCGGACGAGCCATGCGTGCAATACCGTACAGAGTATTGTGTGTTTGCTTGAGCTGCTGTAAGACATCACGCCACACAGATTCGACGTCGTCTGTATCTGTATTGGTAGCTACAGCCTGTTTCTCCGTGGTTCGCGATGTTTCGCTATGCGTATCGTCAGTAGCTTCGGGAGCGGGAGATGTTTCTGTTACTGGCGAAGGCTTTGGCTGTTGTATTGTGGGTTTCGTGGGTGTTTCGGGCGCGGGTATAGTAGTTTTAACCTGGGATGGCTCTAGGACCACTGTTGGGCTTAACGCCATTTGTGATTCGGCGTTCGTGCTTTGTAAACAGCTACGCAAAATAACGACTTCGAGCATTGCAGAAGGATTGTGTGCAGGCGGTATGTCGAGTAGTTGTCGCAATAGCGATAGTGTCAGCTCTGGACTCATCGCTGGTTTGGTGCTGTGATCAAGCAGGTTTAAGCGAAGAAGTTGGCTTAGCTGACGAGCGACCATAGCCGGTTCATACCCTTGCACCAGAAGTGCGTGCAGCGCCGAGAGAGCCTTTTGGGCATCGTGATTGACGGTGGCATTCAGAATTTCATCGATGTGTTCCGCCGGTACTCGTCCGAGCAATGATTCAACTTGAACTTTAGTGATGTGACTGCTCAGGCTACTCGCTTGATCAAGCAGGCTTATACTGTCACGAAAGCTGCCTTCGCCGTGGTCCGCTATGAGCTGCAGTGCGTCATCATCGAGTGTGATATGTTCTGTTTGGGCGATAGTTCGCAGATGATTAACGACTTGTTCCACTGGAACGGGCCGAAAACTGAAACGTTGAGTGCGGCTAATGATGGTCTCGGGTAGCTTGTGTGCTTCTGTGGTTGCAAGAATGAAAACGACATGTTCAGGTGGCTCTTCAAGCGTTTTTAGCAGTGCGTTAAAGGCTGCCTTGCTCAGCATGTGAACTTCATCGATGATAAACACTTTGTACTTGGCGCTGGCTGGTGCGGACATGATCTTATCGCGGAGGTCGCGCACGTCTTCGACGCCATTATTGCTCGCAGCATCAATCTCAATGATATCGAAATGCGGTTCTTCGCTGTAAGTGAGGCTATTGATTTCA
Source organism: Candidatus Saccharimonadota bacterium (assembly GCA_016699935.1). Lineage (GTDB taxonomy): Bacteria > Patescibacteriota > Saccharimonadia > Saccharimonadales > UBA4665 > JAGXIT01. The sequence goes on from CP064992.1 coordinate 1,021,409, forward strand.
TGTGCGAGGATACGGGCGATGGATGTTTTGCCGACGCCGCGCGGGCCAGTCAGTAGATAGGCGTGCGCGATTTTCCCTGATTTGAGAGCGTTTTGAAGCGTCGTCGTGATATGGTCTTGTCCGACAATTTCACTCAGTGACCGTGAACGGTATTTTCTGTATAAAGCCTTCCCCATCGTCTTAATGATTATAGTCGCTTATCCGCAAGATTTCGAATGTAGTTATTACAATCAATCACGAACTTCGCACCAGCCAGCCTGCCTGAAACGATCCGCTGTCTTACCATAACCCCACGAAACCAGTTACGTGGTGACCCCGTTCTTTATGCTCCTGCGCATTTTTCCTCTCCAGTACTATCTTCACCGTACTTTATAGTACAACTCGTTCCGTGCATCGAGGAGAAAATGATTTAAGAGCGTGAGAGTGCGAAACTTGTGTCTATACCAGCCAAATTTGTTTCACTCATTTCGATCATGTGCTGTAGGTGTTATGCGCCCTACGATTTGCGCCTGAAGCGCAAAACGTACTGGTAAGACTACAAAGCGGTGATAATGACACCGATTACAGCGAGGCCTATGGCTACCCAAAGCAGCTTATCGTCGTCGCGCTCATGGAGCACAAAGTGTGCGGCGACTGCCGTCAGGGGTAAAACTACTGCTGAGAGGGCCGCAATGAGCGAGATATTGTTTGCACCCTGGAGCGCTATGAAGTAGCTGACACCGATACCTGCTACAACTATCCCGAGGAGTGCTGATTCTCTTAAAAGCTGACGCGAAAGTTGTATGCCTGGGTGTTTCCGCCAGTCCCAAAACGCAAAGAGTATGAGCCACAGGCTTTGTAAGCCAAAACCGAAAATGAAAAATGCCCCAATATCCATGTATTGGATCGCGGCTTTTTCTACAACCACGCCTATCCCGAGAAAGATTGCAGAGGCAAGCGTGAAAAGGACACCCTTCACGAGATGCTTGTGCGTACTTCTTCCCTGACGATGTGCCTTAGCGGGCGCCCACACGGCCACAATCCCGCTCATGAGGATACAGGCAGCCCCAATGAGCTGATTGATGCTCAGTCCTTCGCCAAGAAATAGCCACCCGAGCAGAATGGTTATGGGTATTCGTGTCTGAAATATTGTTTGGTTTAGAGCGGCCGGCAGGTATCGGATGGCAATAAACGATAGCCAAATAAAAGCCGCAACGAATAGGCTTGCCGACAACAGTAGCCACATGGTCCAATAAGACCATATGATATCGTGTGGGGCTATCACCCCCGCAATGAGACTCAGTGGCATAACACCCAGTACGTAGGAGAGTGCGAGCGTCACGCTAGCGGGAACAGTGTGAGACTGAGCGAATCGTCTTCGCAGTAATGTCGATGTTACGAAAAGCAAGAGGTTGATGACGAGAGCTATAACCCACATGGTGTACTAAAGCGCTGCCTCGAGAGCTGCCCATTCGGCCGATGCGTCATCTTCGGGAACGTTTACTGAGACTTGGTCGCCAGGCTTGGCCTTAAAGTAGGTAACGCTCGCGAGTAATACGCGGTAATCTTTGGTGCCAACAGATACAAAGTAGTGGCCGCCTTCAAGCTTTAGCTGACCAACGACTTGCTTACGAGGGATGGGGCCAATTTGCTTATACAGAAACGCGCCGTCATCAGCTATGGTGAGCTTCAAGATATCACCCTGGACGAGCTTTGATTTGCTGGCGTAGTTTGCAGGCACGGGGTAGGTTTTTCCGTCGCTGCCGACCATGTTTTGGCCGTCAAAAACAACTTCGATAACTTTACCGAGGACTTCATCGCTAACTTTTGCTTGAATTTTTACGTCATCACCAACAAGGCTAATGAGCAACTCATTGGCTGCAGCAAGGTTTGTTTCGGCTTCTTGTATAAGCGTTCGGAGACGTTTAATCTGTTTCTCGGGTAAGTCGGCCATACTTATTTCTTTCTATTTCCTTTTTTCACCTCTAACTCAACACGGTTTCATTATACCTTACCTTAACCGTAGCACACCACCTCTTGCAAGTCAAAGCAATATATTCAGTGTTTTCGGGGACTGTGGATAAGTTTGGCGAGCAAGGAACGGTGAATGGTGAATGGAGAATGGAGAACGAAGAAAGCGGAATGGGGTGTGAAGAATGAAGAAAATCTATTAATCTGAATATACTCCTTCCACGTTCCTCTTTCCATGAAAAAACCGCACATTGCGGCGGCTTTTTCATATTGCCATATGGGCAATTAGACTAGTTCGACAGTAGCGCCAGCCTCTTCGAGGGCTTTTTTGGCAGCTTCAGCGTCTTCTTTTTTGGCTTTTTCAAGCACAACTTTTGGTGCGCCGTCGACGATTGCTTTGGCTTCACCAAGACCGAGACCGGTTAGCTCTTTGACTGCTTTGATGACAGCAACCTTCTGGGCGCCAGCATCTTTGAGCATGACATCGTATTCAGCTTTTTCATCGGCAGCGGCAGCGCCAGCGTCGGCAGCTGGACCGGCAGCAACAGCTACAGCGGCAGCTGCTGGCTCAATGCCGTATTCGTCTTTAAGAAAGTTTTTGAGTTCGTTGACTTCTAGAACGGTAAGCTTGGTAAGCTCTTCTGCTAGTTTCTTTATATCTGACATGGGAATTTCTCCTTTATAGAAATTAATTTTCAGGTAGCAATATTCATTTTACAGATAATTTTCAGATGTCGTTTTTCAAAGAGCACAGGATTGTAACTGTTTGCAATTTGAAGGTTTGATACTTTTCTGAAAATTGTGAATTGAGAATTGCGAATTTGAAGTTTAGGCAACAGCCTTAGCTTCAACGCCATCGAGCAAGGCATGTAGGTTGCCAGAAAGCGCATTGGTGACATCGTTGACCGGTGAAAGCAGTGTGGCCACCACTTGTGCGATGAGGTCGTTTTTGCCCGGCAGTGTTGCCAGCGCTTTGACGTCCTCTGCTCCCATGAATGTGCCTGTGCTATCAAAGGCACCGACAAACTCTATTGTGGGATTTGCTTTGGCAAAGGCGTGCAGTGCTTGGGCTGGTGCAACTTCGTCGTCAGCGTTGAAAGCATACAAAAGCATGCCCTCTAAGCTGCTGGTGTCTGCGCTTTTCATAGCATCGCTTTGCTGCAATGCCTTTATGACGAGACGGTTTTTGACCACCTTTACTCTGGTGCCATTGTTACGAGCGTCGCGGCGCAGTTGCTGCAAAGCTTTAACAGTAGTGCCTTGGTACTTAGCAACAACTGTCATCTTGGCAGATGTAAGTAGCTCAGCAACTTCTGCGACAACTTCGTCTTTTTGACTTTTATTTAGTGCCATTCATACTCCTTTGGGGTAATGAGACAAACCTCACGGTTTTTCTCATCGCACCGGCAAAATGAAATACATTTTGTCGGGCTGCTCTTTTCCCTAACCCCAGGATGAGCATTAATTATTTTAAAGACCTATCGACCATAAGATCTTTTGTTACATAAGAAAAGCGCTTTCAGTACTACCAAAAGCGCTATGCAAAACGAAATAAATCAATTTCGTCGCCTCGGTGACAAATTAAGGATTTTATCCAGTCACTGTCTTTGGTAACTTACCAAGTGTAACAGATTACAGAAAGTTACGCAATTTTTCTAGACGATTCTCCTGAGCTTCTTGGATTGCTTGGATGATTTTAATAGGGTTTAGTTCTTTACCTAAGTCGTAGTCTACTTCTAGGCCTGTTTCTGCAAGGATTCTTGACATTGGGTCGATCGAAAATCCTACTACAGCAAGTTCCAGCCATGGCTTTAGGCCACGTTTACGCATAATATCTATTAACCGCATAATATTTCTGGCATCAGAGCCAGGCATTGTATCTTGACTCATAAAAGAAAGTGAAAATTGATTTGGATTCTCTGCTTCTGCCCTCCCCAATCTCAGTAACCCTTTTTTACCACGAGTAGTATCTTGTTTCTCGCCGCTATAAAACGATTCAGGTAAGTCGGTGTCCCACCGACCAAGATTACCGTCTAGGAGTAAACAATCCATTGGTCTATACCCGGTTGCAAACTGTTGTAGCCTTTCAACCGCTTCGGGTAATGTTTTTGGTGCATTACCATCATCTATTCCATCAAATTTTATGCCAGCAGTTGCGTCTGGTGTCTTTAGGGCATCATCAATAGCAGATAACCATATAAACAGATCCTCAAATGCTACAACTTTAAGTCGCTCTGACATAAAACTTCCTTCTCAGTAATAGAATAAAGTATCACAAAACTACGAATTACGCAAGTTTCATGTATAAGCGGGTGTCCGGGGTTGTGTCGCCAGTTGTGGTTGGGCGTTGGCCGGGTTCGGTTTTGATTATCTGGAAACCGAGTTTTTGGTAGATGTGGATTGCGCCGGCATTGCTTTGCCAGCTTTCAAACCAGAGTAAGTCTGACGAATATTCATGCCTAGTGTATTCGAGAACCACGGTTAAAAACGGTGTCGCCAGGCCCAGCCCCTGAAAGTGTTCGCTCAGTCGGACTCCTCCCGTAAGCTTCCCTCCAGGGATGTGCGGCGATGTGCCTGGGCCTGTCCAAGCTATTCCGGCTAGCTCGCCAGTAGCTGATTCTTTGAGCAGGAAGGTTAGCCGTTCTTTTTAGCATCCATCGGCGTATGGTCGGTTCGTCTTTGAAGCGTTCGGTGCAGTCTTTTGGGCAATATTTCAGGATTGATGTCTGGATGGAAAGCGCTTGGAGCGCAGGTATGTCAGTCTCTGTGATGCCGATTTGTACGGCAAACCCTTTCTCGGCCATGCTTTGCAGGGCGGCGCTGCTTGCTTCGTCGACGTTACCTGGCGAAAGAAGCTGTACGGAAGTAGCTAGTGATGTCGGGAATTGTTTCATGTTACGAGCTCCTCTATGTGGTTGGCGATTTCGGTTGCAAGGGTTTCGGCGTCTGGGGCTTCGACCATGACGCGGGCTAGTGGCTCGGTACCGCTGGGACGTACGAGGATACGGCCGGCGCTGCCGAGTTCGGCGGTTTTCACCTGGACATACTCTGTGACCTCTGGAGAGTTTAACTTGGTTTTGTCTGCAATGCGGAAATTTACGAGGGCTTGTGGTAATAGGCTAACTTCGTTGCGCCAATCAGCAAGTGATTTGCCGGATTGTGATAGCACGCTCAGTATTTGTACTGCCGCTAGTAGCCCATCGCCAGTTGTAGCGAGACTAGGCAAAATGATATGACCCGATTGCTCACCACCGATCTGATAACCCGTTTCGATAAGTTTTTCTAGGACATAGCGGTCACCGACTGCTGTACGAAGTAGTGATATGCCTTTACTGGCGAGGGCCTGCTCAAAACCTAAGTTACTCATAACTGTAGCGACAACTGTTTTATGACCCTGGCCAACTGCCAAAAGGTAAAGCAAATGATCACCAGTACATTCCCGGCCAAGTTTATCGATCATCATCAATCGGTCAGCGTCGCCGTCGACAGCAACGCCAAGATCACAATTTTCTCGCAAACCAGTTCGGATAATGCTTCGGTATGGGTTGCACCGCAAGCTACATTAATATTTTGACCATCTGGGTTATTCCCAAGGCATAAAACTTGAGCGCCTAACCGCTCAAACACTCTAGCTCAATTTCGCTGGCGGCACCATGGGCTGTATCGATAGCCAGTTTCAGCCCATCTAGCCTAAGTTTACCGGCCGATGCTACCAAATAATCCTCATACTCTTGCACAAGAGAGCGATCGGTGTGCAACTGAGATTCTGGACTAGCTTGAAAATCATCAGTCGAACGATTTGGCACACCATTTTCAATATCGTAGTTTAGCTTTGCTTCTGCCTCATCTGGTAGTTTACTGCCTTGGGCTGAAAAGACTTTGACGCCATTAAACTCATAGGTGTTGTGGCTGGCAGTGATCATGACTCCAGCGACGAATTCATCATGTGTGGCTGTCAAATAAGCCAAGCCAGGTGTCGGGATAACTCCTACAAAAGTGACTTTTACACCAACTCCCACCAACCCTTTGCTGACAATTTCAACAATCTGCTGTGACGAACTACGGGTGTCACAGGCGATGACAATTTGTTGACCTTGCTCAGCAAACTGTGTACCCACAGCTCGGCCAATTGCTTCGCAGCCGGCGTCGTCTAGTGGATATTCTCCTGCTATGCCTCTTACACCATCGGTGCCGAAAGTTCTCTACTCATTTTTGCTCCTTTCAGTCGCAGAAATAAGAACGGAGAACGAGGAACGCGGAATGAAGGAGTCACGTTTCCCGAATCCTGTGACGTTGTTTTGCCCAATTTTATCATGCTTCATTCCTCATTCTCCATTCTTTCACTAGTAATTCTCCAGGGTTGATGTGTCACCGGTTGGCAGGCCAAGTTCCTTAGCTTTCAAAACACGGCGCATAATTTTTCCAGACCGGGTCTTTGGTAAATGATCGATAAAATCGATTTCTCTCGGGTAAGAGTGTCCTGATAAGTGTGATTTTACAAATTGCTGCAATTCTTTTTTCAGCTCGTCACTAGTCTTCACGCCGTCCTTTAGAACGACAAAGGCTTTGATTATTTCACCTCGGACGGCGTCTGGCTTGCCTATTACAGCAGCTTCAACTACGTTTGGGTGCTCTACCAGAGCGCTTTCTACCTCAAAAGGGCCGATTCTTTCGCCAGCAGTGTTGATGACATCATCGTTTCGACCAACAAACCAAAAATACCCATCTGCATCACAGTAAGCACTATCACCAGAAATGTACCAGTCTCCTATAAAGTACGAATCGTATTTTCCCTGGTTGTGCCAGATGGTTTTCATGAGGGACTGCACAGTTGAAGCCCGTAGTGCCAGACTACCCTGTTGACCTGGCGCAAGTACGTTGCCAGCTGGATCGAGTATGGCGGCTTCGATACCGGGTAGTGGCTTTCCCATCGACCCAGGTTTGATGTCTAGCGCCGGCAGATTGCTTATACATATACCACCCAGCTCAGTTTGCCACCAGGTGTCATGAAACGGTAAGCCAAATACTTCTAAGCCCCACCATATAGCCTCAGGATTTGAGGGCTCACCGACACTACAGAGATGTCGTAGATGGCTGAAGTCATAGCTAGCAGTGTCTACGCCTGATCCCATGAGCATACGAATTGCTGTAGGAGCTGAATACCAGACAGTAACTTTGTGATCTTGCAGGACACGGTACCAGTTTTCTGGGCTGAATCGCCCTTCGTACAAAACACTCGTCCCACCCAGCCCCCAAATGCCTAGAACGCCGTAAACAACTCCAGTTACCCAACCGATATCAGCCGTACACCAGTAGATGTCGTTTTCCTGGATGTCTAGCACGGCGCTGGTAGTAGCCATGGCTTGCACAATGTCAGAATGACTATGAATGACGCCCTTTGGTTTACCAGTTGTTCCCGAAGTATAGAGCATGTAGGCAAAATCTTCTGGTTTGACGGCAACAGTCTGAAAGCTATCACTGGCGTCCTGCATGGCGGCTTCGTATGCAACTACATTTGAAGCAACAGGCAGCTCAGTACTTCCCCGCTGAACGACAATAATTTTTTGTAAACATGGTAGTTTAGACTGAATGTTTTGTATGCGTGGGAGGAGCTCAGTGTTTGTCACCACTACGCTCGCTTCACTATCGCTTAGCCGGTCCAGCAGCGCTTCTTCTTGAAAAGCGGCAAACATTGTGCCGACTACAGCGCCAAGTTTCAATATGCCAAGAAAAGCGATGTATCTTTCTGGTATAGCTGGCATAAATATAAAAACTCGGTCATTTTTGTTTACTCCCAGGCCACTCAAAACATTGGCAAATTTGTTTGTTTGTTTCTTGAGATCAGCGTAAGTAAATCTTTCGGTACTGCCATCCTCGGCAGCATATAACAGCGCTGTTTTGTCTCTGCGGCTATCTTCAGCGTGGCGATCAACGCAGTTGTAAGTAATGTTGTACTTGCTTGAACAGACATCTGCTACATCGCCAAACAGTTTTGAGTTAGCTGTTTGCCACGAAAAATCAGCTCTAGCTAAGTCGTAATCTTCAATATTTGGTTTTTGACGGGGTGGATTTGTTGTTTTACTAATTCGATCTGGGTGGGTGCCTAGCATGTATCGACTCCTATTCTTCATCTGTAATCATGATGCAGCGGTCAGCGATAAGGCATAGCTGATTTTGCTTAGCAAATAATTCTGCACTAGGGCTGCCAGTGCCGCTGGCTAGCCAAGCGGTAATGTGTATATCTCTTCTCATCAGCTCTTGTAAATGCGAAACGGTTTCTTCAGATTTGCGAAATATCAGAGCAATATCGATGTGTTTGCTAGCTGGTACGTCAAGCAGGCTCGGATAGGCTTTTTCACCTAGGATTTCCTGGACGTTGGGATTGATTGGAATTATTTGGTAGCCTTGGCGCTGTAACTGTCGGCTGGCTTTGTAGCTAAAACGATCTGTTTTATTAGATGCACCGATAACTGCAATAACCTTGGCATTTTGTAGTATCTGGCCGCTGTCAAGTTGACCGCTCTCAACTTCATTTACCGTTTTTAACTGCGTCATAGAACTAGTTTTTCCCTGAAACCTTGGCAAACTTTTCGACTATGGTTGTGATGTCTTCAGGCGTATGGGCAGCCGAAATCTGGACACGAATGCGTGCTTTGCCCTTAGGCACAACCGGAAAAGAAAAGCCGACCACGTATATTCCTTCGTCAAACAAGGCTTTGGCTGTCTCGACAGCTTGTTTTTCTTCAGCAAACATGACTGGGGTGATTGGGTGTTCGCCGCCGGCGACGTTAAACCCGGCCTCAGTCATGAGCGTCCGGAAGAGCGTGGTGTTATCTTTCAGTTTTTTAACGAGCTCTGGGTGTTTCTGGATGTAGTCGATAGTGTACAGCGAGGCGCCGCAAGTGCCGACTTCCATTGCATTGCTAAAGAGGTAAGTGCGGGAGCGTTGTCGCAAATAGTCGACAACTTCTTGGTGACTGACGATAAACGCGCCGCCAGCACCGCCGAGTGCCTTGCCGTACGTACCGGTTAGAAAATCTATGCGACCTTCGGTGCCGGTAAACTCAGGTGTGCCACGGCCAGTGGCGCCTAAAACGCCGGTGGCGTGTGCATCGTCGACCATGACGAGTGCACCGTACTTGTCGGCCAGGTCGCAGATTTCCTTGAGTGGTGCTATGTGGCCATCCATACTGAAAACGCCGTCGGTGGCAATAACTTTGAGGCGTTTATCTTTGACGCTCTTTAACTTTGCTTCGAGATCGGCCATGTCCATGTGGGTATAAATGAGCCGTTCGGATTTGGTCAGGCGAACGGCGTCGATGATACTTGCGTGGTTGAGCTCGTCGCTGATGATGGCATCGTCTGGGCCGAAGAACGTCTGGAAAAGCCCCACGTTGGCCATAAAACACGATGAGTAGAGAATGGCATCATCCATGCCAAGAAACTTTGCGGTAGCGGCTTCGAGCTCTTTGTGGATGCCTTGTGTACCGCAAATGAAGCGCACGCTGGCCTGGCCAAAACCCCATTTTGCCAGGGCAGCATCGGAAGCTTCACGGACGCCGTCGGTGCCGGAGAATCCAAGGTAGTTATTGGCGCAGAAGTTTAGAAGTTTTTTGCCGTCTACCGTGATTTCACGGCCTTGGGGCGACATGATGACCCGTTCTTCCTTCCATAGTGACTGGTCTTTTATTCCTTGTAATTCAGTGTCGAGAATTGGTTTGAGAGCGGTGTACATAGTATTCCTTTCTAGATTAGCCTGTTACCTGTGACGTGTCACTTAACATTATCCTGTATCCTGTCACCATTGATGCGGAATTCATGATCAATGGAGAATGGCCAATGATTGGTCACAGGATAAAGGTGACATGACAATCTTCTCATTACGCCTCCATGTTAAAGACGAGTTTGGGATGCTCGTTCATTTTTTGCTCAAAAACGGTGGGGTCGAATTCGCTGAGGTTCAGTACGGTATCTTGACCACCATTCAGAATGACATTCCAAACTTTGTCCTGTATGCCATTACTGGACTGCGCAAGGACGCGCTGGGAAAGTTGCCAGGTGTTGAAGATTTCTCGCCCGATAATACAGTGCAGTGTTAAGCCTGCGACAATAAGCCTCGGAAACTGTGGAATGACGAGGTCGCCATCTTTCACTCCGAACAAGACAACGTGGCCGCCGCGGCGAGTGCTATCGATGGCATTGTTGACGCTGCTCGCTGGCCCGGCCATTTCCATACTAACATCCACACCCTTGCCGTACGTTATCTCATGGATACGTTCTATGACACCTGGGTCATGTTCCCACGGATTTGCTTTTTCGGTGTTTTCTATGAGGATGGTTTCGTCTGCGCCGCACTGCTTGGCGAGTTCGAGGTTCGCTGGGCTGACATCAACTGCAATGACCTTGGCCGCGCCAAACTTTTGGGCTATGAGGATACTAAAAAGCCCAATTGGTCCTGCGCCGAAAACTGCAATGCGTTGGCCACGCACATCTACTTTGGTGAGCGCGTGGATGGCGTTACCGAATGGGTCCATGATGGCAGCAACTTCCGGTCTAATGCGGTTTTTATCGATAGCCCAAAGGTTTTGGCGGGGAGTTTGACGTACTCGGCGAATATGCCGTCTATGGTGATCCCGAGGATGGCCTCGTTCATGCATACATTGGCCTGGCCTATTCGACACTGGTAGCATTTGCCACAAGTCACATGGCTGTCGCCCGAGACAAGGCTGCCAACTTCAATTTTGGCAATGTTTTTGGGGTCCGGATCCCAGTAAAGTGAGTTGACTTTGGAGCCGGCCTCCACGACCTCACCCACGAACTCATGGCCCACAACACGGCTTTTTTTTTGTGATCTCGCTCGAGCGCTTTCAAGAACTGGTCTTTGAAAGCATTGCGGTACCAGAGGCCTCGGTCGCTGCCGCACACCGGCGTACTTGATTCGTACGATGACCGAGCTGGCATCGTCTGGCTCAACAGCTTCATTCAACGTTGGCCGCTCTAGTTCGGCTAGGCTAAACCCACGGGATTCACCCCATGGCTGTTCTGATGTATCTATAGTAAGTCCACGCATCGTTCTAGTCTCCTCATAACGTGTTATTTCTCTAGTATACGCGGTGTCACAGCTTTGTCACCAGATATTACGAGAAAATTTTTAGTGCGGGATTTGTGTCAACTCGACAAAAGATGAAGCCAGTCGCCCTCAATTTTATTTCTAGGCTAGATCGGTCTGTTGCTTCAAACCCTATGAGGACGCGGCCCAAGTCGCTTGCGGTGGAACGGTAGTGAAAAAGAGATACATTCCATTCGATGCCAACGGTGTGCAGAAACTCTCCAAGCGCACCCGGGCGTTCGGGAAATTCCACATGATAGCGGAGTTCTTGTGCCGGTCCGGGACCACCTATCATGTGTCGGACATGTTCCTTGGCAATGTCGTCATCCGATAAGTCAATATGTTCGAAGCCGTGTTTGTCATGAGACCGAGCAGAGTAGCTTTGTCTCCAGCGTCTTTTACCGATATACCAGCGAGGACGTGGGCGACGGCGCGCTCACGGAACCGGTAGGAAAATTCAGTGATACTGCGCTTACCGACGATACGGTCGCAAAATTCAAGGAATGCTCCGGGTCGTTCAGGTAACGTGACGGCGATGAGTGCTTCTCTGCCAGAGCCTATGAGTGTGCGTTCGGCTATCTGTTGGAGGCGTTCAAAGCTGACATTGGCACCGCTACAAATAGCGACTGCATGGGCAGTCGCAGGCAGATTGTAGTTTTTGAGTCCCGCAAGCGCAAGAGCTCCGGACGGTTCAAGGATGGTGCGGGTCGCATCGAACGCGTCATTTATGGCCGAGCAAATCTGATCTGTAGAGACGGTAACGCAATCGTCCACAAGCCGCTGCGCCGCTGCAAAGGTGTTCTCGCCAACCTGCTTCACTGCAACACCGTCAGCAAAGATGCCGACGTGCTTTAGGTTGACGCGCTCGCCTTTTGCGAGGCTTTTTGTCATAGCGGCGCTATCGACTGGTTCGACGCCTATGACCTGTACATCTGGCCGAACAGCCTTCACGTAGTGAGCGATTCCGGCTATAAGCCCACCGCCGCCAACTGGCACAAATATATGCGTTACATCTGGCAGCTGCTCTATGATCTCTTGGCCTATGGTTCCTTGGCCGGCGATAACGAGTGGGTCGTCAAACGGATGGATAAACGTACGCTTTGTCTTTTTTGCGAGTGCCGCACAGGCTTCGGCTGCCTCGGTATAGTTATCTCCCTCCAACATAACTTCTGCGCCGTAGCTCTTGACCGCCTCTACTTTGATAGCTGGAGTCGTCCGAGGCATGACGATGAGTGCTGATAGCTCCAGCTTCTTGGCTGCAAGGGCGACACCTTGGGCATGGTTGCCAGCGCTGGCGGCGATGACACCACGCTTTTTCTCGGCTTCGGTGAGGCGACACATCTTGTTATACGCTCCGCGCAGCTTAAAACTATGGACTGGCTGCATATCTTCGCGCTTCAGGTAGATGTTTGTGTTCAGGCTTTTGCTCAGTTTCCCAGCCCTTTCGAGTGGCGTCTTCCGGGCGACATCGTAGACGCGTGAGGTCAATACCTCCCTGACGATATCATTAATGGTGGTGGGGCTCATGGTTGCCTCGATGACAGATGGCACAAGTCAGATGCTAGTAGGTAACCGGAGTGCGTACTGGTGGAGCAGAATTTGCTCATTTTTTGTACTCCCGAAGGAGCGCGACAGCTTCTATCTCCACTACTAACGGGTGGTCGGCAACGCGCGGTAGCTCCGCGACCGCCACACAGGTACGAGCTGGTGCAGCACCTACTTTTTCAAACTCGGCCGCGTACACCTCATTCATAGCGCTGTAGTGCGCCATATTTGTCAGGAAGACGGTGGTTTTTACAACTTTGTCAAGCCCGCTACCAGCTTCTTCGAGTACGCCGGCAAGGTTTTCGAGCGCTTGTTTCACCTGGGATTTCACATCTGGTTTAGCTACGCCCTTGACCGCCCCAATCTGCCCAGACGTATACACAAACCCATCCGCCACATGAAACAAACTATACGGCCCATATGTTTTCGCAGTCATTCCACCTCCAATACGGTTTTTCCTGCAAAGTGTAGCGCGTCGTCAGGTACTTCCCGAATACAGTCGTAGCTGTTGGTGCTTGGATTATAAACAAATGTTTTTGGGTACTCTACGTAATTTGGTGGTCTAACCACAGCAATGAACTGTCTTCTTACTACTCCGCTAAGTGAGTCCATGTATTTTCCTTTCAATTAAAAAATGGCTCGGTTGAAGCCATTTGGGGTTTCGGACTGTGCTGACGAGTTTATGTTCTCGAGGCTTCAACCATGCTGAAGCACAGCCCATGTAGGCCGAGAATAATGAGCACGCTTCGCATAGTTGATGACATAAAGACAATGTTACCGATAATGCTGCTCTGAGTCAAGCATTATCATTGCAGCACCAGAAAGAAGCGGATGTTTTTCAGCTAGTATTTCAGAAGTGCCGTACATTTGCGCACCGTGTTTAAATACTTTGACAGTGTCTGGAGCCGAAAGCGTCATACTCCAGCGTTGTTTGTGGCCGAGGAGGGTGGCGTATTGGGATTCTGGCAGGAAGCCACGGGCTTGGAGGGTGCTTTGTAGTTGGAGGCTTTGGTCGAAGATGGCGTCGTAATCGTCGCTGAGGCCGGCTGCCTCTACTTCCGGGGGCATGTCGTAACCGTAGCGTGGTGTGAGCATCTGAAGTTTAACGCGGGTGTGCAGTTCATTTGGTAGGTCTTGCAGAAGTCCAAACTCTGCCAAAAAGTCCCATTCGTAAGTTGCACCGGCCAGTGCTTTTCCATGTGGATACCGGCGCACGTACTCTAGGAATAGTCGCGATTTCACCTCATATGGCCATTTCTCCACCGTGGCTTTCACTTCGTTCATGGGCAAGTCGAGCGATTCGTAGAGCATAGCGGGTAGCAAATTGAGCTCGTTACGTGGGGTGTAGCCGACTAACTGGACGCGCTCGGTGCTGCTAGCGAAGCCATTTGGTATACGTTTTTGCATGCTTGAGTCGAATACTATAGGTTCGGTTGTAGTGAGTAGGTTGCGCAGTTCTTCTCGGGCGCATGCAATTGGCAGTAAAGGTCGTAGTAGCATGAGGGCGGACTTTTTAGCTAGAGTCTCATCGGTGAGGGTGGCATCCTCTGCCCGCAAGTGAGCCACTAACTTGGATACGAGCTTACGGCGGTCGCTGAGCAATCGTTCTATGTCATCACAGTAATCACATTGGATGTCATCGGGGAGGGTTTGCGGGACAAAGTATGTACTTTGCTCTGCATTGATTTTTGCGTTTTGCTGTAAAGAAAGCTCCTGCGCAGCTGAACTTTTAGCAAGTACGGCTGCCACCGATGTCGGTTCGGTAACTGCAGCACCTTCAAGCTCAAGGAGCACTGCCACATGCCGCCACACAGCTTCGAAGACCTCGTCTATACGGCCAGTCGCATACACTACAGGCATGTTACGCTGCTTTGCTTCCCACAGGTACCCAGCCCGAATCCGTTCGAGTGTTTCTGCGGCCAAATTATCAAAGCGTTCGGTTTCGCCGCGCTGTCGTGCACGCTCATGCAACATCTGAACGGGAGCATCGAGCACAATTGTCAAATCTGGCCACATATCGCCGACGGCGAAAGCAATGATCTCGTTCAGCCGCCGGTAATCTGCTATGTCGCCTCTACCGTAAAACTGGACGGCGAGAGTCGTAAGAAAACTTCGGTCAACTATGACGATATCACCGCCGTCACGGGCGGCACGAACTGCCTCGAGTGACTGACTACGCGCGGCATTGTATAGCAGCACCTCGGTGCGGGTGTTCATAGGGTATTTTGGGTCTTGGGTAAGGCGCCGAATTTCACTGGTGGTTGCATCTGCCTTGCCGTCTGGCTCGTGCATAAGGCGCGCCGAAAGACCAAGCTGCAGAAGCTCATGCACGAGCATGTCGGCAATAGTCGACTTCCCGACGCCTTGTGCGCCTTCCAAGACAATATACTTGCCACGAATCATAATTATGCGTTCTATTATACTGCCCATTTCTCTAACCGCAAAACCACTTTCAATAATCTCAAAAAACGTACGACCGTACGAAAAATGATAAAAATGATTTAGTGGTATGACTGACCCATACTCACTTTTTGAGCTGTTATCTTGAGCGCAGTCGAAAGATCTCCATGACATTGACACCGACAAGATCCCTCCACGAAGCCTGCCCCGCACTTGATGCGGGGGACGGTATGACAACGAGAAAAGTGGATGTCGGTCAGCCATTCTTCATACATCATTCTTCCATACGATATACTAAAGCAATGATTGCAATGGTAGTAGCAATGGCGGAGGGGGTGATAGGGCGTCCAATGACCTGCCCTGGTACCTGCCGGCGGATCTGAAGCATTTTAAAGACATTACATCGGGGCATACCGTTGTAATGGGTCGGACGACGTTTGAGTCCATACTGGCGCGGCTAGGTAAGCCCCTGCCCAACCGGCGTAATGTTGTCCTCACGCGTGATACGGCATTTGCTGTCGAAGGCGTCGAGAGCATCCATGACACGTCCGATATCGCACGCCTGGCTAAAGACGTCTACATCATCGGTGGAGCGCAAGTATACGCCGCCGTGATTGCACAAGCAGATCGGTTATACGTCACTGAGGTTCATACCCATGTAGATGGTGATGCGCACTTCCCCGTTATCGACCCGTTGCAGTGGCGTGAAGTATCTAGGGAGCGACATCTAGCTGACGATATAAATCCGTACGACTACGATTTCGTGCTCTACCAACGCAGATAACCCTAGTGATATAATTGAGACAACTAAGTGGAGGTTTTGATGTCAGATATTTCAACCCATGTTGCGCCAGTGGAGTACCGCAAAGGCCGAAAGCCCGACGAGCAGTACAAGGCGCTGCTGCGACGTATACAAGAAACTGGCAATCCTGCGCAGTCTGGCATGGATGAAGGCTCCACGGAAGTTCTCGGTGCTATCCTCGAATACGACCTCGAAAACGGTTTTCCGCTGATTACCGAGCGGGACCTCACAAAGGTTTCAACTCCCGAAGCCATCGCTGCGTATGCGTCAGATAAAACGCATCGCCCCCTCACTGGTATGGTCAAGCAGTCGGTCGGAGAGATCCTAGGCTTCATAAACGGGGCACGGACACAGGAAGAGCTTGAGGCTTATGGCTGTAAATTTTGGAAACCATGGACAATGGACGAGCAAAAAGCCAAGAAACGTGGGTTAGAACTCGGTGACCTTGGTCCAGGTTCTTACGGCGCAGCTTTTCATGATTTTCCGACTCTTGAGGAGGGCGGATTTGACCAGTACAAAGTAATGATTGAGCAAATCAAAGCTCGCCCAGAGTTACGAACCCATATAATTACACCGTTTATACCGCAATATATCTCGCGAGCACCTGGCCGGCAGCAGAAGGTTTTAGTCGTACCTTGTCATGGGCTGCAACACTATAATATTGATGTGAAAAACGGTGAAATATCGCTCGTGCATTTTCAGCGAAGCGGTGATGTGCCTATTGGCGTGCCATTCAATATGGTTCATTACGCACTGCTACTTATAATGGTGGCCCAAGTCACGGGTTACAAACCGCGCAAGCTGGTACACGTTATCTCAAATGCGCACATGTATAACCAACACAAAGATATGGTTGAAGAACTTTTGGCTCGACCATCTTACCCTTTTCCGAAACTCAAAGTCGATCCTAGCGTAAAGCGACTAGAAGATTTCCGAACTGAACATTTTTCGATAGAGGAGTACATTGCGCACCCACCGATACGCATGGGAGGCACTGCTGTTTAAATGAGTGGCTTCATAAATATGGACAATGCCCGTCACGATGACCAACGTGAGGTCATGCAGGCTAGCGCCAATGCTGGTGTTTGTCCGTTTGATGAAGAACACCTGCCAACGTATCACAAGACACCCGTGCTCCGGACTGGTACATACTGGGTGATTACGGCCAATCAGTGGCCTTACGAGCATACTCGCGTACATCTGCTGGCAATCGCGAGACAGCATGTCGAGACTATCACTGAGCTACCGACAGGAGCTGGCGACGAACTTTTTGACCATGTGCGCTGGGCTATAAAAGAATATGACATTGATTTCGGCGGACTTGCCATGCGGTTTGGCGATGTGAAGCATAACGGTGCTTCGGTCAATCACCTACATGCCCATATTATTGTTCCGGACAAAGACAAGCCAGCCGATGCAAAGGTAAAGTTCAAGATTAGTTAATCTGAGTCTTTTGAACCACCATGATGTCATTCCAGCGAAGGCTGGGATCCAGATGAATGAACTAGATTCCCGCCGGAGTTTATCCTCAATTCGGTTGGGGACGGGAATGACGACAATAGTAGTGTCATTTTATTGACTTACTTTGGCTGGTATCCGCTTTCATTCCGAGCCTGTCGAGGAATCTCGTAGCTAGGTATAACTATGCTTTGGGATACTTTGTAAGCTTCTGGCGAGTTGAGATTTGCAGCCTTGTTTCAATTTTGATAATCTCTACGTCATTTGCTTTCAAGATTGATTGGCCATCGAGGCTGGCGTAGCCTTCGACGAAATAGCAGTGGCGGATGCCGCTGGCGGCAATCAGTTTGGCGCAGGTCGGACATGGAAATGTCGTAATGTAGATGGCTGATCCAGCTAATTTTGTGCCGCGTGAAGCTGCATCTGCGATTAAACGTGATTCGGCATGTATGTCGATGCTCGTGTCGATAGCAGAGCCACGCTGCGCCAGGATGCGCGGGTCGCCGTCGAGAGCGGAGGAATATTCGGTCGGTACTGAATTATTATGAGCTAGCGACACAATCTGACCATTTGTCACCAAAGCTGCACCGACATTGCGCCACCAGTTCGTACTTTTTGCTGCTTCATCAGACAAAGCTAGTACAATTGGGTCATCAGCCGACATACTCAAAGTTCGATCTGGCATTACTTCTAGATTTGTTTCAACGGCTTTCCTGTCCCAGCGCAAGAAAACGGGTTCAAAAACGACATTTTTGGCGCGAAATTCGGCGGCCAGCGCGTGTGAAATATCGTCGTCAGGCATAATGACGCCTCCTGTTTGAAGCAAACGTTTCACTTCGGATGCCTCTTTGACCTCTGTTGCGTTTCTGCCGATTCCTCTGAGCAGTTCTATGACGCTTTTTGCCGGCAATGCTCGGATGTCTTTGCGCAGGTAGTCAAACCGTGGCGTAAGGATATGATCCCCTAGTATGTGTATCGAGGCATCGGGGTAGTCTGCAAGCCACTTTAGATAACCGTCATGGATAACAGGTATGTAGCAAATGAGGTGTTGATGCGGCATTTTATTTCTTGCGACCAGAAGCGCCTTTTAGAATCTTGTTAATAATTATGCGGGACTTTTCAGGAAGCCCTCCCAGTGATAAAACCTCACTCAGTGGCTCGACGATATTTGCACTCCAACTGATTTGCATACGTCGGATTTGGGCAGAGGTAGAGGTGGTCGCTTGCGGTGCCAGTACGACGACTTTCTTGCAGTATTTTTCTAGTTTCTTGAGTTCACTGGCGTCATACGTTTCGGCAGTAGCGATGAGACAATCGGGTTCGACAATTTTTATAAGATTCCATTTTGGGTCATCATGCTGCTTCAGAGTGATGAGGTCGACCGAGCGGAGAAACGCGAGCATTTGGACGCGTTCGTCTTCTGGAACAATCGGTCGTGTTGGCCCTTTGCGTTTTTTCACTTTTGCATCTGAATCAACACCAACTATAAGAACGTCGCCGAACGATTTGGCACGCTCCATGTAGCGGGCATGGCCGACATGGATAAGGTCAAACGTACCAGACGTAAGGACTATCTTCATACCGAGCGTTTTGAGGGCTTCTACGTAAGCCTTGAGTGTCGCATGGTCGCGGATGAACCGCGCCTCCGGGTTTGAACCATAACCTAGCACGCCCCTATCAGCATGACCTGTTTTTTCTACGCCCTGTTGCTCACTTCCCATATCTGTACCTAATAGTAATACAAATTCGGTGCATCGGCTAGCCTGATGACTTGCCAAACCTTTCGTTCTCGACTTGACGAGCCTAGAAAGTTACAATGGGTGCAAATGGAGGTGTTTGATGGTTACAGTGCATAATATCGGTGAGTTGGGTGGGAGTATTCTCGAGTTTGTGACAGATCTACGAGATGTCGAGGTCCACGGTGAACGGGAACGGTTTCGTCGCAACATGGAGCGTGTGGGGTTTCTACTTGGCAATGAGCTGAGCAAAAAGCTGGCGTACGAAGAACTTGCCATAGAAACACCACTGCAGAAAACACATGGCTATAGACTGTGTAGCCAGCCGGTGGTGGCTACCATACTTCGCGCTGGATTACCGCTATGGGATGGGGTGATGCAAGTATTTCCGCAGGCAGATAGTGCGTTTTTAGCCGCCTATCGTAAACATGATACTGCCGGTAATTTTACGATAAAAGCGGATTACTGCACCTGTCCAGACATGAGTGGTCGTCTGCTCATTGTTGCTGATCCTATGCTTGCCACGGGCGCTTCCTTGCTCGACGGTATCGACAAGTTTCTTGCAGAGGGCGGTCAGCCGAGCAATATACATGTGGTAGTCGCTATTGCCTCCCAGGAAGGCGTAGACGCGGTTCGAACTGGACTAGAAAAGCGCGGCCATAAAGACGCAACCATCTGGTGTGGTGCCATTGACCCAAAACTCAACTCGCAGAAATACATCGTCCCAGGCCTCGGCGACGCCGGCGACCTCGCCTTCGGCCCCAAGAAACAATCGTAATCTCTTATTCGTTGGGGGTGACGGGGATGGAGGGGCCCATGGTGGTGGTGACGTGGATGGCTTTGATGTAATTGCCCTTGACGCTTTGTGGCTTAGCGCCTTTAATGCTGGCCATGACAGCGGCTGCATTCTCAAGTAGTTTGGCTCCACCAAAGCTAACTTTACCGACGGCAAGATGGACTATGCCAGTGCTATCGACACGGTATTCAACGCGTCCAGCTTTGGCTTCGGCAACAGCTTTGTTGACGTCAGTCGTGACGGTGCCGCTTTTTGGGTTAGGCATGAGGCCGCGAGGACCAAGCAAGCGAGCGTACTTGCCGAGCTTTGGCATGTTGGTGGGTGTTGCTATGAGAGTATCAAAACTAATCTCTCCCTTTTCGAGCTGCTTGGTGATTTCCTCTACACCCGAAATGTCTGCGCCGGTGACTGTATCGTCTGAAAACACTGCCACGCGAACAGTTTTACCGGTACCTTGCGGTAGAACCAGGTTGGCGCGGATGTTTTGGTCGGCCTGACGGGGGTCAACACCTAGGTTGACATGTATTTCGACGCTGGCGTCAAACTTTACGCTACTCGTTTTGGTAGCGAGCTCTAGTGCTTCACCGAGCGGGTAGACCTTGCCAGTTTCTATAAGTTCAGCGCTCTTGCGGTAACCTTTGCTACGGCGCTCTAGGCGGCTGCGAGTTGGTTTAACCAGGCGAGTAGGTTTGGCTTGGGCTTCAGCCTCTAGCTCGTCGCGGTGTTTCTGATGCTCAATCTTCTCGACTTTGGCTTCAGCTTCCTGAAGACCTTTGCGCTGCGCTTGCCTGCTTTGGCAAGTTTTACTTCATTTGCGGCTTCTTCCTCTGTAGTCTCAACTTCATTTACGTCTGCAGTGTCATCTACCGCTACCACCGCGGCGGCCTGCGCCTCAAGCTCTAGTGCGGCTGCTGCCGCGTCATCTACTTTTTCTTTGCCATCTCTCATTCTCCTTTCGTGGTACAAACCCCTCCGAAGCTTTCAGCGAAGGAGGGTCCCACAATATTGTATTAATTATGCGGCTAATAATGCTTTTTAACCAGTTCTTTATTTGAGTTAACAAATTCACCGAGGATATCAGTTGCTCTACTGCGAACAATATTTAATGCTACTTTTTGTTGTACCTTCTCTGAGGGTTTAGTACTCGAATCATGCTGACGGTCGGAAACCCTCAAAAGCAGCCAATGTTTGTATAAGTGCTATACGGGATAATGAAAATTTCCGTCAATACCGTCAGGAGTCATTACAAGACTGACCAATTCCGAATATGCGGTTTGTTCCCCGGGCGATATTTGTACTTTTCAGGCAATTTATTTCTACTTCCACGCCCATGCTGCGGGCGGTGCCGGCGACCATTTTCATGACAGCATCGACATCATCAGTGTTCATATCCATAGCCTTTTCGGTGGCGATTTTGCGCAGGTCTGCTTGGCTGAGTTTCTTGGCGATTTTTCGCTATTTGGCCGGCCAGAACCCTTTTGGATGCCCAGCGCAGCGCGATGCGGTCGTCGGTTGGTTCTGCCACAACACGGAAAGCCATGGTGCGGTCTTCGTAAATGGTGATGTGGGCTGTGACCGTTTTGCCCTGCATGTCTTTCGTGGCGTCATTGAAGGGCTGTATAAAGTCCATCATGTTCACACCATACTGACCGAGGGTAGAACCCACGGGTGGCGCAGCAGAGGCCTGCCCGCCTTTAATTTTCATTTTTAGATTGGCCTTTACGACTTTGGCCATAGTTATTCTCCTTTCGAACGCTTATTTTGCGGCTTTTGAAGCTATCCGCGACGTTCTCCTACCTTTGAGTAGTGCGTAACAAGAACATCTTAACAGATTAAGATGTATTTTTCAATTCTCAATTCACAATTTTCAGAAAATTTTCAATTTTTCAAGGCTTAGAGCCCATTCTCGGAACTGTTTTTAAGAGTGTTTATAATTTTTTGGAGAATCATGATGATTTGCTGTATTTCATCTTGCAACTCAACGAGTATTTGACTTTTATCACCGGAACGCTGAAAGAAGTTGAACCAGTAGCGAGTTTCTGATGCTTCTTTAGCTATAAAGACTTTTATTGCGAAAGTCTGCCTTGGAAGAGGCGTTGTTTGCCTCGACGTAGTTAGCTCTATAATGGTCGAAGACTTCACGACTTGTTCGATTGGCTTACTGAAGATAGGGTCTTTGTATGTCCGAAAATGAGCCAGAGTAGATACTCCAAACATAGTGAAGCGTTCCTCTAGATCGTAATAGCGTTGACCCATATATGAAACTTGTTATTTGTTAATTTTCTGAAAATTGAAAATTGAAAAATGTGAATTAAAAACTGCTATACTCTTTTGACTTGAAGAGAGTCGAGTTCTACTGGGGTTTCGCGGCCAAACATGTTAACGAGTACTTTGAGCTTGCCCTTTTGGGGGTCAAGTTCGGAGACTGAACCATCGAAACCCTTGAATGGGCCATCGATGATGTTTACAACCTCGCCAATAGCAAAATCTATCTTGTGTTTTGGCTGCTCAAGACCCATGCGCTTCTGTATCTTCTCGATCTCTTCTGGGTCGACTGGGGTAGGTTCGGTGCCGCTGCCCACAAAGCCGGTCACAGACGGCGTGTTGCGCACAATATACCAGGCATCTTCGCTTAGCTTCATTTGCACGAGCACGTAGCCCTGGAATATGCGCTTTTCAACTATCTTGCGCTTACCGTTTTTGATTTCTATTTGCTTTTCCTTTGGCACGAGGGCTTGGAAAATCTTGTCTTTCATATCGAGGCTTTCGGCGCGCTGGCGAATGCTTTCTGCTACCTTTTCCTCGTAGCCACTATAGGTATGGATGGCGTACCATTGTTTGCTTGTGTCGTAGCGTTTCGTACTCATATAACTCCTTATTTCACAAATAGCTCTTTAAAGACTTTGTCTAGACCATAATCTACCACAGCGATAATGAGGCCAAACACTATCGAAAAAGGATTACCGCGGAATGTAAGCCGACGGCTATCTCGAAACGTCGGCCACGTAACACCACGAAGCTCTTTCCAGCTTGCGCGTATATACGTGAGGCCAAGAACACGCCACAGCAGACGAAACGGTGGCAGCTGAGATATCCAACGCAGCAGATGCCCCACATGCTTTAGTGGGAATTGATGGCTTAACCAGGTTAAGGTGCGCCACAGTAGCTTTGCCGGTAGGAAAAAACCGCTCCAAAATACTTGCCAGAGAGTCTGGTCGTCTACTTTATTTTGCTTCTTCTTTGCCACCTTCTTGCTCACTTTCGGCTTACGTAATCATTGATACCAATTAAAAAAGCCTACAATGCTGTAGGCGTTCTTTGTCAAGCATACGGGATTCGTTTCACGGAGTCAAGCCTCTTCGGTTTTGGAGTACAGTTTTGTTGAAATTTTCTAACCCCATATCCCATATGCTAGCAAGCTGGTATAGTGTAAGTATGTATGTTTGGTTTGGTTTCTGGGCGGCCGTGGCTGTTCTGGAAGCGTTCATCTACGCAATCGGCACATCGCGCTTGGGAAAAAATGTTTTCTTGCGATATATGGCTGTCCTAAGTGTGACAGTGGCGATTATTTTCGCTCACATTGGGTTGCTTTCGTACGACTGGACGCTCTGGTGGGTACCCATGCTCCTTTTGCCATACCGTCTGATAAACATCGCTCGCTACGCACGGTATAGAATGCCTGCCCCACGCCTTCGAGCCGTAACACTAAGGACACATAGTTGGGTTGTCACGGCGCAGGTAATACTCGCTCTTAGCTCATGGCTGTTGCGTGATGTCTCGGTGACGGTGCTATTTGGCGTCATTGCGTCTCTGCAGTTTGTCGGTGTTCTTGCGCTTCTACGGGCCAGCATACGCACCTGGGAGCACGCGAAACCTGCAGAGATTACCAAACACTACAATGATGCAGACCTACCGAGTCTGAGTGTGCTTGTGCCAGCGCGCGACGAAACCGATGCACTACAGCGGTGTCTTGAAAGTCTCATTGCCAATGACTATCCAAAGCTTGAGATTTTGGTTCTCGACGACTGTTCGGTAGGTAAAAAAACGCCCGAAATAATCCGTAGCTATGCCCAGAACGGAGTACGCTTCGTACAGGGAGAGATTCCACCAGATAATTGGGTAGCCAAGAATTTCGCTTATGAACAACTGCGACACGAGGCTTCAGGTGAGATTCTCATATTTTGTGGTGTTGACACGCTGTTTGAGTCAAGCGCTCTACGAGCTATCGTAGAGACACTGTTGTCAAACAACAAAATGATGAGCGTCCTACCGACGCGTTCGTCCGGCGTTATGATTGTGTCATTTTTGCAAACCATGAGGTACTACTGGGAGCTCTGCCTGCCAAGACGGATGTTTAAACGCCCACCAGTGCTTAGTACCTGTTGGGTCGTACGATCAGCTGTCATTGACGAGCTCGGGGGATTTGCATCTGTCACGCAAAGTGTGTCACCTGAGGCTCACTTTGCGAGGTTGGCTGTTGCGAAAGATATGTATACGTTTGTGCGCACAAACGCTACCTTGCAGATTCACAGTACAAAAACATTTCGAGACCAGTTTGATACCACTGTCCGCATGCGCTATCCACAGCTACACCGAAGGCTTGAGCTTGTAGCCGCCACAACACTGTTTGAACTCGTCTTTTTTATTGGTCCATTTCTTGGGTTGCCACTCAGTTTCTTGCTGCCAGATACTGGGGCATTCTTTGCGCTCTGGTTCGGCAGTGTACTCGCGGTAGAGGTTATGTATTTTCTTATAGCTGTCCAGACGAAGCTAAATAGTCCCTTGGTCGCGCTCCTCACGGCTCCCTTTGGGTTTGTTGCAGACATTGTAATGTTACACGTATCTATGCTGCGCTATGAGTTTGGCACCGTAAACTGGAAAGGCCGCAATGTTTGCATCCCCGTTATGAATGTAATCCCAAAACTACCTAAAATATCCGAATAGTTAAGGAATAGTAGCTTTAACTCCTAGGTTTTTTATTGCCCAATACACCTTTTGTTATTTTGCGATGTTTTTATCTACAACCCATTCAATACACCTAATTATTTGTTAACAATAGCTATAGGCAAAACGTGGAGCTTTTGTCCTTCTGTCTGCGTGTAACAATACCATTTTACGAGCGCCCTTTGATGCTCGTTTGTCATTTCTCGATGCAGGCCTGGTGCGTAACTGACTATTACTGCCACCCTCAACGTGGTTGGCTGTTTGTCAGTAACTTGAACGGTGCGCAGTGCGCACCTGCTTAAATCCTGCTCCTTGAAAAATTTCCTGAAAGTTGTATGTTGAATATTGAACAGTTAATGCTACTCAAAGCTTAGTGCATATTAGGCACGAAAATAGTGAAGATGGAGCCTTGGTTAAGTTCGCTCTCAAGCGATACATCAGCGTGGATGAGGCGGGCGAGCTTCATGGTTACATATAGCCCAAGACCAGTCCCGTTTGTAGCACGAGTACGGAAATCTTCGCTGCGGAAAAATTTGTCAAATACACGTTCTTGGTCAGCCTTACTGATGCCAATGCCCGTATCGGAGACAGTGAATAACACACCGTCATTGTGCGGTTTCGCGGCTACTATAACGCTCCCATGCTCGGTGTACTTTAACGCATTGGTTATAAAGTTTTGCAGAACTTCACGAACGTATAGTTCACTCGAAGACAGCGTCTCAAGGTGAGGATTGATATCTGCACGGAGAGACACATTCTTTACCTGCGCATCATGCTGGTATGTTTCAACGAGGCTCCTGACAAGCTGGTGGGCATTAAAGCCCGACACTTCAAGAGTCAGCTTGCCACGTTCTGCGCGGCTCAAGGTAGATAGATCGTTCACCATGCTCGCAAGAAAGACAATCTGTTCGTGAGCTTGGTTGAGTGCATTTAGAATACTCGGGTCTCCGCCTGCCTTTTTTATAATAAACTGAGCGTTACTAATGTTGCCTTCGGCGATGGCAATCGGTGTACGCAACTCGTGACTGACAACTGAAATAAACTCATCGCGTTCTTCCTCGAGTGATTTTTCGTGGGTAATGTCGCGCAGGAGCAAAACAAAACCCCTATCTCCAGCCTCCCCGTAGCCTAGGTGGACTGGTGCAATCGAAAGGTAAATATTTATGCGGCTGCCATCATCGTAGTGCAACAAAAGATCACGGTTACTGGTAGCTCTTTCAGCGCTTCGGACAAGTCTTTCGATATCAACTAACATACCATTGTTATCATAGAGCCGTAAAAGACGTTTGAGATTGCGGTTTTTTATAGTGCCATTAGTATCTAGTATGTTCAGTGCAGCCCCGTTATACAGCACGACTTTTATGTCATCATCCACCGCAATGACACCATCTGCCATGCTGCCAATGAGGCTTTGCAGACGTTCGTGCTCGATCGCTGCCTCTGCTAGCACTGCTGTATTCTGTTTCCCACTCATACTCTATTTAGTATGTCATATCGTCGTCAAAAGCAGTAGCAGTTTTCGTGGGTGTCAGAGCGGGCTGGATGTGGCGGACCCGCTTGGCAATCATACGGGCATCGGGCATCATGCGCTTCATCTCTGTCCAGAATGCAGCGCTATGGTTCATATGTTTTGTGTGCGCCAGTTCGTGGCACAGCACATAGTCTATTTGCTGCCAGCTGAGCTGCATAAGAAACAGGCTCAAAGTTATGTTCCCGTGACTATCGCAGCTTCCCCAGCGTCGTTTCAGATTTTTCACGTTCACTAAAGCGTAGGATAAGCCGTGTTTGTCTGCAAGCGTGCGGATGCGTGGCGGCAATACCACAGACGCTTCTTTCTTGAGCGCACGTAACGCCGCAGCTTCAGCCCGCTTTTGCACTGACAAGTCCGAGCTGTTTTCACTTGGTTTTAGCATTACGATAAGTTTTGTCGGTGTTACGCGGGTGCGCGGTACACTTCGTTCCGGTATGCTCTCAAAATGAACTGTGTGCAATTTGCCAATCTTATCACCCTCTCTCAGTAACGAACGTGTGTGTTTGGCCAGCTCAGATTCTATCCACTGCGCGTGGCGACCCGTAAAAGCTACCGCTACTGCATAAGGCGTCCAGCGTGGCAGAGAAACGCGAACGCCGTTTGCGTTTACGCTGAGTCGTATATTCCTGCTCCGTGCTGATTTCACGAAACTGACCGGTCCGACTCCGGTAACACTAATAACCTTAACTGCCATACCTATTGGATGTTTATGTTTCGCCGTGAGAGGTCAACGCGTCCGGCTGCGGGGTTTGGTACGATGTTTACAAGACCTGGCTTACTCAACTGATGGGTGGATGCCTCGAGATTAATAAGCCGTTTTTCTACCAAATAGCGGATAACGGCATTTTTTTGCGTGTTAAAGACATGTTTGCCACTGAGTACAAGGAAGTTTTCTGTAATTTCGGGATTTTGCATACCACCAAGCAGCTCGCGAAAGGTGGCTGGTTCCATCTCTTGGGCGTAATGGTCATCTTGTTTGCGGCGGTCTCGTCGACCGGATCGTTTAAAAGCAGAATCGGGGTCAATTTGTAACCATAGCAACACCGGGTGCGCCCCTACTTTAATAGCCAGATTACGAAGCGCGCGTCGCTGCGTCATACGCATGGCATTCGTGTCGAACACTACGCTTATACCAGCCTGCAAAAATTCGCCAGTCATATAGGCCATAAGGCTCGCGACAATGTGATTTTCTTCTTTGCTATAGGTTGGTTTTTCAAATAACTCGTCCCGGATTCGATCACCCTGGACGTGTGCAGCCGATATCTGTTCGCAAAGCTGACGTGAAAAAAACGTCTTGCCTGAGCCAGGCATACCGTACAACATGATTAAGAGTGGCTTTGTAGGTTGGAGTTTCCCCATATCGTAATCTAGTATAGCAAAAATTCACTATAAATATCCATGGTGGGTGATGAGGGACTCGAACCCCTGACCCTCTCGTGTAAACGAGATGCTCTAGCCAACTGGAGCTAATCACCCATTATTCTTATTGGTGCGCCAAAGCGACTGCTTTTGAACACCTCTGTAATATAGCACGGTGGTTATTTGAAAACCAAAATCAGGCGGCATTCCGACTACCCCAAATCACTGTTACGCAGAGGTCGCAGCAGGTGTTAGCGGCAAAACTACGCCTTTAGTAGTATCACTGACTGACAGGATTTGAACTTCTAACACTATGTCAACTACTGAGCTTTGCGCAAGCCATCACGCCCAAGACTTAGCCAATAGTCTGTTTCTTCGGTGTCGTTACCGTTTATATACTTCTCTTGGTGTGCGCCCATAAACTCCATAGCTACACCAGCAAGCGCATAGACAGGTAGATGTTTGCGCTCTTGCTCGGTCAATGGATTGAACCCACTGTATTCATCTGCTACCTTTACACATTTCTGTTCTAGTAGCCTCGTCGTTATCGTGCAGTAGGTTCGCAACAATTACAGCCAGCTCTTGTATGCGCGGGTAGCGATTAGCAACTGAGAAATCCAGAATATATTTTTGCCATCCTGACCCTTAATGACATTGGCTTTGGTAAAGTCGCCGTGTACAAAGCAGTGCGGTAAGTCGTCTACCGGAATAGCATCATAGCTGGCAATGGCTCGTTCTACTATGAGTAAATCCTCTGGCTCAATATACTGCTTCACTTTCTCAAACATCGCGTGAATGTTTGGAATAGCCCAACTATCAAATAGATAAGGTGGTTCGTAGTCAATGCTGTTTACTTTAGCCGCTTGTTCCAATACTGCCTTGCGTTCTTCATCGGTTGGTGAGCGGTCTAACTCCAAGAAACTCTTGCCCTCAACAAACCGCATTAGTATGAGGGTAATACCACTATCGCCATATGTCGTTTCGCCAGCATTAGTTTTTAGTAACTCTGGGTGATGCACACCAGCATCAACAACCTTTTCCATCGTCGTAGTGTAGCGAGTAATATCTTCTGGTGTTCGCGTCTTGGCAAACATCTTAGCTACAAACTTTGCTTGGTCGGTCTCTATGACGACATTACAATCTTCATACCCAACTTCAACAATACTGCTTGCGTTTAAACTACCCACACCGAAGGCTTCGCATACACGCTCAATGACTGGCGTGAGGTCGCCTGAATACTCTAAGCGGTCTGCTGGTGTTTGTAGCTCAGACATCCGACAATTCCGCTAGCTCGTATATATCAATGGCTGGCTCTTCGTAGGAATGAGCTGCACGGATTGCATCAATAACTGCTTTAACATTTTCACCGTCGCAGGTAATCTCTACGCGTTCTTTCTACAACTTCTTTAGGTTGACCGACTTGCCCTATGGCAGGATTAGCACCATCAACAGGCAAAAATCGTCCTGTACCTTTTACTGAGAAACTGCAATGAATGTAGTTACCAACCTTACCGCCACCAGCGTCGCCGATAGCTTGACGAAGATTATCAGCCTCATCCTCAGGAACGGTCACAATTACTTTATAATTAGTCATAGGACAATAATAACAGTTCTGACACAGTATTAGCTATGAGTAAAGACAGCCAAGACCACCACCAAAACACATAGACGACATCCACACTAAGCTGATTAGCCGTGTTGAATTTGCCGCCAAGCGAGGCACTGAATTTAGTACGGAGGTTCGTAAATGGGGAATGACCACCCTGTATCATTAGGCGGTGAAATTGCGGATGACAGATTATCGTATAAGGTTGTTCTAAACTTTAGCCAACAACCATACCTTGATGATTGGGGCGCACCTTTGGTGATGCGATGCATAACCTTAGAAGTGTGCTGAATAATATGGTCGCGGAAATTGCACAAGCCGAGGGGAGCAACAAAGGAACAAATTAAGAGTGTCCAATTTCCGGTAGCGTTGAGTGTAAAACAATGGCGTTCCGAAAAAAGGCGAATTCAGACACTGCCACAAGAGGTACAATCTGCTATTGAGAAAGTTCAGCCGTTTACCGAGATGTCGCAGTCACCCGAGCAACATCCTCTTGCGGTCCTTTCCGCTCTTAGCAACCAAGATAAACACCGACTTGAGCTGACACCAGCTATTGAGCCTTTGCAGCTAGCTCACGATACATCTATTGAATTTGAGGAAGTTCCTGACCCTATCGTATTGCAGCAGGTAATGAATAGAATGAAGATTGATGGTCGTTTCCAAGACGGGGTTGAGGTTATTACTCATGACACAACACCTTATCGTGTTGCACAGCTTATCGGCTACCACCAATATCACGGTAGAGTGCAGGTAGTTACGGATGATAATGTCACTCTTAGCCCCGCTGAAGTAATGAATACTGTTTTCCCAAAAGTAACTAGCATTATTGATACCGTTTTGTATGCTTGGGCTAACAAATCTTAGGCTAAAATAACGGGGGGCATACCGCCCCACCCCTGTTAATTTGCGATACCACCGTATAAATACTCAATTTCGCGGAGCAATTCTGCCAGCGTTTTTTTGGCAAAAAGGTGGTGTCGAATTTTTGTCTCTCACTCTCAAAAAACGATTTTTGAGTAGTTTTGAGCATAAAGAGGACCTACTTTTGCTACAATGAAGAGGTCCAAACCAGTTACAGAGGATATTTTTATATCCGAGCTTTTTAGTTTGAAAGCGGATAAACCCAAACAGGGGCATCTTGCTGACAAACAATAAGGGTTTATCCTTTGTTGCTGGTTTGGACACCTAGGCAGGGTGTCCCTTTTTTATGTGGACCTCCTGCGAATAGCAAATTAAAGGAGGTCAAAGTGAATAAGCAAATCTTTAAAAAGTGGTGGTTTTGGTTAGCTGTGGTTGTCGTACTAGGCGCAATCGGCGCAGCCGGTCAATCAGGCAACAAGACTGACACCACTAGCAACCCTAATAGCTCACAGACGACAGATAGCAATAAGAATACTGCTACCTTGCCAACGCTCAACGCAGCCGACTACAAAGGCAAAGAGGGGCTAGTAGTTTACAAGGAGCTAAAGGGTAAAGGCTATACCGTTGACGCTGATTTTGAAAAGCAAGCACTGACCGACATAAATGGCAAAGCCTCAGATATGTTTGAGAAACTAGACCCAAACAAGGCGGATGACCGACAATCGGTAGACGCATTTGTAGTAGGCGACCTAGTACAGACTGGCGACAGCGTAAAGCTAACCATTGCGCATCAACCAACTAACTAAAATGGAGGAAAAAGTGGACGCACCAAAAACAACCCAAATCAAACTATGTACGCGAGCAAAAGGGTCATAGTATCGTAAAGCATGTTCTTTTCGGCTGGCTGCTGCTGTGGATACCGGCAATTTATTACACCGTATCCCCAAACCACTACTGGCACACATAGGGCAAGGTTTGTTGCCGCTTACACACGGGAATAATTTAGTTGAGTTATAATAAAACACTATTAACAATCTATGTATTTCATGTAGCAGCCAAATACGGAGACAGGACCGCTAAAAAGTCTGGGGCAGCACAATACATGAAATGTAAGTAAAACGAGATACGACCTCGGCAAAAAAAACGGACTTACAAGCGTGGCTAACGATGCCATAGTGTACTTTTGTATGAATGGCTTGGGAGTATCAACGTGAGTACCGTTTCTCAAGAGCTTTCAGCAATCAGTCTTGTAAAGTTGATAGAGGCTTTGCAAAAATCAATGCGTCAACACCAAAGGTAAAATTAACGAGCGGTCAATAGACGACAATAACGGTGGGCGCATTATAATGTAGCTAATGGGTAGAATAATCAAGCGACCAGCGCCGTATGAGATTGAGCAGGAAAAGCCGCTGCGCTATGTTTTATATGCCCGAAAATCGTCTATTGGCGAGGACGCTCCAGGCACAGTCAGTCCCCGACCAACTTAAACATTGTCGGGAATATGCAGAGCGCGAGGGCTTAATCATAGCCGCTACTATTGAGGAGGATGGCTCGGCGTGGACACCAAATAATAGAAAAAGTTTACGCAGATTTTAGCAGATATAACCGCTCATAAATACGGACGGTATACTAAGCTGGCATCCTGACCGACTGAGCCGCAATATGCTAGAGAGTGGCATGATAATGGACATGCTGGACAGCGGCATCATTAAAGACCTCCAGTTCCCTACGGTCCAATTTACTAATAACGCCGCTGGCAAGTTGTTACTGAATATCCTATTTGCAATGGCAAAGAACTATACTGATAGCCAGAGCGAGAACACACTAAGAGGTGTTGGTAGCAGCTTTGAAAAAGGCAAGTCATCAGCATACAAATGGGGTTATCTGCGTGATGAGATTACCGGTCATTATGAGCCACACCCAAGAAACTTTGAGTTGATAAAGCAAGGCTGGCAGATGCGCTTAGAAGGTCGCACGGAGACTGAGATTGTGGACTTCTGGGCTAAGAAGGATGTACATCGCCTGACTAAGATTAGTCGTAAGAACAAGAAGATTAAAAAAATCGTCATCACTAAACAGATAGCCTCTAGGCTCTTTCATGAACCATTCTATTTTGGCATCTTGGTCCAAGCTGGTCAGGAAGTGGACTTGCTAAAGATTACCAACTTCAAGCCAATGATAGACGAGGACACATACAATGCCGTTCAAGCTATGAGCCAAAAACGAGCTAGGGTCTTACCTTTTAGCAAGCGCTCTACCTTCTACCCTCTCCGTGCTTTGGTGTTGTGTGGCGTATGCGACAACGAGATACCTATGCGCGGGGGCAAGAACAGGTCCAGTAACGGCAAGTATTACCTTAGCTATCGCTGTGATAATAAGGCGTGTACACGCGCTACAAAGAGTGTCCGTGCTAAATACATATTTGACCCACTTTATGAAGTGCTAGAAAAGATGAAATTTACTAGCAAGGAGTACGACCAATACAGCAAAACCATAGACGGCTACACAGATGAGAAAATACAAGAGCTGCGTGCAGAGCGGCGCAGTCTTACAGGTGCTAGGCAACACAAGCAAAAAGAGCTGGATATTAAAGCACGTCAATTAACGGCGTTGCCAGAGGATACACCAGAGGTTGCCCGCAAAACACTCATACACGACCTAGAGGACCTTGAAAACTCGCTCATTGACCTTGATGAGCAGGTTAAAGCCATAGACAAAAAAGTGGTTGACCCTACCAAAATCAAGATAACGAAAGAGGAGTTTTTGAACTTAGCTAATTCTGTTGCGGATAAGATGAGGGCTGGCACATCCGTTGAAAAAGATATGCTGGCGCGTATTTTGCTTTTGAACATATCCCTAAATAACGAAAATGCTCCCTCCTTTATCTGGAGAGAGCCTTTTGCTGCCTTGCTCAAGAGCAAGAAAATCCTACTTGGTGCGGACGAGAGGACTTGAACCTCCACGCTTTTTACGGCACTGGCACCTCAAGCCAGCCTGTCTACCAATTCCAGCACGTCCGCATATGCTAATAGGAACGTCCTTTATGGTATCTGTTTTTCGGATAAAACTCAATACTACTTTACAGTTCTAAGAAATCGTTTCCCCTTATGATAGCCACGTCGAAAATTTTTGTTTCGCAGCATGCGTCGCTCTGCATAAGAACTGAGACCGTGAAATGCTACAATTCCCCACACAACATTGAGCAAGATATTAACGTAAGCATGTTTTTGCCAGGTGTAACATATCAGTAATATCGCTGCAATAAGATTATCAAATTCATACCAGATTGAAGTTGCTTTCCACCTCCCGGTGCTCGTACGCCAAAACGCAAAAAGTAATATCAATCCGCCAAGAAGCCCAATGTAGTCAATGGGTTGCCAGTGCACCTCCTAACTCCGAGGCATGTGTTTATAGAGGTAGTCGAGCGTGTAGTTTGAACGAAGTGAAGAACGCATATCTTCCTTGTCTATGGCAATTTTTACACCCGGGTTTAAAATACCAAATGGGTCAAAAATTTGCTTAATATTCTGGAAAACTGTGTATACATCTGATCCGTACATATTCTTAAGATAACTGCTTCGCAGACGTCCATCGTTGTGCTGTGCCGATGTTGAACCACCTAGGCGAATCACCAACGAATAGTACTCATCCATCAGTTTAAAAGCCTTCTGCCTATCACCAAGCTGGCTTATATCTAGATACGGCTGTACGTGAAGGTTGCCATCGCCGGCGTGGCCCCAAATCGCAACATCAAGCTTGAGCACTTCAAATAACCCATACACACCTTCGATGAACTCTGCCAATTTTTCGAGTGGAACTATGCCGTCTTCAATTATGGGTATAGCCTTCGATTGCCCTCGCTGTACGCCAAAGGCTCGCCGAGGCATGACGTATCTTCCATAGCTCGGCTTGTTCGGCAGCGCGATGCTTCACGGGATTCTCGGGCGTTTTTATCAATAATCTGGCGGATTCGTTTCACATTTTTCTTTCGACGTCGATCATTCGGATCATCGAGCTCTACTATGAGAACGGCTTTTGGTAAAACATCGGGCAAAACTTTTTTCAGTTGATTTGGGTTAAGCTGATTGACAATATTGAGTAAGTTTCCATCAACAAATTCAATTGCGCTGGGAATATTTGGCAGCGCTTTTAAGGCAATTGCGGCATCACAGGCCGCCTGAATACTATCGAAAAAGGCGGCAAATACAACTGTTTCGGGATTATGAACCTCTGTTTCGCACGTTATCTCTGTCACGATACCCAGTGTTCCTTGCGCTCCAACAAACAATGGCGTAAGGTCAAAACTACCGTCTTTACGCTTAACATCGAAGATGTTATATCCAGCAGTATTTTTACTGATCTCACGAAGTGTTTTATCTATTTTATCGCGATTTTCCTCTATAAGTTTATCGAGCGAGCGGTATACTTCGCCCTCAAACGTTGTCAGTCCAAGCTTTTTACCGAGTTCACGCTTTGTGATCCGTCCAGTTTCTATCACCTCCCATTTGCGAGCACAACACGCAGTGATTTTACGTAATCTTTGGTAACGCCGTACTTGACAGACTTTTCGCCCGCTGCGTTATTGCCTACAGCTCCACCAATGGAGCTGTATTCGATGCTTGCTGGGTATGGGTAAAAACCGTTCATGGGTCTGGAGTGTTTGTTGAAGCCGTCCGTAGTTAAGGCCAGGCTCAACGACGACAATGCCGGTTTTTGATCGAGTGAAACAATTCGGTTCATATGAGCCGGGAACACCATCATGATTCCACTCCCAACCGCACCGCCGCTGAGGTCTGTTCCCCAGCCCCGTGGTGTAATGGGGATAATCCGACCTCGCTCTGCCAGTTGCCAGGTAAAACGAGCTGTTTTACGCACATCGTTTTCATTGCGCGGGTATACCACGATACTCGGTGCAATACTGAAGATACTGCAATCGGTCGAAAAATACCGACGAGCATCAGTGCTTGTCATTACCTCGCCTAGTAGGTGTTCTTGTAGATAGTGTGCTACTTTGCTCATGCTCCCCAGCCCTCTCATGTATGGATGTTATGATAGCATAATCGCTATAGCAAATACATAGCCATGTCCCTTGAAATGGCAAGCTAAACAGGCTATCCTAGCATAGTTACACTAACAAGGTCGTGGCGGTCACTGCGAAGCAGCGCCAGTAATAATCGTAGACATTCGTCTACCAGTCCGCCAGAAACAATATGACAGTCCGAAATGACGGTAAACTACATAGCACATTTCACTCTAGACAGTCACGCGGATGTGGCGGAATGGTAGACGCGCTAGTTTCAGGTACTAGTGAGGCAACTCGTGGAGGTTCAAGTCCTCTCATCCGCACCACTGCAAATAACCAGAATCATACATTGTTACTTACTTAGGAATTTGGCCTTGTTTTACTGCCCAGTTTGTTACCGAATAGTAGCGGTCGGCGTCAGTATTGATGCTGTGCTCATTCAAGCCCTGCACGACTCCTCTGGATAGGTAAAGAATTTTTGGTTGGAATAATCCGACCGCTGGAGCATCATCTTGCCATGCCTTGAGAAATGCTTTGTATTTCAAAGCTCGAACCACTGGATCCTGCCGAGTCCGACCGCCTTCTAGGGCCGAATCTGCCACAGCCGACTTGTATTCAGAGAAGTTCAAGCGATTACTGCTCCGCGGGTCCGCCTGGGTGCTACTCCAATACGCGTAAACATCAGGGTCGGGACCTATGGAAACTGTATATAACAATGCTGAAAAAGCGTGTGCTTCTACAGAACTTTGAAAGTCAGTGGATTGTTGCAGCGCAGCCTGTACATCGACCCCGACACCCCGCCACTGCTCTTTCAATTTTCGCAGTATTTGCTGATTTTCCGGTGTCTCTTCGGCAACAACTATGATGCTAAGGGGCTGATTACTTTTTACCCTAATACCATCTTTTCCGTTCACCCAACCTGCTTGCTCGAGGATTGTATTGGCAGCGGCTGGGTTGTAGGCGGGTTGATTATACTCTTTCGCGTAGCCTGTCTGCGCAACAAGGAACGGCTGATGCACAAGGCGCAAATCATCGCTTAGAGCGCTTTTAATGCTCTGTTTGTCGGTTGCGAGAACAAGCGCCCGCCGAACTGCCCCATCGCTCAATGCGCCTTCTGAAGTTTTAAAGAATACCATGGTGGCGGCTGTTGCATTAAACCGATAGGTATAGAGCGAGCTGTCATTGTCAAGCACATCAGGCAATCGTTTTAGTCCAGCAATTCCTTCGATTGACCGCTTTTTGTAAGCTGAAACCATCTTTTCTTCATCGTCATAGACATGCAAAATGAAGCCATCTAGTTTCGGGCGTCCGGTGTTGTACTCTTCATATGCCTTAAGCGACAAAAGCGTCGAGGCTTCGCCGGAGCCAGCCGCACTACCAAATTGCAACGACCCCACATGAACGGACCCGCACCAACTGGTTCCGTCGTATTGAAGCTGCTCGTACGTAGCTGCGAAACCGGTACCTTTTGAAGCAAATGTGCGGGAATGATCCCAGTAGTCAAACTGTGCGGAAAAGCAGTCAGCGCACTCGGTAACCCAAAGATAACCGTTTGTGGGTTTGGCGCAGTGATCACTATGCCTTGCCAACTACTCAATAGAGGTGAGCGTGTGTCAGGGTTCTGGATAGTGCGGAAGGTATAGACAACATCTGCGCTCGTGAGCGGAGCACCATCATGCCACCTCAGACCCGGCTTTAAAGTAAATGTATACTGCTTACCAGAATCATCGGCCTTATATTCTTTTGCGAGATCTCCGATTAGCTGATTGTTTCCGTCGTACTTCAGTAGACCAGCAAATAGCAGCCGTGACGCCGCTGTATCAACCGCTCCGGTAGCATAAATGGGGTTTGCATTACTATATGTTCCGAGCATCCCCTCGTTATACACTCCACCTGGCACTGGTCCAGATTTGAGATAGTAGCTACTGAGATTGACAGCTTGAAGGAACGTAAGCGCACTGATGGTCACGACAAGAAACAGCCATCCGCCAACGAATCGTTTCACGTCAAGTAGTCGTTCCAGCCTGTCTATAAAGTGCGAGTCGAATCCAGCTTCAGCGCGAGATGCGACTGATCCAACCTGTCGCTGGTGGCGCCGGAAAGATCGTCTAATTCTTAATTTGGTTGCATGATTCATGAATGACATGATGCTCTGTTCCCCACCAGATACGCTTAACCAATGATGATACCGAGCAAAATTGCAAGAATAAACACAAGCGCAGACACAATAGTCAGTTGATAAATTGTTTTGTCAGTTCCCCGCCGTTCGGTATTTACCTCGCCACTACTACCGATACCTGCACCCAAAGACGCACCCCTCGTCTGTACTAAAATAAGCAGCGTCATAAAAAGCATCGATATAATTGCGACATAGTTATATATACTCATAGTTTTTCTAGTATACCACGAATTTCTGGCCAGCCAGTCTCGCAGTATTCAGCAAACGAGATTCCACACCCTCGGCCAAAATAGCAGTTACGTAACAAGTGTTCGCACTGCACGGGTCTCACGAACTTCGGTCCAAAATAGCTGACACAAGGTAGTTTACGACGCCTATAATCAGTCCCGTTACGATCGCAACGCTGAAGCTTTCAATATGAAGGGGCTCATATAGCTTACTTGCCAGATAGACGGTTGCGCCGTTGATGACTAGCATAAAAAGACCCAGCGTCAATAATATTGCAGGCAGGCTCAGCACGACAAGCAGGGGTTTGATAAATGAATTGATTAGTGCCAATATTGCGCCGGCAAACACAACTACAGCAAAACGGCTCTGATAATCAACCGAGCCACGCAGCAGACCGGCCGCAATCCAAAGCCCAAGGCTACATACAAACCACCGTAAAAAGAAATGAATACACGAAACTCTGGTTTTTATATGCCGTCATTGTTATAAGCATTATAGAACGTATGCATCGTATGAGCAATTAGCGCTCAAGTTTTTAATGCCAGTTTTTGTTACAAGCACGTCATCTTCAAGTCGAACGCCAATACTTTCTTCGGGTATATACAGCCCTGGCTCACACGTCAAAACCATACCAGGCTCAAGTGGAGCTCGGTAATCTCCGACATCATGAACGTCAAGTCCCAGAAAATGTGATGTCGCATGGGGATAGTACCGACGTAGTGCATCATAGTCATCCTTATTGGTGGCCAACCCGAGGCTAACAAGTGCTTTGCCCATTTCCCGTGCGACTGCTTGTTCATAATCTTTGAGCATTACACCAGGCCCTAGCAACCCAAGAGCCTGCTGCTGGACAGCCTGGACGGCCGCCAGAACTGCCACCTGGCGTTTTGTGGGTTCAGTCGGGCTGAGCGTCCGCGTAATATCTGCAGCGTAGTTTTCTACCTCTGCACCAACATCGACAACTATGAGTTCGTTACGTTCAACTATGCCGTTGTTTGTAACATAGTGTAGCGTCGTGGCGTGATGACCACTTGCGACAATTGGGCTGTAGGCATGCCCGGTGGCGCCTCGTGAGCGCAAACCGTTCGAAATTGCCGCCTCAAGTTCATATTCGTTCTGAAATGACTTTAACCGCCGCGCAGACCGTATGTCATTGAGTGTATCGGTAGTAATGCCAACAGCCTCAGCAATCGCCGCCTGCTCACATGGCTGTTTTATAGCGCGAAGTTTTGCTAGATTTGATCGTACATCGGTAAACTGAGCGTTCCTGGCAATACGTCTCAAGCGCTGCACAAGCTGCCGTCTTGCTGGGTTCACATAAAAAGCAGCTTGTTTATGCCTGACTGGTCCCGGTACGATAGTGGCGATGGTTGCAGCGTCTTGAAGCTGTGTTTTTAGCCTAGCCCAACCCTCACGTTGGGAAAATACGCTGGCAATACCAGAACGAGCGCTCAGCTCCATAGGATTAATTGCGCCGTCGAACACTTCACGAACTGCATCACCCTCTGGCAAAATGAGATATTCACCATCTGCATCCATGACCAGCATGACATCTGGCGCCGCAATACCGGTGAGGTACCAGAAGTTTCGGTCTTGTGAAAATGGGTACGTCGTGTCGCCAGTCCGCTGCACAGTCCCCGCTGCCGTAAAAATCGCAATCTCACCCTTCGAGAGCATGGTTCTCAACTTTTGGCGATTGCCCACAAAGAAATCAGATGAAAAATAGCTTGTCATGTATCTGAGCGTACCATAAATGAAGTGAAAAGCTGCTACCTAGCCTGAGTTCGACATAACTGTCGACCTCAGAAGTGGAGGGCTCGCCCTCCCCACTTTTGGCTGGAGTAAGTCCAGCCAAAAAGTTCCCCCCCCTAAAGGCGCCGCTCTCGCATCGCTGCTGACGGCGAGTAGGGCCTTTGTAGTATGCTCATGTCGAATTGAGGTTACCTAAGGCGTGTTAATCGCCACCATAAGGTCGGACCTTCTGCGGGTTTTGCAATCTCTAACGTTGTACTAGCTTGCACCTCGCCTGCGCGTACAGCAAGTGCACCGACGCTATCGGCTACGGTAGCTCGCGTAGACAGAACAGTATGTTGCTCACTTACGGCTGTCGCCTTCCATCGCACAAGCTCAATGCTCCGCGTGTCCGAACTGGGGTGCTACTACCCCATGCAGTACGTGCAACACCAACAACTTGGCCGGGTTGTGTGTATGGCACCACTTCAAAATTTAACCCTGTACTAGCTACCAGCGCTTCAGACGCTTCGATAGCAGCCGCAAGCGACGATGCGCCCATAACACTGCCGGTAAGCTGAACTGTGGTGTTGCCTGTCGGAATATCTGCTGTAAACAACAATGCACCAGGGTTTTGGTCATTGTTTCCAGTTTTCAGTCCGTTTATACCATGGTTGCCAAGCGCCGTGTTGTAGTTTGCGTAGGTACCTAATTCCCCAAACGATACGTTTTCTTGGCCGGCGATGCTCATGAGTACAGCATTTTTCGAGCCAAAATGCCCAACCGTGCTAAGTCTTCTGCCGTGCTGACTGTGGATGGATCATAGCCACTAGCGTCATTGCCAACACGCGTATGGATGAGGCCGTTACGCTCAAGGTAATTATTGGCGTACGCAGCGTATGTTGCATGGTCTCCAAAGCCCACAGCACAAGGCTATCAGCAACGTTATTCGCCGAGGGAACCATTATGGCCTCCAACGCTTGTCGCTCAGTTAACGTTTGCCCTTCAGTGATAGCGAGCCGCGAGCCGTTTTGTTCAATTTGTTTTGGTATATGCTCACATCCCGGGCGCTCATGGTCAAAGTAGGTCCCGGCTCATTCCGTTGATTGGATGTTTCTCGAGCACACAGAGTGCTGTGATAACCTTGGCTATACTAGCTGTCGCAAGCGGTTGCTGATTACCGTGCAGTGCCAATATACCGTAGCCATCAGCTGCTAACGATGCTTGCCCGCCAGCTGGCCAAGTCAGCTGGGGCGCGTTACTTTGGGGTAGCCGGGGAAATGAAAATGTTATGTTCGCATTAGGCAATGGTCGCAGCAATTGTAGCAGTACCACGCTAGCAACACCGATTCCTATACTAAACCAGCGCCCAGTATGACGTTTGGCGCGTTTTTGGGTGGTGGTTGATGAGACGATACCTGAACAAGACGCATATGGCTTACTATACTAGACTGACGCGGGAATCGCATTTACATCAACCTTGTCTAGGTGTAATTGTAGAAACTACTTTACGTGGAGGATCAGGAAACCAATGCTCCACAGACAAAAAGAGCTCATCGACTCTCCTAGCGAGGTTGAGACGATGGGCAGCCCCTGCGTCAGTCGAGTCTTACATCGTCATTGTCACTCCTGCCAGGCATAAGCTATACTACTACTCAAGGAGTGATGGCAGCACAGGTTACGATGAAATGACCGAAGCTAGCCGAATTACAACGTATGGCAAAAGGCCAAAACAAAACGAAGCATGTCTCCGCCAGCAAGCCACAGCAAGCGAAGCCTCGGACGAGAACATTAGCAGCCACAAAGCGTACCTGGTATAAGCCACGAACTTGGCAACGTCCAAAACCATCGCGCCCCCGCCTTCCAAAAGCGAGTGTAATTTTGCGTGCTTCCCTGAAGCGATTGCAGGAAAGCAAGCGCGCAATATTTGGTGTCACTGCCGTCTATGGGCTCGGGGTTATCATACTCGTTCGTGGGTTTTCGGCGAGTCAAGATTTTGAAACGCTACGCGTGCTTCTAGATAGCCTGCTGACTGGGTCTGTTGGTAAGCTCAAGAGCGTTGCCCTGCAGCTCACCTTCTTATTTGGCGGCGGCGGGAGTAACAATACTCTGCCCAACGCAAGCTTGTACCAGACCATTTTGCTTATAGTTTGCAGCCTTGCGCTCATATGGGTATTTCGGCAAAAGCAAGCACGGGCAGCCGTGTCGACCAAACAAGCATTTTACCAGGGTATGTACCCACTCATTCCATTTCTGCTCGTTGTGTTTATCATCGGTCTGCAAGTCTTGCCTCTAGCTATAGGTTCTTACTTGTACAACGCACTGGTCAATAACGGCATCGTCGTGCATTTTTGGGAACAGCTGCTGGCTCTCGGTGTGTTCCTTCTCGGCGCATTGTGGACATTCCGCATGATTACCGCTTCCATGTTCGCCATGTACATCGTCACTCTACCTGATATGGCACCACTGCGAGCCATGCGCAGCGCAAAAGAACTTGTTCGTGGTAGGAGGCTTATGATCTGGCGCAAACTCCTCCTCCTTCCGGTAGTACTATTTCTTGGCACCACTATCGCTGTTTTACCCTTCCTCCTTTTTTTGACGTCACTCACTGTTTGGGTGTTCTTCCTACTTTCTACTGCATGGTTCGCCATCATACATAGCTACTTCTACACGCTGTACCGGGAACTCCTTAACAATGGCTAGAAGTACCCCCTTGGCCATCATAGAGCGAACCCAAAAGCTTCGTGAGCTAATTAATGACTATCGCTATCACTACCACGTGCTCGACGAATCTACCATGAGTGAAGCAGCCGCTGACAGTCTGAAGCATGAATTGTCACAGCTAGAAGAACGCTATCCAGAACTGATAACACCAGATAGCCCTACCCAACGCGTCGCTGGCCAAGCTATCGATGCATTTCAGAAAGTAGCTCACCGAGTGCCGATGATTAGTTTGAGCGACGTCTTCAATCAACAAGAAGTCGAGGCTTGGCTAAAACGTATTGATAAGCTGCTCCCAAGCGCCAACCATGAGTTTTTTTGTGATGTCAAAATGGACGGTCTAGCCTGCGCCCTTATTTACCAAGACGGTTTGCTAGTACAAGCCGTTACTAGAGGTGATAGTCGAGTTGGAGAAGATGTAACTCATAATGTCCGTACAATTTCAAATGTGCCACTACGACTACGTAAATCGCCTGGTTTTGAGCAGTTTCTAAGCGGTCGTACTGAAATACGCGGTGAAATCATTATGACCAAGACTGAGTTTGCTGCGCTAAATGAGAGGCAAAAAGCTGCCGGCAAAGCCGAGTTTGCCAATCCTCGCAATCTGGCGGCCGGCACAATTCGCCAACTTGACCCACGTTTGGTGGCAGAAAGACCCCTCAGTTTTAGAGGGTATGATTTGCTTCGAGATGAGCCTAGTGATGTACCCAGCTATAGTTTTGCCTATCAAGCATTGGCAGCTCTAGGTATTACTTGTAACACGTCTGCGCCTGTACTGTCAGGGCTTCAAGCGGTTATGACTTACGCCAAAGTGGGAATCAAAGCGACATGATTTGCCATTTAACACTGATGGGTTAGTTATAAAAGTCAACGATCGAGCACGCTACAGCGAGCTCGGCGTCGTCGGCAAAACACCACGTGGCGCAGTCGCCTACAAATATGCAGCCGAAGAAGCGACAACCGTTGTCAAAGATATAGTTATTTCGATAGGTCGAACTGGTGCCGCCACACCTGTCGCAGTATTCGACCCCGTCCAGGTTGCTGGCACCACAGTACAACATGCATCTGCACAACGCAGATGAAATTGCGCGACTCGATGTCCGTCGTGGTGACACAGTCATCATTTACAAAGCTGGTGATATTATTCCCCAAGTTGAACGGGTATTAAAAGAGCTACGCCCAAAGACACCAAGCAGCTCAAC
Organism: Candidatus Saccharimonadota bacterium; assembly: GCA_016699935.1. Taxonomy (GTDB): domain Bacteria; phylum Patescibacteriota; class Saccharimonadia; order Saccharimonadales; family UBA4665; genus JAGXIT01. Next base: position 1,064,590 of record CP064992.1, read on the forward strand.
TTTGAAGCAGAGTTGGCTCGACAGTATCCGGAGCTGGAGTTTGAAAGGCCAGTAGGTGAGGTTGTCTATCGCGTAAAGGGTGCCAGCTCAGATTTGATCTTGAAACGGAGTCTTGAACATTTTGCTTCAAAAGGTGCTCTAGATATCGATACATTGGGCGAAAAAAACGTTGACGCCCTGGTAGATGCCGGCTATATAACTGATCTAGCAGATATTTACCAACTGACTAAGGCTCAGTTGTTGCAGCTCGATCGATTTGCTGAAATCTCGGCTCAAAAACTTGTCGACGCCATTGCCGCCAAACAGACGCCACCACTGGAGCGATTTCTGTATGGGCTTGGTATTCGTCATGTTGGGGTGCAAACTGCCTTTGATTTGGTAGCTCATTTTGGTTCTATCGATGCTTTGGCAAATGCTACGATGGAGGAGCTTCAGTCGGTTGACGGCGTCGGCATCGTTGTGGCTGAAAGCATTGCCGCGTGGTTCGCCGACGAAGACAACCTAAAAACGCTAACCAAGTTCAACACATATGGGGTCAAACCCTCATACCAAGTGAAATCTGGCAAATTAGTTGGCCATAACTTTGTGGTTACTGGCACGCTTGAATCGATGAGCCGCGAAGAAGCAGCCGATCGTATCCGTGCCCTTGGGGGTACTTTCCAAACAGCTGTCGCGAAAGATACGACCTACCTGGTGGCTGGTGGCAAAGTTGGTGCTAGTAAGCTTAAAAAAGCAGAAGCTTTCGGCACAAAAATCATAGATGAAGGCGAATTTATTGCATTGATATGACACATTTACCAGTCTTTATAACCAGTAATCAACATAAAGCTGATTACTTGAATCGCCAGCTTGGACTAAAAGTTGAACATATACCACTGGAACTTGACGAGATTCAATCTGTCAACCTGCACCTAGTTGTTTCACACAAGCTCATGCAAGCATACAAAATAGTGGGAAAACCAGTAATAGTTGAGGACGTAAGCCTGGTTTTTAGTGCACTTAATGGGTTGCCCGGTCCGTTCATCAAGTGGTTTATTGAGCATGCTGGCGCAGAGGCTTGTTGTCGCATGCTCGACGGTTTTAGCGATAGATCAGCCGTCATTACATGCACCTATGGTTATTATGACGGGAGTGAGATCGTCTATTTTGATAGCGAGATGAAGGGTATGATTAGCAAGCACCCGAGAGGGGCAAACGGTTTTGGCTTTGACAGAATTTTTGTGATGGACGGTGACACGCGAACCCGCGCCGAGTTGCCACAAGATGAAGTGGAGAAAACTTATGCTGACCAAATGAAACCATTCAAACAAGTCAGCGACTACTTAAGATCGTAAATATAATCAATTAGTAAAATATATCCGAATATACTATGCTAAAACCATAATGCTAAAATCAAAAACTACACAGTTCAACTGTTTTTCACCGCCAGTGATGTTGGCAACTTTTTTGATAGAAATAGGCCTTGCCACGTGGACGCTATGGCGATACCGGCAAACACTATTGGTTAAGCTTGTGACTGCAATTTTAGTTTGTCTTGCGGTGTTTCAACTGGCCGAGTTCACTATTTGCGAAAATATGTTCGGTTTGTCGGGTATTACTTGGGCTAGAATTGGCTACGTGGCTATTACAGCTCTACCAGCGCTTGGTATTCATGCCTTGGCAACGATTGCTGGGCGTAAAGCAAGGTTGCTTGTTTGGGTGTCTTATGCAGCAATGTTAGCCTTTATGGGTTATTTTGCCTTCGTTGGGCATGGTATAACTGCGACTACTTGTGGTGGCAATTATGTAATATTTAAAACTAATGCCGCTGCCACATTGTGGTACGCCTACTATTATTACGGACTAGAGTTAATTACTCTTTTCGCGGCTGTCTATTTTGCTATAAAGTCTGGCAATCGTCGTACAAAACAAGCACTGTACGGGTTAACGCTCGCCTATTCTACCCTTCTTGTACCGACGGCAACTGTCAATATCCTAAACGACGAGCTGATTCATGCCGTACCAAGCATAATGTGTGGTTTTGCTGTGTTTTTGGCACTAATCGTGACACTGTATGTATTACCACGATCCGCCGAAGTAAAATGACATGCCAGCTGCATTGACAGTTACGGCCATAGAGATTATGCTTATGTTAGTTCGTGCGCTAATTGCGGCGTTTGAAACAAACACCTTACAAATACAAACAGGAATTGTGCCGGCAGCATGAGCCACAAGTTTTTATGCTGAGCGGTCGTCTCTCTTGAAGACGCTTCACCCGCCGCGGGTGGGCGCGCACGAAACAAAAAACGGGTCAGAGCACCCGTTTTTTGGTATATACACTATCTGCAACTTGCTAGCGGTGTCTGCTTAGATCGTTTTGTTATCTAGTTAGACCTGAGTAAATATACTGACCCTACCTAACAGCAGAGTCATTTTTTATGTCAACGTTTTTATAAATACTGATAAAACTTATTACTCTATTGATGAAAATGCTATTTAAACTGATCAGAAACGGAGTTAAAAATTAGATCCGCAAGACCATCTTCATCAACACTTTTACATACAAAATCAGCTTGCGATTTCAATAAGTCAGTGGCATTGCCCATGGCAACTTTCATGCCGACTCCACGAAATAGATGGACATCGTTATTACCGTCGCCAACACCCATTGTCTCATCTCTGGAAATGCCAAGCATCGTTAAAAGTTCAGCGATTGCATGCTCTTTCGTAGCTAGCTTATTAGTAATATGGATATCTAGGCCCTCACCAGTCCAAGACAATACTCCTGCGGCTGTGATTCCTGAAATATCGTCTAGTTGTTTGAGTAGTTCCGAGCCCTTTTCCGAACAATGCATAGCGTACATAACATTAATGGGCCCCTCTAAATTACGGGATCTTGCTGGTGCGCCTTCACCCAGCAGCTCATTCCGGACTAAAATTTCAAAATCGTAAGGCTTACATAGCTTCAACACCGCCTGGACATCTTTGGGGTCAATCAGGATTTCCCAAACTACTTCGTCAGTGTGGGGATTGATTATTTGGGTGCCGGCAGAAATAATGCACGGTTCATCAAGATTTAATTTATCTAGGATTGGTTTGGCATTTGTTATGGGTCGTCCTGTCGCAGCGGATAACCGAATGAATTCTTTTGAATCGGCTATAGTTTGGACTAGTCTATTAGAGGGTAGTCCGTTTGGTATATTTGGAATCGCTGTACCGTCTAGATCAAAGATTATTAGCTTTGGTTTCATTGAACTAATAATACCAGTTTTTAACGATTGTGAGATAGGTATAGCATATTTCTAACATGACAATAAACATTTATCATAAGGGGCTCAAGGAGTTGAACTATTCAACAGGGGTAAGAAAATCCAGGAAAACAAAATGATCACATTCGAAAATGTGATCAACTGAGGTGAATAGTTCTATCATATTCAAAATGACACCGTTCTCAATTCGTGGCAGGTGCTCTTGGACGATTACCGAACTTATTGTGATGTAATAGGTATTTATGAGATGAAGGAATACGATGAAGAATATCTATCATGGAGAGATGGTTAGATTTGTACTGCTAAGAAATACTGCGTAAGAGTATAATTCAATGTATAAGAGGAAGTATGGCGTTACCGAAGTATAAAGAAGTAAAAGCAATCATCGAGAAGAGAGTTTCACGGCGTTTTCACGATGTCTCCAGACTGGAGATGCGGCCATTCAACGAATCGCCGAGCTTTATTCAACATGCAGGAAAACTTTAATACACAACACCCTAGACAACCAAGAATCTAAAAGACTATAAGTTACAAAATGGCCGAGGCTAAACATATAATTGAACACTCAAAAATACCAGATATGACACCTGAGGAAGTGTTTGTGATAGTCGACGAAATGGCTAAGGAAATAGGTAGCCAGATGGCTAAATATCAATTTGAGGTTCTTAATAAGACAATTGAGGAGACGGGCAATAGTGTTGACGCAAAAGGCCAAAAGCTTAGTCCTGAATTATTTCTGGAGACGATCAGTATGATGAGTATTTCCTTTGATAAGGATGGAAATCCGAAGCTACCAACAATTGTAATCAGCCCAAAGACAGCCGACCAATGGAAACGCGTAATGTCTGGAAGCGGAAGCAGACCCAGAACACAAGAAAAAAATTTGATGCGATTATAGCGCAGAAAAAGAAGGATTTCGATGCAGAGCAAGCTAGTAGAAAACTGGTTGACTAACGCCGGCGAACTCACATACACAGCACCCTTCGTTCAGTTGCTTATTAACGAAGGGTACACGGTTTTGCAAGCAAAAGGTGGTCCCACAGAACAGGGCAAGGATATTATTGCGCGAGACACAAATGGGAATATTCACTGTTATCAGCTCAAACATGGGAGTATTGGCAGTAGCGATTGGCAGCAATATCGGGCTCAATTAGACGACCTTACCGAAATTCCACCAAAACACCCTTCGATTCCAGCGAATTTGACTTCATGGCAGTGTCATCTAGTCACTAATGGTGATATTACTGGTCAAACATCAATTACTATTGTCGATTATTCTAAGGCCAGAAGTAAAAAAGGTAATATGGCACTGCAAACGACCTCAAAAGAGGAGCTGTTACGACGATTCACCGACTCATTTGGCAGATTTTTCCCGATAGAGCCAAATGATATACGTGTATTCTTCGAGCTATTCTGTGATGACGGTGATAACACTCTAAAACGAAGTGAATTCAAATTGCTTTTTGAACATTACCTCAGCGAATTTGACGTTAAGAGATCAAAGCAAAAAAAGCTAGAATCTATCCAAGCTGCACCGATTCTCACAAGTTACCTGCTAACCAATAAATATGCTAAAGAAAACTACACTGCTTTAATAGATGCATGGGTACTAATGCTGCTGACAATACTGCACTACGCAGCTAAATGGTCACTCGATGAAAAGAAATACGCTGCAACAGAAAGCCTAATACTTGACGAGATAGACAGACTAATTTCTTGTCTATTTAATGATGTCGCAACAGATGACAATAATCTGGTAGATGCATCCTATGGTCTGTTCTCCGAACCGATAATGACATACAAGCTAAGGTGCGCGGAATTGCTTGGCTATATATCTGCAGCAGTCAATTATTCCTCCTTGTCGGGTCGAGCTTTGCCTGTTGTGGACGTAGTTTTGGCGGAGAAAATGGCGCAAATGCACCAGAAAAAGATCGTGATTAGTGAGGCAGGATTATCATTCCAATTCAACTATATCCTGGCATCTGCCATACATGGCAAGGAAACAGCTACTGTCGCCGAACTTATCAGGCTGGTGGATGGTGTACTATCCGCGCATGTTGATGAGGGAGATGGTCTTTTAAGCCCTTACTACACTACCGAACAAGCTGTGGCAAATATGCTTGATGTGGGTGAACCGATTGACGAGACGTTTAATAATCGGAGTTACATGCTTTGGCCTGCAGTACTATTACTCGCCAAATACGACCAACGTGACTTCTTGAATGATCGATGGCAGGTTCTTTCCGAAATCTCAATGGAGGAGATTGTTGCACATGACTCAAATGATCTGCTACTTTGGAGGATCAAAAATGCAGACCTGTTAGACACTTTTCCAAACTCAGCGCAATCATGGGCAAGCCTAAGAGCGATAGCGACTAAGTCGTATGACAACGATATACCGGCTATCTTACTCAAACGCAAATATCTCATCCCGCTTTGGGTGTTAGCGATGCCGCACAGACTAACACCAAATGTCATATTGTCACTGGTGAATAAGTAACTTTAACCGAACTATCTTAACAGGTGGCAAAAATAAGAATAAAAATAACCGAACCTGAATTACAGATTCAAAAATCATTTTGTCCGACTTGGCAGGGGCACGTGGAATACTTTGTATAGCCTTGCATTGTGCTCGGAACAAGATTCCTGCGCGCAATGCTTCGTTATCGAACACACGATCTACGCATCTTGCTTTGCAATCTGCTAGATCGTGGTTCGACTCAGCATACCTATAACACGAAAAAAGACCAGCAGATGCTGATCTTTCTTCGTGGCAGGGGCACGTGGAATTGAACCACGATCTAAGGTTTTGGAGACCTTTATACTGACCGTTGTACTATGCCCCTTCGGCTAAGAACAGATATGATTATACTGGTGAGTGGGCTTTTTTCCAATGGTTCAATTGGACGGTAAGCGTTATACTAGCTATTATGAACTTTTCAACTGATAAAGCAGACAAGGCAGCAGAAAACATCTACCAACAATTTGCCAAGGCGATAGGTAGTGGCAAAAACACATTGTGGTTGATATCCGGTGGTTCAGCTATTAACTTACAGGTAGCGATAATGCGCCGTCTACACCAAACATTACCAGATAAATTATCACTTTTAACTATATTACCTGTCGATGAGCGGTTTGGTCCAGTAGGCCACGAAAACTCAAACACTAGCCAAATGAAAGCATCTGGTTTCGAACCAGCCGATGCCCAGTGGTACGACGTTCTAGCAGAAAACTTACCGATGTCGGAAACGGTCGCATTGTACGCCGGATTGGCCGAAGATGCATTTGCCAGTGCAGAAGTAGTTATTGCAACCTTATTGATGGGTGCAGATGGCCACACGGCAGGTATTTTACCTGGGAGCCCCGCTATAACAGATACGACTTCCACCGCGGTTGGTTATGAGTGGTCGGACTTCACAAGGCTTACACTCGGAGTAACCATGCTGCTCAAGATTGACCAAGCGTACATACTGGCTTACGGCGACTCGAAAAAGAAAGCTTTAAACAGGCTAAAAGACAACTCTGAACCCATAGAAGCTCTGCCTGCCAAACTTCTTTATGACATTGCCGAGGTTACCGTTTATAATGATTATATAAATACGTGAGGGACAAATAAGATGAAACTAGCGATTCACGGCTTGGGCCGCATGGGGATGCAGATAGCACGCAAACTGGCCGAAAGTGGTCAGCACGAAGTGATTGCCTACAACAGAAGTCACGAACCCATAGAAGAAGCTGTCGGCTATGGGGCAATTGCAGCCTACACTGCCGAAGAAGTGGTCGCAGCCTTCAGTGGAGAGCAAGCCGTGGTATGGGTTATGCTGCCAGCCGAGATTACAGATGGGGTTGTCATGGAATGGGCAGGTCGACTACCTGGTGGTTCAATCATCATCAACGGTGGTAACTCCGATTTTCGTAAAACCAAAGAGCTAAATGAGTCTGTCAAAGCAAAAGGCATGCACTTTGTAGATATTGGCGTCAGTGGCGGCGTTTGGGGCTATCAAAACGGTTTTCCGCTAATGTGCGGCACAGATGAAGCTCAGGCTTTTACGGTAATCGAACCAGCGCTCCAAACACTAGTCAAACCCGGTGGTATGTATTATCATTTCGGTCCAAGTGGGGCTGGACACTACGTAAAAATGGTCCATAACGCCATTGAGTACGGCATGATGCAAAGTCTGGGCGAAGGCTTTCGTATGTTGCACGACGGTCCGTACAAAGTTATGAACCTGGCAGCTGCAGCAGATCTCTGGCAGCACCACAGTGTGATTACTAGTTGGCTAACTGAACTCAGTCGTGACGCTTTAGCTGAAAACCCTGAGCTAGAAGGAATATCTGGTTATGTGGCCGAAAGTGGTGAGGCTCGCTGGACACTGGAAGCCGCCAAAGATATGGGTATAGATTTGCCGGCTATTCAAGCAGCCTTTGATGTTCGTTTGCGTTCTCAACAGGGAGAGACAAATTTTGCGACCAAAGTCGTCGCCGCCCAGCGCAATAAGTTTGGCGCCCATAATCTCAATGGCGAAGGCAAAGCATGATTTACTCTAATGACCAGTGCACGAGCACCAAAACCCAATCAATGACTAAATACCCGAATTTTCGAATGAACTCCCTGTGGTTCTCAGGATATTTGGTTACTGCTTGGTCATTCAGGTACAGCAATTTGGGCTTTTACAGAGGAGTATCTGTATGAATGATTATCTTGATAGGCCAATCATCCTTATCATATTCGGTATAACCGGAGACTTGTCGCAGCGGAAGCTCTTGCCCGCTCTTTATCACCTCATCAAGCACAGACAGTTGCCTGAAAACGTCACCATCATTGGTGTAAGCCGAAAGAAAATTCCTGTCTCAGAGGTGTACGAGGATCTCAAGACTAAAATTCACGGCGAAGATTACGACCGAGTCGTCGTGGAGCAACTGCACGATGCCACGCGGATGGTGCAGGTGGATCTCGATAACCAAGATGATTATACGCGGCTTCTTGAAAAACTGCGTGTGATTTCTGATGAGCTGGGCTCAGGAGTTAGCCGACTGTATTACCTTTCGATCCCGTCACAAGCCTTTGTGAACGTTGTACATCACCTAGGCGAGACAAACCACCATGAGCCATTCGGGCAGGACGGCGAGCGGCCGCGACTACTGGTAGAGAAACCGTTTGGCTACGATGTAGCGTCAGCTGAAACGCTCGTGAGGGCGGCTGACGAGCATTTTGGCGAACAGCAAACATTCCGTATAGACCATTATCTTGCGAAAGAAACGGCTCAAAATATATTAACCTTTCGGTTTCAAAACCCGTTATTCCAGTCCATTTGGAATACACGGCACATCGAAAGTATCCAGATTGTGGCGCACGAAACCATCGGCATAGAGAAGCGGTCGGTATTTTACGAACAAACAGGAGCCTTGCGTGATATCTTGCAAAGTCACCTCTTGCAACTGCTTGCGCTCATCACCATGGAAAAGCCTGCGGCGCTTGAGAGCCATGATATCCATAAAGCCAAGCTTCGCCTTCTTGAGAGATCGACACAATAACGCCTGAATCAGTTGAAACACTAGCGGTTCGAGGGCAATACGACAGCTACAAAACAGAGGTAGATAATCCTCATAGTCATGTTGAAACATTCGCGAGATTACACCTGAACATCGATAACGAGCAGTGGCGCGGCGTAAAAGTTACTATAGAAACCGGGAAAGCCCTTCATGAAAAATGTACCGAGATTATTGTGCGGTTTCGCGCTAACGAAGACGCACCTGGCACAAACACACTGACATTCCGCGTGCAACCGCAAGAAGGCATTACCTTATCATTGCAGGCAAAGCGGCCAGGGCTTGCAAAAGAAACAGAAACCGTACGGATGGATTTTGACTACGATCGAGCCTTTTATGGCTTGGCTGGGGAGGCTTACGAACGTGTTATCATCGATGCCGTGCGCGGTGACCAGTCACTCTTTGCCACCGCTCAAGAAGTACTAACTTCGTGGCGAATCGTTGAAAACGTCTTGCAAGCGTGGAAAGCAGACGGCAAAAATCTTCGTCTGTACCCTGTTGGCTCACCTGCTCATGAAATTTTGTAATTAAATTGTAAAAATTCTTGCAATTCTGCTTGTGCTTGGTATAGAATGGGCATATAATCAAAGTTGATAAAACAACAATGTTTTAAAAAGTTAAAAACAAGATTAAAAACAGAGAGACAGACATGAGGGTATTAATGCTTGGGTGGGAATTACCACCACATCATACCGGGGGGATGGGCGTAGTCTGTTACCAGATGTGCAAGCAATTAGCACGGACCGGTGCACAGATAGAGTTCGTATTGCCATACACCGCCGATTTTTCACACATTGACTTTATGAAAATAAACCCTGCTCTTCCTGATAACGTCGAGGAGGTCATTGGTTCGCGTGCTGGTAGTACGTATGACAGTCAGTATTTTGAATACGTACTACGTGATGGCTCGACTCGTGGCGCCGCCATGAATGAGCACCAAGCAAACTATCTGCAATACGTATCACGACTTGTCGAGCTTGGGGACTATGATGTTATTCATGCCCACGACTGGTTAACCTTTAGAGCGGCACTGGCGGCAAAGCAAGCCACTGGGCTGCCCTTGTTTGTACACATCCACTCGACTGAGTATGATCGTTCTGGGGGCAACAATGGGAATCCGTTGTTCGCGAGATTGAGTACATTGGACTACACCTTGCCGACAAAATTTTTGCAGTAAGCCAGGCTACCAAAGATACGATTGTCCGTGAATATGGCATCTCGCCCGATAAAATTGAAGTTGTACACAACGCTATGGAGTTTCAGGCGCATGAGCTCTACGAAGATACCTCAGACAATGCCTTTCGATATTTGACTCGCATGCAACAAGCCGGTTACGGAGTAGTTGTTAGTGCTGGCCGTCTTACCATCCAGAAAGGACTGCCTCACTTGCTCAAAGCGTTTCGTATTGTGGTTGATGAGCGGCCTCAGAGCCTCTTGCTCATCGTTGGCCCGGGCGAACAGTACCATGAACTGATTGAGCTTTCAGCCGAACTTGGCCTCAGTGGCAATGTAATTTTTACTGGGCATCTCAACGGTACGGGCAAACAGTGGCGTGACGCGTTTCGAGTAGGCAACCTGTTTGTTATGCCCAGCGTCTCTGAACCCTTTGGCTTAACACCGTTTGAGGCACTCGCGCAGCATACGCCAGCACTGATAAGTAAGCAGACAGGTGCAAGTGAAATCTTACACAGTGTTCTCAAGGTAGATTACTGGGACACCCAAGAAATGGCCAATAAGATTGTCGCCGTTCTGGGTCACAAAGAGCTGGAAGAAACTTTGGCAGAAGAAGGACACAGTGAACTCATGAAACAGAGCTGGCAACGCCCAGTTGAGACCGTGCTCGAGCACTACCATCGACACGCCAGTCAGCACAGGGAGCTTGCATATGTCTGAACAGAGCACCGACAAGCGGGCAATCGTATTATACCTACACGTACACCAACCGTTCCGCGTACGCCACTACACTATTTTCGATGCTGGTCGCAACCACGATTACTTTGACGCGCCAAGTGGTAGCCGTGAAAACAATGCCGATATTGTACGCAAAGTAGCGCACAAATCGTACGTGCCGACAAACGAACGCCTTATGCGCATGATTGAGCACAATCCGAAGTTTAAGCTTTCGCTCTCCATAACTGGCACCATCCTTGAGCAACTTGAGACCTATGCACCTGACGTCTTAAAAAGCTTTCAAGATCTGGTAGCGACTGGGCGTGTCGAGATTGTCGGTGAAACATACCACCATTCTGCTCGCGTTTTTCTACAACCGCGATGAGTTTGAGACCCAAGTACAAATGCACCGTGATATCGTTCGAAGGCTCTTTGGTGTTGAGACAACCGCGTTTCGAAATACCGAACTGAGTTACAATAATGATCTTGCCTATTGGGCAGACCAAGCTGGCTACAAGGCTATACTGAGCGAAGGCTGGGATCCAGTGCTTGGCTGGCGTAGCCCGAATTTCCTCTACCGTCCGGCTCACACCGAAAATGTGAAACTTCTCACGAAAAACTACAAGCTCAGCGATGACATTGCGTTCCGGTTTAGTAACAAAGACTGGGAAGAATACCCAATGACCGTAGATAAGTTTATGAACTGGACAAAAGACTCCTGGGATCAACCACTCCTCAACCTGTTCATGGATTATGAAACATTCGGCGAGCACCAGTGGGAAGATAGCGGCATATTCGACTTTTTGGAGCACCTACCTAAGGCCTGGCTTGAGAAAGAGGCTCACACCTTTATGACAGTGTCTGAAGCGGCAGACGCGTTTGAAGCCAAAGACACCGTGGACTGTCCGCAAACGGTTACCTGGGCAGACACCGAACGCGACTTGACCGCTTGGCTTGGCAACAAGATGCAACAAGGCGCCATCGCGAGTCTCTACGGATTGGCTGGACCGATGATGCAAAGTGGCGACTTTGCCCTCATCGAAGATTGGCGCAAGCTACAGACAAGCGACCATTTCTACTACATGTGCACGAAATACTTCAGTGATGGCGACGTCCACGCCTACTTTAGCCCGTACGAAAGTCCGTATGAGGCATACATTGCATTCATAAATGCTTACCACGACCTAAAGTTCCGACTCACCGAGAAAGGTCTGCCGGTCTGATGACACTAGGGTGGGTCGTTGCTCGATTTTGGAATTTTGGATTTGTTGTTTTGAGTTTATTTTGTATTTGGATTTTGGTGCTTGTTCATTTTCGCTCCAACGGAGTTAGTCATGGGTAGGCCTGTTATCCTGGGCAATGGTGCCCTGACTGTCGGGCTTAACGAATCGGGTCTTGTTCATGATTTTTACTATCCGTATGTTGGCCTCGATAATCTCACGACGTCACGGAGTGTCCAGCATCGCATAGGCGTATTTGTCGACGGCACGTTTTCTTGGGTCGACGACGGATCATGGATAACACACGTCAACGTCGAACATGACGCACTCGTCAGCGATGTACAGCTTGCAAACGAAACACTCCACCTGACGCTTCGCCTGAGCGATTTTGTCGACACGACATATAATGCCTTTTGTAGAGATATTCGTGTTCAGAACATGTCCGACCAAACACGTGATATCCGGGTATTTCTCCACCAGGTATTCGAAATATCTCGTGGTGGCCGCGGTGACACCGCGCTGTATGTACCCGATGGGCCTTATATCCTTGATTACAAAGGCCGGTGCAGTCTACTTGTGTTTGCACGAAGTAGCGAAGGCACACCGTTTGATCAATACTGCGTTGGAAATTATGGGATTGATGGAAAAGAAGGTAGCTGGCGCGATGCTGAAGACGGCGAGTTATCGGGTAATGCCGTCGAGCATGGAGGTGTCGATTCGGTCATATCTTCTGTGGTTACAGTACCTGGCAACGGTGAATCGTCGGTAGAATACTGGGTCGCTGCTGCCGACTCGCAGTACAGTGCTGAAAAAATTCATGATCAACTGCTGACACACGGTTTAGCAGCCCGGCTTGAGAGCACCCGGAGTTGGTGGCAAAAATGGCTCCATACCGCCAAACCATCACTCACCTCTGTTCCAGAACTCGAGCAGATAGCCATCAAACAATCGCTGATGGTCATAAAAGCACACACCGACCGTCGGGGAGGTATTATCGCCAGTTGTGACTCGAGCATCTATAACTACGGCCGTGACTACTACAGCTATGTCTGGCCGCGTGATGGTGCCTATGCGATGTGGCCGCTCATCAGGCTTGGCTACACTGAGGAGCCAAAGAAGTTTTTGAGTTCTGCCGTGACATAATGAACCCAGATGGCTACATGATGCACAAATACCAGCCAGATAAAGCTATTGGTAGCACCTGGCACCCACTCGTACACGGAAAACGATCCGAGCTTGCCATTCAGGAAGATGAAACTGCGATTATCGTTTATCTCCTCGCAGAGTTCTACGAGGAGACCGAAGACAAAGAATTTGTCCAAAACCTGTATGAAACCATGATCCAGCCAATGGCAAATTTCATGTCCGACTTCAGAGATGATACAACCAAACTTCCCCCATGCCAGCTACGATCTGTGGGAGGAAAATTCCTAACCAACACATACACCACTGCCCTAGTGCATCGAGCACTCAGTACCGCGGCTGACCTTGCCGAGCTTTTTGAGTACCCAGATGACGCAGATAAGTGGCGTACGGTTGCTACTGACATAGCCGAAAACTGCCAAGTATTTATCGATCCGACGCGGGGTTTCTGCGAAAAGGGCTACCTACTCGATGACAACGGAGAACTCCAGTTTGATAATACCTCGATGTTTCAAGTGCATACGGCAGTATGATGTTTGCCACAAAGTCATTGGGGCTACCAACATCCGTGCTACTTTTGATGGTATCGAGAATTTACCTTAACCAGTCATCAGTAGGCGGTAGCCCTCGCTATGAAAGCGATTCCTACTTCAGAGCTGACCCAACGAGCATGGGTAATCCATGGTTTGTCACGACGCTCTGGATTGCACAGTACTACCTGCAGACCAACCGTGATGAAGAGGCACAGCGCTTAGTGGATTGGACGCTCTCCCACGCACTTCCTAGTGGCGCACTAAGCGAACAAATTAATCCCAAAGACGGTAGCCCCGTTTCAGTACTCCTCTCGTATGGAGCCACGCCGAACTAATCAACACCATTCTGGATTTGCATAGCTAGGTCATTGACAGCTTATCGCTGCCCGAAACTAAATGGCAACGTAAAATCAATAGCCGTATAAGGACCATCCTACTATTTAACTACCCGACTACTTCTTGGGTTTTACTTCGTTGCGACCGAGGTTTTTCTTTGGTTTCAGTGAAAACAACGTGCTTACGTAGTTTTTTACTGTATTTACCGGAGGCTCAGCTTCTCCGGAGTGTTCATTGTGTTCTTGCTTGTATAGTATATGCGCTCACCGGACTCTTCACCACGAGACCGATTAGTTTGCGCTTTTCACCTTTTTTGCCATATGCCGTTCATTCTAACAGATAAATCCATCCCTGTAAACCATATCTCCCACGAAATCCCACCCATATATCAACGCGGTATATACCATACACGAACTTGAATGGAATATACCAGTATCTGGTATGGTGAATGTCTCAGTAACATACAAAAATACCGAGTGATCGGCTCGGTATTTTTGCATCCTGCAGGAATATTGAGGAGGTTTTGGTAAACTTGTTCGCTAGTTTGGCTAACGATAGTTTACGAGGGTCTGACCGTTTAGGTTTGCTTTGTATTCACATTCCTCTTTGGTCAACATTTTGTAAGTGTTTCGGTTTTTTAACGCCGGAGCGCTTACCTCATGTACCATATCAAACCGATTATGTTTTGTCAAGAGCGGTACTCGTGGAGCCCCAAACGGGATTCGAACCCGTGACCTCATCCTTACCATGGATGCGCTCTACCAACTGAGCTATCGGGGCACACATGCTACTTTTTGGTTTTTGATGAATTGTTGGAGTCTATGCTGATGGGAATTTCTGTGCTAACCCAAATATCTTCTTCTTGGCAGTGATACAACACTTTATTATATTCTACAAAATCACTACCCACCTTGAAGTTATTGGCAATTTCCCAGCGTACTTTACGCATTGGATTACTACAGTTAGGACAATTCATAGAGTCTTTATGCTAATATTGTTTGTTGGTGCAGGGTGGAGGATTCGAACCTCCGAAGGCATAAGCCAACAGATTTACAGTCTGTCGTGTTTGACCGCTTCACTAACCCTGCATAACTTGTAAATGGAGCCACCTGAGGGATTCGAACCCACGACCCGCTGTTTACAAAACAGCCGCTCTGGCCAACTGAGCTAAGGTGGCAATAGACAACGCCTAGTGTATCAAAACAGAGGTTAGCTGGCAAGTTTTGAGCGTGGTACAATGACTATATGCCTTATGTACAACAAGATATGCGAAAAGACTTAGACCCCACCATCCAGCTGCTCATAGAAAAGCTTGCGGCCCTCCCCCTAGACAAACAAGACGGGGCGCTGAACTACACAATTACTCGTTTACTACATGGCGTATATCAGCCAGAAAGCTATTTTACCTATAACCGATCCATGGGTGTGCTGTCATCAGCACAGGCCGAGTGGTATCGTCGCAGGGTTGCACCGTACGAAGACCGAAAGATTTCAGAAAACGGCGATGTCTAGCGACGGAGTAGTCCAAAAGGCTGGTGGCATAGTCAGGCACCAAACGACTCATAAGATTGCTGTTGTGACTAATGAATTGGGGAAATGCGTGCTGCCAAAAGGCAGTATTGAGTCAGGAGAGTCCGTTGAAGCCGCCGCTAGGCGCGAGATTTACGAAGAAACTGGGCTTGAAGATCTGATGCTTGTGCGTGAGCTTGGCGTGCTCATGCGTCCAGGTCATGAATCGGCTCACTCGCAAGACGTCGATGTGGTCAAGCATATTCATCTGTATCTATTTTCAACGACTAGCGATTCACTTAAGCCCGTTCAGAATGACAGTGTTTCAGCAAATTGGATTGCGCCAGATGAGCTTGCATCTACTTTGAGCTGGCTCGAAGAATACGACTTCATCAGAGGACACTGTCCGTAACTGTTCCCCGGTGCTAAATAACAACTCTGCGGGGGCGAAGGATGCGGCGGGGCTTACCAGATGGCACAATGAGCGTCTTTAGCTTTTCTTCTATAACCTCCGCTTCGGCGTCCATACCGTGTTCTAAGTACGCTCGTTGCAAGAGAGCGTATGTTTCGTGGTTTGGCTCAAGCTCGACTGCCCTCATGAGTGACGCGAACATTAGCTTTTCGTTGCCAAGTTTTTCATTTACCTTCGCATAGGCCACATGACGAGCGGCTAGGTCTTCCTCTAGTTTCAGGGCTTGTTCAAAAGCTATGCCAGCTTTTTCGTAATTTTCCGTTTCATAGTAAATGAGCCCCAGATTATGGAGGCTCGACGGTGTCGCTTCAATGCTGCTGGCAATTTCGAAACAGTCTATGGCATCACGGTATTCCTTTTGTTTGGCATAAAGTATACCAAGGCGGTTGTAGGCGGCCGCGTTTTTTTCGTCAATCTTTAGGATGGTCAGGAGGGCTTTTTCGGCACGCAAAAACCTATTTTCGCGCATGCCCTGGTGTGCTATGTCCCATAGCTTCCCTATGCGGTCGCCAACCTTCCGCGAAATATCTGACTCTTCATCAGAACGCTTCCGCGTGTGAAGCAAACCCATAAACCCAAAGGCACCGACTACCAATAGTTCGTACATATCGTTCCAGTAGTATAACACATCTAGAGGGCGAGCATGAGCTCGGTCAAGACAATTTTTTGATTGCCA
Organism: Candidatus Saccharimonadota bacterium; assembly: GCA_016699935.1. Classification (GTDB taxonomy): domain Bacteria; phylum Patescibacteriota; class Saccharimonadia; order Saccharimonadales; family UBA4665; genus JAGXIT01. Next base: position 1,081,167 of record CP064992.1, read on the forward strand.
CTACGAGCGAGCGACTGAGCGGCAGTATCACTCGCAGCTACTATGCCATGCCAGCGGCGGAGCGCTTCTATGTCTCCTCTGTCTGCGACACGGTATGCGCTAGACGAAGCTACAGTACTGAGCGTACTTACGAAATCGCGGGCGATAGTTTTATCCTTGAGGTCTCTGTCGACCATGACGAGTCGTTCGAATGGTTCTGCAACCAAGGCCTGCTTGACTAGTTGAATCGTTTGATCAGTATCTGCGCTCCCAGATTCAAGTAAACGAGCTGTTTCGGCGATGTTTTGGCTAGTTACCAGGAGCAATTGGGTAACTTTATTATGCTCATAGCCGGTATTAGTAAAATATTTGATGATTTCAGACTCATCTGGGCGTGTGGCACGCAGTTGCTGCACGCGGGAGATTATGGTTGGTAGCAAAAGACGGGGGTGCGAAGAAACGAGCAATATAACTGTTTGCTTGGGTGGCTCCTCCAGTAGCCTTAAGAGGGCGTTCTGAGCCTCTCTCGTCATGGTGTGCGCATCATCTATAAGGATAGCTCGCCCAACCGGAGCTTTGAGATGGCACTTGCAGGCTGACGAAGTTTTGCAAGTCACGTATATGCGCTATGCCGATTGTTCCATTTTCAGGAGTAATGATACGCACATATGGGTGCTCGTGCAGCTTATCTTCCCGAGTAACAAGCAGAGTTGCGGTGATATCTCTAGCCAGCGTCGACAACCCTGAACCAGACGCGCCGGTCACCAAGAGAGATTGCACTGGTCGAGCGAGATATCGATCTACCGCCTCCCGTGTGCTGGGATGTAATACCAAATTGTGGCTCATGCTTCCGCAAGCTCCTGAAAACTCGTTGGCGCATCAGCACGAAACACTTTCCGTTCATGCCCAGCCAGTACGGTGAGCTCAAGCTCCGCCGCATGGAGATACAGACGATCCGCTTGCTTGCCCGCATAGAACGTATCGCCGACGATAGGGTGACCTTGGTGAGCCAGATGAACTCGCAACTGGTGCGTCCGTCCAGTTTCTGGTTTCAGCTCAGGAGGCTATATGCGCTGTTTGAAGAAAGTGTACGATAGGTAGTTTTTGCATGCTTACCCTGCGGCCCAACTCGAAATGTTGCCGGAGCTTTGGGGTTTCGTTCAATGGGCATGTCGATGATTGCCGCACCAGGTTTCATATGCCCTTCTATGACGGCCAGGTACGTTTTTGGTGCGGCGCTGTGCAAATTGCCTTTGCAACCAGCTGAGCGCTTCCGGTGTCTTGGCGCAAATCATCACCCCGCTCGTTGCCCTATCTAACCGATGCACAATCCCCGCCCGCTGCCCACCGTGAAAGCTCCGACCTTCACGTTTGGTTGGACTTCGTCTGGGCGTGAAAGGTCGGAGCTTTCACGTTTTGAGAGTCGGGAACGGAGCCAGGTGGCGACGGTTGCTTCCGGGTTGAAGGCGCCTTTGCTGTGCGTGAGGATACCTTCGGGCTTATAGATAACCACACAGTCATCGTCTTCGTAAAGCACCTTAAGTTCGATATCTGGAATCTGTGCCTCCTGGGCTTCGTCATAGTCGACAATAACTACATCGTTTGACCTCATTTTGTAGCCCGGTTTCACCTGGGATAGTCCGTTTACAGAGACGCGTTTCGTCTCGATGAGTTTTGCAGCAAAGGCACGACTAAGCTGCGGCAGCATTGCCACCACCCGCTGATCCAACCGCTCCGCCCGACTGACTTCAAGATTTGCCATAGCACTATTCTAACAGAGGTAGACGCTATTGTCATCTTAAGCGAATCTCGTTTGAGCGTATTCGAAAGCTCTTCTCGATTCGGATTCGATGTGTTTATCGGCTGTTCATTTTTCGCCTTCGTCGAAACTTTCAACTGCTTTTCGCGGGCGATTACAACTTCTGACGATTATGACTTCTCGAGAGGATCCTTCGACTTCGCTCAGGATGACTTAGCTATATATCACTCAAGTGGTGAACCATTGTCGAGTTGTTTTTCAGGTGTTAGGAAAACCGGACCATCTTCGCCCTGCAGTGCAAGCAACATTCCCTGGCTGGTCTCACCCATCATTGTTCGTTCCGCCAGATTGACAAGCACCGGAACTTGCTTTCCTACAAAATCCTCTGGTGTATAGAACTCTTGCATTCCAGTCAATATCTGTCTGCTTTCATTCCCTAAATCAACTTGAAGCTTTATAAGTTTATCGCTTCCTGGCACTTTTTCTGATATCCAAGAGTTCCTATGAGAGGAACATCCACTTTTGCAAAATGGTCGAAACTGATGACAGATGGTTTAGTACGCGCACCCGCTCTGCTCTCATCTTTTGTTTTTGAGAACGCAAGCCCAATGCTCTTTGGACACGAGCAAGTGTGGAGTTGGCGATTTCGTTCATCGCGTGTTCGTCGGATTCCAGTTTTTGCTTGAGAGCGGCATCATCTACCTGCGCTAGGCGTTCTTGGAAAGCATGCAGGAATTCGGCTACAGCCACTGCTGTATCTATTTTGAGTGGGCCGTATTGTGTTTGGCCGGTGAAGCGCGCTTTGATTTCATCGTACGGATTACCCGTGGCGAGCGCCAGAATCTGCATGAGGTTGACGATACCTGGCTGGTCTTGGTTATCGACATCAATCTTGCCGAAGCTATCGGTAGTGGCACTATGAATCTTTTTGGCCGCCGCCTCCGGAGTATCACCCAAGAAGATTATGCCCTTGCCAGATTCGTCACTCTTGCTCATCTTTTCGTCGGATCTTGCAGGTCCTTTATGCGGAGTCCTTGTTCTTTCCCAAAAAACTCGTGCTGTTTCGCGACTGGCTCCGGTACCGTAAAGAGTTCTCGCTCGAACTTGCTATTCATACGTTCCGCAATATCCCGCGCAAACTCGAGGTGCTGGCTCTGATCGTCTCCTACCGGCACATACCGCGCCCCATACAGCAAAATATCCGCCGCCATCAGAACTGGGTAGTTAAACAACCCCATGCTAATAGTTTCATTACCTAGGCTCGAAGATTTATCTTTAAACTGCGTCATACGTTCCATTTGGCCAACACCAGTGAAGCAGTCCAGGATCCAAGTTAGCTCACTATGGGCGGAGATGTAGCTTTGGCGGTAGATGTGAACGCTGGGGTTATCGAGCGGCAGGCCTGCGGCGACGTACAGACGGAGGTTGTGCATTATTTGGCCCTGTAGCAGGCTGTGATCAATCGGTGTCGTGAAACTATGCAGGTCTGGTACGAAAAGATTTACTTCGTATTCGTCTGACCGCGTCTTGGCCATATCGACCATAGGTAGCAGCGCCCCAAAGTAGTTGCCGATGTGCAAATCGTTATTGGCCCGTAGCCCGGTAAGAATGACTGGTTTGTTCATAGTTCTAGTATATCCTATATTAGTACATTTCCCTCTTGGGCTTGTTCAAGCGCGACCATCATTTCCTTAATCCGTCCAACCCGTATGGATTTCGCATCAAGGTGTTAATTGTTTCTTGTGTCCAGTTAGATTCTCTATCAACGAGAGCAGCATAATAGCTTTGTGCAGATGGTGTTAGTATCCGCGGTTCACAATCGCGTAAAAATGGTAAATCTGTTTTGCATAGTAACGCCATCATCATCTGTCAAAGTGCCATATGTAAATCATGTTTGTCAACACTCATTGCCAGGGGATTGAGACCTATAGCAGATAGATGTCTTCTAACGCGATTGGTGCAATGCCTCTCGCGGTAACTACCGTTTCCTGCCGGTTCATTAAAGCATGTACAATACTTATGCGAGACCTCGGCTCCATTTGCCTTTTGCTTGTCGGGATAGCCCCATAACGCTTGTTTGGAGTACCACTTCATGAACAGCACTAATCCCAATTGCATCAGCTGGAGGCGCACACCAATGAGTAATTTCAGACTGCTCAATAACTTCTTCGGCTGAGACATGAGTATTTATTGCACCTCCTGCGATATCGTATGTAGCAACTTTCAAACCTGATTTTTCGATTCTCGTTCTTAGCTGACTCCCAAGGTCACCCTCTGCGCCAATGACACCAATCACTTCTGCGCTCCTTTTTCAGGTATAGTATCTTTTGGTTTACCTTCAAAATCTTCACGAATAACCATTGCTGTCGCAGTGCTTAACACTTCTCGACTCGGTTTTAGGCCTAGTACAAGGCAATACCGTCTCCTCATCAACACCTGGTGGTCGTAATATTACGTCGACGCTCATATTTCTCTCCTTTTTCGTATATTAAAAACCGCCTTTGTGGCGGTTTCGTTTTCTGGTTAATTATTTGCTTAACAACGAGAACAGACCGCCACGGAAGTGTCGGTATACCAATATGAGTTGGCCTGTGCTGTTATCATGACGTGCATAATACTACACATTGGGCTAATTCTGCAACGTTAAAACAAAAACTCCTTTTGTTTAAGGAGTTTTTGTTTTGGCTATTTATATGTTTAGCGTTTAGTGAATTGGCGTTGTTTGCGGGCGCCTTTGAGGCCAAACTTCTTGCGTTCGCGTTCGCGGCTATCGCGGCCGAGCAGTTCAGCGCGGCGCAATGTTGCCTTGTAGTCCTCATTCTTCTCCACGAGAGCCCTGGCAATCCCAAGACGAATCGCATCGGCTTGACCAGCGTGTCCGCCGCCACTTACAACGACAGTTACATCGTAGTCTTTCAGTGGGAGTTCAAGCACAGCAAACGGTTTCTGGATTTCACCTAGCAGCAGTTTGCTCTCGGCAAAATATTCGGCAACTGGTTTGTTGTTGATAACAACGTTGCCTTTGCCTTTCATGAGTCGCACGCGTGCCGTGGCGCTTTTACGGCGGCCTAGAGCATAGTAGTAGTGTGAGGCTTTATCTGCCATTATGCATTCCTTTCCTGATTTAGCAGATCACATTGAACAGATGGCAGAAATTGAGCATTTTGCATTTTACATGCACTCGCACCTATGATTCGCCTGCTACCTGACGTCTGAAAATTTTCTGAAAACTGAAAATTGATACCTGATACCTGCATTATTTGCTCCTCTTGAGCGAATAATGCTCTGGTTTTTGGGGGCGTGGTTATGCTCGGCGCCTGTGTATATTTTCAGGCGAGCGAGACGACCATCGCGCAGTTTATTGCCAGGTAGCATGCCGCGCACAGCTTGCAATATTACTTCAGTGCTGTCTTTAGCAACGACGTCTTTGAGCTGTCGCTCACGCAGGCCACCTGGGTAGCCACTGTGGTTGTAATACATTTTATCGGTCATTTTAGCACCGGTAACCTGAAGCTTGTCGGCGTTAATTACTATGACAAAATCACCACAGTCAATATGACTTGTGAACATCGGCTTACCTTTACCGGTCAGTAGGGTTGCAACTTGTGTGGCAACTCGACCTAGCGTGGTTTCAGATGCATCCACGACATACCACTTTCGGGTAACCTCGCTTGGTTTTGCAGAATATGTGCTCATACTATCTCTCCCCGCTCTTTCTCACTTGTACGGCTGGCTTGTGACTCAGGTGCTTATCGGCTGCCTTTGCAACTCGATTTGCACTTGGGGCTGCCTTTTGACAGGGGTGGTTTTAACTTCATCCTGTTCATGACTTTGTTTGACTGGGGCTTTGCTGGCTGCCTTTGCAACCGGTGCTTCCTTAAGATCGTCCACAAAACTGACGCGAGCCATTTCAGCATTGTCACCGCGGCGGTTGTCTGTTCGTTCAACGCGTAGGTGGCCGCTACTGCGTCCACTCAACTTCGGGGCAATTTCATCAAATAGGCGATGTGCTGTTGAAACAGTTTGAAGCAGCAGCAAGTACCTGACGGCGATTATGGAGATCACCTTTTAGCCTTGGTGATGAGTCGCTCGACATACGGTGCAACTGTCTTCGCTTTTGGCAGTGTCGTTACAATTGAGCCATTGATGATGAGCGCCTCAGCGAGACTCTTCACGAGTGCTTCTCGCTGGTCACTCTCGCGACCAAATTTGGTTCCTTTATATCCGTGACGGTGCATATTACAACTCCAATTCCGCCAGTTTATCTTTCACTTCGTCGAGTGCCTTGCTGCCAAAGCCCTTCAGGTCACGAAGTTCGGCATCGCTCAGAGCAAACAAGTCCTGAATGGTGTGAATATCGTTGTTGACGAGAGCGTTAGTTGTCCGGGCAGTAAGGTTTAGGTCTTCAATACTCGTATTGAGCATGGATCCGTCTTCGACACTTACATCACCGGCTTCATGTACAGCAGCGTTGGCTTCTTGGGCAGGAAGACGAGTTTTTCCGGCGAGTGCGGCATACTGGTTTACTAAGTATAGCGGCCGCTTCCTCAAACGCATCCCGAGAAGTAATTGTCCCGTCGGTATCAATAGTGAGACTCAGTTTGTCGAGATCTATCATCTGGCCTACACGTGTCTTATCAACCTTATAGCGACAACGGACGACCGGACTGAAAATGGTATCAAGCGCAACGAAATCGCTTTGCTTCTTGGCCGTGCTTTCTTCAATAGTGCGGTAACCGCGACCAGTTTCAACCACGAGGTCAATGATGAGACTTGCCTTGTCGTCGTCTATGGTGGCAATGACCTGATCGGTACTTACCACCTCTATGTCGGCATTGCCTTGGATATCTTTGCCCGTAATAACACCTTTACCTTTTTTGGTAATCCGAACGGTATGGGCATCCTCACCGTAAACACGGAAGCGCAATTGCTTCAGATTAAGCATAATTGCAACCACGTCTTCTTTTACACCTTTAATAGTCGTAAATTCATGGGTGGCGCCATCAATCTTAAAGCTGGTAATACCAGCACCACTGATACTTGAAAGTAGTACACGGCGAAGACTGTTGCCAAGTGTCATGCCGTAGCCCGTTTGTAAGGGCTCAATCACAAACGTACTGCTCGTAGCGCTGTGATCGTCGACGGCGACAAGTCCTGGAGTATGAATCATTTTTGACATATCTTTGAAATGTCCTTTCCTTAGCGTGAGTAGTACTCAACAATTAGTTGTTCGTTAATTTCTGGTTCAGCATCTTCACGCAGCGGAATGCCGGTAATTTTCAGCTGGACTTTCTTTCGGTCTACAGTCTCCCAGTTGGGAGTAGTGCTTGGTGCTGGGCTTGTTTCATCGAGTTTCTTGAAATACTCGCTCGACTTACTATGCTCGCGGAGTTCAATGACATCGCCTACTCGGAGTCGGATAGATGGTATATCAACGCGTCGTCCGTTCAGCATGAAGTGACCATGTGTCACAAGCTGGCGAGCAGCGCGTCTTGATGGGGCAAAACCTGCACGGTAGACTCCATTATCAAGCCTTCTTTCTAGATACTGAAGCAATGTTGCGCCGGATTGACCGGGTGTGCGTGATGCTTCCGCCATGAGGTTAGAGAACTGCTTCTCGAGTAGGCCATAGAGCCGCTTAACTTTCTGCTTTTCCCGCAGCTGCAAAGAATATTGGCTCGGTTTGTTCCGGGTGCGCGCATTGGCTGCCTGACCGGGCATATTTGTTCGCTTTGCAAGTGCCTTGTGTGCCTTCGGGTGCAAGGCATAGCCTTCACGGCGCGACATTTTAACGATAGAACCAGTATCACGTGCCATTATGCATCTCCTTCTGGATTTAGCAGGGAGCATTGAGCATTTGGCAGAGATTTGACAGATTGCAATTGGCAGATGTTGCCACGTGCAGCTAATCTGCTACCTGAAACCTGTGATATTTCTGTTACCTGAAAAATGTTACTTGAAGTTTTGAGTGGGTTGTTCACGGCTAGACCCTCCTTGCTTTCTTTGGTCGAACGCCGCCGTGCGGCACACCAGTCACGTCTGTGATGCTTTCTATGGCAATGCCCACTGTCTGCATAGCTCGGATTGCTGCATCTCGGCCAAGGCCAACGCCTTTGACAAAAACGTTTACCTTGCTGAGGCCATAGCCTTGCTTGGCAAGATTGCCGGCTTTTTCTGCCGCAACCTGAGCTGCATATGCGGTACCCTTTTTAGAACCGCGGAACCCGCAGGCTCCTGCGCTGGAAGCTGCCAGTGCACCACCACTTGTGTCTGTTAGCGTAACGATTGTGTTGTTGAATGTAGCCTGAATATGCAATTGTCCAGCCGAAACGCTGCGCTTTGCCTTCTTTTTCTTGGCTACTGTTGCCGTAGGTGTATCTGCCATTATGCGCTCCTCTTGGTCACTGTGGGCGAGAGGTTATAGGTTATAGGTGCTAGGTTGTTTGAAGATCCTTGAACCTTCAACATAGAACCATCAACTTGTTGAAATGCGTAGTAATTCATTAGGTCTTACTTGCTACTTTCTTAGCCGTGCCTCCGACAGTTACTTTCTTGCCCCGTCTAGTGCGTGCATTGGTTTTTGTACGCTGCCCGCGTGATGGCAAACTGTTCTTATGACGCAGACCACGGTAGCTTCCGATGTCTTTCAGACGTTTGATATTACCGCTAACGATACGCTGCAACTCACCTTCTACGGTGAGGTGTTCATTGATATAATCTTGAACCCGACCAATTTCGGCATCGGTCAAATCTTTGACGCGAACCGTTGGATCGATCTTTGCTGCCGATAGTATGCCTTCTGCTGTTTTTGGTCCAATGCCATAAACATAGGTAAGCGCGACCCATACTTGCTTTTCGGCGGGTATTGTCACACCAGATATACGTGCTGCCATATGCTACCCCTGCCTCTGCTTATGCTTTGGCTTAAACTTATTGATTACGTAAAGACGGCCTTTCCGACGAACAATCTTGTCGTCGGGGCTGATCTTTTTTACACTTGCACGTACTTTCATGTACGGATCATCTCCTTTCAGGACGGTGACTCACTGCATTAATGATATTTTCGGCCGAACTTTCGAAGGATTGATCCGTACATCGACCTTCGTAGCTTTACGCGATGAACGGTCAGTCGGATGAACCAATCCTAGAAAGTTCAACCTTGCGGTAGGTGATCCTACCTTTGGTCAGGTCGTAAGGCGTCAACTCTACGGTGACCGCGTCGCCAGGGACAATTCGGATAAAATGCTTCCGCATCTTCCCAGCGACATGCGCAATAATCTGATGGCCATTCTCCAAGTTCGACACGAAACTGAGTACCCGGCAGGGTCTCGACAATTACGCCGTTCAGTTCGATGACTTCCTTATTACTCGCCATGGTTTTTACGTCTTCGTAGTATAGCATTTTTACGACGAGCTGTAAAGTGTTTTTAAATTATTACTTCTTATTTTGCGAGATTTTAGTAGGTAATCGACGCGGGGTTTTGGCACGTAGCGGAGCACCTTTGCACCGCCAGTTGTTGCGCTTAAATCATCTCCACCAAGACTGTCGTAGAAGAAGTCATTACGGCTGTATTGGTCATATGTAATCATAAGTGCCCGAGACTCAACAGCACGAAGGGTTTCCAACGATACGGCCACAAGTATAAGAACACTGGTGCCGCCTAACGCTAACGCAATGTTTTCTGGGACGAACATTTGTGCCACAATTGGCATGATTGCTAATATCCCCAAACATATTGCACCAAAGAGTGTTATTTTATTGACGGTTTTAGCTAGGTAGCGTTCTGTCTGGGTACCGGATCGCACTCCTTCTAAGAATCCGCCCTGCTTCTGAAGGTTCTCGGCAATTTCTTTGCTATTGAACGTAATACTTGTGTAGAAGAAGGTAAACAGAAATACCAGCAAGAAGTACGTCAGTGGGTATATATAGGCCTGCCAGCCACCCGCAGCCAAAGTTTGGGCAGTCGGGTTTTGAAACCACGTTACAAGGTTTTGACCAAGCTCAGCCCACTTCGGGTTGCTACTAGAAGTCATGAGCTGACCTGCAAGCTTGGAACACTTAAGAATGCGATGGCAAATATAATAGGCACAACACCCGCTGTGATGAGCTTTACCGGTAGCGTCGTGGTTACTCCACCGTAGGCACGATTTCCCTGAACGCGTTTGGCGTAGTTGATCGTAAGGCGCCTAGCCGCCTCGTTCAACATGACAACTATCCACGTCACCAATATGACCACTGCCAAGATGGCGAGCGCATACCAGAACGATCGGGCATTAATGGGTAGCTCGCGTCCGAAAATCTCCCATTATTGGTCTTATCGTATATAGATGATGCCAATTGGCTAATAGTACCCGGCAAGGCGCTCACAATTCCCACTGTGATTAGGAGCGAAATGCCGTTGCCAACCGATTTCTCGGTGACAAGTTCACCCATCCACATCAGCAGCATAGAGCCGCCGGTAAGTGCAGCGACCATAAGAACCCATTGCCATAAAGACGTATTTGCCGTTATATCGCCTATGCCGCCAACTTGCTGCGCATACTGACGAACGAGGTAGATCGATCCGATAGCCTGTATGATTGCCAGGGAAAGGTAAGCATCCGCGTATACTGGTTGATTCGCTTCTGTCCGGACTCACCATCTTTACGCATTTTTCAAGCTTTGGAAGAGCCTTGGTGAGTAGCTGCATGATAATACTAGCGTTGATGTACGGGCCAAGTCCGGCAATCATGATAGAGAAATTAGCAAGTGCGCCGCCACTCAGTACGTTTATGAAACTCAGTAGCTGCGGTGTATCCTGCGATGAAAACAGGTTTGTCAGCACTTGTTTTAGCGTTTCCGGATCGGCCAAAGGCACTGGTATGTGCGCTAGGATACGAAAAATCAGCAATATTGCGAGTACGCCAAAAATGCGCTTTCGCATATCACGCGTGTAAATGATGCTCCAATAATTTTCCAGTTCACGAAAGCCCCTCTTACATACTAGATTTCTTTAACCCTAGTATACCAGCCTCGGTGCAGGAATTAAACAAAAAGCGCTACAAAAAGCGCTTTTTGCAAAGTCGAGGATTACTCCTCTATTTGTCAGTTTTTAGTTTGGCGGGCGCATGACGCGAGGAACTTGCTTGAATGAACCACCTGCAGTCTGAAGTGCATCAACTGCCTTCGCGCTAGCACCTTGTAGTTCAACGTCAACTTTCTTGGTAACTTCGCCGCGGAAAGAAGTTTCACACGAACGAACTCGCCGCTGACTAAGCCGGCAGCGGCCAGAGATGTATTGTCTACTTTGGTGCCAAGACTATTCAGTTGCTCGGTGTAAACGTTTTCGGCCGCAACTTTAAAGCTACGAAAGCCGCGGAGTTTAGGCAAGCGCTGCATGAGTGGATTTTGTCCACCTTCAAAGCCTGGCTTCTTGCTTGAGCCGGTGCGCGCACCTGTCCTTTTGTACCCCGACCAGCGGTTTTACCCTGGCCAGCAGCTATTCCGCGACCAACGCGTCTACCTGATTTTTGGGCATAGAGGTAAGCTCATGATATTTCATTTCTTCGATTCCTTGTAATATATTCAGCAATTTTATCACTAAACGAAGCCACCAATATGCCAACGATCGTGGTGACCCACTGTATGTTTCGCCATCCAGCGATGATTGGTACCATCATAACTATCATACCTGCAAAAACTATGTAGGAAGAGAGATCTGAATTGGTTTTCTACGCGCCATCACTTAGTCTCCTTCTTGGGTGCTGCTTTCTTGGCGGCTGGCTTCTTGGCTGGGGTTGCTTTCTTCGTCTCGGATGCTTTTTAACAGGGCAGCTTTCACCTCGGGCTGTTTTTGAAGATTCTTCGCTATCGCTCAGAATGACAGCTGGTTTTGCTACTTTCTTCTCTTGATTCATGACTTGTGATTCTTGATTCTTGTGTTTTGTGGTCACCCAGTTTTTCTAGGTTCAAGGCTCTCTAGGGCAGCGATAGTGGCGTACGCGATATTGGTCTTGTTGCTACTACCGAGTGATTTACTCAGTGCGTTGCTGACACCAGCTACCTCTGGGACTGTACGGACAACACCACCGGCGATAAGCCCAGTACCAGGTGCGGCAGGCATAACTAGAATGCGTGCACCGGCAACTTTACCGTCGACTTCGTGCGGGATTGTCCCTTTGTATAGCACAACTGGTGTGAAGTGCTTCTTAGCGACCTCTGTGGCTTTGCTAACGGCGGCCGTCACATCGGCGCCCTTGGCGCTACCAATACCAACCTTGCCTTTGCGGTCTCCGACGACAACAAGGGCACGGAATCGAAACCTACGACCACCCTTAACACGAGCAACGCGGTCGATGAACGACCCGCTCATCAAACTGTTTTTCTTCTGGTGGTTGCTGACCCCGATCATTACGTCGACCCGGTCGACCACCGTCACGGCGACCGCCGCGACCACCGTCTTGACCGCCTCGGTTAGGAGCTGATTGCGGACCCACCTGTGCAGCTTGTTCGGTTGCAGCTTGCTTGATAGCTTCTTCTGCCATGTTAAAACTCCAGTCCTTTCTCCCGTGCCGCATCGGCGAGGGCTTTTACGCAGCCATGGTACTTCTTGCCGCTGCGATCAAATACGACTTGTGATATTTTTGCCTTTTTGGCTGCCATTGCAATCTCACTACCGACCCATACGGCCTTCTCTGTTAGTGTTCCTTTGGCGGCATTGGCATTTGCCGTGCTCACGGCTACGAGGGTGTGTTGTTTGCTGTCGTCAATAATCTGGGCGCTCACATTTGCGTTGCTAATGTGAACACTCAAGCGAGGTCGCTCAGATGTACCAATGACAGTCGCACGAATACGGTGCTTGCGTTGAACGCGCTGGACGAGTTTGGTGGATAGGTTACTCATCTTATTTATCCTTTCCTGACTTACCAGACTTGCGCAGGATGCGTTCGCCTTCGTACTTGATACCCTTGCCCTTGTAAGGCTCCGGTTTCTTGAGGGCACGGATTTCTGCAGCAACTTGTCCGACTTGCTGTTTGTCGATACCGCTGACGGTCATTTTATTCTGCTCGACGAGGACTTGTACCCCCAGAGGAATTTTGTAAATGACATCGTGGCTAAAGCCAATATTAAGCTTAAGGTCAGTGCCCTGCATCGCAACGCGGTAGCCAACACCATTGAGCTCGAGCTGTTTGCTAAAGCCCTGGGTGACACCCTGTACCATGTTATTGATAAGTGCCCGCATGAGGCCATGGGCGGCTCGGATCTTTGGCATATCATTCGCCCGGGTTACCGTGAGGACGCCGTCCTCTACTTTGACTGTAATACCCTCTAGCTGAGGGGTCTCCAGATTACCTTTGGTCCCAGACACTTTGATAGCGTCTGAGTCGACAGTGATTGTCACACCGCTGGGTATCAAGATGGGTAGTTTTCCTACTCGACTCATTTCTTTCCTTTCGTATTTAGAATTTCAGAATTACAGAATTGCAGAGGAAAAAACTTTCTAGCGATTCTCGATTCTGAAATTTCGTAATTCATAATTCTCCTTAGTACACCTGACAGATTAGTTCGCCGCCGACACCTTGGGCTTTGGCTTCTTCGCCAGTCATCAAGCCCTTGCTGGTGCTGATGATGAGGACGCCACGACCACGTTTTACCTGAGGAACTTCGCGGGCATTGGTATAAGTACGACGACCAGGTTTGCTGAGGCGCTTGATTTCGGTAATTTTTGCATTTTCACCATCGAGGTTGATAGTGATATGCAGGCGTTTACCGACACTCAGGTCCTCTGTAGTGACATCATGCAAAAAGCCGTTGTTGCGAAGACTAATTGCAACATTCTCTTTGATTTTGCTATGCGGGAGACTGACTTCGTTTTTGCCAACGGCAATTGCGTTGCGCACACGGGTCAGCATGTCTGAGATAGGATCAGTAGTGGTTACGCTCATACGCTTACTCCTTTCTGATTTAGCAGAGAGCATTGAGCATTTGGCAGAAATGTAGCAGATTTCATGTAGCAGACAGGACTACATGCAGCAACCTTGCTACCTGACACCTGTGAAATGTGTGCTATGTGAGAAATGATACCTGATACATGGAGTGATGACGACTTCATTACCAGCTCGCTTTCGTTACACCAGGGATCTCTCCCTTGCTTGCATGTTCGCGGAAAGACAACCGGCTCAGGCCGAATTGGCGCATGTAGGCATGTGGCCTGCCCGTTTCGATGCAGCGGTTCTTACGGCGTGTTGGTGAAGAATTGCGAGGCAATTTTGCCAAACCTTCGTAGTCACCAAGCTCCTTAAGCTCTTTGCGCTTCGCGGCGTACTTGTCTATCATCTTGATGCGCTTTTTATCACGCGCGAGGTTCGATTTCCTAGCCATTATTGTGCTCCTTTCAATCGCGGCATGACGAATGACCTATGACCAGAGACGGTTATAACGCCAGCGGATACTTCATTCTTCATACTCCATACATCATTCATTTCGCATTCTCCTTTTCAAACGGCATACCAAATTTCTGTAATAGCGCCTTGCTATGAGACTTGTCTTCACATTTCACGACGAAAACGGCTTGCATACCGTGAGGTGTCGTGGTTTCTTCGAATGTAAGCTCAGGAAACACACTTTGGTCGGTCAGACCAAGACTAAAGTTGCCCTGCTTGTCAAAAGCTTTGTTATTCACACCGTGGAAGTCACGCAGCCGTGGCAACACAATATTTATGAGGCGATCCATAAACTCATACATTCGCTCGCCGCGCAGGGTCAGCTTGAGGCCGATCATATTTCCTTCACGCAATTTGAATCCAGCGATCGAGTTCTTTGCAACCGTTTCGACAGGTTCTTGGCCGGTGACTTTACGAAGTGTGTTCTTCGCTGCCTCTATGGTTTTCTTGTCTTCTTTTGCTTTGCCAAGACCGACGTTTATGACGATCTTTTCAAGCTTTGGCACCTCATGTGCATTGGTAAGGCCTAGTTCCTTTAGGAGCTCAGCTGCAAATTTTTCATTGTATTCTGCCTTGAGACGTGCAACATATGGAGTTGCTTTTTTCTTTGGGGCTGGCTTCTTGGTTGTAGTCGCTTCTGCCATTACAGTACCTTCGCTTCCTTCTTCGAATCAGCCTTTTTGGCTGGCGCTTCGATCTTCACTTCTTTGCCGCTCGCCTTATAGATGCGCTTCTTGCTGCCATCTTTGCCAAGCTCATAACCGATACGGGTTGGTTTCTTGGTTGTCGGGTCTATGACAGCCACTTTACTGACCCAGATTGGCTTGGTGATTTCGAGGATTCCTCCTGTGGGTGAGCCTGGTTCGGCTTCTGATGCTTCTTGACTATGTTGATTCCTTCTACCGTGACTTTATTCTCAGTAGCGTGAGTTGTTAGAACCCGGCCTTGCTTGCCCTTGTATTTGCCACTCAGAACCTGCACAAGGTCACCTTTCTTTAGTCTAATCTTCACTCTCTTGTCTCTTGTATCTTGGCTTTTGACTCTCATTTATAGTACCTCCGGAGCTAGGCTAATAATCTTGGCGTAGCCCATATCACGCAGTTCTCTTGGTACGGGTCCGAATATACGCGTTCCTTGGGGTTCTTATCGTCACCAATGATGACTGCGGCATTGTCATCGAATTTGATAGTGCTGCCGTCTTTGCGCTTGATTTCTTTCTTGGTACGAACGACCACGGCGCGAACGACTGACTTTTTCTTGACGTTACCAGTCGGGCTGGCTTGCTTGACGGTAGCAGTGATGACATCACCAACCTTAGCGTAGCGCTTGCGGGAAGCCACCAAGAACTCGGATGCAGAGGATTTCCTTGGCACCGCTGTTGTCGCAGACGACAAGACGGGTTTCTTGCTGAACCATTAGAAGGCTCCTTTCAGTCGCGGAAGCATGGAGTATGGAGTATGAATTATGCCAGCAGCTCCGTAGCTGTTTGTTTTCCATTCATGATTCATGATTCTTTCTCCTTGTCTGTCACCCCAGGAACTTCCACTGCTTTTTCGACGTGCTTCACCTCAGCTTTTCGACAACTGCCTGAAGCGTAAAGCTTTTGCGCTTGCTGATAGGCCGGGTTTCAACGATGACGACTTTGTCGCCAATGTTAGCTTCATTCTGTTCGTCATGTGCCATAAATTTGGTCGTTGTGGTGTATTGCTTTCGGTAGAGTGGGTGCGTTTTTCGCTCTCGTACGGTAACGACAATGGTCTTGTCGGCCTTGTTGCTACTGACGACACCAGTAATTGATTTCGCCATTACTTGGCCTCCTTAACTAAATATTCGCTTAAAACGGTCAGCATACGCGAAAGGTCTTTGCGCTTGTTACGTACAGCACGCACGTTCTGATTGTCACCCATGTATATATGACGACGTAGCTCAGCGATTTCGTCCTTAAGCTTCACTGTTTCTTTGGTAAGCTCCGAAGTAGTGAGCTTGCGGATATCAGCAATTTTCATCTAAAGGCTCCTTTCGGTCGTCACAAGGCTTTGGGCTGAGAGCTGAGACCATAGTTCACTAGAGCCAACTCTGCCCTTTGCCCCTTGCCCTTTGCTCTGATAAGATACGAGGTTTTTCATTACACGCCCTCCTTCACAACAAATTTTGTCTTGACTGGCAGCTTGTGGCCAGCGAGACGCATTGCTTCTCGAGCAGTTTCCTCGCTAACACCCTGCATTTCAAACATAATGGTGCCAGGTCGGACTTTAGCAACGAAAAACTCAGGGCTACCTTTGCCACTACCCATTTTGACATCGAGCGGCTTGCGGGTGACTGGCGTATGAGGGAATATGCGGATCCAGATTTTGCCACCACGCTTGATGTAACGAGTCATGGCCTGTCTTGAGGCCTCAATCTGTCGGCTTGTAATACGCTCGTGACCTTGTGCTTGGAGCGCGTATTCGCCGTAGGCAATATAGTTCCCGGCCGTCGCCACGCCACGGATCTTGCCCTTGCGAACTTTCCGGAATTTGGTTCTTTTCGGCAATAATATTAGAAAGCTCCTTTCTGATTTAGCAGAAAGCATTCAGCATTTGGCAGAAATATAGCAGATGGCATGTGGCAGATGTTGCCACGCGCAGCTAACCTGCTACCTGACACCTGTGAAATTTCTGCTACCTGAAAAATGATACCTGCATAGTGGGACGACGCTGTCATTTATTTGTCCCCCTTATATATCCAAACTTTGACACCAATAATGCCTGCACCGGGCCAGTTGGCACGAGCTGCAGCATAATCAATGTCGGCACGTATGGTATGTAAAGGCACAGAACCAACCGCTTCTTTCTCACGACGGCTCATTTCGGCACCATTTAAGCGCCCAGCAACTTCTATACGGACACCTTTTGCACCCGCACGCATCGTTGCAGCGCTGGCGCTCTTGATGGCGCGGCGGAAACTCATGCGACGCTCAAGCTGATGAGCGATGTTCTCGGCGACAAGTTTTGCATAGAGGTCAGGTTTTTTGACTTCTTCTATGTTGACGCGGGCTGGTACTCCATAAACCTTTTCAATAGCAGCTTTGAGCTCCTGCGCTCCTTGACCACCGCGACCGATGACTACGCCAGCCTTAGCCGTTGCAATCGTCACCGTTACGAGGTTTGGTGAGCGCTCAATATCTACTTTGTTGATAGCGCCGCGAGAGCCAAATTTGTCCTGGATTAGTTTGCGAACTTGCAAGTCCTGCGCAAGATAACCAGCATACTGGCGCTTGCTTACAAACCACTTGCTCCGCCAATCCTTATTGGCCTGCAGACGCATAGAAATAGGATTTACCTTCTGTCCCATTACTTTGCCTCCTTCTTATCCGCGGCCTTGGCAGCTGCAGGTTTTTTAGCAGGACGTTGCTCGCCATCGACGAGTACGCGAATATGTGATGAACGCTTCATGTAAGGCAAGGCGCGGCCCATGGCTGCAGGGCGGAAACGCTTCATGCGAGGCCCGTGATTGACAGTGATTTCGGTAATGACAAGGGTATCTGCCTTGTAGTTGTGGTTGTGAGCGGCGTTAGCCTGTGCACTCTTGATTGTTTTGAGAACAGATAGTGCGGAGCGCCGTGGCGTGTGTTCGAGGATAACGATAGCATCGGCGACGGTGCGACCACGCACGAGCGCTGCCACAGCAGCCACCTTACGTGGGCTTAATCGAACGCCTTTAGACTCGGCTTTTACAGACATCAGAAAGCTCCTTTCTGATTTAGCAGTGAGCATTGAGCATTTGGCAGAAATTTGGCAGGTTGCATTTGGATGGTGACTTCGGTTGCAGCCTGTCTGCTACTTGAAACCTGTAAAATTTCTGCTACCTGAAAAATGCTACCTGAAAAATATGAAACCTGTTTCATCTTATTTCCCCTTCGCTAACTTACCGCCGTGACTGCGGAACTTACGGGTAGGGCTAAACTCACCCAGTTTATGGCCAACCATGTTTTCGGTGACAAATACTGGTACGTGCACCTTGCCGTTATGGACAGCAAAGGTTTTACCGACAAAGTCTGGAGCAATCGTACAGCTACGCGCCCAAGTTTTTATGATGGTGCGATCCTCTGGGCCTTGGCCAGCGACTTTTTTCGCGAGCTTCGGATCGATAAACGGCCCTTTCTTCAGTGAACGACTCATCTGACGCTCCTTTCAGTCGCTTCAATATGCAATTTACAATTCTCAATTTTCATTACATCTGCGACTTGCGATTTGCGGTTTACAGCTGCATTGCTAATTGGTAATTGATAATTCATTGGTAATTGGTAATTGGTAATTGGTAATTGGAGCATCGCGACTATTTCCTCTTGGCCGCGTGGCGGCTTCTTACGATCATATTGCTTGTATCTTTGCGGCGACGGGTCTTGAAGCCAAGGGTCTTCTGACCCCACGGCGTACGTGGCGCTTTGCCCATTCGGTGACGACCACCATCTCCACCACCGTGCGGGTGATCGACTGCATTCATTACGACACCGCGAACGCTTGGGCGTTTACCCAGGTGACGATTGCGTCCAGCCTTACCGATTTTGACATTCTGATGTTGCTCATTGCCGACCACGCCGACACTGGCAGTACAGACGAGGAGGAACTTGCGAACTTCGCCGCTGGGCATACGCACCTGAGCGTAATCGCCTTCTTTGGCCATGAGCATGGCGCTATTGCCAGCGCTACGCACAGCCTGTGCGCCTCGGCCTGGCTTGAGCTCGAGCGCATGGATGGTTGTGCCGACAGGGATATTGGCTAGTGGCAAACGGTTACCCATCTCTATAGCAGCTTCTGCGTGCGCAGCTAGTTTCTGCCCTTGTTTCATGCCGCTGGCGGCAAGTACATAGTGGTAGACCCCTTTGTCATCTTTGACACGGGCTATGCGAGCGCTCCGATTTGGGTCGTATTCGATGTGTTCGATAACGCCTTCGCCTTTGAAGTCAAAGTTCACGAGGCGATAATGCTTACGCGCTCCACCACCCTGATGCCTCGTGGTTATGCGACCTTGGTTGTTTCGACCATTGCCACGCCGTTTTGTAACAGTGAGCGAGCGAAGTGGTTTGCGGGTCGTAACAGCATCAAAATCTTGACTAGACATACCACGTCGGCCGGGAGTTGTTGGATTATACTGCTTAATAGCCATTATTTAGCCTCCTTCTTGGCGACGAGTTTCTTCAAGCCCTTAGGTTTAGCATCGGCTTTAGCTTCCGAAGCCTTCTTGGCTTTTTCAGCAGCTTTGGCTTTTACGGCGATTTCCTCTTCGGCAGCGGCAAAGAAAGGCAAATGGCTGTCGGCAACCAGAGTCACATAAGCTTTTTTGTAGTCAGCCTGCACACCTTTACGGTTGCTGCTGCGCTTGCCAGTCGTGTTCATAATGCGTTTGACTTTGCCTTTTCGGTTCACAACTCTGACTGTTTTGACCTTAACATCGAATTGTTTTTCAACCGCATTTGCGATTTCGTATCTGTTAAGTTCACTTGGGACGTCAATAACAAACGTATTTGTCGTCTGGCTGAGTCCAAAGGCTTTTTCGCTTAAACGAGGTTTCAATGTGTGCATGTTATTTCACCTCCGTTTTGTTAACTGGTTTCAGCCATGTTTCGACAACTTTCAGAGCGTCGACGGTGATGACAATATGGTCGGCATTCATGATATCGAAGACATTCAAGTATTTGGCGCTGACCAGAATAACATTTTGCAGATTGGCGGTGGAATTTACTAGTTCTAGCGTCTTTTTCTCTACGACAACCAGGGCGTCGCGAGTAACTCCAACTTTGGCAAGGAGTTTAGCCATGTCGCCCGTTTTGCCGTCTTTGCTAGCTAGTTTTTCCATGACAATCAGCTTTCCGGAAGTGTTGGCGAGGCTGAGAGCCTGGCGCGTGGCAACTCTTTTGCTAGTTGTCGATATTTTCTTCGTATAATTTTCTTCGCCAGTTGGGCCGAAGACAATACCACCACCACGCCAGATGGGGTTGCGTGAGCTACCAAAACGAGCGCGACCAGTACCCTTTTGCTTCCATGGCTTCTTACCACCGCCGCGGACAAGGCCGCGGGTTTTGACGACCGCGAGATTATCGCGACCATTCGCTAGGTAGGCTTCGTAGGCTTGGCGGAGCAGTTGATGGCTTTTTACTTCGACACCAAAGACTTCTTTGCTGAGTTTAGCAGCCGTTGTAGCCTTCGTGCCAGCTGCGGTATATGTAGGAACTGCCATGATTATTTGTCCTCCCCGCGGATTATGACAATGCCCTTTCGTGGACCAGGCACAGCCCCAACAACACCTATGTAACCTTTTTCGACATCAACCAGTGCTACCTTTAGGTTGCGCACGGTGACTTGATCGTGACCAAGGTGTCCGGCCATACGCTTACCCTTGAGGATATGCTGAGGATACATCGAACCGATTGAGCCTGGGCGACGATAGCTGCGACCACCGTGAGTTTTGCGACCGCGGTGGAAATTGTGACGGCGAATGGTGCCGGCCCAACCTTTACCCTTGCTGGTACCCGTAACATGGACAGTGTCGCCAACTGAAAAGACCTCGGCGTTGATTTCTGTTCCAACTGCGAGGTCTTCGGTAATTTCTGGGACGCGGAATTCGCGCATGATACGCACAATTCGCTTGGCACCCTTGAGATGTCCGACTTGCGGTTTTGCTACTTTCTCTTCGTTGACTTCCTCGCAACCGAGCTGCACAGACGTATAACCGTCAGTGTCATCGGTTTTCACCTGTGTAATCACACAGGGACTAGCGGAAAGCAAGGTTACAGCCTGAGTTGTGCCATCTTCTGCGATGGTACTCGTCATGCCAACCTTTCTGGTAATTAGTGCTTTCATAGTGTTCGCGCGGGTTCATACGAACCCACACTCTCCTTTGTTATAAGAGTTATTTGGTATTTATACTCACCCGATCCGTATTAATGCCTTGTACAGTGACATTAAGAAAATGGTGGCCGGGGTTCCCCGCCTCTGGCGGGGCCTACCTCACATCACCATACGGAAATGTTTGTATGTAAGCATCAGATTACCACACAACCCAAACCCCTGTCAACCCGTTGCAAATACTACACCACTGGTTAATAGCAGGTGCCTATTTGTGCTTCCAGTCCAGTGTTCTATGTATCGTTCGTGAAGCTGAAATTTTCTTCCCAAACTGTTCCGCTCCATTGGTAGTTTGCTCCGTAAAAACTCTCTTTCCCAGATTGGCTGCCTTGGCTTTAACAGACTGAATCAACGTGGGTCAACCGTATGTTGTAACGGCGCGTTGGGATCTCTATCCTTTATTCTTTTATCTTCAGAGAAAGCGTTATGATTAGCAAGCCCAACTCTTGCTTCCTGTCGATCTTCTTCGGTTTGAATTGCAAGCTCAATTGGTATCTCAAGTTTCTTGCCTTCGATTTCTACACACATTATTACTGTTATTTTGCGACATGGAACAATCTATTGTTCGGTTCAAAATTATCCCTTCACCGTCTGGTAGCCAGTCTCCAATATTCGGCGGTAACCCTTTTGAAAATTTTGGAAATAGTCAGGTGAGCCCTGCACAATATATGGTGACGTCTTTGATGGCCCTGGCACAGCATGAATATCACTGCTTTTTGTATTCCTTCAAGTATTTCAGAAAATAGTATGGCAAGATGGCCGACTTCTTTAACGACAAACGTCAACCCATATTTATCAGAAATATTGATATCTTCTGCTCGAACATCCTGCCCTTTACTGCGTAATTTTTCTTCAAGCCTTATTCGCTTATCAAATGCACTTGCGTCAGTTTTCCTCTATACACCACCCTTACGACGTCATTTATAGCGTTGCTATGAACCATCGCAACGCCAAAGACGATATTGTGTGGTGTGTTGCCTTGGATTGAATGTTCTTGAAGACTATCAATACCGAAAAGTCTATTTAATAAGCCACTCATATGGCGAGCTGCTTCATCACGCCCACCAAACTGCTCTGAATATTTTTTTTTGTCGCTATAAACAAGTCAAGTCGCTCGGGATGTTCAAGTAAGAGCCGCTTTTCATTATTTCGGAGTGCCATCGTAAACGCATCTTTACCAATAAATGAAGTTACCTGGGCATAGAATAGGTCACTGAGACGAGCATTGTGGATAATAGATTTTGATGTTTGAGCTTCGGAAACTAGTCCCGTCGCGAGACTACGAGCAGCCATTATTACCACGGAATCAAGTGTAACCACGTCAAGAATAGCGTCCATCTGCATTGCGTCAATTCGACCAAAACCATGTTCACCCTCTTTCGGAAGCTTCTTTTTTGTTTTTCGAGATCTTAAACTAGGTTGATCCAATGGAGCTAGAGCTGAAACATGGCTCTCGCCATAGTCACTAACAATCGAGAAATCATGTAAATACTTCTTAACTTCATCCCAGTGCTCTGGGCTCACATTATTTGAGTATTCTTTTAATAGACCCCTTGCATTTCTACCTAATTGCTCATCTACTGCGTCAATTCCTAACTTACTTAACAAGGCTGCAGAATAGGCAGCATGAGTCATGGTATCACCGAGAAAATCATACAATACGCGACAAGTAAGCTCAGATTCTTCTAGGGTACGAGCGTCGTGGCAACGTTGAGCATAATCAGCAACAATGTTTTGTTCTAAACCAAGATCATGCTGCCCAATAGCAAACTCAACCGCCCTACTCGGCCGCCTTCGTTTGATAACTTTAATTCTTCTCCAGACATTCTATATATTCTAGCATATTTGTCATGTTTTGTCTATATATGAGGTCTTGCGGTCTTTTTGATTTGAGCAACTTTGTAACTACATCTTGATTTCGACGTCGCAGCCGGCGGGGAGGGATAGGTTCATCAGGCTGTCGATGGTCTTGGGAGTTGGTTCAAATACGTCGATGAGGCGTTTGTGGACGCGCATTTCGAACTGTTCGCGCCCTTTTTGTAGACATGAGGACTTTTCACCACCGTAAAGGTGCTTTTGCGGGTAGGTAGTGGGATGGGTCCAGCTAGCGTTGCGCCTGTGCGAAGTGCGGTGTCGACTATTTGCTTGGCGGCTTGGTCGATGATTTTGTGGTCGTAAGCCTTTAGGCGTATACGAATACGCTGTTTGCCTGGTACTGGTTGTTTGGCGTCTGCCATGGTATAAAAACCTCCGGTTTTTAATAGTTAGTAGTTGGTAGTTGGTAGTTAGGAAAGCCTAAAAACAACTCGTGCAAACGGCCGGCTTCACCCGGTTTGGCTTTGTAACACCTTACGAATTCACCTGGGAACGCGCACGGCTTTTATTCAAAGCTACTGGTTTACAAGAGTAATGGTACCACATAACCAGTACGAGCGCAAAACTAGCTACGTTTTCTTCCTGTAAAAACGTAGGGCGGAGGCAACTTTTTTGTGGATGGGTTCTTTGGGTGGCTTAGTCGCATACTCGGCAAAGACACTATTTACAAAGTCATCTATTTCATCATCGGTCATGCCAGTTAGGGAATCCCCGTTTACGTCGTTAAGGCCAGATTCGCGGTAGGAAACGGTGCTGGTACCGGTGTGGAACTGGTGGAGAAGGTCGTAGGCTTTGCGACTTTGGCTTCCCTGCAAGGTCGAATAAGCCTCATTAAGTCGTTGCATATCCTCCAGGGTTCCCCCAGCATCGGGATGCTGCTGCTTTGCCAGCCGGACAAAAGCACTACGTATGTCTACAGCTAAAGCATCTGGCTGGATACCAAGCAGCTGGTAGTAGTCGACAAATGAGTTGCTAGTTTCGTGTGTCATGGCGTATTACCCTAGTATAACCTCAAATCGACATACGCATACTACAAAGGCTCTACTCGCCGTCAGCAGCGATGCGAGAGAGCAGCGCCTTTAGAGGTGGGGAACTTTTTGGCTGGACTTACTCCAGCCAAAAGTGGGAGGGCGAGCCCTCCACTTCTGAGGTCGACAGTTATGTCGAACTCAGGCTAACATAGCGAATGTTTCAACATACAAGAAAAGCGCCCCAGGTGGAGCGCTTCTCTGTTGAGCAAGTAATCCCAGGTGGAATTACTTGGTTATTTTGGTTACCACGCCAGCACCGACGGTGCGGCCGCCTTCGCGGATAGCGAAGCGCAGACCCTGCTCCATAGCAATAGGTGCAAGTAGCTTTACCTTAAAGGTGACAGTGTCACCAGGCATAACCATTTCTTTGTCGGCTGGAAGCTCAACCTCACCAGTCACGTCCGTTGTGCGGAAGTAGAACTGTGGCTTGTAGCCTTTGAAGAATGGCGTATGGCGGCCACCCTCTTCTTTGCTGAGGATGTAAACTTCAGCGTCGAACTCGGTGTGAGGTGTGATGGTACCAGGCTTGGCAAGCACCTGACCGCGCTCGATGTCGTCGCGCTCAATACCACGCAGCAGTACACCAGCGTTGTCGCCAGCTTGACCTTGGTCGAGGCTCTTTTTGAAAGCTTCGATACCGGTTACAACAGATTTGGCTGTTGGTCGGATACCAACGATCTCAACTTCTTCGTTGATTTTCACGATACCTTGTTCAATACGACCGGTAGCGACAGTGCCGCGACCCTTGATCGAGAAAACATCTTCGATAGGCATAATGAATGGCTTGTCGAGATCACGGACAGGCTCTGGTAGGTAGTCGTCCATAGCTTGGACAAGTTCCATGACGGCGTCTTCGTCGGCAGCAGAACCTTCGAGTGCCTTGGTAGCAGAACCTTTGATGATTGGGCAGTCACGGTCGAAACCATTCTTTTCCAACAGATCGCGAATTTCTTCTTCGACGAGCTCGACGAGGTCGGCATCGGCGAGGTCCATCTTGTTCATAAAGACCAAGATCTTTGGTACACCCACTTGGCGAGCCAAAAGGACGTGCTCGCGTGTTTGTGGCATAGGGCCATCAGCGGCAGATACGACTAGGATTGCACCGTCGACCTGAGCGGCGCCGGTAATCATGTTTTTGACGTAGTCGGCGTGACCTGGCATGTCGACGTGTGCGTAATGGCGCTTTTCGCTTTCGTACTCTTGGTGAGAAGTAGCGATGGTTATACCACGTGCTTTTTCCTCGGGAGCGTTATCAATCTGGTCGTAGTCGACCTTTTTGTTGGTGTCGCTTGGAAGTTTTTTAGCTAGTACGGATGTAATAGCTGCGGTTAGGGTTGTTTTGCCGTGGTCGACGTGGCCCATAGTACCAACGTTGACGTGAGGCTTAGTTCGGTCAAATACTCCTGCCATAATAGTGCTTCGCTTTGTAATGAGACAAAACCTCGCGGTTTTTTCTCATCGCGCCGGCAAAAAGACGTAACTTTTTGTCGGGCTGCTCTTTTTCCTTCGAGCTACTAAAACGAGATCCTTTCTTTGGTTAGGTTAATTGTTAATAGTTGTTCACGCGGTCCATATTACTGCAACATACTACAGCAACGCCCTCACGCGAGATACACTGTAATTGTACCGTAAACTACGATGTAAAATCAAGTAAAACCAATGCTATTCGTATTTAAGCTTTAGATCGAGTTTGTCAGCGATTTGAAAAATCCATTTTTCCATGCGTACTTGTTGGGCGTCGCGAGCCACATTATCTTGTAGGATATCTTCAATGCGTTTCATGTGGCCATCCAGTATCTGGAAAATTTTGTTTATTTTTGCATCGATTTCATCAAACCGTTTATCGTGTTCCTCGAGTTTGCTTTCAACGCGGAACAGTCGAGCATCCATAGCGTCGAACCGTTGATCCATAGCGTCGAACCGTTGATCCATAGCGTCGAACCGCTCGGAAACCATCGTGGTTATATCAGAAATAGCTCCGATTACATCATCCAGATCGGTTGGCTTCTTGGGCATAGTAGTCCTATTTTACACCTATTTAGAGTTCTTGGCGATGATGGCTTCGGCGACGTTGTTTGGCACGTCGGCGTAGTGGTCTAGTTCCATGCTGGAGCTGGCCCGGCCCTGGCTCATTGAGCGCAAGTTCGTCGTGTAACCAAACATCTCTCCAAGTGGAACGAACGCTGTTATTTCCTTGATCCCAGACGAAAGATCTTCCATCGATTCAATCCGACCGCGCTTGCTATTTAGGTCACCTATGACGTCACCCATGAAACTTTCTGGTGTGACAACGACGACTTTCATAACTGGCTCGAGCAGTACTGGACCGGCTTTTTTGAAGCCATCCTGGAAGCCCATAGAACCAGCGATGCTGAAAGCCATTTCAGAGGAGTCAACTTCGTGGTAACTACCATCGTACAACTCAACTTTGACGTCGACGACCGGGTAACCAGCTATCACACCATTGCTCATAGCTTCTTCTATACCCTTGCGGACGGCTGGGATGTATTCACTCGGCACCACACCACCTTTGATAGAGTTGATCCATTCAAAGCCGGCACCCTGTTCGTTGTGGCTGAGGCAAGAAGCCAGACGTCACCGTACTGACCGCGGCCACCACTCTGGCGGACAAACTTGCCCTGGGCTTCGACAGCATCTTTGCGGATGGTTTCTCGGTAGGCCACCTGCGGCTGGCCGATGTTTGCTTCAACGCTAAACTCGCGCTTCATGCGGTCAACCAAAATTTCGAGGTGTAGCTCACCCATACCAGATATAATCGTCTGGCCAGTTTCATCATCTACGCGCACTCGGAACGTTGGGTCTTCTTCGGCTAGGCGCTGGAGGGCTAGACTCATTTTCTCTTGATCGGCTTTGGTCTTTGGCTCAATCGCAATCGATACTGGTGGATCTGGGAAAGTAATGTTTTCGAGTTTAATCGGGTGAGCTGGGTCACATAGTGTGTTGCCAGTGGTTGTTCCCTTGAGCCCGACTATAGCGGCGATGTCGCCCGCCACCACTTCGGTGACGTCTTCGCGCTTGTCGGCTTGCATACGAACGATACGTCCGACGCGTTCTCTTTCACCAGTGGAACTATTCAGCACATAGGAACCTGCTTGGAGCGTACCGGAGTAGACACGGAAATACGCGAGCTTACCGACAAATGGGTCGGTCGTGATTTTGAAAGCTAGACCCGAAAGAGGCTCTGTTTCGCTATGTTTGCGCTCAATTTCTTCGCCAGTTTTGGGGTGTACGCCCCAGGTGTTGCTACAGTCACTTGGTGCTGGCAGGTAGTCATTGACCATGTCGAGCACTTTTTCGACGATGACTCCGCGGCCATCACCACCGGTGACAGCATAGAACTTGCTACTTAAAACAGCACTACGGATGGCTTGTTTGATTTCGTCAACTGAGAGACCTTCTTCGCCGACCTCAAAGTACTTTTCCAGAATAGCTTCGTCTTCGGCAACGGCATTTTCGATGAGTAGACTGCGATACTTTTTGACCTGCTCCATCATATCGGCTGGGATTTCGCCCTCTACAAGTTCGTGGTCGTGAAATTCGGTGTAGGTGTAGGCCTTCATAGTGACAAGGTCGACAACGCCATTGATGCTCTGTTCGAAACCAATTGGTAGGTGAACCGGGAAGGCACGTTTGCTCAAGCGGTGGTGAATGCTGTCGAGGCTCTTGTAGAAATCGCCACCGGTTTGGTTGATTTTGTTGATGAAACAGATGCGTGGTACGCCGTATTTGTCGGCTTGACGCCAAACAGTTTCACTTTGGCTTTCGACACCCATCTTGCCGTCGAAGACGACACAGGCACCGTCGAGCACGCGGAGACTGCGTTCCACCTCGGCCGTGAAGTCTATATGGCCGGGAGTGTCGATGATGTTGATCTGGTGACCTTCCAAAAACAGGTCACAGCAGCCGAAACGATGGTGATGCCACGCTCACGTTCTTGCTCCATCCAGTCGGTGGTCGTGCCTCCTTCGTGAACAGCACCAATTTTGTGCTTTAGACCCGTACGATACAGAATTCCTTCTGTCGTAGTCGTTTTACCCGCATCGATATGGGCAATAATGCCGATATTGCGGATGTCTTTCATTAGTACTTTCTTGTCTGCCATTTTGTCTCCTTAGAGTTAAGAGTTATGAGATAAGAGATAAGATCTTATTTCGTACCATTTGTTTTATTGATTAAACCTGTCAGTAGCTTGTGGCATTCTATGCTTGCATCGTCTAGACTTTGGTGTCTATCTTGCAAAATATAACCAACATCTTTTGCGACTAAGAGTTGCGCTTGTACTTCGTGCAATGACGCTCGTGCCATATCGTAAAAATGTGCTCGATCAGCCATCGTACGTCGACCAAAACCTTCAGCAATATTTGAAACTAATGAGACTGAAGCTCTTCGTATCTGGTTGGTTAGACCAAAGATTTCATCTCGTGGAAACTCTTTTGTAATCCTATAAATGTCTAGAGTCAGAGCGTGGGATTTCTGCCAAGCTATGAGGTCGCGAAATGTGTGGATACTCATTCTTAACTCTTATCTCATATCTCTTAACTCTACTAAACGTAGTTTAGCCGCGGGCGAAGTGCGCGAAGGCGCGGTTAGCGTCGGCCATGCGGTGCGTATCTTCACGCTTCTTGACGGCTGAACCTTGATTGTTGTAAGCATCCATTAGCTCGGCAGCGATGCGGTCAGCCATGCTCATGCCCTTGCGGGAACGGCAGGCGGCGACGAACCACATGGTAGTCAGGTGATTTTGGCGCTGGCCTTTGACTTCAAATGGAATCTGATAGTTGGCACCACCAACGCGGCGAGAGCGAGTCTCGACGTTCGGGCGTATATTGCCCATGGCTTGGTCAAATACGTCTAGTGGGTTTTCGACTTTCAGTTTGTCGGCAGCTTTTTGCATACCGGTATAGACTAGCCGCTCGGCGACTTGCTTTTTGCCGTCGCGCATAACGCGGTTGATGAGACGCTGCACCGGCACACTGTTGTATATACGGTCAGCTGGTATGTCTCGAACTAGTGAGGCAGTTACTTTCCTAGGCATTAGAGGCTCCTTTCGGAGAGATTTAGCATTGAGCATTGAGCATTTTGCAGAAATTTAGCAGTTTGCATTTGGCAGAAATTGCTGATTGCGATATGTCTGCTACCTGATACCTGTAAAATTTCTGCTACCTGAAAATTGCTACCTGAAAAATGGAAGGGCGCAGTCATTACTTGCTCTCCTTTTTGGCGCCGTATTTACTACGACCCTGTTTGCGGTTTTGGACGCCTTGGAGGTCTAGGGCGCCACGAACGATGTGATAACGCACACCTGGTAAGTCCTTGACACGACCGCCACGGATCATGACGACAGCGTGTTCTTGCAGGTTATGGCCTTCTCCGCCGATGTAGGCCCAGACTTCATAGCCATTGCCGAGTCGCACACGGGCAACCTTACGCAGAGCGGAGTTTGGTTTCTTTGGTGTTTTGGTGGTGACCTTGACGCACACGCCGCGCTTGAATGGTGCGGGTTTTTCGTAGTGTTTGGTCTTTAGGTTGTTGGTAACACGCATGAGCGCCGGGCTTTTGGTCTTCGTTTTGACCTTTGTCCGAGGCTTGCGCACCAGTTGGTCAATGGTAGGCAAAATATGCCCCTTTCTCCAGGATTTTACCTGGGATAGCTAATTACCGAAGAGAGTCTCACCCTGGATTACTCATGCCAAGGTGTAACATATCTCCTCTCCCGCCAAACCCGACCGTAGCCGGAGGCTCGAATTTGATATAACCCATGTATTGTACCAGAAACAACACAGGGTGACAACTGGCTGGTTGTGCGCAATGCGAGTATACTGCTTGCATAAGCAACATGGAGTATGTATGGACAACAATGTAACACCGCCAATAAACCCAAATGACCAAAATATACTAGATACGCTTGAATCGGTACGGAGTGAACTCGTGCAAGACAACCCTTCGCCTATGCCCATTGCTTCACCACCAAAACGCCGCTCAAGAACATGGCTTTATGTAGTAGTAGGACTCGTTTTAATTGCTGGCACCGCTGCGGCTGCCTACAGCCTCACCAGACCAGAGAAAAAACCTGCGCCACCGAGCAAGGGCATATCTCAAAGCACGGGGAAAAAACAGACTCAAGCGGCAGCAACGACTGATATTTCGGCACTACTCTTGGCTGCAAAAAATGCTACTACTTCAAGCACACCGAATAGCGAAAATCTTGCACCCGATTATATGGTTGAGGGATACAATTATTACGCCGCGGCTCGCAAAGATGATACAAAGGGCTTGGAAGTAAAACAACCGGAGGCAGCTATACAGCAAACCGCAAAAGACCTCGAAGCGTTTTTACTTGCAAAAGGTTTTGCCAAGTCGACGCAGCAAGTTAAGAACGCCTATTACCCCCTCACAAAATATGAAAATGCAGACACTTTATGCGGCATCAATTACTTCCTTGATCTTGCTGATACTCTTAAAACACTCTATATCACCTGCGCACTAAAATCTTCCTACCTGGCGACGGCTCAATTACAACAACCATTTTATGATACGTACCGCGCAGCGAACAAAGGCAGCCAGTACTTAACCGACGATAGTCGCCTCGGCTACCCAACCGTAAAGGACAGCCGGACGTCGGGCTATAAAGTTGCTGAGGCCGCCATATACTCCGAGGCAAGCCCAGGTGGTGCCATGGGCTTGTTCTATCAGACGCCAGATGGAACCTGGAACTTCTTTAAAGGCACACAGCAGTCTCTGATGTGCAAAGACTTCTCGTCGCCCGACCTCAAGAAGGCCTATGCTGGTGACCAGTGCTTTTCTGAGAACGGTTCTGCATCGACAGTAAAAGTGTAGACATGCGACTTTTTTAAGCCTGTGGTACACTGACTGTAGAATTGTATGATGGATATAAATAAGAAAACACTTGCAGTAGTTGGGCTGGGCTATGTGGGTTTGCCGCTGGCAGTAGAAGCGGCTTTGAAGGGTTATACAGTAACCGGTATCGACGTTAGCCCCAAACTTCTTGACCAAATAGATAAACGCCACTCGCCCTTTGCCAACGACGATCGTTTTGCCAAAGATTTTGCCCGAGTCACCAAAAAGCCTTCACCGCTTTCAGTGATTTTTCTAGCCTAGCAAGTGTAAAAACCATCGTCATTTGCGTACCCACCCCGACTGAGCACGGCGTGCCAGATCTAAGTTACGTCGAAAAAGCTTCACGTCAAATAGCTTTAGTTTTGCAAAAAGGACAGCTTGTCGTCCTGGAAAGTACTGTTAACCCTGGTGTGACCAGAGATATAGTACTACCCATACTAGAAAAACATCTGGCCTAAGCGTTGGCAAAGATTTTTACCTGGCGCATTGCCCAGAGAGGATTGACCCAGGTAACCCCAAATATTATGTCGGCAATCTCAACCGAGTTGTCGGTGGCATTACCGAGGCCTGCACCAAAAAGGCGGCTGCTTTCTACACCAGCATCATTGACGCCAAAATAGTTCAGCTCGGTTCTACCGAGGAAGCCGAATTCGTCAAATCGTGGGAAAACACCCACCGAAACGTCATGATTGCCCTAGCCAATAGTGCCGCCATCATCTGTGACGGTGTTGGGATGGATATAAAGCGCGTCCTAGAAGGCTTGCAGTCCAAAGTTGACCAGTTTGGTCTGAAACTTGCTCAACCTGGGATTATTCCCGGCGGACACTGCATACCAGAAGACATTCACTACGTCATCAAACGAGCCCGTGAAAGTGGCATTGATACCCGTTTTCTAGACGATGCCGCCGACCTCAATGACAAAATGCCCAAATATGCTGTGCGTCGGCTAACAAACATGGTCAACAAAAATGGCGAAAAACTACGTGATTTGCGCGTTGCGCTGCTTGGCCTGGCCTACAAACCAGATATTAGCGATACCCGTAAATCTGCCGCTATTGAAGCCGGCTATGTCCTGGTGCGCTATGCTGGTACTGTTACGGCTTTTGACCCTTACGTGACTGACCCAGCGCTGGCAAAACCTTTTCACTTATCCAAATCACTTGAAAGCGCCCTTCGAACCTCCGATGCCATTTTCATAGCGACAGCGCACAGTGAGTTTAAAAAACTGCTGACACCCGCCTTGCTCAAAAAACACCATATCCGCTACGTTTTCGACGGCCGCAATATGCTCGACAAAGCCGCCATCACCAAAGCCGGCATACACTACCGCGGCATCGGCCAATAAGTTAAAAGTTTTGTTGTAGTTCTGCAATTGCTGTCATCCCAACCAAGGTTGGGGCCCCTAACCCACACTCACTTTTTGAGCTGAGTATTGATAGCAGAGAAGTGTATTAGCTTGTCACCTGTAACATGTCACCAAACATTAACTATTAACGTGTCACCATTGTTGCTGGGGTCATAGGCGAATAGATACATGCCAATGTTTGGTGACAGGTGAATGGATAATTGCTACACTCCTACTTTGAACAGGGATGCGGGTCAGGAATGTGCCGTTATAGTGAAAGTCCTATGTATAATGAAGCTATGAATATATTAGTGACGGTGGAGTTGGCTACTTAGGCAGCCACACCATAGTAGAACTTATCGCAGCCGGCCATGATGTGGTGGTGGTAGATAACTTTTGCAATAGCAGCCCAGCTGCACTGAGTCGTCTAGAAAACATCGTCGGCAAAAGCTGCCTTTTTACGAGATAGATGTCTGTGACGAAGCAAAACTTGCAGTCGTTTTTGAAGAAAATGCCATCCAGGCAGTCATGCATTTTTGCCGGTCTGAAAGCTGTCGGCGAGTCGGTCAATGTGCCACTCAAGTATTATCAAAACAATCTTATGAGTACCCTAGCTTTGCTAGCTGTAATGGCCAAAAACGAAGTGAAACAGCTCGTGTTTAGCTCTACAGCCACTGTTTACGGCGATCGGGTCGAAGTACCCTACAAAGAAGCATACCGAGCGGGTGTGGGCATACAAAGCCCCTACGCCCGTACCAAATATATGATAGAGGAAATATTGCAAGATGTCGCGGCATCTGACGCCAGTTGGTCAATCACCACCCTGCGGTACTTCAACCCAATTGGGGCGCACTCTGGCGGTCTTATTGGTGAAGATCCGCGCGGCGTTCAAACAACCTCATGCCTTTCATTTCCCAGGTGGCTGTAGGCATGCGCCAGAAATTAAGCATTTTCGGTAATGATTACGACACAGCTGATGGCACCGGCGTACGCGACTACATCCACGTCGTCGATCTAGCCAAAGGGCACGTAGCGGCGCTAGAGCATTTGACACAAGCCGCCAGCGTGGCTGTTTACAACCTGGGCACTGGGCATGGCAATTCTGTTTTGAGGTCTTGCGGGCTTACGAAAAAGCGGCTGGCAAAACCATCCCATACGAAATCCATGCTAGAAGGCCTGGCGACATTGCCTCCTATTACGCCGATCCGCACAAAGCCGAGCAAGAACTCGGCTGGAAAGCCGAAAAATCACTCGACCAAGCTTGCCAAGACGCCTGGCGATGGCAGCAATTCCACGCCACCCTTGTAGCATAGCCCAGCTTAGATATTGATGCTGACCCACATTCACTTTTGAGCTGTCATCTTGAGCGCAGTCGAAAGATCTCCATGTTATTGACACCGAAGAGATCCTCCTCGAAGCCTGCCACACACTTGATGTGGGGGTCGGGATGATAATGGAGTGAAAACGTATCTGATGTTTGCGCATCTCAGGTGAAATTCCAAAATCCAAGCACCAAATTCCAGATAAACCCGAAATGGAAAGTCCTAAACCCGAATATCTAAACTCTAAACAAATCCTAAATACAAATCTTCAAATGCTCTAAACTGCGGCCAAAGGCCGCATATAATTGTCGCGTTAGCGATACAACTAGAGATGGCCATGCGGAGGCTCACGGCTCCAATGTTGTCATGTTTTACAACTTCCGACAGGCGCGACGCGACTTGTTTGACGAATAGCTACTATGCCAGTGGCATAGTAGCTATGAGGAGTTGTCGCGTCGGTTGTAAAACTGGACAACATTTGACCGAGAGACGGAGCTCCTGGCCTGGTTTTAGTCCAGGCCTTTTTGGCAGCAAAAAGGCCTGGTCGCCATGCCGGGCGAAACCCGGCATTATAGAGAAAGAGATATACCAAAGCCCGAGGTGCTGCATGGATTCCGGCCGAGTTTATCCTCAACTCGGTTGGGGACCGGAATGACAGGGGCTAGGAGTAGAGAATGGATTCCCGCCGGAGTTTATCCTCAACTCGATTGGGGACGGGAATGACAGGGGCAAGGAAGATTCTTCACTTCGTTCAGAATGACAAGCTAGCAGTGAGTGGTGACGTATGGATACTAAATGAATTCAGGATGACAGAACGTAGGGAATGGATTCCCGCCTGCTGCAGGAATGACAGGGGTGAGGAGTAGAGAATGGATTCCGGCCGGAGTTTATCCTCAACTTGGTTGGGGACGGGGATGACAAGGGCATGGAAGATTCTTCGCTTCGTTCAGAATGACAAGATGGTAGTGAGTGGTGGCGTGGTATCAGTCGAGTTTAGCGCAAATACTGCTGGATTTTGGACTGCGCTAGTGCAACCGATGCTGGGTTTGGTTCCATGACGTACAAAGGTAAGGCACCCATGCTGTAGGTTGTACCGGTACTATCACTGCCATCGACGCTGATCGATTCGGTTTGCCAGCTACCGAGATTATTCATTTGCTGTTTGAGTAGCGCCGCCACTTCGTCGCGACTAGCATTTGTTTGGAAGGTGTCACCCAGCGAACGGACGATGTTTTTGATATTGCAAAGGGCATGCGGATTATTGACCTTGTTTATTATGGCTTCTATCACCCGCTGCTGGTTTCGCCGCGCGTCCGATCGCCATTAGCAAAGTCGTAGCGCTCGCGTGAAAAAGCCAGCGCTTGTTCGGCATTGAGCGTATTGATTCCCTCGACGAAAGAATACTTGCCCACCTAAAGCTGTAGCGCGATGTCACGTCTACACTGCCGACAGCATCGATTATTTTGAGCAATGAGGTGAAATTGATCCGGACACTGTAGTTTATCGGTGCACCGTACAGATCCTCGAGCGTTTGCCGTGACATGTCTATTCCGTATATACCAGCATGCGTTAGTTTGTCTCGGACACCCGTTGTGCCGTGAAGCTGTACGTAATAGTCACGTGGGGTGTTGACCAGTAAAACTTTGTGCGTCTTGGGGTTGATGACAGCAATGATGTTGACGTCGCTGCGCGACACGGTGTTGATTTCGCCGTAGGTGTCGATGCCGCTCAGGTAAACGGCGTAGGGTTTGGAAATATCTGTCTTTTGGGCGGTTTCACCTGGGATTGTTTGACACTAAAGTTTTCAAAACCTTCAAACTTTGGTAAAAGCTAGGGTAATTTTGCTGCAAAAGCGGTAGTAGTGAGCTACGCAGCACGACGGTGTCGACTGCCTTATCGTCGAGTGCCACCGTCAGGCTGGCCAGCTCGCTTGAGGCAACTGGGCGAGCGGCGCTATAGCGCTGGACTGCTGCCAGTAAGGCTACTTTGTTTGGGTCGTCGACGATGTAACCTAGCTGTTTATTGCCAGTTTTTAAACCGACAGACGAATCTTTTTGGCGACAATGGTGTAGCTATCGTAAACTGTTTGCTGACTGACGATTTTGGTCAAAAACTGTGAGAATGTTGAACTAGCCGAGTAGACATAGCCGCAGGCTAAAACGACGATTAGCCAGGCTAGTACTAGACAGCTACTTTTGAAGTACGAGCGCCAGCTAGCCCGCCATAAAGCCCACAGCACGCCGGTTACAACCAGGCCAGAAAGCACTATTGCCACCGCCAAATATTTGGAAGGGACAATATTGGTGCCTAGCACCGAAGTCAAGCTAACAGCATAGGCTGCGACAAGTGCCAGCGCTAGGCCGTAGCTGAGCCAGCGGCGAAACCCAAGTGGTTGCTGGCGGTGATTAATAGTTTTTGCCAAACGCCGCACTAAAAAGTACAGCCCGACACCCAGGCTAGCCCCGACGGTGTCGAGAGCCACATCTCGCAGTTCACTGCTCCGCCCGGTGATAAACAGCTGGTGAAACTCATCTGTTACGGCGTAAAGTGCCGAGCCAGCCACTGCCCAGGCAGCTACTTTCTTTGGGCGCCAAGACAGTTTGAAAAATAGCGCGCAAAAAAGCACGCCTAGTACCATATATAGCGCAGCGTGAGCTATCTTGCGCAGTTCAAACATCGATACATCGGTTACGTAAGTGCGCACGACATGCAATACCGCTCCGCTCTGCCGGCTCGACTCAGCCGCCACTTGGCTAGAGAAATAGAAAATAACCCCCATCCAGAGGATAATCGGCAAATATTTATATAATTTCTTCAAAACTTATTCTTCAATACTTTTAATGCTAAAAGCGTCCTCTATCACCGCAAAGTAATTATCAGGGTTGGCAATCGTAAATGTATGAGGCAGCGGGAATATATCTTTGCTGCTACTTTTGCTGTTAGATTTCACCTCGATGGTTTTGTAATTCTTCTGGTAATCCTCGAGCACTATATCTACCTCTTGCCCAGAGTATTCACGGTAGAAATACATAGTCTGCTGAGCTTTGGTACTAAGGCGCTGTTTTTCAAGTTCGATTACGACAAAATTTTCAAATACATTGCCCTTGTCTGGTCGTAGATCCAACTCACGAAAGTCCTTCACTAATATGTTTCGAATGCCAATGTCGTAAAAATAGAGCTTGCGATTCTCTGATACGGAACGGCGCATATTGGTTTTGAACGGATGGAGCGGTATGAGTATGTAGTTCTTGATAAATATCTCGATATAACTTGCCACGGTTGATGGACTTGCTCCCAGACTCTTGGCGATCTCTGCTACTGATACTTCTTGTCCGACCTGCAGGGCAATTTTCGTCAGGATGTCTTTGGCCAGCTTCTCATTCCTGAGATCATAGATGTCTATGATGTCTTTGAGCACGTAAGCATCCAGGATATTTTGCAGTAAGTCAACTCGCTCCGGCTCGGACAGTGACTTATTGGCGTAAACTTCGGGGTACGCGCCATATATCTGCATCTCATGCTGCAAATTGGCTTCAAAGTTCGACTGCTGGTACAGCGGAACGTTAGCGGCAGTGCGAATTTCTTGGACAGACAAAGGCAAGCAGTAGTGCTCAGTAAATCTTCCGGCCAGGCTGTCAAAATCTTTTGACTTTTGCCGGAGCTCGCTGCTACCAGTAGCAATTATTTTCACATCAAATTCGTCGTGAAGCAGCTTGAGCGCTAGGGTGCTTTCGGGGTAATTTTGGACTTCATCAATCAAAATAACATCGTGCTCGGACACAATCTTCTCTAGAGCTTCATGGGTCGGCTGAAAATACTCCCTGTCAGATATAAAGTCGAAATTAAAGTACTCCACGGATAATTCATCGGCAAGCTCCTTGAGCAGGGTTGTTTTGCCGCTACGCCTCGGTCCCCACAAAAGAATACCTTTTTGTCTTTGCCTGTTAGGTACAAATCTATCTGTTTCTTGACGCTTCGTTCTATCATACCACTCATTTTAACATGAATGTGTAGGGTGACGCAATACAGATTAATGCAAATTTCGGTGTTTTAGCGAGTCAAGTAGCGTTAATCACGTCATTATTGATAGTGTTTGAGACACCAGGATATAATGTTGCTATCACCGCATTTTGCGGGTATATTTTGCATAAATATGTCAATTTTGCGGTGGTATGATACCGTGGGGGCTTGACTCGACTTACGTAAAAAATCGTAGGTCAAGCCTCGTTCAAGAAATG
The DNA here is from genome assembly GCA_016699935.1 of Candidatus Saccharimonadota bacterium. Taxonomy (GTDB): domain Bacteria; phylum Patescibacteriota; class Saccharimonadia; order Saccharimonadales; family UBA4665; genus JAGXIT01. The sequence continues at coordinate 1,118,905 of CP064992.1, forward strand.
TATTATCGAGGCTGCTTATGCCTTGCTGTCTTTGCTGGACAGGAACCTTTTTGTACTTTGCCCGGATTTACCGCCCCATCCAGAGGATAATCGGCAAATATTTATAAAACTTCTTCAAAAACATCTTCCTCAAAACTTTTCTTCCTGCGCCCCCGCCCAGCACGCAAAACCTTATTGCCTATTACGGAGACAATAGACTTGTTGAGCACAAAAGACGCCACTATCACTAAAGCTAGGCTAGCAATATTCGTCAACAAGTGATTGTAATAGTATAGCCCAATTACAACCCATAGCCTATCTGTGAGGCTTGCCATGTAAAGCCTGCTATGTGCGTAGGTCATTTTTAATTCTGGTAGTTGATACGCCTGCTGTTCTGGTCAAATACTTAACGTGGCAATACTTTTTCAGCAGCTCAAACCTTACATCGCCTGCCCAGTCACTACCCATTACAACTATGTCAATTTTGTACTTCTTAATATCTTCAGGTTTCTGCTCCCATTTATCCTCGGGTATAACAAGATCGACATAACGAATAGCCTCTAGCATTTTTTTTCGCAATACAAAATTTTGGTACGATTTTTTGCCTTTTATTGCATTAAATTCATCAGTTGATATTGCGACTATTAAATAATCCCCCAGTGCCTTAGCACGCTTGAGTAGCCTAACATGCCCAAAGTGTAATAGGTCAAAAGTACCATATGTAATTACACGTTTCATAAAGTAACCTCACAGGGCAGCCCTATTTGGCCGCAGCTAGAAACATGCCCAGTCATAGCTTGACCTCTATAATACCATGCCGATTATAGCGTTTATCACTTGGTGGCGGCGACATATATTCTCCGTAAAGTTTGCTTAGATATTCATGAGATTGCTTAAACCCCTTTATTTTTATATCTTCAAAATCAAAATCCTTGAGTTCATTAGCCCAAGCAGATGGCATTAAATCTTTTATGTAACCGTACGTACTATAAAATGCTATCCTATTGCTTGTGTCTTTACTGTTATATCTACGCATTTCATGATCTAGGATCTTCACAATATTTTTAACATCAAACCAGCGAAACAAGATAGCGACCAACTTATAGACTGAGTTTTGAAATTTCCCATTTGGTCTATATAGCAATTTTGCTAGGAGTAACCGTTTCAAGAAGTATACTTTGTAATATTGTATTTTACGGGAAATGGGATTATCGGATACATTGTCAAATGGAAAAACATCAATAAATACCCCATCATATTTTAGTTGTACGTTTTGTGAATTTTTCTATATATTTCGTGCAAAGCTTTAACTTTTGCAATTCCTAGACCGTATGCGAAATCGTTCTGCCAATCCTGTAGCGCAAGGCCGCTTGGCAAGCAACCCTGCCTACAGCTGCTCACGAATTTGTCATAATTAGCTCTGGTCATACCTATATCTAGGTCATCGTCCCATGGGATGAAGCCTTTATGGCGAACTGCACCTAACAGAGTACCCGAAATCACAAAATACTCGATGCCATTTTTTTCCATGATTAAATCAATTTTTTTAGTATGTTTAGCTGTACAAGTTGAACTTTTCTTAATGTTTTCTTATTCATATACTGTCGCTAATCTTTTAAAAATCTGAACTGTCTGATGAATATTGCGTAGACTAACGAAAGTACCAAGACAATACTAGTTGATACGATTGATTTTACTAGGAAATCACGTACAGGGCTGCCGTAACTTGCGATTGTGATTATTCTTAATAAGGCTATTGATGCTAGGCTGATGGCAACCCAGCTTACAGTGCTTAGCAAAAAAATACGCATAAAATGAAAATTTCTCAGTTTTAATAATGTAATGAAAACACTTGATAACTCAGCAATAACTACCGCATAAAATATGCCCTTTAACCCAAATATTTTCAGAAATATTAAGCTACATACAATAGTAATTAAGACTCTAATGTACGTTGAGAATGTAAGTACATTGTCGAGCGATGAAGGGATCAGGTGCATGTTATTTATTATCAGAGTAAACACTCTCGGGAAAAGACACCAACTCGCAGCGGCTAGTAGACCCGCAACTTGACTAAATTGGGGTCCGTAAAAAAAACTTGTGAAATCTTTTGAAACAGTAGTCATCGTAACAGTCACTATGCTACATACTATAGTCGTAATGGCGGTGGCGGCAATAATATACTTACTACTAATCCATCCATTTTTAGCATTTATTGCGTGATGTGATAGGCGTGGAGTAACGGACTTGATACCCATCATTGCCATACTGTAAAACATATTCAATATCTTTGTGGATTGGTCCATTACCCCCGCACCTGCCGACCCGTACTGAGACATATAAACTATTATATTTTGTAATGGATAGATAGTTCCACCCCCAACACTAGATAGCATCATTTTAAATGTGGGTTTAAAGTACTTAGCTGAATCCATAATACCAGCTCGTGTAAATGTTACATATTTATTAATTGAAAATACTGCACTTAAGTTCCCAACAACAATCCCAACTATGTTTAAAATGATATATGTGTTTAGTTGCGAGGGGTGTTTTATGAATACGAATATTGCAATAATGATGATTATCTTACTAATTATATTACGGCTGACTGCTTTACGCATGTTTTCGACGCCCATAAACAACCATGACAAATCGAATATTACACTCAATATAAGACCGCCTTGCAGCATGTACGTAGATAAATTTTCTGGATGTATTTGTAAGAGTATTATTTCATAAATACAAAATATTGTAATTGATGCTACAGTTTGAATGACCCACAGGGAATAGAAATTTCTAGAACGATTCTCTCTGTTTTCGGAAGTTGCTATTAAACGAGGACCAAACTGTTCAACCCCAAAACTTGCAACAATTGTAAGAAATGCACAAATTGAGTAGCTGACAGCGAATACACCCATTTGTTCGGCGCTAAATATTCTTGTAATGTATGGTGTAGTGATTATCGCAGAAGCGATCATCAGGAACTGCGTCCCGCTCCCAATCAGCCCGTTTCTTATTGCGCGATATTTCCCAGAGTAGGTACTATCTAGATTTTTCATTTAAAATGCGTATCATATATTTGATTATATTTGTCCAAATTATAAACAGCTTTACAATACTATGACCTGTTTACGTGATCAAAATATTAACAAGTACTGCACATTATTTTCATAGAGAAGTATACCATGTGCTGATCGCAATCATTAATAATTACCCTTCATTTAAAACCAACTTAAATAGTTGTAGATAACCAGCGTATCCATACCTGCCGTTTCAACTGAATGAATGATGATGTTTTTCAAATCAAATTCAGCTTTTTATTTTTAAATTCGTACCTATTCTTTTGAAATATATATGATTTGCAGTTACTGAAAAGGTTTTCACGAATGCTATTTTATTATACGACTTGTAAGCTTAAACTAGCCTGTGGTTGCAAATGATCAGAAACATCAAATTACACGACAGCCAGTTATTTTATTGTTTTTGCACTCTTATGTTTATAATCATTGTTGTGTTTTTTTATAAATAAACATTTTATTTCAATTAATATACTATATACAAAAGTTGGCGGTTGTGTACATACCTAGAAAGTGCTTTTGTACTTTCTATTTTATTTATATTTGCCACAAGCGCTCCCATTTCAACACTCTTTAACTTTTTATTCATTCCTACGTCTATCATAAAGTCATAATATCTATGCTGATAGGTGCGCATGATTCCATACGATACTGCGATAAGGGTATAGTGCTAGCATTCATTTTACAGCAACCGTATTATATCTTTTTGAATGTATAAATATCTGTATTGAAAATGTTCGTGTAGGGAGGTAGGATACCGCAGCTGTTTGTGCATTGTATTCCTGATTGGCTTATTAAATCTTGTCCGTTCTTGATCAAGTATAGACCTGTGATAATAATAAACATTATGTATAATGCTGCTCTTATTTTTATGCGAGTTACATTTACATACAATGACATGAACAATGGGAGTACAAGTATTATGTAGTAGTAGCCATAAAGAGATATTCGCGATGCGATTAAGTCACTTGATGAAAGTGCGATGAAAAATATCATACCAAGTATAAAAGCCCGTATATAGTACCTTTCTTTCTCGCTTGTCTTACGAGAGTTATATACCGCAAGTCCTAGAAATAAAAATATAATTCTAGGTAAAATTTTTATTATATATGCTATTCCGCTTGAACCATCTGCAACGTAAGGGTTTAACCTATCTATAAATGTAGGGCTAATATAACCCAATAAGTTCTGAAGAGGTAACATTGATAACAGAGCAGCTATTAAAGAAAATAAAACAAGTTTCTGAAAAGAAATATTTATTCTTGAAAACATGTACATAATAAGCAAAATTACTGCCGATAAGTGTATAAAACTTAAAACTACAGCCAGAGGAATATATTTTTGTGCTTTGTTTTTCCATCTTATAAAAAAATACATTCCTACAGTCATAACTAGAGCCTGTCTGTAGCCACTAAATGACCAAGTCAAATAGAAAAAGCAGTAATAGACAAACATGGATAAGGTTGGTCGTCTCGAGTAGTCACGGCACAAACGGTAGATAAAAAATAGCGTTACGGCTGCTACGGAAGCTACGAATACTTGGTATGATAGACCAAAAGATTTAAATACGCTACTAATTAGCACATAGGCAATATCGCGATCTGAACCGGCTATTAGCTGCTCAGAAACTGAATTTTTCGCTTGGTCATATAAATAGTTGTACGCGAAGTAGTCAGCACCCACTCCATATCTAAACACACAGAGCGAAAGAAGTGACAGAGTAAAATAATAAGCGCTATGCGCTGTTTATTCCAGGCACATAGTATAATCCCGAAAATAAATGTAAATAGGTACATGAGGTTAGGTGAACTTTGTATTTTAATAATAATTATCATAAGCCCTCACTTATCAATATGATAATTACCACATTTGATTGCGCCATGTATACGACAAAAGTAACCCGTACTAATGGTGTAAGTATTCTGAGCTGTTTAAACAGTAGGTTAGTTGATAGCTTTATAGTAGCCTTAAATGCGGTCACACAATACTCCATTATTAAAAGTAATTTAATATCTGGATTAGCTTACTCCAACCCTATTCATTGGATATCTTCACCATTATTGCTGCAGTAATTTGGCTGAGATCGCTTATATCAATTAGCTCTAAGTTACTGTAGTTAATAAGTATTTCTCTTGAATATTGTTTATCTGGAGCAATAACCGGGCAACCTATTTTTCTTGCTTCTGCAAGTGGCAAACCGTAAGATTCGAGTCCTGAGACATACAGAAGGGTTGATTTTTCGTAGTAATCAAATAGTTCAAGCTGGGATAGGGGCCGAAAAATAACCGGAAGCCGATTTCTTTCTACTTCGTTTTTATCGAGGATGCAAGTTTATTTTCGGAACCTTTAAATGTAAACAGTACATCAAAATGCGGGTACTTGATTGGGTTAATCTGTTTTAGGGCTTCTACAATCAATGCATGGTTTTTGTACGGTGCTGCAATTGCCGGGTACACAAAAATGATATTTACCCTTACTCCCTTTGTAGTGCCTTGACCTAATACTAGTAGGTAGTGCGGGTGGCTCAATCCGAACCTTGTTTCTTGGTAGACCTATCTTATTTACGATTTCATTAGCCATCCAGGTAGTCTGAACATGTACAACGTTAGCCTTTCTGATTGAATAGTGAATAATATGTGCGATTATATTTTGGTAAACCCACAGCTTTGGATAACGCAGGCCATATTTATCTTCTTTGAATATAAGTGCTTGGTGCACATATATCTCTTGGGGGCATTTTAAAAAAGGTACGATCACATTTTGGAGAGATAGTATTTTATCTATTTGAAAACCTTAACAATCTTGTGTGCTAAGAATAAATCAAAATACAACCTATGAAACCATGACTTTTTACCCAGGGATACTTCACTACCTTAATATTGCTAGTTGCCTGCAAGTCAATTTTACTAACTATAAATACCCACGTATGTTGTTCGTCATTTTTCGCTTTATCATAGAAACTGTGCAATATAGACAAAGCCCCGCTGCTTTCTGCCGCCACATCAAAAACAGCTACATTAGACACGAGATTGTCTTCTCCAAGTTGTACGGTTAACGATATCTGTGTAGCTCTGGATGATTTTGCAGACTTTTATGGACACATCTGTGTCTCCGTAGTCGGCGGGTAGAATAAATTCTTCCTTGTTGTCACGCATAGAAATAGCCGACGTTAGCGCTTGCTCGATTGGCTGCTCGGCAATGCCACCTACAACAAGCGTACCCGCATCGAGCACCTCGGGGCGCTCTGTACTTGTCTGTATGAGTACGCCAGCAAATCCAAACATGGCACTTTCTTCACCAGCGTTCCGCTGTCACAATCATTATCTGTTCCGTTGACATTGGTTTGTACTGTTTCAAGCGGGAAAATTCACATGATGGCTCTTGTTTTAATGCAGCTTCATGAAACACATAGTCGGCGCCGCGCATTGCTGCTCGTACGCTATCTACGTTGCGAACGTCGCCAATGTAAAAATTGATTTTACTAATAGCATACTTCTTTCGCATATCATCTTGCTTTTTTCATCTCTGGAAATAATCCTGATTTCTTTAACTTCAGTATTTAGAAACTGAGCGAGTACTGTCATCCCAAACAAGCAAGTTCCGCTGCTAAGTAATATCACTTTGTTATTATTATTCATAGACTGTCCTTGCTGAGGCTCTTGATAACATCAATATATTTTGTAACACATTTATCAAGTGTATACTTGTCTATAAACAATTTTTCAGCACCTTTACCCATCGTTGTGAGTTGGGTTTGATTATTATATATACTCAGGAGCTGCTTATTGAGCTCATTCGTATTTGAAATAACTATACCTGCATTATATTTTATGATATCTTTGGCAACCTCCATAGAGTCTGGCCCAATAAATAGTACGGGTATACCTAGTGAAATGTATGAACAAAATTTACTCGGCGACGCTAGACCAGCTATTTTGCTACTTACAGATACTATTGCCATGTCTGCTCTTGATATAAATTTATCGTATATTGATTGATCCATAAAACCTGCGTCGTGAACATTATGTATTTGCTTATGTTCGATTTCCGCGAAGAACATATCTTTACATTTGCCATACGCAGCGAACTCAAATTTGAATGCTGAATTATTTTTGACAGCTGCAATATACTTTGCTAGTTTCAACACATCTTGCGCTAATCCCAAATTGCCCCCGTAAACTATCCGTAGCTGTTTCTTGCTCCTTTTACTGACATGCCGCGTGTTAGATTTTGCATACCAGTTAGGAATTATGGCAAGTTTTTCGCGATAGCCTTTTTGTTTACGAAATGGTCGTACATATCATTTGATAGAACGATAATTTTCGAACACCTTTTATAAACAAAATGCGCAACATAATCGTATGCCTTACCAGCTAATGAGCCTTGGCGACTATAACCGAGCGCGTATGCCATATCTGGATATAAATCGTGCACGATATAGAGAAGTTCATATCCGTACTTTTTTTCTTAGGATAGCCGGTATGATGGGATTTGTAGGTGGAGAAGAGTAGACGATGACGATGTCACTATCCTTTAATAGATCGCGCTTACGGTAGGTCTCTTTAAGAAAAGAGAGCATGTGCAACAGCCTAGTGACTCTTTTTGGGTCATAGTCTTTGTAGTCAATGTATCTCAAATCGAAGTTACCAAACTTTGTATCGGAATGTGATGCGATGTGATTTTGATATTCGGCCTGAGGCAATAACACGCACGGTAAAGTCCGCGTTGCTGCAGCTCAGCGGCTAATTCGTTCGGTATTAGCCCGCGATTGTCCGGATAAAAATACTGACAAAGGAAAGTTATTTTAATAGGTTTGCTAGTTTTTCATTGTGCTTATGAAAGATATTCGACGGTATGTATCTGATAGGAGTTATCTTTATAACCTGATGCAGATTGTGCGTAGGCATGAGTGCCGAATAGCTTATTAACTGCTGAGATAGGGTGCAACAGTTTGATAACCGGGTTGAATAATGAGGTTATTGTAACTTTTTATTATCTCTATATCTAATCTTAGCCATGATGCTACTAGGTTCAATTGTTCTTTGTCTTGCGGAAGTGGTAGGTGCCGCCATCTTCATTTTGGATGAGCTGGCATATGAACTCACAAAGATTAGATATGTGCAACACTGACCTACGGTTTTCAATTTTGGAATGACTCGAGCATACTTAGCAAGCTTAATGAGTTTAATGAAATTCCTTTGCTCCTTCACCATAGATGTTAGGCAGTCGCATAATTGATACTTAAAAATCTCCACCTGCTAAACTGCGTAAACCTATCTCCGCTTGGACCTTACTGTCACCGTAGAAATTACTTGGAGACGGCAGTGTATTTTCGGTGATTTCACATGATGTATTTGCCGGAGAACTTTGTCCATATATGATGGCACTACTTGGAAAGATAAATTGCTTTACCCCATCTTTTTTTGCTTTGCTTTCTATCATTATTGCAAGATCAGTATTTATAGCTCTGTATAACTCTTTGCTTTGAGCTAGGATTTGCATGAGCTATCCCTGCTAAGTGGAGTACGACGTCGTATTGTTTAAATGATTTACTTTTCCATTCATCGCCGTAGACTGAAATAGTATCTATGTTGAATCGACCTTTCGCGTATGCCGCAAATCGGGTACCTATATAGCTATTTTCACCAGTGATAAGTACACGTTTTTCTATCTGCCATTCTTCACCTCCTCATTTATGGTAGTAGACTGGCCTTCAACTACACCCTGTTTTGATGCCACGGCTTTCAATGTCAAAAATATGCATTTTACAGTCCATCGCTAGGCTGATTTGTTTTACATAGTCACCATCGAAACGGGCTTTTATGGGGATAGGTAGTTCGTTTTTTCCCGTTTGCTGTGCCCAGCCGGTGAGACCTGGAAGTACATCATTTGCTTTGTATTTATCTCGCTCTTTTATCAGATCGTACTGGTTATACAGTGCTGGTCGAGGACCAACTAAGCTCATATCGCCTTTCAATATATTGAAAAGTTGCGGTAGCTCGTCTAGGCTAGTTTTGCGTAAGATACGGCCGGTTCGTGTTATGTACTTATCGGCGTTTTTGAGAGTATGGGTGGCTGCATCTGGCGGTGTCTCTGTCCGCATGGTGCGAAAAAAATTATAAAGTGCTTTTGCCGCGGCCAACTCGCTTTTGCTTAAACAGTACTGGACCTTTTGAATCTAGCTTGATAGCGATAATAGTTAGCAGTAAAAACGGCGAAAGCAATAGCAAAGATATAGCTGCAATAGCTAGGTCTCCGAATCTTTTTACAATTTCATATTTTCTACGAGTAGGCACTTGTTTCTTCATGGTTTCTGTACTTTAAGTTTTTTTGTAACTCGCTTGGTCTGCTTTATAGCTTTGAAAAGCTCTAGCCGCATAGTCTCAGGTGGCGCACTAGTTTCGACAACATGCCACAGCTTTCGGAGTGAGCTTTTCAGCAGGGCTTGGTTGACGGCCTGATGGCGCTTACGATAAATGAGGTTATTTTTCGTTTTGGTATGGGTTTCACTACTGAGAAAAAGCTCTTCAAACATTTTTTCACCTGGTCTTAAGCCCGTCTCTATAATATCAATGTCGACGTATGGTTCATAGCCCGCCAAACGGATGAGGTTTTCGGCTAGGTCTAGTATTTTGACGGGTTTGCCCATGTCTAGCACGAATATATCACCGTCGGCGGCATAGTAACCAGCCTGCAAAACTAGCTGAGCTGCCTCTGGTATAGTCATGAAAAATCGCTCGATATCGCGGTGCGTCAGCGTGACAGGTCCGCCCTTTTCTATCTGTGCCTTAAAGATAGGTATGACAGAACCGTTTGAGCCCAGCACATTACCAAAACGAACAGCAGCAAATTTGGTGCCTGTTTTGCTACCATGTGCCTGCATCATCAGTTCTGTGACCCGTTTGGTCGCTCCCATGACGTTTGTCGGGTTGACCGCTTTATCTGTCGATATCAAAATGAAGCGTTTAACCCCATATTTTATGGCGCAATCCATCAAGTTTCTGGTACCAAATATATTATTTTTGATAGCTTCTTGCGGCCTAGCCTCCATGAGCGGTACATGTTTGTGCGCCGCAGCATGAAAAACGACGCTTGGCCGACAGCCAGCAAATATTTCATCGAGCGTTTCTTTCTCGCGAATACTGGCGGTAATGGCGACTACTTTGATTGCTTTATACTGTTCGTCGCTTTCACACAAAAAGTTCAGCTCGCGCTCTAGTAGATACAAATCATTCTCGTTGATGTCGACCAAACACAGTTTCTGTGGGTGGAAGCGAAATATTTCACGTACCAGCTGGCTACCGATAGAGCCAGCCGCTCCTGTCACCATGACCACTTTTCCTCTGAGGTAGGAGGCCACTTCTTTTTGGTCAAGCTTGATCTGACCGCGCCCCAGTAAATCCTCGGCCGAAACATCTTTGATACGGCTGGCGACACTACCTTCCGATTGCTCTTCACCGTAACGCATTATCTTCATTTCTAGCTTGAGATCTTTGAGCATGTTGATAGTTTTTGTTTTTGGTGCTGAGACATTTTTGAGTCAGCAAAATAGATTGTTTGGATGTTGTGGCGCTTGACCAGTTCTGGGATGTTTTCTAGTTTGCCCAGTACCGGCACACCACTCACGACGTGTTTTAAGTGATGGTTATCGACAAAACCAATCACCCTTGCATGCAGTCGAGTGTTTTTTGCAGTTCTTTGAGGAGGACATAGCCTGCTTCGCCGGCGCCAATGATAAGTGCGCGCTTGCGTGGTCCTTCATACTGAGTACTGACGACTCTTTCTCGTAGCGCACGGTAAAAAACCCTGAGGGTGATCATCCCCAAAAAGGCAAACATCCCCAGCATGGTTATAAACCCAAGACGGTGATAACTGATGGGCACAAAAGCAAAGTATAAAAGCCCAGACACGACAGACCCGAAAAGTGCGACATAGCCAATGGTAATCATTTCGGCTATGCCCAAAAAGGTCCAGAGGCTACGATGCACTCGGTTGGCCAAGAATAAAATGGCAAAAACAGCACACGACGTCACCGCAAACACAGCTAGGTAAAGCATGTTTTCTTTTACGATATCCAGTGAAGCCCTTTCGTAGCTTAAACCAAAGGCTGCAACCAGCGAAGCCAGCACAATACACATATCGCAGCAAAAAGGATGATCGACCGAAATCTAGTGTGACTCCGAATTTCTGCTAGCTTGTTTATGAGATTCATGCTGCCTTCTTTACCTATTCACCTGCTTACATATGAACATAGTATGGCCTAACTTTGTTTGGGGCGGAGGACGCGGCGAAGACGATTGGTCAGCTTGTTGCGGCGCGTTACGGTAGTTGTATGTATTATGCCGTATGGGCGCCGTTCTGCAATGGCGGTTGATTCGTTGAGGTGGTGGTAAAACACTTCCTTTTCTTTTTCTTTTTCTTTTTCTGCCTCACGGCGAGCGACTTGTTGCAGGCGGCGCTTTTGACGGCGCGATAGTTTCTTTTTAGCAGGTTTTTCTTGTTTGGGCTTTACGACTTCTTTTTTGCTACTGGCTCTTCTTTTGCTGGGCTTGAGGTTGATGTGACAGGCGCAGCTTCTGTTGGTGCGGTTGTGACGCTTTCAGAGGCAGGTGGCTCGACCGTAGCTGACTGAGTTGTAGCTGGTGGTGCCACTTTGCGGACGGGCACTTTCGGGACGGGCACGTGGCTGGGTACGGCGGGTGTGTCGATTATGCTTTCCGGTTGAGCTAGCGGTTCGGCGCTACTAAAACTCATTGCCGCTTCTGGCGGCGTTTCTTCCCAATCTTCGCTCAGTTTTTTAGATACATTCCGGGCTATCACAGCTAATCTTTGGCTTAAACCTAACGCTCGGCGCGGGCTTTTCGTTTTTGCCTTACGTTTAGCCACCTTTTTCTCTTGCCGGTCTTGTTGGCTGATGGCTTTGGCAGCACGCCTTGCTGCTGCACGGTCTTTTTTATCTGCCAGTTTGGCGGCTCGTTTTTCGGCTTTTATTTCTGCTTTTTGAGCCTTTTTCTCGGCTTTTGCCTTAACTTTGGCAACTTGGCGCTTCTTTTTGGCAGCCTTACGCCGCTCTTTTGCTTCGCGGGCAGCGGTTTCGGCGGCCTCCCTTTCCTGCTGGACGGTTAGTAGCGCTGCTTGCTTGGCTTGGAGGGCTGCAGCTTGCTGTGCTTGCATTTCGACGGCACTGATCATCCTGGTGCTATCGAGACTTAGCGTTGCCATAGCTGGTTCGGTGCCACGCAAGGCTTTGCCACCGAGCTTGCTTTCTTTGAAATCAAAGGCAAAAAACAGCCCGATGACAGCCAAGATAAATCCAGCCATGGTAGCGAGAGCAAACTGGGTACTGCGGTGGACATTATACGGCTGTATCGGTAAGCTGGCGCTATCGACAACCTGAACATTATCTTTTTTGTACAGTGCTTGCACTTGCTTTTTAAATGACCGTACAGCGCTATTGGCGCTAGCCTGACTTTTTCGCGCGTCTGGGTTAGTTATGGACACTTTAATGACTTGAGTGCCTTTGTCGTTGGTCGTACCGACACTACCGACAAATTGGTTGTAGCTGACGGCTAGTTTTTGCTCTTGTATGACCGGTTCGAGCACGCGACGTGATTTAAATAGCTCTATGTAGTCATTGAGCGTCGTGTCCTGGCTACCAGCACTTTGATTTGTGTTGACTATTAACAGTGTTGCGTTGCTTTTATACTGAGGCGTTTGCAGAAAGAAAGTATAGATTACACCCAGCAATAAGCCAGCAGCGGTACAGATAGCTATCACCCGCCAGTGCTTTAGGTAATAACGGACCAGATCATACAGATTTATTTCTTCCAATTGAGCACTCCCGGTTGTTTTTCTTATCTTGATTTTAACACACTATGGACATATAGTAAACTTTCGTTATTGAGATGTTCTCCTTCTATGCTTGTGCTCGGCAAACAAAAACACCCCACTACAAAAGCAGGATGTTTTTTCACCTGGGATTAGCTTTTCCCCAGATGAGGTTTCACCTGGAGTAGTCCTATGAGCGCAGCGAACCGGTGCGTAGCGCCGGCTTTAGGGGGTGGAGATCACCTTTCGGATTCAGTCCGAAAGGTGATCGGAGGGGCAAGCCCCTCCTAACTATCCCCCTACCCTTCGGCGCGGAAGGTTTGGTCGTTGTGGTATTCTTCGACCACATCGTCACCTTCGTCTAGCGCATTGCTAGCACCGTAGCCGGTACCAACTGGGATCTTGCGACCCAAGATGACGTTTTCTTTCAGACCAAAGAGCTTGTCGACACGTCCGCTGGTGGCGGCGCCGATCAGGACGCGCGTGGTGTCCTGGAAGCTGGCGGCACTCAGGAACGAATCGGTGCTCAGTGAAGCCTTGGTTATGCCCAGCAAGAGCTGGTTGACCTTAGCCGGCTGTTTACCAGCAGCCACTAGTGTCTCATTGGCTTCAGCCACGGCTAACTTGCTCACAACGTCACCAGTGACGAATTCGCTGTCAAAGGCATCTTCTATCTGAACACGGCTGAACATCTGCCGAACGATGATTTCAAGGTGCTTATCTGAGATGTTTTGACCTTGCCCGGCAAAAATACCGAGGATTTCGTTCATGATGTAGCGCTGCGTCGATTCAACACCCTGGAGGCGCATGAGGTCGTGCAGGTTGATAGAACCGTTGGTTAAACGCTGGCCGGCAATAACGACATCACCGTCCTGCACAAGCAGCTGCTTGAAGCCTGGGATTTCGTAGCGGACGACGCTCTTGCTGGACGGCGTAACGATGACTGACTTGTCAGTCAGTTCGGCCTTGCCTGCCATGGGCGAAACAAGTGGCTCGGCACCGTCTTCTCGGCTAGCAAGAACATCGCCGATTGCGACATCGCTGCCACCGGCAATCTTCGGCGTACGACCATCAAGTTCGAGTTCTAGCTTTTCACGATCACTCGCGGTGACCTGCACAATGTAGCGCTCACCCTCTTCCCACGCATTCACGACACCATTGATATCGGCCAAATATGCCTGCCCTTTTGGTGAACGAGCTTCAAAAAGCTCTTCGACACGACTCAACCCTTGCGCAGTATCATCAGCGACAACTGCACCAGAACGGTGCTTACTGTCGAGCGACAACTGCGTGCCTGGTTCGCCGATACTCTGGGCGGCTATCACGCCGATAGGATTGTGACTTGTGACAAGATGACCAGTCGCGGGATCGACACCGTAGCTCTTTTGCGGTACACCGCGTACCGATGTGGCGCTTAACGCACTACGGATTTTGATTCCGTCGAGTTTGTCGTCGGCATCAACAGCTTCGGCGATGGCTTTGGTAAAGAGTTCGCTTTCTTTTATGTAGCCCTTGACGTCTTCGGCAGCGAAGCGACCTTCTAGCCGCGAGACGCGTAACTTACGCCTATGGCTGCGGCGTCGGAACGAAGCAGTGCAAAGCCTGGATCGGTTGCATCATCGGCATCATCATCTATGGTAAAGACATCTTGTGAAACATCTACCAAACGACGCGTCAGATAGCCAGCATCGGCCGTTTTGAGCGCAATGTCAATGACGGCTTTTCGAGTTCCGCGCGTACCGGTGAAGTATTCGAGCGGTGTTAGGCCTTGCATGTAACCGGCCTTCACAGGAAGCTCGATGACATTGCCGGCAGCATCTTGGAAGACTCCAAGCATACCCACTGACATCTTCATCTGCGAAACGTTACCGCGTGCTCCAGAAGTAATGGCAATAGCCATTGAACCATCTTGATCCTTCATCTGTTCTGACAGCATATTCTGAACTCGGGTGTCAATCTTGGTCCAGTTTTCGACCGTCAAACGGTGGCGCTCATCGTCAGTGATGAAGCCTTGTTCGAACTGATCTGCTATGCCAGCGCTCCTTGTCTCACCCTCTTTCAGAACGCCTTCAAGACCCTTGATAGGCTCAAAATCACCCATACCCATGCTCAGACCAGACAGTGTCGCATAGCGGAATCCGAGGTCTTTGAGGTTATCAGCAATTTCGGCTGTTTTTTCCTGGCCGTACTGCTGGTACACGGCAGCCATAACCTTTTGCAAACGCTTTTTGGTCATCGCTTCATCTTGGAAGACAAAATCATCAGGGAAAATTTCATTGAAGTACAGGCGACCTAGAGTTGTCACGCGCATCTCACCGCGGAACGACACTAGTAAGCGGCTCTGTAGCTTTATGACCCCGGCGTCAAACGCCATGGACGCTTCATTGAGGCTGGAGTATGCACGTGGAGCCTCTCTTTGCCTGGGCGTTCATAGGTCAAGTAATAGCAGCCGAGGACAATATCTTGTTCAATGTGCAAGATGGGTGAACCATCCGCTGGTTTCAGAAGGTTTCGGTTTGCCGACATAATATCGCGAGCTTCCGCCTGAGCAGCATCGGACAATGGCAGATGTACCGCCATTTGGTCACCGTCAAAGTCGGCGTTAAAGCCCTTACAAACAAGTGGATGCAGCTGGATAGCGCGACCCTCGATGAGGACCGGCTGAAATGCCTGAATACTGAGGCGGTGGAGCGATGGTGCGCGGTTCAGCAAGACGTATTTACCAGTAATGACTTCATCAAGAGCATCCCACACTTCTGTCTCACCGGTTTCAATCATGCGAGTGGCGCTACGGATGTTGTGGGCTTGCTCACGGAAAATCAGCTCACCAATCACAAATGGCTTGAAAAGTTCCAGCGCCATCATTTTTGGCAAACCGCACTGGTTTATCTTGAGCTCTGGACCAGACACAATGACAGAACGACCAGAGTAATCGACGCGCTTGCCGAGCAAGTTTTGGCGGAAACGACCTTGTTTGCCCTTGAGCATGTCGCTCAACGATTTTAGGCGGCGTCTTTGACCGGTTGCGGCAACGGCACGACCACTGCGGGCGTTATTGTTGTCTATAAGAGCATCGACGGCTTCCTGGAGCATTCTCTGCTCATTGCGACGTATGACCTCTGGAGCGTTTAACTCCATTAACTTTTTCAGGCGATTGTTTCGGTTGATGACGCGGCGATACAAGTCGTTGAGATCGCTCGTCGCAAAACGGCCACCAGTTAGCTGCACCATCGGACGTAGATCTGGAGGAATAACCGGAAGAATCGATAGGCAGGTGCTTTCCGGCTTGATACCAGCGCGCTCCATACTTTCGAGCAAACGCAAACGCTTCATCAGTTTCTTTTTGCGCTGCCCCTTAGCTTCTTCAGCCTCACCAGTTAGGTCAGCGATCAGCGTGACAAGATCGATGTCTTCCAGCAATTCGCGAAGCGCCGCGCCACCCATGCCGACCGTAATCATATCGCGCAGTTCACGTGGCAGTGCACGGTAGTCGCCTTCGTTCATAAGGCTCAGCTTCACCAGACTGTCGATCTGGTTGCGCAAGACATCCCAATCTTTGTCGAGCTGCTCAAGTTCTTTCGTCTGCGCCTCGGCGAGTGCCTTGACGTCCGCGCCTTCAGCTTCGGCTTCCTTTTGATAGCGAAGTTTAATTGCCTCTTGTCCTGCTTTCCACTGGGCTTCCTGGTCGACACGGTGTTGGTCACGAGCCGCGATATTGACGCTCTTCACGATATACGCAGCGAAGTATGCCACGCGTTCAAGGCTCTTGACCGTCATACCAAGCAGTAATCCCATAGCGCTTGGTGTTCCACGAAGGAACCAAATGTGCGCAACGGGCACAGCCAGGTTTATGTGACCCATGCGTTCGCGGCGCACGATGCTCCGCGTGACAAGTTCCCCGTTCTTGTCGACGGCCGCTTCGCGTGAGCGCACGCCCTTGTACTTGGCGTCATGCGGATTAATGTCCTTAACAGGACCAAAAATGCGCTCACAGAAAAGCCCATCGCGTTCTGGTTTTTGCGTACGGTAGTTTATGGTCTCTGGCTTGAGTACTTCACCGTAACTCCAGTCTTCGATATCTTTGCTGCTGGCAACAGCAAGACGCACTGCGTCAAAATCTGCAATATTTGTGCCGTATGAATAGCGTCGCATTAGGCGCTCCTTTCAGTCTTGGGTAGCAGGTAGCTGGTAGTAACTAGCAAAGATGTCTCATGTGACATGTTACATGTACCCTGCAAATTCTTTGTGAATGGTAAATTGTGATTTGTGAATTGGAGCATCGCGATTAGACCTCCTCCCCTTCATTGTCAGTCATATCATCGTCAGTTGCGGCTGCGACTAGGGCAGTATCGTCTGTGTCAAAATCAGTCACTATAGGATTACCGTCACCATCTTCGAATTCGAAGCCTTGTGAGGCCGCCTCTTCGCTAGAGACATCTATGTCAGAAATTATTGCGGTTGGCGCTTCCACCTTAGCTGGGTGGGTTGCTTCCTCATGAATATTCGTAGCTAGCATCGCTTCGGCATCAATAACCTGATCAGATGCAACGAGGTCAACCTTGAGCCCCAAACCTTGTAGCTCTTTCACGAGCACGTTGAAGCTTTCAGGCACCTTGGGTCCAACAATTTCAGTCTTCTTAATGATGGCTTCGTACGCTTTGCTGCGGCCATAGACATCATCGGATTTGATCGTAAGCATTTCTTGCAAGGTGTTCGCTGCGCCGTATGCTTCAAGGGCCCAGACTTCCATTTCGCCAAAGCGCTGACCGCCGTTTTGAGCCTTACCACCGAGCGGTTGCTGGGTGACCATCGTGTATGGACCGGTTGAACGGGCGTGAATTTTATCGGCGACCATGTGGTTCAGTTTAATCATATACATACTGCCAACCGTCGTGCGCTCTTTGTAGGCTCCACCGGTGCGACCATCGTACAGCTGTTGTTTGCCATCATCTGGGAAGCCGGCATCTTTGAGCATGCTTCTAATCTTACTCATTGGTACGCCGTTAAAGCTCGGGCTGGCTACCTTCATGCCAAGAGCACGTGCTGCCATACCGAGGTGAGTTTCAAACAACTGGCCAATGTTCATACGACTCGGCACGCCAAGTGGGTTGAGGACGATATCGACAGGAGTGCCATCTTCCATAAACGGCATGTCTTCAACTGGCAAAATCCGGGCAATGACGCCTTTGTTACCGTGGCGGCCACCAAGTTTGTCGCCGACACTAATTTTGCGCATCTGCGCGACAAAACCTGGATTTGCATAAGCACGCCGGCTTTCAGTTCATGGCCGTTTTCGCGGCTAAATACTTTGACGCCGACAACCTTGCCATGTTTGCCATTGCTCATGCGCTGAGAGGTGTCCCGGACTTCTTTAGCTTTTTCGCCAAAGATGGCGCGGAGTAGTCGTTCTTCACTACTGAGCTCTTGCTCACCCTTAGGGGTAATTTTACCGACGAGGATATCACCAGGGTGAACCTCTGCACCGATGCGAACAATACCATCATCATCGAGATGCCTGAGGGCTTCTTCCGACACATTTGGGATATCACGAGTAACGATTTCTGGGCCAAGTTTTGTCTCGCGGACTTCAATCATGTAGTCAACGATGTGCACGCTGGTAAGCGTATCGTCTTCACCAAGCTTGCGGCTGATGATGATAGCATCTTCGAAGTTATAGCCTGCCCATGGCATGAATGCCACCATAAGGTCTTTTCCAAGTGCTAGCTCTCCGCCCTGAATACTCATACCTTCTATAAGGGCATCGCCAGATTTCACCTTATCGCCTGTCGAAACAACCACATGCTGGTTAATGCTGGTACCTTCGTTGCTACGCACAAAGTGTTGAGCATCGTACGTTACGTTGCCATCTTTGTACTTCACGACAACTTGGTCGGCATTCGCTTTTATGACCTCACCTGCAGCTTCGGCGACGACAAGTTGCCCTGTGTTCGCGGCAGCAGCAGCTTCAACGCCCGTCCCAACAATTGGGCTCTCTGGCGCAATCAGCGGTACGGCTTGGCGCTGTTGATTACTACCCATAAGGGCGCGGTACACGTAGTTCTTTTCAATGAACGGAATCAGTCCAGCACTTGAACCGATAATCTGGTTCTGAGCAGCATCAATGTGAGTAACATCTTCACGGTCAACAGTAGCAGACTTTAGACCAGCGCGTGCGCTTACGCGTGCGTCGACTATTTTTCCAGATGAATCCAATACCACACCAGCGCCAGCGATAACGGCGTGTTCTTCGGCTGCGGCGTCAAGGTAGACGATTTCGTCTGTTACTTTCCCTTTGACCACTTTGCGGTACGGGGTTTCGATGAAACCGTAGTCGTTGATACGTGCAAAGTTAGCCAGGTTAAGCACGAGTCCCACATTGGCACCTTCCGGTGTCTCGACCGCGCAAATACGGCCATAGTGAGTCGCATGGGCATCACGTACTTCAAACCCAGCGCGTTCGCGGCTGAGGCCGCCTGGGCCCATGGAGCTCAGACGTCGCTTGTGAGCAAGCTCGCTGAGAGGGTTAATCTGGTCCATGAACTGACTGAGTTGTGAGCTCGCAAAGAACTCACGGACAGCGGCGACGACGGGACGAGCATTTATAAGCTGCCCAGGCTGGACGGTTTCAATTTCACTCATGCTCATACGGTCCTGGGTATTGCGTACCATACGCAGAAGGCCAATGCGGAACTGGCGCTGCACGAGCTCACCAACCATTTTGATACGGCGGTTGCTCAAGGAGTCGATATCATCGCTCGGCTCTCGCGTGACATTCATACGTATAAGTTCGGCTATGATTGCGACAAGATCCTCGAGCCGCATAATGCGGTTCTCGGCAGTATTAGCGACATCGAGACCGAGGCGTTGATTGATTTTATAGCGGCCGACACGGGAGAAGTCGAAGCGCTTGAAGTTGTAGAACATGTTTTCAAGCAAGCTGCGTGCGTTGTCGACCGTGGCAAGGTCGCCTGGGCGCAAGCGACGGTAAACTTCTATGAGTGCCTCGGCGTGGCCCTTGCTTGGGTCTTTGTCGAGAGTAGACTGCAAGAAGCTATCTTTGACTTGGTCGACATGCTTGAAGGCTTCTTTCATACTGGCTTCGGTCATGCCAAGCGCGCGGAGAAGCGTAGTGACCGGGATTTTGCGCTTGCGGTCAATTTTGACGTACATGGCGCCATTGGCGGCTGTTTCAAATTCGAGCCACGCACCGCGACCAGGGATAACCTTGGCGCTGTATAGACTCCGTGTACCGTGAAGCTCTGCTGTATAAAAAACACCAGCTGATCGAATCAGCTGGCTTACCACAACGCGCTCAGCGCCATTGATAATGAACGTTCCACGACGCGTCATCCATGGGTAATCACCGAGGTAGATTTCCTGTTCTTTGACTTCGCCAGTCACTTTGTTCGTCAGTTCAACGGTCGCTTTCAGCGGGGCTTCGTAGCTGACATTGTTTTCGCGAGCTTCTGCCTCACTCAGTTTCGGGTCTTCAAAATGATACTGCTTAAAAACGAGTGTCAGCTTTGTGCCAGTGTAGTCATCGACTGGACTTATTTCGGCCAAAAGCTCACCTAAGCCTTCATCAACTAACCACTGAAATGATTTATTTTGATGGTCTACCAAATTTGGCAACGCAAGACCAGTGTCTTGGCTATCACCAGTTAGGTAGACGCGTTTTGCTGTGCTTACTGCAGTCACTTTTGCCATACGCGTACGTGCTCCTTCGGAGTAGTCGTTAGTAGTTCGTAGTTAGTCTTTAGGGGTGCTAACTCCGAGCATTAGTAATAAGAATGCGACGTCACTTCGCAGATAATTATAACGTTTTCATTGGTGATTGCCGCCAGCAGCCCTACCTGCCAACTCCTACCGACCAACTACTGTTTTAGTGAAGCTACCTAAGTGGGAGATTTTGGTGCTTGACTGCTTTGGCGCCACAGCAGCACGAGCCCAACTTACACTACTTCTTACATACTAGAGTACAGAGAAATGAGACTTGAGTCAAGAGTTTCAGTGATAATACTCACAAATCTGTCGTTATTAATAATCCGAAATCTTTTCTGTACCTATTTGCATATTACTGATAAGCAATTTAAAGACAAATCTATGCTGCCATACGGATTTTTCAGCTTCAGTTAGATCATTAAGTCGTTTCTGCGCATACCACATTCTGATGAATCCATTAGGATGATGTTTTGCTCCCGCAGCATCTACCAAGGTATCCTCTAGACCTACCATCTTCCAAATCGCTGCGGAAGACAGCAATTTTGCATCATCAGCTTCCCGTAGAGACCGGACGTCAACACGGGTATCCGGACTATATCGTTCCGACTCTGTTTGTCTTCCGATGATGCCTCTGGATCTCGCGTGCAACAAGCCTCCTACGAGATTTAATCCGACTTCTTGCTCAATGGTGCAGGTACAAGGTGGTTCAGTAGCTCTGTTTACCCTTGAAAATCTATTAAAAATATCACTACCACCCACAACCATTGTTGCAATAACTGGACGACGAGCTCTTTGTGTAAATAGTGCTCGGCTCCCAATATTGCGTTCGGAAATAAGCATACACCCAACTACATCAGAGTCCTTAGGACTTATCTGAGCATTCACCGTACGCTCCAGGCTGGCCACAATCGCACGACTAGTGGGGAACAATTTTGTTCTTTGTGCAATATCAGCAGCGCCTAGCTGCCCCAAAGCCTCAAGTCCAGTCTCAGCAGGCTGCCAACTAATCCGCAAATCGTAATATGCAGTATCGGTACTGGCATATTCCGCTAAAGTACGATCGAGAGGTCTTCGCATATTGTTATTATACAATGTTTTTGAACAATAATCTATAGTACTATTTGAGTGTTGTTTTCGTATTAACCAGCACTTTGTCGACGAGGCCGTAGGTGGCGGCTTCGGGGGCGGTCATCCAGCGGTCGCGTTCCATGTCTTCGTGGATTTTATCTGATTTCTGACCGGTGTTTTTAGCCATGATTTCTTCTAGCAGTTTCTTGACGCGGAGTGATTCACGGAGGTCGATTTCTTGGTCGGTCACTTTGCCACGCGTGCCAGATGACGGTTGGTGGATCATCACCGTTGCATTGGGCAACAGAAAACGCTTGCCCTTCGTGCCACTGCTTAGGAGAAATGCGGCGGCCGAAGCCTGAACGCCAATACCAAAAGTCTGCACATCATTGGCGATGTACTGCATGGTGTCGTAAATAGCGAGCGCATCATAGACACTACCCCCTGGACTATTTATGTAGAGAAAAATGTCCTTCTTAGCGTCTTCGGCTTGCAAAAAAAGCAGCTGCGCGACAATGAGATTTGCCGTCGTTTCGTTTATTTCGCTGCCGATGAAGATAATTCGGTCTTTGAGCAAGCGACTATAAATATCATAAGCTCGCTCGTAGCGGCCCTCGTTTTCAATAACAGTAGGAACTAAGACACTCATATTTCACCTCATTTCACCTTGCGACCCCTAAATGATTTCACCTGGGATTAATCGCTACCTGCTCAGTATACGCCAGTTAGCACTCTCAAGTCAAGAGTGCCAATGTGCTGTCTTGCGAACTTCTTGGCATATGATACGCTTAATACTATGCAACGATTAGTCGGCTATCATCTGAAAGTCCATCATAAGCCGCGACTCTATGGTTTTATTACCATTGTCATTGCCGTGATTATACTGGCAGGGTATGGGAGCACTCGCTACTACCAGTCACGGCTTACGAATGATTCCCCGACCATACCTGCTGCGTCAAAGAAACTTGCAGTTTCTGAAGATAGTGTCAAAGAAACAGCTTTACCTGCTTCAGAAGTTCCCGAATCAATACCCTCCCCGTCATCAACAACCGCAAGAAATCCTCAAACTACCCCACGGCCAGCAAGTTCAGCACCTATTCGCACTCCCGATACCATCCTGGCTAGCGGCATAAGCTATGCAACTCTCAATCATTCTCAATATTGTGATGGTACCGGAACCGGCACAGTCGAGTATATTACCTCAGTGTCGTTTGGCCTAAACGGCATGGCGGCACAATCAACTGAATTAACATATATCATCGAAACCCAAAACGGTACTCACAACGAAATTTCATACCCATTGAAGGTGACCGTCCCTTCGGGAAGCTACGGTGCGACCGCTACCTCGAGTATGCCCGGGCCAAATGCTCTGTTAGTATTCACATTTTACGAATTTGACAAGCCCGGCGCGATACGGGTTCGAACGACGACACCATTTGGTTACATTGGATCTTGGCAGCCATTAAACAAAGCGTGCGGTTGATAGCCGAAACGTGAGAAGATTCTGCCCCGTTAAGCGGCGTAGCTGACAAGAACGGCGATGGTTTTTCGGTGAGCATGCGGCTTAAGATGTCTCGTTGGTTCTCGGGCTTTTCGAGTTCAGATAGCATCTGCTGGTCGGTGTATTGCTTTTGAGCTCAGCCAAACGAGTATCAAACTCTTCCTGCGAAATACGCAAACTTTCTTTATCTGCTACTTCACCCAGTGCGATACCAGTTTTTACCCGCAAAGTAGCTTGTTCACGGTGACCTTCACGGTGCTCTTCTTCGGTTTTACCCTCACCCGCTAGGTGTTCCTGCCACGTTTGGCCGCGGTACATAAGGTTACGTTTTTCTTCCTCGTCCATCCGGTCGATCTCTTGCTCTACAAGCACATCAGGAATCGCCACTTGAACCTTTTGGCCCAGCTGCTCAAGCAAACTACTCTCAAGCTGCCGCTGCGCTTGCCGATCTTTCTCGAGTCCAATCTGTTTACGAACATCCTGCCGAAGCTCTGCTGGCGTTTTGAATGGTCCGATTTTGGCAACAAAGTCGCCGTCTAGCTTCGGCAGCTTTCGCTCCTTCACCGCCTTAACTGTCACCGTGAATTCAACTTTCTTGTTTTGCAACGGAACGGTACCGTAATCTTTCGGGAATGTGACGGTAAATGTCTTGCTATCTCCCTCGCTGAGTCCGATGAGCTCAGGCTCAAACCCTGGTATGAATGTATTGCTGCCGATCACCAAAGGAAAGTCCTCTCCCTTAGCGCCGTCGATCGCCTCTTTTGATTTCGCATCGATACCGGCAAAGTCTATTGTTACCTCATCGCCATTGGCCGCTGCTCGCTTGACGTCAGTCTTCACCGCGTCACGCGCTAGCAAATCATCAATCACCGCTTCTACGTCCGTATCAGTCACTGTTGCAACTGGTTTTGCAACCTTAAACTTCTTATAGTCGGGAAGTTTGACTTCGCCGACCACTGCAACCATGGCGGTCATCTCCAGTGTGGTGAATGGCACAAATTTGGTGAGACTCACCTCTGGCTGGGCAACTGGGCGGAGTTTTTCCTGTTCTAGCCCGGCGGAGTAGAGGTCGTTAACGACATAGTCGATAACCTTGTTCTGCAAAAGCTGCTGGTCAACGACTTTTTCGACCATGGCGGCTGGTGCGTGACCTTTGCGGAATCCGGCAAGCTTGAGTTCTTTGGCCAGCTCAGTCAGGACGGCTTGCTTGGCAGGATCTAGCTCATCGCTCCCAGCAGTAATTGTTAGTTGTACAGTAGTAGGGTTGAGTTGTTTCTTGGTTATATGCATAGTTACCTACTTTAACAGATACAGCCTAACAATACCAGCCGCTAAATCTTGGTGGCCAAAATAGTGAGTACCCCGAAAAACCAGGCAACTTCCACGGCAGCACCCCAAACGCTCTCGTGCTGGATGGCTTGATGAAACCGGCGAAAAGCGTTCCATTTGACCTCATTTTTTGTGAGTTTATTGTAGTACAAAAATCTCGGTAAAGAGTACAAATCTGGTGATGCAGCTACAAAAGCGCAGACAGCAGCCAAAAACCAGGCGTGTGGTTTTGCCAAAAATAGCAATAGCACAATCGCAAAACAACATAGTGCTTCGACAGCTAGCATTACTCGAAGCCTTTTATCGGGTAGCCATTCGGCATCTGTTTTTCTACCTTTAAATCCAAAGTGCGGGATGGCATCGAGTACAAAATGCGAAACAAACGCCGTCGGCAGCGCAAGCCATGGGTTGCCAAGGCTGAGGCCGATACATGCACCAGTTAGCGCATGATTGGTTGCGGTCATTGGTCAAAGTTGTCAACTGAGTCGTCTTGCTGAAGCTTGCTTGGAATGGCATGCTTCCTGCGACGATCGCAGAGCATTGCGACTATTCGTTCACTGCCGTGCGTTTCCTCAACACCAGTCTCAAGATTCTTGAGCTTATATCGGTCGTCCGATATTTCTGCGTCACCTATGAAGATAGCGTGGTCAATTCCCTTTTTTACCGCCGTTTTAATTTGTTTTTCTAGTTTACGACCAGTCGTGTCAACCGCTATCCGTAAGCCATCTTCGCGAAAGCGTGCCAATACTCCCTGAGCTTTTTCGTACATATCGTCGCCCAGCAGTATGACGTAGGCATCGGTCTCGGGCGCAAGCTGCGGATAAGCTCATGACCATCTAGGAAATTCTGGAGCGTAACGTCGCCCATACCAAACCCAACCGTCGGAACAGGTTCGACGCCAAACAAGCCGACCAAACCATCGTAGCGACCGCCACCAAACATACTGCGGTTGTTTTCTGGATGTTCATCGAACACCTCAAACACAATGTCGGTGTAGTAGTCGAACCCCGCATGAGCGTAATATCAAACTTTACGTTCGTCACTTTCGATTCCGCGAGCAAGTCACTCAACTGTTTTAGCTCAAGCACTGACGGCAACACTTCAAAGCCTGCTGGTAAATCATTCAGCATTTTTGTTTTCATCAGCTCTGTTAATTTCTTGAGTACACCGTTTTCTCGTTGGGTCGGCGTGAGGACAGCATCGGCTTGAGCGTAGAAACTTTCTTCTTCCATTTTGTGCATGCGGTCTATGAGCCGAACAAACATCTCCTGCTGCGTATCGCTGAGCTCGAGATAGTCACGAAACAGATAGTTCATGAGCTTGCGGCTATTGACCTTAATTGTGTACATGTGGGTTTTCGCACCATAGCTGCGCATTATTCGGTCAGCCACCAGGATAATCTCGTGTTCTGCCTCTATACCTTCAACCCCAAATATATCGACATTGAGCTGCCAAAATTCTCGTAGCCGCCCGCGCTGCATCCGCTCGTACCGCCAAACGTTCGGTATGGAATACCACCTGGCTGGATAGGCAAGCTCTTGGCGACGGCCAGCCACCATCCGGCTAACCGTCGGCGTCATCTCGGTGCGTATGGTAACACTCCGACCGCCTCTATCCTGAAATGTGTAGGTTTGCTCGTCGATGATTTCTTGGTTTCCTTTGGCTAAAAACAAGTCCGTCGGCTCGAGTATTGGTGCGTCGTATTCTTCGTAGCCAAAGCTTTCACAAACTTCACGCATTTTGCCGAACATGTATTTTTGCAGGCGCTTGTCTTCTGGGTAAAAATCCCGCGCCCCTTTGTAAGGTTGTACTGGTAGTGTCATATTGTCTCCATTATACAGAGTTAAGAGTTAAGAGTTAAGAGTTAAGAGTTAAGAGTTAAGAGTTAAGAGTTTCTTAGTTTATACCTAACTCCTCATATACAACCTCGTTAACCCTCGCAGCTAATCTGAAAGTGTTTGTTCCCAGTTTGCGGCGGATAGTAATAGCCTTCCCCGTGGGCTGAAAGATATCGCAATCAACCCCTGCGCTTCCTGCATCAGAAACGATGTAAGCCGCTAGGCTACCAGAACCGCACGCAGTCTCTCTCACAAACGAAGAAGTATCTCTAACAAAGACAAAAGGAACAATGCCTTTTGGTGAAGTCCATACAAGTCCGAAAGCAGGAAGGTTATATTGTTTGGCCATTCTTTCTAATGTTGGTTGAAGTTGAGTCTCTACGGGTCTGTTCTTTGTAACCACAAATCCAATTTGGCCAAGACTAACAATCATATCTTCTGGATCCAGTAGATTTGTGTCAATAACACTAGGAATATCAAGTTCAATATTTACCTGTCCTTTCATGCAGCGATATTCAACTATAGTTCCAAGCCCCGCGATAATCTTACCGGCTGGATTCCCGTACTATACGCCGCAGCCAATAATGCATTGAGGCACAGTTCGGCTCCCATCATTTCTAGAGTTGGCACTCCCGACGCTACGGTCTGAACAAACCCAACCTGCTCGACTGCATTTCGATATAATAATTGTCTAGCATAATTTGCCTTATCGAGCGTGAAGACAGTCCGTTACTATCGCCGTTCTATTACCGCCTGCAATATCATAATAGCGGACACTACTCGCATTATTTACTTCACTCATGTTTTTTACTCCTTATTGTTTCACTCATTGTAGATTGTCCGGTTGGACAATCTATTTTTGGTGCGATAATTATTCTAAATGTTTGCATATACAAAAACGCCGGAGGGATGTCCGGCGTTATTGATTCTGGGTTCTTAAACCAAATTAAACTAACCGACAACCTCCGGCGATGTATGCAGATGATGCTGAGTGCTTAGTTTAAACATGATGGTTATTGTACCCTATTTTTGCTGTGAGTCAAACTTTTGAGTCTTTTTGGGTTTTATTTACCTGTTCGGCGGTGATCATGGCGTTACGGATCTGGTCTTGCATGTCTGTCATGCCGCCTGGGCCGTGGGGATGAGGATGGTGCTGTTTTACCACTGAGACCCAGTTCTTTGATGGTGTCGAAGTACTGTGTCATCATGACCAGATTCATAACGTCTTGACTATTGACACCATTAACGGCGCTAGAAAAGTTTTCGACTGATTCTTTGAGGCCTTCTATGATGGCTTTTCGCTGATTGGCGATACCCTGGCCTTGGAGTGCTTTGCTTTCGGCTTCACCTTCGGCAGCCTTGACGACACGTATTTTATCAGCCTCTGCTTGTTGAATGGCTGCTTCGCGCAAGCGCTGAGCGGCATTGATCTCATTCATGCTGATTTTGACTTTTTCGTCAGGGTTTATGTCTGTCACAAGCGCCTTGATGATGCCGTAGCCAAAGTCATCCATCACAGTGTCGAGCTCGGCTTTCACCGCCGTCGCGATATCGTCTTTCATTTCAAACAATTGGTCAAGTATCACAGCAGGTACGCGGGCACGGACAGTGTCAAAAACATAGGCTGTAATCTGTTCCTGCGGGTTTTGTAGCTTGTAAAATGCATCGACTGCTTTTTCGGCCGGCACAAAATACTGCACGCTGACGATGACAAACACGAATACGTTGTCTTTGGTTTTGGTTTCTACCTGAACGTCAAGCTGTTGCACGCGCAGGTTCACGCGGCCAGCTATCTGGTCAATGATAGGAATTTTGAAGTTCAAACCAGCTTTCGATGCTTTCTTGAACCGTCCGAAACGCTCAACAATGGCAATTGTTTGCTGTTTGACAGTAAATAGCCCGGTGGCTAGCAAAATCAACGCTACGACCGCTAATATCCAACCCATAAAACCTCCTTATGTTATAGGTACATTGTAACATTGGTAGGTTTAAAGAAACAGCTCTTTCAGCGTGAAGCTCGTGTCCAGCTAGCAATGATAGAAGGGAGCGATATTGCTAGTACCAGAAATACCCAGCCCGAGACTGTTTGCATGTGGCCATTTGTCGACTGCATCAAACCAAGTAGCCCAAAAAACATGAGTGCAACCATCCAGCGATATGCCCGTAAAAAAACTCGATTACGGACGGATTTTTCACGTTCATCGAGTCTGATCTCGACTGCCTTGGCCCATAATATCGAGTATTTACCGCCGTAATACCCACCAAGGATAAGTGCGCTGGCTCCTGACACTAGCAAAGCCCAGTTTGCCGCTGTTTCGGTGTATATTTTATCGATACCACTAGGCATTCCACTCGCTTGCTGAGTTGCCGTGAGTGCTACCACGAGCCCTGCAATAATAAACAAAGATACAATTTTTGGGATAAGAAACTCACGATGCTTTTGGAATGCATCAGTTCTATTTAATTTTCGGTTCATGTTTAACCTCCCCCAGCATTGGCTGGAATACATTAGTTGAAAATATGTCGTCGATTCGGACATGAAACACGCTTGCGATCGCGAAGCCCAGCTCAAGGCTTGGAGAGTAATCTCCCCGCTCTATAAAGCCGATCGTCTGGTAGTTCACGCCTACTTTGTCCGCCAGTTCTTGCCGAGACAGACCGTGCATGGTTCGGAGCGTTGCTAAACGATTGTATATCATAACACAACACATTATTGCGCACCCACAACTTTTTGTCAATACAAATAATGATTCTTAGGTCGCTCTGTATTTCTTTTTGTGCACTAGCAGCAATTCAGGTTGAACCTTTTGACAGTATAGGTAGTTGACTACTCAGCAGTACGGGTAGTGACCGGGCAATACAGCTCGTTGAGGCATCTAGAACTTAGTTTGTTCAGCAGTATCAGCTTTAATACATGTTTGCTTTTACTCTCGCTATAAAGAGTTTGAACCTAAATCTAGTATTCAGGGTCGCCAGAATTACGTAGCTCGTCATCTAAAAGACGATGCATAATTACACCGCCTAGAACCGCTGTTAAATCTCCGTTAGTAATAGGGTCTACGATTAAAGCGTCAACTGGTCGGTCGTCAATTTCCAAAGGTCCATCTTGTTTACGAATAGCCCTAAGTACTTCTTCCGGCGTAAAGAGTTCGCGTGGTGATTTAGCAACATTGTAGCCAAGCCCTTTAGGGTCTATGTCAACTTGGTCCCATAGTGCTACAAGTGGGTAATGTCGTACGGAATCACCTTTTAAGGTGGTAGCGCTAACGCTAGCTTTCTTAACCACTAAAGGGTCTCTAGGAGAACCCGTGACTCCTTTACCTTCAACAAAATAAACTATATCGCCCACATTAAGTCGGCTTCTATATCCTTCACGTTCCTTCTCTGTCATAATGCCTATAATATACCACTCTTTGAATATATATGTCAATAGCTTCGTGCTGAGCCGTTATTAACCTCACATACATTTTGTTCGTACCATCACTATTCAATATGCTTATCTGGCGTTACCGCATAACTGCTTGAACGTCGCCAACGTACACTCTACTTTCAATAAGATTTGGAAGTTAATTTACCAGTCCGCTCTTATTAATTCTTGTCATTAGATGCGTAATATTTCCACCGTTCACGCATATAACGTCACTTTCCATGAGCCTTTGCAGCCACACTCCTCTTGGAACAGATGCTATGTCTATGATAACCAGCTGCGCAACACTCTCTTCTTTCAGCCGGATCATTTCCGCAATAGCCAGCCTTTATCCCCCGGCTCCAGATTCAATGCCGTTGGTATGAATGCGACATTTGTTGTGTATGGAATATGCATGATGCTAGAGGTACACTCGTACAGCATTGCCGCTTTCACCGGCTCATGACTATTACCCAATGCCTCACAAAGAAACCACGACTGACCCAAAATATTGAGCCGCGAGGCATGCTTGCTAGAACAGTTGAGCTGACCTTCATGGATGCATTGGCTGGATGGTACAAAAACATGGTAAATGGCTCAAGGTACGTAATACAGCCACTAAAAATATGCTCATGAGCGTACCAGGCGGGCGTATTTTTAGCCTGTGTAGAAACTTGCCGTAATTATTCACCTACCAAGCCGATTATATACAGGAAAGTGGCATCATAGCTGCAAACACTATGAGCCAATTATACGATAGATTGGAGCCTGGAAAGACAAGCACATAGCGCATAGCGACTGCTCTAGAAAGCGTACTATTACAATCTTACGCTGTTTGTTCTCTGGAAGAACAGATTAGAAAAAGCCAGATTTTGATCTTAATCCCTATCATCAAATGAGCCACGATTAGGCTGTTGGTCGTGGCAAGTGATGGATTGTTGTGAATATTCAGTATAGTTTCTGGAAGCGCCCTACTTCATGCGGTCGGGGTTATTAACGGCTGTTGTCCACTTTTGCACCTGTTTGTATTTTGGTAAAGTACTGTTGAGCTTGGCTATCTGACTCTTGAAGTCAGTACTACAGCCCTTGTCAACATAAAGCGTAGCTGTGATGACGTTATTATGATCGAATACCTTCGCTCTTGTGACGCCTGGGATGGCAACGAGCAGTGTTTCTAGTTCATCGGGTGATACATTTTCGCCGTTGGAGGCGACGATCAGTAGTTTTTTGCGACCGATTACAAATAGATTGTTTTTATCATCCTTATAGCCTATATCACCAGTATGGAAGTAACCTTCGGCGTCAAACGCCCGAGCATTAGCCACAGGATTATTGTAGTACCCTTTACTGACGTTACCACCCTTCACCAGAATCTCACCGTGGCCGTCCTTGTCTACATCTGCAAATTTAACAGATATGTTTTCAAAGATGGTACCAACCGAATCAATGACCTTGCTGTGTGGATACTCGACTGCGATCAAGGATGTTGTTTCAGACATTCCGTAACCCTCGATCACCGTCATGCCAACATCTTTGAAGAACCGTTTTATCTTTGGGTCAAAGCGAGCGCCTCCACAATACATATAGCGGATATCTCCACCAAATACGTCGTGGAGTTTACGGAATAGATGCCTACGAATGTCTATTCCTATCGCGCCTAGCGCGTTGGCGAGCTTCATGCCTCTCTCAATTTTGGCCATAGTTGGCGCATCAATGGCTGAGTAAAAACGCTCATATACCAGTGGTACCCCACAGAATATCGTTGGTCTAATGAGCTTCATCTCATCGACTATCTTGGCTGTATCAGAGCAAATATACAACTGACACCCCATATAAAATGAGTACATAAAGATGCTTACGCCAGCATACACATGGTGTAGCGGCAAAAACAGATAGTAGATGTCGTGCTCATTTGTTGGCGTACGTTGATATAGGTAGTCTCCGCATGCCAGCATGTTGTCGAGGGATAGTGTGACGGCTTTTGGGATAGAGGTTGAACCAGACGTAAAAACTATTTTGCAGATATCAGCACTCTGCTTAATGGAGTTGTCGAGATAGGAAGCATCCTGATCGAGTATCTTTCGTCCCTGCTGTAGCAAAGTATCAAAATCATTCTCTATGCACAGGTATGTGATATCAGGATAATCGGTTCGGAGCTTTTCCAGCATGCCCGACCTGTTGGACGAATAAATAATAACTTTGGCCTCAGCCGATTGTTGCGCAGCAAGTAAGTCATATGTCAGCCAATCTTTGTTTGCGCCGATACTAATTCCGACGTATGCCATAACTGCCATGTCAGCTACCATCCACTCGTAGGAGTTATCGGCAAACAACATAACATTATCACCTTTGTGATTGTCTTTGATCAGGCTGGCTGCAAGCGCTCGAGCGTCATCGATAAAATCCCAAAAAGATTTACTGGCAAACTCATCGCCATTTTTCGACCAGATATACGGTCTATCTCTCCACTTGGCATAATGAGTGTGCAATAATTCATCAATAGTCTGTGGTTTTGGCAGCTTAACCATGTTACTGTATCTCCTTTTCAAGTAGTACGTAGTGGTATTGGTCGGCAATGTTGGTTTTCCCATATTCCTCTGTCACCTTGCCCTCAATAATCAATGCGCCAACGCATGACGCTAGTTTCATAAACACCCGGGTAACGGCGGCGCGAGTAATGGCCCGGCCTAATCCGTGCCCCTGGTGTGCTTTGCGTACACCCAAGTACAGCATGATGTACCGTTTGCTTCGTATTTTCTTAAGCAGAATCCTCAGCTTGGTGAGCGGTGTAATCTTGCCATATAACAGATTGCCATAATCGGGTAACCCGACAAAAAACCCGACTGGTTGGCCGCCGTGGTATGCAATCTTAACCAGCGAATAGTCTAAGATGTAGCGATAGCTGTCAAAGTGTTTTCGGAAGTCTTCTTTGCTGACGTGCTTGAAGATTGGGAAGTCGCTATAAAGCTCCATGAGCATGTCATAAATATAACCGAGTGTGACGTCGAACTCTTCTGGCTTGGGGCTAACAATCTTATAGCCTTCGCGTTTCGAGCTTGCATAGTCGCGGTTGAAATTAGCGGCTTCTTTGAGATTAATGCGATTCTTATAGATATTTGATACATACTTTTGTGAAACCCTATACCCACTATCCAGGAAAAGATTTAGATAATATGATTTATTATACGGTTCGCCAATGTAGGGAGCGGCATCAAAATGGTCGGTCTTG
This sequence comes from Candidatus Saccharimonadota bacterium, assembly GCA_016699935.1. Taxonomy (GTDB): domain Bacteria; phylum Patescibacteriota; class Saccharimonadia; order Saccharimonadales; family UBA4665; genus JAGXIT01. The sequence continues at coordinate 1,151,882 of CP064992.1, forward strand.
AGACGGTATCTTATCCAAAAACTAGCATCAACCGGACCGGTAATCATACGCTTGTCCTGCATGGCAGCGTACGAATGGATTACTGCAAAGAGTGCTCTTGAGCAACTGACGTCATCTATACTCTCAAAGAAACCGATATAGGCAGCCGGGTCACCATCGTAGATTGTCAATGCAGCACGCGCGACAGGTGTTCCGTCCTGATACACCACAAAGCCTGTTAACTGAAAGTAGTCACTCAGTGGATGCTGTGCCAATAATAGCTGACGCTCTTCCTTTTCGTTCTGGATGCAGTCCCTTTTGCCATAGAGTTTTTTCGGAACCGACAAGAAGTCTTCTGTATGCTGGCTCGTGCCACATTCAGTTACCGTGTACATTATATAACCTCCACCGTTCCCTTTGTTCCGTCAATCCGCACACGATCACCTGTCTTGAGCTTCTGTGTTGCTCCACGTACGCCAACCACTGACGGCACGCCAAGCTCGCGAGAAATGATTGCTGTGTGTGATAGGAGCGAACCTTTTTCGGCGATAACACCTTTTACAGTAGTCAGCAAAAATACCCAACCTGGATCCGTGGTGCGAGTAACCACTATCTTGCCTGTAGTATTAACCGCATCTTTTGGACTATATACAACAACTACCTCGGCCTCTGCTCTACCTGCGGAAGATCCTATGCCCGATAAGTTTGAGGAAAGCTGGTCATAATGAGCCGTAACGTGCTGCGGCTGCTTGTCGAATACGTCCTGCGCAAAGACAAGTCTCGAGTATGCCGGTAGGCCGGAGTATGCTGCATAGTCATTTTTTCGCTGCTGTATTGTAGCCAGAAAGTTTACTTTCGAGTCACGAACGCATTGCTCCAATTCATCGAAGTACAAATAGAAAACGTCACTGGCTGAGCCTAGTTGCCCTGCTTGTTGAAGCGTATCGGCAATCGACAGTACCACTGTTCGAACCATGCCGTAAATACGGCTACGATCTAGGCGAGAAGTTTCGCGGTTCCGTACGCCGACAATCATATGCTGACGGTAGAAACGAAGTAGTACCTGGTTTGGCCACGAATACTTGTCGATGCGTTTCTGAAAATCGGTCTCAGCTGGTTGTCGTTCCAGCGCGGCGATTATCTCCGCTAGCGCCAGAGGATCACTCGCGTATGTAATGATCTGCTGCATCAGGAGGTGGGGCGAGCTACGAAACGTTTTGCTTTCAAGTTTGAGCTCCTCAAGTGAACGATCACCGTAAGTTTGCGTGTAGCTCCAAAATTTATCGGCAAATTCTGAATGGTGTTCTTCCAGAAGTGCACGTACGGCCTTGTCATCGGCTAAGCACATGAGATCATCGAGTATATTATGCTCTACAACATACTCTGCCAAAGTAGCGAGCTCCCGAACGGGCTGCATGCTTTCGATATCAGCGATACCAGAAAGCGATTTCTTTGTGGTTGTAGATGCGCCAAGCCGCTCAAGCTTGCGCTTCAGCAGGCTTGTAAAGACAAACGCGTACACATCATTGGATAGTGTAAGATCCCAATTCTTTAGGATACTATTCGTTACCGAGTGGTAGAGCGTCATTTTTTGTTTAGGTGTAAGATCAGACCGGTAATGATCCCAAAAGTGGGACTCTGCCCGAAGAAAATCTGCATGAAGTACTCGCATTTTACGAGGAAGTGTCATGGTAAGCAATATCGACCGGAGTACTATCGCTAGGTCGCGTAGCGGATTCCAACGTTTTCTGTAAACGTCTGCTATGATGTGCTGCCGGTGGCTAACTCCCATCATTTCTTGCCATATAGGTATAATCCGACCGCTCAGGGGCAAAAACTGCATTAGCGTATACCAGTTACTAATTCTGTAGTAGACTCGTCCGTTTACGCTAGTAACCATGTGCTGCAATAGCGGCTCGTACTGTGTAATCAATTTCTTGCTGCCCGTCCCTCGCTGCAACAGTCCCCGAAATACATGGTAGTACGCTTGTTGTATGAAACTGACCGTCAACGGCAAGGTTATGCCTGGATAGCTTTCTACAATATTGCTGTTGTCCAGTATTGTCGGCTCAGTATCATCGATAGTGGTAATTTTGCGCACCTGGAGAACGTAGACCCGTTCACTCTTAATCGCAAATTCGATGTCTATATAGGTACCGAAATGTTCTACCAGTTGTCCGCAAAGTGCAATCAGCTCTGTGACGTGTGTTTCCCCAAGGAGAGGCGCACCCGGTTGTCGTTCATGATAGTAGGCAGCATCAGTTACGTTGTAATAGTATGATGTTGTCGCAACCTTATCTCCAACAATGTGATCACCAGTTCCCTTGCCCACGGTTATGACTGTCTCATTCAGCAACCCTTGTGGATTTGCGCTAAACATAACGCCCGATACGTCTGCCTCAATCATCTCCTGAATGATAACGCACATACTCAGTTCAGTTGGTGGCACCGATGTGTTGCAGCAGTACTTCAAGACGCTCGGAGCGTAGAGCGATTGCCAGCAATCCACAATCCGCTTGATAACCTTTTCGCGCGGGACACGCAGAAATGTCTCGAATTGCCCTGCAAATGAAGCTGCCGCTGAGTCTTCAACCGACGCTGACGACCGAACTGAGAAGACGGTTCCATGAGCAAACTGATCATCCAAAGCTTGCTCGATTGCTCGCCGTGCCTGATCATCAATTTCTATTTTGGCGATACTAGCGCTTAACTGCTTGCTCGCACCAATAATGTTAGTTTCATTGTTGCCCGTAATGGCTCGTAATGCGGCCGTAACTTCTGTATCGTACTTCGATAAACATGCAGCTAGCAGATCTGGAGATACACATATAAAGTGCGGAACAGCATACCCTTTTTTTTGTAGTGCAAATAAGTTGGTAGCTTTGGTGCCGATATTTACATTGCCCGAAGCGTTACCGTTAATGATGAGCGGTGACATCGTTTACTGTCCCTGTCCACGTACTATGAGGAGTATCTCTGTAGCGATTAGTACTGCCTGCACCAGATATATATAGATACGCGCAACCTTGCCATATGAGAAACGCACTGGGTTACTCATGTACACCAAGCTAGCCCACACAACTCCCACATAGACCAGCGCGAGTAGCCCAACTGCAACCGTAGAGAGTGGATAGACAACAATCCCCAACGACACAAGCTGAGCGAGTAACACCACAAGCACTGTTATTACTGCCGGTTTATTGCCAAGTATTTTGGAGTACGTTGTGTACTGATTCTCATCTTGAGGTGCTTTGATTTTGCGGCTAATTTCCCAGGCTAACGCTGGGAAATATAGTGAGCTGGCAATCAGTATGGTTGTCCAAGTAAAGACGGGCAGATGATATGCAATACACGTAAACGAAATAATATAGAACACTAGTATGAACTGCACAGGGTTATGTGTCGCAAGTGCCAATAGTAGATTTGGCTGTATATACCGTTTGGCAAAAACCATACCGACATGAGCGCCGCATATGCCAGCAGCACAGCAAAATAGATAGTGTTATTCATGAACACCAAGTTCAGCACAACAATTATAGAAAGACTGGTTGCGAAGAGAGTAATAAGATCACGCTTTTTGACTCTGCCAGACGGCAGCGGACGATGTGGGAAGTTTATCTTATCAGTTTCGGCATCCTTAAATTCATCGGCAATTCTTAGCGATAGCAAAAATACAAACACGGTCAGGCTACCGATAATCTTGCGTAATCCAACAGTAATGGTGCCGACATGGCTAGTAAGCAGCACCAGATAATACACAACAAAGAAGAGCCCACCGCTGACAATGAGCCGGGAAACCGGCGGATACATTTCATGCAGATAAACACTAAGTCGTTTGAACATGCACAGCTCCTCCAATTGTTTCGCCCATATGTACTTTTGTTTCAACTCCCTTACGAGACTGCACTAGTATATCCTCATCAATATATATTGCGCCTTTTTGGAAGAACAAAATAATCGTTGATCCGCCAAGGCCAAAGTAACCTTTCTCCTCACCTTTCTGAAAAACGTTGAGTGCATGGTTATTGATTTTGCCTACAAGCAAGGCACCTACCTCCATCGCTACTACATCACCGAAATGGTCTGTGCGCGTCAGTGTGTACTCACGGTAGTTTTCAGTAAAAACCTTGTGATGCTTAGCGCTGATTGGCTGTACGGTGTGCAGTCGCCCATTGATTGTCCGGTGAGAAATAATATGCCCGTCATCGATAAAACAATAGCGGTGGCAATCCCCCATTGCGAGCCGGAATACCAAACAAGTACCCCCATGATATTGCTGAGCCAGTGCACTATCACACAGTATCTCAACGAGCGTATAGTCACGGTGTTTCACGCGTATTGTGTTGTTATCATGAAGAATATATGTCATCACTTGCGCATCAGCTGGTGATATTAACGTATTCACGCCAATCGCAATCGGGCGTTTGTGCGGGTCAAGTTTTCTTTCAAAGAAATCATTGAATGATCTGTACGGCGTGCTTACGTAATCTGCCTGGTCAATGCCGTACTGGTCAATAAAGGGTTGGATCTTGCGCCGTGAGCGGGGCTAGCATTAAACCAAGCATTCAGTTGTGAATACCAGCACCGAGAAAAAATAAGCCATAACAGCAACCTGCCGGGAACGGTTTCATACAAAAACTTGAGCTGTTTCTCGCCGTATTGATCTACGCTACAGGCGGCCTGTTTTGTCGGTCATAGACGGTAACGCTCATCGGGTTCCCAGTAACAGCACTACGGGTGTCAGCACTATAGCCAACAGTACGAGTACTATATAACCAAACATCGTTGGTTTTTAAAGCGTATATTTGCAATAAACAGCAGCGCCAAACAGGCAACCAGTCCTGCGCTTACGACACCCGCACGTGCAGGACTCATCTGAACGGTCGCAATATACACCAACGGGAAAATAAGCGCCGCAGCGGTAACCGGGAAGCCAGTATATGCTTGGCGTGGCCGCGACCGGTCGCTATATTGAACAGACCAAGTCGCGTAATACCGGCTAATACAAGTGCAATATAGGCGGCTACATCATACCAAGCTGTGTAGCCAAGTGCCGCGAAGAGTATAACCGGCAGCAGGCAGAACGAAATAATATCAGCCAGTGAGTCTACCTGAACACCGAAAGCTTTTCATCCTCGGTTCGCTTGCAATGGCGCGCAACCGTACCATCAAATATGTCGCAAATCCCGGCAATCATCAGACAAACGAAACCGTAACTTACCTTGCCCCTCAGTGCAAAGATCATTCCCGCTACCGCTGTAGCCACACCAAGATACGTCACAAGAAGCGAACGGTTGTATATGCCGATGAACGGTTGCTTTGTGCGTCATGCTTTCGTCTCCACAATAGTTATGTGTCCGGTCGCTCCATCAATCTCAATAGTACTGCCATCTTGGATGGTGGTGGTTGCGTTTGGGACGCACACAACGCAAGGGATACCGTACTCTCGTGATACAATCGCTGCATGGCACAGAATGCCACCATATTCAGTCACTACCCCTTTGATAATCGCGAACTTGCTTGTCCAGCCGGTGTCAGTAAATTTTGTTACCAAAATATCATTCGGTTGCAATCGTCCAATATCCTCTAGCCCGTCGATAACACGTGCCGTACCAGAGATGATCCCCGTATTGCAGCCGACGCCGTTCAGATCACCTACCTTGAGTTTTGATTTTTGTGGATGACTAGTTTTGAAAACGGAACCAATGGCATTTTGGGTTGTCATAATTCTTAAACGAGTTATAGTACAACCGGTTTTTCTGGATTATAGGTGTAAGTCGGCTGTAGTCTTTTGCTTGTCGACAAAATCGCAGATGTCATCAATCTTCAGGTAGAAGATGTCGTTGACTTCATGAAGCACACCAGCATCTACGTACATTTGGGCAAGTTTAAGCGTATACATGCGAATGATGTAATACATTCTGGTAGAAGTGTCGCGTAATTCTTCACGCCACCAGAGAAGTGAGCGTATATCCTCGATGCTCCTCACGAGGGTTTTGTATTTTCTGGATGATACTTTGGCCTGTAGCGCAATGAGTTCTTTTTGGTATGACTGCTTTTGCTTGGCCTCTGGGTCGGTATCAATCACTGATGGGCCAAGCACAATGGCGTCCTTAACCATCTGGATAATCCGCTCGGTATCTTCAAAGTAACACTGATGTGTTATGTCAAGCTCTTTATCCGAGTGATAGCCGTATGTCTCAACGTACACGCGGACATCATTCAGGAAGTGTTGCGTACCGCCCTGGTCATAGCATGTTTTGATAGCTTTGGCCGATGTGTTGCGCCAATAATCGCTGCTCGCAGTGTTAGCGGTAATCTTGCGGCCCAGGGCCCACATATCCCGCGCTGGTAAAACATGTGAAATATTATCAAGCCCGCCAAGCAGGGTGAGGTATTCAGCATAACTGACGTGTTTTAGCAATTTATCCTTAAACAGCGTTTGGCGAATGGTATTGATAAAAATCTGCCAAAAGTACGTGCCCTCGGTCTGCAAGTAATCTTTACGAATAAGTGTCCGCCAAAGTCCTTGCAACTCATCCAGGGTATATTGCTTGGACCACCTGTCACGATAGTCTCGATAGCTCTGTAGTACTGCTGCTCTGTGGGCCTCGACTGTCGCCTTCTGCTGCTTGTAAATGCGAAGCTGGGGGCCAACCATGAGGAGCACATTCCTAAGCGAGCGAAGGATAAGCCTGTTACCTTGCCTTTGCCCTTGTAAGTACTGGTAATACCCAGCTCGTCATCGAACTCCTTTCAATATATCCTGGTACTTTAGCCATTGCCTCTTTACGACACTTGCATTCCAATACGGCCGGCCGTAAAACATATTGCCTAGCTTGCGCATCTCTGATGATTTCATGATTTTCGACTGAGTCAAAACTTGTAGAGCATTGTTTCCCAGATGAACTCATACAGGCTCCACATATACGGCGTGCATACAGTTGCCGATACGCCGCCGTCCTTGAAGTCAGCCATCGTCCACTGGTCGAGTATTTCACCATACAGAATCCTGGTGATAGCCCGCGCCTGCAAGATAAAAAGCTCGTCATTACGCACTGCAAATTCGATGTCGACAGGATAGCCAAAAAGGCTTGCAGCTTCAGCGCAGTATCCACGATGGTCTGTTGCATAGCAGGAGGAATGACTGGACTATCTGGGCGCTCTACGTATACACCATCGTACCAGTTGTAGACGTAGCGCTCCGCTGCAACCTTGCCAGTTACCAGGTTCTCGCCGAGGCCTTTGGTAGCCTCAACGATTATCTCTTTGTCTACACCTGTAACGGGATTTACGGTGAAGATGACGCCGCTGGCGTTGGCGGGCACCATTTCCTGCACAATGACAGCCATCTGAAGATTCTGCACGTCTAGATTATTATCTATCATGTACGAGAGTACCGTTTCATCAAACATGGACTGATAGCAGGCAATGATCTTCTGGCATATGTCATCAATGCCATGTACGTTCAGAAACGTCTTATACTGCCCGGCAAATGATAATTCAGGTAGATCTTCCTTGAGCCCGCTACTTCTAACTGCATACAAGACGCCTTGTTTGAGATGTTTCTCGATGTCATGCCGTAGGCTATCCATGATTGTGCATGTGCCAATAAGCGATGTTAGGCGATCACTGACATCACAAACCGTTCCTTTGGTTATCTGCGCACAGAGTTTCGCTACTTTTTTGGATGTATCGTTGTCAGCAATAATGCTCTGCATGGTTCTGCTATCAAGAATAAAGCCGTCCGGGACATTGAACCCCTCATGCTTCATTCGTGACAAGAAAAGCGCTTTATTGCCAATTGTGCGCTCTCCTCCCTGACCACCGATTGTTGTAAGCATGTTTATACGTTCTTCTTAAGCTTCACTGCATACAATAATACATTAGTAACGATGTGCGTTGTACCCCCAATCGTCACATATGCCAGGTAGAACCAGATCGTCATCGGATAGAAAAAGCTTACCACTAGCACGCAGCCAAAAAGTGAATCGACTTGGTCGAGCACTAGAAATGGAATACCCCTAATGCCTCTTGGTGTCTTGCCTGATCTAATCCCTAGTCTCCGCTTCATGTAGCTATTCGGCAATTCAAACAATACGTATGCGAAACCGACGATACAGCCTACTAACAGATTGAACACGACAGTATTGGCGTGGGTGTGGTATAGAAAGTTATGGGCAGATACTGAGGGAATGAGGCTGCAAATAAAGCCCCAGATGACGGTAATTAGCCCCGTTAGGACTACCATCCCCAGAACCCTTTCCATGTTTTATTGTCACCAAATAAACGCCGATTGTCTGAAAGCAGTCGCTTGCCATCCATAGAATGTTTCATACCATTCAAGAATGTCGATTTGACAAAGACCATATTCAACACACCAGCCAGAATAACTGGCAATAGCGTCACATACATTCCCAGGACGAGGGTTAACTGCATCTACCTTCCTTTTTCTCGATTATACATCAAAATACGTCGATGATGGCGGGTGATCTGCAGAGAATCAATACGAACCCATCTCATATCTTTCTCTGAAGTTCAAGGGTAAAAACTGGCGAGAAAGATAGCAGAACTGTGCAACAAGGCGTAACCATTGATACGCCGCGAAGCAAAGGACTGGTAGCTTTCCGTCAGTTTTGGTCGCAGAACAGAGATAAAATATGAAATGGGTTCTACGTCAGTATTGTATGATCCACCGCCAACTGTTCGATAGAAATCTTCGATATGCCAACAGTCTTGACTTACGTAAAATACTTTGTGGAACACCTCAAAGATCTATTCGTTGACCACTGTAATCCCATCATGCAGGCACACGTTTTTTGGCGTCATTTTCGATCAGACGCCAAACTACGCAGAAATAGCCTGTGTAACCGCCGAACTATCAAAATCCCAGGAGTGAACGAGCTTTGTAAGCTCGCAGATCCTGGGATTGTTGATTTGGTGCGCGAGAGAGGACTAGCGCACTCGGTTTGCGCTGCAAAGCCGGGTACTTCTCCGCTACGGCGTGCTCGGTGCAAGCACCTGTGCGCGTCCTCGCTCCGCGACCTCCCGTTCGCTAAGCTCACTCACGAGGTTCTGCGTCCTCTTACGCTTTCAGACCAAAACAAAACCGGTCATAGAGACCGGCTCTTGTTTTGGTGCGCGAGAGAGGACTTGAACCTCCATGCCTTTCGGCACCAGCTCCTAAAACTGGCGTGTCTACCATTCCACCACTCGCGCATATAACCAAAAAGGTTCAAGAATTATTATATCGGACTTGGTCGTTCCGCGACCCCGCAACTTCATCTTTGAAAACAAGTTTTCAAGAGAAGATTGCCTTGCGAACCGCCACAGGCGGCTCTCACCTCCATGCCTTTTAAGCACCAGCTCCTAAAACTGGCGTGTCTACCATTCCACCACTCGCGCATTCAATATAATAGTGGTACGTATTATTATAGCGAACTTTTTATATTTTGCACGACACCTTAACTGCTTGCAACTCCAAATAAACCATTAAAATAAATGCGCATTTACGGGCGAGAATTATTTTGATACTATTCTGGAAATATGGCAGAAGAAATCGTTGTAGTTAAATTTGGCTCAGAGCTTATAACTGACCAGAATGGGCTAAATCCTGAGGCGATACAAGGCTATGTAAATGGCTTATGCAAGTACCACGAAGGTGCAAGTCTAGTTGTTATAACCTCTGGTGCGGTTGCGACCGGTCGACACATTTTGTCGGAAAATGGCAAGGATAATACTAAATTCAGCGATCAGCAGCGAGCACAACTTGGAGGCAGCGTAGTTTTTACGGCTTGGCAGTCCGCCTTCGAACGTGCTGGTCATATGGCAGGTGGTTTGCTGATCACCCATCATGACCTAACGCTTTCTGCTGAAAGTAATAGTTTGCGTAATTTGCTACAAAGAAATATAAGTAGTGGCATTATTTCAGTGATTAATGCCAACGACGCGCTGAATTTAGCAGAGCTACTACAGCTTCCAGCAGGTGCTGATAATGACGCTCTAGCCTCACACATAGCTCGGTTTATGCATGCGACCAGACTGAGACTGTTTACACTAGGTGGAGGTATTGTTGATGATACCGACCAGTTAGTTGAGCTGGTAACTGAGCAAAATATCGGCTCTGTGACAGATATGGTCAGCCAGAGAAAACCGGGCAATGGCCGAGGTGGCATACAAAACAAATTAGCATCTGCTTGGGATTATGTGATTCATACGAAAGGAATCGCTGAAATTTCGAAGCCAGACAAACTGATGGGTGGGAATACTCAAACCGTTTTACGCTCAATAGCTTGTTAGCTTAGTTTTTGCGGTAAAAAACCAGCTGAATATCACCGAGTGGTTTGTGAGCAACAACTTCAGCTGTGGCAAATTCACGTACCTTTTCTTTTCCGGGCCAAGACAGTACATAAATACCGCCTGGCTTGACATGCTGCAAAAGTCGCTCGAGGACATTTGGGCGGATGTCATCATAGGGTGGATCGGCTACTACAATGTCAAACTGACGGTTTTGGTTGTTACGCGACCAACCGCTGATGTTTTTACGCAACACCTGCACATATTCTTCTAGGCCTAGAGCCTTTACATTGGCAGAAATTGTCTTTACGGCTTCAATATCTACCTCTATGGCTAGAGCGCTTGCCGCGCCCCGACTCATCGCTTCTACCGCAATTGCACCACTACCTGAGTAGGCGTCTAAAAACGTTAGCCCTTCCACGTCTCCAAGCGCGTTAAATATAGCACCACGGGCTTTTTCGCTCATAGGGTGCGTGCGATGCCCAAGAGGGCTCTCGAACATACGCCCGCCAAGTTGTCCTGCGATGACCCTCATGGGCCTTCCTTTTGGGCGTCAGTGAGCGCACAGTGCCATACAAACGCTACTGTCAGGACAATATCGGGTATCAGATCACGTCTGACTTGATTCCCTAGCTTAGGAAGCCAGCCGTGCCGATAAAACTGCTCATAGTAACGCCCCGCTGCTATCTTTTTCGCCTGGGATTTAAAAATAACAGATACGGCTTACTCCCCGTTAGCGTTGAATAGGATTGCGGTAAACCAAGCTTACGGTACCGCATAGGCAAAACCAGCAATGCTATACCCGCCTCAAAGGCAATATGCGTCGCAAGCAGACCTTTATCTCCCCACATGCTCCAATTGTTATGCATTTTTTCGCGCACAGTGTCACCGGGCATCATAAGCTTTTCTTTCGGGGTACGCCGTGTTTCGATCCCCTGTCCTTTCCGAAGCCGCTTCAGCTCCTGTTCATAGGGGTAGTGGTGCGCTGGAGTTAAGCCATCTACGACAGCATGGGCTAACCACGCTGCCTCAAAACTTGCTCGCGTATCGTTACCGGAGCTAATTGCCGCCACAAGTTGATTGTAGTGAGCCGCTATAATATCGAGGAGTTTTGTGTCAGCGGGATCATATGGATCATAGTAGTGCCACGGTTCATCTTGGGCTGGCGTCTTGCGCTTGATAGCATCAGGGCCATTTGAACCCTCAAAAGTGAGTATCTGTCTCACGCGCGGAAAACGTTTCAGTGCCACCTCGGTTTCTGTGCCGCGCAAGTGCTGCCAGGCGAGGCGGTTGATTTTTGGTGCGCCCCGAACCATCGATCGAGGTTACGAAGCTGGTGGAACGTTGATCCTGAATACATTACCGGACTCTGGCCTTTGCTACAGCGTGAATCATAAAGAATGAATCATGCAGCCTTAAACTAAAAAGAGATTTTTCGGTGTATTCATAATTATTGATTCACTTTATCGTAATTGGATTTAATTTAAGTTTGTAACCCGGCGCAGTTTATCAACTCGCATGGAAAGCTCGTTGTATTGTAACAAATTTTCACCACTCTCTATGAACGCCTGAGCCGCTTTTCGCGCTTCAGCAATCAACGTGGTATCTGACAGCTTCACAACACGCAGGTCAAGAGCGCCGTGTTGCATGGCGCCGTAGATTGCCCCGGGACCCCGGAGCTCCAGGTCTAGTTCGGCCAAGCGGAAGCCATCATTACTCGATTCTATAGCGCGAAGACGCTTTGATGGCGCATTCGTGTCGCTAAGCAGGAGGAAGCAGTGAGACTGCTGGCTACCGCGACCGACTCGCCCACGAAGCTGATGAAGCTGCGCTAAGCCAAACCTTTCTGCCGATTCAATGACCATAATCGTTGCGTTTGGCACATCTACCCCGACCTCAATAACGGTAGTAGCAACGAGCACTTCCAATTCGTGGCGAATGAATGCTTGCATGACGGCTTCTTTTTCGCTCGGCTTCATCTTGCCGTGAAGCAATCCAACCCGACAACCCTTCAGCTGTTTTTTCTGAAGTTCTGCAAAGACAGTTTCGACGGCAGCTCCCTTTGACTCTTGAATCATGTCTCTTGACTCTATCAACGGGCAGACCACAAAGGCTTGTCGCCCAGCCGCGATTTCACCGCGGAGGCTTTCGTACAATCTGTCACGGTTCACCGGGGAGACCAGCGTGGTTTCTATTGGCAATCGCCCAGCTGGCTTTTCTTTCAGTATAGAAATGTCGAGCTCGCCGTACAGCGTCAGCGCCAGGCTACGTGGAATTGGTGTGGCCGTGAGCGAGAGGACGTGTGGCATATGACCTGCTTTAGCCATAAGCGCCTTGCGCTGTTCCACGCCAAATCGATGTTGCTCATCGACGATGATAAGCCCTAACCGCTGCATGTCGACTTTCTCTTGAAACAGGGCATGCGTACTGACCATAATCTGGGCGCCGCCCTGTGCAATTTCCGCGTGTGCCTGTGCCTTCAATTTTGGCGTCATACTGCCCACCAGAAGGTGCGGGCGTAACCCAAAGGTCTTCAGCATGGGATACAGCGTTGCAGCATGCTGCATCGCCAGCAACTCGGTTGGTGCCATAAACGCCACCTGGAAGCCCTCCTTGGCCGCCATGAGTGCCGCCATCGCCGCAACGACCGTTTTACCCGAACCGACATCACCTTCTACGAGCCGATTCATTGGGTAATGATGTTCCATATCCTGATATGCCTGCCAAAACGGCACGGCGTTGGTCGTCGGTTAGCGTAAAGGGCAGCTTGGACACAAACCGTTTAGCTAGCTCAGCGTTGAAAGGTATGGACAGTGCATTTTCTCGCATACTTTCTTGTTTGTTCAGCAAACTCGCGAGACTGAGCTCAAACACTTCTTCAAACCCCAATCGCCGCCGAGCTAACGCTAGCTGTTCGGAAGTTTGCGGAAAGTGCATTGCTTCGATGGCTTCCGCCCGAGAGAGTAAAGTCGCCTCAGTTACTATCCACCCGGGAAGTGTTTCGGGCAGTGTCCGAAGTGTCGGGACGCAGGCAGCAATCAGCTTCCGGAGCTGATTCGTCGAGACAAGCTTTGACTGCCGATAGACTGGCACAATCCGTGCCGTGTTGACCGGGAAGTCTTTCACCTGTTCAGCGCTGGGGTTCATGATCTGAAAGCGTTGATGACTCAGTTCGTACAATCCGCTCACATAGTACTCGTGTCCAGGCTTCAGAGCGGCCGCTCGGTAGGGCTGGTTAAACCACACAGCCCGCACGCTGCCAGTTTCATCTGAAAACACCGCCTCGGTGATGTGCATGCCCCGGCGCACATAGCGCCCAGTGGCTTGCTTCACGGTTGCTTTTACGGTCACGGCTCCTGGTCGCAAATCTTTAACCATCAATACTTCCGAATAATCCTCATAGCGCATCGGCAAGTAATCCACTAAATCAAAAACCGTGTTGATACCAAGGCTCTTGATGCCTTTTGCTATGGCTGGCCCGACACCATTTACGGTCTCAACACTGTCTGATAGTTTCACTCTTCTATGGTACCACTAGCGTGGGCGAGTGAGAGCAGTTTTGTGGGCGGCAAGCTCGGTGTGATCGTCAAGCGCGGGGAGTTCGACGTCATCATAGCGGCGAGAAAGGGCGAGATGAAGGAGCTCATCGGCAAAGACGGGGTTTTTGACGAGGACGGGACCGTGGCTGTAGGTACCAAAGACGTTGCGCACGCGGCAACCTTCGGTTTTGTCTCGGCCGTTATTGCCATCTCCTTTGGTGACCCTACCAAGAGCGAGGCTACCATCGTCCAAGGTACTAATACCGCTATGGTTTTCGTAGCCGACTACTTCACCGAAAGGCGTGTCGTACGTGGTGTTACCTATCATGCGCACGTCGCCGCCAACCGTTTCAAGCGGCAGTATACCGATGCCTTTGATTTCCTGACCCTCATGCGTCACAAAGCGGCGCCCAAACAACTGGTACATGCCGCATATCATAAGCATGACGACATCGTCTTCGGCCATCTTTGTCAGCTGGGCTGCCTTGGCCTGCAGATCATCCTGGATTTTGCCCTGCCCTGCATCTTGCCCACCCCCGCCGATAATGATGTCGGTTTCATCTGGGATGGTATCTCCAACACCGACCAGTTTTACTTGGACTTCAATACCGCGCCACTCCGCCCGCCTCTGGAGTACGAGCCGGTTCCCCGTGTCGCCGTAAATGTTCATTTCCTTGGGGTACAGATGCACAATAGTCAGGGATTTAGTGGCTGGACGCTGGAAGTTGGACGTTAGGGGTGTGTCATCCTGAGCGAAGCGTAGCGAAGTCGAAGGATCTCTTTGTTTCCTAGAAGATTCTTCACTTTCGTTCAGAATGACACTCTGTAAACTTTGCTCTTTGCTCTTTGCCCTTTGCCCTTTTTTCATGCTTCGTCTCCCAGGCCCGAGTAAATGCCCAAGTACACACTACGAATCTTCAACATTGCAGTGTAGGTACAGAATAAAATAGCTTCACCGCCGTCGGTCGCTGCGCGTTCGTTGAGGGCGGTCACGTATTCACCGAGATCCTCGTACGCTGCAACTGTTTTCACTCCGTCATATTTAAGCCGATTTGCCATGTCTGCCGCGCGGACGCCACCACACAACACTGGACGCTGCAAGGACTCAAACGATACATCCCATAACCAGGATACATCACGGCCATCTGGGTAATCATCGTTAATGGCAATCCCAATCGTTGTATACGACTTCAGATCGAGCATACGGAGCGCCTGCGTAAACCCCCCAGGGTTTTTGACGAGCTGAAGGGTGAGCTTACCGCCGCCAGGTACATCAATAACTTCACCGCGACCGAAAGCCGGCTCAACGGTGAGAATCGCCTCGGCTAGCTTAGTTGTATCAGGCGCAGGCACCACCTGGTACAGCACTGTGAGCGCCGCCGTGAGGTTAAGAGCGTTATGTCCCCCCTGCAGCTGGTAGCGGTAGCGGTGAGGCGTACCGTGGATACTTACAGATACCGACGCCTCATCATAACCAGTGAGCAGCACGTCTGGCTCGCCGCCAAGGGCATAGGTGACCGTTTCAGCGTGGTAGAGCTGGTCATCAGTTAGAAACTCTGCCTGCAAATCTGCGCTATGGGCATACCACACTGTTTTCACATCGTCACCCACCAAAATTGTACTAACGCGCTCGTCGTTAGCGCTCAGGACAACATATTCTGTAGCTGAACGCGCAAGGGTTTCTAGGAGTTTCAGGGTCGTATCGATTTCGCCAAACCGATCCATTTGATCACGCATGATATTGAGCACCAGCACGCCACGCGGGCGGACAACCTTAGCAAAATGCACCGCATGAGCTTCGTCTTGCTCAAAGACCGCAATATCGTATGCTAGCTTCCCATTCCAGCCTGCTTTATCTACCACTGCGCTGATGATACCCCGCACGAAGTTGCTGCCTGTTGGATTGGTCAGCACGCGGAGCCCTGCGCCTCAAGCAGCTTGCTAATGATTTTGGTGGTCGTTGTTTTGCCATTGGTGCCAGAGACGACAATGACCCCTGCGGCAGCTGCGCCAGCATATCAGGCAAAAAAGGTGCGGGCTAACCTTTTCAACAATCCGACCAGGCAACGCCGAACCCGTCCGGCCAAATGCCCGCAAGCCTTTGAGTGTCACTTTTCCAACCGAGAGACCAAGAAAATGCATACGAAAGTATTATAGATTATTGGCTTAATATTGCCGAATTATGGCGCGTCAGCTGGCAGAATAGATTGGGCGAATGCAATCATTTTTCTGCATTTTCAATCTGTCGTGCTCTTGCCGTAGCGATGTGTGGAGGCATATGCCTTAAAGCCAAACCCATCACGATGTTGCCTGGTGCACTCTCAAAATCGACCATTTGTTGCTCTCCCGGCAACACCCAGGGCATATCAGCAACTAAACCAGCGAGTTCACCTCTGAGCATCAGGCCAGGAGAATGTTGTAAAATACTGGGGTCACGTTTTGATTTTATACGGGTCCAGAGGTTCGGGTCTCTTGCAAGCGCTTCCATCACATCTTGTTGCCCTGTAGGAATTTCTGAATAGGGGTACCATGCACCGTAACGTGGATTCGTAACTGTTACACTATTTGTCTTATTGTAAGAAAAGAAGGTAGTACCCAGATATGCGACTTGTGCATATACAGCATGATAAGCAAGTCGTTTTATGTCTTCTTGGCTGAGGGTAATGCCTTAATACTGTCAGGATCATTGGGCCTATCTAAGCCCTGAGCAAGTAAAAACCCTATTATCGTTGGCTCTTGCAGCCGCTGAGTAGGCTTAGGTTGTGTCGGGAAAACGCTATAGCTATTGGCTCCCGAATTCATTCTATCAAATGCATGTAGCCATGGGCGCGCAATATCATGAACCGCCTGCACAGATGTAGGTGTGTGGGGAGAAGGGATCCCTGTTTGTTTTGATTGTATAATTTCTTCAAGGACCAGGCGAGGTAAGATTGCATCTACGGGACGCGGTACGTCGAAATGGTATGACACTACTGGTGCGGAATGACTTTTAAGTGCCAAATCAATCGTGTCAATCGCTGGGTACTACTTGGCACGGGCGCTGCTTCACTAAACACAACTGCCTGCCCTAGTAAATATACTGCAAGCTTACTACCGTTCCATCCACTTGAACCTGCCAAGCGTTCAACCTCAACCCAAGCCCTTAATAATTCTAACGGAGGCTCACCCTGACGAGCTAATACACTATGGGCTTCCTCAACAGCACGATCCATCCAGTGTTCACGCAAATCATCCAGATCTTGGCCCGGATAGCCACTACCGGAGAAATCTACCTCTATACCTACTCCCATGTCAGCAATTCTACCCTATAGTTGCTACAATGAAAACATTTTTATAGTATTTCGACGAGGGCGGAGTCGCGGTAGGCTTTGCCGCGGCGTAAGAGGAGGCGGCCATTCTGAAACAACCCGGGATTGAAGTTTTCATCTGTTGTTTTCACCCCATTTATAGAAACGGCATTTCCTTAAGCAGGCGACGAGCCTCGCCATTGCTGCTCGCAAGACCAGCACTGACGAGTGCGGCTAACACAGAACCATCAGTACTTGATTGCACACAAAGGAATTTCTGCCCGCAGGGCAACCACCGTTGTTCGTCGGCCTCACCGACGGAGGCGTCACCCACCAGGCATGAGGTGACTTTTTGGGCTGTCAAGAGCGCTTCGTCGCCGTGAACCAGCCGTGTGACTTCTTCGGCTAGTCGAGTTTGGGCGTAGCGAGCGCCGGGATTCTCGCGCTGTTTTGCCATGATGACTTCTACTTCTTCTCGGCTGAGTAGTGTGAATACCTTCAGATAATCTTCGGCGCCAAGATCGTCACAGTTAATCCAGAACTGGTAAAAGGCCGTTGGTGTGGTTTTGGCTGGGTCAAGCCAGACGGCGCCGCCCTCGCTTTTGCCAAACTTCACGCCCGTAGATTTATTTACGATTAACGGTGCCGTCAAATGTGGGCTTCACCACCCGCCACACGGCGGATGAGTTCTACACCGGCAATGCAGTTGCCCCATTGGTCGAGCCAGCCACCTGAAGCGTTGCGCCCATTTCCCGGTAGAGGTGCAAGAAATCATAGCCTTGGATGAGTGCGTAGCTGAATTCGGCGTAGGATATACCACTACCGTCATCGCCAAGACGCTCTTGGACAAACTCACGGCCAAGCATCTGACGTACCGGCACATGTTTGCCGACGTCACGCAGGAAATCAAGGTAACCCATACCCTTGAACCAATCGTAGTTGTCAACAATTTCAAAGTCGTGCCCCGCAGAAGATTTTACGATACTGCTCAGATATACCACGCTTGTTGCGTTCGATATCTTCAACCGATAAGAGGTCACGTTCCTGTTTTTACCGTCTGGGTCACCTATCATCCCTGTCGCGCCGCCCACAAGCAATATGGCCTTGTGGCCGTGGTCTATGAAGTGGCGGATCATCATAGCGACAGCAAAATTCCCCACCGTCATACTGTCGGCGCTGGGGTCAACCCCAATAAAACGTGATAGGATCTCCGTTTAAAACTGATGTGTCTTTGTAAGTAGTCTGGTTGGTAAAACCGCGCCAGGTTAGTTTGTCTGATAATGTCATGGTGGTAGTATACAGATTTACGCTATGAGAGTTAAGGGCTGTCAGATTAGAAATAAGAGTGGTGAGATAAGAGATAAGAATAGTGAGCGGAAAGTGAAAATGATGTTAATTAGATATGAATAGCAATTTTCCCTTACTCTCTTATGTAGAATTCTGAATTCCTTTACCTAATTCCTAGATTTTGCTTGTGCTACAACGACCATATTTTGCTATACTGGTGTGCAGTATATAAGTGGAGAAACGCGTAGTTACATGAAACAGCTTGAATCGAACCGTCCGCGGCGTTCTAAAGCCAAATCGAACACATTTGTGACGCGCAGCGGCAAAACTATTAAGGTCAACCGTTCTCTCAATGAACGCCTAAAAGCCGGCCGAGAGGCCAAAGCACGCCGGAAAGCTGCATATTTGAGCAGCCTGCCTTCGCAGCCATGGAAACGACTTCTCTACCGAATGAGTCCGAAGCGCCTTGCACGGTACTGGTTTAGTCGCGAGGAGCACTGATGGCTCTGAAAATTACTGGCATAAGCTTTGTCGTCGGTTTCTTGCTATTAGTGGGCGTTTTTGCCTACTTCCGAAAAGACCTGCCGAAAATTAATGATGTCAACGGCAGTAATTTCGGGGGCAGTATCACCTACTACGACAGAACTGGTACGGTCCTACTCTACCAAGACTACAATGCAAAAAAACGCGTACCAGTTAAGGATGACCAGATAGCAGAAGTGATGAAGCAGGCAACTCTATCCATAGAGGACCGAAACTTTTTCAAGCACGGCGCTTTTGACACGAAAGGTATCATGCGAGCCACCGTGAATGAAGTCAAGGGAGGTGGTAGCGGCCGCCAAGGTGGATCGACTATCACTCAGCAACTTGTGAAGCTCAGCGAAGGCTGGCAAAATGAGCGAACTGTAAGCCGTAAGATAAAAGAGCTCATCCTTGCTGTCGAACTCGAACGAGAATACAGTAAAGATGAAATTTTGACTGGCTATTTGAACATGGCACCGTACGGCAATGTAAATTCCGGTGTCGAGACAGCAGCTCAGGACTACTTTGGCGTGAGTGCAAAAGACCTCAGCCTTGCTCAGGCTGCCATGCTGGCTGCAATCCCCAAGGCTCCGGGTTCTCTTTCGCCTTTTAGTAGTCAGAGTTTAACAAAAGTCTTGGTACAAATTACTTCGATAGGGAGTGGCTCATTGACCGGCAACACTACATACTCAACATCATGAAAGATGAAAAATACATTACAGCAGAGCAACGAGACACTGCCAAGAAAGTCGATATACTTGCCCAAGTAAAACCACGCCAAGATAAATATGTAAATATCAAGGCACCCTACTTCGTCAAAGCCGCCAAAGACGAGCTCTACAAGGCATTCCCAAAAGCAGTCGTCGATAACGGCGGCTGGAAAGTCATCACCACCGTAGATATGGACTTACAGGCTTTAGCTGAAAAGTCTATGGCCGACGGACGAGCACAGATGACACGACAACGCGCTGATGTCGGTGCGTTTGTTGCAGAAGACAATGAAACTGGGCAGATTGTTGCACTTGTTGGCGGCTGGGGGCTAGACACGCCTGGTTACGGCGAAAATAACTATGCTAACCAAATGTATATATCGCCGGGTTCAAGCATAAAACCGTATAATTACCTGACGTTCATAGATAACAATAAAAAGGTCGGCGCCGGTAGTGTCCTGTATGACACGCAGGGCCCGATTGCGCAGTACACCTGTACTAATAGAGCTCGTCCTGAAAGTGGCGGCAACTGTCTATTCGACTTTGATCGCCGCTACCCGGGGCCAATGACGCTTCGCTATGCACTCGGCGGCTCGCGTAACGTTCCTGCGGTGAAAGCCTTTGTTTCTGCCGTGCCAAATGATACCAGTCCTGGACGCGTCAATTCAATTAACAAAGTTATCTCAACCATAGATGGCCTCATGGATAATCCCGATGGCTACCGCTGCTTCAAAGATGAAACCGATGTCACCACGGCAACAAAGGCAGACGAGTCTCAATGCTACGCTTCGGCAGGCATCGGTGACGGCGCCTATTTGCACCTCGATGACCATGTCCATGGTATCGCTTCTATCTCGCGGCTTGGCAAAGCCCTGCCAAAGACATACATACTAAAAGTTACGAATGCTTCAGGGAAAACCCTGAAGGAATTCAAGCCGTCTACCGGCAAGCAAATTGTCAAGCCCGATTCGGCCTATATCGTGAACGACATGGCTTCAGACCCAGGTGCGTCGTACCTCGGAAACAGCTGTAACGAACAAGGCTGTGGCGGGCTGAAATTCCACCGCTACAAGGGTTGGAAGATTGGCATAAAAACCGGCACCACGAACAATTTGCTCGATGGTATGATGGTCAGCTGGTCAAAGAAATATTCTGCGGGCATATGGGTGGGGAATCATACGCGCACCGTTCCATATTATGGCCAGCCAGAAAACATGACTGCACCAGTCATGAAACAGTTCATGCAGGGGGCGCATGAACGTGCCGGAGCGGCCGACAACTGGAAAGAACCGGCTGGAATCAAAACTGCACCTGCATTCATTAACCGCAGCAAAAATGGCGCTGGACAAATTGTTCCAAGCCGAGCCACCGATCTCTTCCCCTCTTGGTATGTCGGCAAGGCTGCTTCGACAAACGAGATGCTTGACAAAGTATCTAATAAACTCGCCACCAGCTGTACGCCGCCTCTTGCCAAGCAAAATAGTGCCAATAGCAACGCTGCCGGCTGGAATGTCGATGTCTTTTCGGGTGGCAACACCGGAGGTAATGCACCGGCAACTGGTAACGATGACATCCACAACTGCAACGATGCCAAACCAACAGCCAATATCACCGCTGTAAACGGCGCATCGACGGACAGCCAAGCCGGTCTGACCTGCCCCGAGGCTGGCTGTAGCATCATGGTACGAGTCGACCAGGGGACACACCCGCTTAGTGATGGCGCACGGACGAATTTTCCAGGTACATTAAGTCTTCTCATAAACGGCCAACAGGTTCAGTCACAAGGAGTCGGTGTTAGTGGTGACTACCAGTTCACCTATGTCCCAGGTGGCGGTGCGGCCGAGTCCTCCAAATCAGTGTTCAGGTGACCGATAGCGTTTTGTACCAAGGCAGCGACAGCACGAGCATCTCAGTGGTCAAACCCCCGTTAGCGTCAGCCCCTAAAGATCCCCTCTGAACCCCATAAGGAATAAAACAACCCCAGAAAATTACGTTCGGGCTGGGTTACTCGAGCACTCAAACCGTCCTACGTCACTTCTGGAGGAACTCATTCAGGGCAGATCGAACATCTGGCACGGTCACTAGAAACGATGATTGTTTTGCGTTGCCGCGCATACGAGGCCCAATTGCGCAGTCAAACCCAAGTTTTTGCCTCAGCGACACGCTTGTCTATGAATGGCACGTGGCGAATTTCACCCGAGAGGCCTATTTCACCGAAGACAACTGCATTTCGTTTGAGTTTTAGGCCTTTCGCGGCCGAGCCGATAGCCATACACACCGCCAAGTCCGCCGCTGGGTCCTGTAAACGCAGTCCGCCCACAATATTCACGTATATATCCTGGTCGGCAAGATTGAGTTTTGTTCTTTTCTCAAGCATTGCCACCAGCAGATTGATACGATTCAGATCAATCCCACTTGCAGCGCGTTTCGGGTACCCGTAACTGGTTTTATTCACAAGCGCCTGGACTTCCACCAGTAGTGGACGAGTACCCTCAACGTTGCGAGCACGACTGACCCGTCGGTAATCTGCCGCTCTTCGAGAAGAGCCTGTGAGGGGTTGAGCACTGGCTTGAGCCCCTGCTCATCCATTTCCATAATTGCCGCTTCCGTCGTTGGACCAAACCGGTTCTTGGTGGCGCGTAGAACCTTGAACCCGCCGTACGCTTCGCCCTCCAAGGTCAATACTACATCGACAATGTGCTCGAGGAGCTTCGGTCCAGCGATAGCACCTTCTTTCGTGACGTGACCCACGATAAGCAGTGCGGTATTTGACTGTTTGGCTGCCTGGAGCAGTGTGTTTGTGCTGTTGGTGATCTGACTGACACTGCCAGGTGCGCTAGTTACTCCGGCTGCCTGCATCGTCTGAATAGAATCGACAACCACTAGCTGAAACTGCTTGCTCGCTATCGTCGCAGCAACGTCATCGGCCGAGTTCGAGGTTGCAAGCTGCAGTTTAGTTGCAGCCGCACTGAGACGCGTGGCGCGTATGCCAATCTGATGCTCGGATTCTTCACCACTCACATACAGAACGGCAGCCTGCCC
Source organism: Candidatus Saccharimonadota bacterium (assembly GCA_016699935.1). Classification (GTDB taxonomy): domain Bacteria; phylum Patescibacteriota; class Saccharimonadia; order Saccharimonadales; family UBA4665; genus JAGXIT01. Next base: position 1,174,544 of record CP064992.1, read on the forward strand.
GGCAATAGCATTTGCAAGCTGGAGCAGCAACGTACTTTTGCCTATACCTGGCTGTCCGGCTATAAGCACGACACCGCCTGGAACCAGCCCACCACCGAGCACGATATCGACATCCAGTATGCCCGTCTGCAAACGGTGCTCTGGCTTGGCAGCCGACGCCTTAACCGCCTGGGATGGCAATATTCTCCCTGATGGCTTCACCCCATTTGTATTTGACGCGACTAACTGCACTTCTTCAGCTATGCTATTCCATTCGCCGCACTGACTGCACCGCCCTGCCCAGGCCGAATACTGCGCACCGCAGCTTCCACACACATACTTCACGCTCTTTTTTGCCATAGGATCTCAGTATAGCAATTTTCAAGGTTCAATTCACAAGATTTTAGAGAATTTTCGATGAGCATGTTCCAAACGTTCAACTGTCAACGTTCAAGTTATCAACAAACAATGTGCGGCCATAGGCAACTGGAAGAATTATGAATCAAGAATTCAGAATTCAGAGTGCGGCAATAGGCCGCTCAAAATTGCCGCGTAGCGATGTAACTAGTGGTGGCCATGCGGAAGCTCCTGGTCAGAATGTTGTTGGCTTCTACGACTTCTGGCAGGTGGCGTGACTTGTTTTACGAAGGCTAGTATTGCCGGTAGCAATAGTAGCTTGAGGAGTTGTCACGTCGGTTGTAGAAACGAACAATAGTTCTGCCAAGAGCTGGAGCTGCTGGCCGAGGTTTTTTGCTTCTTTTTGTCCGGCACAAAAAGAAGTCGCCCTGCCGGGCGAGACCGGCATGTTTTGTTGATGGCAAAAGGCTTTGTTGGCCGCGGGACAAAACCCATATGAATGACGCTATTTTCGAAATTTATTAGGCTAAATGGCAGAAGTCAAAACAGTGCATGTGGCTATTGGGCGGAGGGAAGGCCTTCGGCGGATAGGGCCTGGGTTAGCTGTCGTTCTTCGAGCGCTAGAGCGTTACGTTTTTCAACAGTATCATTGTACTCAGCAATCAAACCTTGGGTTTCAGACAACAACGCATTGTATGCTCGCACAAGTTGGTTAAAACTGGCAACCGTGGCATTATATGTCCCGACATTCGTTCTCCTGAGGACATCAAGCTCACGCTGTTGCGCATCTAACTCACTTCTCTGTGCAAGTAAGCGACTTTGGTTTGTGTCTATAGTAGACTTCAGTGTGTTCAAGTCAGCATCAAAGGCTGCAACCTGGTCACGCCGAAGCGTAAACTCGGCCTGGTAGCGTAGCGCCATCGTCACGACCGCTTTCCGGTTCGTAAAATACTGCTTGTAATGTGCCTCTAGCTCTGCCGGCAAATCCATAACTTCAGTTGCAAATATTGAGTGCATTTCATTCGCAATTTCGGTTGGTTCAGTTTGGCGATATAATGCTATGGTTTCACGAACCCGTTCATCGTTAAGACTCTTTTGGTAAAAAGCTTCGAGCGAAGTGTCTAGCTGTTTTTTTTCTGCCGCCGAAAGCCTCGCATAGGCAGCGTGGAGCATTTCATGGGCTGCGGTAACTTCTTCGACACCTTGTAGGCGAATGTCGGTAACATCGTAGAGGTAAATGCCTCTGTCGCCACCCTTATAGCAACCGAGAATGATAGTTTTTTCAGCTGCAATTGGGCATTCTTTACTAAACGTTGACGACTCTAGAAGCTGTGGTTTATTGACGTAAAACAGGTGCGTGCCATGATCGTTCATCTGTGTTGACCGCGCGATCGCAGCGACTGCTGAAGATGGAAAATACCCTCGTAGTTTCCACCAGTCGGTTATTCGCTGTTGGTTGACATAGAGCGCGCCGAGCGCGCCAAACCAAACGAGCAGGAAAATAAGTACTCGACCGTGGTGAGGTTTCGGCTGGTTATGCATTGATTAAGTATACCAAGAAGCTAACCAGTTGAGGTAACGAACGGAGATCACCCATAGGAACCGACGACTTATTCGCTATGGGTAGCATAGGTCAGGGCATCATCACGCGAACCAACGTGGATGATATCGCCCTTAGTAAACTTATCGTCGAGGATATCAATAGCCAGCTGATCTTCTATGGTGTCTTGGATGAGCCGGCGCAAGGGACGGACACCGTTTTTAGCATCATAGCCATGTTCAATCAAATACTGCTTGGCGGCAGTCGTAAGCTGAACACTGACACCATGTTTTTGCAAGCGTTTGCGCAGCTCGTCAACCTGCAAGTCTATGATATGGTAAATATCCTTTTTGTGAGGCCGCGGAACACAACGACCTTATCGATACGGTTCAATAGCTCTGGGCGCAGCTCTTTTGAGCCGATCCATGACATTGTCCTTGTTTTGCTCATGCATGGCGTCGAGATCCTCAAAGTCAGTTCTACGTCCAGCCTGGAAACCAAGTGCAGCTTCTTTTTGGAGCTTGTCGGCACCAATGTTGCTCGTCATGATGACAATGGTATTCGTGAAGTCTATGCGACGGCCTTTTGCGTCGGTCAGGTAGCCATCTTCGAGCATTTGTAAAAGCATGTTAAATACATCTGGATGCGCCTTTTCAATTTCGTCAAACAAGACAAGGCTGTAAGGCTGGCGGCGGATTTTGTCGGTGAGCTGGCCACCTTCGTCGTAGCCGACATAACCTGCCGGAGCACCAACAAGCCGCGATACATTGTGATGTTCGCCAAATTCACTCATATCTATCTTAACCAGCGCATTCTCAGAGCCAAAAAACTCACGAGCGAGCACGCGCGCCAGTTCAGTTTTGCCAACCCCAGTTGGACCAAGAAAAATGAACGAACCAATTGGCCGATTAGCGGCGCTAATACCACTACGATTCCGACGAATCGCCTTACTGACAACTGCGACAGCTTCCGTCTGGCCAATCACATGCCTGGAGATGTTCTTTTCGAGTTGTAACAGGTACTTAGCTTCGCTTTTGATAACTTTTTCACAGGCACGCCAGTGATGCGGGAAACGACTTCAGCCACATCGTCACTACTCATGACGAGCACTGCACCAGTTTTTGTTGCCTTATACAGCTCGTCGAGCTTTTTTGGATTTGTGAGGCGCGAGTTTTACCTCGAGCGGCTCGTTCGTAATCTTCCTGGTCAACCGCTTCGTCTATACGAGCATTGACGAGCTTCAATTCTTTCTGCAACTTGCGAACCTCAGGACTTGTTTTGCCCCTTTCTACACGAAGCGCGGCTGCCGTCTCGTCGAGTAAATCAATTGCCTTATCTGGCATGAATCTATCTTGGATATAGCGCTTTGCGAAATTCACCGTATCATCAATGACTTCATCGCTAATGGTAACACCATGAAACTCCTCATAGTGTTTGCGGAGTCCCTTTAGAATGGCGATAGTTTCGGGCATAGTTGTTTCCGGAACCTGGATGGGCTGAAAGCGCCGTTCTAGGGCCGCATCTTTTTCAACATGCTTGGTGTATTCTGCTGTCGTCGTGGCACCAATAACCTGGATTTTGCCCCGGGCAAGCGCGGGTTTCAAGATATTACCGGCATCCATCGAACCTTCGGCTGCACCGGCACCAATAATAAGATGTAACTCATCTATGAAAACCACCGTCCGTTTGTCGCCTTCAAGTTCGGCCATGACTTTTTAAGCCGCTCTTCAAATTCGCCGCGATACTTCGTGCCTGCGACCATTGCAGCAAGATCAAGCATTACAATGCGCTTATCGAGCAGACTATCTGGCACGTCCTCATTGATGATTCGCTGCGCGAGACCCTCAACAATAGCTGTCTTGCCAACACCAGGCTCGCCAATAAGCACAGGATTATTCTTGGTTCGGCGGTTCAGAATGGTTACAACTCGTTTAATCTGTGCCTCACGTCCGACAACTGGGTCAAGTTTGCCGCCACGGGCCTGGGCAGTCAAGTCAGTACCAAACTGATCGAGCATGCTTTTACTACTGCGTTGAGCCTTGCGGGCTGTCCGGCGCGAACCGGGCTCAACTGTTTCACGGTCGGCGTCATCAAACTGGCGGCTCAAGAAATTTTCGAGTTCACGCACGATGCTGTCGGTATTGACATGCATATCGCGAAGTAAGACGCTGGCACGAGAGTTCTTCTGGCTCAGGATACTATACAAGATATGTTCGGTGCCACAGAAGTCCTGGCCGTAGTCTTGCGCAACATCATAGGCCATACGGAGAGTGAGTTTGGCTGTTTCGCTATAGCCTTTTGCGCCCATGTTGATAACGATGTTTTTGGCGTCAGCTTCAAGGCGACTTGGGCTTTACTGAGAGTGACGCCGGCATCTTCGAGGATTTTTCCACCCAGGCTACCATCTTGTGCCATCAGACCAAGAAGCAAATGTTCGGTACCAATGTACGCATCACCGAGCCCGCGAGCTATTGTCCCTGCGTGCGCGAGGCTTTGCCGAGCATTCTCGGTTAAATAGTTTGAAAATTCTTGGTAGTCTGGTTGCATATAATTCGCTCCTTTGGAGCTCACTCTCTAAGTCAAGAAACATGAGTCATGAGTCAAGAGTGAAAGTTTGTCGCCAGCGGCGACTTTTTGTCTGGAATCCCGTCTTCGTGAGTAATGTACTTCACGAATACGATACTACCAGTCTAGCAAAATTAGCACTCCCACGTCAAGAGTGCTAAATTGGAATTAGATGTTAGATGTTAGTGCGGCCGCAGGCCGCCAGTAATCATCGCGCCAGCGATGTAACTAATGATGGCCATGCGTAACCTCATGGCTCAGGTGTTGTCGGCTTTGACAACTTCCGACAGGTGGCGCGACTTGTCCGAGAGAGGCCTGGATTGCCTGTGGCAATCCAGGCTGAACGAGTTGTCGCGTCAGTTGTCAAAACGAACAACTATCTGACCAAGAGGTGGAGCTACTGGCCGAGGTTTCTCGCTTCCTCTTTTCCGGTAAAAAAGGAAGTCGCCCTGCTGGGGCGAAACTGGCATTTACCCTTTATTCCCCGTGTTCTTCAATAGCGTCGAGTAGTGAGCTTTCGAGTTGCTCTTTCTTCTTTAGGCGCGGCTGCTTAGGCAATTCTTTTACTTGTGGCTCGCCTTCAACGTCTGGCGCATTTTCAGCCTCAATATCGAGTTCATAGCCAACAAGTTTGCTCGCAAGCCGCACGTTCTGACCACCACGACCGATGGCAATACTCAGTTGATCTTCCGGCACAAACACTTTGGCGCGCTTGGCAGATTCGTCTATGACGACGCGATTGACCTTGGTTGGGCTCAGTGCATTCATAATGTACTGGGCAGCCTCATCAGCGTAGACTATGATATCTATCTTTTCTTGTTCACCCACTTCACCGACCACCGCATTGACGCGCGTACCGTGTCCGCCCACAAAGGTTCCGACGGGATCGACACCAGGCACCGTACTAGCGACGGCGATTTTGCTGCGGACACCAGCCTCACGAGCAATGTTCTTAATCTCGACTGCGCCAGCATCCATTTCTGGCACCTCAGCGCGGAAAAGCCACTCAATGAACTGAGTATTGCCTCGTGAAACTACCAGCTGCGGGCCGCGAGGGCCGCGCTCGACGTCTTTCAGGAACACCTTGAGCCGTTGGCTTGGGTAGTAGCGCTCACCCTGGATCTGTTCGCTTTTGGCATAATTCCTTGCGCTTTACCCAACTCCAATCGGACAATCATACCCTCGACACGAGTCACCATAGCATTAATTACGGTACCGATTTTGTCTTCGTACTCAGCCAGGACTATCTCTCGTTCAGCTTCACGCAGCCGCTGCAATATAACCTGTTTGGCGGTTTGGGCAGCCACGCGGCCAAAGGTGGTTACCTTTTCATGCAGCTCGACAAAGTCACCTATGGCAGCCTCTTTTTTGAGCTTCTTGGCGTCTACCAGACTTATTTCGAAATCTTCGTCACCTACTTTCTCCACAACTTCTTTGCTGACATACGCATCTACCTCACCGCTGTGCAAGTTCATACTCACGCGTACTTCTTGCTCGCGTTCACCATAATCACGGCGATAAGCTGCGGCAAGAGCTTGCTCCACCACTTCTTTCACTGTATCTTCAGGCAGATTCTTTTCCTCAGCTATTGCCTGTATGGCTACTGCTAGTTGTTTAAAATCCATATCCATGAGTCGCTTCGCTCCAATTCTCAATTAGCAATTTTCAATGACCAATTGTAATTAATTTCTATAGTACCTTACGAAAAAAGCCGACCTGCCGGCCGACCATTACACATTTTATTGTAGCAATTTGTACAAAGAGAGTCAAATGAGAAAACTGATTCCTCCAGTCGGCTTATATGTAAGTACCGGTAGAAATCTAGTTTGGTTTTCAAACTCTGCCGCAGAAACTTCATGTGCGGGTGTTTCCCTGTTCACATCCCGAATATAGCGTTTCCACAATGCTACATTACTCATCATAAAAACCAAGGCATACGATAGTGGGTTGTCTAGAAATGCTGGCCACATATCTTGATGTAACGCGGAACGTATCATTTTCTCATCAGGGTTCAGTTGATATTTTGGAACCCCAGGTTGGCGTCTACTTATCATAACTTCCTGAATAGTATGCTCATTTTTGTCGCCAAGGGCCGTATGCACAAATCTACCAAGAGCAAGTCGGATAGTTCTGTCTACTATACGTACCGCCTCTTGGATTCCCATAGTTGAATCTGGCAGCCCAAGCGCTGCGATATTTCCTGCATACACTGCAATATGTCTCTCGCGAGGATCGTACGTTGCACCCGTAGTAATGCCTCGAAGATTTTGTTGGTTTTCATGCAGCTCTCTAATTACACCATCAGTCATCCCGCGTATGCTCACCGTGAGTTCGTCTATTGCATCAGCGGGAACATTAGCTTCTCTAAGTAATCTCCATGCTATGGGGCCCGCAATGTGACAATCAGGCAAATTGAGCATACCCCAAGTATCTGTTCTAAAATGTGGGCCCCCCGGACGCATTAACAATATCTAGTGGCGAACCGCCCATAATTATCATGATACTTACTGTACAACATATTGTGTCTCAAACAACTAATATTTCGTTGTTTACTTATGCTAGACTGTAGCCATGAGTAAAACAGTGACGCGACTATATGCCCAATTTCAGCCGGAGAAATATGAGCTGGAGATTAGGCTGGATGAAGAGAAGATGCGGTTTTCGGGGCGCGTGGTTATTTCTGGCAAGAAGGTGGGTCGGCCGAGTCAACGGCTGACGTTTCATGCGAATGGGGTGAAGGTCACCTCTGGGAAAGTGGTGCGACGAGACAAAAAGGTGATGCTGAGCTACCGCTCAAGCGCATCAATCATCAGAAGACGTTCCAAGAAGTCCGGCTTCATACCGAAGGCATAGCTTATCCTGGCGAATACACCGTGACCATGGAGTTTGAAGGCAAAATTACTGACGGCATGACTGGCATTTATCCTTGTTACTGGAAAGACGCTGACGGTAACGAACAAAAGCTCTTTGCCACCCAGTTCGAAAGTCACCATGCCCGCGAGGCGTTTCCCTGCATCGACGAGCCAGAGGCAAAAGCGGTGTTTGAGCTGACACTGATCACCCAGGACAATGTAGAGTTGCTGTCTAACACGCCCATGCAAAGCCAGGAAAGAATGGCGTATGAGGAATGGCGAATAAAGTATTCAAAAAATGCGCCCATCCAAGATACATCATTCAGTATTCTCCAAACATCATTCAAGCCAACGCCCAAGATGTCCACCTACCTACTCGCTTTCGTTACTGGCAATCTGCATAAAAAATCGGCCAAAACCAAGTCAGGCGTGGACGTGAATGTGTGGGCGACCACCGTACAACCAGCCGAGTCACTGGATTTTGCGCTCGATGTCGCAACCCGCAGTATTGAATATTTCGAAGATTACTTTGGTGTTCCCTACCCGCTGCCCAAAGCAGACCATGTGGCATTGCCGGATTTTAGCAGCGGTGCCATGGAAAACTGGGGTCTCATAACTTACCGCGAACGCGTCCTGCTGGACTACCCCGGTCAAACCAGTCAAGGCATCCGCGAGTACATTGCGCTGGTAGTCGCACACGAAACAAGTCACCAGTGGTTCGGCAACCTTGTAACCATGCGCTGGTGGGACGACCTGTGGCTCAATGAAAGCTTTGCCAATATGATGGAATACCAGGCGGTTGATGCTATGTTCCCCGACTGGCACGTCTGGAACCAGTTCATTGCTAGCGAAGGGCTCGCCGCCTTCCGCCGCGACGCGACCTACGGCGTCCAGTCCGTACATGTCGACGTGCATCATCCAGATGAAATCAGCACATTATTTGATGGCAGTATCGTCTACGCCAAGGGCGGGCGCTTGCTCTATATGCTCAAAAATTACATTGGCGAGGCGGCGTTCCAAAAAGGACTCAGCGAATATTTCAAAAACACGCCTACGCAAATACTACCGGTGATGATTTATGGGCAGCGCTAAGTACGGCCAGCGGCAAAGACGTTGGAGCATTCATGAACCCATGGCTCCAACGTTCTGGGTTCCCGGTCGTACGCGTTACACAAACCGGAGCGGACGTTTCGCTTAGCCAAGAACACTTCCTTGACGACCCCGCCAAAGCCGACAAAACACGGCTGTGGCCAGTGCCAACATTTGCGAATGAAGTGAACGCTCAAGAGGTGTTTGAATCATCCCAGGTTAAATGGACACATTCTAGTGACAGCCCTGTGCTGGTGAATACTGGAGCGCGCGGGCATTACCTGGTGGACTATGTTGCTGCAAGCACTAAGAGCTACATAGAGGGGCAGGTGGCGGCGCAGCAACTTGCTGAAGCCGACCGCCTCATGCTGCTCAACAGCAGCGCTATGCTTGCTCGTGCTGGCTACCAATGCTACGCCGAAACATTGCAACTGTTGACAGCCTATAAGGACGAGGCTAGTGAGCCAGTGTGGGACATCATTGGACTCGTCGCGGGTGAAGTCCGGCGGTTTATCGACCTAGATGAATCTTTGAGTCGCACATCAAAGAGCTCAGTCGCAACATTATGCAGCAGCAATATAAGCGGCTTGGCTGGAAACCGGCCAAAAACGAATCTGCCGCCGATACGAAGCTGCGCGGCCTCATTCTCGGACTGGGTGCCTACGGTGAGGACGAAACTATCCTGAAAACCATGCGTCACATGTTTGAGGACTACACGAAAAAGAACGTCGCCCTCCCTGCCGAACTTCGTCCACTCATTATGTCTGTTCCTGTCAAAGAGGGAGACTCTTCGGCGGTCGATTTCCTACTTAACCTCCACGACACGACGCAAAATAGTGACCTAAAAAGCGACACCTGCGACGCTCTCACCGCGACGCGCGATGTGACCGTAGCCGCGCGCCTACTTGCACGGCTCAAAGACGGCAAGCTCGTCAAACCACAAGACGTCGACCGCTGGCTCGTCTACTTGCTCCGCAACCACTACACCCGCGCTACAGCCTGGCAGTGGATGGTTGACGAGTGGGCGTGGCTGCAAAAAACCTTCGAGAACGATAAATCGTACGATTACCTTCCCCGCTATGCCGCCTCCGTCGTAAACACACCCGAGTACGCGCAAAAATATCACGACCTATTCGATAGCAAAATCGACCAGCCCATGTTAAAACGCAACATTACCATCGGCTTCGAGGAGATCACCGCCCGCCTCACCTGGCTATCCCGCGACCTGAAAGCGATCCAAAAGTTTCTCAAATAGTAATGTTTTCGAGAACTTGCGTAATATGGTAGTCGCTTCCGCTCAACTCTATGCCGCCTATAATGTAATCGTCGGAACATTTTTTCACTAAAACGTACAGTTGTGCTGCAAACTGCATCTGTTGGATTTTTTTTGGGGTAATGTAGTCGAGGCCACGACCTTGGTGGTCGGTTTTACGGTGCTTAACCTCAAAAAACACCAGCGGACCTGGGCGATGAAAGCGCGGACGTTTTTGAGCGATTATATCTATCTCTGCCCTCGCATGCCGCCAGTTCAACTCGATTATGGTATAACCTTTTGTCTGCAAGTATTCAGCAGCTACTTTTTCGGCCTGGTGCCCCGTTGCATAATTCGTCACTTGCTGTCCTCTTGTGTCATCTTGAGCGAAGTCGAAAGATCTTCCCTGCTTGGATTGAGTGTGTCAATTAACTCCTCCTTCTTTCTTCTCGACCACCCTTTAAGCTGTTTTTCTCGTTCAATCGCTACCAGCGCATTTGCAACCTCTTCATAGTAAACGAGGCATACGCAATTATATTTTTTCGTAAAGCCATCTAATTGTTTGGCCTGATGCTCCCAGATTCGGCGGACTAGATTGTTAGTTACTCCTATGTAAAGCGTCGTTCGAGATGGATTTGTCATGATGTATACGTAGTATGACCTCATATAATCCCATCATAGCAGATAGGGAGATTCTTCGCTTCGCTCAGACACGAGTTTCGCACCAGCCAGCCTGCCGTCCAGCGAAGCTGGCCGCACCGCTGGCTTCTTTGGCTACTGTACATTTTTCCTCTCCAATACTCACTTCACCGTACTGCAGTACGGCTCGTTCCGTTCTTCGAGGAGAAAATGCACATTAGCTCAAAGTGCGAAATTCGTGTCAAAATGACAAAGTAGGAGCATCAGACTACATCAGAGGGGCTTACGATGATTCTTCTCTTCGCTCACCTGAGTCTCAAAACCCCCAGGTTGTTATCCCAGCGAACGCTGGGATTCGGATAAATGGACTGGATTCCCGCCTTCGCGGGAATGACATAAGTACTAGTAGGGCCAGTTTTGAGACTCAAGTTCGCTCAGATTGACAAAACTGCTGGACCGGTTTGAAGGATTTCCGATGGATGTCTGTGACGCCATGTTTCTCGAGCGCGGCAGCGTGAGCAGCTGTGCCATAGCCAACATGTTTTTCGAAACCATAGCCTGGATATTTTGCTGCCATTTCTGCCATATAGTCATCACGAGCGACTTTGGCAATAATACTTGCCGCACTCACCGCCGGCACCAAATCGTCTGCATGCACCAACGTCCGCACATTGTGAGAGAATAATCCTTTCACATTTTTGAAAAAGTTGAAGTTGCCGTCGATGATGATTTCTTCGTAGTCGGTGCTCGTTTCGTGGAGTTTTTCATTGCCCGTATCATGGCGATTTGTACGGCTTTTGTAAGCCCCAGCTGGTCTATTTCGGCTGGTGTGGCCCAGCCAATACCGTAGGCTATAGCTTGGGATTTGATTTGCTCGGCGAGAAATTCCCGCTGTTTCTTGCTGAGTCGCTTGCTATCACGCAACACCGTCGCCCCACCTTTGGGAGGACAGTCCTCCCAAAGTGAATTTGTAGGTAGGATTACGGCAGCTGCGGCGAGCGGACCCGCCCAGCAGCCCCGCCCTACTTCGTCGATCCCGACCGTAACCACTGTAACCCTTTATACATCAGGTAAAACGCTAGCGCACCAGTTGTATTCGCCACAAGATCCCATGAGGTATCACTTATACCATAAGGCATATACCCCACCCAAAATAGAACAACTTCAAAAAGTTCATTTGCCACCCCTAGAGTACAGACCGTCGCAAAGAGACTACTAACTTCTTGAAGCATACTTAATTTCAAATGCTTAATCTGGATAATATATAGCCACAACAAACCAGAAAACACCCCGCCACCAATTAAATGAGTCATATATTGTGTTTGGTTGCCGTGAACTAGTGGGAGGGGATAAAATATGAAACAAAAAAAAAATAAAACAACCAGCAATAAGGATTGGCCGCTGCCGTGGATGATAACCCATTTTCAGACGCAAAAGAAGATAGACCAAAATTGGGACAATTATAGATATAGAGTATGACAACATGTATCGTATTATACATTCATACCCCAGCACTAGGCCCACCTAGGGACTTCGTGCCTCGGCTGAAGGCCTACCTCACTGAAGATTAGATATATACAATTTTATGTTTTTGTTTTATAGTATATTCGATGGTAGAACATCTCAAACATGTAGCACCCATGCTGCTTTGTTTTGCCCTTGGTAGTTGTGCTACTGGCGGTACTCATTCAGAAATACCGCAAAAGGAGACTTTATATACGAGCCGAGTAAAATGCCTAGGTTTACTTTTTGAAGTTACCTATGCTTCGTTCATATTTTCTGGCCAAACAGTCGTATCAGCAAAGATAAGTAATCCAGACGAATTGCCAGACCTTGCACTTGGAATTCAAGACACTACAGGTGAGACCATAAGGTTAATGGACGCGGACGAAAAGAAGTCGTTTAATAGCGATAAATTGCCACCCAATGGATGGGTTATTATTTCACAAGACGGAACTGTCAAAGCTACATGCCCTACGGCAACTCTACGCTAAGAAATGCATTACATAAATGGAAAATATACTAGGCTTCGGTGGCTTTGTGAGCTTCTTCTACTGCCTTTTGCTTGGCAGCTAGTTCGGCTTCTTCGGCGGCTTTTTCGGCAGCTTTAGCTTCGGCTTCGCGGGCAGCTGCTTCTTTCGCTTCATGTTCAGCTTTTTCAGCCTCGATATCACGAACATCATTTACAGCCTGACGGTCGAAATCGACACCGGTGAGACGAGCTGATTTGCCGGTCAGTTTACGCATGTAGCTGATGTTATTACGGCGAACTTTGCTACGCTTGGTCACTTCTACCTTGAGCACGAGCGGGCTATGAAGTAAAAAGCTCTTCTCTACACCTACGCCACTGGCAATCCGACGTACCGTAATGCGGCTCGTGTGACTATCGCGGCGATCACAGCGGATAACCAGACCCTGGAAAATCTGCACACGCTCTTTGCTGCCTTCACGAATTTTTTGGTGGACTTTGACAGTATCGCCCGAGCGCACGTCTACCACTGCGCCCTTCTTGAAGGTGGCTTCAAGTTCTTTGATGTATTCCATATCCGTAGGATTGTACCCTATATCACCCCTGAAAGCAAGCAGCTAGTGTGTTTTTATTCCCAGAGGCGTGAGTCAAGAGACAAGATAGAGATAAGAGTTAAGAGATTTGAGATAAGAGTGCGGCCTTGAGGCCGCTAAATGATCATCGCGTAGCGATGTAACTAGTGGTGGCCATGTGTAACCTCCTGGCTCAGATGTTGTTAGGCTCTACAACTTCCAACAGGCGACACGAGTTGTTTGATGCTAGTCAAGCCCTTGTGGCTTGACCAAGTAGCGATGTGTTATTCAAACACATCGCGTTCGGAAAGCTAGTATTGCTTCTGGCAATACCTTTTTGACGAGTTCTCGTGTCGGTTGTAGAACTGAAAAAAGCTGACCAAGTGGTGGAGCCTTTAGTCGAGGTTTTTGCTTCTTTTTGTCCGGTACAAAAAGAAGTCGGCTGGCAGTCCGAGAACTTCCGAGGGAATAAGGTTGGGCGAGATTGTCAGGTGTAGTGAGTACGCAGACGTTGGAGCAAGCGCATGGATTCCCGCATGCGCGGGAATGACAAGCAAGTGAAGATTCTTCACTTCGTTCAGAATGACAGGGTTAAAGTAACCTGAGTCTCAAAACCCCAGGATGTCATCTCAGTGAAGGCGGAGTTCAAAATTCATGAACTGGATTCCCGCCTTCGCGGGAATGACAAAAGTACTAGTGGAGACAGTTTTGAGACTCAGGGTAAGGTAGGTTTACCCAACCACTCGGAAGACTTCGTCTAGGTGGTGTGGCCGGCGACAACATGGAGAATGGCGTCTTGGAGCATGGTACGCATGCCGCTTGCCACGGCTGCCGATTCGATTTCTTGGGCAGACAGGACGTGATCGTGGCTCTCCAGCAGCTTACGGATTTCACCAGTCATGATGAATTGTTCGCGTACAGCGATCTGGCCTTTAAAACCGTAGGGTTTTCGGCCGATGAACCTGGTTTGTACAGCTTGATTCCTTGCAAGTTTGGCCGTTCAATGCCAACCGGCAGTGTCTCAATAACCCGTTGGATGGTTTGCAGTTCGCTAGCTGTGGGATCATACGGTAGCTTTATGGCGTCGTCGAGCTGCCGAATAAGCCGCTGTGCCATGACAAGGCGAATCGCCGAAACAAACAGTGGGTTCTGACCGATGATATCGCTGAGCCGCGTCAGTGCCGCCGAAGCAGACGAAGCATGAAATGTGGCAAGCACCAGGTGGCCCGTGAGGCTGGCCTGCAAGGCGGTTTTGGCGGTGTCATTATCGCGAATTTCTCCCACCATAACGATATCTGGGTCAAGTCGCAGAATAGCACGAAGCTTTTCGGCAAATGAGCCGTCGTTGCCAGATTCGGTCGACTTGATGGGAATCTGCGTTATCCCCTCAAACTGGTACTCAACCGGATCTTCAACGGTGATGATTTTTCGCTCATCACTCGAGAGGCTATTGAGCATAGAATATAACGTGGTGGTTTTACCAGAGCCGGTCGGACCGACTATTAGGACAAGACCACTCGGTTTACTGATGATGTCATCGACAACCGCACGCTGATCTGGCAATAGCCCTAGCCTGTCCAAGTTATACATAGCACGGTCCATATTGAACAGCCGCATCACAACATCCATGCCATGGATGGTTGGAACGGTCTCAAGACGAACATTTACGTCCACTTCATTGCCATCTGCCATTTTCACCTTCTGGGCAATATGGCCTTGCTGCGCGTAGTCTGCGCTGGTGCTCACATTGCCAGCACTGGCAATGGCAGCAATCAGCACGCGGTATTTATCTGGCTCCAGCCGGGCAACTGGGTGCAATACACCGTCTATGCGAAACCGTATGCGCGCATCTTCAACCTGAGTTTCAAGGTGAATGTCACTGGCGTTCAGATTGTGCGCTTGGCTCACCAAGTAGGCCAGTATGTCATCAGCGCGCACCTGATCAAGCGTTAGAGATACTTCTTTGACCAACTGCTCAGTGCCGGCGGTATTGATAGCAATATCCTGATACACAACTTGTTTCGGTGGGTCATACAAGTTCATATATTCCCGGAAACCACTTTCAGATATGAGGGTAAAGGCTATTTTCTGGTCGGTAAAATGCTCAACGAGCGCATTCATCGTTTGCTGTGACGTTGTGGTGGTTATACCAAAGAGAATGTTGCTCCGATCTGCCCGCATCGGGATAAGTTTGTATTGCCGCATTTGATCGATAGTGACAATATCTTTAAACAAAGGCTTTTCTGCCATTTGTGAAGTGTCGGAGTAGCTGACATGCAAAATATCCGCACGTCGTGCAGTGGCCTGCTCATCGTTCAAGCGCGCTTGCTGGTTATCTTCCATCTATTGCCCCACTCATTTGCACTTATTATAACTGCTTGTGTTTGGAGAAGAAAGTATAACGTATGATATAAGAATGATGAAACGAAAAATCATACTCATTGCCCACGATATCCGGAGCACCCACAATGTCGGCAGTCTGCTGCGTACTGCCGAGTGTCTCGGAGTGGAAAGGGTTTACTTAAGCGGGTATACTCCTTACCCAAGTGTCAAAACGATGAACGTTTACCACATATACACCAAAAATTAACCGCCCAAATTCACAAAACAGCTCTTGGCGCAGAAAACCTCGTCGCTTGGGAAAACAATCTGATGTAGCGGCCCTGATCCAGAATCTCCACACCGATGGGTATACGGTCGTCGCCCTTGAGCAAACCCTTCAAAGCACCGACATTTCGTCTTGGAATGCTCCCGATAAGATAGCAATTTTACTTGGTCGAGAGGTAGAAGGCATAGATGACGCCTTGATCCGGCTATGTGATTACGCAGTTGAAATACCTCAATTCGGCCAAAAAGAATCGTTAAACGTTGTGCAAGCCGCAGCAATCGCTCTCTTTAAAGCACGGTTTGCCACCAAGGGCTAAGTATGCTATAGTTCTTATGATAATCTAAAACAAAAATGACACTCACCAAAACAAAACTCGTCGCCCGACGACGGCACACCGCAAACGAACTGCCCAACACCATCGGCAAAGTAGTCGCTACGCACAGCCTTACTGGCCGTATTTGCCTATTGTTGCGATTTTTACACTTGGCCTACTTTTCAATACCTGGTTTGCTGGACACCAGCGGAGTGTTCTTGGATACGCAACTGATATGAGCTCTTCATCGCTCTTAAGTGGCACAAACTCGCAGCGTGCAGCTAGTAGCCTTGGAGCGCTTGCCTTGAACGGAGTCTTAGGCCAGGCAGCCCAAAACAAAGCAAATGACATGGTTGCTAGGGACTACTGGTCGCACAATACGCCCGACGGTCAAACCCCATGGACATTTATCACCGCTGTGGGCTACGGCTACCAAGCGGCTGGAGAAAACCTCGCGTACGGTTTTGCGACCGCGTCGGACACCATAACTGGCTGGATGAATAGCCCAGGTCACCGCGCAAATATCCTCAACACCAGTTTCAGTGAAGTTGGTTTTGGCGTAGCTAACTCAGCCAACTACCAAGGAGGCGGCCCACAAACAGTAGTCGTTGCAATGTATGCCTTGCCAGTTGGCGGTACACCACCTGCTGCACCCGCTCCGACACCTACACCAGCGCCAACCCCCGCGCCTTCCCCCACTCCAACCCCGGCTCCGAGTCCTACCGCATCAGGTGGTGGCTCAAGCCGACCATCGGCTCCAACCCAGGAACAAACACCTACTGCTCCAGCCCCAGCTGAGTTACCCGCCCCTGAACCCATCGTACCGACACCAGCGACCAAGCAAGGCGACCCAGAAACTGTTACGAAAGCAGCTGACAGCACCGCTCCGCAAAAAGTGAGCCGTTTACAGGTCCTCACTGCAACCAATGTCGGATGGTCACAGTTTGCAGTGAGCATGCTTGCTAGTGTCGCCCTCCTCGCCTTTCTCCTTCGCCACAGCTTTGCCTGGCACAAAGTATTGGTTCGAGGTGAGAAGTTTATATTGCACCACCCGTTCTTGGACATCGTGTTTGTGGCTGTCGCAACGCTCGGGTTTATCTTACTTCAAACAACTGGCACCATCCGCTAGCTGTAAAATTAGTGGGAATAGCTCTAAGCTTATTGCAACTTCACGTTTTCTGCACCAACAAGCTCGGTTAAGTCTGAGATGACTGAAGGTGCCTGCACTCGAGCAGGAAGCTTAACGGCTTGTTTGGCGGTATCTGGTCCGAGCACAAGAACTACCTCGTGCTCACCGATACTACCATCGATAATCTGTTTCAGCTGGCTGAGCAGCGCGGTATCGTCACTCCGTTTTAAGCGTATATACAACCGTGGAGCTTTGGTCGCTTCGACAGCATCTGGAACAGAAGAATTTTTTACCGTCTTCGTTCTTGCTGAAGACTTCGCCGGTTTTGGTACCCGCGCTTTTCGACCAGTTGCCTGGTAGGCCGCTGCTTGTTCATGGGTAACCTCACGAGCATCGTCAACGAGCACCTTAACTTCGTCGCCACTGTTGCCGTCACGGCCTTTTGTGCTGAGTTTCCCGCGTATGAGCACCACACGATCGCGCTCCCACAACCCGACAGTCTGCTGGAAGGCAGAAGGAAATAGCACAGCTTCAATATCGCCGTATTCATCCTCGATTTTAACAAACGCCATTTTTTGGCCATTTTTGGTCGTAATTTCACGAGTTTCGGTGATGCTTCCACCGATAACAACCGCTCGACCGTCATGCTCGGGTTTCAAAATATTGAGCGGTGTGGTCTGCTCGGCCAGTAACGCACTGAATGCTGCAAGCGGCTGTTGACTCAGGTACAAACCAAGTAGTTCGCGCTCCCACAGCAAAAGTTCACGTGCATTATGCTTGTACTCAGGTGGTGCTAGCTGGAGGGTAGGTTTTGCCGATCTGGCATCATCGTCAAGGCTCCCAAACAGGTCAGTCTGTCCACTGGCCTTTTCCTTTTGGAGGCGCTGGCCAAATGCAAGAATGATGTCGAGGTTATGGAGCAACGTCGATCGGTCACCAAATGCATCAAATGCTCCAGACCGCGCTAAGCTTTCAAGAGCCTTCCGGTTGACAGTACGCAAGTTGACCGCACCCACAAAATCTTCGATGCTCGTGAATACACCCAATTCTCTCGCGTGCACGATTTCCTCGACAGCACCCTGGCCGACGTTTTTTATGGCGTTCATGCCAAATCGGATGGCATTTCTTTCCTTGACCACTGCAAATTCGCCGAACGACTCATTTACGTCGGGGGGTAGGACTTGCAGGCCCATTTTTTTACACTCAGTAATCTCAATACTTAATCGGTCGCTATCATCATAGTCACTCGTCATAAGGGCGGCCATAAATGCTGCTGGATAGTGAGCTTTGAGGTATGCCGTCTGATACGCGATGAGTCCGTAGCAGGCAGCGTGCGCTTTGTTGAAACAGTAGGCGGCAAAATCTTCGAGTTGCTTCCAAAAATCTTCCATCAGGCCACGCTCGGCCCCGACCGTCTTGACCGCACCTTCAATGAATTCGGCCTTCATTTTGGCCATCATCTGCGGATTTTTCTTGCCGATAGCCTTACGTAGCGTGTCGGCCTGGCCGCCCGTAAAACCACACATATCCTTGCTGATCTGCATGACCTGTTCTTGCATGACAATGACGCCGTAAGTACTTTCAAGAGCAGGCTTCATCGCTGGATGCATATAGGTTATTTGCTTTTTGCCATGCTTTCGGGCAATGAAATCTTCAATCCACTGCATTGGACCCGGACGATACAGAGCCACCATAGAGATGATGTCTTCAAAAACTGAGGGTTGGAGTTCCTTTAAGTAGCGCTTCATCCCAGCTGACTCGAGCTGGAACACACCGGTCGTGTCGCCGCTACTCAGCAGTTTGTATGTTTTTGTATCGTCAAGCGGAATGGTGTTGATGTCTATGTCATCACCGTAGACTTTTTTATGATTCGAAGCGCGTTCTTGATGATGGTCAGGTTTGATAGCCCAAGAAAATCCATTTTGAGTAGTCCAAGTTCCTCGATCGGGCCCATCGGGTATTGAGTCGCGACGACTCCCTTTTGTGCCATTTCAAGTGGTGCAAATTTGACTATGTCATCTGGCGCTATGACAACCCCGCGGCATGTACGCCGTGACTCCGCACCGTTCCCTCGAGGATTATGGCGTAGTCTATGACAGTCTTGCTCGTTTCGTTCGTTTCGTACTCGCCGCAGATCGACGTCGTCGACTATAGAGGTCGCGAGCGGGATATGGCGCCCTGGACAGGCTGGGGATCATCTTAGCCAGTCGGTCAGCATCTGCGTAAGGCACCTGTAGCACACGGGCGACATCGCGGACAGCATTTCGTGCAAACATCCGGCCAAAGGTGACGATGTTTGCCACGCGGTCTTTGCCGTATTTTTCCACGCAGTACTGGATAACTTCATCGCGGCGCGTATCTTGAATGTCGATGTCAACATCGGGCATCGATATACGGTCAGGGTTCAAAAACCGCTCAAACAACAGGTCATATGCCAATGGGTCAAGCTCAGTGATCTTGAGTGCATAGGAGATAATGGAGCCAGCGGCACTGCCTCGACCCGGCCCAAATACAATGCCGTTATTTTTACCCCAGTTAATAAAATCTTGAATGATAAGAAAGTAGCCGTCAAAGCCCATTTTTTCGATTATGCCCAGTTCATATTCGGCGCGTGTAATAACTGCCTCGGGGATGTGTTTGCGCGCTTCTGCGACCGACATGGTCGATGCTTCATCTTCTGTCACGCCACCGTAGCGCCACGCCATCCCCCGGAACGCGAGTGTATCTAGGTAGGTCTTTTCCGTTTCGCCATTCGGCACAGGAAACATGGGGATGAGGATTTTGCCTAGGTCAATATTGACCCCGCAACGCTCAGCGACGACTTTGGTGTTTAGGATAACCTCGGGGTAGTCAGTGCCCCAGCGAGATATGAGCTCGTCCGGTGGCGTTACATGCAGCTCGTAATCCTTTAGGCTCATCCGTTTTTCGTCGCTTAAAAAAGCACCAGTACCAACACACAGCAAGATCTCGTGGGCGTCTTGGTCGGCATGTTTTAGGTAGTGCGCATCACAGGTGAGAACGACGGATATATTGAGTTCTTTTGCCAGCTTAAACACGCCGTCGTTGACTCGCTTTTGTTCCGCGCTGTGCGACGGCGCATCAGGATGGCCGTGGTCTTGAACCTCGAGATAGTAGCGGTCGTTAAATGTCTTTTGTACCAGCTAGCCACTTCTTTGCCTTAGCGTAATCATCGTTTTTCAGCGCATCGCCAATCTCCCCGCCCATACAGGCACTTCATGGCAATGAGCCCTCGCCGTACTGCTCGAGAAGCTCATGGTCTATACGCGGAAAGTAGTAAAACCCGTCCAGATTAGCGATAGTGCTCAAGCGCATCAGGTTCTGGTAGCCCGTCTGGTTCATGGCAAGCAAGATGAGGTGGTAGCGGTTTTTATCTTCTGGGGATCCTTGTCCGTATGACGTCTTGAGGCGACGTATGTCTCTATGCCGATGATAGGCTTCACCTCTTGCCCGAGACACTCTTTATAAAACTCTATGGTGCCGCTGAGGGTGCCATGATAGGTCATGCCTACGGCAGTCATACCTTGTTCTTTGACAAAGCTAACGAGCTCCGGGATCTTCGTCAAACCATCCAGCAAACTATACTGCGTATGATTATGCAGGTGCACATAGTCTGTTACCGACACAGAAGCAGGCTTTGATACAGCTTTAGCTTTCTTCTCAGACATATACCTCACAAGTTGTCATACTTAGCGAAGCCATTGCATCATCCTCTTTTTTTAGAGGATCCTTCACTTCATTCAGGATGACAGCATCCCTTCATTACTCCATACAATTATATCGTAAACTGCGTCATCCCGTCAGAAACACTTTTACAACAGTGCGCTTCAAAGAAACGATAGTCGTCTGATGCGGCTTATTGTTTCGGGGTTTATTTCTTCAAATAGTTGCGGAGATTTTCTACGGCTTTAGTGGCCTCAGCGATGGCTTTTTTGAGGTCTTTGTCTTCGGCTTCACCGTCGTGAAGGCTTGAAAGCATTTCTCGGGCTTTGTCTTTGGCTTTCTGGCCTTTGCTGACTGCTTCATCGAGCGATTTTTTGCCTTTGCCTCTTAGCTCACTAATTTTGTCTCCAGCTTCAGTCAGCGCCTCACCTAACTCGGTATGGAGTTTTTTGAGTTCTTTTTCAGCGGCAGCGTACGTTTCAACCGCTTTATCTTTGATATCTTCGCGCGTTTCTTTGCCACTTTTTGTGCCGTCAAAATTCCGGCGATATACCCGGCAACTGCACTGATGGCCGCTCCAATGGCTAGTTTCTTTGCTACGTTTGGTTTGTCGGCTTTCGACATCTGCTATCTCCTCCTATGTTTACTTGCTGTTGTGACGAACTTCATAACCATACGCAGTAAACCAACGGCACCGGCATTTTTCGCAAATGTTTCACCAATCTCCTCTACTCGATCGACAATGGCACCACCTTTGGTAGCTACCTCTCGGAGCGATTTCACGAGTTTGAGCGTAAGTACGGCGATACATATACTAAGAACCAGTAATATTGCGAGGAGTACACTGAGGATAATGACTAGAATTTCAAATGCGTCCATACGTGTACTATATCACTATTTTAGCCAGACAAACAGTCAGACAGTTTACAATTCCTTCAGGAGTTTCTCGACATGCGCCCGGAAAGTAGACCCAAGCTCTTTGTGGCGCAAGGCAAATTCGACGACAGTCATGAGGTACTCGAGTTTGTCGCCTGTGTCATACCGACGGCTATTTTGCATGACGCAACCGAAAAATTTATGACCATCTTTGAGCATAGGGTCAACCAAACTGGTAGCCACATAGAATTCTTCACCTACCGGCAGTGATGCAATACCGTTTTCGATGTATTTCAAAACCGATGGCTCAAATAAATAGCTACTCACCTGCGCATAGTTCGACGGTGCCTTTTCGCGGCCGGGCTTTTCTACCATACCCGACATTCGCAAAACATCATCACGAATTTCTGCCGGCGAGTATACCATAGCGGTCAAATTCTTTATCGGTATGGACTTTCATGCAAGTCGCTATGCTACCACCTAGCTCATTGTAGAGGTTTACCATTTGCGTAAATGTGTTCGGCTCCGACACCACCAGGTCATCGGCATACACAAATATGAACGGTTCATCACCTATGAGATGCGCGGCATTGGCTATAGGCGTGGCATTACCATACGGACCTTTTTGGCGCACATAAATGAAGTTCGCCATGTTCGCCAGGTCTTCCATCTGCTGGATGTAGTGGGCTTTTTGGGACCACCGGCGCGAATATTCACCAGCAAGTCTTCATTTGGCACATCGAAGTGGTCTTCTATGGCACGCTTGCTGCTGCTCCCGACTATGATAATGTCCTTTATGCCTGCTGCTACCAGATCTTCGACGGCATACTGGATGATGGGCTTATCGATAAGTGGTAGCATTTCCTTGGGCATAGCCTTGGTTTGCGGTAAGAAGCGAGTCCCAAACCCTGCTGCTGCGATAACTGCCTTCGTAACTGCCTTCTGCCATATATGCCTCCGATTTAGATTGACTCTTATTATATACCTAATTGCTTTTTGATAAGCTGCGCTGCGAGCGCGGGTTCGCCTTGCCCTGAGATTGTTTCATGACTTGACCAACCAAGAAACCAATGGCTTTCATTTCGCCACCTTGCACATCACCTGCCGCCTTGGGATTCTCTGCTAAAACTTGCTTCACGATTTCAGCAATGGCTCCTTCGTCGCTGACTTGCATTAAGTTTTTCTCTCCAGCAATTTTGGTAGGGTCCTCACCAGTTTTGAGCATGGTATCGAGCACTTCTTTGGCTGCTGTTGAACTGAGCATATTATCTGCAACCATTTGGCTCAGAGCGATAAGATTTTTCACCTGGGATGATGTTTTTACCTCTTTTGCCTCAACTTCATCCGCATCATCACTGCCGTCCGATTGCGGCTTTAGTAGCCAAAAAGCGGCGCGCTTAGCGTGAGCAGAACCAGCATCGTCGTACACTTCACCAACGAGCTTTGCTGTCGCAGGTTCCGCGACAACGTCTTCGACCGTTTTGGCATCGAGTCCCATGGCAGCGAATTTCTCGCGGTAGGCATCTGGTAGCTCGGGCATGTTTGCCGCGATGTTTGCCACATACTCGTCGCTGAGGACGATCGGTGGGATATCTGGGTCGGGCATGTAACGGTATTCGTAGGAGTCTTCTTTGCTGCGCTGACTGAAAGTCTTTTGGCCGGCGTCATCCCAACCGCGCGTTTCCTGTACAACCGTCTCTCCCTGTTCCAGCAAGCCGATTTGGCGCTCCACCTCGTACTCAACAGCACGTTCTACGCTCCGGAAACTATTCAGGTTCTTGGTTTCGGTGCGCTTGCCGAGTTCGGCCGTTTTACTGACGCTGACATTGACATCGAAGCGCATATTGCCATAGTAAAGGTTTGCATCTGAGACTTCGGCGTAGCGCATCCGCAGGTACAGCTCACGTGCGTAGCCCTTGGCTTCGGCGGCACTGTGCATGTCGGGTTCGCTCACGATTTCAAGCAGTGGTGTCCCAGCTCGGTTCAGATCTACCAGGCTGTAATCGGCACCCGCCGGATGAGTCGATTTGCCGGCATCTGCCTCCATATGCGCTTCATGGATGCGAACTGTCTTGGATTCGCCGTCCAGCGTAAACGTTACTGAGCCGTCTTTGATAATCGGGTCATAGAATTGCGTAATCTGGTAGCCAAGCGGCAAGTCTGGGTAGAAGTAGTGCTTTCGGTCAAATTTACTAAACCGCTGCGGCTCTGTCCCAAGCGCAAAGGCTGCCTGGCTGGCAAGTTCAACCGCTTTTTCGTTCAGCACTGGTAATGCCCCCGGCAAGCCAAAATCTATATGATTCACGAGTGTGTTTGGCACGGCCTCTCTGGCATCATTGTCTGCTCCACTAAACAGCTTTGTCTTTGTTTTTAGCTGCACATGACACTCTATGCCGACGGTAACGGTGTACTGGGAGCGGATATCATCGGATATCATAAACTCTACCTTCTGTTACATTTGAGAATGAGGTATGACGAATGATGAATGACGTATTTGGAATGTTATACACCACTCTCCATTCACCATTCATCATACTTGCCTGTCTCATAGTGCTCCCAAGTCCTTCAATGCCGATTTTATCCCAAGCAATGCGTCTTTCACGTCGCGCTCACGAAGTTTAATGTCGCTTTCGTGAACAAGCTTATTACGGAGCTTGTGACCAAACCAGACTTCATCGTTATATTTTATTTCGCGCTGCGCCGCAACAAGCCGTTCGCCCATGGTTTTTCCCTTAAAACGGCGGTCTTTCAGCGCCTTATCAAGGAGCTTGTCGGCGTCGATGATAGCGAGTGGCCACGTGGCAGTATCCTTCAAGAGCTTTTGTAGTTCTTTCCACTTCTGTTCGTAATACGCCATGTTCATTTTCCGACCGCGACGGGAAATAACCCCCGCGACGATAACCAACAGAGCCATGAGCAGACCGGCGCCCACCGCGAGAACAGTTGAATTCATCATATCGTTCACTTCAGTACTCCTTCGGTGGTGGCGGCAAATGCCAACAGCTCACGGTCACGTCGTTGCGGGGCGATGATTTGCAAACCTATAGGCATACCCGTTTGCGCACTCAGAGCTGCTGGAATACTTATGGCCGGAACGCCCACCAGCGCCGGAGCAACGGTCATCATATCGACCAGGTACATTTTGAGGGGTCGTCGGCATTTTCACCTATCTTAAAAGCGGCATTTGGCGCTACTGGACCAATGAGGAAATCGTACTGCTCTAGCGCGTCGTTGAATTCGTTGATCAGCTTGGTTCGGACAGTCTGTGCCTGTTTGTAGTAGGCGTCGTAGTAGCCACTACTGAGAACGTAGGTGCCTATCATAATTCGCCGCTTGGCCTCGCGGCCAAAGCCTTTAGCGCGAGACTGGGTATAGCTCTCGAACAAATCTGTACCGCTCTGGTCGCTAAATTGATAGCGCTGGCCGTCGTGCCGCGCAAGATTACTGCTTACTTCAGCAGGGATAAGTATGTAGTAGACAGCCAAGGAGAGTGGCAGGCTCGGTATACTGACCTCTTCCACGACCACGCTCCGGCAGCTGTGAGCTTATGGACAGCCTGCTCTACCGATGTTCGGACGTCGTCGTCCAGGCCTTCACCCATCCATTCTTTGATGATTCCGACTTTGGTAGCTGGAAGGTGGAAGGTAGTAGGTGGAAGGTAGTAGCCTTCTGGATCGCGGTCTATAGTGGTGCTGTCTAGTTCATCTTTACCGGCATATACGTCAAACACGTACGCTGTGTCTTCTACAGTCATTGCCAATGGTCCAATGGTGTCTGTACTGCTCGCCATGGCGACAACACCACTACGCGAAGTCAGCCCGTAGGTCGGACGTAGTCCTACGCATCCAACGTAACTGGCGGGTTGGCGAATAGACCCACCGGTGTCTGTTCCGATGGCAAAAGGCGCCATCTCAAGCACCACGGCCGCCGCAGGACCACCAGATGATCCGCCTGGCACGCGGGTTTTATCATGTGGATTTTTGTGACAAAAAGTCAGAGTTTTCGGTGCTAGCACCATGACCAAAGGCATCTTGGTTGGCTTTGGCCACACAAATAGCGCCCTCAGCCTCAAGCCGATTTATAACGGTTGACTGATACGGTGGCACAAAACCTTTCAGGATGTTACTTGCCGCCGTCGCTTCCACGCCCATGACAAGCAAATTGTCTTTGGCTATGAACGGCACGCCAGCTAACCGCCCTGCGTTTACCCCATTTGCCACTTTCTCATCTATAGCTTTCGCCCGGGACCGCGCCGAATCGGCCAGTGTCGATATGATAGCCTGGTAGTCTTTGTGCTGTTCGATAGCGGCCAGGCTTTGTTCAACCAGATCAACCGCCTTGACTCGCCCAGACTGAACATCATCTGCCAGTTGGGCAATCGGCTTCCACTTCATCCGTGTAGTCTCCGACTAGCGCACAGAGATAAGAGATGGGAGATAAGAGATAAGAAAGTAACACCATCGTACGAAACTTGACTCTTAACTCTTAACTCATATCTCTTATCTCTCATTACCCGATCATCCTCTTCACCCTCAGCATGTTTTTTTCCACCTTTGGGACGATCTGCAGCAGCTTTTCAGCTGTGTAGCCGTAGTCGATTACTTCATCTTTGCGCATGACGTTGGTAAGCCCAGTGACTTGATTAGTTGGCTCCAGGCCGCTTACATCGACAGAGGAGAGCTGCTCAACATAGCCCAAAATAGCACTCAGCTCAGTCGCAAACGAGTCAACTTCATCATCCGACAAAGAAATCCGTGCAAGCACGGCCAACTTTAAGACATCTTCACGAGAGAGCTTCGTCATTAATACTACCTACTATACGTGATATGACCCCTTTATAACAAGTTATGAAATGCCTTTTCGTTACCATTTTTGCTACATAATCCGAGCTCAGCATACCTTGACGAGCTCATAAGCGAAAAACCCATTTTGCTTCGGCAGCCCCGGAACGTGCGCAGCATCAGGCATAGCCCAACCCAGAAGATTCCCTTATGACTCGCTCGCAGAAAACAAAAAGGCCTGACCTTTTGTAGCCTTATGAATTGCCAATTTACATCTTGGCTTTGATGTCGGCTATGAGGTCGCGGAGTTCGGCGGCTGTTTCGAATTGAAGGTTGGCAGTGGAATCATCCGGAGGACTATAAATATTGGTCAGGGTATTGACAAAATATATGAAGTTTTATATACTTTAGCATATGAATAACTTAGATAAAACAACGATAAACGTGAAGCTCAGCAAGCAACTTAAACAAGACGCTCAGGCGCTGGCAGACGAATTGGGCATTCCGCTCAGCACAGTAATGGTCGCGAATCTTAATGAATTTGTTCGCAGTCGTTCGCTCGTACTCTCGGCTCTACCGCGTCTCAACCCTGAGATTGAGTCAGAACTCCAGGAAGCCATGACCGACTATCAATCTGGCCAGGAAATCTCCCCAGTCCTCGGAAGTAAAAAAGCTATTGCTGACCATTTTCTCGCCCTATGAATATTGTTGTTCACCGTCGATTTGATAAAATGTTCGCAAAATTGCCCGCAGCCACGCGTAACAAAGCAATTATGAGATTACAACTATTTGCCCAAGATCCACTATCTCCCAGACTCCGTAATCACGCACTTCACACACCTTACAAGGGGTGCTATAGCATAGACATTACAGGTGATATCAGAGCCATCTACTACCTAGTAGATGACGCAACAGCGTTGTTTACTCATATAGGTACTCACAGCCAGTTATATCGTTAGATTTCTTCATGCACCGCTAAGCTACATCTTGGCTTTGATGTCGGCTATGAGGTCGCGGAGTTCGGCGGCTGTTTCGAACTGGAGGTTGGCGGCGGCTAGTTCCATTTGACCTGTCAAGTCTTTGACTAGGCTCTTGTATTCGTCTTTTGGAATCTTTTTCAGATTTAGTTTGGCACGCTTGGCTTCCTCTGGTAGATCGGTATTCAAACGAGCCTCGACTGCCCTCGTTATACCGGTAGCCGTTATGCCATGTTCAGTGTTGTAGATTTCCTGTATGCTGCGGCGACGATTCGTTTCATCTATGGTGCGACGCATGCTGTCGGTGGTGCGATCGGCGTACATTATAACTCGACCTTTTTCGTGGCGGGCAGCACGTCCAACCGTTTGTATGAGGGCTTGCTCGCTACGCAAAAATCCTTCTTTGTCAGCGTCAAGTATGGCTACCAGCGATACTTCAGGCAGGTCAAGCCCTTCGCGCAATAGGTTTATACCAACGAGCACATCGTACACGCCAAGACGAAGGTCGCGTAGTATATCGGTGCGATCGAGCGTGTCAACATCGCTATGTAAATAAGCTACCTTGATGTTTAGGTCTTGCAGATATTCGGTCAGATCTTCGCTCATACGCTTTGTAAGTGTCGTGACCAGTACCCGCTCGCCCTTGGCAGTAGTGTCGCGTATTTCGGCAAGTAGGTCGTCTATTTGGCCCTCAATCCTGCGTACTTCAATCTTTGGATCGAGCAAACCTGTCGGGCGAATCACCTGCTGTACTGGCTCTGGGCTGCGACTTAGTTCGTATTGCGCTGGTGTAGCGCTGACATATACCACTTGGTTGACATGACGCTCAAACTCGTTGAAATTGAGCGGTCGGTTGTCTAGTGCGCTGGGTAGCCGAAAGCCGTGTTCGACCAGTACTTCCTTGCGTGCTCTGTCGCCGTTATACATCCCACGAACTTGTGGTATGGTCATATGGCTTTCGTCGACAAGTAGCAAATAATCGTCCGGGAAATAATCAAGCAAGGTGGCGGGCTGTTCTCCTGGCTCGCGGTTCGTTAGGTAGCGACTGTAGTTTTCGATACCCTTTACGAAGCCCGTTTCCTCAAGCATTTCTAGGTCAAATCTAGTGCGCTGCGCCAAACGTTGGGCTTCCAGCAGCTTATTTTCCTTCTTAAACAACGCCAATCTATCAGCCAGCTCGTGTTCAATACTGCCCAGTGCAACCTTTAGCTTATCCTGAGGAGTTACATAGTGACTGCTGGGAAATATTTTGTAACTTTCCAGTGTGGTCATTATTTCACCGGTCAATGGGTCGATTTTGGTTATTCGTTCCACCTCATCGCCAAACATTTCGATACGGTAAGCCCATTCCTCTCCGGCCGGGTAGACATCTATGACATCACCTCGGACACGGAAAGTACCTCTGTGGAAGTCCACGTCATTTCGCTGGTACTGGATGTCTGTTAGCTGTCGCAGCAGCTTATCGCGCACCCGCCTTTCACCTCGAACCACTTCGACCGAAAGCCCATTATAGTCATCGACTGAACCTATGCCATATATACAGCTCACACTGGCCACAATGAGCACATCTTTGCGGCTGAGCAGCGCATCTGTCGCCGCATGGCGCATACGATCGATTTCTTCGTTTATGGCACTATCTTTTTCTATGTAGGTGTCGCTACGGGCAATATAGGCTTCTGGCTGATAATAGTCGAAGTAGCTTACAAAATAGTGCACGGCATTATCTGGGAAAAATGTTTGAATTCACCATACAGCTGTGCTGCTAGCGTTTTATTGTGACTGAGTACCAAAGTCGGCTTTTGTACATTCTGCACAAGATTTGCCATAGTAAACGTCTTGCCACTGCCTGTCACACCCAGCAAGGTCTGCTCTTTCACCCCGTTTTTAGCCCGTCTGTCAGTAGCCGAATCGCCTCCGGCTGATCTCCCTGGGGCGTATAGTCACTTTGTAGCTGAAACTTAGACATCTATATATTGTACCGCAGAACTCACTACTCGGCTGCTTCTATTGTTTGCAGGCTTTGGCTAAAGGCTTTAAAGGCAGTTTCTACCTCATTTTGGACAGATGCAATTTGGCTACAATATGCTTGTGGGTGATCAACGACGTAGTAATAATCTCCGACCTTATTTGCCGTACCACGACTTTGCGTGTAAGGTACCCCACTCATTTCGTCTATTTCACCAGCTTTATACCTGAAGATTGCTGCCACAGATGTTTTATCTGCAGCGCATTCTGTTGACGTATACTTGTCGAGTGAAAGATATACCGCGCTTGGATTCTTGGCGTTAAAGATATAATACGCACCGACAATTTCCGGAGACAATGCTACCTTGACTCCCCACTCTGTAAAGTTTAAATATTTTGCATCATTAGTTTTTCCGACCCAATGTTTTCAGATGACTTGGATTTGCTGGTAGCGGCAGTTTTTGTTTGTACTATAGCTGTCTCACTATAAATATCTTCCGTTTCACTTTTCGCATTCAAAACAAACCATGCAGTAAACCCTACGAGACTAATGATAATGATGATCAAAAGTGGTTTCAAAACACCAAATTTATTTTGTTGTCTTGCCTTCACCATTGCCCCTATCTAAAAGAAATGCATTAGATTCTTGCCACCCTCATTTTACTCCCTTTACTTTCTAAATAACACGAGTTCAAAGTACGAAATTCGAAAATAATACGTATTACATGTAACCATCCACGAACGACTAAAGGGACTGTTTCAAATTTAAGCGTAAGCAAGTACAATAGACATACATGGCTCACACTCACAAACACGAGCATAAAATCTGGACGATAAGCGAGGAGCAGGAAAAAGCCATCGCGAAGTCCACCCGTGATCTCCGCACGGCCGATGAAGAGTTTGAGGCGGCCTTTAAGATCCTGAAGAAATATCCTAAACGGGTCACCTTTTTTGGTTCCGCGCGGCTCAGTCCTCGTACAGACTTTTATCACATGGCGCACGACATCGCCGCACGACTCGCCGATGATGGTTTTGCCATCATCTCGGGTGGCGGAAACGGCATTATGGAGGCCAGCAACAGGGGTGCCTTCGATGAGCAGGATGTTTCTGTGGGCTTTAACATCCGGCTCCCGCACGAACAACACCTCAACCCATACACTACCGACCACCTGACATTTAACTTCTTTTTACCCGTAAGGTCATGATGACGTTTTATGCGCATGGCTTTGTCTGTTTTCCTGGCGGATTCGGCACCCTCGACGAGACGTTTGAAATCATCACACTCATACAAACTGGCAAAATGCCAAGAGTCCCCGTTATACTTGTAGGCAAAAATATTGGAAAGACCTCGACCGTTTTATTCGTAAGCAGTTGCTGCATAAGGGGCTCATTTCGGCTGGTGATGAAAAACTTTATACCATCACCGACGACTACGACACCATATGCAAAATAATCAACAAAGAGTACAACAAATAGCTCTAAGAAAACTCAATCTCGGGAGCGAGCTTCCTGCCCAGTGTACTGCCAAGCATTTGTTGTAGGTTATCTTGCTGGACGTATCGGGCGAAAAGTTCCCGCTTGAGTGCCTCGCGCATATGTCGCAGCACACGTTCCCCATAAGCCAGGCCGTTGCAGACGCCAAGAGCAACATCCAAAATGTTCAACGAGACAGCATCACTACCATCGAGGAGCCCAAGTGCCTCTGTTTCTTGCCAAAATGTCAGCACAGGGTGAAGTGACTCCAGAGCAGAACCAACATCGTGCAAGAAAAGGTCGTCTGGTTGAACGTGCGGTTCAAACACCTCAGGATTGTAAGCCATGTGGCCCTGGCCATACAGCCAGTGGACAACGCGCCAGGAAAGCGTACTTCCCCAGCTCAACCTCCGTCATAGGTTCTTGCATTATGGCCGCCTGGAACAGTTCACCGTAGTGAGGTTGAACCTGCTGAAGCTTCAAGTACGTACTCTTCGCACGCATGTCGTTTAACGAATGAAGTGAAAGCACTAGAGAAGTTATGGCCATCCCGGGTAAATCCTGGCTCATCGGCAGTAGTATAACCGCACCCTGCTCTGGTACGACAACGATATTGTGCTTATGCTGTGAGATATGTGCTTCCGCTAGCTTTGGCCATTGTTTTGTCGTTGGCACAACGAAGGTTGGTTTGCGTGATTCAAAATCTTTGGCTTGCAAATTTTTGTAGGCCTCAAGACGCATTTCCTGCCACTGAGTAGACTCGGTCACCTGACAGGCTGCGAGTAGCTGTGCAATAGGCTCGTGTTTGAGCATGCTGTCCATGCTGCGATATCCAAGCTGTTTCATGGTAGCCTTGGGTTTTAACTTCTTGAGCAGTTGTTTCATGACCGTCTGCTTTACGACGAACATGTCGCTACGGGTGTCAAGCTTGCCCATTTGACGAGCAACATTTTCCAAGATGTCTATAGGGTTGATATCTGCCCGTAGATTAAGCGCAGCTCGTACACGCACTTCGTCTTGTACCAGTCGTGTTTGCAGCGCAGCGTACAGTTCAGGGCCGGTCGTATCTGCAGGATCAAGGCCAAGCTCACGTATTTTTGTCGCGTTGCTTCCATAATGTGCGTTGCCAGCCGAATATCGGCACTCGGTAAGCCTGCCGCCTGCTCAAGCCGCTGAACCTGCTGGCGAAACGGCACCTGATTGGCGCCCAGAAGCTGTGCTAATACCCTCGACATATGTGCTTATAGTTTACAGGAAAAAGAGTTAAGAGTTAAGAGTTAAGAGTTAAGAGTTAAGAGTTAAGAGTTAAGAGACAAGAGATAAGAATTATCGGACTGGTTGTTCGGCTCTGTCTTATCTCTTATCTCTGCTCGCTAGAAGCTTTCGACGTGGTACCAGTCGGGGGCTTTGGCGAGCCAGGTTTCGAGCTCGCGCTCAGTGAGTAATCCAGCTTGGGCGCCAGCTTTCTGGACGACACTCATACTGTTTATGGGCGCCCACTGCAGAGCACTCTCGAGGTTATGACCTTTCGCAAGGGCGGCAACCAACGTGGACGCATAGGCATCGCCCGCTCCGGTACGCTCGTAGGGCGGCGCGGGGTCAGGGTACAGTGGCATTTTATATCGATTCATACCATCCGACGCGTACGCTCCGGCTGGGCCATCGGTGACAACGGCAATTTTGCACCCATAGTCGTGCAGTCGATCAAGCAAATCATGAACATTATCGTAGTCGCCACCAGTGACCAGCACCGCTTCTTCGCGGTTGAGAATAACTACTTCGGTACGGGCATAAATGCGCTTGAGCCTCTCGACACCCACTTTCATCTGGAATGTACCCGGCTGGAAGGCCAGCTTAACGTCCGGATTCTCTGCAAGCCATTCGGCGACATCATCAGTATAGTCGAGGGCGTTTTCAGAGATTGAGCTGAAATACACCCAGCGGGGCATTTCGTATTTGCGGAAGTGCGGCCACTGATAGGCATACTCTTCATGCTTGATAAGAATAGTGCGCTCTTCTTTGTACCACAGCACATAATGGATATTGCTCTGTTTTTTGCCATTCACGTGCACGAAGCGAGTATCGACCCCCTCTTTACTGAGCGTCCGGACGATTTCTCGGCCTTCTTGGTCGCCGCCGACCTCAGTTTAAAGGCCGCATTCAGCCCCAGCCGACTGAACGAAACTGCAGCATTAGCCGCATTACCAACCGCATGGAGTGTCTCTGCGTGATCAAAGGGGATTTTCATGCCAAACGGTATGGCGAGCCATTTACCGTCTTCGTTTTTGTAGGTATGTTCCAAAGCGTCGATGAGTTTAATGAAGACATCTGTTACGACATCGCCGACACACAGGACATCTATTTGCTCTTGTTTGCTCACGTATCCCACCTTTACATCACGGTTATGCTTATGCTGTTATTGTGCCATACATGCCCCGCCCCCTACAAGTGTTATTCGGGACGCTGGATGATATCGATAGTTTTCTGTGCCTGTTTCTGCAAATTCGCCGCCGTTTGCTGGAACGTTTCCCGTTTAGTTTCCATACCCTCAAGCATTTTTTGTGGTGCATCAGCCACTTTTTCAAGCTTTTCGGGCGCTTTTTCAACCACTTTATCGAGTGCGTCAACAGCTTCAGTAATTTTCTTTTCTATGGCGCCATCTTCTATAGCTTTCAGCGTATCATCCAAAGATTTCAGAACGTTATCGAATGACCACATAACTACGAGCTCGCTTTACCTGCCGAATTAAATGTTGCCAGTTTTTCTTCCACCACGGCTTGCACCTCAGGCACGACGTGCTTGTTGACCAGTTTGGCCACCGAGTATTCATCTGGGTTGTCGGCCAGGATTTTCTCGAGGGTTTGGCGGTAGACAACGCGCATGTCGCTGTTTATGTTCACCTTCGTCACGCCAATCCGCACCGCCGATTCAAAGAAATGGCCAGGCGCACCACTGCCGCCGTGAAGGGATATGTTACGGGAATGGCATCGCGGATTCGCTGCAATAGTTCAAGGTCAAGTTTTTGGCACTGGGTATTTGCCGTGCAGATTCCCGACGGCGGCCGCAAAGGTATCTATGCCTGTCGCTTCGACGAACCCCTGGCGCCTTCAGGACTACTGAACGTCTTGTGATTTCTTCGTAGTCGATGGCTTCGGTGTGGAGGTTTGAAGATCCACCAAAGTAGTGTGGCTCGCTTTCTACTAGCGCACCAGTGAATGCATACTCCACCACTTCACGAGTACAGGTGATGATTTCCTCGTCGCTCGCGTCGTGATTCCGCCTGCGACACATCAATATGGATGAATCCAAAGCCAGCATCGATACCCTTTTTCGCTGCCTCAACCGACGGACTGTGGTCAAGGTTCACATACATTTCTACGCCGTATTCTCGCTTTGCGTTATCCACCAGGTCACGCACGTTAGCAAGACCGATGTCGTCGACTTCCTGTCCCACTAACTTCACGAGTACTGGCGCATTCATTTTGTGCAGCCAAAGCTACTGCCTTCAGCGTCGCCTGATCATCGAGATTAAACGCCCCAAACGCCCAGTGTTCATCCCTGGCTTGCGCTCATCCGCGCCCGTGCCTGCACAATTGTCCGGTACCTGCTGCAATAGTATCGACATTCTATCTCCTTATAGTTCTACTTTAGCTCTGTAACATGATGGCAGCGAGGCGAATGTGTTTGCATCTAAGCCAAAATGTTCAAGCAATTTGGGTACCACTTTCACCGTAGTGGTCGCGCATGCCGATCTGCTTCAACGGTACAGGATGATTTTCGCCGAGTAGCCTCGGCAATTGCACCACCGAGGCCGCTGGCAACTATGGGCTTCTTCGACCGTGACAACACAGCCCGTTTTCGGACAGATGTAAGAATTGTTTCTTCATCAAGCGGCTTGATGGTCGCACGTTTATAACTTCGGCGTCTATGCCGTCTTTGTACAACTTTTTCAGCCGCCTCAAGCGCCTGGTGAACCATCGTGCCAGTCGCTACGATGGTTACATCGCTCGGGGTAAATACGTAGGGCTTTACCAATCTCAAATGGTGTTTTTTCTGTAGTCAGGATGGGAGTCGCCTCGCGGCATAACCGAATGTAGTTTGGCCGATTGTCTTTGCCATGGCGAGGACCATCTTTCGGTCTCCAGGGCATCGCACGGGCTAAGCACAACCATACCTGGCATCACACGCATAAGAGCGATGTCTTCGAGCATCTGGTGCGTGGTCTGTCCGGCCCAGTGTACAGCCCAGCGTGGCTGCCGACGATCTTAACCGGTACATCATTGAGGCACGCAGTGGTTTTAATCTGTTCCCAGTTGCGCCCGGCTAAACGCCGCATAACTCGCAACAAACGGAATCTTACCGGCAAGTGCCAAGCCGGCTCCTACTGTCACTAATTTTGTTCGGCAATCCCCACCTCTATAAACCGCTCCGAAAGGCCTTCTGAGACCCATCCATCTTGATTGACCCCGTGGTCGGCGCACAGTGCCACAACATTTTCATATAGCTCACCCGCCCTGACCAACCCGCGCCCAAACCCACTGCGCGTCGCATCGGGTTTCACTTCGTTTGAATCGGCAACAGATGTAAATCACTCATTTTTTCACCCCATTTGAAGTAGTATCTAGTATTGGTATTTGGTATCTAGCAGTAAAAGCAACACCGCTGGATACTAGATACTAGATTCTTCATACAATAATTACCCTATTCATGTCTGCCCCTTATTTTGCCGCCTAGTGTGCGGGTTCATGTAGAGCTTCTTTAGCTTGCTCATGATTGGGAGGTACGCCGTGCCAGTGAAAGTCATATTCCATGAAGTCCACACCTTTGCCGGATGGTGTAGGCCAGTATGCAAACTGGCTTTTCCGGTAATAGCTTTGGCCATGGCGCAGGCGTCGATGACAGCTTCAATGTCATTGCCGTCAATCTCTAGAACGTGCCAGCCAAATGCTTCCCATTTCTTTCAGATCTTCTAGCGGCATGACTGTTTCGGTTGGACCGTCTATTTGAATGTTATTGCGGTCGACAATCAGCGTGATGTTCGTGAGGTTGTATTTGGGTGCAAGCATAGCCGCCTCCCACACACGTTTCCTTCATCGAGCTCGCCGTCACCCATGACGACGTAGATATGCCTATGCGACTGTTTATTGAGCCGGAATGCCAGCCCATCACCTGCTGCCTGGCTTAGCCTGCAACCGAGCGGTCCGCTGGTATTCTCAAGACCTGGCAGCTTCTTTCGCTCGGGGTGACCCTGAAGTCGGCTGCCGAACTTCCGTAGCGTTAGTAGCTCGTGTTTGGGGAAAATCCGGCTTCAGCCATGGTCGCGTACTGTACGGCACGCAGTATGCTGCTGAGCAGGAATATATCGCGCTCATCCCAATTCGGTTTTTTAGGATCGATCTTCATGACATCGAAATACAGTGCCGTAAAGATATCGGCAAGCCCCAGCGGCCCAGCGCTATGCCCACTGCCAGCATGCTCAAGCATACGGATAATATCCTCGCGAATTGTATTGGCTTTTTGCTCAAGCTGTTTTAGGCTATAGGTTCCCATTCTGCTCATGATTATACATTGGTTAGGGTTAAGAGTTAAGAGTTATGAGACAAGAATATGAGATACTATGCAGTATGATACAAAAGGTTGTTGTGTTTGGGGGAAGTTTTAGCCCGCCAACACTGGCGCATACTGAGATTATTGCAAGGTGTCTCGCCGTGCCGGGAATAGACGAAGTGTGGCTCGTGCCCTCGGCAAACCGGACCGATAAAAACATCGCTGCGAGGCCCAGGCAACAACTGGCTATGCTTGAGCTTGTGGTTCGTGATGTGTTTCATGGAGACTCTCGACTACGCATTCTCGATACGGAACTCCGGCGCGGAATCTCAACCGAGACATATGACACCTACCAAGAGTTTCTACGTGACTATCCAGAAGCTGATTTGTGGTTTGTATTTGGCAGCGACAGCTACGCGACCATAGGCCAGTGGCTCAATGGCGACTGGCTAGCCGAACACCTACCCGTTATGATCGTGCCGCGCAATGGCGTTCCATTGCCCCGCACCTCCGCAATCGTCCAGCATCTTTCACCCCTCTCCGCTCAGGCTGCACCAATTTCGTCCACTCAGGTTCGATCAATACTTGCCCTTAAAAGTGACGCCTCTGCCCTCGTCTCCACTCCCATCGCTACCTACCTCAAGCAAAACGAGTTATTTGCTTCTAAATCTTGAGTCAAGAGACAAGATAGAGTTAAGAGATAAGAGATAAGAGTGCGGCCGTAAGCCGCTAATATTTGTCGCGTCAGCGATGTAACTAGTGGAGGCCATGCGCAGCTTCACGGCTGGCTTGTTGTCGGCTTTGACAACTACCGAAAGGCGGCGCAAGTTGTTTGAGCGGAGGCTTAGATTGCCAGTGGCAATCTAAGCTGGAGTGAGTTCTTGCGTCGGTTGTCAAAACGAACAACTGAGCTACCGAGAAGTGGAGCCTTTGGCCGAGTTTTTCCTTTGTCGGTACAAAAGAGAAGTCGGCTGGCAGTCCGAAAACTGCCGAGTGAGTAAGGCTAAGTGAGACTGTCAGGTGTAGTGATTGCACAGATGCTGGAGCAAGCGTATGGATTCCCGCCGGAGTTTATCCTCAACTCGGTTGGGGACGGGAATGACAATGAGGGAAAGTCAGGATATTATTCGTTGCCAACGACGTTTTGTATCTTGTGCCAAGCCGCGACAGGGTCAGCCGCGCAAGTAGCCGCCGCAGTTTATAACATCTACGCCACCTTCCATCAATTGTCGAGCATTGGTATCATTTGCTCCACCGTCCCATCCGATTTCAAGCTGTGGCTTGAGCTGGCGTAGCTGAGTAGCTTTAGCTAAGACGTCTAAATTGACCCCTTCTGGACCAGTATTGTGACCAAGTGTGCCGGCAAAAATCAGCACATGATCAATTACTTCCAATGCCCCAATAATTGCCTCAACTGGCGTTTCTCGCAAAATTGAGACACCCGCTTCTATTCCGTGCCGGTGCATTTCCCTGGCGAAAGCCATAAAGTCGCCGTCGGCTTCAGCATGAACAATCACTAGCTGAGGTCCGAGCGCCTTTATCGCGGCCACATGCAGAAAAGGCTCCTGAAACATGACATGCAATCCGCCCGCATACCTCCCGGCCACCAGACATCCTCTACCGCCGTTAATTGCCGCGTAAATACACCGTCGCCGAGGTCTATATGAACCCGCGTCGCGTATGTCGCAATTTCTTCCATGTGCGCCCGGTAGACATCTGGATCATCGGTAGTCACTGTCGGACATATGCTCACACTCATCTCACGACTCCATTTTTACTTCATTTGCCATATATATCTCTGTCATTTTCACCTGGGTTTATACCTCATCTAGTTTACGGATACGGCGTGCATGGCGGTCTGCACCACTGAAGGGTGTTTCCAGCCAGACTTTTAGGGCAGTTTTCATTTCCTCGAGCGTCAAAAAGCGGCCTGACAAACTCAGAACATTCGCATCGTTATGCTGGCGGGAAAGCTTGACGATTTCGTACGGATCATCGCTCATGGTACCATCGGCGTCTACTGCCGTTTTTGCCGTGACCGGGCCATAGAACAGCGCTGCCCGAACCCCAGTATCCGGTTCGCTGCCATCGCCTCGCCCTGACCACTGCCACCCATGATGACACCGCGCTCGCACTCACCACTCGCGACTGCGCGAGCGGCTGGAAACATAAACTCAGGATAATCGTCTTCGGCATCAAACTCGTTCGGACCATAATCGACACACTCGTGACCAAGGCTCTCCAGGAAAGCTTTCAGCTCCTTGAGGGCTTCAAACCCGGCGTGGTCTGTGGTGATTGCTAGCTTCATATTTCCTCTTTCTCCACTTGTTTTGTTCAATTCCCAAGCTCGTCGAGCATCTCTATGCGCCGTTTGTAGCGTGGTGCACCAGAGAACGGTGTCATTAACCAGGCCTGTACAATACCCACTATCTGCTCAAAATCCAAGCTATGTGCCGGCAAACACAACACGTTGCAGTCATTGTCGTTACGTGCATCACGGACTGTATCTTGGCTCCACCCCACACATGCACGGATTCCTTTAAAGCGATTTGCGGCCATAGCCATGCCCTGCCCGCCACTCGTCACCAAGATACCTCGTATGTCAGTAGACGGGTCTGCTATCATGGCGTTGACAGCTGCAACTGCAAACTGTGGGAAATCGTCATCTGGATGTTTTTCGGCGTCACCAACATCGATCACTTCATAGCCACCTCGCTTGAGGTAGTCAGCAAGAGTCGCCTTCAATTCAAATCCGTTGTGGTCAGCCCCAATAAATAGCTTCATGTTTGTATCACCCCTTTTGTGTCTTTAGATATTCTAGCACAAGCGGTATCCACCCAATCAAGCCATAACTACCAACAACATAAATTGGTGTCATAAGCAAGAAACGACTAACCCCGTAGGTTGTCACCACCGATCGCTTGAACGATCGTATACATGATAAACGCAACCGGTACCGCCCCAAGCCAGTAGCAAGTATGGGTATACATTTTTCGCTTATTAAGTTTGGTCTCGCTAATAGCTGCCTTGGTAACGTTCCATTTTTGGCCTCTTCTTCGGCAACCTTTTGCTCCTGTGCTCTTTTTCTGCTATATGAGCCGGGATTACGGCGTCAGGGTCAGGATTAGTCGGCGTGATAACAGGCGTCATAACAGCCTGTGGGGTTTGTTGCTTTTTTGCTGCTTTATAAAACACCGTGCGCCAAAAGCTCAATTTTGACTAGTGGATCCAACTTTTCTTGATTTTGCCCGACGTTCTGTGTTGCCGGTTTTATTGGTGAAAGTGGCGGCTGTACGGCTATGGGTTTTGGCCGATCCGGCGGCAACTTCTGTGAGGGTGGTTGGTTTGGGCTGAGTCAGTGGGGCGGTCGCTGGCGGTTTTACCTCAAGGTGTGACGCTGGGCGTTGATCTTCAACCTTACCGTCAGCATGAATAACAGCACCAACAAGCCTTTCCATGGGTGGAGGGTCATTTATTTTGTCTAATGTAGCCTTCAACTTAGCTACTTTCTCATCTTCCTTCGGCGCTGTCTTTGGTGCCAAAGCTGATGATGCGTGTGACTTCTTATTGTGCCATGCCATAGGCTACTCCCTAGGTTTGTGCGTGCAATAAACGACCAGCGTCGGCAACAACTTCGACAAGGCGGTTACTGTAGCCCCATTCGTTGTCGTACCATACCATAACTTTCACGAGGTTACCGCCCACTACCTTGGTGAGCAACAAATCTACCACACCACTGTGCTATTGCCGATATAGTCGGAACTGACGAGCGGTTCTTCGCTAACCCCAAAATACCCTGATAGTATGGTTCCTGAGCGGCTTTTTGAATGCTTCATTTATTTCCTCGACCGTCACGCTTCGCTAAGAAGCCGTCACGTCACTCAGACTCACTACTGGGGTTGGGACGCGGATACTGAGGCCATCGAATTTGTCTTTGAGCTGAGGAAGCGCGAGTGTCACTGCTATGGCGGCACCGGTACTGGTTGGTACGATATTTTCGGCAGCATTGCGACCCTCGCGGAGGTCCTTAGATGGCGCATCCTGCACGACCTGACTCGCCGTGTAGCTATGGACGGTCGTGGCATGGATTTTCTATGCCAAACTCGGTTTCGAGCACATTCATAACAGCACCGAGTGAGTTCGTCGTGCAGCTGGCATTGCTGATAATCTCTGTTGCTCCCTGCAGCACGTCGTCGTTCGCGCCGAGCACCACTGTGTCGATGCCGTCGCTCTTAGTGGGACCGCTTATAACGACCCGCTTGGCGCCAGCTTTCAGATGCCCGCCGGCTCCTTCTTTGTCGGTAAACCGACCGGTACTCTCTATGACGACGTCGACGCCCATTTCTCCCCACGGCAACAGGTTTGGATCTTTCTCGGCGCAAACGAGTATGGGCTGGCCATCGACGATGATATTTTATCATCGTAGCTGACTTCCCGGTCATATGTCCCATAGTTGGTATCGTGCTTTAGTAAATAGGCGAGCGTCTTTGTGTCGGTGAGGTCATTGACTGCCACCACCTCGATGTCATCGCGTGCGTGAGCAATTTTGAAGGCGTTGCGCCCAATTCGCCCAAACCCATTGATTGCCACTTTTGTCTTCATACCATCACTCCCACTTCTATAGATTTATCTTGCTTATGTCTCTATTGTAAACCAAAATTCACCAAATCCATATGGCTATGGAGCAACATCACTCATAACTGAAACATCACCTATCGCTACTTGGGCC
Organism: Candidatus Saccharimonadota bacterium; assembly: GCA_016699935.1. Taxonomy (GTDB): domain Bacteria; phylum Patescibacteriota; class Saccharimonadia; order Saccharimonadales; family UBA4665; genus JAGXIT01. The sequence goes on from CP064992.1 coordinate 1,215,437, forward strand.
AAGTCGTGCCAAGGCGATCCTTTGAATATTTCAGGTATCCTTCTAGGATCTTCCCAGGTGTAGCCGCCAGGATGTTCATCACTGGTGATTACTTCGGGGTTATCTACTATCGCCTCGAACAATACTCTTTGTTTTTGCCCGCCCTTTCCGCTGATTCTTGGCCCGATATGGCTGGCAAAAGCACCAGCCCGCCTAAGTACCACTCCGGTTTCCTCTACTGCCTCTCTGCGGGCAGTACATTCTAAGTAAAGCTGATTACTAATAAGCCCGTTACCTATACCAAGTTTACTACTAACTAATTTGGCGGCATCGGCATCTTCAGTACCGTATCTTCCACCGGGCAAGTCAGGTATCAGCTGGGTCATCCCGTCTCGGTTTACTGTCTTCCAGATTACAAGGACTTTCCCGGTTCTGCTGTTATAAACTAATACTTTTGCAGTAGTAGTAATTTCTGGTTGTACCGCCTCATGTGTTTTTGCATATCTGTGTCTATTTCTAGTTTGTTATTGTACGCCTACCATATACTATACTCCCCGCGCAAGTATGTATTTAAAGTTTGTTAGCGGATAATCGATGTTCCCTTGCACTCAGGGGTGGCAATAAGCTCAGGCAGATTTGCGACACCCGCTAGCAGATCAGCGCTCTCACCGAGAAACCCGACTTTTTATTCGCTAGCTGTTTCAGCTCTGCCAAATCGAGATATTCTACGGTGATATTTTCGCCGGGTTCGTGGGCGGTTTCTCCTTTGATCAGTGGCTCCCAGGCTAGGACAAGATAGACAAACCACTCCATCTTCTTCACCGGCTGCCAGACTTTCACGAGCCGCCAGTTTTGGAATGTGAAACCGGTCTCTTCCTGTACTTCACGCTGAGCGGCCGCGATAATGTCTGTGTCAGTTTCGTCGACCCGACCACCCGGGAAACTGCGGCGCTTGCCACTGTTGGGTTGCTCTTCGTCGAGCACAATAATTTTCCCCTCCACTAGGCAGATTACGCTTGTGGTATCGGGACGGCGTAGCATCTCGAACGTTTCCGTCGATCCGTCAAAAAGTATCTGCGGCCACTGGTAAACATCAAATATCTCGCCCCTGAAGACGCATGTCGCATGCTCGGGTATGAGAACTGCATCAGCTGGAACTATTTTTTGCATCTTATTTTTTGTATCGTGCTATACATTCTTTAATGATGCGCTTTGCTTCTTCGGCATCGCCCCAGCCGAGCACTTTGGTGGAGCCGGGTTTTTTCAGGTCTTTGTAGTGCATGAAGTGGTGTTCAATCTTCTGCCGCCAGCGGCCGTGCAGATCATCGAGACTTTTGATGGCATCGTCAGTGTTGCGGTCATCGGCTGGCACGCAGATGATTTTATCGTCCACTTCGCCGTCATCTTCAAATTTAAGCACACCAATAACAATCGCCTCTAAAAATACACCTGTTGGGATAGGCTCATTAGTGAGGACAAGTGTATCTAATTCGTCACCGTCTTCGTCAAGCGTCTGAGGAATGAAGCCGTAGTTTACTGGTTTCGCAAAGATACTCGGCTCTACGCGGTCCAGCTGAAACGCCGCAACGTTACGGTTCCACTCAATCTTGAGTGTTGACCACTTTGGAATTTCCACCACGGTATTGATGAGTCCAGCGTCAACATCACCCGGGGTTAGTACTACGTTAAAATCTGGCATATTTCCTCCGAATTAGTGGTTGGTTATTGGTAGTTCGTCCTTGGCAAGCACTGTGCCAGTACACTCACATCCAGCAATATTGTACACTATAGACATGAAAATCATTGGGCACCGCGGCGCCCGGGGACTTAGCCCCGAAAACACACTTGCAAGCTTCGAGAAGCCATGAGCACGGGGCAGATGCAGTCGAGCTGGATGTCCGTGTCACCCGGGACAGCGTCGCCGTCGTTCACCACGATGCGGCAGTTGACCAAATGGCAGCAGAAGTCTTGTTGCCCGAACGACGTATGCAGAGCTTCTCGGCACAAGCGTGATTTTACCAGCGCTTGACCATACCATCCGAGCTATCGCCCACCGCTGCGACATCAGTGATGAAATCGACCAGGTGGGCCACCAAGCAAACAATCGGCATCATCAGGATCGGTTGAAAGCGCGGCTGGCGACTTAAGATTTGCAGTAGCGTCTTACGACTTTCATATCTTGCAAGAGTGCGCGACAGCTTCCTGGTATACAGCTCGTTGTCATCGATAAATGGTCTGGAGTACGGGCAACTACCGTGCGCAAGTTGCACACCAAACGTATTAGCATGAACCGGCGGTGGCTCTGCGTGGCTTTTAAAGGTATGAAGCGAAGTGGCTTCCAGCTAACTCCTTACACCATAAATAACCGCTGCCAAGCAAAAATGGCGCCCCTATCTCTACGGCATTATCACACCGCCCTGACCTGTTCACCAAACGCTAGCCCGCTCTGATGATGCCTTGCCTCTCCACACACATACCAACCCAGTACCTAAACCCGAACAGCATATCTTCATTTAAACCGTACGGCCATTACAGTTATTTTGGGCTAACACAGATGCCCTCAAGCTATTTGTCCTCCCATAAAGGTATGGACACGACACATCACTCTGTTAATGGTTTTAAACCGTACGGCCGTGCGGTTTAATTACCTGTGATGGACTTACTTCGATCATATTTAACCACAAATATACGTCATACTACTTGCCGTCTCGAATGGCTTTATGCCCTATTTTTAAATTGTACGGCCGTGCGGTTTATTTTGATTTGCTAAGATAAATTACCAGAGATTTCGAAAAATAATTATTATCTCAGGTCGGGTTAAAACAGATGATCTACGTATTTTTAAACCGTACGGCCGTACGGTTTATTTTGTAGTCGGCGGTCTGGTAGACTGGGAGGATGAATGTTAGGTTTATAAGCAAGCAAGTCATTGCGCCAGATGTTTGTGAGTTTTGTTTTCGACCAAACACAGAGGTTGAGTACACTCCGGGGCAATATGCTCGGTTTACCTTCCCTTTTCACATTGATGACCCACGAGGTAAACAGCACCGCACCTTTAGCCTCATTTCTCACCCTTCAGATCCAGATATTCGCTTTATTACGCGGCTGAATCCGCCGCTCAGCATTTATAAAACACATCTGTTTGCTCTGAAGTCGGGAGATACAATGCGTATCGACGAACCCCACGGCGATGCTGTTTTACCACGACTTGCCACCACCCCAATCATATTCGTCGCCCAGGGTATTGCCCTGGCCAGCTACCTTTCCATGCTCGATGAGTGTGCAAGGTCCGACCTCGCACATCCTATTTCGCTGTTGTGGGTGCGACGGGGTGAAGACGACAGATTGGAAAACCTCATCCCAGGTGAAGTGCCGCACCTCACTCGAATAGATTTGCACTACCCCACCCGTCTCAGGGTTGATGATGTTTTGCCTAACACCCAATCTACAAGCCTCATCTACCTTTCGGGTAGCCAAAAATTTGTCGAAAGCCTAGGCGCCGATCTCGAAACTGCCGGCATACCCCGCGAACGCCTAATCTACGACTACTACAGTGGCTACACCGATTTGTAGCATGATATAGTAAAAACAATGATTGGCTTCAACCATGCGCTTGTCGGTGGTTTGATAGGCAAATTTGTGCCTTGGCCTATAGGCGTGCCGCTGGCGCTTGCTTCGCACTTTGCTCTCGATATGTTGCCTCACTATGGCATCGACCATGCCAAACGTGACAGCTCTCGTTTCTGGAAAATATTCTTCACGATAGACTTTTTCGCAACATTGGGGTTGGCTTTTGGGCAATCACAAATCACCACTATGCCATGTATGTCTGTGGCCAAATAGCCGTCCTACCTGACTTTGTCTGGGTAGCTTCGGTGATAAGACACCGTTCTTTTAGCCTACAAAAATCAGAAAATCGTTTCGAGCATTGGCACAAAAAATTCAAAATACGAATTCCCAGCCGGCCTAAGCATAGAACTCCCCTCTGCCATCCTGTTTTACTACGTCATCCTCCAAACACCCTAGCTCTCCGACGACGATAATGTTCATACATCATTAATATTTCCCTAGCTTAGATGTCGCACTCGAAGCTGACGGCATCCCCACACCAATACCTAATCTATAACTACTACAGAAGCTACTTACTATTTATTTTGGAAAACTTCATCGTCGTGAGTCAAACCTGCAGCCCATAGTATAAGCCCTAATCATTTATTTCTTTCGCTTGAGCATCTTCACTTGCCCTTGTTCTTGGCTGAACCCACCGTCTACCGCTAAGAGTCTGCTTTTAATTCACTGTCAATTAGCCTTAAGAAAAATAGGCCTCTGGCCGAAAATAGCCGCCTGATTTCTTCTTGTTCAGGTAATAAAGGTCGCAGTCACCCGCTAGAGAAGTTCCATCTCTCAAAGTAGCCAATTCATCCGTGGAACCAACATAAACCACATCATTCGATTTGCAGATTCTAAAATCGCTCGCAAACCATGCTACTGCGCCAGCCATGCAAATATTGCAACTGGTGGTGGTAATTTTTTGCTGATCTTTCCCCTAGAACGTAAAAAATATTTGCAAGTTCTAGGAGTATCCTTCTCCATCTGTCATTTTGCGCCAGAGTTTCGGGCAACTAACTTTATAAATTTTACGAGCAATCGAAATCCTCAAATCACTCGCTCGGAATGCTTCTGCTGCACTTATGTCAGTTTCCGGAAAACATGGTGAATTACTTGCATCAGTAACAACGAGTAAACTCTCATTATGAGCCAACACGTCACCTGTCGGTTTTGTTCCAGGCAATACGAATGCTCCTGCCATTACACTTCCTCCATAACGTCAACGTGGCCTTCCGAGGTATTCGCGGATTTTAGGGCGGCGGTGGCGCCTTCGCCGACGGCGCTGGCAATCTGCATAGTGGCGTGAGAGCGGATATCGCCTGCTACAAACACGCCATTCATGCTAGACATAAGGTTTTCGTCTGTCTTAATCAAACCGAGCTCGTCGGTCTCTAGCTGGCCGCCGGCAAACTCGCTATTGGGTTTTAAGCCTACAAAAACAAACACGCCGTCAGTATCGATCTTTACTTCATTGCCAGTTTTCGTATCTGTTCCCTTCACCTGGACGACTTTGCCATCTTTGTCGCCAATGATTTCATCAGTCGTGGTCGCAAGGTGTACGGTAATTTTCCCTTTGTCGACGAATTTTTGCAGTTCTTTTTGCAAAACATCACTAGCCCGCATGCGGCTGCGCACCATTAGATCGATATGGCTGGCAAAGCGTGTCAAAAACATAGCTTCCTGGACGGCCGAGTTACCACCGCCCACGACCACAAGCCGTTTGTCTCGGTAAAATGCACCGTCACAGGTAGCACAATAGTGAACACCGCGGGCGTAGTATTCAGCCTCGCCGGGGATGCCCAACTTTTTGTAGTCACTGCCAGTAGCGACAAGCACCACGCGGGCGTACAGGTCACCAAGCGTCGTTTCCAGGTGTTTCCATTCACCTTCATCGTGCAAGGCCGTTACCTCACCGAAGTCAATGACTGCGCCAAAGCGCTCGGCTTGTTTCTGCAAATTCCCAGCCAGCTCTAGCCCTGCGAGGCCATCTGGGAAGCCTGGGTAATTATCGACCCAATCTGTCACAGCAGCTAAACCACCTGGTACGCCTTTTTCGAGAAGTAGTGTTTCGATATCTTCGCGCGTGGTATACACGGCAGCACTAAGTGCAGCCGGGCCGGCGCCAATCATAATTACGGTATGTGAATTTTCCTTTGTCCGCTTTTCCATAGTTTCTCCATTGTATCAAGTTACCATCGATTGAAAAACTGGCTTTTGTGAGTGCAGTGCTAGGCGACAGTGAAGCGCAAACTGAGCCGTATTTCAATACGATGAGGAAGCACTGGAACTGGCAACGCAGCAATGCGCCACAAAAACGGTTTTTTAGGCGATGGCGGGGGCGAGCTTAGCCAGGTTATAGCCCACTACGACCTCTTGTGAGTCGTCCTGGCGGGTCACAACGGTAACTGGGACCGTCAAGGCGCCGGAGATAGCTAGGGCTTCTTGCTGGCGCTGTGGTTCTTCATCGAGATTAACTTCGTCATAGCTCAAACCTTTGGATGCCAGGTACTTTTTGACCATCGGACAGTATGCGCATGTTTTGGTAGTAAAAATAGTGATGTTTTTGACCATGAAATAACCCTCCACTGGTTATACGTAGGTTTTTATTGTAGCAGTTTTTGTTTGAGAGACTATGACAAAACTGTACGAATAAGTATATATGGTGCTTATGGTAAAGTCAATACCGCTATATATTGTGTTTTTGTATACATTTCAGCAGGGGCTTGCCACTTCCATGCATGATGATACATCGTTCAGTCCAAGACATTGGCCTTCTGCCCTAAAGCTCAGCTGCCGTCTCATTCGCTACACTCATTAGCAGTCGTTACGCTAGTGGAGTTATGAGTCAATTGAGACAAGTTCAATGTCGAAGACGAGGTCGGCGTTAGCAGGGATGCCAGAGCCGTAGGGTGGGTTACTACCGTACGCCAAAGCAGCTGGGATGAGCAAGCGGCGCGTGCCGCCCACTTTCATACCCGGAACGCCCTGCGTCCAACCAGCGATAACACCTGTAAGCGGGAAGCTAATGGCTCGGCCAAAATCGTGAGAGCTCTGAAAAACTTCACCGCTCTTGGCGATGGCGCCAGTGTAATGGCACGTGACCGTTGCGCTAGGCTGTACGGTATCGCCAGTGCCTTCAACTCGGTCGTCCATAACGAGCTCTGGCACACTATCAACTGGAGCGAAATCTGCTAGCGCCGCCATTATTTCTGGATCCTAATGAGTTTAACCACGAAGACGAGATCTGAGTTGGCTGGAATCGCACCCTGGCCAGCTTCACCATACGCGAGTGTCGACGGAATCACGAGCCGACGCTCTCCGCCCACTTTCATACCGACAAGTCCCTGGTCCCAACCTTGTATGACCTGGCCACCACCAAGCTTGAAACTGAAACTAGTGTCTTTTGTGTAGTTTTCATCGAACATAGTGCCATCGCTCGCAAGCGTACCGTAGTACTTCATAACGAGTGTATCGCCACTTTTCGCTTGAACACCGCTGCCCTCAGTGAGATCGGTGGTTTGGAGCTCGGTCACATCGGCTTCAGGCTTGAACACTTCCGGAGCTGGCAAAATTTCTTCCTTCTGGGCTATTTGGGTTGGTTTATCATCTTTTTTTACCATGTCTATGATAACCATGACCGTAAATGCTGATGCTGTAACCAAAAATAACACAGCTCCAAACCCTGCAAAAATCCTATCGCGCAGTCGCGTTGTCGACATACAAACCCTCCATTACGTTACCCCCAGTTTGACACATGTATCCCCACCTGCACAAGCCCAGCAACAAACATTTCAAACATGTCCCCTGTGGATATTCAACCCTGCAGCTCATACTGCTTGAGGCGCTTTGTGTCAGCGGCGGTGTGGCTTTGCTGTAGCTTGAGAAGTTCGTCGTACAGGCCACCACTTGTCGCGAGCTTATTTGGCGATCCTGTTCGTCAACCCTACCATTTTTGAGTGTAATAATCGTATCTACCGACTGGATGGTACTGAGGCGGTAGAGCGATGATAAGGTCGTTCGTCCCGCATGGCCGTTCAGGTGCCTGATGAACGGGGTGCTCACTTTTGCTGTCGAGACTACTGGTCGCTTCGTCAAGGATGAGGATGGGCGCATCCTTCAGTAGTGCCGATGCGATGGCGATTCTTCACTTTGCCCACCGCTTAGCTTAAACCGTTGTACTATTCCGCCTCGTATCCTTTTCAAACTTCGCAATAAATTCGTGCGCATTGGCAGCTCTTGCAGCGAAAGCTTTTACTTGTTCGTCGGTTGCTTCGGGACGCCCGTAAGCAATATTTTCAAAACTGATCCACTAAAAAGTGCGGGCTCTTGAAACACCACGCTCGATGCTGCACGCAGACCAGCGCGAGACACTGTGCGTATATCTTTCCCGTCTATTTCGATCATACCCGACTGCTGCTGATACAAACCAAGAAGTAAGCTGGTGATTGTAGTTTTGCCCTCACCGCTCTCGCCTACCAGCGCCGTTTTAGTACCTGGAGATAGCCGAAAACTCACACCATTCAGTACCGGCTGTTTCACCTCATAGCCAAAAATAACATTGGTAAACTTCACCTCACCGTGTGATGTAGTCGGCAGGCTACCCTGCTCTGACGTAAGCGATTCTGGTTCTTCATCCATGGCCGCAAAATAATCCCGGGTATTCGCCACCGCTCGCTGGCTTTGATCTACTATGAAACTAATGCTGAAAATCGGCATGCGAATGAGCGCCGCATACTGTAGTAAAAGCACCATTGTGCCAAGACCATACTTACCATGGACTGCTTCTAGGCAAATGTAGGCGTAGACCGCTAGAAATATGACGTTCAAGACGAGCTTACGCTTGAAATCTTGACCATGCCAGAGCTTACTTTGCGGCCAAGTTGTCTGGACAATTGTGGCGTAGCGCTGCCTAAAAGACTGAGTTCGCGCTGCTCCTGCCCCAAAGCTTTACTACCTTTATTTGCCCGACAGCTTCCGGAACAAGCTAGTTGCGGCGTCCCTGATTCACCATTGATCGCTGTTTGGTAGGCGCCGTTTGCTCACCTAATTTCGGGTCGTCAGCCATATGAATATAGGGTACAAGGCGGCAACATAAGTGCACTTGCCAGGAATAAAACTAATGATCGCTAGAGATAAAATGGTACAAAAATAAACTGCAAAAGTTATTGGAAAAAGCCTGAGCAAAAGTTGTTATTTGATCTATGCTGCGATTGAGCTGGTTGAGGAATTTTGCCGCTAGCTCGCTGCATCGAAATAACGCTGAGGCAGTTTGAGTAAATGGGCAAAGTACCGCTCGCTCAGTGTCTTTCGCAAAACGGGCTTACAACTGGTCGCCAATGACGCCGCCGATATTGCTGAAGATGTTTTGGCCAAGATCGGCTAGAAAAATTCCGATTACCGCCCAGACAACCACCGTCGTACGGACATCCTGTTGACCGATAAGTTTCGTTATTTCATCGACAATTGTTTTGGTTAGTAGTGGCTGAACCTGGGTTGTGGCAGCCACCAAGATGGAAAATACCGCCACACCAAAGTAATAAGGCCACAATTCTTTAGTAAACCGAACAATCCTAAATAAACTCTTCATTTGCCCTCAGTATAGCAGTCGACCCAGTAGTTCTCTGATGGCAAAATATCTTTGCCACTAAGCCTCGTTACATGCCAGGGACTTGCAGCTGTGTCAAATCGGTAAATGTAACCGTAGCAGGAGGGGTGAAAAATGACTCGTCAACATTCCAGCTGACACAACGAAAATCGTACGATTGCGTAGCATCTAAACCACCCTGTTTGGTAGCATTTGCGTTTGGCTCAGTTTTTGAAAAGGCAAATTTCAGTCCATTTTGCTGACTATCAAACCACATGTATTGAGCTGCGTCGGTAATAATCATATGCACCCCAGTGGTAGCACCATCTTTAATCTGTGAAATATCATTGCGTAGCCGGCCAGATGAAAAGTACATTGTACCTGTGCCTCTTTCATCACTGTAGGTACATTTTTGTTCTGATTGGCTGATAAAAATTCCGAAATAGGAGCAGACTTATTGTCCGCCGACGAGACCGTTTTAGTATCTTGGGAGCTGCTTGTTTTGTAGATGCGATGAGTTTGTTTCGTCGTCCGAACGGGTCAAGACAAAACCCAATAGACCACCCGCCAAGACAACCGCTGCGACAATCCCAATGACTGTTTTTGACATTTCTAGCGCCTCCATATTTAGTTGCTATGCTTGATTATACCTGTTTTGCTAGTCCAAAATTGTACAAAATATTACAGAAACAGATAGTCTCATGGTTTACGACCTAGCGCCGGCAATCAAGCTATAGTTTCGTAGCATTATGCTCATCTGATGCTGCTGTGGCAATTGCCACTAAGTATGTAACAACCTCAGTATCGGTAAGCGTTCGATCGTAGTTGACAGCTTTGAGACGGAGAGTGATGGTCTTGGTTTGGCCATCATCTGGTTGATAAATGCCTAGTGGTGTCAACTCCAGTTTAAGTTTGTCCGATTGCAAATTTTTGAATAGCATTTGGGCTGTCGCAAAACATCACCAAATTTCGTATGGGCCGCAACTTTGAGAGTGAAATATCTTGACTGAGGTGAGGGAAAACGCGCCAATGGCTGATAGCTATTGCCCCCACGATTAGCCGCATCTAACAGCCCTACGAAACCAAGTGGAAAACGCCGCCACATAGTCTGGCAGTTTGAAGGCACGAATGACTGACCGATTTAGTTCACCGACAAGCCCAGCAAAACACCATCGGTGGTATAGACTTCAGCCGAACGGCTTAGGTTAAACAATGCATGTGCTGCAAAATTACTAGCATTCTCTGAGTACGATACTCTATTTTCAGACCAATCCGAGTGGCTAGCTCGTCCACCAGACGTCGAACTTGGTAATATGCTGCACCAGCATGTGATTTTTAGCCGCATACACAAGCTCGACGTACTCGAGTTCTTTTGGCAATCCTTCGTCGTCTGAAAGATTTTTGTCATGCCCCTTACCCAGCTCGAATAAGGCAAATTCGTCGTGACCAGCTTTGATATTGCCGTGGACTTTGTCTAGTAGACTAGGCAGTACACTGAGCGGTAATATTGTAAGTCTGGGCTCAGAGCGTTGCCAAGTCTAAATGCCTGCTCAGGGTTTCTGGCCGGCGCCCATCAGGACGCGTTCATGGACAAAGCTGTAGGTTTTACCTCATTTGCACCGGCTCCAGAGAGTATTTGGCCAATTTTCGCTTCATTTCAAAATTTGGATTTTTCGGTGCCGGTTTCATGCTTCGTAGTG